>CAWFGW010000028.1:0-476565 GCA_963815495.1 uncultured Cytophagales bacterium
ATAAAAACGCACTTCAACAAGACTAAAAATCAATGTTAAAGTGCGCATTATCAATAAATCTGAAAGGTTAATAGTTAGTGAAGCTTTCTCTAACCAAATTCTCAATACTTACTTCTCCCTACTCAACACCCAATTCTTGGCATTCACAAACGCCTCAAACCACGGTGTACACTCTTCTTGTGCACGATCAGCAGGGTAGTGGGCACATTGCCACGGGAAGATTGCGCGTTCCAAGTGAGGCATCATAGCCAGGTGGCGACCATCTTTGGAAACAATACCAGCAGTATCGAAGTTCGATCCATTCGGGTTAGCAGGATAAGCACTGTAAGCATATTTTAAACCAATGCTATAGTGCTCTTCGCCTTTCGGGAACACAAACTTACCTTCACCATGTGCTATCCAGATCCCTAAGCGAGACCCTTCCAACGATTTTAATAAGATAGAATCGGTTGATCCAATTTCCACATTCACATAAGTTGATTCAAATTTGTGTGAATCATTATGTGCCATTTGTGGTCGTAAATCTGCTTCTGGGTAAATTAACCCTAACTCTACCATTAGCTGACAACCGTTACACACCCCTAAACTCAAGGTGTCTTTACGCGCATAATACTTATCTAATGCTTCTTTCGCTTTCGGGTTATATAGGAAAGCTCCAGCCCAGCCTTTGGCAGAACCCAAAACATCGGAGTTGGAGAAACCGCCCACAAACACGATAAAGTTGACATCTTCTAAGGTTTCACGACCGTTGATTAAGTCGGTCATGTGAACGTCCTTCACATCAAAACCAGCCAAGAACATGCTATACGCCATTTCTCTATCACCATTTACCCCTTTTTCACGGATAATTGCTGCTTTGATGCCGCTAGGTTTTCGATTTTGAGAAGCGCTATACTGACTTAGTTTCCCTGTAAACTCAGCAGGGAATTTATAGCTAAGCGTCTGTGTTTTATAATTGTTGAATCGCTCCGTAGCAAGCTTTTCAGTGCTTTGTCTCTTGTCTAATAAGTAGGAGGTTTTGTACCATGTATCACGCAAGGCGTTAATATCTAACGTACGCGCTTTGCTGTTGTGAAAAAGCACCAGGTCACGACCCTCTAATAAGTTGCCGATAATGGCGGATTTTACACCTAACTTTTCTAAATAAGTTTGAATTTCAGCCGCATCTTGTACTTGTAGCACCACTGCTGGTGATTCGGAGAACAATACCTTCACCAAGTCTTTTTCGCCTAACGCATTCGTGTCAACAAATAATCCCGTATCGTTTGAAGGGAAACACATTTCTAATAAACAAGTAATTAAACCACCCGCAGAAACATCATGACCAGCTAATACGAGTCCTTTTTCGATTAACTCTTGAACAGCATTAAAGGCTTTTTTGAAATAGGCAGCGTCAGTAATATCAGGCGTTTTAGTACCTAGCTTGTTGATGATTTGTGCAAAGCTAGAACCACCTAAGGCAAATTCGTTGTGATTAGAAAAGTCGATATAAAGCAATTGTGTACCTGCTTGATTTTTTAAGTTCGGAGAAACTACTTTTTTCAAATCAGTCACTTCACCACAAGCAGAGATAATCACAGTTCCAGGCGCATAAACTTTCTCTCCGTCCTTGTACTTCTGAACCATGGATAGCGAATCTTTTCCAGTTGGGATGTTAATGCCCAAGCCGATGGCAAACTCCGAAACCGCTTCAACAGCATTATAGAGTCGAGCATCTTCTCCTTCATTTTTACATGGCCACATCCAGTTAGCACTTAGAGAGACACTGTCAAGTTTTTTAGTTAGAGGAGAAAACACCAAGTTGGTTAACGATTCTGCAATTGCTAGCCGAGAACCTGCTGCTTCATTAACCAAAGCGGCAACAGGTGCATGACCAATGGAGGTCGCTAAGCCACTTTTGCCTTGGTAATCTAAAGCCATCACACCTACGTCATTCAAAGGCAACTGTACTTCGCCACAGGTTTGTTGTTTAGCCACACGGCCAGTGACAGATCGGTCTACTTTGTTTGTCAACCAGTCTTTACAACTTACCGCTTCCAATTGAAGCACTGCTTCGATGTAGGTTTGCAACTCGGCTAATTCATAGTTGACCTCAGCATATTGGTTATTAACTGATTTATCAGCCATAATAGTCTTTGGAGGGTTTCCAAAAAAGTCTTTTAGACCAAGGTTGATAGCAGTTTCATTTGTTTTTTTGTTTTCAAATACAAATTGATGATCGCCAGTACAATCTCCCACAACATAAAAAGGAGCACGCTCACGGTCAGCGACATCTTTTAATAATTGAATATCTTTTTCATTCATCACCAAGCCCATGCGTTCCTGGGATTCGTTGCCGATAATTTCTTTCGAAGAAAGGGTTGGGTCACCAACAGGCAATTGGTCAATTTGAATTTTACCACCTGTTTCTTCTACCAATTCTGATAAACAGTTTAAGTGTCCACCAGCACCATGGTCATGGATAGAAACAATCGGGTTATTATCCGACTCCGCCATCGCACGAATGGCATTGTATACCCTTTTTTGCATTTCAGGGTTGGACCGTTGAATGGCATTTAATTCGATGGAATTGGAATATTTACCTGTTTCTACGGAAGATACGGCACTTCCACCCATCCCGATACGGTAGTTGTCACCACCCATGATCACCACTTTGTCACCTGTTTTAGGGGTATCCTTCAATGCATCCTTGTTGACACCTGTTCCAATACCGCCAGCTTGCATGATGACTTTATCAAAGCCAAATTTCTTGTTGTTTTCCTGGTGTTCAAATGTTAATACTGACCCTACAATTAATGGTTGACCGAATTTGTTTCCAAAATCAGATGCTCCATTAGAAGCTTTAATCAACAAATCCATTGGGGTCTGGTATAACCATGGACGAGCAGCCACGCCATCTTCCCATTGACGACCTGCCTCTAAGCGTGAGTAAGGAGTCATGTAAACGGCTGTACCTGCTAAAGGGATGCTAGCTTTTCCACCGGCCATACGGTCACGAATTTCCCCACCTGAACCTGTAGCGGCACCGTTAAAAGGCTCCACTGTGGTTGGGAAGTTATGCGTTTCTGCTTTGACAGAAAGAATAGAATCCACTTCCTTGATTTCGAAGTAGTCGGGTTTGTTTTGCGTGATGGGTGCAAATTGCTGCACCTTTGGTCCTTTAAGAAACGCAACATTGTCTTTGTAAGCCGAAATCACCTCGTTGGGATGAGACTCGGTGGTTTTTTTAATCAACTTAAAAAGCGAAGTTGGTTTTTCAACTCCGTCAATAATAAACTGACCATTAAATATTTTGTGACGGCAGTGTTCTGAGTTAACTTGAGAGAACCCAAATACCTCTCCATCCGTTAATTTTCGGTTGAGCTTTTTGCTTAATCCTTCCAAATAATCAACTTCTTCAGGGTTTAAAGCCAATCCTTCTTGCTCGTTATAAGCACGAACATCGTCTATGTATTGAACCGCTTCTGGTTGTTTGTCTATAGTAAAAATCTGTTGGTTCAAACCGTGATACAGCACTTCCAACATGGGGTCAAAAGCAGAAGCTTCATTGCCTTTTCTGAATTCTTCAATTCTAATGATTCCTTCAATACCCATGTTTTGAGTAATCTCTACCGCATTGGTACTCCATGGAGTGACCATTTCCTTGCGGGGTCCAATGTAGAAACCTTCTAACGTTTCAGCAGAAAGAACAGTCCCATTAAGGAGCCACTCGAGTTTTGATTTTGTTTCGTCTGACGGTTGAGACTTAGTTTCTAAGGCATAAAAAATGCCTGTTTTGCTTTCTGCGAAGAGAATCATGAGCAGCTTTTTCGGTGTTTGTTAAACAAGAATGTTGTTTGAAGAAAGGGTGGGTAGGCTTGTAGTTAGATGATGTTGTCATTCTACTTTCTACCTTTCTCTTTCTACTTCCAAAAGGAGCCACAAAGTTAGCCAAAAAAACAGGTAATAGAAGTGTTAAATATCCACAGTAGATGCCGATGTTGGAATTGTTTCCAACAACTTGTTTATGAAGAGGTAATGATGAAGTAAATGAGAGTTACGGCTTATTGGTGAACAGCTCCAACAAGGACGGAAAGTAGAAAATATTTATTTGACATAAAAGGTCTTAGCGAGACGCTAAGAGTAGATTAGGATTGGTAAAATAAGTCACTTAAAAATCCTTATAATCATGGGGCTTTTTGATTTATGATATTTATCAATAACTAAGTCAGTTATCAATTTAATTGTTGGTATAAAAATCAAATGCGAAATGATTAATAAGTAATCATTTTTTAAATAGTTACTTAAAATAATCATAAATAATATAGATAATATTATAATAATAATAGCTTGTGGTATTGAGAATACAGGATGAAACCTTGATGTGAGAAAAAAAAATAATATTATCGATAATACCAAAATAGGTAATCCAAATATTATTGCACCGTAACCCAAGTTAAAGTTATTCAAAATATTAAATAGACCAATGACTATTGAATGAAATACCAAGCTTACAAGTAAGTAAATAAAAAATACTTTTATCATTAATGATTTATTATAATACGTGGCTATTAAATTCTATCAGGTTACTCAAAGAGAACTCGGTATGAAGATTTTTAACTTTTCTGAAAGGTGAAAATATAACAGTGCGATAATCAATTAATCACCGCACCATTTTCTACTATCAATCAATCAAGTTAAAAAAGCGATCAAAACGTAAACGCTTCAATACACTTGGTTGGTCATATCGGGTATACATTAAAACGCCTGGTAAGGTGTTGGACGTTTGGTAGATATTTAATTGCTGCGCATTAATACGTCCGGTTTGGTAGCCTTGCATAATAGAGTTGGTCACTTCCTGACATTGTCTGTTGCTGGCAATTTGATCCCGGAGACTTTTCTGAATAGAAATAAAAATCATCGCGGCTTCACCTACCACATGGGTTTCAGGGACAAATCCCCAGAAACGGGAATCCAACGAATTGTGTCTGTTGTCTCCCATCATAAAATAATAGTTGTAGTTGAAGGTGTATGAAGTAACTTTTTGACCATCAATAGTGAGTTCATCCATTTCATTACCAATGATTTTTACATCATCACCGTTACCATCAAATAACTGAATCGTTTCGCCATATAACGCCACATTTTCTTTTGTTAACTCAATGGTGAATCCTTTATAAGGAATGATGAAAGGACCGAAATTGTCACGATTCCAATCATTAAAGTAGCGGGGGGTGCTTGGAAATAAAGGACTATGATTTTCACCCACAGCAAGCGTGTCTAACTCTACAGCCGCTAACTTGTAGCCGTATTTCTTTTTTAAGGCAGTGATTGTTTCTTCATTTCCAGTAATGGAAAACAAGGAATCCGAGGAATAACTCAACTCTTCAACATTGAAACCTAGTTTATACAGCTGTTCAGGCGTAATTAATCCTTGTGTATGAATTTTGTAAAAATTTTGAGCCAGGGGATAGGTATCAATCTTTTCGTCATTGGCATATACCGTATTGTGTCGCATCTCAAACTTATCGCCTGGTATTCCTATGCACCGTTTGATGTAGTTGGTTTTTAAGTCAATCGGTTTATCCAATTCATCGGGATAGTTGAACACGACTACATCATTGCGTTCGATTTCACTAAAACCAGGAAGTCGGAAATACGGTAGTTGAATTGCATCTGAATACGATTTTTTTCCAGGAACCCCATTCACTTCATCCCCCGTAAACCACCAGTATTGATGTGTTAGAGGTGCTTGAATAGGTGTAATTGGAAATCGCGACCCATAGCTTAATTTATTGACAAATAGAAAGTCACCTACTAATAACTCACCTTCCATGGAGGGGGTAGGAATCGTGTATAATTCAAATGTGGACCAGCGAATAATGGTAGCCGCCAATACCGCAAACAAAATAGCATCTCCCCATTCTCTTGGAAACCCTTTTTTAATTTTTGGCATTAACGCACCTGGAGAAACATATTTATCTTCTTTGTTAAAACCGATGTAAGGAAAGTAGATAAACGGAAACAACATGGCTGCTGCTTGCTGAAGAAAGCCTTCTTTGCCGAATGATTTGGCCAGTTCAAGTGAACCTGTTACAAAGACAAAGACATTGCTCACAGGAAGTACACTCAGTATTACCCAATACTTAGGTTTTCCGATGATGCGCATTAATTCTGCCATTCCTACAAAGGGCGTTAACGCTTTCGATTTGCTTACGCCAGCCTTCATGAGGCAACCAACGGTTATCAGTTGATAGAAATAAGCGAGTGCTAGGAAAAGTAATATCAGTGTCATTGTTATAATTTAAGTAAGTCGTCCATTCCAAATAGACCTTTTTTTCCAACCAAAAATTCAGCAGCCAATACGGCTCCTAAGGCAAATCCTTGTCTGTTATGTGCAGTGTGTTTTATTTCGATGCTATCAATAGGAGAGTGGTAGTTGATGATGTGCGTACCAGGAACTTCACCTTCTCTTTTGTGTTTGATGTTTATTTTATCAGCAGCAGATTCTTGATCTAACTCCCAGTCGTTTTTGCGGTCAAGGTTTTCAATCACTCCTTCAGCCAGAGTAATAGCAGTGCCACTAGGGGCGTCTAGTTTATGCACGTGGTGAATTTCCTCCATTTCAACATTGTATTCGCTGAACTGGTTAATCATTTGTGCAAGCTTTTTATTCAAATGAAAAAACAAATTCACGCCTACGCTATAGTTAGAAGCATAAAAGAAAGCCGTATCATTTTCGTTGGTCATTTGTTTGACTTCCGCTTGTTTGTCTAACCAACCAGTTGTACCACAAACTACAGGTACTTTGTTTTTAATAAGCGTTACAATATTTGCATAGGCACTTTCAGGTCGTGTAAATTCGATGGCTACGTCTACATGGTCTAATGTGGTGGAAGACAAATCATCCACATTGTGTGTGTCTATAATTACAGGAACTGTGTTACCTCTTTCTAATGCTATCTTTTCGATGGTTTTACCCATCTTCCCATATCCTACTATTGCTATTCTTGCCATTGCTTATTTAATATTGACCGTCAAAGATAATCCTATCGAGCTAGAAACCGAAGCTGAAGGGAAAAATGTCGGTTCTAAGCTCATAATGTATTGTTCACCAACTTTAAAATCAATAAGGTGCGCATCAACGGCTGCGTCAATAATATTGGCTGAATAAAGTAATAAAGCATAGATGAAATTGATGTCGCGCTTCCGTTTGTAAAAATCCTTACGGGTTCGTAATTGGCTATCAGAATATTGACTGCCAAACGCTAATGGAGTTTGAGTAGTATCCTGTCGCGCATTGAGCGCATCTCTGTAATTGGTGTATTCGCTATGACTGGATGAAATGTTGTAAACGAAAAATGCACCAAGCCCATAGATGATAGGAACTTTCCAATATTTCTTGTTGTAAACTTGACCAAGCCCGGGAAGAAAAGTGGAGTATAACGTTGCTTTAGTGGGGCTATGTTTTTTTTTAAGTATAGTTTCTTCTTTAACTTCCTTTTTTGGTGGAGTTATAGAGGAAGTACTATCTGCAATTTGTCCAAAAGAGGAAAAATGAATACACAGACTAAGAAGAAAACAACAAACAAGCTTCTTTAACATTAGAAATCTAATATTTCCAAAATACGATTTAAATCTTCAACGGAAACAAATGGTATTTTAATCTCTCCTTTGTGCTTTTTATTATCACTGTTTACCAACACGCGTGTTCCGAAGTGCGAAGATAACCGATCCTGTAATTTTTGTATCTCTGGGTTTCGTGTTTTTTCTTCGGTTTTTGTCTCTTCTTTTTTTACCGCTTGCGCTCCAGCGTTATTCACCACGCGGGCTAATTCTTCAACTTTTCTAACAGAAAGCCCTTCATTAAGTATTTTTCTAAAAATATCCAGTTGAGCAGCTACATTTTCAATAGTAATTAACGCGCGGGCATGCCCCATAGAGATTTTAGTTTCTCGAATGGCTGCCTGAATATCAGGTGGAAGTTTTAATAGACGTAAATAATTGGTCACCGTTGAACGGTTTTTACCTACTCGGTCGCCCAACTCTTCTTGTTTAAGACTACACTCGTTCATCAGACGCTGGTAACTTAATGCCACCTCTATCGCATTTAAGTTTTCACGTTGAATGTTTTCAATCAATGCCATTTCGAGCATTTCCTGATCATTTGCTGTACGAATGTACGCAGGTATTTTTTTGAGTCCCGCTAATTTGGAAGCTTGAAAACGTCTTTCTCCAGATATTAATTGGTATTTAGTAGGAGTGAGCTTACGAACCGTAATCGGTTGAATAATCCCCTGAACTTTTATGGATTCAGCTAACTCATCTAAGGCTGTTTTGTCAAAATCTAAACGCGGTTGGTAGGGGTTGGTCTCAATCGAATCAACGCTAACTTCGGAAAAGTGTACGTTTGCTCGTTCAGTAGCGGAGGTGTTTTTAACATCTACACTGTCAGAATCTTCCAAAAGAGCACTTAATCCTCTTCCTAATGCTTGACGTTTTTTTATTTCTTTTGCCATTTTATTTATTTCGCTAGGATCACTCCGTTTTTCTCTAAAATTTCATTTGCTAAGTTGATATAACTAATCGCTCCTTTGCTTTCTGCATCGTGAGCAATGGCAGGTATACCAAAACTTGGACTCTCACTCAAACGGATGTTTCTAGGTATAATCGTGTCGAATACAATGTTTTGAAAGTGTTGACGAACTTCTTCGACCACTTGGTTGGATAAGCGCAAACGAATGTCATACATCGTTAACAGGATACCCTCAATTTCCAAGTCGGGGTTTAGCCGTGCTTGAATAATTTTGATGGTGTTTAATAACTTCCCTAATCCTTCGAGTGCGAAATACTCACACTGTACAGGGATTAAAACAGAATTGGCAGCAGTTAATGCGTTTACAGTAATTAAACCTAATGAAGGAGAACAATCGATTACGATAAAGTCATATTTGTCTTTTACGCTCTCGAGGGACTGTTTCATGCGACCTTCACGGTTGGCTAAGTCAATCATTTCAACTTCAGCACCAACTAGGTTAATGTGAGCAGGAATAAGGTCTAAATAGTTAATATCGGTCTTTAGAATTAAATCTTTAGCCTCATTGCCCTCTACCATGCATTCATAAATGCTGTCTTCAATTTCTTTCGGGTTAAAGCCCAACCCTGATGTGGCATTTGCTTGCGGATCCGCATCCACTAAAAGTGTTTTGAATTCAAGAGCGGCAAAGCTAGCGGCTAAGTTGATGGCCGAGGTCGTTTTTCCAACTCCACCTTTTTGATTTGCTAAAGCAATTATTTTCCCCATATCCGTACTGAATTAACTTTTTAATAACCCCATTAAGTGAACTTTATGATAAACCCTTTCAATTAATTCAGAGCTTATCCCTTTTTAGTTAAGTTTGTTTTTCCTCAATGAACTACAAAGATAGCTAAAGGAGAATTCAATTTATGCAGAAATCATAACTGAATAAATAGAAGTGAATTAATTGTTGAAAGACGGATGAATGATGTTTATAACTTTGTTAGAATAACTCTTAATTGCTTATTAATTAGTGAGTTGATATTTTTATGGTCTTGTGCTGGTGATAACGAGTCCTCTAAAACGGTTTTTAGATATAATCAAGCCGAAGGACTGACTTCATTGGACCCTGCATTTGCAGGAAATCAATCCAATATTTGGGCTACTAATCAACTATTCAATGGGTTAGTGGAGCTCGATAATGATTTGTTAGTGCAGCCAGCGATAGCAAAATCATGGAGTATTAGTGACGATGGTCTGGTATACACCTTTCATTTGCGTGACGATGTCTATTTTCATAAACATGATTTATTTAAAAATAAAAAACGAAGGGTAGTGGCAAGTGATTTTGTGTACTCCTTTCAGCGGATTTGTAACCCAGAAGGGAAGTATAACCGAGGGTTGTGGGTTTTTAAGGGTAAGGTGATCTCTGACTCCCAGGGTAATGTATCAGATACGGCTTTTGTGGCCTTAAATGATTCAACCTTACGGATTTACTTAGAAGAGCCTTTTCCTCAGTTTTTAGAGGTTCTGAGTATTAACTATACCCATGTTGTACCTCATGAAGTCACTGAGTATTATGGTGAAGACTTTCGGTCACATCCGATTGGCACGGGACCATTTAAATTTAAGCAGTGGGATGAAAGCAATGCGTTGATTTTTTTGAAAAATGAGGATTACTGGAAAGTAGATCATCAAGGGGAGCGATTACCTTATCTTGATGCTGTCCAGATTTCTTTTATTCCAGATAAAGGACAAGCCTTCCGTGAATTTTTATTAGGCAATTTAGATTTTGTTTCTGGTGTGGAGGAAAGTTCTGTAGATGAAATATTTCATTTGGACGGCACGGTGAATGAAGGGTTTGCTAAAAAGTATGATGTAGCAAAAGCACCTTACCTCAATACGGAATATTTAAGTATTCAACTGGATCCGGATGCACCTTGTTATCAAGGAAAAGACCACCCGTTGTTGGACATTGAATTCAGAAAAGCATTAAATTATGCAATCGATAAGAAACGATTGGTGGTGTACCTGAGAAACAGTTTGGGTATTCCAGGAGTAGCTGGTATCGTTCCACCTTCTGTTCCAGGGTATGATATTTCTAAGGTAAAGGGCTATAGTTATCACCCTGCTTTGGCGAAAGAGCATTTAGAAAAAGCCCGGATCAATAAAAAAACGGTGATTCGAATGAATATTGCTAAAGAACATTTAGCCCTTTCAGAGTTTTTAGTGAAACAGTGGAAGGATGTCTTAGGCATAAAAGTAAGTATCGACATCGCTGAAGCAGGGGTAAGTCGTGATTTAGCGCGGACAGGGAAGGCACAACTCTTTAGAGCTTCATGGCTGGGGGACTACCCGGATGCGGAGAACTATTTTTCGTTGTTTTTAGGTTCAAACAAAACACCACACGGCCCCAATAAAAGTCGTTATGAGAATGAACACTATGACAGTTTGTATTACGCTGCTCGAACCATCTTAGATAAACAGCAACGTCAAAAACTGTATTATCAAATGGATAATATCGTTGCTGCTGATGCGGTGATTGTTCCTTTGTATTATGACGAAGTCGTTCAGCTTCGCCAAAAAAACATCACTGGATTACAACCCAATGGGATGAACATCTTAAAGCTGGAGAAAGTGAATAAGATAAAGTAATTTTACTGTTTCATCAGCTTTATTTCGGGTGAGGTAGGCGTAACTTCTACCTATGTTGTTAGAGGTTGAACGCGTATCAAGGTTTTCTTGGTCATATGCTTGTATTCCATTATCTCAATAATTTAACCTTCAGTATTTTTTTAATTCATCATCAAATAAGATATTTCGACATTGTTAAAATCTTGAAGTAAATAAAAATGAGTAAAGTCTTAATTATAGGAGCAGGTGGCGTGAGTAACGTAGTTGTGAAAAAGTGTGCCATGCTTCCAGAAGTATTTTCAGAAATAGTATTAGCCAGTCGCACAAAGTCAAAATGTGATGCCATAGCTGCAGATATTACCACTATGAAAATAGAAACAGATCAAGTAGATGCTGACTATGCAGAAAATGTGGTGGCTTTAATAAAAAAGCACAAGCCTAAAATGATTATCAACGTAGCCTTACCGTACCAAGATTTGGCTATCATGGATGCTTGTCTGGAAACAGGAATCAACTATTTAGATACCGCTAACTACGAACCAAAAGATGTCGCAAAGTTTGAATACAGCTGGCAATGGGCATATAAAAAACGGTTTGAAGAAAAAGGGATCATGGCTTTGTTGGGCTGTGGTTTTGACCCTGGTGTTACGGGGGTATATACTGCCTATGCAGCGAAACATTATTTTGATGAAATTCATTATTTGGATATTGTAGACTGTAACGCTGGTGACCATGGTCAACCATTTGCTACAAACTTCAATCTGGAAATCAACATTCGGGAGATCACTCAAAATGGACGTTACTGGGAAAACGGACAATGGGTAGAAACCAAGCCATTGGAAATTCATAAACCAATCGATTACCCGAATATTGGTCCTAAGGAATCGTACGTGTTGTACCATGAAGAACTGGAGTCATTGGTAAAAAACTTTCCGACTTTGAAACGTGCGCGTTTTTGGATGACGTTTGGTCAGCAGTACATCAACTATTTGAATGTGCTACAAAACGTAGGAATGACCAGTATTGAGCCTGTTAAATTTAATGGTGTTGATATTATACCGCTCCAATTTTTACAAGCAGTTTTACCACAGCCATCTAGTTTAGGAGAAAACTATGTGGGGCAAACTTCTATCGGTTGCCATATCAAAGGAATTAAAGACGGTAAAGAAGCAACCTATTACGTTTACAATAACTGCTCCCACGAGGAAGCATACAAAGAAGTAAAAGGGCAGGGCATAGCTTATACAACAGGTGTGCCGGCAGTCATTGGTGCAAAGATGATGTTGGAAGGTAAATGGATGAAGCCAGGCGTCTATAACGTGGAAGAATTTAATCCAGATCCGTTTATGGAAGACTTAAATAAATATGGTTTACCATGGCATGAGGAAATCAATAAACCACTACCACATACCTATTAAGCCATTAAAAAGAGTGTGCATAATTTAAAGCCGATTTCTTAAAACTAAGAATCGGCTTTTTCGTTAGATCATCATATTGCTAACCTAGTCAATAAAATGAGCCTTATGAAAATATTTTTTACAGGTATACTCGTTATACTTCAATTTCAACTTTTTGCCGCTTTACCTTTAATCGATTCATACAACCATAACTCTTATAATGGTGGAGCTGAAAATTGGGATGTAGTCAAATCAAAAAACAATTTCATTTATATAGCTAATGAAAAAGGTGTGCTGCAGTTTGATGGCCTTTCCTGGAGCATCATTCGCACCCCGCAAATAGTCAGGAGTTTAGCTTTAGTAGGAGATTCAATATTGTATGTAGGGTGTGATAATGACATAGGTACCATCGACCTTAAATCAGATATACGGATTTATCAGTCAAAAAAGGGTTGGCTAAAAAGTAAAGGTGTTCATTATATTAATGAGGTATGGTCGGTATGCTTTTTTGAAAACAAGTTAATAGCTCAAACTCCTCGTCAATTGTTGATTTTTGAAAAGGATAAACTATTAAAGTTGCCCGTCAATTGCTTTGTGCGAGCGTTATATCAAGTAAAGGGTCATGTGTATCTCGTTGATACTGAAAAAGGACTTATGGAGTTAGTGAATAACGAATTACAAGTTGTAGAAAATGGAGGGTTTTTTAAAGGAGATGAGGTCAACTCCATTTTACCTTTTAACAATGGGGGACTATTAATTTCAACCTGGTCAAAAGGTTTTTTTCAATATGATAAAGGTCAAGTGTCATCATGGGGAAATGATCTTCTTGATGAGGTATGGAGGAGTTATGTGTTTAGAGGAGTGAAATCAAAAGGTGTCTTCTATTTTGGTACGACAAAAAATGGTGTTTATATGGTTTCGGAAGAAGGTAAAGTACTCAACCACATCAATGTGAATAATGGTTTAAAACCAAACAAGGTTTTTAATCTATATGTAGACGACCAAGGAAGTCTTTGGGTTACTCTGGAAAATGGAGTAGAACACATTGCAATGAACGCGCCTGTTAGTATTATAGATCAACGTATTGGATTAAACGGTATTTGTTATGAAGCTTCAATGGTAGATGAACGTTTATTTGTCGGAACTTCTCAAGGTTTATTCGTAGGGGATGAAGGTGTTATCGGATTATTTTCGGATGAGAAAGTAATAATGAAGATATATAAGAATATTACTGGTCCCGTTCATTTTTATGAAAAATGGAAAGGAAACTATTTCTATGGTCACTTGCGAGGTTTGTATGCGGGAAAAAATAGTTATAAAAAAATATATAGTGGAAGAAACTGTATGGATATGCTGCCCCTATCAAAAAATAGCGAATATATATTGGTAGCCTTTGAAGATCAACTGATTTTGGTAAAATATGATGGTTTAGAAGCTAAGTTAGTGCATGAGTTTGACTCGTTAAGAGGTGTTGAAAACATGATCTTACACAAATCTGACATTTGGTTAAATACACGGTATGAAGGAGTATTAAAATTAAGATTAGATACCTTAAACCCCCAGTTATTTACACTCACTAATTATTTCGACAAAGGATTAAAAAATCAATTGAGTAGTAATCGGGTTTTTAAAGTCAAATCTCAAATTTTGTGTGTAACAAATGCTGGCGTATATGAATATGAAGCAAACAGCGATAAATTTTTAAAATCCACCGAATTTAATGAATTGGGTGATTGTGTGGTGAATTATTTGTATGAAGACAATCGAGGGGTTATATGGTATCAAAAAGGAGCCTTTTCGAGTGAAGAATTATTTATGAAATATTCATCAGGAATGATCACCCGTCAGGGAGAAATTAACACCAAGTTGAAGGATGAATATTTTGATTTTATCACGCAGTTGAATGATTCCTTGATCGCTTTTGGTGGATACGATGGGTTGAAAATTTTAAATCTAAATCTCAACCCTAATTCCTATTCGAGTAGGCTGTTTTTTAATGAAATAAAATTAAAGTCAGCAAAAAATGAAGAAGTGTTAGTTTATGATTTTGAAAAAAATATGTTTGTAGGTGAATTTCACTCCTTTGCGAAAGATCAAATCCCACCTCAGTTTAATCAAATCCAATTTTCATTTGGAAATACACTTATGCATGATATTGAAAATAATGAGTTTTCCTATAAGCTTGAAGGAGTCAATGAGGGTTGGTCAGATTGGAACTCGAAGACCCGAAAATCGTTCAGTTATTTATCCGCAGGTGAGTATGTTTTCCGACTAAAAAGTCAAAACGCATTTGGTTTAGAAAGTGAAGAACTTAATTTTACATTTGCTTTAAAAAAGCCGTTTTATGCTTCTTCATGGTTTTACTTTTTAGGAGTGCTCTTTTTTGTTTTGTTAGTATTGAGTGTGGTTTTTATGACTATCAAACGTAAAAATCAGAAGACTAATTTTTAGCCGCAATGACATCTTTCACCATGAAAAAACAGGCGAGGGCAGCAAAAAGGTGTTTTAAACTATGGCCGCTTATATAAACAATATGTTGGAAAACACCTGCATCATACGATTCTAAGAGTTTTGCGACTAAATAGGCTAACATAACGAAAATAAGCCATTTTAAGGTTTTTATTCGATCACGATAGAAAAATAAGATGAGAGGGAGTAATATCAATGGGACGAACTGGATAAAGGCATAAAATCGTAAATCCCCCACGCCATAGTATTCTGTGACATACCAATAGATGACCGATAACATCCCAATGGGGATTAATATTTTTATTCCAATCGTGTACCACCGCGAATCAATCAGTTTCGCACAAACTGCGCTAAAAAAACTCATAAAGATGATTGTCATCGGTAGTCTGTCCCAAAGAAGGGTTGCGTTAGTAGGATTTAAATGATAATAGGAGGAGCCTAAAAAAGTGAATAAAAAACCGATAAGTAAAAGGTTATAGATTGTAAACTCTTCGTGGGTACAGTGGTGAGAAATCGATTTGAGTTGTGAATACCCCCAAATGCTTACCAGTAGAAAGGGCAGATTGGAAAACACATTGAAAAAATGCGGGATCCCAAAATGGGTGTTGGTGTCAGCAAATAAGTGATACTGTAAATCTTGTGGAATGGGATCTAGAAAAAGTAAAATGATAAAAGCAATACTACTTATAGCAATTAATAATAAGGATTTATATCCCATTGAAGTTGGTTTTTATTTTACACAAAAAAAAGGCTCGTTATAAACGAGCCTTCAAATGCTATATAAAGTAAGCTAAAATTACTCAGCAGACTCTGCTTCTTCAGTTTTTTCTGTCTTCTTAGGAGCTGCTTTTGTTTTCTTAAAACTTGCTTTCAACTCTTCAATATCAACTTTTTTAATAACAGGAGACCAAGATAAACGCTTGATTGTTGCTTTTCTGTCAATTGCTCTTCCTTTATTAACTCTCGCTTTACGCTTTAATCTAGTAACTGCCATAATTTCTTTACGCTTTTAAAGCTGCAAATATAGTTGTTTGTTTTGAAAGAGAAAATAAAAGGTTAAAAAAGATTGGTAGGATTTATGGTTTATCTCTTATCAAGAAATATCTTTTTAAATAAGCTGTTGTTTTGTGGTTGAGGCCGAAGGACTTATTTCAATTTTTGTTAAGAGATGTTATTTACTGGTCCTGAGCACTAGTAAGAATAACAGCACTATTAATCGCATTAACATGAATAAATTCCATTATTTAGTTGTTAGAAATGTACTCCATATTAAAGGTTGGTTATACTTCTGTATTGAGGCTTCATTGTATGTTTGAACATATTATTTTTAGGTATTAAGTGAATGTTTTTTTATTGAAAAAATGTTGCTTTTATAACTTTTTCCCTAATTTCGCAGCATAAAAACACAGCATCTTTTGTTACGGTATATTATTATAGGTTTTTTTAGCTTTTTCATTGTATGTTCAAGCAACGCACAGACTGATTCTAAAGCTATTGAATGGACTAATCATCAAATAGGTGAACTCCAAGGTTATGTCGATAGAGCACACACTATTTTTAATAATGTACAAAACAACCAGACTTTTCAAGATATTTTAAACGGAAAAGATATTACACTCCCCGCGAAAATATTACCATCATCAAAGGATGATAAGTATGCATTATATTTAGATTCATTGATTTTTACTCCTGAGTATGCTTATGCTACCATCTATTTTGTATTAGACTTATCATTTGATTCACCTGAAAACAAAAAATTAACTTTTATAGGTAAGGACATTCGGTTCTCTCGAAAAGGAGGGTTTACTGGCAATGCAACCTTACAGCTGGCCGAAAGTATTGATGTGAATTTTGGAGAAGACGCCACAGTCACTTTTTTAGCGGAAGAAGCTTATCCAACCTATGTCGTTTTTGATTGTAATGGTTTTCAAGAAATTAGTTTGAGTGCCAATATTGGGTTTTCAGGGGATTTTGCTTATCCAGTGAATCAAAATAACGAACGAATAGTAGGCCAAAAATTAGAAACAAAGTTTAATGTAACCATAGAAAAATGGGAAGACTGGATAGCTCAAGTGGAGATTCAAAAATTCCAATTAGCGAAACTCCCTGATTTTACGTTTGACATCGGTGTAATTGCTTACGATCACAGTGATTTAAAAAACCCTTCCAAACTCGGGAGTTTTCCTGATAGTTATAATATCGATGAATTATATGGAGGAAACCCAGTTTTATGGAGAGGACTTTATATTGAACGTGCAGGTATAACAATGCCGCGAATGTTTTACAAAAAAGACAACCCAAGAGCTCAAATGGCTATCAATGGCTACAACATGTTTTTTGATAAGCAAGGGTTTACAGGTAAGGTTGAAGTAATTGATTTAATCAAAAAAGGTGAGGGAGAAATGAATACCTGGGATTATTCTGTTGATAAATTGTATGCGGAATTTTCACAAGGCACCTTAGTTGAAGCAGGTTTAAATGGTAGTGTCGTTTTACCGATATCCTCAGAAAATGCCGCGTTAGGATATGATGCAAGCATAAGTTATAACCCCGTTCAGAAAGCAGCTGAATATAATTTCACTGCTAATTTAGAAAGTAAAATTGACTTCAATGTGTTTAAAGTAGCAGATGTAGAACTGTATGATGGTTCACGATTAGATGTACAAGTCATAAATAAAAAGTTTAAACCTACAGCTGTATTAAATGGTACCTTTGGTTTGACACCTGATTTGGGAGGCAAAGCTTCCAGTTTTTTAATTGAATACAATCGCCTAAAACTAGCAACGGAAAAACCCTATGTATCATTTGAACAAGGCGGAGGAGCAGCATTGGTGAAAAATGAAA
Organism: uncultured Cytophagales bacterium; assembly: GCA_963815495.1. Taxonomy (GTDB): domain Bacteria; phylum Bacteroidota; class Bacteroidia; order Cytophagales; family JAAEPT01; genus CAWFGW01. The sequence goes on from CAWFGW010000028.1 coordinate 17,842, forward strand.
AAAGTACCATGAAGGGATTCCCTGTCGAGTTAACGCGTTTAGGAGTTATTTCAGATGAAAAAGATGAAGACCGTATTGGGTTAGATATTGGGGTGAAATTGAATTTAATGAAAGCAACAGAAGGTACGGGAATGACCGCTGAAGCTGGGTTAATAGTTTGGGGTAAACGGGATAATACCGTTTTACGCTACAAATACGATGACTTATACTTAACAGATATGGCAATAGAATACCGAACTACTGCTTTGTATATCTACGGTAGAGCACAGTTTTATAGAAACGATTCCATCTATGGAAATGGGGTAGGCGCTCAATTGAAAGCTGAAGTTGCCGACAAAATAAAAATTGCAGCAATTGCCAAATTTGGAACCGCAGAATCTAAAGAAGATCCAACTGATGAGTACCGTTATTGGATCGTAGAAATGGGGGTAGGTTTTTCTCCCGCTATACCGTTTTTTCCCGGGATTGGACTCAATGGCTTTAGTGGTGGAGCTTATCATCACATGATGTTTGACAGCGCCCGTCAAGATTATATTCCTAATGAGATTATTTCTTTAGGTTTAAAAGCAGGGGTGGGTGTGCAGTCAATTCCTAGTAATAAAGCTTTTGCGGGAAAAGTACAATTGGAGTTGGCATTCGACACAAAATTCAGGTTTAACTTTTTCCGATTTAGTGGGGAAGTAGCATTTATTAATACAAATTCTAACGTCCCCGATGTTACACAATTAGACGGTCTAGCAAACAATCCTTCAGAAAGTAATGAATCGGGCTCTGCAGTCATTGTGGGTTGGGATATCAGTTATAGTGTGCCTAAAAAGACGCTTTTTGGTACCATCGATACATATATATCAGTGCCCCCAGGAGAGTCTCCAATTGTGAGCGGGCTTTATAATGAGCCAGGACAAAAACATGACAATTTAGCTGGTACTGTAAGTTTGTATTTCTCCAGTTCTGATTGGTATGTGTATGTGGGACAGCCAGTTGTGCCGTTAGGCATCAACTTACAAATAGCAGGATTACAATTAGGGACATTGGAAACCTATTTTGTAATGGGTACACGATTACCTTCCCCACCAATGGCACCCGTGCCTGATCAGGTGAAGAAAATTGTTGGTGCTGAAAACACTTTTGATCCTACCTTACTAACCTCTGGTGCGGGAGTAGGTTTGGGTACGCGTTTTTCAGCTGGATTAAGCATTTCTTCTCCGCGAATTTTAGGAGTTTCAGGTTATGTCAATGCTGAATTTGGTGCAGGCTTTGATTTGTTGTTTATGAAGGCATCAGGTCCAGGGTTTTGTAAAGGAAGAGACGAAATTGGTATAAATAATTGGTATGCCTATGGGCAAATTTATATCTACGCTTCAGCAAAAGTGGGGGTCGATGTGCGTTGGAAAATAGGATTTTTATCTATTAACAAGAAATTTGATTTGTTAGGACTTGATTTAGCTGCTTATATGTATTTCCAGGGACCCAACCCGCTTTATGCAATGGGAGCTGTAGGCGCAAAGGTTGAAGTGTTAGGTGGATTGATAGATGCCGAGTTTAAATTTAAAGTAGAATTTGGTGATAAAGAATGTGGTAAAGCAAGAACGGGAGATGCTTTGGATGTTTTTGATTATTCATTTCCTAGAGAAGGTGAAGAGAATGTAGACCCCTATCAAACACCTATGGTGTATATGGCAGTGCCTATTAAAAAGGAGTTTAGCACCGCAGATAAAGAAGGTAAAATGCAGGACATTCGTATAGTGATTGATACTTTGAAAGATGTAAAGTTGATATGTAATAATTGTTCTAATAAAAATATTGAAGTTAACTATGCTTTTGGTGATCAAGATAATTTGGTGATTAAACCAATCGATGTATTGCCAGGGAATAAAACATTTACGTTTACCGTAACCGCTCGCGCACAGAAAAAAGGTACTGGAGATAGTTGGTCAAGTTATGATGGAATACCTTCTCAAACCTATACGGTCACTTTCACCACCAAGGCAGAAAGAATGACAATACCTATTTCAAATATTCAGTATTCGTATCCGCTTCCTAGCATGAAAAACTTCTATGTGGATGAGAGTAATGAAGGATATGTGAAAACTGTAGTCAAGCCAAGTCTTCCACTGAAAAAAATGGACGGTTATTCCTATATGGTAAAATATGTAGAAGGGGATGAGGTGGTGTTTTCTAGTAAACAAGTTACTGTTACCGACTCACGTGCTGAGGCTCAGTTTAAATTCCCGATTCCATCAGATCAACTAAAACCGAGCACTAACTACAAATTTGTTATTGTTCAAACGAAAGACGACCAAACTTCAGGATCTCAAAATGATAAAGAAGATTTGAGTTATGGCACAACGGATGATTTGAATTTAGCCAAGGATTCTGTTATTGTCTCGTATTCCTTTCAAACCAGTAAATACAAAACATTTGCTGATAAAATGGCTTCACTTTCCAATGCCGAAGTTGTTGTAGGAACAGGAGGGAGAATTACCCATACGTTTAATAGTACAAGTGAAAGTGGTGAATCTTTTTATTTTGCAGAATTAGCAGGGTACAGCCCTAACGGAGGTAATAAAACAGCACCATTAATTCAGGTAAGGTATAAACCTTTAAATGCTAGTTTGATACAAACAGCCCAAGGAAGTATATACAAAAACACCTCACTTTTCACAGAAAGGTATCAATCGAAAGATTATTCGTTACCCCCATTCGATGCTTTTACTTTAAAGGGAAGTACTAATTTATCTGTGGAATTGGATTTTATGGCCGCCATGCAGGCCGATCATGATTATGCTAAGCAGGTCTTTCAATCATATAATTATACTGCCCCGCTTCCAGTATTACCTGCGGGTACCTATGGCTATTTCTTAGACTATTATCTGCCAGGTAAATCAATAGCTAATTCAACGGTGGCGATGCAATATAAATTGAATCAGGAGGTGAAAATAAATTGATGAGAATAGGACTAGTCTTCATTTGTCTGTTAAGTGTTGTAACGGTGTTTTCTCAAAGCAACCCTGTAGATATTGCAGTGGTTAATTCTTTTGAAAACAATCAAGTGCAACTAAAATGGTATCCAGCCAATATTAAAGCCTGGATGGTAGGGTACGAACATGGGTATGATGTGTATCGAACAACTGTTTTTGAGAATGGGAAATATATTTCCTCTCCAGAGCGTGTGAAATTAAACATTACTCCTTTAAAACTGGATGCTACTAAACTTACAGAAACCACTCCTAATATTGAAGAAATAGGCATGTATATGGTAGCCGATTCATTAGACGAAGAGTTGAAAAATACGCAGGGTTTAGAAGCGGTAGAAGTTGGTAATACAGCTACAATGGTGTTAACATTTACCATCATTAATTTAGCTCGGATTAACCAGTTGGCTCAACAATGTGGGCTGTATTGGAAAGATGAAATCGAATCAAATAAAAAATATTATTATGAAGTAGAAATTCATCGAAAACCAGAATTTGTGTCTAGCAGAAGCTGGGTAGAGTTCGATCAACCCTATAAAATACCTCAACCAAAAGACTTTATGGCACGTGTTTCTGATAAAACCGTGACGTTGAACTGGACTGCTAAGTATTACAACTTTGATTTTATTGGTTATAACCTTTATCGCTCAGAAAAAGAAAATGGGAAATACGAACGAGTAAACGATGACTATATTACCGTCAACCAAAAAACATTGATTGACAACGGGCAGACGACTACCTATGTTGATTCAGTTCCCAATTACGGTCAGCCTTACTATTATAAATTAAAAGGGGTAGACCATTTTGAAAAGGAAAGTGAGTTTTCAGAGGTACAAACCATTACAGCCTATAAAAAAATAACCATGCCTCCTGTGGGGTTTCATTATGAGGTCACTGAAAAATCACAAGTGAAAATTTCGTGGAATTTGGCCGAAGAAGAAAAAACTTCGGTAAAAGAAGTGAAAATATACAAAGCATTAGATCCGTTGAGCGAACCGTTTTTGTTGGCAACCATCGATCCTAAGAAAAGCCTGACTTATACAGATGTAAAGCCATTATACGAAAATTATTATACCCTTTGTGCTGTAGGTTATGGTGGTGAAGCAGCTTGTGATTTCCCGCGAGAGGCTGTTGTTCGTGATACCATCCCTACAGGAAAACCGTATGATGTGACTGCAGAAGTGGACTCAAACGGTATTGCAACGCTGACTTGGAAAAAACCGACAGATCCTGATTTGATGGGATTTATCCTCTATCGTAATAACCGTAAAAATCAAGAGTTCAATAAACTCAACCAAACCTATATCACAGATTCTGTTTTTGTAGATACCCTTAATCTGGATTTACTGTATTCAAAAGCTTATTATGTCATTAGCGCGGTTGATCCTTTTTATAATATTGCTTACTCTGACACCGTGGAATTACGTTTGCCTGATAGACATCCTCCAATAGCGCCACAAATTTATTTTTACCGATCTACCACAGATGGTATCGTATTAAAATGGACCAATAGTCCAAGTGAAGATGTAGTACAACAAGTTTTGTATAGAAAAGGCGAAAAAGATGTGACCTACCGCCCAATTTTAGAAATGAATGGAGAGGATTTAAAGCAAAAAGAATATGTGGATGCCGACACAAAAGCCCGAACCTATTATAGTTATGTGATTTTGGCGTATGATGCCAGTGGATTGGTTTCGGATACCGCTTCAGAATTGTATGTTGAACAGGTAATGAACCCAATAAAACCTAAGATAGAAAACATTACAACCATTGTAAGTCGTGAAAACGAATTGGTCAAAATCAGTTGGGAGTATAATCAAGAAAACATTACCCGATTTTTAGTCTATAGAGCAAAAGAGGCCGAAGGACTAACCGCTTACCGAACGGTAGAAAATAACCAACGTGAATTCTTAGAAAAAAGCTTAACACCTAACACGAGTTATACTTACAGAATAGTAGCAGAATTTAGTGATGGAGGACGAAGTGCCATGAGTGATGAGGTGGTGGCGAAGTATTAACATTTCAGGACTTACAATGAAGACAATGAGATATATACAGGCTTTATTTTTAATAGCTCTTTTGTTTTGCGTAAAGGGAGCTTTTGCACAGGTGTGTTTGGTTACCAACACGAATGATTCAGGCGAAGGCAGTTTACGAGCGGCTATTGAGTGTGCGAATAGTCGAGTGGGAATAGATACGGTTCTTTTTCAATTTACAGAACCTAACCCAACAGTGAATGGAGATGGGCAGTATGTAATTAATTTAATTGAATCTATTAAAATTGAAGATGAAGTAATTATAGATGCTTCTTTGTTAGGTAGAGTAGCCAATGGATTACCTAAACTTCGGATACAAAATTCTATTGGAGATATTGGTACTTTTGTTCAAAACACAGAATATACTTTTCAAGCATTCAAAAATAGCAGCTATAGTAATATAGAATTTTACTGTGATACCCTGGTGAATAATGGAGGGGGTATTTGGGTAAATCAGGCAAATCAAGATATTATATTAAATGATTGTTACTTTCAATCTCATTATACAAGTATCCATTGTAGAGGAAAATCACTTACTGCAAACAATTGTCAATTCTTGAATAGTAAAGATAGGGGTATATTTATGTTGGTGGGTTCTATTTCAATGACCAATAATTGTTTGTTTGAAAGATGTGGTACGGCAATTAATGTAAATGGATCAGGTACTATTTCGATTGAAGAAACAACATTTCTGAATAATACATTCGGACTTACCGATCTTAGGTCAACAGTTGGAAGTACCGATAATTCGTATGTGAAATCCTGTGTTTTTGAAGGGAATGAACAAGCATTGGTAGTAAAAAAATTAGCTGTTACTAACAGTGTTTTTGAAGAAAACACGAGTGGTATCAGGAGTTCAAATGGAGTAGTAGATTTGAAAAACAGCCAATTTATCAATAATACTGGTATTTCAGTAGAACTGGTAAATACTGTAGGTTCATCTTTAATAGATAATGTGTTTTCCTATACTTCAGAAAATCCTGCAATAAGTATCTCCAGAATTTCATTAACATCGCGTTTTAATCTACTATCTCGTAATACATTTAACGCTAGTGCTGCGGCAGGAAAAGCTATTTCTTTAGAAAACGGAGCAAATGATGGGGTTTTAGCTCCAACCATAACGGTAGTAAGCACAAAACCAGATTCAGTAACGCTGGAAATATCATCAAGCACTGGAAATAAAATTGAGTTTTTTGGGAGTAACGGATTGCCAAATAATGCCAATGAGTATATACCAAACAGTGACAGAATTTTATCAGCATCAACTCAAACGATTACTATTCCTAAACCTTCTGGTAGTTACCTGTATATTGTGGCAACATCTACCAATGTAAATGGAAGCACCTCTGAGCTAAGTACTGCTATAGATATTTCCGAAGAGCCTGTTCATGTATGCTTAGTGACTAATACCAATGATTCTGGAGAAGGTAGTTTACGAGCAGCAGTTGAGTGTGCAAACAGTAATATAGGAATTGATACTATCCATTTTGATTTTTCAGCTTCAGAATCAATTATTAACTCTAAAGGTCAATATGAAATAGAAGTTTTATCAACAATAAATGTAACCGATACACTTGTCGTTGATGGATTTCCTTTAAGTCTTGTAGATGATTTAAATGGAATCTCAATAAAGTATAGTGCTTCAGGTAGTTCTTACTTACTTGATATTGATAAAACTGCAATTATAAAAAATATAGATTTTAACGGTACTTCCCCCAATAGATGTTTCGATTTAAGAGGAAGAGGTAATTCAGCAATTGTGAACTGTAATGTTCAAGGGTTTGGACTTACTGCACAGTTGAATGGTTCTGATGTCTCAATAACCAATAGTCGATTTACAGGAACTCTCGCAACAGGAGTGTTGGCTTATTCTTCCAATGTTAATTGTGTGAATTCTACTTTTGAAGGTTATTATAATGGTTTAGGAATATATCAAAACAGTACACTCAACATACAGAAGTGTGAGTTTTTGAATAATTCTTTTGGTATTGATATGACTCAAAGTTCTATTGTTGTAGAAGATAGTACGGTGTTTAAAGAAAATATTAGTGGCTTGAAAATCCAAAATGGCTCAACAAAAGTAAATGCCTGTGTATTTGAAAATAATACTTCAACCGGAATCACTGGAGGAGCTCAAAATGTAAATATTAGACATTCAGTTTTTGTAGCAAATGGGCAATATGCAATGAATATATCCAGTGCTGCAATTATTGAAAACAATAAGATACATTTTTTAGAAAATACTAGAGGAGTTAATTTATCATTTTCCCAGGGTATAAAGTTGTCTGAAAATATATTTGAGTCTAATCCCGTAGGGACAGGAAGAGCTATTGTGTTAAATAATAATGCAAACAACAACAAACAAAAACCGGTTTTCTCCAGCTATGAACATGGGGATTCGCTCACTATTTCAGGTTCAGCTGAAAATGGAGATACTGTAGAAGTCTTTTTAAATAATGGTACTCTGGAAAATGCACTAACTCATATTGGAAGTGTAAAAACTATAGATGGGACATGGTCAATTAAGGTTCCACGAGGATTATTTTATTCTATCGCTAGTGATAATTATTATGTAGCAACAGCTACGGGTATTAGTGGAAACACTTCAGATTTAAGCCTTCCATATAAAATAGAAAGTAGGGGATGTATAGTTACAAACACCAATGATTCTGGAGAAGGTAGTTTACGAGCAGCGGTTGAGTGTGCGAATAATAATCCGGGAGTAGATATTATTGGATTTGATTTTTCTAACACATCCAATACAAATCTGGAAATTAATACAGAAGGTCAATACGTTATAAAAGTTTTTTCTCAGATAAGTTTTACAGATGGAGTTATAATAGATGCAACAAATTTAACCAATAATGTCTCACTTGAGAGCTTACCAAAATTACAGATTTATGACAGCACAAGTGCTAGTATATTATTTAGGTGGACAGCAGTGAGTGAAAGCTCTTTAAAGGGAATTCATTTTTACCATCAACCAGTTGATAATTTAAAAAATGCAGTTGCAAGTGATTTTAATAAAAATATTTCGATTGAAATTGATGAATGCCGATTTGATAATTTTCGGTTTGGTATAAATGGCGATAGAGCTAATTCATATAAAATTACTAATACAGATTTTGCCTCAGGAGATTTTATTAACAGCCTAAGTACGTATTCGTGTGGTGTTTGCGGCTATGATACAGATATGTATGTTGAAAATTGTTTATTTGATAATACTGGAACAGGTATTAGACCAAGACAACGGAGTAATCTGGAAGTTCGTAAGTCAAATTTCTTTAATAACGATTATGGTATAGAGTTTCGAGAAAGTGATTCTTTAATAGTGACCGATTCATGTGTTTTTTCTAATAACGGAATAGGTGTCCATTTAAGAGGTGTGTATTCCCCTTCCCTAATTCAAAACAATTCCTTCAATTACAATGGAACTCAAAAAGGAATTGTTCTTAGTTTATTTGGTAATAATAATACATTTAGCCAAAACGTTTTTGTTGGCTTGGATGAAACGAATAAAGCCATAACCATTGGAACGAATAATGGGAATAAGAAAAAACCAGAAATAAGTTCGACAGAGCAGTTAGCTAATGGTAATGTATTAATAAAAGGTAAGACACAGACTATCGGAGATAAAATAGAGCTTTTTTCACACGATGGCACTAGTGATAATGCGAATAACTTTTTAACTGATTTTATAGCAACAGATACAGTTTGGTCTATTGAAATGGTTAACAATAACAATGAGTTTTTTGCAGCCACTGCTACAGATCTAGCAGGAAATACGTCAGAGGTTACTACTTATAAAGAAAAGATAAGTAAATGTAACCTCACTGTTAGAAACCTATTCGATTCGGGGGAAGGAAGTTTACGAGAAGTTATAAAATGTGCCAACTCTAGGCCAGGTATGGATTCAATTTCATTTGATTTTTCTTTATTAACACCTGATTCAAACGGTAAATACACCATTGGGCTAGAAAGTTCTTTACCAGCTATTTTAGAATCAGTAATAATTGATGGAAATAACTATTTAAACTTAGGTGAGCCATTAGTTGAAATAGATGGTAATAACTTTAACATTTTAGAATTATACAATGCTCCACATAGTGAAGTAAAAAATATCTTATTAAATAATGGTGATCAAAATTTACTGTTACAGTCGTGCGATAGTAGTATGGTTTCTAATCTATGGACATATGTAACGAATGACCCTTTTGAGACTGGGAAAGGTATAAATGGACAAATAGATATTATTAATAGTGAAAGAGTGTTTTTTGTTGGTTCAAGAGTTTACACTGACGGGTATAACATTCTAACTGCAGGAAGATTGAGTGTTGAAAACTCACCAAATTTCCAATTTGGAAAGGAGGGAGAAGAGAATAAAAACTTAGTTGGAGGTTCTTTTCAATTTACTCAAGGGTGTGAGGGATCTAAACTGGTTAATACCTATTTTGGCTTAAAAGAAAATGGGGTAGAATTACTGTATGATTCATTGTATTACTTGAAATCTAAAGATGGTTCTGGTGGAGCAGTACCAGAAATCTCTTTAAATGGACAAGTAAGTGGGGTATCCATTGGTGGGGGCGATTCTGAAAAGAATGTAGTTGCTCCGTATTTTAATTTCAGTATTACTGGAAATTCTGATTCTAACTTCGTTTTTGGGAATTATATAGGTTTAGACAAAGATGGGGATGCTTTTTCTGAAGAAGATTACAAAAAAGCCTTTGGAGGAGGGCACTTACGTATTGAAACTGGTGCAAGCGATAATGTCATCGGTTCAGTAACAATGCCAAATAAGTTTGGTCTGGGTAAAATGAGTTCTGCTATTTCCCTGGGGTTTGGAGGAAAACAGAATACTTTTTCAAACAACTTAATTAGCTATTATTATGGAGATTATGAATCAATCAAACCTATAAATATTTGTGGTTTTGGTTGTAGTAATGATAATATTCCTACAGCAACTAATCTACGCCAACTTTCAGATACACTTAAAGGAGATTTTTTAAATCATATTTACCCTTTAGCTACAGTAGAAGTATTTGCTAGTAATCAACTTGGAAAGAATACCACCAAGCTATTGACACACCAAAATGTAATAGGTAATAATAAATGGGCCGTCTATTTAGATTATGAGGGATTTGTTGTAGTGACAATGACAGACTCTGTTGGTAATACGTCTCAGTTGAGTGAACCTTTTTATTTTAGAAAGAAAAAAGAAAACGGAGTTTGCTTGGTAACCAAAACAGCAAACAGCGGAGACAGTACCCTACGCCAAGCGATAACTGATGCCAACGCAGGTTTATGCGATAAAATCCATTTTGCAATCCCTGAAGCTGGTCCTTATGTCATTGAACCACAAACGGTTTTGCCCACTATAGTTGCACCACAATGGATTACGATTGATGGTAGCACACAAAGGGAAAGTGGTGTAGGGAGTGGGGAACAGACGATTACAATTAATAACACAAATAAGGTTTATTATGCAGTAAATGGCTCTAAATATAACTTCATAGATATCACTATTAATGGATTTCAAACAGGTTTTTTTGGGGTTTATGACGTGAGATTTCATAAGCTAAAAGTTGAAAATTGTCCAATAGGAATGGATATTTTCCCCAATGAGGTTAGAAATAGTACAATCATTGTTGACTCATGTGAATTTAGTGGATGTGGAAGGGCTATCGATGATGTGTTAAGTAATGTGGAATATACCAACAGCCTTGAGGTTTATTCTTCAAATTTTTACAATACACAATACGGTATCACTATTGATTATGGATTACAGAATTTTATAGTTAAAAATTCTGGGTTTGGTATTGATAAATTAGATTCTGTTTATAAAAAAATGCTGGTAGCAGTTGATGTAGGAATAGCAGACTCTATTTTTTTTATAAATAATGAAGTCGTTTATTCATCATCCAAAGGAGTGAGTTTATACGGTAATAAATTATTTTTCAATTCTAACTTTATTGGATTGGATAAGACATTAACTATTGAAGGGAGTATTGGTAATGGAAATGGAGTATATCTACACAATAGTAAAGATTCTTCATATATGATTGTTAGCGACAATCATTTTGCCAATACGGGTAAGAATGCTCTAGTTATAAATAGACCTGACAAAACTAAAATAATGTCAAATATTTATTCCAACTATATTGGCTTTGATTCATTAGAAAATGCAAATGTAATAGGATATGATGGTATTAATTTTATAGGGGGTATTTCAAACTTAGATATAAAAAGAAATATCATTTTCAATTGTAAAAATAATGGTGTAGTATTTTCTCAAAATACTGGCACAAATATTTTAATAGACTCTAATAAGGTTAATAAAGCGGGTTCGAAAGGGATTAATTTTCCTGCGAGTGGATTCATTAATTCTTTTTCTCATAACGAAATAACTAATTGCGGGAATAATGCTGTTGAGTTTGCCGGTAAAGACACCATAGCACAATTTTCGAATAATATTATTACTAATAATGGATTAGATGGAGTTGTCTTGGGTAGTCCCAATGGTGGGGCTAGAGGTGGGGCTTCTTTAGTCTATAATTTTTCAGATAATATTATAAGTGAAAATAAAGGTGTCGGAACAATTGTAGGTTGGTATTCAGTCTTGAATGAGTTTTTTGATAACAAAATTTTAAGAAATGAACTTGGGGGAGTACAATTTGCTTCTAGTAGTGATTGTAAAAAGTTTGTTAATAATGATATTAATTCAAACTTACGGTTTGGTGTTAAATCTTATAATACTCATTTTGGAAATATTGTTAATAATGAAATAATAAATAATGAAATAGGATTCGAAACTTCAAGTTCGAACTTAACAACTATTCGTATTGATACAATTAGTAGTAACAAATTCATAGATAATGATTCCATTGGGGTGTCATTAAGCTATGTATCAGTAAATTATTTTTATGATAATAGCCTAAGTAAAAATGGAACTGGTATTTTATCGTCCACTTCAGTAATTAACTCGTTTGTGGAAAACAAAGTGTTTTTGAATTTTAAGAATGGAGTTGATTGGAATTATACTCGTATTGATGATAATGGAGGAGATTTTAACAATAATTACATTTTCAGTAATATAGGTGCGGGTATATTTGTTTTTAATGCTCCTAACACTTTCGAAATAAAAAACAATCACATTGGTTACGATACACTTTTATTACCAGCGGCAAATGAAGGAACAGCAATTAATGGAAGGGGAGTCAATGCAACAGGTAATCAGGTATTTTATAACTCAGAAGGAATTAACGTCTCAACAATTCCTTTCAACACATTCTCTAAAAACACCTTTATTACCAATAGCGATACAGGACAAGCTATTGTTTTAAATGCAAACGCTAACCTCAACAAAACCTCCCCCACCATCCTCGACTACCACTACGCCTTCACCGACACCCTATTTATCTCGGGTAAATCATCGGTGCCAAAGGATATCGTAGAGGTTTTCTTAAACAACGGAAAACCGCAAAACGCTACCTTATACATGGCTTCGGCTGTTACCCTGGCTGATAGCACTTGGGAAGCAATTATCGTTGGAGAAAATGGTTTTAGTTCGGAGGATACTGTTCGCGTGGTGGCTACGGCAACAGATACATTGGGTAATACTTCTGAGTTGAGCGGGATCTATGTTGTTCCTGAAAAGTCGTTAGAAACGAACTGCATAGTTACTACCTTGAATGACTTTGAATCTGGTTCGTTAAGAGAAGCCATTGATTGCGCGAATCGATCAGCCGCAAATGGTACAGTTACTATAAGTTTTGAGGTGGATACTGCGGTAGCAATCCAATTCCCTATTACCTCGCTATTACCAAAAATAGATCGCTATGGCCGGTCTGTTACCATCACTGGGCCTAATGCTGATAACCGCCCTGTTTCATTAATGGCTGATACCACACAACTTGGGCTTATAGGAAACAACCTCACTGTTGCTGAATTACAGTTCTCAAACTTCAAAACGGGGTTAAGTCTGGAAAATAAATCAGTAGTTAAAGATGTACTTTTTGAAAACAATCAAGTAGGTGTAAGTATAACAGGTAATGCAAATCAGATCATCAATAACCAGTTTTATAATCAAACGAAATCAGCTATACAAGTTGCTAGTGGACAGGACAATTCATTGCTGTCTAACTATATCACTAATAAAAATGAATTGGCTAGTGAATCGGGTTATCAAGCGATTCAGTTAGTTGGTTCTGCCAATAACAACCAGCTAGCTCCAATTAATATCTCCTATGAGGAAACGGGGGAAACACTACTCTCAGGCGAGGCGGTAGCAGGGGATAAGGTTCAAGTGTTTTTATCGGTACAACAAGCTGAAGAAGCTTATGAGTTAGTGGGGGAGACTACTGTTGAATCAGATAATTCGTGGTCGTTAGAAATTCCAAGTGACTTTTTAAAAGAAGGGGTGAACGATTATTTCGTGACAACCGCTACAAGTCCATCAGGTAATACCTCAGAATTATCAGAGGTTGTGCGCGTAGGTAATGACCCCATTCGATGTTATGTCACCAATGAATTGAATGAAGGTAAAGGTTCCTTACGTGATGCCGTTGCTTGTGTCACCGAAGCAGAACTAGTTGGGTTACCGGGAGCTATTATTTTTCACCCTGATTCAGCGGAACAATACAATATCACGTTGTCAAGCACAATAGTCGGACAAAATAAGTATGGGGTTGTGATGTCAAAAGATTCTACCAATGCTGTAGTGTTACAAGGTGTCTCGAATAGTGGTTTGGCATTCACGGGGAATAATATTCAACTTGCTGACCTCATGTTTGAAAATTTTGATACCGCATTAGTGGTATCGGGAAACAACAATAACATTGACAACATCACTATCACCAATGGAAAAATTGGGGTGTTAGCTAGTGGAGTGAATGGTTCGATTACAAACAGTGTGTTTGGGGATGTAGAAATTGGGTTGTCATTCGTGAATGCCACAGCAACCGTGAAGGATAACTTCTTTGGTCTGAACCGTGATTCATCAGCCAATGCCATTCGTGGTTATGGAATTAGTTTATGGCAAAGTCCTAATGTGATCATCCAGAACAACAATTTTGGAACAATACAGGTGAATTCATCGCTGACTTTACCAGAAAATGGATCGGCTATTTATGCGGTGAATGGTAGTTCAGGATTACAGGTTCGAGAGAATGATTTTACACTTAATTCCGATACCCTAACTTCGGCAATAGCAGGAAATGCCGTATTTATTTCTGGTGATAATCCAGCTGCTTCGGCAAGCACCAACTTTACATCCAACAAAGCGACACTCATTGAAAATGATATTATTTCCACTCAATCAGCATTCACGTTGCATCAGGTTTCAAATGCCTCAATTGAAGGAAATCGGGTGCAATCCATCGAAACAGATGCAGTAGTTATTGATCGGGGAAATCACAATAAAATCATCAACACAGAAATATACCGTACGCCAGCTACCTTCAAAGGGATAAATCTGGTGAATATAGGTAATGATACGATATCTAAACCAACTTTAGACTTTATCGATTTCTTTGATGCAAAAGGAGGCTTGTTTGTCAATGGCTTAGCACCAGCGAATTCATTTATAGAGTTTTTTAAAGCTTCACCACTTTCTCAGACAGCGATTCAACTCCTAGACACTACTCAAGCCAACGAAAAAGGAGAGTGGAGTGTGACCATCAGCAAGGATAAGTTGAATTTGAATGGCACGAACTATTTTACTGCCACCGCTCGAGATGCTGCAGGAAATACTTCTGAGCTTGCTACCGATTTGAGTATAACCATCAACGCGTGTATGGTAACAAAAACTGCTGATGCGGGAGATTCCACCTTGCGTGATGCTGTAGTAAGAGCGAATAACAGTGAGTGTAATTTGGTGTTATTTGATATTTCGCCATTAGACACTACACAAAATCACATTACCATTGAAACAGCCTTGCCAGCACTTACCAAGAGTAAGGTAATTGTGGATGCTTCTTCAGAAGTTGGGTTTAAACTGGAAAGAGGTGGAGGAGTTGTCACCGTCATTGCAGAAGATTCTTCTCTTAACGGTTTTAGAATTTCAGGTACGCATGGTGTACCAGTTCACGGATTGAACGTTGAAAATGTGGTTTCGGGGGTGGTTATTGAAAACACAACAAAAACCACGTGGGATTACAGCCAGTTTTTAAATAATGGAACAGCCGTGAATGTGGTTTCAGGTACGGATGCACTCTTGCAATTTAACCGGGTGGTTGGTAATGAAACAGGTCAGGACGCGAAAAACGGATTTATAATTTCAGGACAAGATCATGAAATCAATGAAAATGACTTTACTGATTTAACAGAAACAGCTCTTCAATTAACGGGTTCTGGACATAAAGCGGATACAAACACTGCTTACAATATAGGTCAGAATACCTCTTTTGAAGTAGGGAAAGCAGCCTATGTATTGAACAATTGCTCAAATGTATTATTCTCCAATAACTCAGTAGATACAGCCAGTGTCGGTTTTTATTTTTCTGAAAGTGACAGCCTTACCTTGGTCGATTTAAATGCGATTGCCTCATCGAATTTTGGTTTTTATTTTAACAAATGTGATCGAGTAAATATCACCAGATCTCAGGTGGATTCTTGTGGAGGTACTGGGTTGTATTCAATAGGTGGACATAATAATTTGTTTGCAGTAGGCGTATCGAAAGCGACCAATACAGCTGTTTTATTAGAAGACGAAGTCAGTCCAACAGTTCAAAAAAGCTTTTTAACCGAATGTGGGCAAGGAATTAGCCTAGTGAATAGTACGTCTGCAACTATTGATGAGAATTATTTAATTGATCTTACTGGTGATGTCATTTTATTGGATGTTAAGAGTGCTAGTGCCACGATTACGAATAATCAATTAGGGTTAGAAGGAATTGGAAATACAGGTGTCGCCTTAACGCTTTTGAGTGATAGTAATACCGTTGAAAACAATAAAGTATTCGACAATCAAGGCGGAGGCATTGTAACCACAGGTCAGCACAACAGAATGGTTAAAAATCTGATAGGGAAAAATGATACTGCGGAATACAAACCGTCTACAAAGGGTATTGACTTATCAAATGGAGTGGGAAATGTTGGTATTACCGAACCTGAAATTCTAGGTAAGTTCACTAGTGGTACAGACTCTAATGCTACTATTACAGTGACCGGTAGAGGTGTAGAAGGGGATACCATCCACTTATATATTAACGATGGCTGGTATGAGTCTGCCTTGAAGTATATTAACACAACAGTTGTTGACGCAGAGGGAAAATGGGTGGTCGTTTTAAACAAATCGGATTTACTAGTTGGAGTCACCAGTTATGGTATTGCAACAGCTACTAATAGTGATAACAACACGTCAGAGTTTAGTAACATCTTCCCGTTAGGCGATTGTTATGTGGTGTCAAATAAAGATAATGGTGACAACGAATACCCACCAACGGGTTCATATCGTCAAGCGGTTGGTTGTTTAAATGTACAGCAGGAGTCCACCAACTTATTGTTTGAAATTGCTGGGGAAGCAACAATCAAATTAGAGTCTCCAATTGATTCAATCTACAACCGTTTTGGGTTTAATTATTATGGTAGAAATGGAGGTGTTATTCCAGCCACGTTGACTAAAGTAGATTCTTTGTATACATCTAACATTCCAGCATTAAGGGTAAACCTCGATTCCGGAAGAGCTTATGTGTCTTATGTTGAAATTAAGGATTTTGAAGAGGCAGTAGACTTAGTAGGAGACGGCATTGAACTGGATGGTTTAACCCTGACAGGGGATACCATTAGCAGAGGAATAGGGGTTTCATTTGTTGGTGATAGTATTCAATTGAAAAACCTGACAGTCAGCAGTTTTTCACTAGGAGTCGATGCCCAAAACTCAACCAACTTACATGTTTACAAAGGGAACTTTTCAGTGTTAAAAACGTCCATTGATGCAAGTAACTCCACTGGATTAAGAGTAGATAGTGCACGTTTTGGGAATTCTCAAAATGGTAGTTTGTATGGGGATGGAATACAAAACGCTACAATTACCGGAAATGAATTTGGCGCTTTAGGTGGGGTGAATTTTGCCTCCCTTTGGTTAGAAAATTCGCAAGCTGTTACCGTTGCAGGCAATAAATTTTCAAAAGCACAGCCAGACAATCAAAACCGTTTTGCCGATGAATATACCGCACATGATATTTATATCAGTAATTCAGTAGATAGTTTGGTGATTACTAATAATCAATTTTTAGGTGGAAAAGGAAGAGCTATTTCTTTCTCTCCATCCGAAGCTTCCAGTCAATATCAGCACATTGAGATCACCAAAAATACCGCAAAGGATTATGAAGGTGATGTCTTCTTTATTACAGCACAACAGGTTTTAATAGACAGTAATGTTATTGGAGCCGTTCGAAGAGAAGCAAGAGATACAAGTTTATATATACCAGAAGATAATTGGTTTATCGATACGGTGCTGTATGTAGTTACTGGTTCTAACCACGCTATTACAGTTTTTAATACCAACAATGTGACCATTACTAATAATCAATTGGATGGTGGCGCTGAAAGTGTTGTGGACATTCGTGGGTCAGAAAATGTGTTGGTTTCACGAACTACAGTTACAGGTTTCAATGAAGCTGTTTTACCCATTGATATCCATAAAGGCACAA
Organism: uncultured Cytophagales bacterium; assembly: GCA_963815495.1. Classification (GTDB taxonomy): domain Bacteria; phylum Bacteroidota; class Bacteroidia; order Cytophagales; family JAAEPT01; genus CAWFGW01. The sequence goes on from CAWFGW010000028.1 coordinate 35,503, forward strand.
GTGAAAAATCGAATAATGATAAGCTGACGCCTAAGATTTTACGCTATGAGTTTATTTTAGATTCCTGTGCCAAATACTTGTATCTGATTGGAACATCAGAGCCGTTTGATGAAATCGAACTGTTTTTTAGTGATAGCTCTAACTACTTGAATGAATATGCGGATTCAACCATAGCCGATGCAGCTGGTTTTTGGGCGTACCGTGTTCCTCCTGAGTTATATCCTAAACCGAAAGAAGAAGGATTGTTTTACATCGCAACAGGGTCCGACACTATTCATGGTACTTCACAAGCAAGTAATATGCTTTATATTCCTCCGTTTGTAGATTCCTTAATTGTAAAAAACACCGCGGATACCGGAGCCTTCTCGTTGCGTGAAGCAGTTAAAGCGGTCAACTGTTCTAAGTTTTATTCGGTAGTTACATTTGACTTTGCAAGTGATTTTTCACTTCAAACGATTGAATTAAAAACACCTCTTGATACCATCAATAGTTTCTTAGGTTTTGAAATGAACGGCTGGGGCAAAGATCAATATCAAATTTTAATTGACGGTAGTTTATTAGTTGATACAACAGGTTTTGGGTTCTATATCGACACAGCAAGTACCGAAGCTCTTATCAGCCATTTAGCCTTCAAGGACTTTGATACCGCCATGGTGATCGGCAACAGTAAAATGAAGCTGTCGAATTTAGACATCAGTAGTGAGAATGAAGGTGCTTTAGGACTTCATGTGTTGAGTAACACAACTGAAACCACTATTGAAAAAAGCTTTATCCATGATATCTCAAAGGGAATCGGGTAGACTCTGCAAATAGCAAATTGATAATTAATGAGAACTTATTGCAACAAGTAGATTCCGCTATTCACATTGGCCAGTCGGTCAATGAAAGTGAAATTACTAACAACATTATCGGTGGATTTAATGGTTTTGCCATTTGGCTGGATAGTGCGGGGGGAAAGGGTAACTTAATTCAATCGAACTATATGGGATATGATGTCAATAAAGGAGCAAATGCTTCTTCAGGCATAGGTATTCGTATCACGCATGCTAATAACCAAACCGTTGAAAACAATGTGATAGGTAATATTTCGGGATCAGGAATTGTATTAGAAGGATTTAGTGAATCCAATAGTTTAAAAACCAACCTCATTGGTTTAGTCGATTCACTAACTGCATCGCCTATTGATGGAGATGGTATTGTTTTCCAATCTCATGAATCAGATGGCGGAAGGCCGACAACTAACTTTATTTCAGACAACACCATTCTACACGTGACAGGCAACGGTATAACTATAGTAGATGCCGATGCTAATAACATTTCTACCAATAAAATTGGCTTAAACACCAACGACCAAGAAGTACCAATGGGAGCGTATGCTATTATTGATAAAAACTCCACTTCAAATAATTATTTTAACAATACGCTTACTGGTTATTCTGTAAATGGCATCACGCTTGAAAACTCCGAGCAGGCGTTAATTAGCCAAAATGCGATTTATAGTCCAATGAGTACTGGTGATGGTATTCATCTGATAAGCTCTAATACTACCGTACAAGTACCAGCCATTACAAGTGTTGAGTTAATCGACACCTCCAAAGTGATTGTTACGGGAACATCCCCTCAAGCAAACACACGGATAGAATTGTTTAAAGGTTATGAAGGAAACAAACAGTCCATTGATTATGTCGCAACAGCCATTCCAGTAAATGGAGTTTGGACTTTACAGGTGTCCAGAAGTTTCTTTAATCTCAGTGAAACCTTGTTTTTCACAGCAACTTCCACTGATCAAAATGGGAGTACCTCTGAATTTAGTGAAGTCAAATTTATCGATCAGATGTTGTGTAAATTACCAGAGGACATCGACTTATTGGTGGATAGCAAATTAGTGTGTCCGGGTATAGAAGTGAAGCTCAATGCAGGGTTGGAAGGGTTCAATTATGAATGGACTTCAGATTCACTGGAAGAACCGGTAACTACACAATATTTAACTGTAAAAAAAGAAGCTAAATACAACCTTAGAATGTATGATGATGACGGTTGTGAGTACTTAGATCAGTTTGATTTACAGTTATATGAAAAAGCTTCAGAGCCTGACTATTTAGTGGCATCTGATGTGTTTTTAGGCGATACCATTGTGTTGGTGGATTTAGGTGAATTCACAGATGATTCAACAGAGTGGGCATTTGATGGAGCAAAAGCTTGGCAAGATACGCAAGGAGCATGATTATTGGAAGATTACTTTCCCTGAAGTAAAAAAGTATACGATTTCTCAAATCAATACCAAAGAATCGTGTACGACTATTCAACGGCATGATATCAATGTGTTAGATCCTTTCTTTTATACTGATAGCACCAGTATTTTCTTCCATACCTTATCGATTGATGAATTTACAGTTAACCCTTCTCCAAATGACGGCAGTCAACCATTTACGGTACGCATAACCTTGTCAAAACCAGCTGATATGACTTTAATGTTCTTTACCGACCAGGGGATTAAAAGTCTCAATACAATAGCGTTAAAAGGTAGTGATAATTATGAAGTCACCTTACCGGTAAAAGACCTTTCACCAGGAACCTATATTGTGAGGGTATTTAGTTATAGTATTAGTGCGTCTAAAGTGGTTATCATCAGTGAATAAGTTTTTCATGTCTATTATTTATAAGTGTATTAACTGCATTCAGGACTTTAAAGCAATGGTTTGTGTCTTCACAAACCATTTAAAAAAAAGGAAATGGATTTCGCCTTTGTTGGAGTTATCTCCAACAAATTCTGTTAAAACACAAAATAATTATCCTCAGCAGTTCATCATCCTGAGTGAAGCGAAGGACTTCTTTAAAAAACTAAGCCTCACAAACCATCTCAAGAATTCAAAACTCGCAATCACCTTTATACTACTATTTTCTTGCTCTACCCTTTTCGCCCAGGACTTAGAACAAATAGGGGTGAAGAAAGGAGTAAAAGTGAACGGAGGCATTTCCACTAGTCATTTTGTGTATAGCTCAAACAGCATTGAAAATCGCGCAGACCCGTATTTCTTTGTCGTAAATGGAAATCTAAATTTTGATTTTTTTGGTGTGTCCGTACCACTTTCTTTTGCTTACAGCAATCAAGAATTAACCTACCGCCAACCGTTTAACATTATTGGCGCAAGTCCTAAATACAAATGGATCCAGGCACATGTTGGTTATCGAAACATGACTTTTTCACCTTATACTCTAAATGGTCACTTGTTTTTAGGAGCTGGATTGGAATTAACACCCACTGACCATTGGGAAGTGAAAATGATGTACGGGCGGTTGAACAAAGCCATTGAATATGATCCGGAACTCAGCACTCAGCCTTTTTACAAACGCATGGGAGCAGGAGTGATGGCGACCTATAAAAATGGGAATGATAAAGTATTCATAAGCTCCTTTTCAGCAAAAGATGATGTGAACTCATTAATTGTAAAGCCAGATGCCATTGGGGTTACTCCTCAGCAAAATGCAGTAATCAGCATTGGTGCTACCAAACAACTGCTGGAGAAGGTAAACCTTGATGTAGAGTTAGCACGCTCAGCACTTACACGCGATATTCGAAGCGAAGATAGAATTGCTGGTTTGGGTGATGGCTTTGACCGAGTATTTTATATCCCAAGTAATAATACTACCGTCTATTATAATGCATTTAAATCCAACCTAAACTACCAAATTAAAGCCTCAACAATAGGGGTCGGCTATGAACGTATTGACCCAGGGTATCAAACCTTAGGTGCCTATTATTTCAACAATGATTTAGAAAATGTAACGGTGAACTTTGGCTCCACCGTGTTAAAACAAAAAGTACGGTTTAATGTCAACGTTGGTGGACAGCGCAACAACCTTGATGGGACAAAACTTACAACCATGAAACGGTTTATTGGTGCGGTCAATTTAGGGATTACCGCTTCGCAGAAAACCTCGATTTCTGCAGGTTATTCTAACTTCTCATCGTATGCTAATATTATTACCGCAGAACAACGGCTAACCCAGCTCACACCATTTGATAATTACGACACGCTCAACTTTGTGCAAATTTCTCATACAGCCAATGCAGGCGTGCAACACCGCTTGCGGACTACAGAAAAAGTGAATAGTGCTATTTCAGTAAATGGTAACTACCAACAGACAGGAGATCAACAAGGAGATGCTTCCAACACTTCGCGTATTTACAGCTCCAATGCAAATTATACCCAAACATGGAAAGAACCACAATTAAGTCTAATGGTGGGTACGAACTGGAATTTAAATAAAACGTTTATAAGTGATGTTCAGTTTTATGGTGGGACTGTAGGGGTTACAAAAGCTTTTCTTGAAAAGAAATTGCAGTCCAATGTGTCGTTAACCATTAATAATAGTTTGGAAGATGGGGTGACTACTGCAAGACTCGCCTCGCTACGAGTGGGTAATACCTTAACTATCAAAAAACAACATTCGGTATTTGTGAACTTGAATTACCTCTATCGCCAAAAGTTAGGAGAAAGTGAAGGGCAATACAATACTTCATTTAGTGAAATGACCCTTAGTTTTGGATACGGTTATACCTTTTAATTAATGAATAGCGTGAACAACAGTTTTAAAAATAGTAATTCAACACCGTTCAAGGGACTTTTATCACTCATCTTCGTCCTGATGCTGATGAGTTCACCTTTTAAAGGATGGTCACAAGGAGGTATTTATCCTGTTCAAGTGAATACAGTGATACAACCACCTTTTACCTTAAATTACAACGACTACACCTTACCAGGTAAATTCTTTTCTCAAATTTTCTTAGCAGATAGAAATCGAGAAAAGCTGGAAGTGTATTTGAAATTGACCATTAAGGGTCCAAATAACATCAATATATTCACTACTAATCCACAGGCTCACCCACCAGTTTCGTTGTCGGGTGGATCGATTACTACTGTTACCAGTGATGAGTATGGTTATTTGTTTTCCACCAATAATTTAACTTTTTCAGGCATTGCTCCTCAAGCACCTCTTCCTGAAGGTTTTTATATTTTTAATATTGAAGTCATTGAAAAGAAGACCGGTATTACGGTTTCAAATTCCTTTGTAGGTGGTTTTTCTACCATGATTGTGCGTAGCGATCCTCCTTTTTTGAATACGCCTGTCAATCAAAAAAATATTGAAATGACAGTGCCTCAACCTACGATACCGTTTCAATGGACCCCTCGACAAGTTTCTTTAAATACGGTAAATAATATCAAATATAACTTGCGCGTAGTGCGGATTTCTACTCCCGGAACTCCTCCCAATCAGGCCATGAATAGCGGTGCCCCAAAAGTACTGGACATTGTCACTACAGGGACAAGCTTTGCGTGGGACATGAACAACCCACAGATTATTACCGACCCCTTAGCCAATAGTACCGCAGGAGCTTTAATAGATAATAATAGTATCGCAGAAGGGGTGTTTGCTTGGCAGGTACAGGCAATTGACCCCAATAATAGTGATGTATTTAAAAACCAGGGTTATTCAGAAGTTTACTCTTTCACTTATTCCAAACCATGTGATTTGCCCGTGTTACAGTCGCTGGAATTGCAACCCGACAATTCAATAAAAGTAAATCTAATAGCAAATGAATCGCATCAGCTGTACGAAGTATTTGTAAAGGAGTTAGGGTCCAAGTCATTTGCTCAAAAGGTATCATCCGAAACACAGCCTATCCTAATATCTAATTTAGATCCATCCATGACCTACGAAGTGCAAACAAGAGCACAATGTGGTGTTGCGTGGACGAATAAAGCATATATGGGAACGGTGACTACAACAGGCAGTACAGGGACAGGTTGTTTAGCTCCAACGACTATTTTATCAGAAGTCAAAGAAGACACTTTGGTGACCTTTAAATGGGACAACTCCAATTTAAGTGGCGAATACCGCTTGTTCTTACAATTAGAAGGTAAAGAATTAGAAGAACTGATTGTAACAGACACCGTCTATACCACTACTGTTTTAACAGCCAACTATCCTCTTGAACTTTCTGTAGATGCTGTTTGTGGGGATAAGTTCGGCTTGGGTACAGCTATTAAATTAACCCAAGCAACCAATGGCTATGTTGGCGAATGTACCTTACCAGAAAGAAACGGATTTGTGCCAGAACTGCAAGGCGTTGGTGCTTATGCAACATGGAGCAAGTTACCCGAACATCAGTCGTTTGATTTACGCTACCGAAAACAAGGCGATGCCAACTGGATTCCCGAACAAACACTTGCTGCTTTGCCACGACCCCAAGCACAGTTGGACAGCATAAAAACAGGGGTCCAATACGAATACCAGTTAAAATATACGTGTGCTTCAGAAGCCACAGCCTGGTCGGATACGCGAACGTTTTTATTGGATCAGTCCAGCAGCACGAACACCAATAATGTCACCTCCACAGGGAGCTGTATGCCTCCTCGAGCAGTTTTAGATGAATTAACCGGAGAAACCTCTATCGAGATAAAATGGGATAAAGTAAGTGGGGTGCGTGAGTATGAATTGCTTTATAGGCCATTAAGTGTACCTACATGGACAACAGTAAAGGTGTCAGGCAGAAAATATGAATTGGAAAACCTGTTACCAACTACTCCTTACATTTACCAAATTCGATGTGTTTGTCAGGATGGAGCCAGTGTGTCAAGTGATGAGTTACGTTTTAGAACAGGCGATTCCTTGAGTTTTTCTAAAGATTGTCCAAAAGTAGAGTTAATCACTGCTATAGGCATTTCAGAAACCCAACTTACCACAGCATGGCAAAAAGACGATGCACATGATAGTTTTGTGCTTTTCTACAAAGAAGATAAACAATCCATTGGTGACTGGTACCAACACCTTACCCCAGATCCTACCTACCTGCTGGATCACTTAAAGCCTAATACCCTTTATAATTTTAAAGTTCAGGCAACGTGTGGTACCGACAAAGCAAAGGAGTCAGAACCCTTTGACTTTAAAACACTGCCGAGCGAAGATCCACGTGAAGACTTTGAATGTGGTGCCGAAAGCCCCGATGCATGTGATCGAACCGGCCCTGCTTTAACAGGAGCACTGCAAGTTGATGATATTATTACTGCACATGATTTTAAAATTAAAGTATTAGAAGGAAGCGGTAACCCATTTAATGGAAAAGGGCAAGTAGTTGTGCCTTACATGAACAATGCACAAGTATTGGTCGACCTCAAAAGTGTAGAAGTTAATGAGGATTTGTGTATGACCGGTGGTAGAATGATTACCACAGGCATGCATTTACAGCTTTTTCCAGATGAGTTTATCGCTCGAGTAAATGGTGTACTCACAGCTGTTGATAATACTTTTTCTAAAGTAGAAACCTCCTTAGACCAAGCATCTGGTTATTTAGATCAGATTGATGACATCATTAACACCATTACTGAACCCATTGATTTGTCTGCTTATGATGATATGTCACCAGAGGAGATGTTTGAGGAAGGTAAACGCTTATATAATGAGAACAAAGACAAATTCGACAAATACACTAGTGGTAAATTAGACAATATTGATGTTGCCCAAGTACTCACCGACATCAAAACGGGTGCGGCTTTAATTAAAAAAGCCATTGAAATGGGGGCGGGGATTATTCACCAAATTGATGAATATGATAACCTTGATAGTAAAAATGGATACACCGTTACATTTACCCCGAGTGCAGGAAATGAAACTTCATTTGATGCGTACGATGGAAACGAATTCGCCAAGTTCTATCAACAAATGGGTACAGCCGAAGAAGGTGTCAAGTATTTTGTGCCCTATATTGGCATAGATGGCGGACAAACTAAAAAAGTAATCGCTACCGTAGCCATTGCAGATTTAGACAAAACGAAGTTAACCTTTATTACCAATAGCATTGTCGGACAAGACTTACAAGTCATTCAGCCCAATAAACTAACTTTTATAGAACTGTCAGAAAATAAATTTGAGGTGACCGTTCCAGCTGATGCCAAGCGGGTATATGCCATGTACAAAACTACCGATGGTTTGAACCACCGCATGGCAAAACTTCATGTAGTAGAAACACCAGCACTTACCCAAAAGGTTGTTATAATACCCAACAGCGCCTCTCACCGCATCAATGCACAAACAATACAGACCACTCTTAATCAAATTTATGACATACCCAATGTTACCTTTTCAGTAGAAGTAAGAGCGCCCTATACTGCTAAAGATTGGGATGCTGGTAATGATGGCATGCAGGTAGACGACCACAAGTTTATGTCTCGCTACTCCAACGAGATGAAGGACTTAAAAAACGCCTACTTCTCCCAAAACACATCGCAAGATACGGCAAATGCGGTTTATCTTTTTGTAGTGCATAAAATGGTAAACACCGAAGGCGGCAATATCTTGGGCTACATGCCGCGAAATAAAAGCGTAGGGTTTTTGGCTCCTAACCCAAGTAACAGAACCATTGCCCATGAACTAGGTCACGGTTTATTCCGCTTAGCACACACGTGGCAGCTGGACAATACCCAACCCGAAGGAAGCACCCAAAACTTAATGGATTATGACAATGGTACTACCTTATTGGGTGCCCAATGGGAACAAATCCATAACCCTAGTTTTGATATTTATGGGTTGGATAATACGGAGGATGGGCAGCAGGGGGGGAATGCATGGAAAATTTCTGCCATTATTGATGCAATGGCAACCAATTCAATGTCCACTGATTTTACCTTTATTAATACAAGTGACAAATATAAAGCTACAGGGTCGCATCCTAATATACCCATGACTTTTAAGTTAGGAACAGTAAATTATTCAATATCAGATGTTAGTCTCAATTTTGGTGAAGAAATTGATTTAACGCAGGCGTACATTCAAGTTACTGATGAATATTCAAAAATTAAAATTTCATTCAAAAACGCTGAAGGTATTGAGAAGTTATGGTTAAAGTTTAATTCAATAAGTAGTGTTTGGGCATTTTCTCAACGCATGGGTAGAAATGGAATTTCTAGGACTGCATCAACACAAGTTCAAAACGCATTAAACCAAATCTCTAAAAATTCAGATTTAAGCGAAAATGATTTGAGTCTTCAAACATCTTCATGCGTTTTATTATGTAGAAATGAGGAACTTCAAAACATTCCCATACAAGTACGGATTGATTGTTTTGATAACATAGTTGCTGAAGATGCAAATTGGAAACGAAATGACAGAAATCTATTAGTAGAATTAACATCCTCTATAAATAGCACTGCTGACCAAATAAAATTTATTCAAGATGGTTTCGCAGCCAATAATTATAACTGGATAAATTTGATGACAACTCAATTGGCAGAGTATTCGGACTTTTCTGATGGAGATGATTTAGTAGCATTTTATGAATTGTCAGAAGTACTTAATCCTTTAATTAAAAATAATTATTCGTCACTAAATATTACTCCGGTTAAGTATCAATATCCTTCATTAGATATCGTAGATATGACCTTCTATGAATTTTATCCCGGGCAGGATAACTTTTATATCGGTGCTGAGGAAGGAGACACTTATTCTATATTTGACAATTATTCTGTTGTTTTTGCTAATAGTAGCAATCCTTTCAAAATTCAATTTGAAGCTGGAACAGGTAAAGTTCATATGAGCCAAAGTTATGTTTATAGAGATAATCAAACATACATTTATGCTACAGGTTCATCTCCTCCAGATAGAGATATTCCTACAACGTATTCTGCTGATTTTAATCCTTTTGAACCTGTAACAATAACGTTTGCTCAAAATTATCCTGTTTTAGGGTATAATGCCGGCTATACCACTATAATGCCAGCATACATGGCTTTATTATTAAATCAGTCAATTGCTAATAATGACTTTGATGAAAATGTTCGATTAGTAACTAATTGTGTCCAAGTTGCTGCTGCAGTAGCTACCATTCCTTTTTCTGGAGGCTCCTCTATAGCCGTAGCAACAGTTGCTCTAACCAGGATAGCAGGGGTTGTAGCAACTGTCGATATTGGAATTCAAAAAGAAAAACAATCATTAAGTGTATCCGAATACCAATCAGACATAGCTTTTTATGATGCTTGGGATACGTTTAAAACAGCAGTTGATTTTGCTGAACTAGGAGCAGGTACAGCAATTGGAATTTCAAAAATGCCTATGGCAATTAGGAGGCTGAATCAAATAAGAAGTTGGAAAAGGTTTAATGCTGTTTGCAGAAACAATACACGAAGACTTCGAGCTAATATTAAGGATGGGTGGCAGAAGATTAAGAGTGGGTATGTTTTTATTGGTACTAGTACAGAGGTGTTTAAGTCAAGGCTTCTATCAAAAATATCAGGAAACCCTGAGCTTAAGTTGGTATTTACGGATTCTGAACTAGAAGTTTTCATAAATCATGCAAAGGGACTTGGGCTAGAAGATGAAGTCATCGATGCTCTTTTAATCGTTCACGTCCGTAAACATTGGGTTTCACTGGATGAACTCAAGAAAGTTACTGCAAGTATATCTCAGAAAAGCCAATTAAATAGTATTGATTTTAAAGATGGTTGGAATTTTAAAAGAGCTTTTATTTCTGGTCAAGAAAGATTAGCTATTGGGTCTTACCTGTCGCCTAGTGAATATTTAACAGCCACTTATATTCAACGACACTTATTGAAGTTTCACGGCAAGTCAAGCTATCTAATTACTGGAGATCAGTTCGATGCCTTTGTTGCTGGTAGAAACGTGATTGGAAGAGCAGACGGACAATTTATATCTACTTCCCAAAAGGTTGATGAGGTATTAGCTAAGGCAAATGGAAGTGTAAGCAAAATAGAAACTGAGTTAGGTATTCCAACAGGAACCTGGCAGAACAAGGGAGGGATTTATAGAATTGACATACATAATCCAGAAAATTTACATTTGAGAATTCCTAAAGGGAGTGAGACTGGTGCCAATGAGTTTTGGCATCCAGGCGGTATAACATCAGGAGGCGTTATTGAAGCCGTTGTAGATGAAATTCCAAAAAATATGTTTACAGCAACACAAATCATAAAGTAAATGGATTCTAATCTAGAGCGAGCAATTAAATCTAATGAATTATTTTTGTATCTGAGTGGTCAAAAAGATTATGCTACAATTTGTGTTTTGGCAGATATGCCGACAGACCCATTGATAGTTTTAGAAAGAGTCGAAAAACCATTTACTGATAACCTAGACTTTAGATCTAAGTTTTTATCAGCATTAACAGAAATGAGTAAATCAAAGGAATACAGTTGGCTTACAATGTACTATATCTTGGGATTGCTCAAAATATCTAAGAGAACTGGTAAGCATTATTTAGATCATCAAATGTTAGAAGTGTTCTCCCACTATATAAAATCAAATAAGGAAGTTTTGGAGATGAATTTCAAATGGATGGGAAAGGAATGGCCAAATGGTTTATGGGGAGATGTTTTAAGAATGTCAACTATAATTCAACAGAGGTTTGATTTGGAAATAGTACCTCGCTAGCGTGAGCTCAAGCTGCTAGAACTGTCTCGTCTTAAAATAAGTTTACAGTTTTATACTTAACCCCGTTCCCCCCGTTCCCGCCATGTTTTACATGGTGGTTTGTTAGGATGTTAAATATCTTTAAGACCTTATTTAAGTTAGTAGTCTAAAGTTTTATTTTTATGAGTCGAAATTATAAGCCTGCCTGACGGCTAAGGCAGGTTCCAAAATCCTGAAGGTTGGTATTTTGTTAGTTTCGCTACAGTATTTTGGTTAAGTGTTTTTACTAGAAGAGTATACAAAGACTGTATAGTTAAACATTTGAAATTCTGTATTGAGGAAAAAGGGATGGTATTAGGAGCATGGATTGTGATGAGTAATCATCCCGAGAAGTCGGGACAGTCTGTCCATTTAATTTTTAGAGCTAAAGAAAATAATCCCCGCTAGCGCGAGCTTGTAGCTCGTGATACACGTAGTATTTATCACAATTGCTTATCTTCAAAGAAAAGATATTTTTTAAGTCATGAGTCGTAAGTATAAATTTTTAAATAAAGAAGGGCTGTATTTTGTAAGTTTTGCTACGGTCTATTGGTTAGATGTATTTGTTAGAGACAGCTATTTTTACACGATGATGCAAAGCTTAGCTTATTGTCGGAAAGAAAAAGGGATGGAAATATATGCATGGTGTATAATGCCGAGTCATGTACATTTAATTTTCAGAGCAAAAGATAATAATCCAAGTGATTTAATGAAGTCATTGAAAGTATATAACCCAATAGCGCAAGGTTAAGCGGAGCGGTCCTTGTGCTAACTAATTAACGTCCGTTAAGTACTGATTTTTCGGACAGTGGTAGGTTTCCCAACCTACCCTTTTAGGTTACCATACCATAGCACTTTTCGCTGTATTCCCCCTATAATTTTACTACTTTCAACATCACTAAGTTTGGTTTTTAGAATTTGAAGTGTAAGTGACAGGTTAGGAAACCTGCCACTGGCTAAATGAGAGGCGGACTCAAAAGTTAAATAATAGTAGGAAATCGTCAGTTGAGGTATCGAAACATCTCTTTGTTAAGCATACGAGACCTTTCGGTTCCTCAAAATGACGTTCTAAGTATGTTTTGAGACAGCCTCTTATTTTTTATTATGGATGTAAACAAACATGAATCAGTATTTTATAACTTTTTCCATGTAGCTAGTATTTTCTAGTTGATAATTAATGAAATAAACACCTGCCTTAAAATTTGTCAAATCTAAAGCTTCAACCGAATTCCCTTCTTTAACTACAACTCCATTTTCATCAATAATCTTTATAATGCCTTGTGCTGGAATTTCTTTGAAACTAACCGTGCCAGATGTTGGATTAGGAAAGATTCTGCCTGCACTCCTTTCAATAGCTGATGTCCAAATGTCGTCAACAAAATTGATGACATTGTCATCGTATTCAACTGGCTTTACATTTCTTACAATTCTCAAGTTAGTTCCTCCAATAAAATTAGTAGCATTTATAAAATACATATCCAACATATTGTCATTGGTGTTGTCATACTTATCTACTAAATACTCTTTTACTTCCCAGTTTTTACCTCCATCAATAGAAATGTATAAATTATTATCCGTATTGGCTTGTTGACCTATTCTGTTCATCACATACACAACCATGGTATCTCCTGAAACATATTTAGGCGTTGGAAAATTTCCTGTAAAACTATTTCTGACAAACGATTCGGTAGTACTTTGTGTAGTATAGGTTTGCCATCCATTGTTTGTGTAATATATTTTAGTATTTGTAGCGTTTGAATTAAAAATGTTATCAGCATTATGAGCAAACAGATAACCTTCATTGTTATTTGTCATATGTAAATAAAACGACTTATAACCATCAGCAGGAAATTTCAATAAGGGGGATCTGCTACCAGTTGACTTATCTACCTTTTCAACACTAATCTTGTACTCTAACTCGTTGTTGCTATTTAATTCAGCAATATTAAAAGCAAACAATAACTCTCCATTGTCTAAAACTTGCCCATCACCACCTATGATGCCCGTTTTTTTCCAAGTTTCCCCTTGGTCTGTAGAAATTAAAGGTCGTTCTTTTTCGGATAATAAAATGATGGCACTTAAATCACTAGCTACTGAAAATTTATAAGGTAAAGTTAACGAAGTAGTACTGTTATATTTTTTAGTCCAAGTTTCCCCTTGGTTTATAGAAAGGTAAATGCTACCATTCTTATCTGCGGATAGCCATAAGTTATTGTTAACTATTTTTACTGCAAACAAATTTTCGATACCCGCCATAGTGGTTCTACTAAATTCTTTACCTCCATCTTTTGAAACCAAAACAGCACCATTTTGCCCTGCCAATATATAATTGTCTTTAATATCTATTGAAAGGAAACCACCTGGGTTTGCTTCATTAATTTTTATCCATGGACCAAGTATACTGGAAGCTTTATAGGAATTAGGTGATTGTAAAAAGTAAAATCGACCATTGGATACCGTTAAATTAGAAATAATTCCGTTTGGTAGGGGTTCACCCACTGGGGTATATGTTTTACCTGTATCTAGACTTAAGTATATTTGATTACCCGATTTTGCATAAATGGAATCAATACTTGGTACATATGCAGGAGTATATGAAGTTACAGGCAGTTTGGTTATGGTTTTAAAGAAGTTAAAAGTATAGTAGTACTCATTACCCCCAGATTTGAAAAATACCGTGTCTTTCGATGATTGGTAAAGTATTGTTTCAATTGATTTAAAAGTACTGTTCAACGATTTTGTTTGGAAATTCTCTCCTCCGTCAGCAGAATAAACCAGTAAGCCGGTGTTATTAAATGCATAGACGGTATCATCAATAATTTTAACAGTTACTTTAGAATAAGCTGAGTTAGATACTTGACTTTTTTGATTCCAGTTAATACCATCTGGTGAATAATTCAAATAACTAATGGTTGATGACAAATAATGTAGACCAACATAGCCGGTATTAGTTTTAATAATAGAAACATAACGAGGTTGATTAGCTATTTTCGTTAGTGTTTTAAAACGGTCATATGAAATGTACGCATCGGTATTACTTGTTGATCTTGTATAGCCGGTATCTCCGTTCAAATGATAAAAAGCTAAATTTTTAGGTATAGAGTCATTAATAGTTGTAAACTCTTTCTTTTCTATATCATATTCTACATAAGAATTGTAGTTAGAAAAGTCAAAGGTACTATACGATTTACCTCCATAATATTCTCCGGGAATGTAGCCTTGAAAATGGGTTTCTAAAACTTCCTGAGAATAGCCAAAGTTTGTGGCATAAACTGAAATGACTAATACAATAATTTTATAAAGAGAATTTTTCATTTGATAGTAAATTTTTGTGTTCTATATATTTCGTAGGGACAAGGTTGTAATTGTAGACTATAGCTGTCCATTAAGTTTGTCCAAAACTTATGATGCTAATAATAAAGCAAAAGAAGATCAGTAATTTTTTAGCCATTTTATTTAGTGTTACTTGTGAAACATTCAGGTTAAGACTTTAACCACTTTTAAAGATATGTTCACCTAGCTAAAAGAATAAAAAAATAGCTGTCTCATATTATGTTTTGGTGTCTCAAAAAAAGATAACTGGTTGTTATTCAATGGAATTCATATACTCTATGGGGCTAACGCCTGTTTGTTTCTTAAATGCCCTATAGAAAGTAGCTCTACTGCTAAAACCTGCATTTAACGCTACTCCTTCTACGCTCAAATGGCTTTCTGTAACCAAAATTTGTTTAGCAGTTTCAATACGATAAGAATTAATCAAATCTGAGAAATTTTTATTTAACTCCTGGTTGATAGCTTGGGAGACTTTTGCTGGAGAAGAGTTAAGATCCTTTGCCAGATCCGATAAATTATAATCAGGATTCAAATAGGCTTTTGACTTTTCCAGATGATTGATGATTAATTCACAAAAGTATTTTTTTTCTTCCTCGTCAGCATGATAAGTTTTTCTATAAAAAGGATTTATCTCATTAAAATGAAAAATTACATTGTATTTCATCCCAAAGTAACTCACAAACCCAAAAAAGATCATGAATAAAATAGGAGAGGCAATATACTCCGCTCCCTCGACAGATAACACACAATATGTGAGCAATAAAATACCATTGAGCATCCAAATAAGCTTAATGAAAATATCTGCGTATCTAACACGGGTTTTTTGCGTTTCTGTTAAGGAACTTTTTAATGAGCTTTTAAATCGTACAACCTTAAAGGTAGAAATGGTGAAGTATACTAATTGTGTAGTAAAAAAAACATAATTCAATATCATGATTTTTAATGGAAATGTGCCTGATTTCAGTTCATTGATAAGTTGCTGTTTTTCCTTTTCAGCAAGAAAAAGTGATTCAATAGAAAAAAACACAACAGCAATAATTAGCAGAAGTGTAATATGAAAAAGAGGAAATTTCCATTTAATTTTTTCACCACAGAGTAATTCAATATAACAATATACCGCTGGTGCAAAGAGATAGGAAGGGATAAATGCTAAATATAAATAGATTTGATGGTTAGGGACTACTACCCCGGATAGTTGAATTAAGTTAAGTCCAAAGGTGAATCCTGGAAATACAAAAATCAGAGCAAGTAATTTGTTTAGTAAATTATTATCTGATTTGAAGTATAAAAAAAATGACAGAAATAGGGTTAAAACAATTGTATAAATATTTAAAACTAGCATTTTTCTTTAAGGAGTCAAACAATTTTTTACCTCTTAAATTTTTGTTATGCAAATAACAATGAAATGTAATATCTTACTAAAATAAAAAGAGTCTTTTTCAAGAAAATGTTTTTCTCTAATTACTTAAGTAATTAGGGATTTTAAATTATTAGGTGAGACAAATAGTAATGCTATGAGGAAATAAATTTAAATAGAGAACTTTTCTGAAATTGTAAAACTAAGATTCATGGCATTCTTTTAGTAAATGCTTTCCAAATTCAACCGTATAAATTACAATAATTATGAAGTGGAAAGGAAGAAAATCGAGTTCAAATGTGCAAGATCGCAGAGGAAGAGGTAGTTCATTTGGTGGAATAGGCATGTTAGGAGCCCTTTTTAGATTAGGAGGTAGCAAGTTTGGTTTGGGAATCATTGTGATTTTAATTGTGGTATCAGTAGCACTTAAAATCAATCCTTTAGAATTACTTTCCGGTGGTGGTAGTTATCAACAAGCACAACAGACAGAGCAAAATACCGCAGCTACTGATGAATTAGGGCAATTTGTCTCGGTTGTCTTGCAAGACACAGAAGATGTATGGAACACCTTGTTTAGCAAAGAGTTTTCTGAAGATTATGCAGAACCCACTATGGTGTTGTTCAGCGGGTACGTTTCCTCAGCTTGTGGACAAGCTTCCTCAGCTACAGGGCCGTTTTATTGCCCCGGAGATCAGAAGCTGTACATTGATTTAAGTTTTTATCAAGACATGAAAGAAAAGTTGAATGCCCCTGGTGATTTTGCCATGGCGTATGTTGTGGCGCACGAGGTAGGCCATCATATTCAGTACTTAATGGGAATTACAGATAAAGTACATTCACAAAGAAGCAACCTGTCAGAGAAAGCATACAATAAACTCTCCGTAAGGCTAGAGTTGCAAGCCGACTTCTTAGCTGGTGTATGGGCTCATCATGCACAAAAAACGAAAAACATACTCGAAGAAGGAGATATCGAAGAAGCGCTAAACGCAGCCAATGCAATAGGGGATGACAGGCTGCAAAAGCAAACCCAAGGGCAGGTAGTACCTGATGCCTTTACCCATGGTACCTCAGCACAAAGGGTAAAGTGGTTTAAAAAAGGATTTAATTCCGGAGATATTAGTCAAGGAAATACCTTTGAGTATGCTGATCATGAATTGTAATTAGTTTATCATCAAATAAAGTATTGCTTGGCAGATTCCACTACGTCTTTGCGAACGGAACGTAGTGAAGTGTGGCAACCCACCTATTGTGAAAACGGATTTTTACCGATCTTAGGAACACGTTTTTAATACAGATTGCAATGTTTTCTAACACGCTACTCAAAAACACCTATCGTACTAAAGAACAACCGTACTTGAAGGACTTTTTTCTCTTTAACTCTAAAATAATTGAGCTAAATCTTACATTTTTTTGAAAAATAAAATTCCTATGTGCACGTACACATTTTGTTAATTTAAATAAAATCATTTAAAAAAAGCCTCATCACCCGTTTACCATCAGTTACCTTTAGTTGTAGAACAATATAAAGAAACGTCTAATTATGTTTAAATTAGATGGTCAAAACAACTTCTATACGGATTTACATGGTGAAAAGGTTATTGTCGGTTTTATTTTTATTTGTAATAGCACAGTATTCTTGGGGGCAAGTAAAAGTTGATATAAACTCGGGAAACCCCAACTTTCCTTTTCCACAGTTTTTAGAGTATGCAACTGGAAAGACAGTCGCCAAATATAATCCTGAGGGCGTTACACATTGTGAAATGGAGGCAACGGTCCGACAAGCATGGCAAATTTTTGCTAATGAATTTCGATACGAAAGTACTACAGTAGATGGAGTAAAGTACATTCGCGGTAATTTAGGTTGTCCTTATGATTGTACTGAAGGAGCAGGATATTCTCTTCTTGGAGCGTCTTATATGGCAGATAAAACAACTTTTGATGGTTTATGGATGAGAACACATGATCATTTCATGGTCAAGGATGCTCGCTATAGTGACGGTGTAATTACCTGTCCGAATTATAGATGGGGTAAATATACTTTAGCAGAAGATTGCGATCAGGGATCAGCCGGTGATGGCGACTGGGATGTAGCCTTAGCTATGTTAGTTGCCTATAAACAATGGGGTGAAAAATCTGGTGTTACTGTGAGAACTGCTACTGGTACTAAAGAAATGAATTACCTAGAGGAGGCAATTAAACTTATATCCTCAATGGTTGATACTACACGGGGATATACTGCCAATGGAATATTTGTAGGTTATAACTCTGGATCTATAGGTCATGATGGTTATCCAAAAGGTGGTAATAAACAAATGGAGGCAACTACATGGAATCGAGGAGGAGCAGGCACAGGTATTAAATATAATTCAGAAGTTATGTGTGGTGACGTAACAGGGAATTGTCCTGCAAATAAAAGTTTTGCTAGTTATATCGCGACTGGTTACTACCGTTCTTTCTCAGACTTTATAGCTTCAGAAGGAGGAACGCAATGGGTGATTAACCAATATAGAAAAGCGGAAGCATCCACCACGTGGGTGATGGAAGAACTCTTGAACCAAGATTTATTACCGTTTGCTGGAGGATTTACTCCCGGACCTACTTCTGTTATTTTTACAGATGGCCCACCTGTAGGAACAGTTACAGGAGAAGGATTTCGTATGATATGGAGAACTTCTTTGGATGGTATGTGGAACAATCAGGGAAGATATGATTGGGATCCTGTCAATCATACATATTCACCCAGCCCTAATAATGTAATGGTAAATAATGCTAACAGTTTAGTCGATTTTTTGCAGAATGAAGGGTCTTCTTGTGCAAAAATTAACCAAGATAACCCGCTAGCAGCTACTGTAAATCATTCAGGGGTAGGGCAGATAAGACAACAATACACTACCGATGGTGGTTTGGTAGAAATACACAAAACTAATTATACCCTTGGGACATCTGCACCTTCAGTAGTTATTCATGGAGATGAGAAGTATGCGGCTCAATATTATAGACAATTGGTAATTAAGTGGGATGATAAGGTTGAAGAGCTCAAAGGACCGAGCTATGAATATACTTATCCTGATCCATCTACTAGTGAACCCAAATATTTTCATGGTTGGTTTAGGTTGTTGGGCTTATTGACATTAACAGGAAACTTACATGCCCCAGAAAATATGGATCCAAATGCAAATTTAAAAGTGTATTTGAGTGTGAACAAAACTTTTGCCTTTCAAAATGATGTAGTGGAGTACACCGTGAATTATAGGAATTTTGGAAAAACAGCCGCTACAAATCTTAATATTACAATTCCAATTGATCCACAATATGAAGTGATTAACACAACGGGAGGAGCCCAGGTGGTAGGTTCTAATGTGGTATTTACCCGCTCAACATTAAGCGGCTTTAATACATCTCAAGGATCAGTCGTTTCTGGTATTATGCATCCTACTACTGGCGAATTCAAGTTTAAAATTAGAGTTAAATCACCTAAAACGTCAGATCGTGTTTGTTTGGTTGCAACGATTAAAGCCGACAATTCGCCTTGGTCTTGGTCATCAAGTGAATATCCCAATAACTGTACGGCAGTAATGGAAAGAAATTGTGTTGATATTCTAGGTGAACGTTCACTAAGTATTACTAAAACATCAAATCGTGAAGCTGTCAATCCTGGTGATAACGTAGAGTTTAGTCTCGATTTTTCAAATACTTCAAAAGCTGGTTTTTTAAATGGTGGTAGGTCTCATGTAAACTTTTCATATGGTTATGGACAGGCAGGTCCTAATACCTATTTTCACACCTTTAGAAATTGGCATAATGCGGATGAAACATATATTGACATGAAAAATTATCGCGCTTCTTTTTATATGTTTGATGAAGTAAACAAGGGGTTGTATAGTGCATTGCCATCTAATTCTAATCCTTGTGCTGCTGGGGGTGCTTGTCTTCAGGGACCTAATGGTTGGAAATTAGTAGGTAAAAATTTACAGACAGGTTTAGAAGGAGATGCTGCCGGCTTTAACTTTTGTGCTGAAGAGGTTCCTTTTGGTCAGCAAGGAGGAAAAAAATGGGATCAAAGAATCATAATTCAATTTCCTGACCAAATTACAGCACCTACTCATGCAGTGCTTTCACACACAAATAATAGATATCAATTACATGAGGGAACATTATATCCGATATGGTATGAAGTTAAAATGGAGACTAATCCGTCTTCACCTCTATTTGCAGGTCGTTTAGATGATGATTGGTCATTTATGGGATCTTCATTTCCGTCTACAGCATCGGGAGCAGCTGCAAACCCATACTTTTTAATAGGACCAAACCATGCTGATATTTCTAAACCATCTGTAGTTTTGGATAGATTTGATAGGGATGCCTGTTCTGCATTTTTTCCTCCTGATAAAATATATACTAATCTATTAATAGAAGAATGGGATGGTTACACATGGCGGAGAGTTTCTGGCAATGGTCCGCTGCCGGGAAGAGAAATGTCAGATGTATATGTGCTAGACACCATTCCAAGTGAGTTTGAGTTTGTCCGTTTCATTAATGATGAAGCGGATGGTGTCACTGCTACTTTAAAAACAGGAGGGAATGGTGAGGAAATTATAGAGTGGTATCAATGTAGAATGCTGGTTGGAACAAAAGGGAGTTTAAAGTACGAAGTTAAAGCCAAAGGTGCATGTCCTTCTTTTACAACAGTTGATGTGATAAATAGTGCTTGGATATTTTCTGCGACAGATTCTCCCCTTTCTGATGATGCTTTGGTTAATATCACCTGCGATTATGTAGTTCCCCCTATAAGTGGTACTACCTTTACAAAGAAAGCAGATAAAGCCACTTATGTTGTCGATGAAAATATAGAGTACACACTCGATTTTGAACAAACAATTGGATCTGTATCTAAACCAAATCTAAATGAGGCTACAAGATGGACACCAATTGACCCAGGGTTACCTAATTTCACAAATTCAGCTATAGATTTTGATGTGTCGTCAAGTCCGGGGAAATTTTTATACGAAAAAAGGTCTCACGGTAAAAATGGAACATTAGTGGTAGATGTAGATCATGATGGTCAAGAAAACTTCGGACTTGTTTTCCGGTATACGGGAGGTACACGACAATCGGGACCAGTTCAAGGATTGTACTTAGATTTTCAGTTAGCATATTGGGGCAATCAGGCGAATATTACGCTTTATCAGAATGGTACGCCCATAGGGTCGGTTGTTCAAAAAGGGTATGCCGCTCCATTTACAGAAGCAAAAATTAAAGTTGAATTAGTCGATGGTGTAATGAATCTTTGGATTAACAATATAAATGGCTTACCATTTCACACTTTTGGAAATATAACAAATATGGATGCTGGTTATGTAGGGTTTGCTCAGGGAGATCGTAACAGATCATCTAGTATATATAGCAAACCTAGAATAACCGGTTGGAATGCTTCTTTTGACTCTGCTTTCGATCTTGAAATCAAAGATGTATTACCTAATGAACTTTCTTTTGTTTCTGCCTCAAATGGAGGGGTTAATAATTCAAATATTGTTAAGTGGCCAAAACTGGTTGGCCCTGTATTATTCGGAACTAAATTAAATTATTCCTTAGTTACTAAACTTACTTCATGTACTTCATCTGGTAAAATTACAAATCTTGCTAATGTTAATGCATTTGGTTTCGCTATTGATAGTCTTGGAGCTCAATCTGTAGTAACTTGCAGCGGCACCCCACCCACCTGCACCACCCCAACCACCGCCACCCTCACACCAAGCCCAAGCACTGGCACAGCGTGCTCCCCCGAGAAAGTAACGTTGACAGCAGCTGCCACCGGCACCGCTCCTATAGGCGGCTGGCAATATGCATTTTATGATGCAGATGGTGACCAATTAGTGCAAGCAGCATCAGCTATTGATACTTTTGCAGTTACCACTACAGGAGAATATTATGTGATAATCAGCGACCCGGCAGATGCAGCAACGTGTAGTAAACAGTCATCAGAGGTAGCGGCAACAATTGCATCACCTGTCATCATCGACACCATTAATACGGACCCTAGTGCTTGTCAAAGCGCTAATGGAACCATACAACTCACAGGTTTATCCGCTTCCACCACCTATACGCTTACCTACAATGGAAATAGTGAAACTATCACTTCTACAGCTGCAGGAGAATATCTTATAGAAAACTTGGCATCAGGTACTTACGCTGATATCTATGTCGCTACGGATGGTTGTGAGAGTAACCATATCGCAGCAGTAACTTTATCAGACCCCAGCGCCCCATCCACCCCCGTGATCACAGGAGCAACAGACACCTGTTCAGCCAGTACAGTAACCTTAGCCACCCCACTCACCACAGGCAATACGTATAGCTGGGCAATCACTAGCACAGGCGCCACATTTGAAGGCACAGGCACTACCACCAGTGAAGGAGTAGATCAAAACCAGGTTAACGTACTCACCACTACCGAAGATGTGACCATAACACTAAAGACAACCGATGCCCAAGGGTGTGAAAGCCCGGAAGCAACTCATAGTATTACGATAACGCAAGTAGAAGCAGGCACCATCACCGGAAACCAAACCCCGAACTGCCAGGCGACAGGGGAGGAATATACGGTAACAGGCGGTAATGCGACAAGTTATCAATGGAGCACCACCGCTACGGATGCCACCCCACAAACGTATACAGGAACAGACTATACCGTAGACTTTGGAGTGCTTAACGGACAAATAGAAGCGATTGCTACGCTCAATGGTTGCACCACTCCATTAACTCCTTTAGAATTTGACTTACAGGGCTGTGCATTAAAAGCCATAATAAAAACCTCTGCCAGTGAGGTATGTGAAGGAGAAGCAATCACTTTCACTAACATCAGTACTGGTGGCACCAGTTATACCTGGGACTTTGCAGGTCAACCCGAAACTACCGAAGGACCTCATGATATCACCTTACCTGAAGGCATCCATGACATCACTTTAACAGTAATCGATGGTGCATTAAGCGATGATACCACCATAAGTGTGACGGTAAAACCACAACCCACTGCACCAACAGTTACAGGAAACCAAACGGTGTGTAGCAATACAGAGGAAACCTACGACATTACCACTCCAATCGTAGGCGCCACTTATACCTGGACCGCCCCAACAGGCGCTACTACCGATGGCAGTACCACCGATCAAACTACCATTACCTACAGTAGTAGTGCCCAATCAGGTGATATTACCGTAGAAGTCGATCAAGACGGTTGTACTGCGACAAACACCTATCCCATCACCATTACCCAAGGTATAGGTGACTTGGGAACTATTACCGGAGATCAAGTGATTTGCGTAGGCACGTCCACCACCTATAGTGTTCCAGCCTTAGCCGGAGCCACCAATTATACCTGGACATTGCCGTCAGGACTAACCGGTACAAGCACCACCGAAACCATCGAAGTGACAGCCACAGGACTAGTAGAAGACACCATTCGCGTGACTGCGAATAGCGACTGTGGTACAAGCACCCAAAAACTAGCGATCATCGCCTCCGATAAACCAGCCCAAAGCACCGCTACCTTGACCGATGACCAATCAGGAGCAATATGCCTGGGCGAAGACATTACTTACACCCTCAACAATGTAACAGGTGCAAACACTTACCAGTGGACTATACCAACAGGGGCTATCTTGAAAAGCGAAATCGCTAATCAAGTGGTCGTAGCGTGGACAGCAACAGGCGACTATACACTAGCGGTAACTCCAGTAAATGCTAACTGCGGTGCAGGAACAGCAGTAACCTTACCTGTAACCGTTTCCGACAAACCAGGTCAAGTAGGCATAAATGGCTCCACTTCGGTGTGTGCGAATAGTCCAACTGCGGAGACGTATGAAGTAGATAGTGTAGACATCCAACCTGCAGCCACCAGTTTCTTTTGGTCCGTTACAGGCGCACCAGTCAGTGGAAGCTTTATAGGTGTCACGCAGATAGATGTGAACCCAGGTACCACAGACTACACCGTAAAAGTCACCCCAAGCAACGACTGTGGGGCAGGACTCCCAACCGAATCACTTGTAGAAATTCAAGACAACATCGAGCCAAAAGTAACAATTGAACCACTAACAGAAGTGTGTGAAGGGGCTATTCAAACACTAACTGCCAAAGTAGTAGACGCTGGTCCAAGCCCACAAATTACCTGGTTTGTAGACGATGTAGAACAACCAGCCCAGAGTGGTAATAAGACACCAAGCTTCACCTTTGAGGGCACAAAAACCTACCGTGTAGAAGTGATTTCGAATGCGAGTTGTAAAAACCCAAGTAATGATCAAGCTCAAGCCGAAGTGGAAATCACGACCACCAAAGAACCCGTAGCAGGTCCTTTCACACAAGCAGACACCGAGTTGTGCGAAGGAGCGAGTGGTGGATATAAAATAGACCCTGTAACAGGAGCAAGTAGTTATTTTTGGGAAGTCACAGGCGCTACGGTAGCCACCCCCGCAGACGGAAGCCAAGTGGTGATTAATAACTTTACCACCAGTACAAAAGTAAAAGTAACGCCAGTAAACAGCTGTTTCCCAACAGGAGGACAGTCTACCGAAGTGGATGTCACCATCACCCCATCCACCACTCCAGACATCACGATTAATGCAAGCGAAAGCACCATCTGTGCAGGCGATGAGGTGACCTATAACATCACCTCCGAAATAAACCAGGGAGATAACCCAAGCTACCAATGGCAAATTAACGGGAGTGATGTAGCTGGTGAAACAGGCACCACCTTCAAAACCACAAGCTTAACTAATAATGATAAAGTTTCTGTAGTACTAACCTCCGACAAAGCGTGTGTGACACTGGTAGAGGTTAGTTCCGAAGCGTTACCCATCACAGTTTCCAATCAACAAGATGACTTCACGGTAAGTATTGATGGCGACTTAGCCTATTGTGAAGATGAACAAATCACCTTTAAGGCAAGCAGTACAGAAACAGTAGACAACTACTACTGGAAAGTAAACGGACAAGAGTTAACCAATACCACTGGTGAACTTACCATCGACTTTTCTACCCAAACAGCTGACACGGTAGAAATTAGACTCTCGGCAGGTATCACAGGAGGAAGTTGTGGTGAAAAGCGAAGTGAAGAAACCAGAAAAACGATTACCATCAACAAGGTTCCAGTAACGACCATCAACAACGGAGTCACTACGATTGAGCTCTGTGCAGGAGCCCCTCTTTCCTTATCAAGTGATAGTATACGAGCGAACTATATTTGGAAACGGGATGGGAAAGTACTCCCGAACAATACCAATCCATTAAATCTGGTTGCAAGCAAAGCTGTGGCAGGTCGATACAGTTTAGAGGTAAATAACAACGATGCATGTGGGGCTGCTACAGCCACCAACACCGTAGATGTGACCGTATATGGCACTACCGGATTTAGCTTCAATGCTGAAGAATATATTGTATATAAAACCAAGCCATTTGCAGTGCAAATCACGCCCAACGAACAAGGCGATTATGCGGTCAGTTATGATCCATTCCAGAGGGATAGATATCATCAGTCAAACAGGCTATCAAATGATAGGAGTGGCCCCAGAGAAAGGCAACTATCAGCTGGTAGCTACCATGCGAGATGTGAATAGCACCCTGGCAGACTGTGAATACACGGATAGTTTGTTGATTCGTTCGTTAGAGCCGTTTTTAATACCAAATGCCTTTAGTCCGAATGGCGATCAAATCAATGATAAGTGGGAGATAGCAGCGTTGATTAAATACCCGGATGCGTGTGTACAAATCTACAATCGATGGGGAGCGTTGTTGTACGAAAAAGATGGTGACTATGTAGGCAACGAATGGGATGGGACGTATGACTCCGAACCAGTGCCAGTGGGAACATACTACTACATGATAGACCTGAGAGATCCTGAAGAAGTGTTTACCAAAATTATGACAGGAGCGGTTACGGTGACCAGGTAATAAAGAAAAGGCTGTCACTATAGATTCTTAACTTTTGAGACAGCCTTTAATTCAATAAGATTTAGAATTTTAATTCTCCCACAAATAGCTTTCAAACTCCATTAGCTGCATCGCGGCATTTTCTGCTGCAATGATTCCTGCTTTTCCATCTCCATAAATATCTACTAAATAGTGATCATCAGGATTGGAAACTTTGATGATGTAAGAACTGAATAACCGTAAATCAAAAGCATCAGCTAGACTTTTGTGTTCTTGGTCGTTTTGTGGGTTGTACCAAATGGCGTTAGGGTTATTGGTAAACAGTTTTCTGCATTCTGAATAATCAAAACTTACGATGGGCAGTTGAATTCCCTTTAAATTGTCAGGATGACCAGCAGGAATAAATAAAGTGATAGCCTTTATTTGTTGTTCCATTACGGAATGTTGTTTATCAAATAACAGGTCCTCTTTAATTTCAAGTTGATACAAGTCTTTAGCGGAATACGTGTCTGGCTTGTAGTTTTTTAATTTTTCAATAGCTTCTTGTTTTTCCCACGGATCAGTAATGTTGCGTGTCTATGGTGGTGAATTAGAAGGAATTTCCAATAATTGAAATACTTCTTTTTTACTGATTTCTTTAGTCAACGAATCAGAAGTGTATGCGGTGATTTCTCCAGCTTTTAACGCTTCAAGTAATATATGAGTAATTTCATGTCCACGTGCAAATAATGATTTGTTTTGTTGCTCTCTTAAGTCAACGGCTCTGAGTGATTTCTTTTTTATACATGATGTCAGAATCATGCGTGTTGGATTGTTGAGCAACAGTGATAGAAGTAACTGCTAAAGCAAATAATAAAAGGCATTTTTTCATGTCTATAAGGTTTTAGTAAAACAATTATTTACCCTCTATTCCATCAATTTTAAAGTGTCACCCTGCTGATTAAAAAAATTAATTATGTGTTAGTTATATATAGGGATGAGGTAGGAATCCAATCAAAACCATGTTACATTTTGGTAAGTTATATAACCAGTAAAAATCACTTCCTTAAAGCAGCTATTTCCTCCGAAAAATCAACCTGCTCATTAAGTGCCTCTAGTTTTTGTAAAAGTCGTTTTCTGGAATTTAAGTGAGCTGCAGTTTCTGTATTAAAAGGTTGGTGTAGTAAACTTTGTTGTATCCGCTTTTATTTCTTTGAAGAGATGTCGGGTACTCTCCGAATAATACGTTTCTTGAAATTTATTCCATACATAGTTTACAGCAAAATCAGTCGGATGAATAAAATCATCTTTATAAAACCGATAATCGCGCAAATCATCCATCAACAATTCATAAGAAGGAAAATAATCTACGTTGTCATACTTTTCTTGTAACTCATGACAAACTACTCGTAGAATAGCTTTGCTTACCGCATTGAGTGGAATGGTGTCTTTGGTGTGGCGAACAGGACTAAG
Source organism: uncultured Cytophagales bacterium (assembly GCA_963815495.1). GTDB lineage: Bacteria > Bacteroidota > Bacteroidia > Cytophagales > JAAEPT01 > CAWFGW01. The sequence continues at coordinate 63,029 of CAWFGW010000028.1, forward strand.
TGTAAAAATAATATTTTCAAAAGTTGATAGGTTAGGGTATAGTTGCTCAAACTGCTTTATTGATTTCCTCTGCAGTTAATAACCTTTTTTCAAATGCTTTTTGAGGTGTTTTGTGGCAATTCGCAACGATAGTATTCGTTTCTAGGTGTTCATAAACAAAGGCAGTTCCTAGAGTGATGATGAGTGTTTTACATGATTTCGAAAATTCGGACAGCATGGTCTAATTGCCTGCAAAAGGTTGGCTTGTAATTCGTCTTCGTTGACACCTTTTATAGAAGAATGTGCATCATAGTGAAACCAGATATCCTGTTGTTGAGTAATGAAATTTGAATGAGGAGTAGCGTTTGTCGTGATAAAATCAAGGGCTTTAAAAATCGAAATAGGATTAAATAAAGTACCTAAGGGATTACTCATTATAGGTACTTTGTGTAGGTGTAATAAATCACCTATTGATTCAGAAAAGCAAGAGCCTATAAGTAAAACACCTTCTTTATGTGAAAGTAATTTTGGGTAGGTTGGAATATTAAAAGTTGTTCTAAAATCACTCATAGCTCATGTGGTTAAAATATTCCATAAACTTTATGCCGTTATCAATGTAATTAGGGTCATAGGTTTGACTGATGTTATTTTTTGGGACAGGTTGTCCTGTGTTATGGATGTGAAATGCATCCTCGTATAATCCTTTATCAAGGTATTTCCCATAGCGTTTATTAATCCAATACACGCCCCAATAGATAGCATCCTTTCCTCGAATATCAGAAACATTTACTCCTAAAGGAATGCATTGATAACCCATCAATTGAAAAGGACCCCATGAAGTCGCTAAGTTAATTAATGCTTCATCGGAAGCATCACCAATAATTTGACGAGTGATGGAACCATAACGTTTCTTTCGACCATCTCTTACACGTTTAAGTTGTTCAAAAACATGTTTTTCGAACCGTGGTTCAAAATCTGTGCGGCCAGAACACTCCAAGGTTACTAAGGCTTTGAGGTAGGTGTGTGAAATATTAAACTGCCGACCATAATCCTCCAGTTTAGTCCCGTAATTATCACGTGTTCTTTTTAAGCTGAAAGAATGAGCGAGATAAGTCCCCGTACCAATTCCATGACTTTTATATTTTAAATAACCATAAGTAGCCAATAAACAACAAAGCAATGAACCCAAGTTTAGAAAACTTAGAAGTTAGAAAACGACTCTTTTTTTTCGAAGTTCGCTTTCGTGGGACTTTGGCTTTATTTATTCTTTTCTTAGGCAATTTAGGGTGTCATTCTGAGCGTAGTGAAGAATCTGGTGGGGTATACACATTAGTTTTAATACTTCTCTAAAGCCGTTAACCGTTGCAGCAATGTGGGGTGTGAATAATGCACAAACACATAAGCAGGGTGAGGAGTGAGATTAGTCATGTTGTGGTTTGAAAGCTTTTTCAAGGCATTCTGAATGTGTTCTTTACTGAAAGTAGTTGCTGCATATTCATCTGCTTCGTATTCGTTTTTTCGTGAAATTAACGACATCACAATTCCGATGATGGTTGAAATAGGAGAGAACAGAATACTAAATGCGACTAAGTTCAAATGAACTTGAAGCGTAGAAGCACCTAATGCTTTTGAAATGTTTTCACTTCCAACAAAGAAAGAAAGTAAAAACAAAATAGCTCCCATTTGAAGAATAGATATAGCCATACTCGTGATAATATGCTTTCGCTTGAAATGGCCTACTTCATGAGCTAATACAGCTACTAGTTCTTCCGTGGTTTGATTTTCAATCAAGGGTGTCATATAAGACGATTTTCTTTTTCTTCCCAATTCCTGAAAAGTAGGCATTTGCTTTGGAAGAACGTTTCGAACCATCTACCACATAAATGTTGTCCAAAGGAAAGTCAACTGTTTTGCTGTAAGCAGTAATTGCTTGACGTAACTCTCCATCTTCGAAGTGGCGTTAATTTGTTGAACAAAGGTACAATCAATGAGGTGTAAAACATATTCATAAACACCATAAATACACCTGCAATCACCCAAAAGTAAATCCAGAAGTTGGTACCAATACTTTGTATTAGCCAAAGAAGCGCACCTAATAATACCCCACCTAAAAGAGCAGCAATGAAATAACCTTTGATTTTATCCAGAACATAGGTCCCAATAGTCATTTTATTGAATCCGAATTTCTGCTTCAATCACAAATTGTTTATACAACCCAAAAGGTATCGTAATAACATCTGAAATGATATATGCTACTCCAAAGAAAGCTAACGAAAGCCAAATTCCACTCGTATAATTTGCTAGATAATCATTTAACAAACCCAACCAACCAAAATAAAAAACACACAACATCAATCCAGTTGAAATGGTGGACGAAAGCAATCCGAAATAGGTGTTTACTTTCTGGTAACCAATGGATTTATGGTATTCTTCTTCTGAGTAGACACCCTCCAAGTGGGGCTGGTAGTTGCTCAGGCTTATGGTTTAAGTTGAGAAGATCTAAAATCGTTTCAAGGCAAAATTCAAAAGCCGTAATAAGTATAATAATGGTTAGTATGGTATTGGGTGTCATGTTGTTTGAGTAGTGAGTATGAGTAAAGAGTATTGAGTACTGTAGACTGTATAGATGTTAGATTTTTAGATATGTTAACATTGGATTTTAGTTTTACTTTAAGCAAAGGCATATTGAGTCGTTAGTAACGAGTAATTAGATATAAGATGATTAGACTTTGTAAACACTCTCAGTTAGATTCAAGGTCTTTATCCTTCTACTTTATACTCACGGTCTTTCTACCCTCTACTTCATTCATTTTTCTTCAAAGCAAGTTCAATATGTGCCAGATGATGGTTACCATGCCAAGCATAGGTGCCAATCGTTTCTTCCAAAGAAAATCGTTTGCCATGCTCTGGATGAATAAATTCTCTTTTTAATTCAGCAGGTGAAAGTCTTTTCAACAGCTTAACCCATTTTGCATGCAGAGAAATTATTAAGGCAATAGAATTTGAAATGTCATTGTCATTAGCGTCATCAAGTTCTGCCCAACGTTCCTCGAAGTAAGGTTTTATAGTTGGGGCATCTTCTGTTAAAGCCAATTTGAAACGAATATAACTATTCATGTGACTATCTGCACAATGATGAACCACTTGGTTTATTGACCAACCATTTGGTCGGTAGTGTAAGTTGAGTTGTTCAGGTGTAAGATCATCGGTGATTGTTTTTATTTTATCAGGAAATACTTGAATCTCTTTAATCCATTGTTTGACTAATGAATTATCAATAACTTCAGGTTTTTTAAACTCCCCAATTGGAAACTTTAGTTGATAAAGAGCTATGTCAGTCATGTTTTTGGGATTTGAGTATTGGACTAGTTAAATGCGAGAGATACTTTCGTGTTGCTTCTCACTTTTGCTTTAATCAAAGAGCTAAAGGCTTACAGCTTTTTTAGTAATGAGAAGATATCTTCAAGTCCTATATCTTTCTACTTTACTTTTTCTACTCAATAATACTTCTTTTCTTTCAAGTAATTGGAGACATAATCTTTTACACCATCTTCCAATGAAGTAAACGGTTTGTCGTAACCAATCTTTCGAAGTTTGTTCATGTTTGCTTCAGTGAAGTATTGGTATTTGTCGCGAATGTCTTCAGGGGTATCCATGAAACTGATGTTTTCTTCAACTCCCATAGCTTCAAAGGTACTTTTTGTTAAATCAAGAAATGTACGTGCTTCGCCAGTTCCTACATTGTACAAACCCGAATCTTTTCGGTGATGAATTAAGAAGAGTATGATTTCAACCACATCTTTCACATAGATAAAATCCCGGATTTGTTCACCATCTTTAAAGTCAGGATTGTGTGATTTGAACAACTTCATACTCCCCGTTTTACCGATTTGATTATAAGCATGCATTATTACAGAAGCCATACGCCCTTTGTGATATTCATTTGGGCCGTACACATTAAAAAATTTTAATCCAGCCCAAAAGAAAGGTTTCTTGTCTTGTTGAAGTGCCCATTTGTCAAAGTCGTTTTTAGAAACTCCGTAGGGGTTCAGAGGTTTTAATTGCGCTTGAATGTCTTCACGGTCCTCATAACCGAATTCACCTAAACCGTATGTTGCTGCTGAAGATGCATAAACCAGAGGGATTTGGTGGTCAATACATGCTTGCCATACTTTCTTTGAATATTCGACATTCAGTTCATCAAAAATGGTTGTGTCAAACTCTGTAGTATCTGTTCGAGCACCAAGGTGGATGATAAATTCAACATATCGCCAGTTTTCATCACGTTGTAGCCAGTTGAAGAAGTCTTTCCTATCAACGCGTTCCTGAATAGTTTTCCCATCCAGATTAAGGTTTTTCTCAGGGTTACTAAAATCATCAACAGCGATGATGTAGTTAAAATTGTCTTGATTGAGCCTGCTTATCATGCAGCTTCCTATAAATCCGGCAGCACCTGTTACAACTATCATTTAAAAACGTGGTTTTCGTTTACGATTCGTTAATTTCGCTGCTTCAATGAATAGGGCAGCGGACAAAGATAGGAGGTTTAATTTTGAAACTCGAAATGTGAAACTAGAAATTGGGTTTTTGAAAAACAAGAAACAAGAGTCAAGAATCAAGACGAGTACCATGGTTAATGTTTTTACAAATCAAAATGAGTCTGTACTGCCGAAGAACAGCCCCTTCATAGCACCTCGGTTGGTGTCCTCACCAACGGAAACTGTTGAAACGGATGTCTCGGTTGTTGTTTACTCCAATCACAGATTTCCCTCGTCTCGATTTTTATTCTTACCAAAGAATAGCATTCAAATAGCCCTGGTTTTAATTTTCACTGTTTTGTTTTCTTGCCAGACTTCGGAGCAAAAAACAACCCATACACAAACAATTATCGATGGCACAGGGCGAACAGTGGAAGTCAATAAGGCTGCTCAAACAGTCATGGCTTTATCGCCTTCAATGACGGAGGTGTTGTTTGAATTACTTCCTCCAGAACGCATTGTCGGCAGAACAGACCAATGTGATTACCCAGCTGCCTGTTTAAGTTTACCTAAAGTCCAGGTCTATCCATCCGTGAATTTGGAAAAAGTCCTAAAAATTAATCCAGACCTCATCATCAGCAATAGTGAAATTACTCCACCAGAAACGGCTGAAAAGCTAACACAATTAGGCATTCCAGTGTTGTTATATGAAATCAATTCAATAGAAAAGTTGCATGCAACAATAAGAGAAGTGTCCCAACTGATAGGCGCTAAGGTGAAAGGGGAAGCATTAATTAAAGAAGATGAATTACAAATCATGAATTATAAATCAGATTCGCTGGTTATTCCTAAATCTTCATTATCTGCTGTAACATTAATTTCTATTGATCCAATCTATGTCTACGGTACAACTTCGTTTTTTGATGAATTGTTAGAAATAGCAGGTTTTCAAAATGCTATAGATTCATCGTTAGGTAGCTATCCACAAGTATCACGAAGTATGTTATTAAGGCTTAACCCGGATTATTTATTAGGCTATGACTTTGAAGCATTAGATACTACTTTTTTTGAGTTATATCCTGAATTGCGGTCGATGAAAGCTTATCAACAAAAAAATATTTACCCTTTAGATGGCGACTTAGCTGCTAGGCCGAGCCCTCGTTTTGTGGAGTTGATAAAAGAAATGCGTAAAATTAGAAAACGAGAAGCTTTGAAGTAGAACTAAATGAAAATCCCACAACCAATTATATGGTCACTAGCTATGCTCTTGTTACTTTTTTTAGCAACACAAGTAGTGTTAGTGGGTGATGATATTTCATTTACAACTTTGTTAGCCTATTTGTCAGGCGATTTACCCGATGGATATCAACTCACGGTAATTCATGAGTTACGCTTGCCTAAAGTTGTGATGGCAGCATTAGCGGGTGCTTCGTTGGCTTTAGCAGGGTTTATGATGCAGCAATTGGTGAACAACCCCTTGGCTGATCCTTATTTAATTAGTACTGCCAGTGGTGCTTCCTTAGGCGTTAACTTAACCATTTCAGGATTTTTGCCAGCAATACTTCCTTATCTCTATGTGTTACCCTTTTACGGCTTTGTATTTGGCATGCTTTCAACTTTGTTAGTAGTGGTTTTAAGTAAACAAAAAGGGCAAATCAATACCTTGATATTAATAATCGGTGGAGTCAGTGTCTCTTCGCTGTTGACAGCTTGCACCAGTTTAATTGTCTACTACTCCGATTCAACAGCAAAACTTCGTTCAATTTTGTTTTGGGCTATGGGGAGTTTCGAAAAAACGCAGTGGCAACAGATTCCTTTATTGTTAGTATTGTTGGTGGTCGTTTTGGTGGCTTCGTCTTTCATTCACCGTCATTTATTGATTTTGATGATGGGCAACACCAAGGCGAAACAGCTGGGGGCAAATGTGGGGCAATTGCAAATTCTATTGTTGTGTTTTTCAGCCTTATTAGTAGGTGTTGTGGTTGCTTACTGCGGTCCAATTGGGTTTGTAGGTTTAATCGTTCCACACTTCTCTCGGGCGTTTGTAGGTTTAAGTTCACGTTCTGTGTTGGTTTTTACTGCTCTTGCTGGAGCAGGTTTTATGTTGGCATGTGAATGGATTGCTCAACTTATTGTACCCGAAGTTGGTTTACCAGTAGGGTTGGTTGCATCCTTCATTGGTGTGCCATTCTTTTTATATTTGTTGTTCAATCGAAAATATCACTTCAGTAAATGATTTACATAACGCGTAAAGAGCATTTTAATGCTGCTCATAAAATGTATAACCCCGCATGGTCTAAGGAAAAAAATGAAACTATCTTCGGACCATGTGCAAATGAAAATTGGCACGGTCATAACTATGAATTGTTTGTTACCATTAAAGGAAATCCACATCCTGAAACAGGTTATGTGATGGATATTAAGGAGTTAAGTGGGTTGCTGAGAGAAAATTTGATTAATAAAGTAGACCACAAAAATTTGAATATAGATGTTGATTTTATGCAGGGGAAACTGGCAAGCACTGAAAACTTCACTATTGAAATATGGCGCTTAATTCAACCTTTGATTGAAAAAAAAGAAGGTGTAAAATTGCATAGTATTAAGTTGTACGAAACTCCTCGTAACTTTGTGGAGTATTTTGGAGAGTAAGTAGCGAATGAAATATTTTATAATAGCAGGAGAACGGTCGGGAGATTTACATGCTTCTTTTTTAATGAAGGAGCTTAAGAAAAAAGATGCTAATGCAACGTTTCGAATTATTGGTGGCGACATGATGAAGGCGGAAGGAGGAGAAGTCTTTCTTCACTATAAAAAACTCTCTGTTATGGGGTTTGCTGAAATTCTAGCTAGTGTATTTAAGTTTTTAAAAATTATTAAAGAAACAAAGCAAGAGATTGAAAACTATGCACCTGATGTGTTATTATTAGTTGATTTTGCAGGTTTTAATATGCGGATTGCCAAATGGGCAAAACTACGGGGTATGAAAGTACACTATTATATTTCACCTAAAGCCTGGGCTTGGAATGAAAAACGTGCCTATAAAATCAAAGCCTATGTAGATCATTTGTATTGTATTCTTCCTTTTGAAACGGATTTTTTTAATAAATACGACTACAAAATAGACTATGTAGGAAATCCACTGTTGGATGAGATAAAGGCGTTTACTCCTTCAGAAGATTTCAGAACAAAACATCGCTTATCAGACAAACCAATTATTGCAATATTACCAGGAAGTAGAAAGCAAGAAATTGAGCGCAATCTCTATTTAATGATGAGTGTGATTAATGTGTTTCCTGACTTTCAATATGTAATAGGAGCTGTTACGCACTTACCGATGACGTATTACCGACAGTTTGAACGAAATGACAATATTCATATTGTGTGTGATGAGACTTACGATTTGTTAAGCAAGTCTACCTATGCGATTGTGTGTTCAGGCACAGCAACTCTTGAAACAGCCTTGTTTAAAGTACCTCAGGTAGTGTGTTATCAAACAAGTTTTATTTCAGCTTCAATCGCCCGAATGCTTATTAAAGTGAAGTTTGTATCTTTAGTTAATTTAATTGCGAATAGAGCAATTGTAAAAGAATTACTTCAAGATGATTTTACACCACATAATTTATTGGACGAATTAAAAAAAATGATTAATAATGAATCGCATCGACAGAAAATATTTGATGGCTATGAGGAAGTTAGATCATTAATGGGAGACGAAGGTGCTTCTGAACGCACAGCAGAATTAATTATATCATACGCTAAATCTAGTTGAAAAAAGATCGAATCAAATTTCTAATATTATTATGTGGAATACTCTTGCTGGGGCTTTCGTATGTTTTTTATAATTATCAAGAAATTGATGTAGAAGATAAAAATGCTTTTGTTTTTAAATTAAAAGCTAAGAAAATCAACAAGAGACTCGATGAGGAAGTTGATAAAATTAGGACTGATGTTAATTTTCTTATTGAAGAATTGACACAACAAAATACATCTCCCTTAAAACTATTTAAACAATCCTATGAAAGCGATGTGCCATTTTATGTTTTAAAAAATGGCACGTTAGTTTATTGGTCAGATCAAAAAGTAGCATTTAACACCAATTCCTTTGAAGGTGATTTTTTATGGAAAGTAGTAACGGGGAAGTTCGGAGTTTATTTACTGCATAAAGAAAAGACAACTAGTGGCTCAAGTAATTTTGAGATTATTCATGCATTACCCCTTTTTATACATTATCAAATCCAGAACAATTATCTGAAATCACACTTTAATCCAGATATATTTCAAAATAACGAAGTAGAAATTCATACCAAACCTAAGCAAGGTTTGTATAATCTTTTGATTGATGATAAGGTGTTTGTGGTTTCTTTTAGTTTTTTACCTCAATCAAAACTCGTGGGAAGGGTAAATGATTTTTGGATTATCAGTGTTTCATTGGGTTTCTTTTTACTCGTCCTATATGTATCTATACATGCACGGGAGTTATATCAAAAGCACAAGTTTGTTTCATCACAATTGGTATTAACTGGTGGGTTGATATTAATTAGGGCATTAATGCTGCAGGTTGAGTTTCCTTCTAAATTTGTGGATTCTCAAATTTTTGATGCTAAGTATTTTGCCTATTCATCCCTTTTCCCTTCTATAGGAGATTTTGTGTTTAATTTGTTGGTGGTTTTAATGGTTGTTTTTTTGTTGTATTCTACCATTCTCCATTCTGATTTTTATAAAAATTTTTCAAAAATATCAACGAACAAACGTATTTTCATTACTCCATTTTTGATTATAATAAGTTTTGGTTCTGCTGTGTTGTTTTATGTTGCATTACAAATTTTATATGATAATTCACAATGGGAATACGATATCACCCAAAAAATAGATTTTAATTTTTTCGAGTTCTTTTATTTGATGATGGTTTTATGTTTGATTTTTATTTTTTTCTTTTTGAATCGACTCCTTCTAAAATTAATTTTTAAGCTGAATAATCAATTTTCTAAGCAGGTTTTATGGTTGTTTTTGTGTTCGCTATTTCTGTCAATTTTAATCATTGAGCTTTTTTTTAAAATCAGTGTCTTAGTAATCATTTTACAAGCTACCTATCTGTTTGTTGTTTATTTTCACCAGCTTTTTGTTCAGTTTCAACGTTTTCGTTATGGTATTTATGTCTACCTGATTCTAACCTCAATAACCTGTGCAGGAATAGGTGCAATAGTAATATTTAAAAAGTCCCAACAAAATGAATTTTTAAATAAAGAGCGTTTTGCTGAACAGTTGGTTTTTCACCGCGACTACCAAGGTGAATTTTTGTTAGGTGAGTTAAGTGAGGAGATTGAAGAAGACGCATTTCATTAAAGATATCATGACTAAACCGTTCTCTTCTAAGAGTTTAGTTTTGCAAAAAATAAAGCAATCGTACATTAGTAATTATTTTGATAAATATGAGACAAACATCATGTTGTATGATGTAAATGGAAGTCCTTATTATAGAAATAAATTACCCAGTGATTATTATGACTTATTCAGTAAATACAATCAACCCATGTTTAAAACAGAAGTTGATCGATTGTTTTTTATGAATAATTATAAAGATGATAATCAGAGTAAGTATTTCAAATTTATAACGCTTACGGAAAAATAAGATCAGAATTGGGTATGTAGTGATTAACCTCACGCTTAAAAAAATAAATCCCAACAGTGTTTATCCCATTCTATTGCAAAACAAAAAATATTTAAGTCCAGTATTAAAAAAATCATATAACTATGCCGTTTATGATGATAACCAGCTAATGTATAGTGCTGGTGAGTTTAACTATGATGATCAGGTGCTTAAGAAAATGGAAGAGGTATTCGTAGAGGATAACAAAGAGTTTTATTACAGAAATTTTCATCATTATGCTTTTGAAGCACCAAACGGAAAAAAAGTGATTGTGTCATCACCAGATACACGTATTGCAGTTTTTAGCACTAATTTTTCGTTTTTTTTCTTAGTGTTTATCCTCTCGATATTTCTTTTAATGCTTCTTGCGACACTTGTTCCTGCTTTTCGACAAGTCCATAAACTATTCAACCAAAATTCATATTTATTTGAATTTAGCTTATTTGTTTCCATTAATTGTAGTGAGTATTACTACCTTAGTATTATTAATTCAACCTATAAACTTGAGTTAGAAGACAACTTTTCAAAATAAAGCGGAAAGTATTGCAGCAAATTTGATTAGTTATTTAGAGCAATACAAAGCAGGAGAACTTTCTGAAGAAGACTTTCAATCATCGATTCAGCGGTTAACAAAATACAGCGAGTCAGATATTAATTTGTTTGATGTCTCTGGGCGATTAATGACCACCACACAGCCATTAATCTATGAAGCAAATTTATTATCAAAGCAACTCAACCCTGAAGCTATGTTTAATATTTTTCAGACAAAACATAAAATGGTTTTGCTCGATGAGATGATAGGAGGGTTTAAATTCAAGAGTGTGTATGTTAGTATGGTCTTACAAGATTCAGGAGAGGTTTTAGGTATATTAAGCATACCTTTTTACAATTCGAAGTATGAGTTAAATGATAAAAAAATTGCTGTTTTTTCTAGTATCATTAATATTTTCACAATTGCTCTTTATCTTGATATTGATTCTTTCATTTTTTGCTTCTAAAAATCTTAACCTATCCACTTCGTTTAATTTCTCAGAAGTTGAAAAAAACAACACTTAGCGGTGAAAATGAAAAATTAGAATGGAATACACATGATGAAATAGGTGTATTAGTGCAAGAGTATAATTTGATGATTGAAAAGTTGGAGGATAGTAAAAAAGCATTAGCCCAAAATGAAAAAGAGTCAGCTTGGAAAGAAATGGCACAACAAGTAGCTCATGAAATTAAAAATCCGTTGACTCCTATGAAGTTGAAAATTCAACACTTACAACGTATTCTTTCAACAACAGATCCATCACAAGAAGCCCTGGCATCACTTTTACAACAGGTAGATACCTTAAGTGATATTGCAACTTCTTTTTCAACCTTTGCTAAAATGCCTTTACCAATAATTGAGAAATTTAACCTGACGCAATTAGTGTATGATATAGGTGAATTATATAAAAATAGAAATGATGTAGAAGTTAAACTTAAAATACCTGTGTCACCAGTAGAAGCCTATGCAGATCAAAAAATGATGGGCAGGGTATTTACAAATTTAATCTTAAACGGTATTCAGGCTGTTCCTGATGATAGAAAACCGATAATTAACATTGAAATGTATGTGAATGAAATTCAAGAGGCAGTGTTGATTTTTAAAGACAACGGGATTGGAATCCCAAAAGAAATTCAAGACAAAGTGTTTATGCCTAATTTTAGCACCAAGTTCACAGGTTCAGGTATTGGTTTGGCTCTTGCAAAACGCGGTGTAGAGCAAGCAGGTGGACGAATTTGGTTTGAAACAACCGAGGGGCAGGGAACTACTTTTTATATCACTCTACCGATGTATAAGACACAGTTAAATGCTTAATCCAACTTCTCTTCTCGTTCGCGTTTACTTTTTAAGTGCTCGAACTAATTTACTTGAAAAAATAAAGTCTTGGAGTTCTTGTACTTCAGTATCTAATATAGCCTCTTTAGATCCTTCCCAAAGTTTTTCTCCTTTATTGAGATACATAATATAGTCACCTATACCCATTACTGAATTCATATCATGCGTCACAATAACCGTAGTGGTATTGTACTCATACGTAATCTCTTGAATCAGTTCATCAATCGTAATTGACGTTTGTGGATCTAACCCCGAGTTGGGTTCATCCACAAATAAGTATTTAGGGTTTAACACCATTGCTCGAGCAATACCCACGCGTTTTTGCATTCCACCACTTATTTCTGATGGTTTCAAGTGATTTACATTTTCAAGCCCCACACGTTTTAAACAAAAATTAACACGGTCTAATTTTTCATCTTTCGGTGTGTTGGTCAACATGTCCAGAGGAAATTGAACATTTTGAAGTACGGTTTTAGAGTCAAAAAGTGCGCTACCTTGAAATAACATGCCTAACTCTCTGCGAATGTCTTTTCTTAATTCACTATCACCAGTAGTAAAGTTTCTGCCATCATAAAACACTTCACCTTCATCGGGTGCTATTAAGCCAACAATGTTTTTTAATAAAACACTTTTTCCTGTACCGCTAGCTCCAATGATAAGGTTGGTTTTTCCTTGCATAAACTTACCAGAAATGCCTTTAAGTACTTCTTTACCGTTAAATGCTTTTTTTATGTTTTGTACTTCAATCATAATAAAAGTTGAGCGAGTAAATAATCAGCTAATAAGATGGCAATACAACTATTGGTTACAGCACTTGTACTAGCAACACCAACTTCTAATGCTCCGCCACGTGTAAAAAAGCCTTTGTAAGCTGATATAGTTGTAATAAGAAAAGCAAATACAAATGATTTAATTAATGCAAAAGGAATATTGAAGGCGATAAAATCATACCGAATTCCATAAATATATTCATATTCTGTGATGACTCCCGATAGGGTGCCAGCCACATAGCCTCCAAAAATGGACAAGAAAGTGGAAAGAATAACCAGTAATGGGAAGGTGATTAGCGCGGCAATAACTTTCGGTAAAACTAAATACGATGCCGAATTGATCCCCATAACTTCAAGTGCATCAATCTGTTCTGAAATGCGCATGGTGCCCAGTTCTCCAGCAATGTTAGACCCCACTTTACCAGCTAAAACAATAGATATAATAGTTGGAGCTAACTCTAACACGGTCATGTCTCTTACAATTGTACCTATAATGTAGGGGGGGATTAAAGGGCTAATCATATTGTAAGCCGTCTGTATGGCAGTTACTGCTCCAATAAAAGAAGAGGTAATCGCTACAATAAAAATAGAGTTGATCCCAAGGGATACAGCTTCTTCAAAACACAGCGACACATAGACGCGAAATTTTTCTCGATTTTGAAAAAAGCTAACAAGAAACAGGAAATATTTACCAATTGTACTCACAGGGTACAATTATAAAAAATATTCATGCTATTTTACCAAGAATAGTGAATTTTAAAACCTGAAAGTGTAGGAATGAGAAAATTAGCAGTAATAACAGGCGCAACAAGAGGGATAGGAAAAGCAATCGCTGAAAAATTTGCCAATGAAGGATTTGATTTGGCAGTATGTTCACGCAACCCACAGCAACTTGAAGCGCTTAAATCTGATCTTGAAAGCCGATTTAATATTACATGCAACAGCTGTGTTGCTGATTTGTCTAAACGAAAAGAAGTAGCTGATTTTGTGAACTTTGTAGTGGGTTTAAAGCAAGATGTAGCTGTTTTAGTCAACAATACAGGGGTATTCATTCCTGGTAAAATACACGAAGAAGAAGAGGGGGCATTAGAAATAATGATAGAAACTAACTTATATAGTGCCTACCACCTTACTCGTGGTCTTATTGGAGATATGAAGGCAAATAAATCAGGACATATTTTTAATATTTGCTCTACAGCAAGCATCACAGCGTATGAAAATGGTGGTTCCTATTGCATCTCTAAATTTGCTATGCACGGAATGACGAAAGTGTTGCGTGAAGAAATGAAAGCACATGGTGTTCGAGTGACTGCTATTTTGCCCGGTGCAACCTATACCTCAAGCTGGGAAGGCGTGGAGTTGCCTGAAGAACGGTTTATGAAACCTCATGATGTGGCTGATTCATTGATCTGTGCTTATAAAATGTCACCTAACTCGGTCGTGGAAGAGATTGTAATTCGACCACAATTAGGGGATTTGTAACTCTTTACTAGTTCTTACAGTTTATAATGCTCTTTGATGGAGAATGAGGATTAATTAACCTACTTATCCATCCTTCCTTTATAAAATTCTTAACTTTGTAAAGAGGAGAATTCACGTGATACCCAAGGAAACCATAGATCAAATAAAATTAGCTGCTGACATTGTAGAAGTCATCGGTGATTTTGTGGATTTGAAAAAAAGTGGCACCAACTATAAGGGCTTAAGTCCTTTTGTGGATGAGAAGTCGCCCTCTTTTTTTGTATCTCCTGGCAAAGAAATTTTTAAAGATTTTAGTTCAGGAAAAGGAGGCGATGCCATTAAGTTTGTGATGGAGGTGGAGGGCCTAAGCTACGTAGAAGCTTTGAAATACCTCGCCAAAAAATACAATATTGAAATAAAAGAAGCTGAGGAAACGCCTGAAGACATTATTCAGCGTACTGAGCGAGAGAGTCTTTTTATTGTGCTCAACTTTGCAAAAGATTTTTATAAAGACACGCTCCTAAATCATGAAGAAGGCAAATCAATTGGTCTTAGTTATTTTAAGGAACGAGGTTTTACACCCGATATCATCGATAAATTTGATTTGGGTTATAGTCTCGATCAATGGGATGCTTTGTTAAAAGAGGCAGAAAAGAAACAATACAACATTGAAATACTTGAAAAAGCAGGACTTGTTTTAAGTAAAGATGATGGCAAACGAAAAATCTATGACCGGTTTCGGGGTCGTGTAATTTTTCCTATCCATAACCTGACGGGTAAAGTAATTGCTTTTGGTGCTCGAATTCTAACGAATGATAAGAAGCAGCCCAAATACATCAACTCGCCCGAAACAGAAGTATACCACAAGAGTAAAATCTTGTATGGCATTTCTCAAGCCAAACAGCAAATTCGAAATGAAGACAATTGTTTTTTGGTGGAAGGTTATACGGATGTGCTTTCCTTACATCAAGCAGGTATCGAAAATACGGTTGCTTCGAGTGGGACATCGTTAACCACTGATCAAATCAAACTGATTGGACGCTATACCAAAAACATCACTGTGCTATACGATGGTGATGCCGCTGGTATTCGAGCCTCATTACGTGGTATTGATCTAATTTTAGAGGAGGGGCTTAATGTGCACGTGGTTTTAATTCCTGAAGGAGAAGACCCTGATAGTTATGCCCGCAAAAATGGTGGTGAAGCATTTCGTGCATTTATAAAAAAGGAACGTCAGGATTTTATCACCTTTAAAACCGAGCTTTTTCTTTCCGAAGCCAACAACGATCCCGTAAAGCGGGCTGAAGTGATTCGAGAAATTGTTCAAAGTATTGGTAAAATACCAGACCCGATTACGCGAACCGTCTATTTTCAACAATGTGCACGGTTGTTAGATATTTCTGAGACTGTTTTAGTTCAGGAGTTTAACAAAACAAAAGCGTCAGAAAAGCGGAAAGAAGCTTCCGAAACACTTTATCCAGAAGTGCTTCCTACTCAGGAAGAAGCTGTGGAAACACCTCTGGATGAGAAAAGCATTGTTGTTGGACAAGAACGTGAGTTGGCACGTATTCTTTTGAATTATGGCACTGAAAAAGTCAGTGAAGATAGCTCTGTGTCAGAATATCTACTCGATGAAATTGATGATTTAGAAGAATTTTGTTCGCCCATTTATGGACAAATTATTTTAGAGTTTCGTGCTGCTCGTTCTCGTTCTGAAATTATTGATGCCTCATTCTTTCTTTGAGTATAAAGATGATAAAGTACGTGATGAAGTAATTGGCTTAATTGCTGATCCCTATACCATGAGCGACCAATGGAGTCGCCATCAGATTTATGTGAAGCTGGAAAAAGACCATTTAGATACCGCTACTTTTTTTACGATTCTTCGTTTGAAATGGCGTAATGTACGAAAGATGATTGCAGAGAACATGCATAAGCTTCAACATGAAGCTAATGATAATGAAGTGGATATTTTACAACAAAAACATTTACACTTGAAAGCTTTTGAAATGCAGATCGCAAAACAGCTCGGTAACGTAACAATAGTTTAATATGACTAATAAAATCAGGTAATCGTTTTAAGCAACTTTTTTGGGCTTTTGGGTCACTGGTTTTAAGTCTAATTATAGGCACGATTGGTTATGAGTGGTTAGAAGGCTATGGATTAGTCGACTCCATGTATATGTCTGCGATGATAATTAGTACGGTAGGATTTGGTGAAATCCGTGAGCTTTCCCATGCAGGGAAAATTTTTTCAATTGTTTATTTTATGTTAAACCTTAGCCTTTTTGCCTATGTCGTGGCGGTTTTATCAAAATACTTGTATGGGGGAGAATTGAGGGATATATTTACAAAGTATATGTTAGGTCGTCAAGTGGGAAAATTAGAAAATCATGTAATTGTATGTGGTCTTGGTCGAAATGGCTATCGAGCTGTCATGGAACTGAAAAAGGAAGATGTACCTTTTGTTGTGATTGATACAAAATTAGAGGTCATTAAAAGGGCTTTTGGAGAAGAGCCTGGTATCAACTACATCATCGGAGATGCCACTGATGAACGAATTTTGGAAGAAGCAGGCATAAAAAGAGCACGAGCATTAATGGCTTGTATACCAATTGACTCCACCAATGTGTTTGTGACACTTACTGCTCGAGAAATTAACCCCAAAATTAAAATAATAGCACGTTCAATTAGTAACGCTGCTGAAAGTAAACTAAAAACTGCTGGAGCTGATTATGTGGTTAACCCCGATGAAATTGGAGGTAACTACATGGCCATGATGGTTCAAAAACCTGAAATAATTGAGTTTTTAAACTTGTTAACAGGTGAAGGCGAAGTCAAGTTGAAGTTAGAAGAGTATTCCTATGACGATTATAAGGAAGAATTTAAAGGAAAAAGCATTAGTGAAATGGATGTCAAAGAAATTTGTCGTGTAACATTTGTGTGTCACAAGTCGAAAATAAACGGTTATACCTTTAACCCAAATTCGAGAACAGTGATGAAAGAAGGTGACTTTATGATTATTTTAGGTACTCCAGAAGATGTTTACTCGTTTAAGAAAAACTTTACAACACTTTCTTCACTGAGGTAATTCGTTAGCATTTGAAAATATTAACTATTCTATTTCGAGTTCCATTTCCCCTAAAAGACGGTGGAGCAATAGCACTTTATAACTTAGTAAAAGGTTTGTCTGATCAAGGACATGACTTGACAGTACTTTCCTACAACACCACCAAACATTATGTCAACCCATTACCGCCCGATATTACTTCGTTAGGTAAAGTGTTCACGGTTGATATTGATAATAGGATTAAGCCAATTAAAGCCCTATTGAATCTGTTGGGTTCACAGTCCTATCATGTAGAGCGGTTTGTCAGTGAAAAATTCAGCAATGCAACTAAAAGACATTTTAACCCAGGAAACATTTGATGTCATCCATTTTGACGGCTTGTTTACTAGCATGTATTTGGACGTAGCTCGAAAATATGCCCCCAACACCCCGTGTACCTTGCGACAGCATAATGTCGAACATCAAATTTGGCAACGAGTAGCAGAAGGAGCAAAAGGGTTTAAAAAAGCATATCTGAATAGTTTAGCAAAGCGTTTAAAAAAATACGAACAACAAGTATTACCACAATTTGATGCCATCATTCCTATCACAGCAATTGATGCTCAAACGTTTGAGAAATTAGGCGCCAAACAACAATATGTGCTTCCAGTGGGTGTAGACACCAACCGTTTTGATAAGTGAAGTAAAACCACAGCGTCAATCCGTTTTTCATTTAGGATCCTTAGACTGGATGCCTAACCAGGAAGGAGTGAAGTGGTTTGTAGAGTCCGTATGGCCACTAGTTTTAGCAGAGCAACCCAAAGCAACCTTTCATATTGCTGGGCGTGACATCCCTGATTGGGTCAACGCATATCATGGGAAAAATAATGTGTTTGTTGCTGGAGAGGTCAATAATGCTGCAGACTTCATGAATAGCAAAGAGATTATGATAGTACCACTGAAGTCGGGCAGTGGCATGCGGGTAAAAATTATTGAAGGGTTTGCAGCACATAAAGCAATCGTAAGTACCACCGTTGGAGCAGAAGGTATTAACTATGAAAACGGCACAACACATCGAAATTGCTGATTCTGAAAAACAATTTGCCTCAAAGATTCTTATCTTGCTAAACAATGAACCGAAAATCAAGGAGTTGGGTAACAATGCACACGAGTTAGTCACTCGGGAATATAGTAATGAAGCAACAGTAAAAGGACTTGTTGATTTCTATAAGCAATTAATTAGCAAATGATTCTAATCACAGAAATTATTTTCTGGTCAAGCTTTTTTCTTTTAGTACATACGTATGTGTTGTACCCTAGTAATTCTGAATTTTTTAGCGAAAAATAAACAACAAAATCAACACATATTTTCTCCTAAGGATTCGTTACCTAACATCTCTATTTTATTAGCTGTCTATCAATGAAGAGTTAGTTATCGAAGAAAAAATTAAAACAACCTTTGACACCAAATACCCAATTGATAAAATTGAGTTTTTAATCGGCTCAGATGCCAGTAATGATGGTACTGATACTATGATTAAAAAGTATCAAGAACAATACCCTCAATTAAAACTGAAGAGGTTTGCAGGAAGAACCGGAAAGCCCGGGATCATTAATCAGTTAGCTGCCGATGCTGCTCACGAAATATTAATCATTACAGATGCCAATGTCTTTTTTACTCCAACTACTTTTTTTGAGTTGATTAAACACTTTAAAAATGAATCTATTGGGCTTGTCGGTGGTAATATTTTAAACTCTAACCTTAAAAAAGACGGAATTTCTCATCAGGAAAAAACGTATCTCAAAGGAGAAAATTCTATGAAATACAATGAAGGAGTCATCTGGGGAGCCATGATTGGTACCTTTGGTGGGGTATATGCCATTCGAAGAGCAAGTTATGCGCCCGTACCTTCAAAATTTACGGTGGATGATTTTTATATCACCATGGCGGTGTTAGAAAACAACCAGCAAGTCATCATGGAATTGGAAGCAAAAGCTTATGAGGACGTGAGTAACCAAATTTCAGAAGAATTTAGACGGAAAACTCGGATCTCAATCGGTAATTTCCAAAACCTTAAACGATTTTCAGGGCTGTTGGCTAATCCATTCAAAGGAGTTGCTTTTGCTTTTTTCTCGCACAAAGTAGCACGTTGGTTAGGACCAATTTTTTTACTTTTTATGCTGGCAACTTCGTTTTATTTACAAACATATCACCTAATTTATAAGCTTGCTTTTTTAGGGGAAATAGCTTTTCTGTTATTACCTTTGATAGATTCACTATTTAGAAAACTAAAAATCCATTTTTATGGTTTACGATTCGTAAGCCATTTTATATGGATGAATTTGGCGCTATTAAATGGGCTAATAAAATTCCTTACAGGAGTAAAAACAAACATTTGGACACCAACACAAAGAAACCAATAATGAGTGACGTGAAATTTAATACGGTTGAAGAGGCGATTGAAGCTATTAAAGCAGGTGAAGTTATTATCGTAGTAGATGATGAGGATAGAGAAAATGAAGGTGATTTCATTTGTGCAGCAGAATGCATTACTCCTGAAATTGTCAACTTTATGGCCACTCATGGTCGTGGATTAATTTGTGCCTCATTGGTGGAAGATCGATGTGAAGCGTTGGATTTGGACTTGATGGTGGGCAAAAATTCAGCTACGTATGAAACGCCTTTTACAGTGTCAGTTGATTTAAATGGGCATGGTTGTACTACAGGTATTTCTGCAAGTGACCGCTCAAAAACTATTAAAGCATTAGTAGACCCCAACACCAAACCTGAAGACCTTGGCCGCCCAGGGCATATTTTTCCTTTGAAAGCCAAAAAAGGTGGTGTATTAAGACGTTCAGGTCATACTGAAGCATCCATAGACTTAGCGCGTTTAGCTGGTTTTCAAGCCGCAGGGGTGCTGGTGGAAATCATGAATGAAGACGGCTCCATGGCGCGCGTACCGGATTTGGTAAAAGTAGCTGAAAGGTTCAACTTGAAGTTCATCACCATTAAAGATTTAATCGAATACCGGTTAACAAAAGAATCGTTGATAAGCCGCGAGGTAGCCGTAGAAATGCCGACCAACTGGGGTGACTTTGAATTAATTGCTTACAAACAAACCAATACCGGTGATGTACATTTAGCACTTAAAAAAGGCGATTGGGCACCTGATGAACCGGTAATGGTTCGTGTACATTCTTCTTGTGTGACGGGTGATATTTTTTGGTCTTTCCGTTGTGATTGTGGGTCACAGCTTCATAACTCCATGCAGATGGTGAATGATGAGGGCAAAGGAGTGGTGTTATACATGAACCAAGAAGGAAGGGGGATTGGCTTAATTAACAAACTAAAAGCGTACAAACTACAGCAAGAAGGGTATGACACTGTAGAGGCCAACGTAAAGTTAGGTTTTAAAATGGATGAGCGTGACTACGGTGTAGGTGCACAAATTTTACGTGACTTAAACGTTTCAAAAATCAGGTTGATTAGTAATAACCCGAAAAAACGCGCTGGCTTGATGGGGTATGGCTTAGAGATTGTGGAAAGTATTCCGATTGAAGTAAAACCAAATGCACATAACGCCAATTACTTACAAACTAAACGTGATAAGATGGGACATACCATCCTCGATGCAACACGTGCATCAACTTTCCAACCGGATGAGTCGGAGAAGTAACTAGTGGTTGGTTGAACCTGATGTTATCTTATATACTTATTGGGGTTATTGTAATACAATTTGGCGGGGTTTGTAAATAGCACATCCAATAATCAACACCCCAAGTTGGTTTTTGGTATTGTAGGTGTTGTCACCAACGCAGCAGCAAACAACCCACACTTGGGATAAGGTCGTCATCAAAAGAGTTAAACAACAAACGGTGGGTTTTTTAGCTTCCCATAGCTTGTATTTTTCTTACAGATCAATGATTTTGAGTACTTCTGAGTTCTCCATTCGCAAATAAATTCTACTTTCTGTTCCATTTTTGTTTTTACTTTCCAAGCCATGATATTCCCATTTTGATGAAAATGTTAATATCGGAAAGTGTAAACAAGGAAGCTTTAAAAGTGTAAAGGAGGAAGGTTTAACGTACTAGATGTTCGTTAAGCTTCCCTGTTTACAAAGTTAAAGCTTGTCTGTTTACACTAGATTTTGACTTAATCTAATTGATACTTGTTTATCTCTAATGTTCTTTTCATCAAAGAAACCTAAAAATATTTTACGATAAAAGACTCTCCAGATACCGTTACCAACATCTTCTACACCAACGTATTTTCCTTTTTGTAGCAGACTGTTTCGGTTTACCACCGTGCGGTGGGTTTTGACAAGTTTTGGTTTGTGTGGTTGTCTTGTGCGACTTGGCAATGTGTATGGCTGAGAAGGGAGGGCTGTTTATTCATTGCTCTTCCCTTTCTTAGTAATTCGTTTCACTTCCTTGTCAAAGTCTGACTCAAATGCTTTGTCCTGCTCTATTCTAAACTTTTGATATTCTTGTTCGGCTAGTTGCTTGGCGATGGTAGCCGTTACTTTTCCTGCATCTTTCAACACTTGGTAATCATTGAATTGAAGGAAGCCGTCCAGTTTACCAATCCAGTCATTCATTTTCATTGGATTTTGACGTTCTGCTTGAAGTTCGGCAAAGTCCAGATACATGGTAACAATTCGGTTCAGGTCTTTTAATTCCTTTTCGCTAAGATAGTTTTTGGCTACTGATACATCTGTTTTCAATACTTTGCCTGATGGAGCATTTTTCCAAGTGGTTAATCCCATGTTCGGTTTGTCGGCATCAGTTCTTTGTTTGATGATTTCCGCTGCTGTATTACCTGTAATTGCCCAATGCAACTTATTTTGAACAGTCTTATAGAATGTTTGGGTGATTTCTGCTTTTTGGTCGTAATCGATGCTGCATTGAGCGTAGATATCGGTGATTTTTTGATAAAAGCGTCTTTCGCTGGCTCGTATCTCTCTGATACGTTCCAGTAACTCATCAAAATAGTCCTTGCCGAAAATGGCGTTTCCTTGCTTGAGGCGTTCATCATCCATCGCAAAACCTTTGATGATGTATTCACGAAGGGTTTTGGTTGCCCAAATACGGAACTGTGTACCCTGTTGTGATTTTACCCGATAACCAATAGAGATAATGACATCCAAATTGTAGAATGAGGTGGTGTATTCTTTGCCATCATCAGCAGTTGTTCGGAATTTCCGAACAACTGAATTTTCTTCTAATTCTCCCTCTTTAAAAACATTACTGATATGCTCACTAATTGTCGCTTTTGCTTTACCAAACAACTCTTGCATGGCTTTTTGGGTGAGCCAAACTGTTTCGTCTTGAAGTAGTACATCTACTTTTACATCCCCTGTTTGCGAAGTATAGAGGATGAATGAGGATTGGTTTGAACTTAATTCTTCCATTAGCGATGATTATTAAAACCGTTTACTTTTTAATTCATTAAATTTATTTTGTAACTGTTTATCTGTAGCTAACTTCAATTTTTTTCTTTCGGAGTCTCCCCCAAACTTGAAAAGGTACCTCTTAGAGTCAATTGGAGTTGATATTGTGTCAAAATGAGCATAAACATCATTAACAAAATTAGTAATACGATTAGTAGTAAAGTCTTGTAAATAACTTCTTGAATAGGTGTTAGAACAATGTAGCTGAAAAAGAGCAGCTAAAGCGTACATGGCATTATGAAGATTAGCACACTTTTTAGATTTTAATCCATGATGTTTGATAGCATTATATGCGTTCCACCATTCTGGAGGTGTTTTTTCATCGACCCAGTGTTCGAAAGGCTTAATAACTTTGTTTAGTTGTCGAACATAAATACCATAATGTTCACTTATATATGTTTTAATTGAAAAGTAATCGCCAAAATTCCAGATTTTCTCCTTTTTTAATTCGCCAGTTTTATAAGTTTCATTGTACTTTTTCCATAATTCATGGTTAGGATCTTCAGATATTAGAAATAATGCCCATTCCTTAAAGAAAATTTCTATTTGTGAACAAGTTCGGAGTATAATATCCCTTAAAACAGGAGAATGTACAGAATGATGATTAGGGTCGTCTAAAGGAACGACTTTTATAAAATCAATAAAGTCTTGTTCTATGATTTGGTGTTGTTCATAGGTTTCTCCTAAACCAAAAGCCCCTCTTTCTTGATGATATTCACAGTATTTCCATCCTCCTTGTTTTTTGGATTCATCACAATTGATATGTAAACAGTTAGCAGAGTTTTCTTCCATACTTAAGCTCCTTTCAAAATGTTGCTATTCTCTTCGTTTGAATTGTAGAGCATATATACCAATAGATTTATTTCATTTCCAACCATGCCTTATTGTCTAAATTGATTTTGTATTCCAGAATTCTGAAAGTATCATATTAATTTGCCGAGTTTATAAGTTACAAAATAGTGAATCTGATTCTTTTTAGGCAAAGCGGTGGATAAGTTTAGCTCTTTTGGTTTTTTAGGGTTGGGTTGTGAGGTGGCAAAAACCAAATGTACTAAAATGTGCTGTGGGGGATTTTTTTGGTTTTGCGTGGCATACAACAACTGAATAAACCACATATGTGGTTTATTCCTTTTATATGTTTTCTATAAATCTAATCAAAAATTCATTAAAAAGCCGTTATATAGTATCGAATCCAACTTTATCCGTTTGTAAACGGAAATAAACGTTTACAATCGGGTAAGGGGAATGGTTAAAGCTGGGTAATATTTTGATCTCCAAGTAGAATGGAAACTGTTTAGTTGACAGTATAAATCACCAATATTGAAGGGGTTTCTCTTCTTAATAAATATTTAAAGGCTATCTTTAACAGATACTAAGCTTAACTTTATGTCTTTTACCTCTTGTATCAAAAATACCTTCAGTTACTTTGTGCTGTTTTTTGCACTCATGCAAAGCTATACGTCATCTGCTCAGAGTGATATCATTTTTAAAACTTCAGGAACACTGCAAATCAATATCGTTGAAAATAATCGAATGTATGTTTTTAACTCCAACGAACTCTACACAGGCATCAATCCTAACTTAAAAAAAATTGAAATAAAAGTACCTTTGACGTCCATCCAAGCAGTTGATACTGCTCATACAGGATTATTTTTTCACGTATTTAATCTCGATACCCTCCACGATGATTTTTTACGAATTTATATCGACTTTCCGAACGATAATATCGTGCTCACAGACTTTGTGAACAAACAAGAGGCATTTGTAGGCTCTGTGGACTTTGGTGAATTGGAAATCAAAGGCCAGGCCACAGTGGATGGTATTTATTCGATTGCAAACTTACTGTTTGACTTCGAGTTTCTGCTTGCCGGACCTTTTGAACCTGAAGTTAGGATTAATAAAAAACCAGTTACTGAAATATGGTTAAATGCTAGTAACTTAACCGTCTACAGTGACCGTTAGGGTGTCAAACTCTAGTTATATTTCTCCTTCAGCTTTGCAATCAACTGATCAATAATTTCTGGCGAATGCGCTGGAAAATTTGCAATTCGGATTTGCGAATTTTTGTAGCTGCTATATCCAGCCCCAATCATCAAATCAAAGGGCTTCAAATAGTCATTGATTTCTGAAGGTAAAACGGACGTGTTGGCTACAATTACTGTTTGTGAACGGTGTGCAGGATTTTCTACCGCAAAAGAAAAGGTGTTGCTTTCGCTGATATACTGATACAATTTTGCAGCTTTCTCATCCGTTTCTTTTCGTATAGTCGCTATACCTCTTTTTAGCATATCTTCACAAACTTTTCCCAGGAGGTAAATGCCTAAAGCATTCGGGGTAGAAGGAGTTTGGTTGACCTGTGCTTGTTTAATCAACTCAGGTAAACTGTGGTGTGGGCCAATATTTTTTCCTGTTGCTTGTAAAATCATGCTGTGGTCAATGCAACGTTTATTTACCATCCAGACCCCTAAACCTGCTGGTAGACCAAAACATTTCTGAACCGAGAATAGTGCCGTATCAATTTTGGTGAAGTCGATGTCAGGGTAGGGTAGGGATGATACCACGTCCACAGCAATAAGTGCCTCAGGATATTTTTCGCGGATGGTGTAAATGTCCTCTAAAGGAGTTGAAACACCAGAGCTTGTCTCATTGTGAGTGAATGCAATGAGTTCGATGTCCTTCGGAATGGGTGCATTGGCTACATCATCAAAACCAAACCCAAAATCTACTTCAGTTTTTTGCGCAGCGATATCGCTACCTTCAGCATATTGGAAAAACTTTTTTGAGAAAGAACCATTCACGAAGTGATAACTACTTTCACCGACAAAGTTTTGGAAAATGCGTTCCCACGCTTCAGTGGCTGACCCTAGGAAGAAAATGTAATAATCATCAGGCAAATTAAGAAGTTGACGTAAGTTGTCAGTCGTAGATTTAGAAATCTCTTGAAATTTCCCACTGCGATGCGAAATGCTCCCCACGTCTTCTTTTAAAGCATCCTGAATGAAGGTATCAATGCCAGGGTACAATTGCGAAGGACCTGGTCCGAAGAAGACTTTGTTACTCATAGTCGTATTTTTTGTTATTCAGAGCGGAGCGAAGAAGCAGTCTGATAGAAACTTACTTTTATCAGAGATTCTTCGATTCCTAAGAATGACGTAGGTAGTTAATATAAAATTCTAGCTTTGATGGTTTCCTTAATTCCTTTCAACTCTTCAATGATGCTGTCATCATGGTTTTTGTCGATGTCGAAAATAGTATAACCCGTATTTTCAAATGTTTTTAAGTATTGGCTCATCACATTGCAGCCATGTGCTGCTAAAATATTGTTAATTTGAGCCAGAATTCCCGGTACATTTTTGTGTATATGAATAATTCGGTGACCTTCTTTTACACTTTGTAGCTGTAAGTTAGGGAAGTTAACACTACCATAAGTACTACCTGTGTTCACATACTTAATGATTTTTTCAGGTACATAACCTCCAATGTGTTCTTGAGCTTCCGCAGTACTACCTCCAATGTGAGGGGTTAGGATTAAGTTCTTATGACCCATCAACACCGATTCAAATGGGTCTTTATTTGTCTTGGGTTCCTCTGGAAATACATCGACAGAAGCACCTAGTATTTTACCACTCTTTAGGTGTTTCGCTAGTTCATCAACTTCCACCACAAAACCACGGCTCAAGTTTAAGAAATAACTGCCCTCTTTCATGGCATCAAACTCTTCTTTTCCGAAAATGTTTTTGTTGTTCGGTCTTCCATCCACATGAAGAGAAACCACATCAACGGTATTTAAAAGTTCTTTTAGCGTACGGCATTTGGTTGCATTTCCTAATGAAAGTTTGTCTACGATGTCATAGAAGTAAACATCCATACCCAATGCCTCAGCGACAATGGATAACTGCATCCCAATGTTACCATAGCCTATAATTCCTAATTTTTTCTTTCTGATTTCAAAGCTGTTGTTTGCAGACTTGTCCCACTCACCTTGGTGCATTTTGGTGTTTTTATCAATGATGTTTCTCATCAATAATATAATTTCACCAATCGCTAACTCAACCACACTACGTGTGTTGCTATAAGGCGCATTAAATACAGCTACACCTGTTTCGTTGGCTGCTTTTAAATCAATTTGGTTAGTACCAATGCAAAAGGCTCCAACACTCATCAATTTACTGGCGTTGGGATGTTCCAATACCTTGCGAGTAACATTGGTTTTTGAACGAATTCCTAGAACATGAACATCTTTGATTTTTTCAATCAATTCATCTTCATCTAACGCACCTGGTACAATCTCTACCTGATACCCTTCTTTAGAGAAAAGTTCTTCAGCATCAGGGTGTAAATTTTCTAGCAGTAATGCTTTGATTTTGTTTTTTGGATAAGATAATGCCATTGGTTAATTTAATTTATTTAGAACCTCATCGAAACTAGCAGCAACTACATCAGCTACTTTCACAACTTTCTCACGAGATACGTTTTCAGTGAATGCAAAGAAATAATCTGCGTAGCCGGCTTCACGAATTTCGTAATCAGTAAACCCATCGCCTATCACAGCTATTTTTTTGCCTTTTAAGTTCAATTGTTTTGCAAGTTTTACTTTTCCTTGATCGTTGGATAAAGGATTGTTTTCATCAAACCCAATGATGTCACCATTTGGTGCAAATGTAAACGTGTTGGCATACACATTTTCTGGCTTAATACCATAGTCGATGACCACTGGTGTAATAAATTCTTTAAAGCCACTGGATACAATGAGGATATTTTCTGCATTCGCTTGCAAGAATGGTTTGTTTCTTACAAATGAATCAGAAACGATTGGTTTTAACCGTGTAATTAATTCTTCTAAATGGGATTTATTAGCAAGTAATAAAGCGACTCGTTTTACAAGTGATGTTCTAAAAGAGGTATCGCCATTCATCCCCAAATTAGTGATGTTCGCTATTTGCTCTAAACGCGATGCTTTTTCGGGGTGGTTGTTTAAAGATATTTCACCTAATATGTCGAGGGTTTCTTTTTGTATAAATGTACTATCGAAATCTATAATGAAATATGTATCTGTCATCTGCTTGTTTCCCAAGAACTATTAAAATGAGGTCGTAAATTTGTTCATTTTTTTCGCAAATATGAACCAAAAAATCAGAATATTTGATTCTTATGGCGAATGTTGAAAAGAAAATGTGGGTATGGAGTTAAAGATTGAAAATATAGTGCTTGCCGCACGAAAGTTAAAACCTGTGGTTACACACACACCGTTGCAACTAAATGTTAATTTATCACAACAATATGGAGCCAACATTTATTTAAAACGCGAGGATTTACAACTTGTTCGTTCCTATAAATTACGCGGAGCCTATAATTTGATTAGCAGCTTATCTTCCACCCAAATAAAAAAAGGAGTGGTATGCGCCAGTGCGGGAAATCATGCTCAAGGAGTGGCTTTTTCATGTTCTAAACTCAAATGTACGGGTGTGATTTATATGCCGACTACCACACCACAACAAAAAGTAACCCAAGTGAAAATGTTTGGAGGGGAATATGTGGAGGTGCGACTCCATGGTGATACCTTTGATGATGCAAAGCAGGCTGCAGTCGATTATTGCAAGCAGGCTGGTGCCAGCTTTATCCATCCTTTTGATGATGAAAAAATTATTGAAGGACAAGCTACCGTAGGTGTTGAGATTTTAGATGATATAGAATCTGAGGTTGATTTTTTGTTTGCACCCGTAGGAGGTGGTGGATTAATTTCGGGTGTGTCAAGTTATTTTGATAGTCAAAGCCCTAAAACAAAAATAATAGGAGTAGAGCCAGCAGGAGCTGCAAGTATGCATCAATCTATTTTGAAAGGGGAAGTAGTAAGGTTAGAGGAAATAGACCCGTTTGTGGATGGTGCCGCAGTGAAACAGGTAGGCTACAAAAATTTTGAAATCGCTAAACGATTAGTCGATGATATCGTGGTGGTATCGGAAGGAAAGGTATGTTCTACAATTATTCAATTGTACAATAAAGAAGCAATTGTTGCTGAACCTGCGGGCGCACTTACAGTTGCCGCTTTAGAAGATTACCGGGGTAAAATAAAAGGCAAGACTGTGGTGTGCGTTATAAGTGGAGGTAACAACGACTTACAACGGATGCCGGAAATTAAAGAGCGCTCTTTATTATACGAAGGATTAAAACATTATTTTATTATTCGTTTTCCACAGCGATCGGGCGCTTTGCTTGAATTTGTAAAAGATGTGTTAGGTCCTAATGATGACATCACCCGGTTTGAATATGCAAAAAAAAGTGCAAAAGAATCAGGGCCTGCTTTAGTAGGTATAGAATTAAAGTATGCGTCAGATTTTCAGCAACTTGTAGAGCGCATGAAAAAGAATAATATTAGCTATACACATATCAATAATGACCCTAATTTGTTTGAGTATTTTGTGTAACGCAACTATATAGGTATAAACCCGTACTATTTGCTTGTTAGAAAAAATTATTAACTTTAGTGGTAAGAGTAATTTGCCAAGGAGTAGGAGGCTGATGATAGACGTTTTTAAACAATTTCAAACTTTTCAAAAAGACAATGTTATATTGTCTTTTCGCGGAGAGGTATCCTTTGAGCTTGTCAAAGCTATGCTTGACAACGTTGAAACGAGACTCGATGCAATTGAACCTGTTTTAAAAACAAGAAAAAAAGTATTTAACGTATTAGTTGAAGCTTATCAAAACCTTTGCCACCATATTGAAACAGGAAAAGATTTAGCAGCAATAGATCAAGGTAAAATGGCTATTATGTCCTTAAGCTTTAACAATAAAGCTTATCAGGTATCTACAGGCAATTTTATTATGAATCATGCCATCCCGAAATTAGAACAATGGCTCAATGAAATTAATGCCAAAGACGAGAAATCATTGAGGGATTTATATAAAGAAGTGCTAAATAATGAGACTTTCTCAAAAAAAGGAGGCGGTGGTTTAGGCTTTATAGATATAAGTAGGAAATCGGGATCCAAGATGGAGTTTAAGTTTCATAAGATTAATAAAGAATATTCATTTTTTGAGTTTAATATTAAAATACCAAAGGAGAATTAATAAAGGTTGAGAAGATGGAAATACTGAGAATTGAACCGACAAACTTAACACCATTTGTGTTGCTAGATGAATCTGGTAAATTGGAACTAAGTGGAAGATCTATACCTGAAAACTCATTGGAGTTTTATCAGCCTGTATATGAGTGGTTAGACGAATATCTTACAAATCCACCTGAAAAAACTGTTTTTGAGGTTAAACTTGATTATTTTAACACAAGCTCTTCAAAATGTATACTTGATATTTTGAAGAAAATAGATAAGCTAGAAGCTAAGGGTTTAGATGTACTCGTTAAATGGTATTACAGTGAAAATGATGAGGATATGAAGGAAGCAGGCGAAGATTATGGGGATTTACTAGAGGCACCATTTGATTTGATATCATTATAATCTGATTTGATGGAAAGTCCTCGTAAGAAAAATTTATTTTCTCAAGAAGCTTCTGTGCTTAGGAGAGCACAGGATGTTCTTGAGAAAGAAGGTGTGACTGATTCCGAAATTAAAGCGGAGTATGTTAACCTTTGCAATTCTTATGAGGAGCTTTTAGATCAAAGCAAGTTAATAACAAAAGTTAGTGATCGACTTCAAAAGAAAATTAATAAATCTAATGAAGATTTGGAGCAAAAGAACGTTGAACTTCAAGATACGTTAGATTCATTGACTAGAGCTAAAGTAGGTAGGAAAGCGACTACTATTACTCTAGGTATTTTTATAATTGTTTTTCTTCTTGCCGAATGGGGAGTAGAGCCACATATTGATAAATATGCCTTGACACACTTTAATGGTTACTGGACAATTTTAAGTGTTCAACTGGGTTCAAAAGCTATTCTTGCACTACTCTTAAAACCAATTGAAATGGTAGTAGAGAAGGTGTTGTTAAAGCAAGCTGAAGCGGAGATTAAACAACAACGGGAAGCAGAACTTCAAAAATCATCGTATAGTGGAATTCCAAGAGAAATTCTTAATTCTTAATGCTATAGTGAAAAACCTAGTTTAATACCCACAATATAGTTTGGTCTACTTTTTTTTTCTTCTAATTCAACTTTAGTCGCGTTAGCAAGTGAATATTTGGTAGTAATACTAGCCAGCCCTACACCAACAAAATATTCAAAAAATACATTGTCATCAAGGTAATAGACCCATCCCGCTAACATTCTAAATTCTTTTACAGCGCGTTCTTTATCATAATATTCTGTGACAGTATTATTTGAGCTATAATCTTCTACCAAAGATGTTGATTTATAATTTCGATACAGAAATTCAGGTGAAAAATAATAACCCTCATCCAATGCTCCATATTTTGAAGGCCAATATTTGAAAGCCATTCTTAAACTTCTACCAAATTGATATTCAGTTGTTTCATCGTAATCATAAAATACATTCGAATTGTTGTTATTCACTTCGTCATATAGTTCATTAATATGGTCTTTGTTGGTGATTCCTGCAGCAACTTCAATACTCGTATTAGTTCCTAATCGTAATTCATAAAAGAGAGGAAAATCCCCGTTAAAAAACATCAAGGGACTTATTTTAATCATGTGTCTAAATTCAGGGGTATAGTTTTTACTGTTAGTTCCACTATCGGGCTTAAAGACAATTACTTTTGGTTGATTAGTAGAGGCAGGTGTGTCACTGGTTTTGACCACTTGTGAGAAAACAATGTTGCAGGCAGATAAAAAAAGGACTGTTACTATTTTATTCATCGATAATTGTTTATTTATGCAGAGTCAAAATTTAATCAAAACTAAGATGAACCTAGCTTTTAAACTAACTATTGGTGTTTTATTTCTTTTAACCACCTCGCTTGTAGCTCAAGATGTGGAAGTTACATTTGGACCAGTGCTAAAAGATCCTTCAAAAACGTATTTAAATGAAATGCTGGGACAGTCTGGTGATGAAATTTATTTTACACGCTATGAACGAGGTAGAAAGGGAGGAATGTTCATTGAAATATATGACTCAAAATTAAACCTGAAATCGTCTCATCCAATTATTAAACCCAATGATGATTTAACTTACCATAAAGTGTTTTTAATTGATGGGAAGTTGTATGCCTTTTTAAACTTTTTAGATAAAAAAAATGACGAAGTGTCACTTTTAGCAACCACCTTAACGAAAGATGGTAAACTGGATAACGCTATGATAGAGTTAGGCAAATTAGAAGTAAAAAGTAGAAGGTCTTCCGGTACATTTGATGTTGATACCTCGTCAGGTTCAGGAGGGAAAACTTTTTTAGTTTTTGAGAGTCCCGCCTATGAAAAAACTGAAAATGAAAAATTTAATTTTTTAGTTTATGATTTGAATTTCAAGTTAAAACAAAAAATTGTTTTGACTTTACCTTATTTGGATAAAGATTTTTCTGTAAAAGATTATATTCTAGACGCTAAAGGTAATATTCACCTGCTAGCTAGTGTTGAATTGAAATCGGAAGAAAAGGAGCGAGGCAAGTCAAATTATGAATATCGTGTGTTATCATATTTTACCGCAAATGATGAACTGAAAGAATATCAGATAGATATGAAACAAGATTATCTGTCAGAAATCAAAATGAAAGTAAATACATCAGGTGATTTATTGTTATCAGGATTTTATTCTGATAAGGGAATGTATGGCATGAAAGGAGTGTTTTTTGTGAAAATAGGAGTGGCACAGCAAAAGGTAGTGAAACAGACTGTTACTGAATTTTCAAAAGATTTTTTAGAGCTTTTTATGAGCGAGAGAAGAGCTGAAAAGGGAAAGGAGCTTACGAATTATTATGTGGACAAAATCGTTCCGAAGGAAGATGGTGGAATAATAATGGTGTCAGAGTATTATAGATATTATCAGACCTGTTTTACAGATCAAAACGGAAATACACGATGCACAAATCATTACAATTACGATGATATAGTAGTGGTTAATTTTGATCCCGAAGGTAAGGTGATTTGGTGGACGAAAGTACCGAAACGTCAACATACTGTTAATGATGGTGGTTATATGTCAGGTTATGCGATGGCGGTAGCAGGTGATAAATTGTTTTTTATCTTTAATGATAATGTCGCTAATTTAGAAATTACAGACCCTTTGAAGTATAAAAATATGTCTACACCCAAAAAAGCAGTCACTACATTAGTAACACTGAGCGAAAAAGGTGAAATGACAAGAAGTGTGCTATTTAATACCAAAGAAAACAAATGTATTATGAGACCTAAGTTTCACCTTCAATCGTCAGAAAGTGAATTGATTATGTATGCTGATCGCTGGTCTTCTTATATGTTAGCTCGCATTAAGTTTGAATAGATTATTTGGGGTTGATAATAATTGATTTATAACCAATTAACCGTTCATTTTGTGAGCCAGGCTCATTTAGATACATAAACACTTCATATTGGTTTTCTGTTAAATTAAAGCTTCCTTCGATGTAAGTTGCATCAACCTCATTTTTCTCCCTTGAGACCACATATTCGTAGTTATAGTATCCTTGTTTTATGAGTGGGCGTGCATAATAGAATTTGTTTTCCTCTGAATAAGTCATTTTAAAAGACTTTTTTAGTTTCCATTCAGATAACGCCCCAAATACATAGACATCACCATCAATTTTATTGGGGTAATTAAGCACGAAGTAGGTAAATAAGTAATCGGAATCGGTCATGCCATTACCATATTCATAATGATCAATGACATAACTGCCATTGATATCATTTAAAAATTTAGGTTGATTGACTCTTGGCTCATCTTGCATGAGTGTGGCTTCATTGATATCTGAAGTGTCGTCAATGTGTGCGATATTCATTCCGGTTGTAAACGTACTCCTTAAATCAAATACCCGATATTCATTACCTCCTAAAAATTGATATTTATCTCCTGTCAAACTAAAGTCCATGGTTTTTAGACCTTCATTATAAAAGGTTGGTTTAACGCCACTAAGTGTTCGATCCCAGCGGTTATTTTTTCTAATTACCGTATAAATATTTTGTGCTGGGTTGTAAATACTTGTGTTGTCGTAATTAACTGTAAAACTTATGTTTTGAAATTTTCCGTTTGGAGTGCCATTAAAAATGGTAGGTTCGTGAGAAATTTTCAACACATCTTCATACACCATAAATCGCTTTGTTAGGAACACTTCATCAGGGTTGTTTTTTCTATACACAATTAATAAATAATTGCCACTTAGCTTCACTTTTGGGAGTTGGAAATGATAATGCACATAAGGAACTTTCCCAACAAATGAAGGTGTGAAGTCACGTAAAAAAAACTCATTATACGTCTCTAAATATTCGTTTTCTATTCTCATTGTGGGCACCCATAGATGGCTTAAGTATAAAACTTTAGCGGCTAAATCGTAAGGTTCTTGGTCTAAGATGTCGAAATCCAGTACAAGTGGTGTGTGGCCTCCTAAAGGTATTACAGGAGATTGTATGACGTCATTTATTCCTCCTGTTGAAGGATAGAGCTGAACAGTCCTTACGTCAGGGTGATAAGTCATGTCAATGTATGGACCTTCATACACCTGACCACAACAAAATGAAGCTAGTATTGCGTATAAGAAAGTTTGTATGGTTTTCATCTGAGTTTTATTTCAATTTCTTCAATACCAATTGCTATAGCTTCCCAATCCGTATTAAGTTTGTCGAGTGATTGGTTGATTTCTTCCAATTGTGTCGTTTTTTCCTGAAGCAAGTCTATATTGGTATAAACGTTTTCTTTGCTCATTTCGTCTTCAATGCGTTCCTTTTTTGCGGTTTGTTTTGCTATTTCGTCTTCCGTTTTTTGGAGTTGGCCGTGTTTCTTTTTGAGTTCTTTTTTCATTTCGTCTTCCTCCGAAAACGACAATTCGCGCTTCTTTTTTTCTACAGGTTTCGTAACAGCAGGTGCAGCAGATTGTTGTGCTTTTCTTTTTTCTTGCCAGATAAGATATTCACTGTAGGTACCTGGATATTCCTTTATTTCATGGTTTTCAATAAACCATATTTTATTAGCAATGTTGGAAATGAAATACCGGTTGTGAGAAATTGCTACAAACGAACCTTCATAGCTGTCTAATGCTTGAATTAACATATTCACAGATTGAATATCCAAATGGTTGGTTGGTTCATCCAGGAGTAAAAAATTAGCTTCTGAAATTAAAGTTTTCGCGAGTGCAACTCGTGATTTTTCTCCACCAGATAGTACTTTTATTTTTTTGAATACATCATCGTCAGAAAATAGAAATGAACCTAAAATTCCACGTAACTCGAGTTCTGTTTTTTCAGAGCCACTCTGTTTTAACTCCTCTAAAATTTCAGCTTCAGGGGTTAGAGACTCCAGTTGGTGTTGGGCATAAAATGATTTGATAACATTGTGACCTTCTTCAATTTGGCCACCTTCATAACTTTCACTACCATCAATTAAACGCATGAGGGTGGATTTCCCTTTTCCATTAGCACCAATCAACACGACTTTGTCACCTCGAGAAATAATACCTGATGCATTTTTTAAGATAACATTATCACCATATGCCTTCGAAATATTTTTTATATCAGTAATGATTTTCCCAGAAGGTTTATTGAAGTTAAATTTGAAGTTGATGACTGCATTTTCTTCTACTACATCTTCTATTTTTTCAACCTTATCAAGGTTTTTAATTTTTGATTGAACTTGTCGCGCTTTGGAGGCTTTAGCTTTAAAGCGGTTGATGAATTTTTCGGTGTCCTTTATTTTCTTTTGCTGATTGATGTACGCATTGTGTTGAATTTCGTGACGTAACTCACGTTCAGTCAAGTAAAAGTCATAGTTACCCTTATATATTGCAATATTGCTTTGACTTACCTCAGCAATGGTGGTGACGGTTCTATTTAAAAATTCCTGATCATGGGAAACAACAATATAAGCACCTTCATAATTCTTTAAATAATTTTCCATCCATTCAATAGAAGGTAAGTCTAAATGGTTGGTAGGTTCATCTAACAATAAAAGTGCAGGGTTTGCTAAAAGTATTTTTGCTAACATGACCCTCATGCGCCATCCCCCTGAAAAGGTTTGTAGAGGTTTCGAGAGGTCTGCAGTAGTAAATCCTAACCCTTCTAAAATGGCTTCAGCTTTTGATTGTAATGAGTAGCCATCTAAAGCAGCAAATTGCTCCTGTTTTTTTCCTAATTTCTCAATAAGTTCATCAGAATAATCCGTTTCAATTTTTTGAAGTAGTTTGTTGATTTCACTCATTAATTGATTTTCAACTTCAAACGCCTGCATCGCTACGGTTAAAATTGATTCATGCGTTTCATAAGAAAGTAAATCTTGATTTAAAAAACCTATAGTACATTCTTTAGCTTTAGAAATATCTCCTCCATCGGGGGTATAATTACCTGCAATGAGTTTTAAAAGTGTTGATTTGCCAGCGCCATTTGCTCCAATTAACCCAATACGATCTTTGGGTTTAACGTGAAATGAAAGGTCATCATAAATGGCTCTACTACCGTAATAGAATGATAAATTACTAATGGATAACATATGTTACTTTTTAAAACATTGTGAAATTGAGTTGGCCTTTAACAAGCACTCGTTGTATTCGTCTTCTGCATTGGCGTCATAGGTGATGGCGCTTCCCGCAGAAAAGGATAGGTAGTTGGTTGATTTGTTGTGAAACAATGAACGAATTAAAACATTAAAGTCAAAATCTCCTTTAGGAGTAATGTAGCCAAGGGCTCCTGAGAAAATGTTACGTTGATAGTTTTCATATTGGTCAATGAGTTTCATTGCCATGATTTTTGGTGCCCCAGTCATGCTTCCCATGGGGAATGCATGACGAATAATGTCAATTGCAGATACCGTTTCATCCACATTCATTGAAATGGTTGAAATCATCTGATGAACCTTGGGAAAGGAATATACACCAAATAGTTCCTCTACTTTTACACTCCCTTTTATTGCAAGATGAGATAAATCATGCCGAACTAAGTCAACAATCATTAAATTCTCTGATCGCTCTTTTTCCGAGTTGAGCAGACTATTCTTTAACTGGATATCTTCCACAGGATCCTGCGATCTTTTGACGGTCCCTTTCATCGGTTGGGAGATTACACGGTTTCCAACTTTCTTCATAAAACGTTCTGGGGAACTACTCATCACGGTGTATGAATTTGATTTATAAATAGAAGAAAAAGGAGTAGGGGATAACTTATTTAATGTCAGATAAGTTTCTAAAACATCAATATGAGCGTTTTCATTATAGAATTCAATACAATAATTTAATTCGTAAATATCCCCGTTGATGATATGTTCTCTTATACTTTCAAAATTAGAGTAATAGTTTTTTTTATCAGTACGAGCTCTAAAATTAAGATGAGGCAAGTCGTTATTTTTATCAACAATGGTTTGTTCTATCGCTTCGAAAATTGTTTCAGGATCTTGTGCTTCAATGATTACTTCATTGGTAGTATCAATATGAATTAACACTTCGGGTTCAAAAAAAGAGATCAAAGGAAAACCTGTTTGGTTGGAGTTTTCGGAACTTAATAGTTCAACTTGGTTTTTTAAATCAAATGCAAAATATCCAAATACGGGTAAGAGGCTTTTTTTTTGAAATTTTTTTAATGATTCAAAACTATTTGGGTCGTTTGATTCCAGTTTACGTTTCGCTTTTATAGCTAATGTGTGATTAAATCCATTTTCATAGCTATTGGGATTTAAGTAGCAAAAAGTCTCGTATTGGTTTGCGAACTGCAAAGCTTTTGAAAGCCAAGTTTGTGGTTCAATATGGAATGTTTTAGAGCTCATTTTACTGAAAGATCATTTAGCGCAGTTTTGGCTTGACTATCGATACTGTTTTTATATTCATGACCAGAGTATTTCATGGCTTTTTCGAAGTAAAAAATGGCTTTGTCTCGTTTTCCTAAGTCTCTAAAGATATAACCTAATTGTAAACAGGCATTGGGAGCAAAATAAAAGTTATCACCGTCTTTTGTGGTGTTGATAGCGCTTACATAATGGCGTACAGCTTTATCTACGAAACCTATTTTCTGATATATTCTTCCTTTTCTATAAAAATATTCAAGTTGTTCAACATGAGAGTGGAAGGTGGAGACGTCATTTTTGTTCAGCAATGAAAGTGCCTCATTATAATAACCTCCATCGTGATAAAGTTGAGCTTGAAGTAATATTTTATTGATATCAATGTTTTGTTTGGCATATTTCATTGCTTTTTTATCTGAATCAAAATACTCAACACCTTTTTCAATAGTTAGCAGCCTATGTTTTTCTGCATGATCATAATCATCTAACAACCAGTAAGCCAATGAGGTTTTAAAATGAATTGATTTTAGGTAGTGCTGACCTTGATAATGATTTATGAAATAGGAATAGTTTGTTAAGGCTAATTTATATTGTCCTTTATAGAGGTAACAATCTCCGAGCATTGCTGTGAGGTAATAAAAATTGACGTATTCATGGCCATCTGGTAACCGTGTTAACACTGCAATAGTCTCTTCATTTCTTCCTTGTTTGTGGAGCATAGAAGCATAAATGAAGGCTGTTAATAGGTTTTCTCTATCGCTTTGATAGAGTTTGTTGACTTCTTTGAGTTGTTCAATAGGGCTGTTTTGAAGTAAATAAAACTGCGTCAGATAGATGAGTATTTCAGTTTCTTTTTTCTGAACTGTATTACCCTCTAATACTTCGTTTA
Source organism: uncultured Cytophagales bacterium (assembly GCA_963815495.1). Lineage (GTDB taxonomy): Bacteria > Bacteroidota > Bacteroidia > Cytophagales > JAAEPT01 > CAWFGW01. The sequence goes on from CAWFGW010000028.1 coordinate 101,435, forward strand.
ATAATGTAAGACCATGTTGGTGTGTGCCATTTAATCCTACACTATTGATAATCCACTTATGCTCATCAGGCACAGATCCAATTAATAATTCTAACAATCCTACCGTTTTTTTACTCGGGAGAAAATCAGGATAATTCTCTGAGTTTTTTTTCGCTATTTTATATGCTTGTCTTAACGACCAAAAAGCACTTACCCGATCCTGAAAATAAAGTTTAGTAAAGGCGATTTGTAATTTCAATTCTGAAGTCACAAAATCTTTGTAAGGTGAGTTTGATTTTATCTGATCAATTTGTGAGAGACGTTCATCAATCTTTATTTTTAACAATAAATATCGAGCCTTATCTCCCGAAATAATGCATTCGACAACATCAGTATAGTTTTCTAGATAGATTGCAATACCGTTGTTTTTATCCTTTTTTAGAGCTTGTTCAATTTCCTGACGTGCTGTAACTGTTTTTAGCTCGAAAAGGTGTTTATAGGCAGTTTGAAGTTCTTTACTAAAGTTAAAAGAGGCATTACTTTGGTGACTAATCACCAAAAAGCTTAAAACAAAAAAAGGACGGTATACGAGATAGACCATCCTTTTTGCAAAGCTATATGATATAGGTTTGTTTGGGTTTTTTAACAAGAGTTTATTCAGCTGTTTCTTTCTTTTTTGCTCTTGTCTTTTTTGGCTTTTCTTCTTCAATTACTAATTCAGCATCAGCAAGAATTCTACCGCAGTGTTCGCAAACAATGATTTTTCGCATATCACGAATGTCAGCTTGACGTTGTGGAGGAACAGTGTTAAAACAACCACCACAAGCATCTCTCTTAACAGAAACTACGACAAGACCATTTCTAGCATTTTGTCTTAGCTTCTCATAAGAAGTTAATAAACGCTCTTCAATATTTTTGACAGCTTTTTCACGATCAGCTTTTAACTTCTCCTCATCACCTTCGCTTTCAGCAACAATAGTAGTTAATTCCTTTTTCTTGTTTTCTAAATCTTCGGTTCTGCCATCGAGTTGTGCTTTAATAGCATCCAACTCTTCTTTTCTTTTAACGATGTTGAACTCAGCTTCTTTGATTTTCTTTCCAAGAAGTTCTATTTCTAATCGTTGTAATTCAATTTCTTTAGTGATTGCATCGTATTCACGATTGTTTCTCACTTTCATTTGCTGCTCTTCGTATTTTAAAATTAACGCTTCAGCTTCTTTGATTCCTTTTTTAGAGTCAGAGATTAATTGCTCTAAATCCTCTACTTGTGTAGTGTATTTATTTAGACGAGTTTGATATCCTGCGATTTCGTCTTCTAAGTCCTGAACTTCTTCAGGTAAATCTCCTCTTACTTTTAGAATTGCATCTAATTTAGAGTCAATACTTTGTAGTTTTTGAAGTGCTTTTAGCTTCTTTTCAACTGCTTCCATACTATGAATAAACTATTGGGTTAGTATTTGCCTTTGACAAACGGACTGCAATATTAGTGAATTTTTTACTAATAATTTCTGAAAATAAATCTTTTGTGAACACTTCACTTTCATAGTGTCCAATGTCGGCAATAATAATTTTGTTTTCGGCATCAAAAAACTCATGATATTTAAAGTCGGAGCTAATAAATATATCGGCATTTTTTGATATGGCATTGCGTAATAAAAAACTACCAGCACCGCCACAGACAGCTACTTTTTTAATCGTAGCAGAAGTAGATTTGGTATGTTTAATAGTGGTTAAGTTCATCGCAGATTTAAGGTGGTTAAAAAATGCTTCAGTAGGTATTGCTTCTCTTAATTCACCAACCATGCCAGAGCCAATTTCTTGATTTTTATTATCAAGAGACTGTAAATAATAGGCTACTTCTTCATACGGGTGGTTTTGGAGCATCGCATTTAGCACATTTCCTTCTGCGTAAGTAGGTAAGAGGACTTCTACTCGATTTTCAATTACTTGTTCAACTTTGTTTTGTTTGCCTAAATAAGGTGTTGCTTCTTCATTGGGTTCAAAAACGCCCAAACCTTCTGTTTTAAAACTACAGTTTTTGTAATTACCCAATTGCCCAGCTCCCGCTTTATAAAGTGCTTGAAGTAATGCATCGGTGTTTTCTTTGGGTATAAATACCGTGAGCTTTTTTAATGTGCCAGATTTTGGTGCAAGGATTTTTGTGTTAACGAGCCCTAGTACATCACATATCTTTTTATTGACACCTGTGTGTACATTGTCAAGGTTAGTGTGACAAGCATAAATAGCGATGTTGTTTTGAATTGCCTTAATAATTGTTCGCTCCACATAGTTTTTTCCGGTAAAGGACTTTAGACCTTTAAATACAATTGGGTGATGAGCCACAATTAAATTACAACCAGTTTCAATGGCCTCATCAACTATTTCCTCCGTGGCATCTAAGGTTAATAAGACGGCAGTAACCTCGTCTTTAGGGTTTCCAGTGATTAATGTCGCATTATCATAACTCTCTTGTAATGCTGGTGGCGCATACGAATCAAGCAGGTTACAGATGTCTTTAATTTTGGTCATAGACAAATATAAAATTATTCATTATTCTTTCCTTATTACCATTCTTATCAAAACTGTATCTTCGCAGGTAAAATGAAACTAAAAACGCTGCAACTTATTTTATCACCAATATTAATTCCCATAACTTTATTGTATGGATTAATCATTCGTTTCAGAAATTATTTGTTTGATGTGAAGTTTCTTAAATCCGTTGAATTTGAACCTTTTGTCATCTCTGTGGGTAACCTTCGAGCTGGTGGAACTGGTAAAACGCCATTTGTGATTTATTTAATTAATCAATTTATCGAGGAGTATAAAGTAGCAGTGTTAAGCCGTGGCTATAAACGCACAACCAAAGGTTTTTTGTTAGCAAATGCTAAAACACAACCGAAAGAAATTGGCGATGAGCCCATGATGTATCGACAAACTTACGGTCGAAAAATACGTGTAGCGGTTGGAGAGGACCGTGTGACAGCGATACCTAACATAATGTATGTGCATCCGGAAACCAACATTGTTATTTTGGATGATGCCTATCAACACCGATCGGTAAAGCCTGCGTTTAACATATTGATTACGGATTATAATAATTTGTTTACTGGTGATTTTATGCTGCCCTTTGGTTTTTTGCGTGAACCGCGATCGGGTGCTCAGCGGGCAGATGTGGTGATTGTTTCGAAGTGTCCACATGATTTGCCTGAAACAAAGCGTAGGGAAGTTGAGAAATCAATTTTAAAATATACCCATGCGGAAGTTTTTTTTACAGCTATAGAACAATTCCAAGAAGTAGGTGTTCCGATTGAGAATAGACCAGTAATTGTTTTTAGTGGTATTGCTCAAAACGAACAGTTTGCAGACCAGTTAGCGCAGCAATATCATGTAGTTGATTCGCTGTTTTACCCTGATCATCATTGGTACAGGGTGCAGGATATTGATGCTTTGAGAGTATTGTATGAAATTCATGAAGCTAAAAACCCAGTAATCGTGACAACAGAAAAAGATTTTGTGCGATTGCAAGCGATAGAGTTGAAAGATGCGTTGGAAGGTTTACCTTTGTGTTTTATTCCTATTGGAGTGAAGTTTATCGAAGGAGAAACCACTTTCTTGGAAAGTTTGAAAAGTAAAATCGGTGAGGAATAAGTTACTGTATCTAATAATTTTTTTTACTCAGCTAGGATATTCCCAGATCTTAGATGATACCACTAAGTCAATTTATGGCACCCATTCCACCGACTTTTATTACGAAAGGGAAGTGGTGTTTAATGATTCCACACGATATCAGCTAGATACTACATTAGACTTTCATCACATCTATAACTTTACTTATACCGATGGTATTCCATACCAAAACCTGGGAGCTTTGGGTAGTCCTCAAAAGGAAATTTTTCCTACTGCTCAGAAAATAACAGGTGTGCAATTAGGGATGCCTAACACCAACCGGTTTGCCTATCAAAATGATGAAATACGTTATTTTGATACAAAGTCACCTTATTCGGAATTAACCTACTACCAAAATTTTAATAAACAAGAATATTTTGACGCCCAGTTTAGCCGAAGTGCTACAGAAAATTTTAATGTAGGTTTTCGCTTAACCCGTATTGGTGCAAATCATCAAATAGGGGGAGGAGGACCTAACAATGAATATGTGGATGCTTATGCCGCAACCCTGTTCACAAGTTTAAGAGCACTTAATAACCATTATCGTTTGTTAGCTAATTTTAAATATTATGATTATCAACTGTTTGAATCAGGTGGTATTTTTGATGATGGTGGAACTATCTCAAGGGATAGTCTATTCTTTGATTTTATGCAAATGAACCTCTCTAACGTGTCCTCTCAAGACCGCAGAGCCAACTATCATTTGTACCATCATTTATCAATAGACTCAGCGGGTAGTTTACAATTATTTCACACGTTTGATCGGGAGAGGAGAAGAAATATTTATATCTCAACTGAGCAAAACATAAATAGGTTAGAGTTATCGGGGTTGAGCTATAATGACTTTTATCCCGCGGTTAACTTCGATAGTACTGGAGTAATGGATTCAACTGCTTTCACTGTGTATGAAAATAAGCTTGGATTAAAAGGTACGTTCTTAGATTTTTTTTATATGGGATATGTTAAATACCGAAATTACAATTACAAACGAAATATTGACTCCTCGGAGTTTCAATTGAATGATGGAAAAGAAGTATACGTAGGGGGAGCACTTCAGCGTAATTTATGGAAAAAAGCCTCATTAACTTTGGGCGGTGAGGTTTCAGCAGACGGGTATGTGTTGTCTCAAAACTCCTTAAAGTCAACCTTTTTAGATTTAGATTTTAACTATGTGGTGGCCCCACCATCTGCGTTGGTGGATACCACTTATAACAACCACTTTGGATGGAATACCAATTTTAACAATACCACTCAAATCGAGTTGAAAGCGAAAGCAAAGTATCATTATCACTCGTTGAAGGCGCAAGTATACGGATTGTATTTATTAAACAAAGACTATATCTATTTTAATCAAGATGTGCTTCCAACACAATACAACGGTACTATTTCCACCACAAAACTTGGGGTGAAGGCACAAACAAACATAGGAAAGTTTTACCTTATTGACCATGCAATTTTTGGAGCTACATCAAATCAGTCTATCATTCGTATGCCAGCCTATTTTAACCATTTACAACTTTCCTTTCGAACCAGACCGCGAGCAAAACATTATTTGCTGATGCTGGGAATTGATATTTACTCACGAGGAAAATATTATGCTGATGCCTACATGCCCTATATTCAACAGTTTTATTTGCAAGATAATTTTGAGTTAAAAGCTTATACATGGGCAGATGTTTTTGTAAGCATTAAAGTTAAAAATGCACGGATATTCTTAAAAATTCCTCAAGTCACTCAGGGCCTGTTTCAACCGGGCTATTTCGTCACTCCTTATTATTATGGGCAAAGGCGTGTAATGGAACTGGGGTTCAATTGGCGGTTTTTTGATTAAAGAATAAAGCTGTTGCTTGTTAGAAACAAGATCCAAGAAACATCGCTAGATTCTGATATCTAACTGTCTAACATCTAGCATGTAGTAGCAGAAAGACTGGATTAAACTTGAGAAGTCTGTTATTTCATTACTCACTACTGAATGTATTCAAAAACTCAACTTGCGTCCAAGCCACGGCTATGTGGTCACAGCATTGGGCATAATTCTATGCATCGAAAAAATTAAAATGATTATATTAGATTCTGTAATTAAATTTTCAATCGAAAATCTAATCGTCTAACATCTCAACACTCTCTTTATGTCACTAATTGATAAAATAAACCTCGTAAAAGAATTTCACGAAGTATTTAAGACCGGCAACAATGAAGCTCCGACTGTAGAGCTATCCGAAGCAGAAATTAAATTGCGATTTAAATTGATGCAAGAGGAGAATGAAGAATATTTAGCAGCTGCAGAAAAGGGTGATTTAGTAGAAGTAGCCGATGCTTTAGGTGATATGATGTATATTTTGTTTGGCACCATTCTTAGGCATGGCATGCAGTACAAAATAGAAGAAGTGTTTGATGAAATTCAGCGTAGCAACATGTCCAAACTCGATGCGAATGGTAATCCAATTTTTAGAGAAGATGGAAAGATACTAAAAGGAGAAAACTATTTCCGGCCAGACATCAAGAAGATCTTAGGGGCATAATACAAGTAGCCCTATCGGTTAAAATAAACTGTTTGTGTGGTTCACTTTACATGAGGTAGGTAAATGTCAAACGTAACGCCTATATCTAATTCACTTGTTACTTCAATTTCTCCTTCGTGACTATCGACAATTTTTTTCACTATAGCTAAGCCGATACCTGTTCCTGGGTAATTTTCATTATTGTGGAGGCGTTTAAATACCTCAAAAATTTTGTCACTAAATTCTGGTTCAAACCCAATACCATTATCCGAATACGTAATATGACAATACCATTGTTTTGGTTTAAGCTTTTGTAAGTTACAATTCTCACCTTTTATAACTTCACTGCTGATTTGAATTTTGGGAGTTCGTTTTTTACTTTGGAACTTTAACGAGTTACTAATTAGGTTACTGAATAACTGATTAAATTGAAAAGGGATAACGTTAGCTTTTGAAAGTTGCGTCTCAATAATAGCACCTGAGTCTATGATTTTTTGACTAAAATCTTCCTGTACATCAGCAATGATTTGATTTAAATCAGTAATTTCAAACTCCTCTTTTTTTGCTGCTGTTCTGGAATAGGTTAATAAATCTTGAATTAGTGACTGCATTCTTTTAGCCGATTTGTGCATGCGCTGAAACAAATCTCTGCCAGTTTCAGATAAATTTTCAGACTCTTTTTCAGAAATACGAGAGGCCAAAAACTGAATTTTCCGAAGTGGTTCCTGTAAGTCGTGGCTTGAAATGTAAGCGAATGATTCTAATTCTTTATTTATTTTCAACAATGTCTGATTATTACTTTCAAGTTTTAAATTCGCATTTCTCAAATCTTTCGTGCGCTTCAAAACCTCATTTTCCAACATGTTGTTGTATTCTTTATGGGTTTGTATTTCTGTATTGGTTCCTACCCACAACTTAACTTTTTGATTCTCATCTTTAAAAGCAACTCCGCGGCTTAAATGCCAAATGTAGTTACCGTCCTTATCCATAAAGCGATGTTCCAACTCAAAATCCTCGCCTGTATCAATAGAATGTTGCCACAGCCGTTTATTTTCTTCCCAATCATCTGGATGAACCGTTTTTTTCCAGCCCCAGTCTTTTAGGTCTTTAAAGGAAAGCCCTGTATATTCTAACCATGATTTATTGAAATAATTGACGTTTCCATTAGCATCAGCTGTCCACACCTTTTGCGGCATGTTATCAGCGATAAACTCCATGTGGATGCGAGCAACTTTATCATATTCTGCTAATCGCAGTTCAGTAATATCATCTATAGTTAATAAGATTAATTTATCATCCGAGTTTTCTCTAATGAGCTCCCGGGCATTTAGTAGCATAATTCTTTCGCCTATGTTTACAAAGTTGTGATTGACTTCGTAATCATTAAGCTTAGATTTTTCAGGTAATATTTTTTCCAGCCCCTCTTTTAGTGTGGCAATATTCCATTGATGATTACCCAACTCATAAATTAACTTTCCCTCAGTTTCAGCTTCGTTACTTCTAAAAGTTTTATAATAAGCAGCATTTGCTGACTTCACGCGCAGTTGTTTATCTAAGACCAATAATGGGGTACGTGTGGTTTCTACTATTGCCTGAACGTACTTTTTTTCTTCTTTGAGTTGAGAGATAAGGTCACCCATCTCCTGATTCATTACTGTTAATTCTTCATTGGTACTTTGAAGTTCTTCCTTACCAGTTTCCAACTCTTCATTTAAACTTTGTAATTCTTCACTACTGCTTAAGAGTTCTTCGTTGGCACTTTGTAATTCTTCATTAATAGACTCTTGATCTTCGGTAATCCTTCGCATATCCTCACGTGCTTGTTCAAGTTCTTTTTCAAGATTGATGATGCGAAGGTCTTTGTCATCCAATTTAGTTTTGGGAGATTTTTTTGATTTTTCTTTGGATGAAGTTAAGCTGGAAGGAGTGTTTTTATGGAATAGAACTAGGTAATGAGGGTCTATTGTATTGGTTAACGGAATAGCTTCGATTGTTATTAACGACATTTCGCCATTAATTTCGAATGAAATATTTTCTTTCGAGACACTATTTGATTCGTTTTTTGCTTTATGGAGTAGGTTTCTAAGTTCGAAGGATAGACCTCCTTTGGCTAGTTTTAAAATGTTTAAACTAGGTTTTCCTGGTGAAAGTTCTAGATAATTACCAGTGTAACTTCGAAAGTGTACTATATCCCACGCTTCATTCACTACAACACCTGGGGAACTGTATTTACTTAAAACTATATCATCCGTAGTTTTTTGGTAATCAATTCGATTAGTTTCATTCATGGGAATTGGGGTAGTTGGTTTGGTGTTGTGCTGTTCAGAGTATTGACTCTCAATATGCAATGTTTTTCCAGAAACATCTTTGCGAACGTATAATTTTTCTGTCTTCATAAAATTTGAAAACAAATCGGGCACGCTACTGATCGTTTCGGACTTACCAAGTAGCATATACCCGTTCGGGTTTAGAGAATAGTGGAAGCCCGTAAGTGCTTTTTTTTGTAGATAAGCTTCCATATAAATCAATACATTGCGACAACTTAAAAAGTCAATTCTACTGAAGGGTGGATCTACTAAGAAATTGTGAGCAGAAAATACACAGGTGTTTCGAATATTTCTGTTAATCTGATAACCCGTAGTAGTCTTTTTAAAAAACTCTTTTAAACGTTTACTACTGATGTTCTCAATTTCATTTTTTGTATAAAACCCACTTCTGGCTTTAGCAATGGCTGGTTCACTAATGTCAGTTGCAAAGAGTTGTATTTTTATGTTTTTGTCTTTTATAATTTCTGTAAGACAAATAGCTACCGAATAGGCCTCTTGCCCCGTACTACAGCCAGCTATCCATATTCGAATTACTTCACCTTCTGCTTTGTTATTTATTATTTTAGGAAAAATAGTTTTGCATAAATAATTGAAGCTAGAAGGGTCGCGAAAGAATGAGGTTACCGGAATTAATAAATCTTGATAAAGAAGGCTAACTTCTTCTTTATGGTTTCTTAAATATTGAAGGTAAAGGGAAAGGTCACTTAATTTATTCAAATCCATTCTTCGAAGGATTCTTCTGCGAATAGTCGTTTGCTTATAATAAGTAAAGTCTATGCCTTTTCTAAGGCGTAAAAAAGTGATTATTTGTTTAAAGATATGCGCTTCTTGTACGTTAGGATGTTCATTTAAACCTTTAGAATAATCTTCATTATTTACTACTTCAAAAATTTTCTGAGCTATTTTTTCTGGAGGATAGATGTAGTCCACAACGCCTTCTTGAATCGCATTTTTTGGCATGTTATCATACGCTGCTGTAGTTTCATCTTGGGCAAAAGTGAGTCCACCATTTTCTTTAATAGCTCTTAACCCTGCTGTTCCATCGGTACCTGTACCTGATAATATCACCCCAATAGCAGTCTTCTGATAATTATTAGCTAACGAAATAAAAAAATCATTAATAAGCGTATTAAGCCTATCAGAATTTTTTCTAGGAGAGAGGTGTAAGGTGTGATTTTTTACTAAAAGTAGTTTGTTGTTAGGGATGACATAGATATGGTTTGGTTCTATTGTTATGTTATCCGTAATTTCTATAACTGGTATGTTGGTAGCCTTTTGAAGTAATTCTGACAAGATACTCTTGGGGCTAGCCTTCAGGTGTTGCATTACCACATAAGCTACCCCTGAATTTGCTGGTATAGCGTTAAAGAATTTTTTAAAAGCATCTAAACCACCAGCTGATGCTCCTACGCCAACGACAGGATATGTAATTGAATTTATATTAGCGGAGTTATTAGCCTCGTAAATAATTTCATCAGAACTCATTTATAAGTGATTAGGTAAGTCATTTAGTATAAAAAAATTGTCCTTTTTTTCCAATGAGTTAGCTAATATAATCGCTTGGTGTATCAAGTGTTTTAATTCGTGAAATTCGGAAGGTTTGCGAATAAAGAAATCAGCACCGTTATTTAAAAATAATTTTGGGGTTTCTTGATCTAAACAAGTGGAAATAATGATTATCGGTACTTGTTTTAATTTTTGATTCTTTTTTATCTCTATTAAACACTCCAGCCCACTTTTTCTTGGCATATTGATGTCAAGAAAAATAGCATCAGGAAGATTTTCTTTTTCATCACTGAGGTATTGCATTAAATCCATCCCATCATTTACGGTGAATAACGAGGTAGCTAATGGCAGCTCCTCTAACACTTCATTAAAAAAAATGCAGTCATCTAAATCATCATCTGCGAGCACTAGCTTTGTTTTTGCGTCTCCCATATACCTATCATTAAATTTATAATAACTGTATAAATAAATAATTAATCAAAGTTCCAACTTGGGGGAGTAACAAATTGATTGTTATGTATAATTTTTTTGAGCATAAGGAATGCTCTAAGCAAATTTATTCCATAAATAATTACTTTCAAGTTAAAGCTAAAAAATAAAATTTCATAAGTGAGTAATAGTTTTTCTTTGTTTGTTTTTAGGCTTTATTTACTACTTTAATATAAATTGGTAATCAAAATTCAATTGTAAAGAAGCCCTTAAAGAAAAAAATCTTTGGTTATGAGAAAAATCACATATTTGATATTCATTGTGACACTTTTTATTTCTTCGTGTCATGTAGATAATAGTGAAGAGGTAGAGCCACAAACAACCGATTTACAAATTACGGTAGTCAATGAATTAGGGCAACGAATAAATGCAGCAAACGTTACTTTGTACCAGTTAAAGACAGATTATATTAATAACATAAATGCAGTTGACTTTGGAACAACGGATAGTAAAGGCGTAGTTACATTTAAAAATTTACGCACGATTAACTATTATTTTTATATAGAAAAAGAGCCCGCTACTAATGAGTTCACAGAACAAAAAACAATCGCTCCACTCACTAGCAACATGTTGAATACAGTGACAGTTTTAATTGAATAAAAGGCTCCTATGGATGATTATCTATTGGTAAAATTGAGCCTTAACCAAGCTTTTACCAGGAAGTAGGTCTGTAATCTTTTAAGAACTTACCACACCAGTGCTTCCCTGTGTTAATACCATCAAATAAGGGATCCATTACCCGTGCTGCTCCATCTACAATATCCAGAGGTGGCTGAAAGTCATGCAGTTCTTGTTTAAGTTTCGCTAACTCTGCAGGGTCTTCATCCGTTACCCAGCCCGTATCCACTGCGTTGGTATAAATCCCGTATTTGGCTAAATCAGAAGAGGAGGTTAAGGTCATCATGTTAAGCGCTGCTTTCGCCATATTGGTATGTGGATGGCGAGCTTCTTTGTGAAATTGATGGAATTTACCTTCCATGGCCGACACATTAATGATGTGTTTCATTCCCGTGTTTTCCTTTTTCATAAGATTGACTAAACGGTTGCATAACACAAAAGGAGCAACAGAATTGACTAATTGCACTTCCAACATTTCATTGGTGTGTACTTCACCCAATTTTAAACGCCAGCTATTGGTTTTTCTTAAATCAACTTGTTGAAGGTCAGCATCCAATTTGCCTTCTGGAAACACTTCTTTCGCAGATAAGGAATTGTCGATGCTATAAGGAATTTGTGACAATTTCGCGGAAGCACTCAGGCCAATACCCAGTTGTTTACCATGCCATGTTACAGGCAGGTTTTTGTTTTCTCCTTCACTAAGTCCCGTACTTAAAGAGCGCAATTCGTGCAAACATGCCAAATGGTCGGCTAACAGTTCTTGAGCGTAAGGAGTTAATTCCGAAGTGGCTCGCTCTTCATTTACCATTAAGTGTTTGTAAAATCCAGCAGGTCGCCTGACGGTTTGTGCTGCATTGTTGATTAACACATCCAGTCGGTCGTAGTTTTGTTCGATGAAGTTGCAAAAGATTTCAACACTAGGAATGTGTCTTAAATCTAAACCGTGAATTTTTAGACGGTGCCCCCAATCTTTAAAATCAGGTTCTTTCGCATAACGAATGGCTGCGTCTACAGGGAAGCGTGTGGTGGCGATAACCCTAGCACCTGCCCGAAGCATCATTAAGGTAATGTGATAGCCGATTTTTAAGCGGGAGCCAGTTACCAAAGCTACTTGTCCTGATAAATCTGCTGTTTGGAAGCGTTTTGCATAGTTAAAGTCGCCACAAGACGGACACATCGTGTCATAAAAATGATGGAGTAAATTATATATTTCTTTGCAAACATAACAGTTTCGAGGCGATTCAAGTTGCTGAGCTTTTTCATTTTCTTCTCCTGTTAAAGCAATCATTTTAGGGGCTATAAAAACAGACGCGTCACGTGCACTGCGAATGCCCGTTGCATTACGTGCTTGAATGTCTTTTTCAATAACTTTTCGTTTGTTAACTTTTTTAGCACCTCTTTTGCGTTTGAGTAGTTCTTCTTTACTTGGTCGTGATAGCATTCCTGCAGCCATCAACAATTCTATGCGTTGGTCTTTAGGAATCTCAAATATTTGATTAGTATCAGCATTCAAGGTGTTTAAAATAAAAATACATTGCTGAATTTGTTCGTGATTTAATTTAGCTATTTCTTCTTGTTCGCCCTGTTTTTTCATGTGGTCTGTGCTTGTCTCCGTAAAAGTAGCTATTAAAAGTAGTAATGGAGCTTAACGAATGTTTTTAAGCTCTACTTCCTTATTTTTTGGTAGCCCAGTCAAAAAAAATACCCACTAATGAATTAGTGGGCATATCGTTCGTAACTAAGTTGATTAAAAGACTACTCGTTTTTCAAAATTTTAAACTCTACACGTCTATTTTTTCTTCGGCCCTCTTCGGTGCTGTTAGTGGCGATAGGTTTTGAGCCACCATATCCTTCTCCTTTAATATGTTTTTTGTCAACCCCTTTTTCAATTAACACATGTTTTACTTCATTTACACGATCTTCTGAAAGTTTAAGACTGCTTTTTGTTCCCCCAGTGTTATCAGTATGTCCAGAAATTTCGATGACCATTTCTGGGTTAGATTTCATTAGCATTACCAATAAGTCAATTTGGTCGTAGGACTCAGGTACCAAGTGGCTCTTGCCTGTTTCAAACTGAATTTTATCTAAAGTAATTAATTGTCCAACAGTGATTTTTTCCATTAAAAACTCTTTAAACACTGTATCGCCTGCTTGGTAGTCATTTTCTGAAAAGTCAATTACTTCGTTAAATGGCATGTAATACATTTCCTGAAGTTTAATTCTGACTTTTCCAGTAGCAACTAAATTTAACTGAAATTGACCTTTTGAGTCAGTTTTTCCTTTTCCATGAAAACTATCTCCTTTAGATTCAGATTTAATCTCCATGTCTACAGACATTGGTTTTAAGGTGTTAGCATCTTTCACTTGTAAGATAAACAACACCTGATCGGTTGAATAGTGAGAATGTTCTTGAGAAAAGGTGAAAAATGCAGTTAATGCAAAGACGAGGGTAAGTAATGGTTTATTCATAATCTTCTATTTCTAAGGCTTCAAGTATATCAGCTAATTCATCAAAGTTTTTATAACCTGGTCGTATTTCGGGGCTTCCTTTTAACGCGATGCCAGCAGGGTGCAGTGTTGACAAAATGTGTTCCAAAGATTCAGCGTTCACCCCACTTTCTAATAAAATTGGGGCTCCATGAACTTGCAGATCAGGTAGTTTGTCATCACTGGATTCGAGTATAAAGTAGCTTACTTTATCTGAATATGCCTCCATGGTTTGGTTAAACGAAGCCGTATCAGTTGAAAGCTTAAGAATGAGTTTGTGGCTAATCTCAGCAGAAATCAACTCATCCACTAAGTTTGTTGCGTTAACTTGGATGAACGAGACCTCATACTTTTCCATTGTTTCAAGTATTTCTTCTAACGAAGAATTTTCAAACTCTGCCACAAACTCAACGCCTTCTATCCAGCCAGTAATGGCTGTGAAGGTTTCAAGTGAAACATAGTTTGTACTTGATTTATCTAGATTAAAACCAATTAATTCAACTCCCATTCCAGCACAGTAGCGCGCATCGCTCAGATTGGATATATCGCCTACTTTCACTAAAGTTTTCAATCCCATTTTTACTAAATAGTTATCTAAATCAGTGTCAAGTTAATAAAACTGTATTCTTATGTGAATTTAAATCCAACTATTATTGTTGTATCTTTGGCAAAATTTTAAAATGAATGAGTAAGCACGGAAGAGTTTTGGTGGCAATGAGCGGAGGGATAGATAGTTCCGTAGCAGCCGTCATGCTCCACGAACAAGGATACGAAGTAATAGGCATGACCATGAAAACATGGGATTATGCTTCAGCAGGGGGAAGTAAAAAAGAGACAGGTTGTTGTAGTTTAGACTCCATCAATGATGCTAGAGAAATAGCCGTTAACTTGGGTTTTCCTCACTATATATTGGATATCCGAAGTGAATTTGGTGATGCGGTAATTGATTATTTCACTGATGAATATATTGCAGGACGTACACCAAACCCTTGTGTGATGTGTAACACGCACATTAAATGGGACGCTTTACTTAAACGTGCTGACAAATTGGGTTGTGAATTTATAGCCACCGGCCATTACGCCAACATTCGTAATGAAAATGATCGGTACATTATTTCAAAAGGGATAGACGAATCAAAAGATCAATCCTATGTGTTGTGGGGCGTTTCACAGCAGAGTTTAAGCAGAACAATGCTGCCTTTAGGAAATTTGCATAAATCAGAAATTCGCGAAATGGCAACGGAACGTGGTTTTACTGCTTTGGTGAAAAAATCGGAGAGCTACGAAATTTGTTTTGTGCCCGATAATGACTACCGAAGCTTTTTAGAGCGTAGAGTCCCGGAGTTGCAAGAAGAAGTGAATGGGGGGGAGTTTGTGTTAGAAGACGGTACCGTTGTAGGTAAACACCGTGGGTATCCTTTTTACACCATTGGTCAACGCAAAGGGTTAGGCGTAGCTTTAGGTTATCCTGCTTATGTGTTGGATATTGATAAGAACACCAATCGGGTGGTTCTTGGTGTTGAAGAAGGTTTGTTAAAAGATGGTATGTATGTCAATAAGCTCAATTTTTTAAAATATCCTTCCTTAGGTGATAGAAAAATTGAAACAATAACCAAGGTGCGGTCTAACGATGAGGGAACTCCAGCACTTATTGAACAAGTAGACACTGATATTATGAAAGTCGTTTTTCATGAGCCTGTGAAAGCGATTGCTCCTGGGCAAGCAGCTGTGTTTTATGAAGGAGACGATGTGATTGGAGGAGGGTGGATTAACCAAAGTTTTAAACAAAAGTCCTAGTGAAATACACACTCATTTATTCGATTTTGATGCTGTTTTTAACTGCTTGTGGCGGTGAGGAAACAGACCCACAACCCCTTAAAACAGGGGAATCATATTTTCCAATGAAAAAAGGTTTATATAGAGAATATGTGGTTATTGATGAACGTTATCAGCGTGGATCGATTGATTCTTCAATTTATTTTTTAAGAGAAGAGTTGAAGGAAGTAGTTGTGGCTACGGACGAACAGCAGCAGTTGGTAAGAAGGTACAAACGTTCTGATTCATTTTCTGATTGGACTTTTGATTCCACTTGGGTACAAGCCAAAACTGAAGCCAGTGCTTTTTATGTTGAAAATGGCATCCGTTACAATAAGTTGGAATTTCCCTTATTTGTAGATAAACAATGGGATTTTAATGCTTACAACACAATGGGTGAGTTGACTTATCAAGTTCGGTTTATCAATAATCGTTTTAATGGCTTCGAACCAGCGATTTACATTTCCGATGTAGATTCAATCGAATCTTTAGTTAGCAGAGAATATGAATACGAAGTCTACCTTAAAGAAGTGGGTTTGGCTGAAAAACATAAGGAAAAATTGAATTTTCAGCCAGGAAAAGATACCGTTGGTTTCCGTATACATCAAAAACTGATAACCTATGGTAATAACTAGAGTAATACTCTTATTACTATTGACTGCTTGTGGGTCTTATGGGCAACAAGCTTATTATCTATGTTACTTTTCTAATAAACCATTTTTTAATGTAGCCTCTGTAAAACCGCAAGATCATTTGTCTCAACGATCACTTTCCCGAAGAAATAAAAACCAGGTGTCCTTTTCTAAAGAAGATTATCCTGTTCATCAGCCTTACCTGGAGGAAATAAAAGCGATGGGTATTCCCGTGAAAATTACTTCTAAATGGTTGAATGCTGCACTTGTTTTAGCGGATGAAACACAAAAAGTTAACTTGGAAACCAAGGTATTTGTAGACTCATTGGTGCTTGTTTCGCGATTATTAAAAGGGAGTAGTCAACCCAAACCACCAGCACGAACATTCGAGACCAGTTCGAGTATGGGGGAGTATTTTGTTAATGATAAAAGCCTTAAAGGTTATTTCAATCGAGGGCAGGGTGTTAAAATTGCCGTTTTTGATGGTGGTTTTCTTGGAGTAGATCAATTTGAGGAGTTTCAACATCTTTATAAAGAGAATAGAATTATAGTAAAGAATTTGTTAGCCAACGACACGAATGTCTATCAATATGACGACCATGGCACACAAGTTTTATCAGTGTTAGCGGCAGTAAACAGGTTAGTGCCACAAGCTGATTATGAATTGTATGTGACCGAAGATGTTGATATTGAAACTCGGGTAGAGGAAGTCTATTGGCTTCGTGCTGCGGAGATGGCGGATAGTTCAGGGGTGGATATAATTAATTCTTCTTTAGGGTACTCCTTGTTTCACGATCTGAAAGAGGAAGACTATCAATTAGCTGATTTGGATGGCAAGACAAGCATTATTACCCGAGCGGCTAACTTTGCTACCTCAAAAGGCATGGTAGTGGTGACGAGCATAGGAAATGAAGGAAAAGAAGCGAGTTGGAATAAAATGAACATGCCTGCAGATGCTTTTGATGTTATAAGCGTTGGCGCAGTAAATGCCAGTGGCCAACGTGCGGACTTTAGCTCCTTTGGTCCGACAGCGGATGGACGGATTAAGCCGGAGATCATGTCTTTAGGAGTAGCCGTAGACGTGTTAGATGAAAATGGTTGGACAACTGCTAATGGAACTTCTTTTTCCGCCCCAGCAATTTCTGGCGTGTGTGCACTTTTACTCCAACAAAACCCGATGTTAACCCAACAAACGGTAAAACAGTTGATGATTCAATCAGGAAATCGTTATGAGCAACCCGATAATGAATATGGTTATGGAGTGCTTGATTTTGAATTATTAATGAGTAAAGTCCCGTTCAAAGTATTTAACCCGATATTTTATTTTACGAATGATGGCAGAGTAATAAATTTTTTAAATGCAGACAAAAAACCGCTGTCGATTGGAATGTATACGCTAGACGGGAAGGTTTTTTATCAAGGGAATAGTTCAGAAGCCCTAATATCTTTACCCTACCCTCAATATGTTCCTTTTGTGATTATGAAATTAGTGTTGGAGGGTAGTAGTTCAACTTTTTTCTTGCCACGAGTTGAGTAATACGATTTTTTTATATAGTCACATCGAAAAAATAAATTCAACTTTTTCTATAATATTTTTTTATCATAAACATGTAATTTTTTTTTAAAATGTATGTTTTTTTTGGTGTAAAAGTGGTTTAAAATTAACTTATTAAATTTTTAATGTGTTAAGGTGTGTTTTTTTTCATGTAATATTTGCGATAAACTGTTTTTATGATTGATTGTTAGTCTTGTTTTTTTTTTTTAATTCAGGGCTGGAAACAAACCTTAATTAAAATGAAAAAAATAACTTTAGCGTTGATAATGTACGTGTTAGTTTTTAAAATAGAAGCACAGATAAAGGTCAATGCTTATGGAAATACTGGCTTAGGAGTATCAAATATATATTATCGATTACATGTCAAGGGTAATGGACTTTTTGTTAATAGTGAAAATAGTATAATTTCTGCTCCTTTTATTCAAGGCGGAAATAATTATACTACTAAAACTAATCCAGACTTTACTTGGTGGAATAATGATCAAACAGGGTTTTATCATCCTGGGGCTGATAAAATAGGGATAAGTACTGGAGGGACAGAAAGATTGTTGTTTGATGTGTCAAATATTAGGTTACAAAATTACCATTGGTCAGGTGGGATAACGGTTGGAGAGGAATATTTTTCATCATCAGGGTATAATATGATAGCTATTTATCCTAACACAGATTGGTACGGTATGTTAGGAAAATACAATAAACGTTTTGCAGCAGGTTATATAGACCATGTTTATGCGGCAACATACACAACTGTTTCTGATAAGCGTTTAAAAGAGAATATTAAGAACTTAGATTTAGTTTTACCTAAATTAGAAAAACTTCAAGCAGTTCAATATGATTTATTAGCTAGGAAGGTTGAAAAGGGGAAAGAACATCCCAATACTAATTTACTTAAGAATAGAATTGGTTTAATTGCTCAAGATGTAGAAGAGGTTTTTCCTTCAATTGTAGTTGTAGATGAAGAAACTGGATATTATGGAGTTAATTACATGGAATTAATTCCAATTCTTATTGAAGCAATAAAAGAGCAACAATTACAGATTAATGAATTGAAGGAGAAAGATGGTACTAATAATGGTGCAAAGAGATTGAGTGTTAGCCAAGAAGAAGAGACTAATAATTGGCTAAGTCAAAACTATCCCAATCCCTTTAATAAAGAGACAAGTATAAAGTACATCGCTCCTAAATATGCAGAGAATGTTTCAATAATTGTGTTTGATTTGAATGGAGCTTTGATTAAATCTTATGATAATCTACCTCAATTAGCCGGAGAAATTGTAATTCAAGCTAATGAGTTTAACCCAGGGATGTATCTTTATTCTTTAATAATTGACGGTCAGGAAATTGACAACAAACGAATGATTTTAACTCAATAACTTATGAAACATTTTATCACTTATATACTATTATTTTTTTTTGCTATTTGTAAAGGTCAGCAATACAGTTTTCCTGTCTATTTTGAAGATGCGAAAGGAAATAAAGATACTTTACTCATTGGCTTTGATGTGGAGGCAACACACGGAGTAGATGAAAATTTTGGCGAAATAAACTTGTTAGGAAAAAAGCTAGATACGGTTTTTAATGTCGTGTTTAGCGATAAAAATTTTAAGCCCAACGAAGATCATAATACTGAAACACCAATGACTTATCAATTAAAAAAACAAATCTTACCTCGCGTAGATACTTTAGACAACAATTATACTTTAAGTTCCGTGGTCGAAATTGATGTGACTTGTGATAATTGGCCAATAAAAATTAGCTGGGATAGCACATTGTTAAAGGATGATTTTTTTTACAATATGATTTTAACGGCAAATCATCACCCAGGTGGCTGGTTTGATGTTAGCCCACTCAGTGGTAATGGGGCACTGCATAAAATGATGAATGAGTCATCGGTGGTTTTTAGTAAAGAGGATTTATGTGTTGTTGATTGGAGAGATAGCACCCTGTTTTTCTACATGGGTTGGTTTGATTTAATTAGTAGCACATCTAAGTTGTTGAAAAATGATGTGGTTGCCATTTATCCGAATCCATTCAGTCAGAAAATGACAGTGAAACTAAGTAATCAAAAGTCGATTGATGCTGTAGAGATTATTAATATGTTGGGGGTAAAACTGTTAGAGGTGACTGCCATAAGTAAGGAAGAGATTGAATTAGACTTATCCGAACTTAATGCAGGGGTCTACCAAATAAGAATTGTTAATAAAGATGGAACGAGTCTTTTTTCCACTATTCAAAAAAATTAATAACATGAAATTGTTTACTTTCTTATTGTCATTTACTTGTTTGGCTATTCTTTCTAAAGCTCAATTTCTTCATCCAATTTGTGCTTTTGATGATTCAATTATAAATTACCCAGAGCCTCCTCCCGCTAGTTGTAATAGTCGCGCTGATGAATTGATGTTTCGGCCAAATATAAATGAATTAGTAAAAGTAGTGGATGTGAATTTTGTTTTCATTCAGAAAAATGATGGTTCAGGCAATTTTCAAGAAAATAATGCTGAGCATCAAAAATATATTGACGACTTAATTAATCGAGTTAATTATACTTTTTCGAATGTTGGGTCTGTTTACGATACGAGGTGTTATAACGGTACCGACACCTTAATTTCTGATACTAAGATTAGGATAAACGTAAATAGATTATATATTAAAAAAAGTTCTGTTTGGGATAATAAGAATACCAGTTCTACTAGTGATAATTACATGTGTCCAGCATATAATAATTGGTATTTAAGACCTTTAACAGATTCCTTGGCAAACGTAAGTACCGCTCTTAATGTGTTTTTTACTGAGTCTAAAGTGGTGCATGAAAACTTTTTTGATAACGGTGATTGTGGAACTTCTTTTAGTGAAACAGATTGTTCTCAATATCCTTCATTTTATAATTACGGACAAAATTCTCGAGTTCATATGAGAAATGAGTTTGTTAAATATGAGAAATTTAAACAGTGCTTGATAGGCGAACCGTCATTAAATTACCCAACATGGGAAACATTATATGGTTGGCTGACATGGGGGCAAGGGGGCTTGATCGCGCACGAATTAGGCCATAGTTTTGATTTAAGACACGTTGTTCCCAATGTGAATGATAAATGTACAACACATGTTATGAACAATACGGCAGCATCGAGCTTTCAGTTCCTCTCTCCTATAGAAATAGGAAAAATGAATAGATCACTATCTCAAACAAATATGAGGAATTATGTAAAGGCAAATATTTTTTCTGAAACACCAGAAATTATTAATCAAAACAGAGTACACAATTATAATGCTAGAAAGTACCGAGGAATAGAAATTGTTAATAGTTCAGAACTGGAAATAACGTGTGAATTGTTAATGCCGATTACGTCAAGTATCACCATTAATAACGGTTCGATATTAAAATTGTCAAATGGTAGTGAATTGTCTGTGTTTGGAGAAGGGATAGGCACTGTTTTGGTTAAAAACGGAGCTGAATTAACTATTTCTGACGAAGTTAATATTAATGACTTTGTTATAAAAGTAGAGAATGGTGGTGTCCTTAATGTCTCATCTAGTTCATTGTTGACGATAGCTGGTTCAGCGAGAATTAATGTTCAGTCAGGAGGTAAAATTTGTATTAATAACGGTGCCTCTATTACCTTAGATAATAAAGTAAATATCATACAGCTTTGTACAGGTTTTTTAACAACAAACTCTGGGTGTGTTTCTGATTTCAATAATTTTCCCACTCTAGGATACGGTTCTATTAATTATTCTAGTAATAATCCTGATATTATTTTGGGCAACTTGATTATTAATACCGATAAAGAATATGTTGGCAAAAATATTTATGTGAATGATGTTGATGTTGGGAATTATTCGGACATAAAAGTATTACATAGTCAAGATTTTTGGATGACTACTGACTTTGAGTTAGAGTTGGGTTCTACCTTTGAGACAATAAATAATGTTTGTGAATAGTTGTTGTAAAAAGATGCCGATTTAAGGCATGCTATACAAATGACCTAATTGTCTTAAACTTATCCAACTTCCCACTTTCTGTCTGCGAAAAGCTATGGATAATAATTACTTCTTTAGGAATTTCGTGTTTTTCAAGCTGTTGGCTTAAATAGTCTAATAAGTTGTCTTTTCCCTCAAAAATTCCTTCAATAAATAAAGTCACTTGCTCACCAAAGTAGGGGTGAGGTAAAGCAGCAACAAAAAAACGATTCTGAATTTTTTGGTTTAAAAAAAAGGCTTCAACTTTATTTTCTACTTTTTCTGCTTGCACTTTTAAACCGCCTGTGTTGATGACATTGTCAATGCGGCCGAGCAACTCAAATCCATTTGGTTGGAGATTAGCGATATCATTGGTTTGTAGCCATTCGTAATTGGTTACTGGTGCTTTTATTTTTAAACAAGCGCGTTCGTCTAATGCAGTAGTAACAGTTGGAAGCGTACGAAAGTAGTCATCTTTGTTTTCTCCGTTGATTCGTTGAATGGCGATGTGACTTACGGTTTCGGTCATGCCGTAAGTTGCATATACTGGGGCAGAAATTTTTTTAATTTGTTGGGCTAACTCTACGCTAATCTTCGCTCCACCAACAATTATCGCTTTAGCTGAATTCAGCGATTCAATTATTTCAGGAGTAGATTTTAAGATGTTTTGGAGTTGTAGGGGGACAAAAGCATAAAAATCAAAACTTTGGTCAATACCCTCTAAAGGATTGGCGCTTGGTGGGGTAACCGTGATTTCCATGCCAATTACCATCGCTCTTGCTAACATCATTTTTCCTGCGATGTGTTTGGCTGACAAGTTTAAGAGGCAGCAGTCTCCATCTGTTAAGTCAAAAGCTTGTTGAGTAGTTTTGACACTTTCTATAATTTGATTTCTTGTTAGTTGAATATTTTTAGGAGTGCCAGTGGAACCAGAAGTTGGAACCGTAAAAAAAGACTGATTAGAAAACCAATCCCGGCAAAAATCAATAACAATTTGCTCTTCAAACGAAGGGGTAAAAGACAAAGCGCTTAATAGATGGTTTCTATTAAGCGCTTTGTTATTAAGATGTAGTATAAACATTAGGTAACAACCTGTCGTGTATTCAACTAGGTTAGTTTAGACTAAAATTCGTCTTTGAGTCCATCATCATCGTCATCTCCATCATCATCAGTATCTGCGTACGGATCAAACTCAGCATCAGAAGAAGATTCTTCTTCGCTATACTTATCCTGATATTCCTCCTGAACTTCGTCTCTAAGAATACCATCCTCATCATAGTCATCATCATCGCTGATGATTTTCTTTGCTTCGATGATACTCATACGAATTAGGTAGTAATATTCTTCTGCTTCAAATGGAAGTGCCTTTTTCTTTTTTCCTTCCTTGTCTACGTATTCTACTAGGTGGTTATGAAAACCATTCGGATAAGTAAGTTTGATTTGCTCCTGTACTTCTGGAGTTAGTTTTTCATAATCCTTTATTACTCGAGGCTTACTGTTTGACATTCAGGTGTTTGGTTAATGATTACTTAATTAACATTCATTTTATAAGCATGAAAATATATAAAATGAATTGTAATGCAATTATGAAGATGAATTCGATTAAAAAAAAATTAGTGGCCATTTTTTTTTAAATTAATTCATTAGTAAAGTTAAGGTAGCCACTTAATATCTTTAAAATTAGGTTTTCGCTTTTCCAGAAAGGCATTTCTACCTTCTTTTGCTTCTTCAGTCATATAAGCTAACCGTGTGGCTTCACCTGCAAAAACTTGTTGGCCAACCATGCCGTCATCCGTTAAATTCATAGCAAATTTCAACATTTTAATGGAAGTAGGTGATTTTTCTAAAATTTCTTGCGCCCATTGGTAGGCGGTGGCTTCTAATTCAGCGTGCGGAATTACTGCATTCACCATTCCCATTTCATAAGCATCTTGGGCAGAATAGTTTCTTCCCAAGAAAAAAATTTCCCGAGCTTTTTTTTGTCCAACCATTTTAGCTAAGTAAGCAGATCCATAACCGCCATCAAAACTGGTAACATCGGCATCAGTTTGTTTGAATATCGCGTGTTCTTTGCTGGCTAGGGTGAGGTCACAAACTACATGTAAACTATGACCACCACCCACAGCCCAACCTGGGACAACGGCAATCACTACTTTTGGCATAAAGCGAATGAGTCGTTGCACTTCAAGTATATTCAAGCGGTGCATGCCATCTTCACCCACATAACCTTGGTGGCCGCGAGCTTTTTGATCACCACCACTGCAAAACGAATAAATTCCATCTTTAGAGGATGGCCCCTCAGCGGAAAGTAACACCACGCCAATAGAGGTATCTTCTTGTGCGTCATAAAAGGCATCATACAATTCACTAGTAGTCTTAGGTCTAAAGGCATTGCGTACATCAGGTCGATTAAAAGCAATACGAGCTACTCCATTTGCTTTTTTGTAGGTAATGTCTTCGTATGTTTTCGCTATTTTCCAGTCGATTTTAGTCATTGGTCTTGGTGTTATAAGTTTGTTTAAACTGCTTAAAAAAGGCAGTATTATGAACAGTGTTAGTAGTTATTTCTAATAAGTGAGAATTAGTCAAAGGCTGCATGACAACTTTTAAGGCGTTATTCAATTCCGAATGATTCGTACAGCTTGAATACCCCAAATTAAAATCATTTGCGGTATTTTTCCCATTTAAATGCTGTGGGGTCTCAAAATAGGTTTCATGTTCTGGTAAATTGGCTGGTCCATCGATCATTCTAAAAATACCACCACCGTGGTTGTTCATTAGAATAATCCGTAAATTATTGGGTAAATGATTGTGCCACAAGCCATTTCGGTCATAGAAAAAAGCAAGATCACCTGTGATTAAAACATTTAATTTATCAGGAGAGGTAATCGCACAGCCGACAGCAGTACTTACACTGCCATCAATGCCACTGGTGCCTCTGTTACTTCTTACGATTTGGTTTTCGTTCAATAAAAAAGTTAAGTAGTTGACATAACGAATGCTCATACTATTGGCAACATGCAGGGTGCAAACTTTTGGAAGCCCTTGTACTACTTGATGGATAGCCGTAAACTCATTCCAGTCAGTTGTTTCTAACGTAGTTTTAAGATGAGTTTTGGCGTTTTCATTATGGGTTAACCAATCCTTAGTTACTTCCGATGTAAGGCTTTTGAAGTCCAGTTGATTTAATTGTTCAGAAGGAAATGAATGGGAAATACTTTGAAAGACATCTACTGGCGTTTCTGTATCAGAGAAGTTCCAATGTGCTTTCGGTTTATTAGCTCTTAAAAACTGTTTTAAGGATTTTGAGAGTATCGCATCTCCCAAACTAATGAGTAGGTCAGGTTGCAGGTGTTTTTGTTCTTCATCACTTAATTTCGAGAGAAATAAATCATGCGTATACACACCATTTTTAAGGAGAGCTAAATTGCTGATGCTTTCGCAAATTATAGGGACATCACATGCATGGAGTTGATTTTTTATTTTCTCACTCATCTCCGTTTGTCCAACTACGATTAAAACATTCTTAAATACAGTTAAGTCCGGGAGAGGAGGAGAGTGCAACGGTTCCTTTTTGGTCTGGTTAAGTGTGAAAGGAGAAAAATTAAGCGTTTCATTCTTCTCAGGATAAAAAGGTTCTCGAATAGGAACATTCACATGAACTGGGCCTTGAGGCAATGCTTGTGCTAAGTCAATGGCATCGGCTAGTAGTTGATGAGCAACCTCTAGATTCGCGTCAATTGGAAAAGAAAAACTCTGTTTGATATGGTTCGCGTAAAGGTTTTCTTGACGAATAGTTTGTCCATCACCTTGGTCTATTAATTCTGGTGGGCGGTCCGCGGTGAAAACTAACAAGGGGATTTGTTGATAATAGGCTTCAGTAATAGCTGGATAATAATTGACAGCTGCAGTACCCGAGGTACATACAATCGCTACGGTTGTTTTGGTTTCTAACGCCATCCCTAAGGCGATAAAAGCAGCAGAACGTTCATCTGGAACCACAAAAGTTTCAACTTCTGGGTGTCTGGCAAAGGAGACAGTAATGGGTGCACAACGTGACCCTGGCGATAGAACTACTCGCTGAATGCCTTTTTGAGCACAAACAGCAGCTATATCGTGAATTTGTTGGAGATTACTGTGCATAGTTTAATTGAAAAGCTTGCCTAATACTTCGCACTTTTGTTCGGTCTCGATCCATTCTTTTTCAGGATCTGAATCTTCCGTTATGCCCGCACCTGCATAAAATACCAATTGATTTTTAGTGATTTCTACACAGCGAAGGTTAACGTATATAGTTGTTTCGTTTTCTATGTTTACTGGGCCTAAAAAACCACTGTAAAACCGTCTTTCATGTCTTTCATGCTGGTGAATAAAAGCTAGTGCGTTTTTTTTAGGCATTCCGCATACAGCCGAAGTCGGGTGTAGCAGTTCTAACATTTGAGTACCTAACTTTGGGAAATCCACTTCATTCATGTTCACATGAAATTCCGTTTTTAAATGGAGTAAATTCCCGGCTTTTATAGTTTTCGGACCAATGTCTTCAAACTCTCTTAACCGAATTGACTTTAAACAATGCGTGATGTAACGGGAAACCAATGCTTGTTCTTCAATCTCTTTTTGAGTCCAAACAGCTGTTTTAATCTCTTTAGATTCATCATAGTATTGGGTTCCTGCCAAAGCAACTGTTTTAAACTGTCGATTTTCGTCAATACAGATTAATATTTCAGGACTTGCGCCCATCCATGTTCCTGTTTCAGGCGAAGTAACAAAGGACACAAAGGCATTAGGATAAAGCGAAGCTATTTCTAAAAACTTGGAGATGGTATCCAGTTCCTGGTGATGTTGTTTTGTTTTTGTTTTAGAAACAATCACCTTTTTTAAGCCAGTGTGGGCAATTTCTTCTTTTGCGGAAATTACTCCGTGAAGGTAGTCGTCTTTTAAAGTGTCTTTACCCTCGTAGTGAATGTGATAAAGCAATGAGTGTTGCTTTTCATGATTGTTTAAACAATACTCCTCAAAATTTTCATGAGCTATTAAGGGCTTAAACTCTTTTTCATTGAGTTGGTACAAAATACTTGATTCAAAAAATAATGTTTCATTAAGGTGCTCATTTTTAAAAGGAGAAACACAAAAACCAGGACGTGAAGTTTCTACTTCTATTTTTCCCTGATGTGGCGGTTTACTGTTGAGGGAAATGAAAAAGCTAGAGGATAATGGGTTTTTCCATACAGCTATTCCATAGGAGTTATTAAGCGCAAATTGGATAGCGTTGTTTAAAAAAAGAGTTCGGTCAACGGGATGTGATACTAACGTCTTCAACTAGTTTATTTTCTATCCAACACTGCTACTGTTAACCGGCTGACACACACTAATTCACCCTTGTTGTTGGTGAGGTCAATTTGCCAAATGTGTGTGCTCTTTCCTAAATGCACAATTTTCGCTTTGCCGTAGACATATCCATCGTGTGCCGATTTAATGTGGTTGGCGTTAATCTCCAATCCTACACTTATCTTTTTGTTTAAATCAATGCATAAACTTGAGGCAACACTTCCTAATGTTTCTGCTAACACTACGGAAGCACCCCCATGAAGAATGTTCATTGGTTGCATTGTTCTGTGATCCACGGGCATTTTTCCACTTAAAAAATTATCACCTATTTCAGTGTACTCGATATCCAAGTGAGTAATCATGTTCCCACGGTACTTTTCATTGAGTAAATCTATGGTGATATGTTTTGGGAATATTTTTTCCATGTGATGAATTAAGCTTGGTAAGTGTCTGTTTGGAGTTTAAAATGATTAAATTTACACCTCGTCTAACGTCAATTACGACACGATTATCACCCACCTGAACAAAACTAGTAGAAAATGGTTTCAAAAAAAATTTACATTGTACGCCACGGACAAACAGATTATAATAAAAACGGGATTTTACAAGGTAAGGGGGTAAATGCACCGTTAAATGAAAGAGGGAGGCAACAGGCAAAGGCATTTTTTGAATCCTATAAAGAGGAAGGCTTCAAAATTATTTACACATCTACATTGCAACGCACCACAGAATCTGTGCAGTCGTTTATCGATTTGGGTATAGAAACCAGTCAGCAAGAAGGGTTGTGTGAAATTAGTTGGGGAACATCAGACGGAAGCGTTATCGCAGAGTTTCCTGAGTATTTAGAAATTTGTGGCAAATGGACAAAAGGAGAAGTAGCCTTAAAAGCTATGGATGGTGAAAGCCCGATGGAAGTGGCCGAGAGACAACTCCCGGTAATTGATTTAATAAAATCATCGCCTCATGATAAAGTGTTGGTATGTATGCACGGACGAGCAATTCGTATTTTACTTTGCCAATTGTTAGGTAAAGATTTAATCCAGATGGATGATTATCACCACCACAATTTAGGTTTATATGTTGTCAACTTTGATGGTAAACAATTTGAGTTGGAAACATATAATTCAGTTAAGCATTTAGAAAAAGCAGGGTTGGTAGATTGAGGAGTACTGAGTAACTAGTATCGAGTACAGAGAATTGAGATTGAAGTAAAGGGTGTAATTATTAAAATTTTGATATGAAATCATCAAGATTTTTTTTGTGAAAAAACAGCAAACCTTAAATGTGAAAGAAAACCAGTACAAATTTGTATGTTGATACAATAAGTGTTGTGAACTGGAAGGCGAGTTAATTAGCTCATAGCTAACCTCTAACCACTAACTTATTTCACCACTCACTACTCACATCTAACCAATAACTACTCACTACTCAGTACTCAGTACTCAGTACTCAGTATTCAATACTCCATAAAAACTTGTGAAATGATATTTATTGGTTTATTTTTGACCGTTTACAAATTAGAGTGAGATAGACATGGCAGAACTAATTAAAATGCCTAAGATGAGCGACACCATGACCGAAGGGGTGATTGCTGAATGGCATAAAAAAGTAGGAGATAAAGTATCATCAGGAGATATTTTGGCTGAAGTTGAAACTGACAAAGCCACTATGGAACTCGAGTCCTACGATGATGGCGTACTTTTACACATCGGAGCAAAAAAAGGAGAAGGTGTACCTATTGACGCAATGATTGCAATCATTGGAGAAGAAGGTGAAGATATCAGTGATTTGTTATCCGGTAGCGGCTCTTCTGAACCTAAGAAAGAAGAAAAAGAATCGAAAGAGGAAGCACCTGCGGAGGAAGAGGAGAGCGATTCTTCAGCATCAGAGGAAATAGATCTTTCTGAGATTAATGCGGAGGCGATTAGAATGCCAAAGATGACAGATACCATGACCGAAGCTACTTTTGTCGGTTGGGAAAAGAAAGTAGGTGATAAAGTGTCTACCGGAGATGTGTTAGCTGAAGTAGAAACCGATAAAGCGACAATGGAGTTAGAGTCTTACTCTGATGGAACATTGTTATATATAGGTGTTGAAGCAGGATCGGCTATTCCAATTAATGGAATTGTGGCTATAGTGGGTGAAGAAGGAGCCAACTTTCAAGCCATCTTAGATGCTGAAAAATCAAAAAGTAATTCTAAGCCAGCACCAAAGAAAGAAAAAGAAGAGAAAAACGAGAAAAAAGGTGATTCTAAACCAGCTGCTAGTGCTACACCAGCTCCAAAAGCGGCAACCACTTCTAATGCAAAGAGCAATGGAAATAGTGATGGTAGAACAAAAGCATCGCCTTTGGCTAAAAAATTAGCTGAGGACAAAGGAATTGCTTTAGATCAAGTAACTGGTTCTGGTCCTAATGGAAGAATCATTAAAGCAGACATCGAAGGATTTACTCCATCGGCAGCAGCTGTTTCAGGTGGTGCTGCAGTGGGCGTGGAAAGTTCGGAAGAAATTCCAATGAACAGCATGCGTAAAGCAATTGCTAGAAATTTGTCAGCTAGTCAGTTTGGTGCACCGCACTTTTACTTGACCATGGATATTGACATGGAGAAAGCTATGGCTGCTCGTGCGTCCATGAATGAAGTGGCACCAGTAAAAATATCATTTAACGACATGGTTGTGAAAGCAGTGGCTGCGTCATTGAAACAGCATCCAATGGTCAACTCTACAGTAGCTGAGGATGCGGTTACCGTTCATAGCCACATTCATGTTGGTGTAGCTGTTGCAATCAAAGACGGATTAGTAGTACCAGTAATTAAACATACAGACGCGCTTTCTTTATCTCAAATTTCTACATCAGTAAAAGATTTAGCTGGTAGAGCAAAAGATAAAAAATTGGGTATGGATGAGATGCAAGGAGCAACATTCACCATCTCCAACTTAGGGATGTTTGGCATTGAATCATTTACTTCAATCATTAATGCTCCAGCCTCGTGTATTATGGCGATTGGTGGTATTAAAGAAGTACCCGTAGTGAAAAATGGACAGATAGTTCCTGGTAATATCATGAAAGTAACCATGACCTGTGATCACCGATCAGTTGATGGTGCTATTGGAGCTGCTTTCCTTCAAACATTTAAAGGTTTGTTGGAAGATCCAGTTAGAATATTAATATAAGTTATTCAAGATTTGTACAGAAGCCTCTCTTTAGTAATATTGAGGGGCTTTTTATTTATGAAAGAAATGGAAAAAATTAGATCAACAACAGTCGTAGCTGTTAAACATAATGGTAAAGTGGCTATTGCGGCAGATGGACAGGCTACACTCGGAAATACAGTTGCAAAAAGTAATGTGAAAAAAATTCGCAAACTGGCGGATGGAAACATTGTTACAGGGTTTGCAGGAAGCACTGCTGATGCGTTCACGTTACTAGAGCGCTTTGATGAGAAGTTAAAAGCCTATAGCGGAAACATGAAACGTGCAGCAATTGAGTTGGCGAAAGATTGGCGTACCGATCGTTATTTAAGAAAGCTGGAGGCCATGATGATAGTTGCTTCTAAAGATGAAATTTTAATTGTTTCTGGTACTGGAGATGTGATTGATCCTGATAATGATATCGCTACAATTGGTTCAGGAAGCATGTATGCGCAAGCGGCAGCTTTGGCTATGAAAAAGCATGCCTCACACCTTTCCGCAAAAGAAATTGTGGAGGAGTCCTTACATATTGCAGCAGACATTTGTATTTATACCAACCATAACATCGTTTTAGAAGAAGTAAATTAGAAATGAAAATATACCATAATCCTCGATGTGCAAAAAGTCGTAAAACCTTACAACTTATAGAAGAAAAAGGTATTGATGTTGAAGTAATTGAGTATTTAAAAACAATACCTTCTAAAAAAGAGCTACATCTACTTTTAAAAAAATTAGGTTTGAAAGCTTCTGAAATTATACGTAAGAATGAGGCTGTTTTTAAAGAAAAATTTAAAGGAAAAGTGTTGTCCGAAGAAGAATGGGTAGACGCGATGATTGCCAACCCTAAATTAATTGAACGACCGATAGTCGTAAAAGGGGGGCACGCGGTTTTAGGAAGACCACCTGAGAAGGTGAATGAGCTTTTAAAATAAAAAAAAAGAGGGCTCTTTGCAGAACCCTCTCTAGTTAACCAAAATTACCTGCAATGAGAAAATTATTTATTTCTTTCGGACCTAAATAATTGTTAAACAAGTAATATTTTCCTAACAACTAAGGTTGCTAAATTGTTCCAAAATTTTGATAATGAAGGTGATTCACGCCTCGTCCAACTAAATGCCTTAGAATCGACCTTCATTTGTGTCAGAATCATCCCTTTTCATTTCCCTCATTCCTCCTTCTCACCAACTACACAATCTCTAACTTTTAACCTAAATATCATGAGTACTAACCTCTTGATAGTACAAGCTTAACCATAAAAACAGATGATATTTTTTACTTTAGATGATTGCTTTCTATTACACGTTGAATATTCCATTTTTGCAGATAAAAAAAGATAGTTCAATCGAGCGTTGGGAATGTTGTAGTTGTCTGATATTTAGCTAGTTTTAATTGTTTAGTGAATTGTTTTTATCTGTGGAAAACTTGGGTAAGTACTTATCCACATATGATGTTTAAAAGTAGCCTTTTGACTATATTTATGGCTGTTTTTAAACTCGATTAGGTAGAAATATATTATGGCTGAAAACGAAAATATTATTCCAATAACCATCGAAGATGAAATGAAAGTAGCCTACATCGATTATTCGATGTCTGTTATAGTTTCACGAGCACTTCCAGATGTGAGAGATGGTTTAAAACCGGTACACAGAAGGGTGTTGTATGGGATGGAAGAATTGGGTGTAAACTACAATAAGTCCTATAAGAAAAGTGCTAGAATTGTCGGGGAAGTTTTGGGTAAGTATCACCCACATGGTGACTCTTCGGTTTACGACACCATGGTGCGTATGGCGCAAGAGTGGTCATTAAGATATCCATTAGTAGATGGGCAAGGAAATTACGGTTCCATTGATGGTGACTCACCAGCTGCGATGCGGTATACCGAAGCACGATTAAAAAGAATCGCTGAAGAGCTTTTGGCCGATTTAAAGAAAGATACGGTTGATTTTCAACCCAACTTTGATGACTCTTTAAATGAGCCGTCTGTTTTGCCAGCGAAAATACCTAACCTATTAATTAACGGTTCTTCTGGTATTGCCGTAGGTATGGCAACCAACATGGCGCCCCACAACTTATCGGAAGTTATTGATGGTATTGTTGCTTACATCGATGATCGCGATATTACCATTGAAGGATTAATGGAGCATGTGAAAGGACCTGATTTTCCTACTGGAGCTACCATTTATGGTCTGCAGGGCATTAAGTCAGCCCTTGAAACGGGTCGGGGACGAATTGTATTACGGGCGAATGCAATCATTGAAGAAAATGATGGTAGAACACAAATCATAGTTTCCGACATTCCTTACCAAGTGAATAAGGCAACTATGATTGAAAAGACAGCTGATCTTGTCAATGATAAAAAAATTGAAGGAATCGCTGATATCCGTGATGAATCAGATCGTGATGGTTTAAGAGTTGTATATGACCTTAAGCGTGATGCTATTCCTAATGTGGTTTTAAACCACCTTTATAAATACACACAACTACAATCTTCGTTCAGTGTAAACAATGTGGCCTTGGTGAAAGGTCGTCCAGAGACACTTAACTTAAAGGATATGATTGTGTGCTTTGTGGAGCACCGACATGAAGTAGTTGTACGAAGAACACAATATGAACTAAAAGAAGCTGAAAAGCGGGCCCACATTTTAGAGGGGTATATTATAGCACTAGATAACATTGATGAAATCATTAAGTTAATTAGAGCTTCAAAAGATCCTGAGGTTGCCAAGAACAGTTTAATGGAACGTTTTAGCCTTTCTGAAATACAAGCGAAAGCTATTTTGGAAATGCGTTTACAGCGTTTAACAGGTCTTGAAAGAGATAAAATTGAGAAAGAATATGCTGAGGTAATGGCTTTAATTACTGACTTAAACGATATTCTTAACAATGAAGTAAGACGTTATGAAATCATCAAAACTGAGCTTGCTGAAATAAAAGATCGCTATGGCGATGAAAGAAGAACCTCAATAACAGCATCTAGTGATGACATCAGTATCGAAGATATGATTGCTGATGAGGAAATGGTGATTACAATTTCTAATCAAGGATATATTAAACGTACCGCTTTAACAGAGTACCGTACGCAAAGTAGAGGTGGTGTCGGCTCTAAAGGAGTAAAAACCAAAGAAGAAGATTTTACAGAACACTTATTTGTCGCAACCACCCATAATTATCTTTTAATTTTTACCGATAAAGGTAAAGTTTATTGGATGCGGGTGTATGAAGTACCTGAAGGTGGCAAAGCTACCAAAGGTCGTCCAATCCAAAATTTGATTAACATTGAAATTGGAGAGAAGGTACAGGCCATTATCAACGTCTTGAACTTGAAAGATGAAGATTATATCAATAATAACTTCTTGTTCTTTGCAACTAAAAAAGGACAAATCAAGAAAACTACTTTAGAATCGTATTCAAGACCACGAGCAAATGGTATCAATGCGATTACAATTAACGAAGGCGATGAACTGTTAGATGTTCGCTTAACAAATGGTGATTGTCACGTGGTTATGGCGAAACGATCTGGTAAAGCAATCCGCTTTCATGAGTCAGCTGTTCGTTCAATGGGTAGAACTGCTGCTGGTGTGCGTGGTGTTACGTTAGAACAAGAGAATGATGAAGTCATTGGTTTAGTGTGCGTGTCTGATTTAGAAACCAATTTACTGGTTGTTTCTGAAAAAGGCTACGGTAAACGCTCTGATTTAGAAGATTACCGTGTAACAAACCGTGGTGGGAAAGGTGTAAAAACTATTAATGTTACCGAAAAAACGGGTGATCTTGTGGCTATTAAAGAAGTTGTTGATGGTGATGGTTTAATGATTATCAATAAGTCTGGAATTACCATCAGAATGAGTGTTGATCAGCTTCGGGTGATGGGTAGAGCTACTCAAGGCGTTCGTCTAATTAAATTAAGTGATAAAGACGCCATCTCTTCGGTTGCAAAAATTGCCAACATGGGTAATGATGAAGAAGAGTTAGAGATAGAAGAAGGTGGAGAGATGCCACCAGAGGAGTCAAGCACAGAGGAAGAGGCTAGCGATCAGGAATAAGTTGGTTTTGACAATTTTATTTAAAGGGTTGAGTAGTGTTACTTAACCCTTTTTAGTTTATCCTTGCAAGACAACAAACATGAATGGTTATTGCTTTAAAAAGTATGGTTTCAACTAAGTTAAGGTATGTTTTAGTTGTATTATTTTTATCTCAGCTCTTTAGTATAAAAGCACAAGAAAAGTCGTTTGATTTATGGCACATCGGCACACTTTATTTAACGGATGGAGATTCGCTTAAAGGTTTATTGAAATATGGTTCTGATGTAGATTTAGTACAAATAAAGGCAGGTAATAAAGAGTTCGCTTTTAACTATAATCAAATAGACAGCTTTTGGATTATTGATATTACGGACAGTAGTAGGCGTGACTTTGATATTTACGCATATAAAAATATAGAAGGGTTTGAACGACCGCTGCCTTTTGAGATGTTAGTTTCTAATCCAAAGTTTAAAATTTTGACTCGTGAAGTAGTAGAGCTTGTGAGTTCAGGAAGCATGATGTATCAAGGGTTTGCAACAACAAGAACTATCACTACGCAATACTATTATCTTCAAGGAAATCAACTTCTGTATTTCAATGCCTCAAAACGAGATGTTTTAGAAATAACAAATGCAAAAGAGCATCAAATATTGAACTATGTGAAAAATAATAAGCTTCGTTATTATCGAAAAAGTGATATCAAGTTAATATTTGAGTTTTATTATAAACTATTGGAAGAATGAGAAAGATTGTAGTATCCAATGACGATGGCATCACCTCAAAAGGGATTGATACCTTAGTGAAAATTGCTGCTGAATTTGGGCAAGTAATTGTAGTGGCTCCAGATAAACCTCAAAGTGGTATGGGCCATGCAATTACGATTGGAGAAACATTACGACTAGAAAAAAACCATTTGTGGGATGACCTCCAAATTGATGCTTTTGAATGCTCTGGAACCCCCGCAGATTGTGTGAAATTGGCAAAAAATTATGTGTTGAATGAGCATAAACCTGACTTAATTTTGAGTGGAATCAATCATGGGAGTAATACCTCTATTTCAGTGCTTTACTCAGGAACAATGTCTGCCGCTATCGAAGGTGCTCTAGAAGGAA
Organism: uncultured Cytophagales bacterium; assembly: GCA_963815495.1. Taxonomy (GTDB): domain Bacteria; phylum Bacteroidota; class Bacteroidia; order Cytophagales; family JAAEPT01; genus CAWFGW01. The sequence goes on from CAWFGW010000028.1 coordinate 136,624, forward strand.
TTCCTTCTGTTGGCTTTAGTTTGTGTGATTGGAGTCATGAAGCTCATATGGATCATGCGATTCCTTATATTCGAACAATTATCAAAAATGTCATTGAAAAAGGATTGAAAAAAGGCATTGCTTTGAATGTGAACATTCCTGCTGCAGCCTCAGGCACGATTAAGGGAATAAAAGTTTGTAAACAAGCTAATGCACGGTGGGTAGAGAAGTTTGAAAGACGACTAGACCCCAATGGTAGGCCTTACTTTTGGATGGGAGGGGAGTTTGTAGATGAAAATCCAACTGAAGATGAAGATGAAACAGCCATAAACAATCATTATGTTTCAATTGTTCCTTGTCAACACGATTTGACTGATTACCCATATAAAAATGAATTAACCGATTATTTTAAAGATTAGTTTGATGTAATTTTTCTCTATTATTTTTAAAAATTTAGGTTAGGTCGTAACAGGAACGCTATAACAAATACGCCTGTTGTGTATATTTAATAATATGTATATATTTACTTTGGTTATTTTATAATCAAACAGGCATAAACCACAATATGACAACTATGTTAAAAAGGATATTTCAAGTCTTCGTGTTTGTATTTTTAACTTTTACAACAAGTTTTTCTCAAAAAACTCAGAAGATTAAAGATCATTACATATATGACAACGATACAATAATCAGGGATAAAGAAGATCATATATATGTAATTAAAAATTTGGGTGAAAATGTAAACTCATACCACGTGGAATCAGGCCCTAAAATTTCTCCTGATGGTAAAGAATTATATTTTTTTAGAGTTAATCACCCCCAAAACATTAAAGGCACAAGGGATATTTGGGTATCTACCTATAATGAAGCTGATAGCACCTGGGGCGAAGCAGAACATTTGCCTGAACCATTAAATTGTCATGGTGATAATTCGGTGCACTGGATATCGCCTGACGGTAACAAGATGTTAGTACATAACGAATACCTTAAAAACGGTACCACAAAAAATGGTATGTCTTTTACTTACCGCGATAGAAAAGGGAAGTGGAGTATGCCTGAACCCTTAAAAGTCAAACATTATAAAAATGATGCAGTGTGTTCGTTTGATTTAAATAATGAAGGAAATGTACTTTTTTTAAACATCCATTACAAAGACTCTTATGGGAATCAGGATTTATACGTATCTTTTCTTGAGGACAATGGCAAAACGTGGACAGAGCCTATGAACTTAGGACCGATGGTTAATACAGAAGGATCAGAAGCAACTTCTTTTTTAGCAAGTGATAACATGACTTTATATTTTTCTTCCAACGGCCGGGCCGACTCGAAAGGTGGATTTGATATTTATAAAACTGTAAGGCAAGATAGTACATGGACGAATTGGAGCAAACCTGTAAATATGGGGTCACCGTACAATACACCCGATGACGAGTTTTATTTCTCTATTCCTGAAAAAGGTGATTATGTTTATCTAGCACACCACTTTGAAGGTACAAGTGATTCTTTACCTCACTCTGATATTGTACGAATTAAATTAAAGCAAGATCCGGTCCTTACATTATCTGGTTTTGTGTATGATGAGTATACAAAAGAAAAAATACCCGCTCATATAACCTTTAAGCAAAAGGCGACAAAGGAAATCGTGCACAATCAATTAGCTGATTCCTTAGAAGGTTATAAAGTAGAATTAAAATCACGACATGTTTATGAAGTGATTATTGCTGCTGATGGATACCAAACCTATACGGATACAGTTGATGTAACCAGGTTAAAAAAGGACTCAGAGCGTAACAAAGATTTTTACATCAAACGAATTCCTTCGTTGGTGTTGTCTGGTTTAGTGAAAGACGAGAAGACACAAGAGCCAATTGGTGGTGAAGTTGTGTTTTATAGAATCAGTGATGGGAAAGAAGTATTTCGAAAAAATACGGAGCCTGGTGAAGAATATAGTGTAAAGTTACCAGCAGGCGATAAGTATCGCTACGAAGTCACTAAGAAAGGATACATCTTTAAGGACAATAGTCAAATTGACTTAACCCAACTGAAAACTTTTAAAGAAGAAACAAGAGACATCTTCTTAACACAAATGATTGTAGGAGGAATGTTTGAGTTAAAGGACATCTACTTTGAAACAGCCAAAGCGACCCTTTTGCCTGAATCATTTGTCGAGTTGGATAACTTGTATGAAATCATGATTAAATATCCTGAAGTTTCCAAGGTAGAAATCTCTGGGCATACGGACTGGGTTGGTTCTGATACTTATAATAAAAACTTATCTCAACGCAGAGCACAAAGTGTGGTAAGCTACTTAACCAATAAAAAAGGTATTGCCTTGGACAGAATTGTTGCCAAAGGCTATGGTGAAGAGAAACCAATTGCTGATAACAACACGGAAGAGGGTAGACAACAAAACAGACGTGTGGAATTTACTATCTTAGAAATTACTCAGTAGCCTTTGAAAGGTTACTTTTTGCTTTCCAAGTATATAAAGTAATGTTTGTTGATTGAGATCACTAAAAATATAACCGCTTGAAAAATTGCTTTAATATTATAGCTATGAGAAAAATATTATTATTCGTCTGCCTATTGGGTATGTCAGTGCTTTCTTATGCGCAGTGTGTTGTGACTAATCTTGCAGATAACGGTGCAGGTTCATTAAGAGATGCAATTGGAACATTGAATGGTGGAGGTTGTGCTGGTAGTGTAACTGCACAAGCAGGGCTTACAGGAACAATAACCCTAACTTCAGGTTCATTAAACCTGTTTGCTACTGGTGCTAAAACTATTGATTTATCGGCAGGTGATATTATTATAGCCAATAACAATAATAATCAGAATGTGATCAGTATTACAGGTAGCAACTATACAGTAAGTGGTTTTAGTGTATCAGGTGCAAGAGAAAATGGGATTAATTTAACCAATGCTAGTAATAACACAATTCAAAACGTGTATGTCTATGGTAGTCAGAAATCTGGTATTAGAGTAGATGGTGGTTCAGGAAATACTGTAATTAACAATGTAGTAGGACTAACAAAGGCAGGAGTAAGAAACCCAAATGGTAAAGAAAGAACTTCAGACACATTAACGGTTAACCCTCCGTTACCAATTTATGCAGGTATATTTTTTACCAATTCATGGAATGCTGTTATTGATGGCAATACCGTGTCAGCAAACATTGGAGATGGTATTTACTTTGGTGAACGTAATAATGCAAACACAATTATCATCAATAATAAGATTGGATATAGTTTAGACGGTTTGAACCCAGTAGGTAATTACGGAACAGGTATTTTAGTCAAAGGTTCAAGTGGTGTAAATGTTGGTCAAGTTGGTAAAGGAAATTTTATCGCAGCTAATGGTAACAGGTCATCAGCCAGTAATAATACCTCAAACTTAACGGGACACGGAGTTGAAATTAGAAATGCGTCAGGAGTGAGCTTTGTGCGTTCAAATTTTATTGGTACAAACTTAACAGCAACAAGTATATTTAATGCAGCTGGCAATAAGCGATTTGGGAATCATTTAAATGGTATTTATATCAACTTAAGTAATGGGCAAACTGTTGGGGGGGTATTAGCTGGAGAAGGAAATGTTGTAGGTGGAAATGGTTATGCATTTGAAGATATAGTCACAAGTGATGGGGTATTTGGTGTAAGACACGGTATTCAGATTGATAAAGGGTTAAATAATTTAGTGTATGGTAACTATGTAGGTTGGTACAATGAAAATTGTTTACCTAATAGACAGGATGCAATGTCTATCTTAGGCTATGGTGGTGCATCTACGGGTAATAAAATAGGAGGAGCTACGGTTGGTATTCCGGGAATGTCTAACATATTTACTGGTGGTAAATTTGGTATAGTAATACAAGGTGGTCAAGCTGGTAATAACGATATATATGGGAATTTTATCGGTACTGATGGTATTACTGGTCGTGATATAGGTTGTGCTCCTGAGGTAGCAGGGATTAAGGTTCAATCCTTATCAAAAAATAATAAGATTGGTTCTTCAACTGTTCCAAATTACATTGCTAATATAAATGGTAATGCAATAGAAATTGAAGGGAACGGAACTAACAATGCGGTAATGAACAATACCATTCAAGGGAATGTGATGACGTGTAACAATAACGGGATTACTTTAATTGGAAATGGAAATAATAACTACGGTAATGGTGTTAATAAAGTAACCATCAATGTTCCTACTTCTAATGCTAATAAACTTGAGGGACTTACAGTTAGCCCTACAGATCGAATAGATATATATATAGCGGATACGTGTAAAATACCATCGTCTAGTTTATGTCAAAATTCTGGAGGTGTTACTACAATAGGTGCACAAGGTCTTAAATGGATAACTAGTGTAAATGCAAAAGCAGATACAAAGTTTACCCCACCCAATTCAGGTTTTTGGGATTTAACAATCACACCAGCTATGAAAGCTGCTGGATTAACATTAGAAAATGCCGTGATTACTGCTACGGAAGCTAATGGAACATTAAATACCTCACAATTTAATACTTGTTCTTATCAGATAACGTGTGACCCTCCGTCTTCAGCAACGATTACACCTACTCCAGCCACATCTGGTTTTTGCCCGGGTCAAACAGTTACCTTAACCGCGAATGCGCTTGCTGGTCACCAATACACCTGGTATAGAAACAATGTAAAAGTAGGAGGAGGCTCAGGGTCAACTAATAATACATTTATCGCATCACAGGCAGGTAGCTATACGGTTAAAATAGCTAGCATTCTCGATACTAATAACTGTGCTCTTACTTCATCGGCTCGTACAGTGACTGCTTATACTACCCCAATTGCACCTGCAATTACTGGGAATACAACTGTTTGTACTGGCACACCAGTTACTTATTCAGTGCCTAACACATTTGCAAATTATACGTGGAGTATCACTCCGAATACGAATCCTGTTTTAACTTTTACGGGGCAAGGAACAAACCAAATAACAGTAAATTATGGAACAGCGGTAGGCACACGAACAATCAATTTAAATGTAACGAATGCGAATGGTTGTCCAAGTACAGCAGCAGCTACCAGTGAAATCACTATTCGACCAAACCCAACGGTGGGGTCTGCTAGTGTGAGTGCAGCTCAAATTTGTGCTGATGGTACACTTACAATGACAGGTAATACCGTGAATGCATGGGAAACTGGTGTATGGTCAGGTAATTCAAATATTGTTCAGCCTGCAGGAAGTACTAACGCTACGGTAAATCTCCCAGCAGGAAGTTATACAATTAAATACACCGTAAGTAACGGTGGTACTTGTGTTGCTGCTACGAAGGATTTCCCGGTGAAAGTAGATGGTGTTCCAACTCCATCTGCAGCAGGCGCAGATCGCGAGGTGTGTTCGTCAAGTGTTACATTGAGTGGTAATCCAGTAGCTTTACCAAACACTGCTCGATGGATATCAGACCGACCAGCAGTAACTTTTAATGACAATACTTCCCCTACGGCAACTGCATCAGGATTACCTGTGGGTGTTACGCGTTTTATTTGGGAAGTGTCTAATGGCGTTTGTGCGAAATCGACCGATACGGTGTTTGTTACCCGTGTGCCAGATTTAACTGTAGCAAATGCAGGAATAGATCAAACAATCTGCGAAGGTTCTCCTGTAACTTTAGTTGGTTCTACCCCACAAGCAGGAGAGACGGTTCTATGGGAAAATTTAGATAATGAAGGAACATTATCCTCAACTAATACAGCTTCAACGGATGTTACGGGATTAATGGTAACGGCAAATTATAGATATACGGTTAGCAATGGCGTTTGTAGTAATTCTTCAGATGATGTAAAGGTAACAGTGCAACAACCAGCCACAGCAACCTTTACTGACCCTTTAAATTACCTTAAACAAACTGAAACAGCAGGTGCTAGTATTACTGCAAATCTTCCTATTAACTATACTGGTGTTTTTACTAAAGTCATTGGAGTAGGGAATATTATCGGGCCAGAAATAACCAATGGAGGTGAAAAATCAACAAGTGTGAATAATTTATTGGTGAATGGAGATTCGATTCTTGTACGATGGACATTAACTGATGATTTAAATGTATGCCCAACAACATCGGATAGCGCTTTAGTAATTAGAGCAGAAGTTGGATCGGTTACTTTTACACTGGACTCAATATGTGAAACTAATACGTATGGAGTATTAAATGGTAGCCGTGCGCTGGAGTCGTATGAAACTGGTCAGTGGATTGCCGCTGAAAGTGATGATTTTGACGAGGACGTACCTGCAGATCCTACTCGAATAATTCCAAACTTTAGTGCCGGACCAGGTACATATAAATATGTATATCAGATAACAAATAATAATACTGGTGAAAGTGAAAAAGGAACTAAAACAATTGTAGTGAGCGGAGTTTCTTCTCCTGCGGTAATTTTAAGTCCTGATGCCGTAATCTGTGTCGACAATTATCCTTTAGAAGCACAAGCAGTTGCTGCGGGCAATGTTGCTAAGTGGTCTGCTTTATCAGCTGCTACTAGTACCTTAACAAGTACTAGTGCCTTGAACCCAACCATTCAAAATATACCAGAATCTAATCGAGTTGCTTACATCTGGTCAGTAAAAAATGGTGTTTGCCCAATAAAGAGAGATACTGTTTTTGTAACACGTACCAAAAAATTGACAAGTGCAAATCCGACAGTTTCTTCTGCAGATTCTCTGTGTGAAGGAATGATAGCAAATGTAACAGGTAGTCTTCCTGATACTACTATTACTCCTAAAGAAAGAGGTGTATGGTCTATAGTTCAAGGATCAGGAGTATTAGAAAAGCCAAACTACTTTCGAACAAATATTTCTCAATTAGGTGTTGGTGAGAATGTTATTCAATATAAAATTGGCAATGGGGTATGTACCTCTGACAGTGGAACAGTAACGATTGTCATCGATGAAAAACCTGATTCAGCAATAATTGTTGGAAGCAATGCTTTAGTCATTTGTGATGACGAATATCGTCTGAATGCAGTAGAACCAAGCGCTGGGAATGGTTTATGGACTACGTCAAACACAGCTGTTGGAATTTCAGCTCCAGATAGTTCATCTACATTAGTGACAAATCTTCCAGAGGGCGGAGAGGTAACTTTTACTTGGACAGTAAGCAGCGAATTTAATAAGTGTGTGAATCCTTCTGCCACAGTAAAGATTACTCGTTCGCTTGATTTAACACAAGCAGACGCAGGTACCAATCAGATAGTTTGTAATGGTGAGGGAGTAAAATTAACAGGTACACCTAAAAAATCATCTGAAACAAGTGAATGGTCACTAGTTCCAGCAAATTCATCTGTTTCTTTTTCAAGCGCAACCAATTCGGATTCTACACGCGTGATAGGGTTGGCTGTAGGTGTACATAAATTCTATTATACGATTAAAAATGGGGTATGTAATGATGCGATTGATTCGGTAACTGTTGACATCAAACCATTACCAACTGGGTTAGATATCACAGCCGCGTCTGATACCTTGGTATGTTTTAATGGAGGAAGCACAGGAGATTTCTTCGCAACAGGAACCAACGCTTCAGAATTTATTTGGACCTTACCTTCGGGTGCATCAGAGCAATCAGCGTCAGCTAGCAAAGACCAAATCACAGTAGCGTTTTCACAGGGCACAGCCACACAGAAAATTTACGTAAGTGCTTTGTCTGAATTTAACTGTGCTTCAGCCGGTAGAGACTCGTTATTAGTGAAACGCTTGGTGATTCCTACACCTCAAGTTGATCAAGGTGATGGAAGTTGTCCTGGTATAGATAACATTCTATCTATATCAAATGTACAGGATGGGGTAACTTATACGTGGATAGCCAACCCTGATTCTATCAAAGGGAGTAATGTTGGAGATTCAATTACAGTTGTTACTCCAGAGGAAGATTACACAGTTCAAGTGACAGCGTCAAGCTCGTTAATTACTTGTTCAGTATCTTCCCCGCTTATAGATGTAGATGTATTTGAATTGTTAACTGGAGTAGATATCTCAGGTTTAATCACTGACGTTGATGGTGTGAAGTGTGATAGCGATGATGAACGATTTGACTCCACAAGAGTCCTAAGAGCAAGTGTTACAACTAATGATGTAGCACCAGATATAAAGTATACTTGGAGTCATACGTATGATGGTAATACTGATTTTCCACCCAATAACGATCTTGATTCTTTGTATTGGTCTTTTTCAAAAAGCTTTGGGTTACATCAGTTTAAAGTGCTTGTTGAAAATAATAAATGTTCAGGAGATTTAGATTCGAGCTTTGCTTCAATAACACTTGCACAAAGTGTACCCGTTGATTTTAACCTAAGTGCTGTATCCCAGGCATGTGAAAAGGATACCGCTATTTTAGGAGTAAGAGATCTTATAAAAAGAATTCCAGGTAATCGAGATAAAGTAATCTATGATTGGTACCACAATAATTACATCATAAACACTGATTTAGAAGCTAAATTAGGTCTCTATGATTCTTTAGAAGTGAAACAGCAAAGCAAACAGACTGATCCTTTCACTGAAGTGTTAAATCAAGATAAAACATTTAAGCATTATGATACTACCTACGTTAGATTGATAGGTGGAAATCAAATATCATATGATAATTACAAAATGTATGGAGTTTTGGGAGAAAAGATTTCAGTGAAGGCTACACCAGAGTTTTGTATCATCTATGATGAGACTGATTCAACCAAAGGTGAATTCTTACTTTGGGATACAATTACTACTACGGGGGATGTGGTATTATCGCGACCAGGTGCTGATGCTGCGGCTGTAGATTTAAATTCTATTTTAAAAGGAGGTGTTACGATTACTCCTTCGGTTATTGATGCCAATGGTTATGTGATCGAGTACGATGAGCTAGCAATCGATAAAGTGGAAGACCGCTTTGCATTATACGATGTCACCGACAAAGGAGGGGTAGAGCCTAAACCATTAATTAGAGACTGGTATGTTATAGATGAAAACGGAGACTACTCACAAGCTGATATCACTTCAAATAAAGACGTGTTAGCGTATCCAAATCCAGTCAACAGACCAGAGTTGATTACTTATCGACTGGTAAGAGGAAATGGTGTATGTAAAGATAGTAATGATGTGAACGTAAAAATCAATTACTTACCTTGGCCGCCTAATGCATTTTCTCCAAATGGTGATGGAGTTTATGATAAATTCGAAATCACAAACGTAGATAAATACGAAGGTACAACGGTTACAATCTTTAACCGATGGGGTACCGAAATTGTGAAAATCAATGATTACCATTTAGAGGAAAACTGGTGGGATGGTACAAAAGGAGGTGAAGCATTGCCAACTGGAGGTTATTTCTACTTAATCGACTTTAATAACGGTACTGATCCAATAACTGGAGCAATTTCATTAATTAAATAATTTAGAATAACCTAGTGCTATGATGATGAGAAGGATAATAACGGGTTTGTTTCTAGTGGTGGTGTCTGCTTCACTTGCTCAGCAGCAAGCGCAGTACTCCATGTATATGATGAATAACTTTTTGGTGAACCCAGCTGAAGGGGGAACTGAAGAGTTTATAGACTTAAAGATTGGTTACAGAACACAATGGGTAGGGATTGATAACAATGCCTTAGCGGGAAACAGAAATGGCGCTCCGCGAACAGCCTTTATTTCAGGTCATGCACCTTTGGGCAAGAAGACGAGTCGTTTTGATGATGTTGATCCATTACCGCATCATGGTGTTGGTGGTGTGGTCGCTAAAGATCAGGTGGGACTTTGGGATGTGTTAAACGTGAAAGGGTCTTATTCATACCACCTTCCTGTAAGTCATGAGTTAATGATTTCCTTTGGTGCTTTTGTTGGAATTCAACAATATAAATTTGATGGGGCAAGTGCAGAATATGCTCCCGACTACACAGGTGCAACCGATCCTTTATTTAGTGGTACACAATCTAAAATATTACCCGATGCAAGTTTTGGTGTTTGGGCTTATACGAAAGACTATTACTTCGGGGTATCTTCTTTTCAATTGTTTGGGAACAAAATGAATTTAATAAACTCAGGCAGTTCTAACACTACAGTAGAAGCTCAAGGTGCATTGGCTCGCCACTATTGGTTAACAGGGGGGTATAAATTTCACATTACTGAGCAATATTTCCTCGTACCATCTTTAGTAGTGAAATATGCTTCGCCAGCGGCACCGCAGATAGATATTAATGCGAAGTTTAGATATGAAGATAAAGCTTGGATAGGAGTATCTTATAGAAATAGAGATGCAATTGTAGGAATGATTGGAGTTACCTATAAAAAATTGGTCGACATAGCTTATGCGTATGATTTTGGGATGTCAAAATTGAGACAAGGTCATTCGGGCTCACACGAAATTTTAGTTGGGTTACGGCTGCCTAACCATGAACATGAACCACCACCAGCTCAGTTCTGGTAAAAAAAAATGCTCTATCAAAAAAATATAAAACCACTGATTAAGTCTAATCAGTGGTTTTTTTAATTTAAGTAGTAAAAAAAATAATGGTTTGGTTATGCGCCAGCGTCTAAAATCTTAGTGTTAAAGGCATCTGATTCTTCATGATCACCTTTCTTATGTAATTCTTTTAATTCCGTGATAGTACTTTCAATTTCTTTCATATGTCTAGAAATGATTGCTGTCATATCCTCCGTTAACCCTACTTCATCCAAAGTGTCTCGGTATTCATCTAATAACTCTTTATCGGTTTCAATACACTCTTCAATTACCTTTTGTTGTTTGTAATCGCTCCAGTTAGCAGCCATTCTCATATAAATATTGTGTGATTTACCTGTGAACGAACCCTTTTTTACTGGTTCTTCTCCAGCTTCTTTAATGAGTTTATTAAGTTCATAAATAAATATTTTCCTTACTTCCTCTCGCTTATGAAAAACTCGTTTAAGGGTGGCACTTTCTACTAAGTCAATTGCTTCTTCATAACCGAAAACCGCATTGTAATTATCCTCTAAAATTTCGTTTAATTTTTTGATAGTATCTTTCATAGTATTTTGCTTTTGATTCATGTTTATAAGAGCGAATACTATTCCAGTAGTTACAAGTGTATCTGATGGTGTTTGTAGGGTTTTAACGTGTAAGAATTTCTACATCAGTTAATTAAAATCTACATTTTTACTGTTTAAATTAAGAAAGCTTTTGTGGCTCCATATCCAAATTTTTGTTTGTCAGCATCTTGGTAAAACTTTACGTTAGGATGTTTACTTAACACTTTGCTTATCTCGTATTTTAACTTTCCAGCACCAATACCATGAATGAAAGTAATTTCATCACAATTGTTGGCAATGGCACTATCGAGTTCTTTTTCAAATACCTCTAGTTGGTATGGAAGTATCTCTTCAGGTTTTAGAAATTCAAAGTCTTCACGTAGTTTTTCGATGTGTAGATCAACTTCTTTGATTGGAGAGTAAGGGTTTTGTATAGTGCTAACTTGTTCTTTGCTTTCGTTAAGTTGATCTGTGAGTTTATTCGTGTCTACTCGCGTACTGGTTTCAAGTAAATTAAAAACATACGCAGGGTTGTTGCGAAGCGGACTACTGGTTTTATGTTTAAAAAAATTCTTCGCTTTTGCAGTAAATAGTTTTTTAAGGAAAATTGGCTCTTCACCACTTTTGGGATCCAGTTTAATGAGATGAAAAGCGATAGAAGGCCAACGGTCGAATTGTTCCAGGTGGTAGTTGCTCAGTTTGATTGAAGCGTATTTTGCACAATGAGAGTTGATTTTCGTTTCAAACACCCCCTTTTGATTCACTTCTGATGCCACTACCATATACGAGGAGTCCGTGTTATTGACAAATAACACTTCTGCTATTTTTTTACCTTCTTCTTGTTCGAAAACAAGAAAAACGCCTGGCTGTGATGCTTTAGGCTGTATTACGGCTTCAACAGTTTTTTGTGGTTTGTCAAAGTATTCTGTTTCTTCGCTCGAAACTAGTACTAAGTCACTTTTTAGTGCAGGCATTGTAAAACCATCTGTGGTTTCAATTTCAACTAACTTCTCATTAATTATTCGCACGATGTGTCCTTCTTCAATGCCTCTAAGCATTCTAACTTTGTCACCTTGTCTCATTGTAAGTACTTTTAAGCAAATAACATATTTTAATTTAAACACCCATAGCAAACGATTATTCGTTTACTTAAAATTTTAGCCAGTAAAATTTGGTGCCATATTGATTAAATTCGAATGCGGGAAAAGGTACCTTAAGCGTATTCACTAAAAACAAGGCAGTATTCAAAAACTTACTCTTAGATTTTATTTGTGTCAAATCTACATCTAAGGAAAGATAAATTTGACGGTATGGACTTAACCCAATTTTCTTATTGTCTTGAAGCTCAGCAAACATCATTTGTTGGCCACCATAGCCTAACGCTACGTTTAACCATTTGGGGAAATGAGTTTCGTTGTTTAAGAACGAATAAATGTTGGCTGAAAACCAGTAGGTTTGTCCATTATAATCTTTAAGTATTTCCTCTAGTAGGTTACTACCAAGTATGTTAGGGCGTTGTGGTGCATATGGACTTCTGGAGAATGAAAATTTGGATACTATTCGCAGCTCATCCCATAAATAATATTGTCCCATCACCATACCTGAGCCAGCGGTATTGGCAATTATATCACCCCAGCTAGCACCATATGCACTGGAAAAACCATCTAAAATTTCAATGGGTGTTTGAAAAATCATGCCAGACAAACCTCCCCAAAGGATAGCTTTTTTGCGCGGCAGTCCTGCCCATTCAAAAATTTCTACACCCGCTCGGCTAATGTGAAAGGCAGTAACGGTATGCCCAACTTTGTCAACTTGTAGCCATTCCTTATTATCATTAAAAAAATGAAAACTGGATTGAGGTTCGTTAGCATACCATAAATGATTAAGTCCAATAAGTGTAGCGACATACAAACCTGACCCTCCATAAACAACTGTTTTTAAGCGAGTATCATTAACCGAAGTGCTATCTTGAGCAGAAAGTGATAAGCTCAAAACCAGAATTAAAAACCAAGCAAGCTTATTTCTCATTGGTTACATTTTCTTCATCTGATGTATCTTCGCTCTCTTCTTCTGTGTCTTCAGATTCTTCCTCGCTTTTTTTCAGTTGAATTTCTTCTTCTTTAGTGCCTTCAATTTTATTGGGGTTTTTTCTAAAAATCTCACTTAGGTTATCAAAGTTTTCCGTATAAGTTAAACTCAAACCATACAAGGTGCTCGTACTGTTACTAAGAGCTGTAGACACTGTGTTTTGGTTGGTTCGGTTATAGGCTTTCATTTTTAGTTTTCCATTGTCAGTCAACAAGTATTCAATCGTCCACTCACCAAACACGTTAGCCAATTGCGACTGGTTTTCAAGGTTGGTGAAGTTACCATCACGGGTAACACGTATTTTTCCATCCAAAATAGAGTAGGATAGACGTAGGCGAAAGGTGTTGTTATCTTCTTGATCAAACCCACTTAAATCGATATCTACTTCTAAGTTTTCATCAAATTGACCTACCCAATAGCTGAATTGATTGGAAAAGAGTTCACTTACACTATTAGCAGAACTGGATCCGAGGTCGACTTGTAATTGGTCCAGAGGAGAAAGTTGTTTCAATACCATCAAACTGAATACCTGGTTATTAAGTAGTTGTTCGTTGTATTTTATTCGTGACTGTAAATCCTGTATGGCTTGTTCAACTTCTACATAGTTAGGATAATCTGTGATTTTAATATCAAAACCAATTTCTGGGGCGAGTAACTTACCTTTTAAGTTCAGGAATACTGTTACTGGAATTCTTCTTTTTACATCAGGGTTTCTTTGTACAAAGGTAGAGTCATTGTTAGTAACTCCTTTTAAGAGCGGCAATATGGAAGCATTTTGTCGATAGGCAGCTCGAATGTTTAGTTGGCCATCATACGGATCACCATTCCAGGTAATAGTACTGTTTGGTTGAATTTTAAAGGCTTTATTAATCAAGTTTACTAAGGTAAAATTGTACGTACCTTTTTGAATTTCATAAGTACCATACACATCAAACTCTCCTCGGGTATCCATTTTTAGTAGAACAGTACCTTTTCCATTTGCTCGAACTATATCACCAGCTTTTTTATCAAATATGATTTCAAAGTCAGCATCATTGGTAATGTCAAAGTTGACTTCGACAGTGATACCAGAGACATTTTTTTTGTCTTTTTCCTTGTCTTTATTATTGCTTAATTTTAGTTTTTCCTTTTTACTTACAAACCGGATATAGTCTTTTTGGGTGATGTTTTCAGTTTCATCTAGTGGTATATAAATTTTCGTTCCGTTTTCGCTTCTTACCTCAGATGAGGTAACATATAAATCATTAAACGAACCATAAATATCTATTTTACCAGTTCCAAATGCTTTTCCATAATATAAACTATTGTCTTGTTCTGTTGTATTTAATACAAATGTGTTGTTGAGATTGAGCGATAAGTCTGCTTTAAAATCTTTAAAAAAAGTGTGTGTAATTCCTCCATTAACAGTGCCTTTAGTTTTCCATAAGGTATCCGTTAAGATAGCATTTACTAAATAAATGCTATCACCTTTGAAATGAATGGGTTCACTAAAGCGATAGCGTGTTTTAAAATAATCAATAGTAAATTCACCATTTGATATAGTGGGTGTACCATTAAATTTGGGGTGATTGAGTGTACCCGTAATTTTCATGTCACCATTAGCTTGTCCTTTTAAGTTGGTAACATTCCCATAAAGTAGCGGTTCTAAAAAACCAATGTCCGTATTGCTGAAATTTGCTTTTAATTTTAGCGGAGAGGTTGCTCTGTTAGGTTTATAATCTCCGGTAAGCTGTGCGATTTGGTAGCCATTTTTTTCTACAAAGACATCTAAGTCAAGTTGTTGATTGTCATGCACCCATGAAGCCTTCCCTTTGATATCTCCAACAGATTCATTCTTTACTTTAAAACCTGATACTGACATGGTAGTGTTAACGGATGGTTTGTTTTCCCATATACCAGTGATTTTTGCTTCACCATTAAAAATACCGTTCAATTTCATATTGATAATTGGTTCGAGATTGAGCAAATCAAACTGTTGCACACTTAAGGTAGTAGTAGCATTTTTTCCAATAGCGCCATTTACTGTTACTTTTTGTTCTGAATTGGACAAGGTTACCTTGTTAAATCGTATAATATCCTTGGTGGCTATAATTAAATTACGATCATCAATTGTCCATAATTTTTCAATGAGTTTTAATTTAGAGTCCTGAAGACTCGCTTTAATTTTGTCTTTGTGAAAAGTGATGTTACCACGTAAATCAGCATAATTAGATTTGCTATACTGATATATTTTTGCAGTAAAATCAATTGTGTCTTTGTACCAAATACCTTCAAATAGTAAGTCCCGAGCATTAGGTTCTTTGTCAATGTCTTGCTTTTGACAGGTAAAGTAACACATCATTAATGCATCGGTACTATCAACACTTTTCGCGGAGTTCAGCTCAACCACATTGGAATGAAATCCTAAATTTCGATAGCGGAAATAATCTATTTCTGAGGATATATTTACAATAGTGGTTTGACCTTGTGAAACGGTTCCTTTCACTTCTGTATCTTTAGCAATATCGATATCTTTATTTAAAATGTGTATAAGTGGATCAACATCTTTTAAGAGGGCATTAAAGGTAAGGTGGTAATTACTTGTAGTCCCTTCTTTTTTAGCGTAATGTCTTTTTGTTGCAATAGAGTCGTTTTTAAACAATAAAGTATACTCCTTTATAAGGTTGTCGAAATCTTTGTAAATCTCTTTAAATTTAAAATCTCCCACTGCATTAAACTCTACTAGTGATGAGTTGATTGAAAATGTCCTTTTGTTTTCTTCTAGAATAGATTTAAAGTAAAAATCATCAAAATTAATGTGTATTTCCTCTTTATCTATTACTGTATTTTTAAGATCGGCAGTTCCTTGTACATCATCCAAATCATTACCGTTAAGGTTCAAGTCTAGGACGGATGAAATACTGAAGGGTGTATCAGATAGATTAATCTTATCGAGATTAGCTCGTTTTAAGTGAGACTTTAAATCAAGAACTTTTTCTTCATTTCTTAAATCCATTGTTCCGTCAGAGACTAATATCAAGTTAGAATCCAAAATGGTGATGTGACCCGAGAAAAATTCATTTTCTAAGTGAGCATCGGTTACAATATTTTTGTAATCATATTTATTAATATAAACATGGTTGATTTTGGCATTCAAATCGACTTTAGCTTTATCAATAGAAAAACCTGTACCTTCTATTTTTCCTTCTAAGCCTATTTTTCCTACACGTTTGTCTTCAATAAATTCCCCCAGATGAAAATCAGCTGTTCTAAGTACTCCTTTATAATAAGAATAGTCCTCATTTTGTTTGATTTCAAAACGAATATCCGAATAGAAGCTTCCGAGTTTCGTGTCAAAATCACCATGGGCAGCGAAATCTTTAGGGAAACCAGCAAAATCAGCATCAAAATGAATGGTTCCAAATTTTCTTGCTTCACGAATGTATTTTTCTTTTCGAAGGTAGGGCGCTAAATCTTTTGCAGTAACCGTACTGTTAGTTAAATCAACTTTAATAAACGTTTCGTTAATATTCGGTAAGCCATCTAATTTGATTTCACCCTTTAAAACACTGGTGTTTCCAAACCATATTTTTGCATTTTTTGTGCTAAAGTCATTTACTTTACCTGTGTAGTCACCATATAGCGTCCATCGATCTTTTAACACATCTACTGGTGGTGCAAATGTTGCTAAGTCCTTCGTATAAATCACTGTACTGTCAAGTGAAAGTTGGACGTTGACACTATCTACAAAATAATTTAACGATAGCGGATTGTCATATCTGAAAATGATGTCGTTACTGATGTAGCTGTCTTCCGCATAAGCCTTGACATCTTCAAACTCCAATGATTGCTTGGTATACCTAAAAAAACCATCAATGCTTTTGATGTTAAAGTTCGTGCGTTGTTCAATACCCTTTAGTCCTCGGACTTCTAGCTGGACGGTGTCTCGGTACAAATAAAAATCAGAGCATTGCGCATAAATGCTGTCCACTGAAAAGTAGTTGTGATCAAACATTTGTTGTGTCATGCGTTCTTTTCGGTAATCCGAATAGCTGAAATAGCCATTATGGACTCCAGCTGATAGAATCTGAAAAGGCATGAATTTGGGTTTTTTATTGGGGTGTTTTTTAAAACTTTCGCGAACTGTTTTAATAAAATCATTGATATTTAAAGTGTTGGATTTTACATCCCAATTAAGACTCACCACGGGATTATATAACTCAACATGCTCAATAGTGATAATATCAGGTGAAATCAATGACTTTAAGTCGAAGTTGATTGCTATTTTTTCTGAGCCAATAAAGCTTTCTTTGAGGCTATCATTTATAAGCACTTCTTCAAGAATTACGGTGTCGAACCAGCTAATATTTACGCCACCTATTTCTATGGGGTAGTTAATTCGCTCTGACACATACTCTGATACTTTTTGGACTACATACGTTTGTACAGCGGGGATTTGTAATGAACCAATAATTGAGAATAGAAGAACAAAAACAAAAGCAAACACAAAAAAGACCGCTTTGAATAAGCGATTTTTAATAACTTGCAGTCTGTTTTTGTCTTTATTCAGATCAGAATTCAAATGAGTATTATTTTAGCCATAGAATCATCATGTGACGAAACTAGTGCTGCTATTATTAGTAATGGCAAAGTACTATCCAACGTAGTTGCTACACAAAAAGTGCACGAACAATATGGGGGAGTAGTACCAGAGCTTGCTTCACGAGCGCATCAGCAAAATATTATTCCAGTAGTGCATCAAGCGCTCACGCAAGCAAATATACAGAAAACAGACCTAAATGCGGTAGCTTTTACACGTGGTCCTGGATTATTAGGTGCGTTATTAGTCGGTACCTCTTTTGCTAAGTCGTTTGCGATGGGGTTGGATATCCCGCTTATCGAAGTAAATCACATGCAAGCGCACATTTTAGCTCATTTTATTGAAGAACCACGACCTAATTTTCCCTTTTTATGTTTGACTGTCAGTGGGGGGCATACCCAACTTGTGATTGTGAAAAATTACTTGGAAATGGAAGTGATTGGTCAAACCAAAGACGATGCTGTTGGTGAGGCATTTGACAAAACAGCTAAAATTATCGGACTGCCTTACCCTGGTGGTCCTTTAATAGATAAACACGCCTCTAACGGTAACGCACAAGCCTATGAATTTCCAATAGTCACTTCCGATGCGTATAATTATTCTTTTAGTGGAATTAAAACATCTATCTTATATTTCTTAAGAGACAATCTAAAAAAGAATCCTAATTTCATCGAAGAGAACATTGATGACATTTGTGCAAGTGTACAATATGCATTAGTCGAAATATTAATGGTGAAACTTAAAAAAGCTGCTTTTGATTTAGGAATTAGTCAAGTAGCCATTGCAGGAGGTGTTGCAGCTAATTCAGGTTTAAGAAAAAGATTAGTTGAATTGAGTGAGAAGCACCACTGGAAGGTATTTATTCCTAAGTTTGAGTATTGTACCGATAATGCAGCGATGATTGCTATGGCTGCACATTATAAATATGAAGCAAAAGATTTTGTGGGGTATGATGTTTCACCAGATCCGCGAATGAAAATTTAATTATGGCCAAAAAACCTGAAATACAGAAAAATATAAATATTAAGAATAAAAAGGCTTCTTTTGAATATGAGTTTTTAGAAACGCACATCGCGGGAATAGTTTTGTCAGGTACAGAAATTAAATCGATAAGACTGGGCAAAGTGAGTTTGACTGAAGCCTACTGCTTCATTAACAAAGGAGAGCTCTGGGTAAAAAGTATGCAGATCTCCGTCTATGAATTGGGCACACATTATAACCATTCACCCTTACGTGATAGAAAGCTGTTAATGCAAAAACGCGAAATTGTAAAACTCGAAAATAAATTGAAAGACCAGGGCTTAACCATTATTCCTTTTCGACTTTTTATTAATGATAGAGGGTTTGCTAAAGTTGAAATAGCATTAGCAAAAGGTAAAAAATTACACGATAAACGTGACTCGATTAAAGAACGAGATACTAAGAAAGATTTAGCAAGACAAGGGTTATGAGCGAGTTAAAACATGCAATATGTCATTTAAGTGTAGCACCAGTACGTAAAAGTCCAAGTGACAGTGCGGAGATGGTTACTCAATTAATATTTGGTGATTTGTGTAACATTATTGGTGCCACAGAAGATGGCAAATGGTTAAATATTCGAATGGAATTCGATGCCTATGAAGGTTGGGTTGACCCGAAACAAATCAAACGAATTGAAGAAGTAGTTTATCTTCGTTATTTGACAGAAGAACCTAATTATTTATTAGAAGGACCTGTGAGAGTGGCCTTTCATAATTATTTCGGACATCTTTCTTTAGGTAGTTATTTACCGCGTTTTGAAAAAGGAAACTTCGAGGTCAGGCAAAAAAGTATTCCTATTGTTGCAGAAGTAGGTCAAGCTAAAAAAGAAGATGTAGTTGCTATTGCCGATATGTTTTTAGGCGTTCCTTACCTTTGGGGAGGAAAATCACAGTTTGGAATTGATTGTTCCGGACTCGTTCAGCAGGTGTTTAAAGTTTGTGGTAAAGCGTTGCCAAGAGATGCGTATCAACAAGCTGAATGTGGTGATGAGGTTACTTTTGAACAACTTAAACCAGGAGATTTAGCTTTTTTTAAAAATGAGGAAGGTAAAGTTCATCATGTAGGCATAGTAATGGACTTTAATAACATTATTCATGCACATGGTAAAGTTCGGATCGATTTGTTGGATGAGAAAGGTGTTTTCAATACCAATAAAAAGTATTATAGTCATCAATTTGCCTTTGCAAAGCGCATTTTTAGTTGATTATTAGGGGATAATAAAATTATAAGTAGTACCTTTGCTGCCCGTTCAAGGTGAACGAGCCAACTTGTTGGTAATGTATTACTTATTTTAAACCCCTAATACCGGGAAGGGAAAATCCCGAGTGCATTTTAAATGTCAAAAAAATATTCAGACATCCAGCCTTTAGAGGACTTTAACTGGGATGCAGTAGACACAAAAGGTTTTGGTGTAGACTATTCTAAGGACGAAAAAGAGCAAATGGAAGCAGAGCTTACCGCTACGCTTAATGACGTATCTGAGAAAGAACTTATCAAAGGAACAATTGTAGGTGTAACTAGCCGTGATGTAATTTTGAACATTGGTTTTAAATCTGATGGTTTAGTTCCTTTATCAGAATTCAGAGATTATGATGGTGAATTAAAAGTTGGTTCAGAGGTAGAAGTTTACCTTGAAGATCAAGAAGATGAGCACGGTCAACTAATCTTATCAAGAAGAAAAGCAAAAATCTTTAAAGCCTGGGATGAAATCCAAGGAGCACATGACAACGATACTATTATCGAAGGTTATGTGAAAAGAAGAACTAAAGGTGGTCTTATTGTAGACGTATTTGGTATCGAAGCTTTTTTACCAGGTTCACAAATTGATGTGAAGCCAATTAGAGACTTTGATGTTTTCGTTGGTAAGAAAATGGAAGTGAAAGTGGTGAAAATCAACTACACTAATGACAACGTAGTAGTATCTCACAAAGTATTGATTGAAAAAGATCTTGAAGCTCAAAAAGCTGAAATCTTAAATAACCTTGAAAAAGGACAAGTACTCGAAGGTGTAATCAAAAACATGACCAACTTCGGTGTATTCATCGACTTGGGTGGTGTTGACGGTTTACTTCACATTACAGATATTTCTTGGGGTAGAATTAACCACCCAGAAGAAGTATTAAACTTAGACGAAAAAGTAAACATCGTTGTTCTTGACTTTGATGATGACAAGAAGCGTATTTCTTTAGGTATGAAGCAATTAACTGCTCACCCTTGGGATTCGTTAACTTCAGGAATCGAAGTAGGATCAAAAGTAAAAGGTAAAATTGTAAACGTAGCTGACTACGGTGCATTCCTTGAGCTTCAACCAGGTGTTGAAGGTTTGATTCACGTTTCTGAAATGTCATGGTCTCAGCACTTAAGAAATCCACAAGACTTCTTAAGCGTAGGGGACGAATTGGATGCCGTTGTATTGACTATCGACAAAGACGAAAGAAAAATGTCTTTAGGTATCAAACAATTAACTGAAGATCCTTGGACTAAACAAGATCTATTAACGAAATACGAAGTAGGTACTAAGCATAAAGGTATCGTTAGAAACTTAACTAACTTTGGATTGTTCTTAGAGTTAGAAGAAGGAATTGACGGTTTAGTACACGTTTCTGATTTATCTTGGACTAAGAAAATCAAGCACCCATCAGAATTTATTAAAGTAGGTGAGGAGTTAGAAGTACAAGTGTTAGAATTAGATGTTGACAACAAGAAGTTAGCATTGGGTCACAAACAATTGGAAGAAAACCCTTGGGATACTTTCGAAACAGTATTTGAGATCGGTTCAGACCACAAAGCAACTATCATTTCTAAAAATGATAAAGGTGCAGTAGTTGAGCTTCAATACGGTATAGAAGGATTTGTTCCAGTAAAAAATACTGAGAAGGAAGACGGTTCAAAATTAGAAGTAGGAGATACTGCTGATTTTAAAGTAATCGAATTCTCTAAAGGGGATAAGCGTATTGTTCTTTCTCACTCTGCAACCTATAAAGAAGAAGAGATTCCAGTAAAGAAGGCTTCGGCAAAGAAAGCTCCAGCAGCTGCTAAAGCCAACAAAGATGCAGAAAAGTCTACGTTAGGTGACTTAGAAGCATTGTCTGCATTGAAAGATCAGATGGAAGGAGATACAAAAAAGAAAGCTCCAAAGGCAAAAAAAGCTGACGATTCAGCGAAATAATTTCCTTGAGCAGTACATTAAGGTTCTGATATAATTCTAAAAACCCCGATAATCTTTGATTATCGGGGTTTTTTATTAAAGTTTAAAACTGTATTTTTTAATGTTAATAGCAGCGAAATTTGTTCGGTTAAAGCCAGATTTAATTTAAATGGATGTTAGAGCAGACAAAGTATGAAGCTAAAACCACATTAGCTGTTTAAAATAGTACAAATTAAATATCGAAATTCTTGATTTAACATAGAATTAGTATAGAGTGTTAGCAGAACCTTATTTATAATCTATTTTTACTCGAATGTTATAAGACCCAATTTTCATGTTCCCAGGTAAGTATTTTAATTTTTTCGAAAACTTTAATAGAACAAGAATATCGTTCCCGTCATTATTCCATCTGAGTCTATAAAAATAACCTGAGGCATCGCTATTTTCTTCAATAGAGGTAGGGGCACCGTATTTACGAATTAATTCTGATTTTATCGTTTCGTATTTTGCTAAGTACTCTTTTTTTCGTTTTTTTTCTATTTCAAACTTATCACCATCTGTTTTCAAATTGTCAACATAATCCATGATGTTCCAATCATAACTAGATGCTAAAAGAGTAGAGTCGTTTTCAGAATAATAATACTTTACATGAAGCTTTGGATAGAAGGAATCGTTCATTCTGATAAATGATAGTGGGTAATAATCATGTTTTTCTTTTGCTGTTGGGAAATAGTCTTGAGTTACTTGTGTTTTGAGATATCCAAGTTTTTTGGATCCAAGTGAATCTTCAATTTCTCGAATATTATTTAAGTCATTGCGCTCGTATAAAAAACTATGCTGGGCAAATGAGGAACAAGCTAGAGTGAAAAGTGAAGTAATTAGAAATATTGATTTCATTTATTTTAATTTTTTGGCCATCAGTTAAATATAAGCCATAGCCCATATATCTTTTTTATATTCTATAATTACGAATAACCACAAAATCTTTGTCAAATACTAGGTGAGGTGTTTTTTGGAGTAACTAGGGGGAGCCTAACAATGAAAATGGCAATATAGTATACTGTTTATATCCTTTTCACATCCGCAAATTGTCACATGAAACGCAAAAATTGTAAAAAGCTAAACTTGAATGTAAACTAAAGATCAATCATATTTATTTAAAACTAAAAAAACCTCGAAGATCGTCTCTGAGGTTTTTGATTTAAACGAATCTCGCCTTTGATGGTATTGTCACTACCAAACGAGCAACTGCCAACAAGCTTATTACACACAAGGACCGCTCCGCTTAACCTTGCGCTATGAGGTTGAAAAGCACTTCACTTTCAGCTTGTCAATGGCTTTTATTAAAAGAGTTGACCTTTATATATCACTGAAACCGCTATTTCTTATACATGCTGTTATGGCACGTAATTTTTTACTTTTTAAATTTCGAGTTCCTGAAAACTTTTAATAGCTCATCTCTGTCCTTGTCATTGTTGTAATTTATATTGACGCCAAAGTCAAATCCATTAATTAGTCTGCTGTACATAATTTGTTGCAAGATGATTTCTCCTTTAGGACTATAAATCGTAAAACTGTAAGTCTGAAAATCTAATCCGTCTATCGTTTCTATCTTGGTCTCAGTTGAATCAACTTTTATTCCTTGGTTTTCATAAGTCGAATAAATTATATCTTTTAAAGCGACATTATTCTCTTCCCATTCTCCTTCATATTCAACTTCAAAAGGTTCTGATGTTGATTGGAAAATATTGAATTGATTCTTTTGAAATGAAATTAAGTTTTTCAGTCCGCTATAGTCTACTTCTCCGTCAATAGTCTCTTCTATTGCTTTAAGCCCCTTTTCATTTGTTTCTTTAGTTTTTTCTTGATCTATTACAGTCCAACCCTTTGGTATTTCTACAGTCCAACCAATTTCTTGGCTTTTATAAATATTCCCTTCTACTTTTCCTTCGTCAATATTTTTATTAGGGTCAACTTGCCCACAAGATGTCAATGAAATTGCAATTCCTGTGATAATAGTAAATAGTATTTTTTTCATTCGTTTCTTCATTGCTTTATTATTAATTGTCGTCTTTTTATGTGCCATAACGCCTCGGCTATGTGCTGAAGCGTGATTAAATAGTTTTGTTGTTTGCTAGTTGAAAGTAGCGAATTCTGCGAATTCGCAAAACATATTTCTCGCACATTTTGCGAATTCGCAGAATTCGCGGTGGTGCAAATGACCACTAAACTTTCCTAACCCACTGGCACGCTTTGGCATCATAGGCTATGTTGTAAAACGTCATTATTCATAGCAGGTCAATACTGTATCATACATTTTTAACACATTGTATTTTATTTTTTCCATTTGATATAAACCTATAATTGTTGGTGTTTTTTTAAACATTAAATGCATGAAGTATTGGTTTTTCATGTTTTGATTAGATGAGTATAGTGGATTTGAAAATCCATCAAGAGTTAAAGACAGAAAGTGGTTTTCGGTAGAACTATCACACTTATTATATAATTTATTGGAAAGCACAACGGTTTCATCTAAACCGACTTCGATTTTCATTCCGTATTTTGTCATAACATAATCACCTATTAAAAGCTCGTTAAAGACTTTTGTACTCTTAGAGAATTCTTTATTGGATAGTTCGTTTGAAAAAAGAACTTCACTTTTCAGTGAATCGATATAATCAACGAATTGATTACACAATTGATTTAGATTAGATAGTTGTTCAGGCGTAGATTTAGTTTTGAGCTGTTTTTTTAGTGAATCAGTTTTTATCTTTTGAATATGAAAAATATTGGTGTCTAGATTATCTAAATTCTTTGAGTTTATTTTTTCTAACTCCAATAATTCATTTTGAATGTCTTTTAGTTTATTAAGTGACTCTAGGGTTGTTTGAGAATGAAAATGATTATAAGCCCATTGGTCAATGGTTGTATTTTCAGGTTTAGAATAAGGGTTATTAATAAATGATAGAGGAACGTTATTATACAAATCAATTCTTACTTTTAATAGATTTAAATCTGTCACAAAGTTGTCAATACTGTAGTACAATAATTCACTAATAGATTTTTTTGTTTCCTCTTTGTCAACAGTAAAAACTGTATTAAGTAGCTTAAAAAGCTTATTGGTATCAGTTAATTGTGTTGGTGTTTTTAAGATGCCTGAATTGTAATCAGAGTCAACTAATTTGTATTTAAGACTTTCAATAAGAGAAATAGCCGTTTTAGATTTGACATGATCTTTAAGAAATAGAGAGTCTTTATAATCATCCCATTTACTCTTTTCCAAATTGTTATTTGTAACATCAGAACAAGATGTAATGATTGTTAAGAACATGAGAAAAATGTTAAATTTTAAAAGAAGGTTTATCATAAAAAATAGTTGGGTCATGTTTTACAACAATTGAATATAAGCTATTGCTCATATTTCTTTTTTATGGGCTATAGTTACGAATAACCACAAAATCTTTATTAAATACTAGTCGTGGTGTTTTTTAGAGTAACTAGGTGCAGCCTAACCATAAAAAAAGCCGTATAGTATGCGTATAATTTACGGCTAAGTCGTTTATTAATTTTTATTTATAACTAAAAAAACCTCGAAGATTAACTCCGAGGTTTTTCATTTTTAACGAGTTCTCTAGCTATTATTCTTTCTGACCTATAATCAGTGTTTTAGAATAGGTGGCTTTTTCTCCAATACATTTGATGAGGTACACACCATATGGCAAGTTGTTGACATCAAACAAGTAGGACGACTTTTTTGCTGCTGATAGCGCATAGTGCGTGACTACTTGTCCGCATGCGTTGATAATGGATACCTCATAATGATCAGTGCTTGGGAACTGTATGTTTAATTGATTCAATACTGGATTAGGGTAAGTCATGAGCTCATTACTCGACTTAAACAAGTCTCTCGTATCGGATATCAAGCCTTCACAGCGTTCAACTTCAAAACATACCCGATTTGTGCATGCGGTTAAATCACACGCGTTGGTGATTGTGACCACAAAACAGACTTCCTGGCTATTGTAAGACGACAATCCTGTATCCCAAAGTCCAGTGATGATGTTAGTACCACTGACTAAGCTAAGAGAAGAAATAGCCACAATACTTCCCGAAGGGGTTGCTATGGTGAAGTTGTAATCTTTACAGTCCTTGCCAAATGGAACCACGTCAATCAGCAGTGAGAATTCATAGGTGGCATTGGTGGCAAAGTTTTCTTTACATCCGATTTTTTGCATGCTTATTTTCCCCTCGCATGGTTCTGGTTTTGTACCGCAAATAGGTGTTTCAAAACAACTTCGCAACGCACAAACCGATTGATCACAGTTGTTTACTACTTGAATACTAAAACAGGTTTCAGGGTCATCGTAATAACTCAGGTTGGTATCCCAGTAGCCAGAAATGGTGTAAGTACCCGCTGTCAAATTAGTGGTAATAGAACTAGTCGTAATGGTGCCTGATGGGGGAGTGATTAGGATATCATAATCCTCGCAACCGGTGCCAAAGGCGTTGAAGTCGACTGCAAGGTCAAAGTAATATAAGACATTTCCCTTTTCACCAATCTTACAAGCCACGTTCTTCATTTCCGCAGAAGTTTCGCACGAGGCATCTTGCTCGCCACACACTTTAAAGAACCAACAACTGGTAGCCGTACAGGTGGTTTCATCACACGGATTGGTGAGCTGAATATCAAAACAGTGTTCACCTCCTGCATAATAGGTAAGGTCGGTGAACCAAGTACCTGAGATGGTTTGAGCACCAGGTGTTAACGAGGTCATATCCATTAAGACGGAACCAAAAGTCGGAATGACCGCTAAGTCATAAGCTTGACAAGGTGTACCGAAAGCATTAAATCCAATATTCAAATCAAAATCATACACCACTTCGCCTGCATCAGTAACTCTACAGCGCACATTACTAAAGGTAGAGTCGGTAATACTACATGGCCTGTCGTTGTTACCACATTCGGGGTTGTCAAAACAGACACGTCCAGTACAGACTGTTTTACCACATGGGTTTAAAATTTCAACATCAAAACAAGCTACTCCTGCTGGGAAATAAGGCATGTTGGTATTCCAGTTACCGTTGATGGTGTGGCTTCCAGCTGCTAGACCAATAGTGGTGCTAGCGGTAGAAATAGTGCCAAATGGAGAAGTGATATACACTTGATAGCCTGCACTACATGTAGGACCAAAATCGGCAAAGCTAAGGTCTAAGCTAAAGGCATAATTCACATAGCCTGCTTCATCAACACCGCACTCCACTTGTTCGATTGAAAAAGAGGTTTCACAGTCTTCGCTATCACATGTGACCAGATTAAGGTTGGTTTCGCACGAATAAGCACCACAGCCATTAGGCGTTTCTAGGTACAAACGAATCGTATGTGTTCCAGGCACCATGGTAGTAAAGTCTGGAACAATGCCTGTTCCAGAGCTTATTGTTGTCCAGGTGCTGCCGATTAACTCTTGCCATTCCCATACTGCGTAACTTCCACTTACTCCAGCAGGGAACGTATAGGTTTCTCCCTGAGGAATGCAGTCATCGTAACAACCACAAATAAATCCGCAGAAGTCAGGTAATTCATAAACACTAAATTCACCTTTTGCTTTACACCCATTGATGTCGGTGCCTTCAGCAGTGTATAAACCAGCAGCGAATACATCCGTGGAGGCGCCTGTATTACCATTCGACCAGTGAGTGAGTATATAATCACTAGCGTTAGATACGGTTAAGGTAATCGTAGTATCCGGGCAAGCCGGGAATGGATTAGACACAATAACAGGAGGAGCTAGGGTTGGGTAATACAGTCAGATTAAACATCTCTGAGGTTTTTGTGCATCCTCCCTGACTGATTTCCACATAAAATTGATAGCTGCCAGCAAATAGACCGCTAGGGGCTACAAAACTGCTACTGGTGCTGGAAGGAATGAACCCTGCTCCGTTAAAGTTCACATACCAGGCATAGGTGTATGCACTACCATAGTTGGCAGATAAACTAAAAACTTCGCTTTGGCAGAGGAGGGTATCACCCCAGATTATTGGGGTAGGTAAATTAATCACTTCTACCGTAGCAGGTCCAAATGTGGTCTCACAGCCGTAAAGGTCAGTAAGCGTGACATAATGATTGGAAGTCTGAGTGGTCTCCACAGACAATCCTGTGCTACCATTATTCCATAAATAACTATATGGAGCAGTACCAGGACTTGTGGTATTGGTAAAGGTGATTGAAGCTGTGTCGGGACACATTGGCTGTGAAGGACTTACATCCAATGTTCCTGATAAGTTGTTCGGTTGGATCATCAATGGTTTTGTTATTGAATCAGCACAACCGTATTCATCTTGAATATGTAATTGCACATTGTAAGTCCCCGCAGTGGTGTATGTTTTGGACGTGTGTTGATTCACCATGCCTGAACCATCTCCAAAGTTCCAGGTCCATAAACTAATATCACCTGCAGAACTATCGGCAAAGGGGAGTGAGATATCTTCACACACCGTTGTTGGAAGAATGAAGTCAGCTATCAATGAATCAGGTACACTTAGGGTGTCTGTAAGGGTGCAATTGCCATTGATTGATTGGGTTCCATACGTATAGCTAAGCGACTCATTGAAGGTTAATACATACGACTGACCAGCAACCAAACCTGGTACAGCGTTGAAATTTTGATTGGTGCTGCTCGCCACTAAAGGACCACCAGGTAATGGGTTTATTGACCAGGCATGATTCCATGAAGACAAGGGACCATTGACCACATCACTGGTGTTAATGAGGTTAACTTGATAACCACCCGTATCGGTGCAGATAATATTCAATTCATAATTGGTGATGACGGGTACAACCGCATCCATCGTGAAATAACTTGCACACGTATCTCCGCCATAATAAGCATGTAACTCTACCATGTAGTTACCACTTGCAGGAAAGGTAAAGGTAGCATTTGGTCCCGTTGCGACACTTAAATCCGAGAACTCCCACAGGTAGCTAGTTGGAGTAGCTACCAGTATAACTCGAGGTAAAGTCTACGGTTTTACAGTCAGGATTTAAGCTGTAAGTAAACGAAACATCACCCATTGGCGCAATGCAGGTGTCTGGAGAGCAGGTGTCTACCAGTACGGTGTTGGTCGTATTTGTACAACCATTGGCATCCGTAATCGCTACATAATAACTTCCTATGGAACCAACGGTTGGTGGGGTAAAATAACTGGTCACATCCGTAGCTACCGTATCACTATTTTGATACCACGTGTAAGCATAAGGAGCTGCACCCGATACCGATAGAAAAAAGTCAACACCTGAACCATCGGTAACACAGTTAGCATTACCTGTATACGTTAAATTTCCTACAGGAAGTGAGTGAACAACTATGTTGAAACTTTCGGTAGATAAGACCGAACAATTAGGGCCATAGGCTGAGAAAACCAATACATAACTTCCGCTTTGCGTAGGGAAGTCGAACGATGCCGTGTTACTACTACCAGATGTAATTACGGCAGTAGTTAAAGGGTCTTTAATCTCCCAGCTGTAACTACTTCCTGTTCCTGTAGTGAAACTAGCAGTCCACGAATTCATGGATTCTTGACAAACGGTATCAGGTCCTGCAATCGTAAGCGGAATAAAAGGAATGACCTCTACATTAAAAATTTCTGGAGGGAAGGAATCGTTACATACAATAGGGGTAAGCGAAATTTCTGCTGGTCCTGAATAGTTATTCCATAAAACTTCAATCGAATCAGTGCCTTGTCCACCGATGATACTTCCTGCTATGGAAGGCGACAAAGCCCACGAATAATCATCCAAGGCTTGATTTGAGCTATATATTTCAGGCGTGGTTAAATTCGTATTGGCACAAACCGTATCCATGCCAATCACGGCTACACCCGTTGGTGCTGGTTTGTTGTTGATAGGAATCACTAAAGGTGCCGATGGACAGTCACCAGTAGACGAGTACTGGTACAATGAAATGGATTTAGGACCACTAGACCAGTTGACTGTGATGCTGTTTCCGTTGTAAATATCCACACTACCTCCGTTAAGAACTTCCCATTGCAAATAATAAGTATTGGAAAGAGGGGTGCTGGAATAGACATAAACTTCGCCATCGCACACTAAACTATCACCTACATAAGCTGTTGGCGCAGCAGGTGCTTCTACGACCTCAAAGCCAATCACAGGAGCGTTACAATAAACTTTTGGCGAAGAAATATCTGTTGCAATTAGTGTGTAAGAACCTGCTGTCAGTGTTGTTGGGATTGAGTAAGTTGCTGTCCCTGAGGCTGAAAGCAGGACTGTTCCACTACCATCAACTATTTCCCATTGATATGATGCACCACCATAAGCTGTAAACACGCTGCTTTGTCCTTCACAGACCACTTTAGTCCCCGAGATTTTTGATTTGGGAAGTACATGAACTGTGAATTCCTGACTTGAGCCTGAGCAGCCTAGAAAGGTGTTCTCATATTCTACTTCTATCGTATAAGTTCCTGGGCCAGGAAAGTTAACCCACAGATCATGTTGGTTATTACTTTGTGGCACATCATTGATATACCATTTGTATGAAGTGCCGGGAAAACAAGGGATGGAGTAATGGCCATCTTCACCAAAACAACGAATGCTATCGCCCTCAATTAATATGTTTGAAGGGATGATTGGAATTTCAATGCTGACCACTTCATCACAAATGTCAGGGCAGCCTGTAATGGATAAGCTAATAGATCCCGTTGGTCCCGATCCCCAATCGACATCGATATCCGTGATGTTGGCACCACTTACGGACTGTGGTGTACTGCTAACGACTGATCCAGTTTGTCCCGTTATTGTTCCATTGGCCGAAACAGTCCAGGTGTATTCTGCGCCAGCACATACCGTTGCGGGAACATCGGCACTATACGAGAATGAACTTTCCTCGCATAAGACATTTTCACACACAATTGACGGTCCTTCTTGAGCCTGAACATCCACTTGAATAATAGCGGTATCGGAACAAGAACATTCATTATAGACAACTAACATCACTTCATGTAGTCCACTAGTAGCAAAGAGGTGGCAAGGGTTCGCATAGGTTGAAACGTTGCCATCACCAAAGTCCCAGAAGTAGCTTACTTCACCCATTGCCTGTTCTGTAAAACACAGTTCACTATTAAGACAAGTGGATATAGTTTCAATACTTGAAGCACCTATCGGTGAAGAATTAAATGTAGTAGTACCAATCGCAACTTCAAATAACGATGTGTGGAGTTTCAATAATATTAATACAAGTAGTGTCTGTCCACGAACAACCTTCGGGGGTAGTTTCGGTCACAATCACATAAGCCTGACCTGGTGTGCCCCAAGTGATGGACGTGGTGTTTGTGTTCTCATTGGCAATTGATTGATATAAACCTATCACTTGCCATGCGTAAGTGTTTCCACTTGTAAAGGCAGTTGTATAATTGACAGTCAATCCTTCGCACACCGTTTCACAGGCATCATCACGAGGTTTGTCGCTACCTTGAGGGTTCTTTGTGGTGTCTGCAAGATGCGTACAGTCACTATTAAAGTCGGATAAAATAAGCGGGGAGGGCGTCCCAACAATTGTTACTGATATTGCTGCGGAATCAATCAGGGTTGTGCCATCATATACCGCTAAATGAATAATCTCTGGACTTGTAGTGCTGCTTCCCCAGGTCACAGTAAATTCGGAGGCAGGAATGGTAAGGTTTACAGCACTTGAGCCAATAGTACTTGTGGTACTCCAGTTATAGGTATATCCCGTAGTATATGGGGTTGAATACAATTCTGTACTACCTTCACAAACCGATATGGGACCATTAATAAGCCCGGTAATCGTGGTCGAGGAGGAACTAAAACCTGAGTAGGTTATCGCGAAAATTAGTAATGATAGAAAAACAGTTCTTAGTTGGATTAAAAATGGCTGATTCATAATAATTAGGTTGCTTGATTGAAAACTTTTAAATAGTTAATCTAAATTTTTTGTGTAGAAAAACCTATTTTTTTAGAGTAAAAGTTTTCTGTTTAAACGTTAAAACAGTTAAAGTTTTAAGGTCGTAGTGATAGTTATTAACAGACTCATAAACATGGTATTAAGTGGCTGTAATGAGTTTAAAGGGAGATTGTGTAGTAACTCTTTACTGCTGATCCCACAGGTAAATCTTTATAATGTTCCAGATAAAAGATTTGATCTAAATCAAGATTTTTTCTTTTAAATACGACTAGAGATGATTGTGGATTGACGAGCATTTCGACTTTTATTTCATCAGCGCAATCAATAGATAAGTCAAACCAAAAGCAAACACAGGCGCAATTGCCCACACGAGGAAGAAACGTTTAACAGTTTTATTTTTAAAGGTGTTTTTGAAGCCTATTTTACTAATGCTTAAGGCAATAAAGGCCGCACCGTTTAACTGCACCAGCGAAGTTGGAATCCCTTTAGTCACAGAGGCTAATAAAAGTAGACTAGCTACTGTAATTGCGATTACTGTGGCATAAAATGGACTCACCTCTATAATTTCTTTGCCCGTAGTTTCTGTGCCTTTATGTCCTAATAATGAGCTTCCTATTGCGAAACATGGGGCTACAAGTAAAACAGAAAGGATGATAATGGGCATAAAATTTTGAATGGAAGTTTGACCCACAGCATTTGCTGTTAACGAGGCAATAGGGGCAGCAGCATTGGCCACATTGTTGGCACCAATAGAAAACGAAACATAGAGCGAGGAAGCAATTAATAATGCATTCAGCCCTTTGTGTTGGTATAAGTGAGCGTAGTCTGCACTAATCACTTTTTCTTTAAGCAAGGGAAAAATGTACTTAGAAAGCAATAACAAGACAATAAAGGATATAATTGGTAGTATGACCCATGTTGGGATTATTTCATAGAATAATTTATGCGTGTTCAAACCATCCAACGCAGTGGCAGCACCAGCAATAGCTAAGACGGTTGCCTGACTTGTTGATTGAGGAACACCAATTAAATTGGATATAAGCAAGGCTAAGCCAATAGACCCTAATATGATGGAAGTGTTTAATGGTGTAAAGAATGCTTGTTCTAATAACCCATTACCTAGTGTTAATGATACTTGCTTACCTGCTAATAATGCCCCTGCAAGTACCATCACACCAAATAAGCCGGGAATGACCCTTCTCCTGATCACATTGGATCCATAAGCAGCAGAAAAGGCTGGTGCAGTACCACTTCCCCCCATGTTTACAGCTAAGAACATTGCTAAAAGAAATGGAATAGTTAATTCATTGAATAGTCCGGTCATGGTTATAAGGATTTAGATTGTTTAAAATTTATGGTATGATGAATGGTGAGGCGTACAATATTTCTGTTATAAAAGTCGACTCCTGATTTTCTTTGTTGAAACCAGTTGAAATAGCCTACTTCCACACCAAAGTTGGATTGAGGCATATATTGAATGCTACCACCGTAACGATTTTGGTCAAATACATTTTGAACAATTTGACCACCAATATTGATAAAAATTTCATCAAAGGTTTTTAAGGTGATTGTTGATGTTGGACTGTACCTCAGTTCTAATTTATAGCGTGTACGGTTATTACTGTAATCATAGGAGCCATCCGGTTGTTCAAAAAATCGAAACTCTGACCAGTAGCGGTGACTGAAGGTGATTTTTTTTGACAGCACTTGTTTGTATTCCAATTCTACTTGTGGACGTAATTCCTCATTGATGGTATAATTAGAGATCTCTGGGTCATGAGGAAGTGCTTGTCTAAAATAAGTGAAGGCGATACCAGAACTCCAGCCATTACCTAATTTTCTTTCGAGATGGGTACGCGAGACAAATTGATGTTGTCTCCAGGGAAAACAGTACGTGCGTTCTTCTAATTCCTGAATCACCTGATAGTTTTCATTTACCTTTAATTTTAAGTTGTAGCGACTCCATAATAACTCTTGTGAGTCAATTTGTTTTTGTCCAATCACATTATTAGCCAATAAGCCAATCGTGATAAGCAGAAGGAAAGTGTGTTTAATTGGGCTCATTGTTACTTTTTTAGATAGTTCACACAAATCTAATTAAAAGCTATAATACCCACCAAATTAGTAGGATATAAAATTTTTAAAAAAAATTATTTTTTAAGTTTTTTCTCTCGCTTGACGATATCAGCTAGGGTAGCAGCCTTTAGTCGCTTAACGGTTTCATTTCTAATTTCCATCGCAATTTGTCGTATTCCGCAGGTTGCTTCATCAATACATTCTTCACAACGTTCATAAAATTCATGTGTGACACAGGGGAGTAGACCAATTGCACCATCAAATAATCGCATTACTCGTGCCATGTGAATTTCTTGTGGCGTACCATTCAGAGAATACCCGCCATATTTTCCCTTCTTACTGTTCAAAACACGGGCATTTTTGAGTTCTGTCAAGATGGATTCTAAAAACTTTAAAGGAATTTTCTGCTCTTCGGCAATACGACTTACAGATATCGGTTGATCATCCAGGTGCTTAGCGATAAAAACTAGCGCATTAATAGCGTATTTTGATTTTTTAGATAACACAGATTAAAGATAAGAATTGTAATTTAGATTACCTTTGTCCTAGAGTTTCAAATAAAAAATATCCAACAAGTAGAAGCAATTTCGAACACATGTTTAGTTTTCAAATGGTAATGTATGTAATATGATTTGCTTATAAGAGGATATGTTTATCTACCTCGTGGACTAGGGACCTACAAAGTGTTTTTAAAATTTGTTCACTAAAATAAAGGGTTTATTTACTTTCATTCAGTTGTTTATGCGACCCATCACAATAGGGTTGTTTTTTAGATAACCCACAAGTACAATCATTAATGCCAATGCCATCTAAAATTCGAGGGATATATTTTTCAATGCGAGACTCCCTTGTTTTAGATTGTTTGGCACCCGAAAAATAAAGGTTGTATGCGCGTTGTCGACCAGGGGTTAAGTCCTCAAAGGCCGTTTTTAAGGCTGGCATTTTCTCTAATTTATGTCGGAACTCTTCAGGATAAGTTAAGTTAGTACTTTCTTTAAAATCCACTTTAATACCTGCTTTTTCAACCTCAATTGCTTCATATATATATGCTTTTAAAGTTGATTTTATCTCCATGATTTCCTGGACACTCGTAAACTTAATCATTCGTGAAGACTGGGAGTTTTCTCCAGGTGCAACTAGAATATTGTTTGTGTCATTTAACAATACGCCTTTAAAAAAGCTGAGCGTACAGTAGGCTTTAAATTTACCTATTATTACAATGTTTACATCATTATAAGTATAACAGGGAACCCGCCATTTCATTTCTTCCGTAAGTTGACATTCTAGGAGCAAAGCTCTTAAATGGCGCATTTCTTCCTGCCATTGGTCTGCGTTTTCTATGTAATCAGTAATCTTTGAATTCATCGAGTTGGTTTATACTGTGTATGTAAGATAGCATGGGTTAGGGGCAGGTGCCAAATTGTTACGAATGTTTTTTATTTTGTAGAATACAAGTTAATGATTGGAGCCGTAGTTTGAATTTCTTTTGTTTGATTTTTCATTTTTGCTCCTTGCCAGAGGAACTTACTTTTTAACACCACCTGAAGGGAAAGACTTAAAAAAATTCTGATAGTACAATTAAGACGAGAATGGAAACGGAATGTAAGGTGGGTTCTATAATTTCCTATAGATGGTAAAAAAACAGAATAAATTTAATCATTAAAATTAAAGCGTGCATCAAAAAATTGCTTGGCACATTAATGGTTTTTTTATGTTAAAAGAGAGCGAAACACTGGTTTTTAGTTGTTTGGTGTTGTGATTATCATGAAATAATTCTCCCGTCCTCCATTTCAATAATGCGGTCGGTTTTAGCAGCAAAATCCTTGTCATGGGTTACAATGAGTAAGGTTAACTGAAGCTCTTGGGTGAGGTCTTTAAAAATGTTAAATACATTGTCGGCATTCCGACTATCCAGGTTTCCAGTGGGTTCATCACCCATGATGATGCTAGGGTTATTGATTAGTGCTCGAGCGATAGCTACCCGTTGTTTTTGTCCACCAGAAATGCGCGAGGAGATCTTGTGAGCCTGATCATCGATTTCCAGGAGCTTCAGCTTTTGCATCGCATCATGTTCAATTTCCTGTTGGCTTTTGATCCCTAGTTTCTTTGCAGGTAACATCACGTTTTCCAACACGGTAAATTCGGGTAAGAGGTAGTGAAACTGAAATACAAAGCCAATGGATTCATTCCGCACTAACGCTAAATCGTGATGTGGGGTGGTTGTGAGGTTCTGTCCTTTGAAAAGTAATTCGCCCTCATATTCAGTATCCATCGTGGAAAGAATATAGAGCAAGGTTGACTTACCACAACCCGATTTCCCCATAATGGATACAAACTCTCCTTTATTCACGCGAAAGCTAATGTCTTTTAAGGCATGGAACTTTACAGGGTCCAGGAAATATTTGTTGATATTTTTAGCTTCAAGTAAAGTCTCCATTATTGTCCTCTAATTATTTCTACAGGGTCAATTTTTTCAGCTCTTCGTGCCGGTAAATATCCCGCCATAAAGGTGGATACCAAAGCAAAAAATAACCCAATCCCATAGTATTTGATGTCGTGGTTCACCGGGAATGTTTTGATGGTAGGCAGCGCCTCTGTTTCAAAAGGAGCATAATCGATCCATAACGAAACACCAAAGCCAAATAATAAACCAACAAAACCACCAACTAACCCAATTAAAATAGCCTGACTAATAAAAATGGTTTTCACATCTTTCCCACTAAACCCCACAGCTTTGAGAATGGCGATGTCATTCATTTTTTCATAAATCAACATATTGAGGATGTTGTAAATGCCAAAGCCAGCAACAATTAATAACGTGATTGAAACCGCATAGGTAATCAAGTTTCTGATGCTGGTTCCTGTTTCTATTTGACTGTTTGCTGATCGAAAATCAATGGCATAGACGCCATATTTCTTTCTAATTTCTTTCGATTTTTCATAAGCCATTTCTACATTATTCATTTTGATATAAATATCGGTGATGTAGCTTTTGTTTTGCCCTAAAATTTTTTGTGTCGTGTTAATGTTGGCATAACTCTGCATGTTGTCGACATCGGCCAAACCACTTTGATATAATCCCACCACTTTTAAATGGTGTTGCGCACCAGTAACGGTGGTCACCTGGATATTATCACCAATATTAAGTGACATTTTATCCGCAATACCCGCACCCAGAATAATACCGTCTTCAAAATATTTTAAAGCATCTGAACTGCCTTCGATTACATAGTCTTCAAAACTAAAGAGGCCTACTTGTTCTTCAACATCAATTCCTTTAATGATGCCATTGAGTTGAATGGTACCATCCACATAAAACACTTGAGCATTTACTAATGGGGCAACCCCTTTAACGTCAGTATCTTTTCGCAACTGTTTCATCAACGGAGCTGCATTGTGGATGCTTTTTTTGGTGTGTTTCGGTTTGATGGAGTGTACCTGAACCGTTTTTTGTTCGAGGTCAAAATACGACTCAACAGGTTGTGTTTCACTAGGTTTTATTTCATTAAAAACGTGTACATGGGGCGCACTATTTAAAATCAACCCATCTAACATCTTGTTGAGCCCGGTCATGAAGCTGATCAAAATAATAAAAGAAGCGATTCCAAAGGTGACCCCTGCTGCTGCGACTAACGATTGTTTGATACGGGATTGCAGGTGCTTTTTTGCAATATTTAATAGGAGAAAATTCACTTGGATTCCGGCTTTTTAAGTTCAGTATCCGCCTGCAGGCCTGCTATGATTTCTACTTTATCCAACCCAAAGATGCCTGTTTTTACCGTGACTAAACCATCCACGGTAGAAACGGTAGTGTCGTTGACTAAATACTCCCGTGGAATAGTGAGTGCAGCTGTTTTTTGATTAATGATGATGTTAGCCTCGCCAGATAAACCCATATAAAGTGTGGGCGGCTTGGACATAAAATAACAATCCACTTTAAACGACTGCGATTGCGTATCCATCATCGGATATATTTTAGCCACCTCAGCTTCAAATACCTGATTTGGGTAGGCATTTAAGGAGATAATGACTTTTTGACCCAGTTCCACGCGTGCGACATCCATTTCATCGACTAGTAGCTCTACTTTAAAGCTATCGGCACTACCGATGATGGCAAAAGGTTCTTGCATCGCAATAAATTCAGCTTCTTTTTTCATGACATCGTAGACGCGTCCATTCAAGTTGCTGGTCATCAACAAATCTTTAGAAAGTTCTTTGTTGGTTTTTAATTGATTTTCTTTGATTTGAGCATCTGTTTTTAATTCCTGTAGGGTACGTGCATAGCGACTTTTGATAATGTCAAGGGCATTTTTTGACGTGGTGTAAGCCAGTTTTTTGGCTTCCAGTTCTTGTTTAGTCCCCACGTTTTTATCATACAGCACTTTTTGTCTGAAGTAGTTGAGCGAATCGTTTTTAAGTTTTAGTTGTGCGTTTTCCAGTTCAGCATCAATTTCTTTGAGCACGGTAGCTCTACTGTTGAGGTTTCTTTGGGCTAACTCGTACACGATTTTTGCATTATCATAGTTGAGGTCGGTGGTTTTACTTTCCACCATAAAGAGGGGAGACCCTTTTTCTACATCGTCTCCTTCTTTGATGTAGCGTTTATGAATCACGCCTGAAAGGGTAGAATAAACCGTGTAATAATCATAAGGTTGCACCGTAGCGGAGGAATATACCGCCTCTATAATTTTTTCTTTCTGAGGGTGGATGACTTCGTTTTTCTTTTTATTGCATGAAGTGAAGAACAATAAAAGTAATAGAGTATATGTGACGAATTGTTGCATTGTTAATGGACCGATTGTGTAATTGTCAAGTTCTAAAAATTCTGCTAAAATGCTAAATAGAAGGAGAATGAATTTTAATGATTCTGGTCATTACCCCAACTGCTCCACCTCATCAATTTTATCTACTTCCAACACAATGTACCCCTCATCATCCGTGTGGAAGTTTCGGGCAAATTTAGCGTTCCAAACCAGTTCCTTAAAGTCATAGGAGTGGCGGCTGTGTACAATTTGGTTAAACGCATCATCATAGCCAGTAATGAGAATTAAAAACTCAGCCTCGTAGTTCGCTAAATCTACCTGAGTTAAGTTGAATAAAGGGCTTTTGTCGTCAATAGCGTGCACAATGGTCCAGGTCAATGGGAAAAACACAATTTTACTCGTCTCTAGGGCAAGGTTGTGGTAGTTCTTATTAAAGGAACCATCTTTTGCTGTATCCACCATCGATAGGATAACACGTGCGTCTAAGTCCATCAACTGACTTTTTCGTTTATTAATGATTTTAAACTGAAAAGAAGTTTTGTCCTGATAAGGGCTAATAATTGCTTTGTCAGAAAAACGAATTTTTGCATTGGGCTTTGAAAACCGGCCATATAATAAACCCGTTGCCATCGCAAAGCTAAGTAGGCCACACAACGCTTCGAAGCTAGCAATAAGATTAGCTGCCAGACCTTGTGGAATAATCCCACCATATCCCACAGTTGTAAGCGATTGCACACTAAAGAAATACGCTTTAAGGAACTGGGATAATAAATCATTTGGTTCGCCTCCTCCTGATAAGTTCGCCTCAACAGCTAGGTATAGAGTGGCAAACAAAAGGTTAATAATTAAATAGGTTAATAAAACTAAGCTTAAAAAATGAACCCAGGAGATGGTAGTCAGGTATTGATAGGTGTTATAAAAATTAAATCCTTCACCTGCACGTTTGATGTTGAAATTCCCTTGATGGTTAATAAACCGTTTCGTTTTACGGAAATAGATTTTACCAATTCCAGGATCGTTTTCTTGTTGGATGTTGGGATTCATGGGGAAAGAAGAAGTAGGTCTATTGTGTTGACAATATAAAACCTTTTTAGCCAGCATTTATAGCTGTGAGAGCGATTTTTCAATGACCGATTTCAATCGCTAGCTTACCTTAAAGGTTATCGCTTTGATACCATTCAGCAAAAGAGGTGCTGGTTTCGTACAACTTCAAACTATGTAATTTAATTGTTGGTGCAAGGTGTGTCTTAATTATTTCAGCAAATCCATACACTAAAAATTCGCAGGTAGGTGCATAGGGGGTGTAGACTGTTTTGTCATTCCGTTTAGTAAGTACCTGGATCAATTCGTCATCAAAACCTTCTTCCAGCACAAGGGCATGATCATACACATCTAAAATGTGTTCTTTCACAATTTTTT
The DNA here is from genome assembly GCA_963815495.1 of uncultured Cytophagales bacterium. Classification (GTDB taxonomy): domain Bacteria; phylum Bacteroidota; class Bacteroidia; order Cytophagales; family JAAEPT01; genus CAWFGW01. The sequence goes on from CAWFGW010000028.1 coordinate 176,632, forward strand.
TCAGGTCTTTAAAATCCATTACCATTCCGTTTTTCGGATGGGTGTTATCTTGGATAGTTGTACCGAGCACCGTTACTTCCAGTTTGTAGGAATGACCATGAATATATTTACATGGACCATCGTACCCTTTAAGGGCATGAGCCATTTCAATTTCAAATATTTTGGTCAATCGGATCGTGGGCATTGGTGTTGTGCTTTTTTAAGAAGCTGCAAAGATAAAAAAACAATACGGAAAGCTATTTAATTATTCAATTGAAAATCAGGAATCCTATTCTAGAAATAAAAGGACACAAAATTAGAATTAATTTTCTTCTAAATTTTTATGCAAAACGCGTTTAACTTATTAGCTTGTAGAACTCTTTAATAGTTTTAGCGTATCGTTTTTAAAATTTGATATATGAAGATTTTTGTTGTTGAGGACGACCCTTTTTATGCTAACCTAATACAATACGTACTAGAACAGAATCCTGAAAACGAGGTGACAAAATTTGATAATGGGAAAGAAGTCTTGGATAATTTACACCGAAATCCAAACATTGTGACCGTTGATTATTCACTGCCAGACATGTCTGGAGAAGAGTTACTGAAAAAAATCAAATCACGAAGTCCAGAAGCTTTTATAATAATGATATCTTCTCAAGAAAACATTGCTACTGCGATTTCATTACTCAAATTAGGCGCATACGATTACATCGTAAAAGACGATGATGCTAAAGACAGACTTTGGAGTACTTTTAGAAACTTAACCAGTCAAATTGAACTCAAAGAAGAGGTAGAAGATTTAAGAGGAAAAGTAGAACAGCAATTTGATTTTGCCAACAGTATTATCGGAGAGAGTGAAGCACTTAAAAAATCCTTAAAACTAATCGACAAAGCATCAAGAACAGCTATTAATATCACAATTTGTGGTGAAACAGGTACAGGAAAGGAAGTAGTGGCAAATGCCATTCATTTTAACTCAGCCAGGAAGAAAAAAAAGTTTGTAGCGGTAAATATGGCAGCTATTCCTAAAGACTTGATAGAATCAGAACTTTTTGGACATGAAAAAGGGGCCTTTACAGGAGCAGCGAACCAGCGAATCGGAAAATTTGAAGAAGCCAATGGTGGAACAATTTTCTTAGATGAGATTGGGGAGTTGGATTTAAGTCTCCAAGCCAAGTTGTTACGCGTCATTCAAGAAAATGAAGTCGTGCGCGTAGGGGGTAACAAACCCATAAAATTTGATGTTCGCATTATTACAGCTACCCATAAAAATTTAGCTGAAGAAGTACAAAAAGGTAACTTTAGACAGGACTTATACTACCGGCTGATAGGTTTACCTATAGAATTGCCTCCATTACGCGATCGTGACAAGGATATTGTATTGCTTGCCAAAGTGTTTTTAGAAAAGTTTTCTAAATCGAATAAAACAGCAAACGCATTTTCCAAAGAAGCTAAAGCAAAACTATTGCAGTATCATTATCCTGGTAATGTCCGAGAACTTAAATCCATTGTAGAATTAGCCGCAGTAATGGCAGAAGGTGATTTTGTAGAAGCCGATGACATCACCTTTAACTCACTGAATTCAACCGATGATTTTATGATTGTTGAAGATACACTAAAAGGCTATACCCGTAAAATTATTCAACATTTTCTCGATAAGTATGATTCTAATGTGCTCAAAGTGGCAGAAAAATTGGATGTTGGAAAGTCTACTATTTATCAAATGATAAAAAATGAAGAATTAACCATTAAGTAGATGAAAAAAGGGGTAACATTTTTTATTCAAGAAGAGCTATGAGTTTAGAGGAGATAAATGCTTTAAAAAGTGCACTTATACGTGAGCGTGAATCGCGCAAAATCGCGGAAAAGGTCTTAGAGGAAAAAGTCTCGGTACTTAACGAGGCAAACGCTAATCTTGAACAACAAATTCAAGATAGAACAAAGGAACTAGAACGAATTGCACGCTTTCCTGGAGAAAGTCCTTCCCCACTAGTGCGAATGAATCGAGGAGGAGCAATTGAATATATTAATCGATCAGCTGCAGAATTAATAAAGTCATTTGAAGACCACGAAGTAAGTGTAAAAGATATTTTTAAATCATGGTTAAAAGAAGCTTTTTTAGAAAAAGTGAACTTGAGTAAAATGCTTCAGTGTGATGAAACAGAATATAATGTTATCATCGTGCCCATAGCAGAGTATGATTATGCTAATTTTTACTTTTCAAATGTTACAGGTGAACGAAAAGCTACCAGAAAACTGGAAGAAAGTGAACAGCGTTACCGCAAAATAGTTGAAGAGTCCGTTGACATTATACTCAAAATTGATATTGATGGGGATTTAATTTATATCAACCCCGCAGCAGAAAAATTCTTTGGGTACACCAAAAAAGATTTATTAGGAACAAACTATTCAAACTTACTTGCAGGCGATTGTAAATCAACATTTTTCAATTCATTTGGTAAGATAAGCCGTAAAGAAGTAGAACCCATCTCCAACATGGTCTGTTCTGTACAAACACGAAAAAAAGGGGTGCGGTGGTTATCCAAAAACCTGCAAAAAAGTACGGAGATTATGAGTTCGTCTTTTACCATTATCGCTCGAGATGTCACTCAACAAAAGATAATTGAGGATAAACTGCTTCGAAGTGAAGAAAAGTATAAGCGAATTATCGAGAATATGAAGCTCGGGTTATTAGAGGTCGATAATGATAATAAAATCATTCGTGTCTATGACCATTTTTGTAAATTAACAGGTTATTCCGAAGAAGAACTGGTAGGAAAAAAAGCGATGGACGTGTTGACGGATGAAGAAAGCCGTAAAAAAGTCCAGGAACATCGAGAAAAACGTTTCAGTGGTGAAGAAACCGTCTACGAAGCACTTTTAAAAAAGAAAGATGGTACAGAAGCATGGGTGCTTATTAGTGGCGCACCACTTTACGATGATTTTGGGAATATTACAGGCTCTATTGGTATTCACTTAGATGTTACAAATCAAAAAAATGTTGAAAGAGAGCTGATAAAAGCCCGGTTTAAGGCCGAGGAATCATCACGATCCAAAGAGCAGTTTTTAGCTAACATGAGCCATGAGATTAGAACCCCAATGAATGCAATTATAGGGATGACTGACTTACTGTTGGATACCAGTTTAAATTCTGAGCAGCAAAAGATGCTTAAAACAGTTCAAATCTCATCTAAAAATTTATTGGTTGTCATTAATGACATACTCGACTTTTCAAAAATTGAATCAGGTAAATTAAGCATTGAAAAAATTGGATTCAAACTAAGAGATGTCATAAACCACATTGTTAGAACAAAGAAAATCAAAGCGGAGTCGAAAGATATTTGGTTTGAATTTAAAATAGCCGATGATGTACGTAATATTCTTGTGGGAGATCCATTTCGATTGACACAGATCTTATTAAATCTATTGAGTAATGCCAATAAATTTACAGAAAAAGGAGGGGTTAAATTTACTGTATCCTCTCTAGGGATACATGATAATATACAACAAATCCAATTTAAAGTCGAGGACACGGGGCGAGGAATATCGCCTGAAAAACTTGAAACTATTTTTGATGTCTTTAGTCAGGAAGATGAAACTATTTCACGAAAGTATGGAGGTACAGGTTTAGGGCTGTCAATTACTAAAAAGCTGGTTGAGCTCCATGATGGGACCATTTCAGTTGACAGTACAGTAGGTGTGGGAACTACTTTTACCGCCCAAATAGGCTATGTAATAGGTAATGAAGAGCACATTCATGATGTAAAACCATCAAACATTGATTACGGATCGTTGAATGATTTACGTATCCTTCTTGCTGAGGATAATGAGTTTAATCAAGTACTTATTCAGACATTGTTTCATCAACATTCCATAGAATTAGAAATTGCTAATAATGGTGCCGAAGTGTTGGAGAAACTTAGCAAGTCTGACTTTGATATTATTCTAATGGATATTCAAATGCCCGTAATGGATGGGATTGAGGCCACTAAACAAATTCGTAAAGAGACCAAGTGGGATGACTTACCCATTTTAGCGTTAACTGCCAACGCATTTAAAAAAGAACTGGAAAAATATAAAGGTTATGGAATGGATGACTCGTTATCTAAACCATTTCAACCTGATGAGCTTTATAGCAAAATAATTGCTTTGGTAAACAAAAACGAAGACCGCAAACAGCCGAAGATGCCTACCGAAGTCAAGCTATATGATTTAAAAAAAATCAACATACTTTTCGGTGGTAATATTGAATTAGTAAAGAAACTGGTTGACTCATTCGTTGAACACACGCCTGGTGTATTGGATGAATTAAGTATTGCTGCTAATGAACATGATTGGAAGAAGGTGAGTGCATTGAGTCACCGTTTAAAGGCTTCCTTGAATACCATGTCCATCAATTCATTGTCTGAGGATATTCTTGCTTTGGAAGTCGATTATCAATCATTACCAGAAATAGAGAAAAAAAAGAAAGTGAGTCGGGTAGTCACGATTACATATAAAGCCTTGGGGTTAATGGCTGAGGAAGATTTCCAAAATTTGGAATAATGTCCAGTAACCGAAATCATTTCAAGGTATAAAGTGCTTTTTTTGCATTTTTTTGATGTTGGAACACTCTTGGAACACTATTTTTTAAACAAACGTATCACACCATGAAAAAATCCGATTTAATATTCATAGTAGAAGATGATCATTTTTATGCTTCAGCAGTCAGTGCCTATTTAGAAAGCATGGGGTTTGAAAATATAGCGATTTATGAGTCTGGAAAAGAATGTTTAAAAAACATATACAAAAGACCACAACTTGTATTGCTCGACTATAATCTTGCAGACACAAAAGGGATGAATATTATGTTGGAGATTGTTTCTTTTGATTCCAATACACCAGTTGTCTTTATTTCAGGTCAGGTTTCAATTCAATCAGCGATAGATACACTCAAATTTGGTGCTTTTGATTATATCCAGAAGGACAACTACGCCTTCGATAAGTTAGCGGATATTATCTCTCGAATTAGCGAAGGACAACAAGTCGTTGTTGATCACCAAAAAAAGAAATATAAAAAGCAGCTGCTAGTTGGAACGGTGCTCTTGGTTTTAATTGGTGCTATCACGCTAATTTCTTTCTAATGATGCGTCTGTTACATTTATCATCGGTTATGGTTCTCTTGTGGATGAGTACCTCTTGCTCCAAACTAAACATTTACACGGTTGACAATACCCAATCGGAAGTAGATAGTTTAATTGCGGCTCAGCAAGCGTATCGACCACAAATTCGAATTGACGATAAGGTAAGTGTGAGCGTTTGGGGACATGAAGGTATGAGTATCGGGTCCGTATTTGGTATCTACAACTCTAATGAAGTTTTTGGAAAGTGGTTGTTAGTTAACCAGGACAGTACCATTATACTCCCTAAAATTGGTCAGGTGAAAATAGGCGGTATGACCATGGAGGAAGCGAAAGCATATTTGACAACACTGTATGCAGAACACCTGAAAGCCCCAGTAATCGATATTAAAGTACACAGCCATGAAGTAACGGTACTAGGTCAGGTGATTAAACCAGGAAATTACGCCATCTACCGAGGGCAAAACTCCTTAGGGTACATGATTGGAGCTGCTGGAGGTACAGATTATTATGCGCAATTGCATAAGGTGAAATTGGCTCGTGGGGATAGGTCTTATGAATTGGACCTTACTAAAATGACTCCTTTACAGATGAACAGAATCAATTTACTGCCTGGAGATATTTTATACTTCCCGACTAAAAAAGGCAAATCATTGGATAAAAAATCACCAGTGTTATTAGCTGCCGCAAGTATCATTACCACGTTATTTCTAATCTTTTCAGCCAGCCAAAAATGAGAGAAGTTCAAGATATCAAGCGTTTATTGTACCCGCTGGTAAAAGGTTTGCCATTGGTTCTTCTGGTGTTTACAACCGCTGTGGTGGTGGTCTGGAGAATGACTAATTATCAAACACCAATTTTTGAAGCAAAGGCTACGATTAAGTTAGATGATCATGCTACTGGATTTTCTGATAACAACCTGTATAAAGACTTAGATATTTTTTCAGAAACGAATGATGTGCTCACAGAAGTGGAAACGATTAAATCGGATGTGATACTCTTGGCCGCATTAGAGTTAATGCCTACAAACATTGAGTATTATCGCGTGGGTGAACTCCGAACTTCAGAATTGTATAACAAATCACCGTTTTATATTGAGTATGACACCAATAGGTTTGCGTCTTATAATGAACTGTTTCACCTGAATATATTAAACGAAAAATGGTTTAGCATAAGCCAAGAAGCCGATACGTTAGTGGGTGAGTTTGGTAAAGAATTTCTTTTTAAGAATAATCGACTGACAATTTATCAAACACCTTTTTGGTCATCAGAACATGGTGAAGAAAACCTAGTCGATGCTTATCAGTTTCGCGTGAACACCAATCAATTTCTATTGTCCAATTTTGTGAAAGGTAACCTGTTTATAAAAGAAATCGATAAAAATGTAGCCGTCATTCAGATTTATTTTGAAGGTGAAAACCCTGATCGCGTAGCGGATTTTGTCAATGCTGTCGCCAAGGCATATCTCCAAGATCACATTTCAAACAAAATGAAGGCGGCTAAAATGACGGAAGAGTTTCTAGATTCCCGCACTCAAGAAGCTTTGGATCAATTGCATGAAGCAGAAAACAACTTGGAAAGCTATCGGCTTCAACATTTAGTGTTAAACATTGAACAGGAGACAGAAACAGATTTGCGAAAAATAGCGCAACTCGATATTCAACAAGTGAATTTGAATATGAAAAAAGTCACTCTGGATAGCTTAGAGCACTATGTCCTTACCGATGTGGATCGGTTTCTTGAATTGGCTCCAAGTTTCGAAGCTTATGGAGGGCTGTTATATACAGAGCTAATGAAGAAATTGAAATCTTTAGAATCAGAGAAAATTGATCTTTTAAACCGGTTTACTCCTGCCAGTGAAGAGATTCAAATCATCGATAAAAAAATCAATGATTTAGTCAATTACCTGGTTGAAAACATTAAGAACCATCGCATTAATACCGTTCATCAACTCAATCTGATTGAGGCAGAAATAGAGCGCGAGACACGAAAATTGGATAATCTACCCTCACGGGAAAAGAAAATGGTGATGTTGGAAAGACAGTTTAAGCATTATGAGGACTTATTTAATTTCTTAAAAAAGAAGCAGATGGAAGCTGGAATTGCCAAGCTGGCACAGCTGAATTTTCACCGCATTATCAATCAAGCGATCGCTCCTAAAGAACCTGCTAGTCCTAACCGTGGATTTAATGTTGGGTTAGCGGGCTTCTTGTCCTTGTTGTTTTCTATCGCTTTTGTCTATATCGCTCAAGCCATACGTGGGAAAATAAACTCCCGCTACCAGCTCGAAAACATGTCAGACGCTCGCGTTTTAGGTGCGGTAAAAAAGGATGTGCATCTTAACGCTGATGGTAGTTTGGATGCAGTTATTTTATCGCTCATCCCACACATCAATAACAAAAAAGGTGTTAAGATAGCATTCAACTCTTCAATAGCAGGAGAGGGTAAAACTTACTTAGCCCATCAAGTTGCAGTCACCTTAGCCAGTGTAGGTCGCAAGGTTTTATTGCTCGATTTTAATAGCCGAAATAGTTCATGGAAAACACTCCTTGGCGAGGATAATAATCCTGTCTCTTTAGAGAATTATTTTTCAGGTAAAACGGCTGTGTCGGAAGCAACAAACTCAAGTAGATACGAAAACTTAGAAGTGGGTGGGTTTGAAAAATCACTTCAACCCAATCGGTTTTATTTATCAGATAAATTTTCAGATAAATTAGCGGAATTAACTAACGTTTATGATGTGGTAATTATAGACAATTCTGCCTATGCTATTGCTTCAGATGCGGATGTATATATGGGGTATTCTGATTATAATATTTATGTGGTAAGACACAATTTTACGGATACAAAATATGTGAAAAACATCAATGCTATTGTTCAAAAGTATGGAGAGGAAAGGGTAGGGTTGGTGTTGAATGAAGTACCTAAGGGAGTGAATTATTCAGGTGATTTTTATGGAAGTCGCTACCTTTATAATAAGCCAAAAGGTTTCTTTGCAAAGGTTAAACATTATTGGGAGAGTTATAAAAATGCGTGGAATATATGATTCGTCATTGGCAGACATATCGTAACAAAATCATTATATTAACCGATCAGGCTATCGTAAGTGGTGTGAGTTTTTTGTTGAGTATTTTACTCGTCCGATTCACCGATATTCATGTCTTTGGTGAGTTTGCTTTAGTGCTAATTGTTGCTCAGGGAGTGGTCGCCATTAACCAATCAATTATTACTTCACCTTATCAGTCTTTATGGTCTGATTTACAAATAGATAAGTATTTAAAAATGCTTAAGTCTATGCAGTTGCTAATAATATTGGCTATTTTGTTATTATTATCTGTTGTTCAGTTTGTTACGTTTAATTATGATCTTGGATTACCAACTCCGGTAATTTTACCTGCTTTTGTCTATTTTGTCGGTGTGGTTTTATTCGATTTTAATCGAAAACAAATGTACCTGGAAGAGCGCTATGGGTTAGTGTTATTAAAAGATGCAATTGTGATGGTTTCACAAGTTATGCTGATTATAGTCGCTCATGTTTGGTTCCAACTTTCCACCGTACAAGATGTGCTTTGGATTTTGGGCGGCACTTATTTAGTGGTAGATGTGTTCTTTTTCTTTTATACGGGGTTTGTTGATAAACCAACATTGGAGCTCATTTTAAAACACTGGCATTTTGGAAAATGGATGTTAGGAAACTCAGCCCTGCAATGGTTCTCAGGAAATTTATACATCACGGTTGGCGCAACGCTACTGGGTGCTGAAATGGTGGGGGTTGTTCGGATAGGTCAAAGCATCATTGGTGTATGGAATGTTTTTATTCAATCACTTGAAAATTATGTGCCACCATTAGCAGCAAAAATATATAGAAATAATGGCTGGGAAGGTGTGTCGAAATACCTCTTTAACCTAGGTGTAAAAGGTGGGTTGATGGTGAGTTTGGTAGGTGTGGTGTTGATCGTTTTTCGCAATCAAATTTGGGAATTGTTTTATGGTGATGCGTTGTTAAATTATACATTCGTTTTATATTGGTTTGCACCCATTTTATTATTTAATTTTTTAGGGTTTCCGTTTCGTTTTGCTATTCGAACCTTGTCGCAAACTCGCATTTTATTTGAAGCCTATATACTGTCTTCTTTGATGGGGTTTGCAACAGCCCACTGGTGGATTAATTCCTTAGGGATCCATGGAATATGTTTAGGGTTGTTGGCTACTCAAGTGATTATGCAATTGTGGTATTATTATCGTTTAACTCAATTTACAGGTTATGGAAATCATTCATATAGTCTTAGGTAGAGCCAACCCTCATCGGATGAATGGTGTCAACCGTGTGGTACATAATTTGGCGACAGCTCAAACCGCTGAAGGTGCTGATGTAGCTGTTTGGGGAATTACCGCATCGGCCGATTTACCTGATGAATTAGAACGTACTTATACTACGCGTTGGTTTCAACCAGCAGCCTGGAAGTTTGCGGTCGGACAAGAGTTACAGACTGCCATTAAAAATCATGCGCATGCAGTATTCCATTTGCATGGGGGCTTTATTCCTGTGTTTTATCAGCTCTCTCGTTTGTTGAAAAAAGCTGGCGCTAGTTTTTTCCTTACACCTCATGGCACTTATACCCAAGGGGCAATGCAAGGGAATGGCGTAGTAAAAAAAATCTATTTCGCTCTGTTGGAGAAAGGACTACTTTCCCGCGTTACAGGCGTACAATGTCTGGGGCATTGTGAAGTGACCGATTTGAAAAAGTTATACGCTAACGTAGCGATTACCACCATACCCAACGGACAAAATTGGGAGGAATTGATATTAAACAAAGATTTTACACCCGATAAGCAATTTATCATTGGTTACTGTGGTCGCGTCAGCAGGTGGCAGAAAGGAATGGATATTTTATTAGCCGCATTTATCCGGTATAAGAAAGAATATCAGGGAAAAGGATCCTTGCATCTCGTGGGTGATGGTGAATATAGGGATGAAATGGAAAAGGCTGCCATTGCGGCTGGTTTAAGTGACCAAATTATCTTTCATGGAAAGCAGTTTGGTGAAGAGAAAGTGATTCTATTGAAAAACATGAAGGTCTTTGTGCATACATCACGGAATGAAGGGTTGCCAACGGCAGTAATAGAGGCAGCGGCTTTGGGCATCCCATCCATCGTTAGTGAGATGACGAGCATGGATCGTTACATCACCGATCACAATGCGGGCTGGGCGTTACCTGGACTTGAAATTGATGCGGTCGCACAGGTTTTTTTGCAAGCAGAAGCGGCTTTTCACTCGGGTGAGCTAGTAGATAAAGGAAAAAATGCTTTAAAGATGGCTCTGGAGTCGTTTGATTGGAATGTAATCTCAAGACAAACTTTTGCCCTCTATGCCGGTTAATTCAGTCGTCCTATCCGATCAAGTACCTACCAGGTATGTATTATTGCTACGGTTTTTCCTTGTGGTTAAAATATTTGGCTTTTTAGCCATCTCTGAAAGCGCTGGAGTCAATAAAGTGATTAAAATTGGTATGGGCACCTCCATGACACTTGGTGTGCTCATGCTCACGTTAATGATGGCGCGGAAAGGTTATCAGTTTCGAACAGATGCCCGAAACAGTTTGTCTTTATGGTTGTATGTCGCATATTTATTTTTAGGTACCGCCTCTATTTTTTGGGCCAATGATTATCATTTTGCCATCATTCAAATCTTTCGTGACTTTGATTTATTGGTGTTTTCGTTTTTGTTTTTGCGAATTATGCAAACCTTGAATGCCTATCATAGCGAAGCAAAACTTCAGTTACCCATGATGTGGAGTTATGGTATTTTTTTTAGCTCCTTGTATTTCCTGCTTGGTTACTGGATTGATCCCGACACGTTTATGCGCTTAACGCATGGGGGAGAAGTAGCCCGCCTGGGAGGATATATCATGAACCCTAATGAATTAGGAATGCTCAGTAGTTTGGGCGCCTCAGTAATCATCCTGGACTTTACCCGCGAAAAAAAGAAGTGGTTATATGTCGTGTTTTTAGGTGTAAACCTGTATGTGATGTTTTTGACCGGTTCTCGTTCTTCTAGCATTGGTTTTATACTAGTGTGTGGCTTATTGACCTTACGTTCGAATAACCTGAAAATAAAAGCCTTGATGGTGGCAGGGTTTATTTTTGTAGTGCCACTTGCAGTGAACGAAATCATCTTAAATGAAGAAAAGGGTGGGTTGGATGAAGTAATGAGTATGACAGGTCGTCTGCCGTTTTGGAAAGCATTATTAACAGAAGGGCTGCCTCAAGAACCATTTTTTGGTTTCGGATTTCAGAACATTTACTACACGAAGTTTTTTCAAGGTAAAAATACCTACCCCGCTTCAATGACCCACAACACGTTTGTTCAGGTACTTATGAACCTGGGCTTAGTCGGGTTTTTTATTGTGATTTTTCAAATGGTGCTTACATTCCGAAGTGTCATCATTGATAAAAATGGACAGAAGAAGTTTTTCTTTTGGTGTATGTTTACTCCCTTGTTTATCAATAGCTTAACCGAATTTGGCATTTGGGGAGAAACCAATTATGGGATCTTGTTTTACCAGATGCTGTTTTTGTGGTTTGTTGTTGAGGCAAAGCCTCCGCGCCAAAGTAATTTACAGATGACAACTTAAACTATACCTCTTTATTTTTTATGAGAAGGTAAGAAGATGGTCTTCACTCATTCAAAGAACTTACCGACTAACTCATTATTGCGGTTCACGAAGTCTGTTTGTTTTTATTGAAAATAGTTATGGTAGTTAGCGGTATGAAAAAAATGTATCACTACTTCATACCTGCGGTTTTCTGGTCTTTAATGATTTTTTTAACCGGATTACTATCTTTCAATGCATTACATTATTACACCTTTAGTCCCTATTATGGCATTTTACCAGAGAAGCAGGAAGCCTTTACAAATTGGCTTTGGACAATAAGTTTGTATCTACACATGGGAGCAGGCGTACTTTGTTTGGGAATTCCATTAACCTTATTCATAGGACTTTATTTTAACTTAAATCGAAAGTGGCACCGTAAATTGGGTAAGGTCTACATTGTAAATACATTACTGTTGGTAGTTCCTACAGGAATGTACATGGCACTTTTCGCGAAGGGTGGGCTGTCCACACAAATAGGGTTTTTAGTTCAAGGCATTTTATTAGGCCTGTTTACCTATATCGCTTTTGTACAAGCAAAAAAGGGAAAGATAGTTTCGCACACTCAATGGATGATCCGAAGTTATGCTGCAGGCAGTGCAGTAATCTCGTTTCGGCTCTTGCACATCCTGTTTTATTACATCGAACTACCGTATGAAATTAATTATGCACTCTCGCAGTGGTTAGGCATTTTAATCAATGCCTTTATCGCTGAGGCAATCATCACATATCAACTTAGTTTAAATAAATCTGTTCACTTAACCACTTAATCAAATGAAAAACACCGTAATCGTAGTAGCGCTAGGTATCTCCATAGCAGGCGTCATTTATGCCTATGTCACCCCCAATGTTGGAAAAGGAAAAAACGAAATGCTCGTTAGAACTTGGGTAGAGACAGAAGAAATTGAATCGGATCTTTCACATCATACGGGTAAGGAAGAAAAAAAGCAAGGAGTGAAAAAAAGCAAGGAGAAAGGTGAAGCTCCCACCTCGGATTCGCTGCTCAACACGAGTAGGGCAGCAAAACCTACTACAGGAAGTAGTAGTCTGGCCGTTAAAAAAATCACCAAAAAGGAAACACTTAAAGCTCATCCGGTAAAATTTAGTCGAGCGGCTCAATTCAGACCAGTGAATCGTGAGACGATTCAAGTCGATACCGTATTTCTTGCCGAGGAACTAGTCGTACAAGATTCAGTGCAATAATTAAGTAAGGGGAGTATTATAACAAAAGCCAGTAAGGATAAAGCATGTTGAAACAACAATGTTTATGGCTTATCTGGTTTTTGTTTTAGATAATGAGTTACAGCTATAAGTTGAAAAAAGACAACTGGATTATAATGATTATGAGTGAGAACATGAATTAATAATTAAAGTTTATATCATTCCCATATTTCATTCGATGCGGTCAATATCACAGGAGTAGTATCAGTAACTAAGATGGTATGTTCGTGTTGAGTAACATATCCACCATTATTTCCTACGAGAGTCCAACCATCCCTCAATTCAACCGCATTATTAGACTTTGTGGATATAAAAGTCTCAATAGCAACAGTGGTGTTTTTTTTAAACCGTTGTCGGTTAGTTTTAACCCGATAATTTAAAATATTATCGGGTTCTTCATGTAAACTTCTTCCAACTCCGTGACCAGCCAGGTTTTTAATGACATTATACCCTGATTTTTTAGCTTCCGATTCAATGATGTGTCCAATATCCGCTATTTTTACACCTCCCTTAATCGCATGAATGGCTTGATGCAAAATCAGTTTGGAGGCATCCACTAGAGGTTGATGGTTATGAAGGTCCTTGCCCAACACGAAAGAACCACCATTGTCTGACCAAAATCCATTCAACTCAGCAGACACATCAATATTTATTAGATCGCCTTCTTTTAGAATTTTATTTTCAGATGGTATGCCGTGTGCTGCTTCTTCATTAACACTTATAAATGTATAGCCTGGAAACCCATACGTTTCGTAGGGAGCAGACTTTGCTCCGTAACTTTTTAATAGTGTGCCTCCGTATTCGTCTAATGCTTTAGTGGACATTCCAACTTGAGCATGTTCTCTCATGAGTTTAAGGGTGATGGCCACTACTTCACTGATTTTTTTCATTCCGATGAGTTCGGACTCTTGGGTTATTGACATGTGATTTTTTTTCAAACTTCTAGCACTAGCAAATAGAATGGTACTTTATTTTTCCAATATAGAAATAAAATCTATTCTAGGTTATTCTTCGGCTCATAATACAGTATGATTGCTCCAGAGTCAAATGATTTCGTCTGTAAGAGTTTCAAGGTAACGGTTTCACGGATGTTTTTAAATAAGGGTAAACCATTACCGATGATTACAGGGTGTACACACAGCTGGTATTCGTCAATTAAGCCAAGTTGGGTTAAGGAGACAATTAAACTCGGGCTTCCTACTAAAATGTCTTTTACTGCTTGCTGTTTAAGTTCCACAACCGTTTCTCTAAGGTCTTTTTTCGCCAACCGGGCAGATTCCCACCCGATTGCTATCGGGTCATCTTGTTTCAGCGTGTGAGAAAACACAATTTTTGGAATGTGGTCGATTGCTATTGCGAAGTCATCTATTTGTTGATTACCAGTCGGCTCTTTGAGTATGGTTTGCCAGTATTTCATCAATTGGAAGGTTGTCCTACCGTATAAGGCAATGCCACCATTGTTTAAGAGGTCTGTATAGTGTTGATGGATTTGTTCATCGGGAATACCCGCTGTGTGGTCACAAAAGCCGTCAATAGTCATGTTTATCGCTGCAATCACCTTACTCATAGCTGTGGGATATTGTTTGTCTATTTAGTTTCGAGGGCGGGATTACTTCCATAACACCTCCTCCGAATATATAAATTGTAGTTCAGTTGCTCAATAAAGCATGAGTAAATTGATCGTAAAAGGAATAAGCGACTTACCTTTTTAAACACCGTCCTCGTGGTTCATCACCTTCATGGAGTACGATTTCAGAATGTAAAAATTCAGCAGCAGCGGCTGAATCTTGTACCTTGGTGGCACTGCGTTCCAACATTGCTGATTCAAATTCTTTCAACACATTTTCTCTGATTCCTGTTTCCCGCCACTGGGAAAGCGGTCTGCAACCTCTGGCAATTTCACGTCCCAGTGCCAAGGCATCTAGCAGTGCCTGGTTGGCACCCTGTCCTTTGAAAGGACTCATTGGGTGGGCTGCATCACCGATGAGTGTTACTGCGCCTGCATTTTCCAGCAATTCGGAAGAAAGTAATTTTCGATCATATACAGGGTATCCAGAAACTTGTGTTGCTGGGGTGGCTGCTAATATCTGGGGAATGGGAGTATGCCATGGCGTTCTTCGACAGGCTTCTTCTTTGAGTGCTTGACATCCCTGGGCACTTAATGCTTTGGCCGCTTCTTCTGCTAAAGGGAAGCTAAGCTGCCACATCACCGAATCGGAGGTATAGGGCATCATGTAAATTCGTTCATTGCCGTTGGCGGTTTGAAATACCGTGGCGGAGTCCAGCAAATCACTTTCTACCCCTTCGAGTGCGTGTAAGGGACAAATGCCTAAAATGACAATGCACCCAAGGTAACGTAGCGGAGTAGCATCCTCTCCAATGATTAACTGACGGAGGGCACTGCGTATGCCATCAGCACCAACCACCAAATCGGCCCTGGTATGCTTGATTTTACCATCCACCTGAAAGTTAAGTTGCATTCCTTCATCAGCACTTTTCTCAAAATTGATGAAGTGGTGTCCCCACTGTATGGACTTTTGATCACCGAGTTGCTCCAGCAGCGCCAAACGCAACGACTGCCGTGCGATATGCACATTCGTACGTTTAGGAGCTGTAGTCACACCTGACTGCACCCACTTTCTCATTCCCCATTCCCCCAGAACTTTTCCCTCCGTATTATGGATGACGTGTTTAGTAGAAACAACACCTTCTTGTAATGAAAAAATACCTAACCCCTCAATCGCTTTACTTGCTTGCTGCAACGTAAGGCCGTAGCCCTGTGCCCGGGCTTCAAAATTGCTGTCGCGCTCATAAAGGGTAAACGGAATACCCCGGTGTAGGCAAGCCACTGCTAAAGCCACCCCGCCAATGCCACCACCAATGATGGCTACGTGCGGGTAGTTTTCGTGATCTGGAGTTGGAGGGTTGGGAGAGGGGATTAATCCCGAACCGCTACAGTTTATACAGGAATAGAGGTGCCCCTTCGGTCGCACGGGGGCAGGACCTTCACTGTTCGACTTTTCAAATGCATCTAACGCACGCTGGTAGTTAAGTCGGTCTTTTTTGCGAAGCCTCCGTCTTTTTTTACCATGGCCTTTGCATTCAGGACAAACCGTCCAGTTGGGGGATATCTGTGTTTCCTTATTCACTTTTTATTATCGACCAGCATCTTGAACAATCATTTTTATAATACAAAATTGAATGTTAAAATTGATCTTGAATTACAGCCTAAATAGCATTTAATGAGTTTTTACTCCAAATTTAGCATAATATCTTTCATAAATACAGCTATGTGGGTTGGATTAGCTAGTGTTATCAGGAGCTTCTCTAAAGAACTTCTGGCTGCAGAAAAGTAAACTAATTTTCAGCAAATAAAACGGTCGAATGAATCATTCAGACGCTCCATGGTTCGCGTTGCTTCAGCAAAACGCGTGACTGTTTAAGCAATCGTATTGTAGTTTTACTAGATTAAGATTATTTATTAAAACACACTGAAAAGATGTGGTCGCATTTCAATTACGACCGAGTGAGTTGCTTAGAAATTGTGAAATAAAAGGAACTTCCATTTCCTATTTTAGAATCTACCCAAATTTCTCCTCCATGAATTTCGGTAATTTTCTTGCAATAAGAGAGTCCTATACCATATCCTTCATACTTTCTATTCAAATGAAGCTTTTGAAATATTTGAAAAATGCGGTCCACATCTTTAGAAGCAATACCAATTCCATTATCGGAAACCGAAAACTGATGATGATTTTCTAATTCTGTATAATGGATTTGAATTTCAGGTGCTTGATTTTCTTTTTGAAATTTCAGGGCATTTGCTATTAGGTTTTGAAATATTTGCCGCAGTTCTGTTTCATAAGCGAGTAGCTTCGGTAAATCACCGACCTCTACTTTAGCCTTTTTCAGTTGGATAAGTTGTTCCAAATCCTCCATTACTTCTGTTACTATTTTTTTTGAGTTTACATCAACGAGATTACTGTTATAACCTAGCCTTGAAAAATCTAATAAAGCAGAGATGAGAGATCTCATCCTTTCGGTGGATTTGCTAATAGTTTGAAGGTATGTAATAACATCATTATCTAAGGTGTTTTCAAAATCTTCGACTATTACCTGAATATAGTTAGAGATAGTTCGTAGGGGTTCCTGCAAATCGTGAGATGCGATGTAAGCAAACTGTACCAACTCCTTGTTTTTTTGTTCCAGTTCCGTTGTACGTTCTAATACTCTTTTTTCGAGATTTTTGTTGATTTGAGCTAGCTCCTCCCTAGATTGTTCTAATTCCGCTGTGCGTTTCTTAACTCTTTTTTCAAGTTCTTTGTTGACTAGAGCCAATTCGTTCTTTGACTGCTCCAATTCAGTTACATTTCTAAGCATTACATACACGTAATGATCTTGAATATGATGTACAGAGCATTCATAAGTACCTGATACCTCTTCATTTTAATATTCTACCAACCCTAAGTTCACACTTCCCCCATTCACAGCTACATTTCTGTAGGTTTCAATAACCTTTAATCCTGCTTCATGCTCAAATGCTTCTGGAGCCACTTCAAGTATTAATTTACCAAATACCTCTTCGCGCTCTTTTCTCATTTCATGCAAAACTAGTTTGTTCATAAAAACGTAGCGAAGACTTTTTAAGTCATTCGGATCCTGTACTTTAAATATGCCGATGCCAATAGATAAATTATCCATGGTTTTAGTAAGAGTTTCGAGGTTTAAAAGATCTTTCATAGCGGTTAGGTTTATATAGTTTACTGAAAAGTCATCTTATGGTATTGTCATTAATCACTTGACTATTACACTGTTTCAGTTTGTTGTTTACTTATAGGATTGCTGCCAACTTAAAATGTGAAAACTGTAGTGGTTTTGGTAACAAAATAACTTCGTTATCCACAAACTCAACATTGCAGATATACTTACTACCGCTTAGCGTTACTCGATAGAGGTCTCTGACTTTAAAACTACTGCCGATAATCGTAAATTTCCGCATCGTAATCAACGCCTAATTGATAAAATTTTGCACTCGAATAGGGTGAACTAACAAAGTCTTCTTCCAAAAGCATTTTCCGCTTACTGGCTTATGATGAATATAATCTAAGACGTTCACCCTGAATTTTTGATGGTATGTTGTTGCTGGTGTTTGATCTTTCTTTAAAGGTAGAAGTTATATAAACAGCAGTAAAAGTAAAACTCTCCCTAGTGGCGTTTTGTCAGCTAAGGAGAGTTAATTAACATCTAACAAGATTAGTATTAATCGAGAGTTGAAAATTTAATCTTCTTCATAGCAAAACTCTATTTGGGGACTAAAAATAGCTTGTTGTGTTTCAAGAACCCAAGCTCTTGCTACATTTAAACCATTATATACACTTGTTGATTGATTAGGGTTGATAATCACGTAATTGCCTCCAGTGTACAGCGCTACTTGAACATTTGATTTATTCTTGATGCTCGTAATAAATTTTCTATTATAAATAGCAAGGGCAGAAAGATCCATTTGATAAACGCGAGTACCATTACCGCTAATACCTACATAAGAAAAACCAAAAAGACCTGCTCCGGTTGTAGCGCATTGTATTGAGGATGCAGGAGGGTTTACGTGTACTTGAGTGGTTTTAGTGATTGATCCACCAGGTCCTGAAGCAGTAAGTATGTACGTGGTAGTCGAGTTTGGACTTACTGTTTTAGTACCAGTCGATTGGGGTGAAGTATGTCCCGTAGGTGAAATGCTTATGTTTGATGTGTTTTGAGTTGACCACGATAAAGTGCTTGATTGCCCTTGTGTAATGGTACCTGGGGAAGCGCTAAAGTTATTAATAACCGGCATGCTGGGTGGCTGAATCACTTGAATCACCAAGGTGTCTTTGTCATACGACAAATTATTCTCCGCTTTAAAAACATAAGTTGTAGTCTGTGAAGGCGAGACAGTTACTGATCCGTTTAAGGTGTTTTGAGGGTTACCATTAATACTCACCGAGGTCGCATGGTCTGACTCATAATTAAGTGTTGTACTCTCTCCTCTGTCAATAGTGGTTTTAGTGGCTGAAAAACGCCCTTCCGCTTTCTTTAAAAACTGAACCCGTAAAGCAGGGGAGGTACTTGTGTTGTTTGCATGGTCTGCACTTTTTGCACGAACAATCATTTCATTATTCGGAGAATCGGGACGAAGATAACCTGATAAATATACGCGGTCTATACCCACACCATTAGTATCCGTAGCAGAGGCTTCCTTTGTTTTTGTCGGGAAAAGTTGACCGTCAATTTCAAAATTTCCGTTGTCCACAACTTCTACTGTAACGGATTTGATACCCATAGAATCTGCTCCACTGGCAATAAAATGAATATCTGTCCCCTCCAATACTTCTACTGTTTTTCCAACAGTTTCTTCACTAGTAACAGACGTGATTCTACCCATTTGAATCGTGCTTATTGAAGCCTTAGGTGGAATGGTGTCATTAGTACTTACTTGCACTTTCTTCGAACATGAAAAAAAGAGCCCTGCTAAAGTCAAAAAGACTAGGTGATGATGGTTTTTCATAACTAAAGTTGATTTAAAATTTTACAAAAATGATTTAATTTCTAAATCTAAAAAGTTTTATGATAAATGGATATTAAAAATAGAGAAAACCTGCTGACCATCAATTGAAATACAGTCTAATCCTCGCCTTTATTGGTGTTGTCACCAACAAAGGAGTAATTGCAAATAATGAGTAAGCACAAGGACCGCTACGCTTAACCTTGCGCTATGTGGCTAAACTATTTCCAGCCTTGACAGCTTTACTCCTTGTATTTAAGAGAGTTACAGAAAGAAAAACAAAAGGAAAAATGTTGATTATTAGTGATTTGTAATTATGTTTGAAGTGGTAGGGTTATTCATGGAATATAGTGTTGTGTGTTTTTTTAAGTGGCTATTGGAAAAACTTTAATACTTTTCTTGGCAAGTAAGGCTGGGATAATTTCATCCTCCATATTCATTCCGGTTATTACAGCATGTTCAAATTGAGGTGGATCGTAGAATGTTTGTAAGCCAAGGTTGATTACATCTAGATTTGAAATTCTAAAAACCATAAAGCGTTCTGTGTCTCCCACAAATTCTTCTAAGGTTGTTAGGTTTTCAATCCCAACAGATAATTTTCCATTATCTTTTTCTCTTAACTTAAATACCCTAGAGGTTGCAGTCCCATCGGGATTCATATACTTCTTTTCAGGAGTACTATAACCTCTTCTCAATAAATTTTCGTGATTGTTAACTAAATCCCTTGGCATTATGAGTTATTTAGCCATTCCAAATATTTTCCAAGTTGACTTAAATCAAAATCTTCTTGAGAAGGAACTTCATCAAAAGGAATAAATAAAATCTTTTGTCTATTTGAATAAATTAAAATCTCAATTGACCTAATATTTTCTGAATCTCTTAAATCAATTGATATTTCACCATTAGGTCCAGGGCTAGCATGAAATATATTTTGACCATGTTTTTCTAATAAACTAGTCAAAAATCTGGCAAATCGAATGACTTTTTTGTAAGGAGCTACAGCATCATCACCATCCCAGTTATCTTTAAGAGCACTATACTCTTCGAGTAAACCATGAATTCTATAATTTATTCCTAAAATGTCTTCATAAACGATTACAACACTCGAATGTGTTGTACCTGTCAAAAAAGTATATCTTGGACTAGCTTCTGTTGGAGCAATAGTTTGAGTTGTAGTATAGTTATTTGTCAAGGCTTGCATAGTAATCCTTATTTAGCATGTTCTTAAATGTTTTAGAAGTTTCATTATGAGCTTGAATCGTCCAAGCTTTAATGTCTTCATATTGCATTGATTTTGATTTGCGTTCAACTGATGTGGTCCATATTACAGAACTTTTGCCGTTTTGGTTGTTTATTCCGTTTGCAATATTTATTGTCATTAACGAATCATCAAGAATTTTGAATGTTTGTTGAATATTCATTCCTGTCAATTCTCCTGGGTTTTGATATTTAGTGTTTATTGAAGTCTGTAATTTTGTAGACATGAATTCGTAAGGAGATTCTTGGTCTACATCAACAGCATCAATATATTGAAGTTTTACCTTATTGAAACTAAGTTTTCTGTCATAAGATTCAATTATTTTTTTCACAGTCTCAAAAACCAGATTTTCGAAGCTATCCTTCCATTTGTAATTTTTTTCAGTCTCGTTTACTGCAATCATACCTCTTCCATGTTGAACTACTGGCCATATAAGCTCACCCTTCCAGTATTGATGTAGAGGAGCACCAAAGACTCTTAGTTTTGCGTTATCAGGTATTAACTTTTTGTGCGTTGGGAACTGGTTTTTTAGTTTATCAGCAAACCTTCCTTGAGCCAAATCAAATCCATAATCCTGTTGAATTCCTTCATTAGAAATAGGACATTCCCAAAAAAGTTCAAAAACTACTTCTTTAAGTGGGGCGTTCTTTAGTTTAGCTTCGCTCATATCCCAAATTTATCAATCATAACGTAAATTTGGAATAAATAGTCAATTGAATTATAACTTTTTTAGACTGGAGCCACTATCTTGATCAATTGCACACAACAATTGGATATGTGGACATGTCCACATATCCAGCTTATATAATTTTCTTCCTAAAATAGCATAAAATCTTTATCTAAAAACGAATAGCACTCTTTATTATAAAACAGTAAAAAATAATACCCGAAGATTATACGTATAATCTTCGGTAGGGGGAAGGGGGTAACGAATTTTGATTTTCAATTAGCTTTCTATATTAGGTTTTTTCCCCATTGATGGTGTTGTCACCCACAAAGGAGTAACTGCAAATAATTAGTAACCACAAGGACCGCTATGCTTAACCTTGCGCTAGGGGGCAACGTGCTGTTCTTTATTTCACTTATATTTAATGTGTTTTTCTTACTTTAATAGTTCTTCAAGTTGGTTGAAACATACCATAATACCTTCTTTGAAGCCCATGTCTATTACTGTCTCAAGATCCTCAAAGCTATTGTGTTTAGATATCATGGTTACAAGTGTTTTGCCATCAGCTTTGCTAAAAATATTTTCAAATCTCCCTTTCGGTAGGTCGGGGTTTGCATTTCCGCTTTCATCGCAAAACACATCTGTTCCGGAAAAACTTTTGTGTATTACAATTTTTTCATATTCCTGCTTTCCCCATTGTATTTGATCTGTTTCGGCACCAATAATAGAAGCAGGAATAATCATACAATATAGCCAATATCCACCTTCTCGAAAATCCATAAATTTGGTTTTTGCACTACAAGGTTTAGGTCCCCACCATTGGTCTAAAAGTTCGGCAGTGGTCCAGGCTTCCCAAACCAATTCAAGGTCTGCTGCAAATTCACGCTTAACTTCAATCGTATTGTTTTCTTTGTTGACTGTAAAGTCAAATCTTAAATTAGGATTCATCTTCTGTTGGATTTTAAGTGTTCTAATACAGTATCAAGTTGGCTGAAACGTTGTGCAAGAATTTGTTTAAACTGTTCCAGCCATTTATCTATGTCTTTCATTTTATCAGCATTCAGGTGATAGTTAATTTCTCTGCCTTGTTGCTCTTGTTTCACGATTTCACATTCTGTTAAAATTTGCAGGTGTCTTGAAACGGCTTGTCTGCTTGAGTTAAAATGCTCAGCAAGTGTGTTTGGCGTCATGGCACTAGCGGTTAATAGCAAAATGATTGCTCGTCTGGTGGGGTCTGCTATTGCCTGAAATACATCTCGTCTTGTTTCCATGATATGCTACTAAGTGGTTGCAAATATAAACGCAATGATTTGGTTGCACAAAATATATTTTTGATTTTTTTATAAGGAGGTTTAATAAAATAGGAGTAGTCGTTGAGCTGAATGCTCATTGCGAGGATTTCGGTTTTGTTGTTCGCCTTTGCTTGTGTTATTACCACAAACGAGTAACTGCAAATAATGAGTAAGCACAAGGACCGGACCGCTACGCTTAATCTTGTGCTATGGGGTTATCACTCAATGCTAGACTACTATCTAAAAACACAACCTCAAGCCAAGTACAGCCTGTCCCGCACTTGATGCGGGAAGACCCTTGGTGGTCCCGACCTCTGGTACGGGACAAGTAGTGAGAGCCTCAACCTGAGTAATTCCGCTCAGGTCGGGCTACTCGATTGTGCCCCGTTTTTTATTTCTTTTTTCTGTTACGTATTTAGTTATTGTTCTCCAATACCTGAGATACAATTTATTCGGTTATCATCTTTAGCTTGGACACTATGTTCAAGTTTATGTCCAAGCTTAGCTTTTTCTCTACGATTACCACTATTAGCTTGGACACTATGTCCATGATTATGTCCAAGCTCTTATACTTTAGCCACATATCCGTAATTTGGTGAGGTAGTTGGTTCACCATTATCCTCAATAAGGTCGAGGTCTCGCATTTTAGCTAAATGTCTTTGAGCCTTTTTATATCCATAATTAAAATGAGTAGCATATTGTCTAGTACTCACTTCTCCTTGCATTCTAATCCAATCTAAACCTCTTAGTTCTTCATTATTAAGCTCAATTAAACCGGGTGTTTTATCTATTCGTTTTAGTGCGTCACCACTTCTTGGAAATGTAAAAACCATGTAGGGTTCTTGATATTCAACTATCGGGAGCGGAATGTTAAACTTTTCTGGGAGTTCTTTAATAGTCGTAAACCCTAAACCTCTTTGCTCAACTAATTCTAGTTGGTCAAACACATACATTATTTTCGGATTTCTACTCAAGGAAGGAGCACTAAATTGTTTTATCTGTTCAAATTTGATTGGTTTAACAGGTTCTCCTGGGCTTTTTATGATTATGGCATCATCATTAACTTCAAAATAGATTGGAGCCCCTTCAATGTCATAGTCCCTGTGAACAATAGCATTAATAATTGCTTCACGGAAAACAACTAATGGATAATCATAAATAGTTTCTCTTTTGGCACTCGATCGATCAATTTGTTTGCCTATTCGTTTTTCGTACCAACTTTGGATTTTATCAACCTGTTCGATTAACGAACCTTCAATTGTGTCAATATCTTCACCTCTTGATTTTGTTTTAAAAGTAGCTCTTATCAAAGCATTCGTATAAGGGATTTGTGGCCTGATGCCAAATAGTAAAAGTCCAAGCCCTGTAGGCTTGTACTCGTTATTTACATTTTCTATGAGACCCAACTGTTCAAATATTCTTTTGAATTTGGCGCTGCCAAACTCGACACCAAGCTTCGCTTTTTTGATAAAAGACTCTATTTGTTGCTGATTCAAATCATCGAAATGTGCTTTTGGCTCTGCTCGCTCTTTCTCGGAAAGAACCACTTCAGACTTTTCGTCTTTAGCAGTTTTGGCTCGTACTTCTGCTTCTGCAATGAATTGTTTGTTGGCTTCACGTATTTGTTTCTGCAAATCTGCTGGAAACATCTCTACATCAACACCATTTTCAACTAGGTATTTAATGCCTTTCCTGTCAACCTTTGGGTCGGGATCTTCAATACCCACATATACTTTTTTTATTCTCGCATTTACAATTCTCTCAGCATAGCCTAATTTGGGTTGTTTTCTTGCACCCGGTGCACAGGGTTCTAATGTGGCAAATAGGGTTGAACCGTCCAATGGTGTCGCTCTGTTCTTACGTTCAAGCAAAGTAAACTCTGCATGGTCTCCTTCTCGAAGTTCCCCTCTTGAGGCTGTTTCAATTGAACCGTTTGGTTTTACCAATACTGCACCAACCTTAGGGCTAACTTTATCATCTCTTGGTTCTTGAATAGAATCATTCATTACCTGTATGGCAAGTTCCATATGATCCTCTGGGACTCTTTGATTTTTCTTGTTTAGCCATTTATTTCTCTATTCTTTTTTTAATCAGGTTTCTTTTAATCATAGGGCACAACGTTAAATGTAAAAACTGTAGCGGTTTTTGAAACAATATAGTGTCTTTCGACCACTTAGCCAATCCTTTGGATTGGCTTGCAACTTATTCCTCCATGCGAGTCAATCCAAAGGATTGGCGTACTTAACTAGGAGAGGAGCAGCTACAGTTTACCACTATCTCAGCTATGGTTTTTACATGGTGTTGTAGCCAGTTTTTATTTTCCAAGTTTTAATATTCTAAAAGCTCCTTGAACAACCAAAACAAAAACTACAGTTCCTATAATCAAATCAGGTATACTTGAGTTTAGCCAATTAACTAGAAGTCCAGCTGCAATAACTCCAAGGTTTATTATTACGTCATTAGAAGTGAATATCATACTAGCTTTCATATGAACTTCTTCTTTACTTTTTGATTTTTGGAGAATATATAGACATATCCCATTTGCGGTAAGTGCAAAAACTGAGACAATAATCATTGTTGAAAAGTCAGGTAAGTTTTCTGTTCCAAAAAATCTTCTTATCACTTCTGTAAATCCAATTATAGCAAGTGCTATTTGAAAATATCCCGCAGTTTTGGCAATCCTCTTTTTCTTTAATAGTGTTCCGCCAACTGCAAATAAACTTATTCCATAAACCAGTGAATCAGCCAGCATGTCTAAACTATCAGCAACTAACCCCATTGATTTGGAAATCAGTCCTGTTGACATTTCAATTATAAAAAACACAAAATTGATAATCAATACAGCCCAAAGTAATTTCTTTTGGTTTGTGTTTTCTTCAAAATCAATTTGGTTTGTCTTTTCAGTAACTAATAAGCGACCACCTAGGTTTAGGTCAATTATTGACTGGTTAATTGGTTCAATTTGTCCGATGTGAAAAACTGTTAATTGCCTGTTCTTTATGTCAAAATCAAGATTTTTAATGCTTGAAATTCCATCTAGCTTCATGCGGATTAAGTTCTCTTCTGAAGGACAATCCATTTTGGTGATTTCAAATGTAGATTTATCCATTTATGATTTTTCGTATTGGCTACAACGTTAAATATATGAATTGTAGCTGAATAGAAAGCGATGAACTTTCAATTTACCACAAAGCCAAATCTGCGATTTGGCGTTTAATTTTTTTTCTCGATATAAATGCCAAATCGCAGATTTGGTGTACTCACAAGTAACCACAAAACTCTGATAACCCACTGAACCAGCTATAATTTCATATATAGTGTTAGCGTTTTTTTATTGCGTTTAACTTTCTTTTTATCCCAACATTTGGGTTGATTGAAACTGCTTTTTCCCAATTTTCAATTGTCAAAGGGATATTCCCATTTGCTTCGTGAAATTCCCCTATAAGGCGGTAAATTCGATCTAACCCAAAAGAATAAGTAGCATCTTCGTCTAACAGCGCCTTTTTAAGTGTTTCTAAATATGATGTGTTTTTAAAATTTTCTTCATCAGATTTTTCTGTGAACAAGCTTAGTTTGTCATGAATAGACCCTTTAGTCATTATCTGATTTTCGTATTCAATATTGTTTAATGTAACTCCATCAAAGGAAATCTTTAACTCGAACGCTCGATGATCTATCAGAGTTATTATTTTTTTATCAGATTCAATAAGTGCACTATTAAAGGAAATTGGAGCTTTGAATTTGTTGATTAATTTACTGTTTTGAACGTCAATAATACTAATCATATTTGAATCATCAGTTTCTGAATAATGTGTTTCATATATAGCATATTTAGAGTCCTCACTTATTGAGCAGGAACTTAAATTAGCTGTTGTTTTTTTATTGAAAATTTTATTTCCAGATGAGTCAAAAATCAAAAAAATGCCTGAAGGGGTGTCCGAATTTAGCCAGTCACAACAAACCACAACTCCATCGTTACTTACAAAACAATCATTCGGTCTTGATATTTTCTTTTTAAATAGAAGCGTATTGTTTTTTAATAATGCTAAATCTCCATTTTTCCATTTATCATTATCATAGTAGCCATCGCAATAAGAAACGCAATATTTTTTATTGGGTGAATATTCATTGGTTCCATAAAAACCTGTGATATCGTCAATAAAAGTCTCATTATCTTCAAAGTCAGATGGGCCATTTTTTAATCTATTAAAGAGCACATCTTCATTAATCTCAAAGGTGAGTTCCATGCTATTACTTTCAGTGCTTTTGCTCGTTACATTGATTAAATCATCATTATTCTGTTTTGTTCGTAAAGACGGAGGTAAAAACTGAGAAGGATATTCAAGTTTAGTTCGTTGTCTAAATTCTGAGTATTCGTCAGTAATTTGCTTTAAAGCATCATCAAAATTAATTTTATCATTGATGTTTTGCTGTCTAATACTTTCAATAAGTTTTGCATATGAAAGGTTTACTAAATTAAAATCTTTAGCTAAAAGTCCTCTTTCAATAGCATTGATATGCCATACTATATCGTCAATTCTTTCTGGAAACGAAATGTTTTTGAGGTTTGAATTAAATGGTTTAGTATTATCATTATTAGTTTTTTTAGTTTTGAATAGCTTATTAGATATAGGTGGAATAAGGAATAAGCCGATGGTTAAAACAAACAATGCTAGTCCATTGTCTCCACTTGCAAAACCGCCAATTGAAACTATACATAATATTAACCCGAAAGTCCATCTGAGTATTTTAAAAAGTATTTTCATTTTAAAGTATTTTTTTACTAAACGCTAACGTTAAATATATGAATTGTAGCTGAATAGAAAGCGATGAACTTTCAATTTACCACAAAGCCAAATCTGCGATTTGGCGTTTAATTTTCTTCTCGACATAAATGCCAAATCGCAGATTTGGCTCGCTCACAAGTAACCACAAACAATAGATAACCCACAGAACCAGCTATGATTTCATATATAATGTTAGCCACATTTTTATGCGACATTTATATTGTTATTCAACATTTGGATATTGAAGTTCACTTTCGCTTCTAAAGCTTTAAATACTTTAAGAACTGTTTCTAAAGTAATGTTTCCAGTATTGTTTTCCAGTCTAGATATTTGAGCCTTTTTTACACCGATTAATTCTCCTAATTGTTCTTGGGTCATGTTTCGCTGTTTACGAGCCTGTTGAATCATGTCACCAATTAGCTCTAATTTAAGTTCGAATTCATAGGTGTCTCGTTCGGGTGTTCCGTTTAGCCCGATTAATTTATCTTTTGCTTCGTCTAAGGTATATCGTTTCATGGCTATTTATTTTTAAAGTATTGTTCTCGAATTTTTTCTGCTTTGTTAATCTCTTTTTTATCCACTTTGCTAGTCTTTTTGATAAATCCATGGGAAGCAAAGACGATGGTATCTTGTTTGTCTGTTTTATCCCAAAATGCAAGTAGTCTATATTGTATACCTGCATAAAGAGTTCTAAACTCCCATATTTCTCCATCAAGTTTTTTAAATAGTTTAGGGTCAAGTTTGTGTTTTGCCCGTTCCATATTTTGGAGGATTTTCCCTCTATGTTTTAGGTCTAGTTTTTGGATAAAGTTAAAGGCTTCGTCAAGCAATTCGACTTCAAATTTATTGATCATTAAGTTTACTTATGTGTATACAATATAAAGTTACAAAAAGTTTCGTTAAATGTAAACTAAACTAGTTGGTGAATCATGATTGCTAAAGAGATATAAAATAGTATTCCTACCAAATAATTCCATATTGATGAGTCTTTCCAAATAGCTTTAAAAGGTCTTTTTCTTAAAAATAAGTACCTTATAGATGCTCCAGGAAAACCAATGATGTAATTAAAAATATAATCCCCAAAAATATCACTTAATATATGACTTATAAAATTGAACATCTTGTGGCTAACGCCACGTACATAAATCGTAGCTTGTCTAAAAGTAAAGAAGAATCGGTTTACCACCAAGCCAATCTTGCAGATTGGCTCGTAAATTTTTCCGACCCTACGTGCCAATCTGCAAGATTGGCGCACTGACCATGAAACACCAAACTCGCCCAACCCACAGAACCAAGCTATGATTTTATGTACCATGTTGTGCATATTTTTTCAATCAGAGCATCTGATTTACCAGCAGAAACAATGCGACCAAACAGCCAACAAAAAGCGAGGTGTGCGAAAACCACAGCAACCAATAAACTAACCACTGAACCTGTTTCTGATCTTATATGCGAGTAAAGGCAAAAAACTCAACAGTATTAAACAGCCAACCATGAAAACAGAAGTCAATTTGGCTGCGCTTTAAAACTTAGTTGAAGTAAACAGCCTGAAAAAGAGAAAAGCTTAAAAATCAGATGGAGCAGACCCCACAGAAACAAACAAGTAGCGCCTGATACCACGCAAAGAACAGCAAAGGCGAAATTCCACCACGGGCAAAGGAGCCGCCACGAGAAACTGCCGCCACAAATAACCAAACAGCAAAAAACACCGAAGAACTCCTCAAAAGCTTCCTTCAAAGTGACGGAAAGAAAGTAAGTACCCAAAGCAAACGGCTCAATTCCGTTCCGGCACAATGCAAATAAATAACGACAAGCTTTTGAGGATTAAACAGCCACAACCGCAAGCTGATTGGTGAAAGTGCTGCAACAAACAGCCATAAATTTTTAAGCGGAAGACAATAAGCCGAAAAAGCATCAAAATAGGGGAGCAGCCCCAACCACAAAAGCCGAGCAAATAAGAACAGAAAAAGGTGGAAATGGATAAAGAGAAACTAGTACAAAACACCTTATTTTTTTGTCATTAAACAGCCCAAAATATTGCTGCGCGGAAAAGAGGCTACAAGTGCTTAAAAAGTATAAATCTATTATGTCACAACGCCACGTACATAAATCGTAGCTTGTCTAAAAGTAAAGAAGAATCGGTTTACCACCAAGCCAATCTTGCAGATTGGCTCGTAAATTTTTCCGACCCTACGTGCCAATCTGCAAGATTGGCGCACTGACCATGAAACACCAAACTCGCCCAACCCACAGAACCAAGCTATGATTTTATGTACCATGTTGTGCATATTTTTTCAATCAGAGCATCTGATTTACCAGCAGAAACAATGCGACCAAACAGCCAACAAAAAGCGAGGTGTGCGAAAACCACAGCAACCAATAAACTAACCACTGAACCTGTTTCTGATCTTATATGCGAGTAAAGGCAAAAAACTCAACAGTATTAAACAGCCAACCATGAAAACAGAAGTCAATTTGGCTGCGCTTTAAAACTTAGTTGAAGTAAACAGCCTGAAAAAGAGAAAAGCTTAAAAATCAGATGGAGCAGACCCCACAGAAACAAACAAGTAGCGCCTGATACCACGCAAAGAACAGCAAAGGCGAAATTCCACCACGGGCAAAGGAGCCGCCACGAGAAACTGCCGCCACAAATAACCAAACAGCAAAAAACACCGAAGAACTCCTCAAAAGCTTCCTTCAAAGTGACGGAAAGAAAGTAAGTACCCAAAGCAAACGGCTCAATTCCGTTCCGGCACAATGCAAATAAATAACGACAAGCTTTTGAGGATTAAACAGCCACAACCGCAAGCTGATTGGTGAAAGTGCTGCAACAAACAGCCATAAATTTTTAAGCGGAAGACAATAAGCCGAAAAAGCATCAAAATAGGGGAGCAGCCCCAACCACAAAAGCCGAGCAAATAAGAACAGAAAAAGGTGGAAATGGATAAAGAGAAACTAGTACAAAACACCTTATTTTTTTGTCATTAAACAGCCCAAAATATTGCTGCGCGGAAAAGAGGCTACAAGTGCTTAAAAAGTATAAATCTATTATGTCACAACGCCACGTACATAAATCGTAGCTTGTCTAAAAGTAAAGAAGAATCGGTTTACCACCAAGCCAATCTTGCAGATTGGCTCGTAAATTTTTCCGACCCTACGTGCCAATCTGCAAGATTGGCGCACTGACCATGAAACACCAAACTCGCCCAACCCACAGAACCAAGCTATGATTTTATGTACCATGTTGTGCATATTTTTTCAATCAGAGCATCTGATTTACCAGCAGAAACAATGCGACCAAACAGCCAACAAAAAGCGAGGTGTGCGAAAACCACAGCAACCAATAAACTAACCACTGAACCTGTTTCTGATCTTATATGCGAGTAAAGGCAAAAAACTCAACAGTATTAAACAGCCAACCATGAAAACAGAAGTCAATTTGGCTGCGCTTTAAAACTTAGTTGAAGTAAACAGCCTGAAAAAGAGAAAAGCTTAAAAATCAGATGGAGCAGACCCCACAGAAACAAACAAGTAGCGCCTGATACCACGCAAAGAACAGCAAAGGCGAAATTCCACCACGGGCAAAGGAGCCGCCACGAGAAACTGCCGCCACAAATAACCAAACAGCAAAAAACACCGAAGAACTCCTCAAAAGCTTCCTTCAAAGTGACGGAAAGAAAGTAAGTACCCAAAGCAAACGGCTCAATTCCGTTCCGGCACAATGCAAATAAATAACGACAAGCTTTTGAGGATTAAACAGCCACAACCGCAAGCTGATTGGTGAAAGTGCTGCAACAAACAGCCATAAATTTTTAAGCGGAAGACAATAAGCCGAAAAAGCATCAAAATAGGGGAGCAGCCCCAACCACAAAAGCCGAGCAAATAAGAACAGAAAAAGGTGGAAATGGATAAAGAGAAACTAGTACAAAACACCTTATTTTTTTGTCATTAAACAGCCCAAAATATTGCTGCGCGGAAAAGAGGCTACAAGTGCTTAAAAAGTATAAATCTATTATGTCACAACGCCCCGGCTATGTGCTGAAGCGTATTAAATAGTTTTGTTGTTTCGTAGTCCAAAGTAGCGAATTATGCGAATTCGTGAAATATATTTTTGTTTCGTTTTTTGCGAATTCGCAGAATTCGCGGGATATCAAGTTACCACCACACTTACCTAACCCACGAACACGCTTTGGCATCATAGGCAATGTTGGGCAACGTTTTTATTCAATTTTTATATCGTTGATTATTGCTTGAAAATATTTATTGATGTCATTTCTCCAGAGGTAATTCGGGTGATAAGTTCTATAAATATTGTCAAAATGTTTAAACTTTAATTTAGCTAACTGTCTTTTTGTAAAGGATGAGTTAAAAGTGTTAAATTCAATTGTTTGAAGTGTTTTTTCAATGTTGGAATCGTAATTAGGTCCAGAAACAAATAATATAATGTCAGGTTTTAGTATCTCTAATTCTCTCTCTAAAACGTTAAAATTTTCTAATTCTATATTATAAATATGGTCTTGAGGATGATTTTGGTTTCTACCAGAAGCTCCGATTTTCACAACGTTGTTCCAAATATAACTTACAGTTTTATCTGAAAACCTTTTATCAAATAGTTCGATAAACCTATTAATGCCATTCCAAAAATGACCTCCGTAATAATTGAGTGCATAGTTTGAATTAAAAAAATCAACATAAGTTTCAATTGTTTCATTAAGATTTCCAGTAAAGTCCTTTCCCCAATCATTTGTTTCTTGTCCCAAGAATAAAACTTTAATGTCAGAAGCAAGGTATTTATTTTCATCAATGCTTAACAATAATGGGTTTGTCGGTTTTTGGATATGATTTTTATCGGAAATTATTTCATTCAATTGATTTGATAAATTATGCCATTTACTTTTGTAAAGCTCAATTAATTTTTCATTCATTTGGATTTTTGAATACTGACTAGCGTAAAGTTAGTCATTGGTTATGAGTTAGTTAAATATGGTGTTTTTACGTCAAATTTAATGTAATCCACATCAGTTTCTATTCTACGTTAGCTTCTGAAATCAATTTGGAAATGTGAAAATTCTTGCTTTTTTCCAAGAATTTTCAGTCCGAATCTCGGGAATGTTGCCCAACGCCACGTACATAAATCGTAGCTTGTCTAAAAGTAAAGAAGAATCGGTTTACCACCAAGCCAATCCTGCGGATTGGCTCGTAATTTTTCACGACCTACGAACCAATCCGCAGGATTGGCGTCCTAACCATGAAACACCAAACTCGCCCAACCAGTGAACCAAGCTATGATTTTATGTACCTTGTTAGGTGCTTTTTTTTCTAGGCAAACAGCAAAAACATAATTCACGAGAAGTTGGTCAATCTAGATTTAAAACACAAAAGGGAAAAAGTGAAAAGAGCCGCTTTTAGCGACCAAACAATTCATCGACAAACAGTTGGTCAATGTCCATAACGTTTTAAAGGGTTAGCTTTGGACCAACACAAAACGTCCACAGAAAATGGATGTATTCTCGCACGTTATTCACGAAAAGTTGGTCAATCCAAGCTTGGAACACAGAAGTAAAATGGTAAAAAGAACCGTTGCGACTGGCGGAAAAATCCATCGACAAATAGCTGGTCATTTAGTTATTTGGTTTTTATGCTTTACACAGCCAAAAAATTGCCACAGAAAACTGAAAAATCCACCGACAAACAGTTGATCAATTAGTTAGTTTTATAGTTTTTAACTTTGTGCTTTAAACAGCCAAAAACGCTCAAAAAAATTCTGCGAATTCATTTATTTAGGCGAAAAGCACGCAACACAAAATAGGAGAGAAGCCAAGTGATTAATTACAAATCATAAGAAAAACACATTTCACAAAATGTTGGTTTAAATTATTTTAAACAGCCGAAAAATAGGTTTTTTAGAATTGCACCTAACGCCACGTACATAAATCGTAGCTTGTCTAAAAGTAAAGAAGAATCGGTTTACCACCAAGCCAATCTTGCAGATTGGCTCGTAAATTTTTCCGACCCTACGTGCCAATCTGCAAGATTGGCGCACTGACCATGAAACACCAA
This sequence comes from uncultured Cytophagales bacterium, assembly GCA_963815495.1. Lineage (GTDB taxonomy): Bacteria > Bacteroidota > Bacteroidia > Cytophagales > JAAEPT01 > CAWFGW01. The sequence goes on from CAWFGW010000028.1 coordinate 210,213, forward strand.
ACTCGCCCAACCCACAGAACCAAGCTATGATTTTATGTACCATGTTGTGCATATTTTTTCAATCAGAGCATCTGATTTACCAGCAGAAACAATGCGACCAAACAGCCAACAAAAAGCGAGGTGTGCGAAAACCACAGCAACCAATAAACTAACCACTGAACCTGTTTCTGATCTTATATGCGAGTAAAGGCAAAAAACTCAACAGTATTAAACAGCCAACCATGAAAACAGAAGTCAATTTGGCTGCGCTTTAAAACTTAGTTGAAGTAAACAGCCTGAAAAAGAGAAAAGCTTAAAAATCAGATGGAGCAGACCCCACAGAAACAAACAAGTAGCGCCTGATACCACGCAAAGAACAGCAAAGGCGAAATTCCACCACGGGCAAAGGAGCCGCCACGAGAAACTGCCGCCACAAATAACCAAACAGCAAAAAACACCGAAGAACTCCTCAAAAGCTTCCTTCAAAGTGACGGAAAGAAAGTAAGTACCCAAAGCAAACGGCTCAATTCCGTTCCGGCACAATGCAAATAAATAACGACAAGCTTTTGAGGATTAAACAGCCACAACCGCAAGCTGATTGGTGAAAGTGCTGCAACAAACAGCCATAAATTTTTAAGCGGAAGACAATAAGCCGAAAAAGCATCAAAATAGGGGAGCAGCCCCAACCACAAAAGCCGAGCAAATAAGAACAGAAAAAGGTGGAAATGGATAAAGAGAAACTAGTACAAAACACCTTATTTTTTTGTCATTAAACAGCCCAAAATATTGCTGCGCGGAAAAGAGGCTACAAGTGCTTAAAAAGTATAAATCTATTATGTCACAACGCCACGTACATAAATCGTAGCTTGTCTAAAAGTAAAGAAGAATCGGTTTAAAGCAAAACCGATACTAACCACCAAGCCAATCTTGCAGATTGGCTTGCAATGTTTTCCGACCCTACGTGCCAATCTGCAAGATTACCCAAAACACCAAACTCGCCCAAGTCCATGTTGTGCATATTTTCAATCAGAGCATCTGATTTACCAGCAGAAACAATGCGACCAAACAGCCAACAAAAAGCGAGGTGTGCGAAAACCACAGCAACCAATAAACTAACCACTGAACCTGTTTCTACTTATATGCGAGTAAAGGCAAAAAACTCAACAGTATTAAACAGCCAACCATGAAAACAGAAGTCAATTTGGCTGCGCTTTAAAACTTAGTTGAAGTAAACAGCCTGAAAAAGAGAAAAGCTTAAAAATCAGATGGAGCAGACCCCACAGAAACAAACAAGTAGCGCCTGATACCACGCAAAGAACAGCAAAGGCGAAATTCCACCACGGGCAAAGGAGCCGCCACGAGAAACTGCCGCCACAAATAACCAAACAGCAAAAAACACCGAAGAACTCCTCAAAAGCTTCCTTCAAAGTGACGGAAAGAAAGTAAGTACCCAAAGCAAACGGCTCAATTCCGTTCCGGCACAATGCAAATAAATAACGACAAGCTTTTGAGGATTAAACAGCCACAACCGCAAGCTGATTGGTGAAAGTGCTGCAACAAACAGCCATAAATTTTTAAGCGGAAGACAATAAGCCGAAAAAGCATCAAAATAGGGGAGCAGCCCCAACCACAAAAGCCGAGCAAATAAGAACAGAAAAAGGTGGAAATGGATAAAGAGAAACTAGTACAAAACACCTTATTTTTTTGTCATTAAACAGCCCAAAATATTGCTGCGCGGAAAAGAGGCTACAAGTGCTTAAAAAGTATAAATCTATTATGTCACAACGCCACGTACATAAATCGTAGCTTGTCTAAAAGTAAAGAAGAATCGGTTTACCACCAAGCCAATCTTGCAGATTGGCTCGTAAATTTTTCCGACCCTACGTGCCAATCTGCAAGATTGGCGCACTGACCATGAAACACCAAACTCGCCCAACCCACAGAACCAAGCTATGATTTTATGTACCATGTTGTGCATATTTTTTCAATCAGAGCATCTGATTTACCAGCAGAAACAATGCGACCAAACAGCCAACAAAAAGCGAGGTGTGCGAAAACCACAGCAACCAATAAACTAACCACTGAACCTGTTTCTGATCTTATATGCGAGTAAAGGCAAAAAACTCAACAGTATTAAACAGCCAACCATGAAAACAGAAGTCAATTTGGCTGCGCTTTAAAACTTAGTTGAAGTAAACAGCCTGAAAAAGAGAAAAGCTTAAAAATCAGATGGAGCAGACCCCACAGAAACAAACAAGTAGCGCCTGATACCACGCAAAGAACAGCAAAGGCGAAATTCCACCACGGGCAAAGGAGCCGCCACGAGAAACTGCCGCCACAAATAACCAAACAGCAAAAAACACCGAAGAACTCCTCAAAAGCTTCCTTCAAAGTGACGGAAAGAAAGTAAGTACCCAAAGCAAACGGCTCAATTCCGTTCCGGCACAATGCAAATAAATAACGACAAGCTTTTGAGGATTAAACAGCCACAACCGCAAGCTGATTGGTGAAAGTGCTGCAACAAACAGCCATAAATTTTTAAGCGGAAGACAATAAGCCGAAAAAGCATCAAAATAGGGGAGCAGCCCCAACCACAAAAGCCGAGCAAATAAGAACAGAAAAAGGTGGAAATGGATAAAGAGAAACTAGTACAAAACACCTTATTTTTTTGTCATTAAACAGCCCAAAATATTGCTGCGCGGAAAAGAGGCTACAAGTGCTTAAAAAGTATAAATCTATTATGTCACAACAGTTGTATATGAACATTGTTCATATTCCTTTTATATAATTACTTTCTCTAAAGTAACACAAAATCTTAATTTAAAACCTAATAACCCACTTTATTATAATGCAGTAGAAAAAGTATCCGATGATTATGCGTATAGTATGCGTATAATATACGTATAATCATCGGATAGGAGTTGAGTAGACAATACAAGTTTAATTCTTAATCAGCTTTCCATAATAGACATTACCTAGTCGGTCTTTTACCTGAATCAAATACATACCCACTGCCAACTGGCTGATGTTAATCTGGTGGCTTAAGGTGGTTCTTATCTCGTGGTTGCTGGCTATTTTTCCATCAACTGTAAGAACACTAATCTCGGAGAAGTAGACCTGCTGATCAAATTGGCTTTCACTTGTTTGTGTCGTGTTCCATAAGGTAATGGTGGTGTTTCCGGTAGCGGGGTTGGGGCTAAGGTGCACTTTGCCTTGGGGTGCCGAGCTGCGTGGGTGTGCACTCAACACTTCTTTGCTGACTTCATTGGTAGCAATGTAAGCTTCAAAGTCAAATTGAATGTTTGCCGTGTTGCTTATCACCGAATTGATAGCTGCATCGCTTACACTTTTAATTTGAAAACTTACAAATCCGTGACTGCCTTCTTCGTTATCTTGCGCAGCAGGTAAGTTGATGTTATCAAATACCCAGGTAACCACACGGCCTTCAACAGTGACCTTGTATGTATGGCTGCTTATTATTTTATCTATTGCAGAAATATCTAACTGATGGTCAAGTGTATCTTTAATAATTACCCGTGTCGCATAATAGGTTCCGATGTTTTGAAAACGAATTTTATAGGTGAACACTTCATTTTTCAAGGCATAATCTCGGTCATATCCATCAGAAAAAACTATTTGCTTGTCGTTCGGATCAATGGCGCCCACAATTTCTTCGGCTAACACCATGGAGTTGTTTTCAAGGTTGCAGTCCGTTAAGTTATCCATGGTTAGTTGTGCGGTATGCTGCATGCGGTCACCAATTAACAACGCTAGCGTTACGGAGTCACGCACTGTTAAGGCAATTTCTTGCTCTGGTTCTATTTCTCCGAAGTACCAGTACAAGGTGTCGTTTAATTCATAGTTCCAAGCCGTAGAAGCACGGGTAGGGGTAATGCCCTCTGGGACATGTAACTTCAAAGCCACGTTGTTAGCCGTAGCGCCTCCTTTGTTTTTTATGGTGATGAACAAATCAGTTCCAAAGCCTCTTCGCATGGCAGCAGTACCGAGTACAACTTCCAAATCAGGCGAAGCACACAGCGCACTAAAACCGAAGTCATTGCCTGCATAAAAATTGTTTCCGGTACCTGTAACCGATAGTGCTTGTGCTGCACAAGTAGGTGAGAAGTTGCCGGATGCCGCACTAGCCAAGGTATATTCGCCATCGATCAGATACGTTTGGTAGTTTCCGTTTTTATCCGTGTAAACTTTACGACCGAGTGGGGCAATGACAATTTCGCGATGAGCTAAAGTCAGCTCGCCAGCATCCTGTATACAGTTTTGATTGTCATCTAAATAAGCCGTACCGGTTACTAACGAACCAGTTTCTTCGTAAATGGTGATGCACTCACCAGCTGGTTGGTTGATGATTTGTTGCACCACACCACTTGGCCATTCAATGCGCAGCAAGTCAATCTGAGTAGCATCACCCAAACCAAAATGAATTTTCATCGAGTTTTGGCTACCAGAACCACCACCAGTTTGCGTGCTAACTTCACGCGTTTGTACTTTTGAAGTTCCATAAATGCTTGCGGAAGCAGTTACTTTTGCTCCCACGGCAGTACGGTTAGACGTGGTGCCAACTAATGTAGCGCAGAAGGAGTTTTCACAGGAACCAGTGGTGTTGTTGAAGACCACATTCTCTTCACCGGAATGGTTGGCAATAAATAAGTCCAGATCGCCATCGTTCTCTATATCGGCAATGGCCGTTCCAAACGAATTTTCCAATCCAACCATAAGTCCACTCTCGAACACCGAAAAAGTGCCATCACCATTGTTGGTGTAAAACTGGTTCGTTTCAGCCCGGTCGTTGGTGACGAAAAGATCCAAATCCCCATCGTTGTCCACATCAATCCAGGTGCTACCGTGTGAGTCTTTAGTATCCTGAGAAATTACGCCATTAGTTGCCGTGAAAGTACCCGTGCCGTCATTAACATACAGTTGATTTGCAGTGTGTGCACCATTCGCAACAAATAAGTCCAGGTCGCCATCGTTATCAAAATCACCCCACGAACCACCGGTCGAATAGGTAGTAGCAGTCATTAAGGCACTTGTTGGCTCAAGAGAAAGTTCACCACCAGAGTTGCGGTAAAAGAAATTATTTTCACCAGCATTGGGCACAAATAAATCGGGGTCTCCGTCACCATCTACATCCGCCCAGGAAGCACCAATGGAGTGTGCACTCACAGCCGTAATATCACCAGAGGTAATCAACTCAAAGCTGCCATTCTCTAAGTTTTTGTATAAGAGGTTAACACGGGTTGGCATAAAATCGCTTACAAAAAGGTCTAAATAACCATCTAAGTTGTAATCCGCCCAGGTAGCCCCGTGACTGTACCCATCATACGTTACGATATGTCCGGAAGTAATTTTTGTAAAGGTTTCATCCCCATTGTTTTGGTATAAGAAATTAGGAGAACCAATGTTATTCGCCACAAACAGGTCAAGGTCGCCATCGTTATCATAATCTGCCCAGGACGAAGCAATTGAAGAGGCTAAATCAGTCACAATAGCACCTGTTGTAACTTTTGTAAATGTTTTGTCTCCGTTGTTTTTATAGAGCGAGTTGGGTTTGGTCGTGCTATATTCAGTGACGAATAGGTCATCAAAACCATCGTTGTTAAAATCCCCCCAGCTGCCACTCCAGTTGTCGCCCGCCTCAGTAGTTAAACCATCAATTTCAATGTCTTCAAAACCGATGCTTGGGTCAAAGGCTAAATTGATTTGAGGAAGTTGCTCGTTACACGCACGTTTGCTTTCGAAGGTAAATTGTAAATGATCGCCAGGAACAAAGTTGTTCTGCATTTCAAAAAGCATTTTCACACTTATTTTGTTCTGCCCCACATTGGTAACACCGGGTAAGCCATTTGCTGCCACATAGCTATCAAGCGAATGCACCGGTATGTGATACTGTAACCCTTCTAAATTGGGGTCGGAAAAAGGCGAGTAGCTCCCCGTATTCGGGTAGGCATATTGCGTAAATCCATCCACAGATAAAATACTTTGTCCATTAGGAACCGTTACCCACAAATTCAACGAGTCAAGCGAGCCTAAGCGAACAGAAGCCATAAGTAGCTCCACTTCCACTAAAGGACTACAGTCTTCCAATTGATGCCCACTAATTTGTACTTGCAGTTGTGCAGGTTTTGGTACAACACTGAGGGTCATGTTGTTGTGATCACATTTGACATCCGCATAAGTGGCAGGAGGAGTTTCACAAGAATAACCGGAGTAAACAATTAATTTTTCAGGTGTACAAGCAGCATAAGTTGCCGTCACTTCCAGTGTTCTGTTTTCCCCTTTGTTCAGCGTGTCCAGTTGATACAGGTTATTGGTGAGGTTTAAGGTGTCTTGGGTTGACTTGTCTATGACATGTGAAATGGTCACATCATTGGTCGGAGAAATCAAATACATCCAGGGATGGTTGATGTAGTCGTTCCACGAGTTGTTTTTTACTTTCACATCCCAGGTAACTGTTTTGGATAACCCATCCATTACAGGGTTAGAAGAAGATAAGGTAGTCAAGCGTGGAATATAGCGGATTCTATCCGGAGAGTTGCTGTACCATTGCGTGGTGTTACCCGAGAGGTATTCCGTATCATTAAAGTTAAAGGCCCAATAAATATCCTGAAACGTGTTTTCTGGAATGTCGCATGATGGAGACAGATTAATAAACATTTGCCCGCTAAAGCCATCATCAGACCGATGGAGTTCGTCCGTGTCGTAATATTGGCTGAGATCAAAAATTAACGTATCTCTGTTGCGGTAATCGTTGGAGATATCTCTTACCGTTTGGGTGGATGTTTGGTTTGTTCCTCGTGTGTAGTATTGCTGTAAATCAATGGAGTTGATGGTATAATGCGTTGGAATAACCACTTTTGCAGTTGCAAACGAAGACCAGTTTCTGTACTCGTAAGGAAATAGGTTGCCTCCTCCAAAATTGTTACAACAGTTACCAATGCTAAATAAGAACTCTTGTCGAATGGTAGTTTCACAGTTTTTAACAGTATAGTTTTCAGGTCCCCATACAGCATAAAAATAACCGATGAAGGTGATGTTGTCTAAGAACTCATGGCAGTAGTATTGTGCATCGCTCACAGGGTTAGTCGTTTCACTTAAATACATTTTCCCGCTGGTGGTTACTTCGTGTATATTACCGCCAATATTTACAACCACTTGTAGATTAACCTCTAAGAAAACACTGTCGCCAGCTTCAAAAGCAAAATTTTGGAACGTACTCCCTAACGTAGAAGGTGTTAAAGTGGCTTTATAGGTCACGTCTTTTCCTACCTGGTTTCTATTGATGATGGGCTGAGCACTTAAGTAGTTTCCGCTTGAAGCATCGAATACACGAATGGTGGCATTAATTAATTGGGTGTTTTGTCCATCTTCTATGAATACTTCGCCATAACCGAAGTTCCATTGTGAGATACCTGCACCACTATGAACAATTCCCTGAATAGCAGCTTTCAAGGTATCCCCAAACATCACACGATTTGTTTTTATTTTATTGAAATCCAAAGCCCCGGTTGCATCGGGGTACCCGTCTTCATTTAAATCTGGTTTACCATAAGATGTGCGATAGATATCATACGAAAGGTTTCGAATGCCACCATCAGCGCAGCTTTCAGAAGGACAGTGTAACAAGGTGTTAATGGTGGTATTACACACTAAAGGAATCGGACAGGCGCTGGCACAGTTGATGTCGCGAATTAAATTAATGTCCAAGGCAATCGTTTTATTACCTTCCGGTGCATCAGCCATTGCACAATCAGCAGTTAAGTACAATTGAATCTCTGTCTTTGGTAAATTAAACGGTTCAGGCAGTGCATAAAGCACCCTTAAATCACCGGTAGTTTGGTTGTATTCGATTAAACTGTTATTCCAGTAGGACGGAGCACTTGTCCATACGATATCACGCGTATCAGCTAGTTTTAACCCTGCGGGGATGGTGAAAAGAAGTTCAATACGCGAATCATTAGTCACCTCAAAACTGTTTTCAAAAGTAGAAATCACAAAAGTGTAAAGTTCCCGTGCGCCATTGGTGATGTCCGGCTCCGACTCTGTAAAAACAATCATAGCAGCATTTGCAGGCGATTGCCCTACCGCTGAAGCAGAGTAGGAAGCACCAGCACAAACATCTGCATACGTTAGATCCGTTTTCCAACCACCCCGATCTGGCGCTCCACAAGTGGACGCGCAGCAGGTGTACATATCCCACATAATAGTTATTTCGTCATCAGGTTCTAATTTTTCAAACTCCAACAAAAACTGCCCTATGGCATTTGTACCCAAACAAGCATATTCTCCCGTGGAAGAGGTGGCGGAGCTGCTGGCAGGTACAATCGAGGTGAAAGCACTACCATTTAAACTATAGGTGATGGAATTGATTTCAAATTTGGAAAGTAAAGCTTCATCATACGCATCACCCGATGACTTAAAAATATCAACCACAAGGTTGGCAGCAACACCATCGCCCGTATTTGTTAAAGTGATGGATTGTTGTTGCCCAGTAGTAGCATCTGCACAGGCATCAAGACTATTAACCGTGCTTATTTCAATCACCGGCTCGCTAAAGTCGATGGAGGTGTTCGCATATGAAAAGGAATTTTGACAAAATCCTGTAGTACTCATCCAGCCCACTTCAATTGTGGATGTTACCGTTTTATCCGTACAGCTTAAAGCTTCATAAGTGATAGCGATATCAATAATTTCATCTTGATCAAAATTACCATCGCCATTACCAATTTGAGATAATTCAGCACTCGACAAGGTAATTTGATTTCCATTAAGCGTACCCACAGATGCAGCGATGAGGTTCACATCAGCGCTTTGTGTGTTTACTATAATAAAATTATCAATAGAACCATTTCCTCCATTTATTACAGAGATGGTTCGGGTGACAGTTTGACCAGAGACTAACGAGACATTTTTAGGACTCACATCGAGAATTGATAAGGCAGCATATAAAATGTTGTATGGGTTGGATTGGTGAGAAGTGTTGTAGCCTGTATAAGAGGCTTTAATGGTGTTTCTAAAAATACCGCCTTCCAGTTGAAAATCGATGGCGCTACATGCTGCCGATAGATCCAGGTTAAAAATAGCAGTGGAGTCAGCTTCCAGAGTCTGTAAATTAAATTGTATTGCAGCACTATTTGATTCTGTAATAGCATAACCATTGACACTGCCAATACTCGCTGCGATATATTCTATTCCCGTAGGTACATCAATATCGATAAGAATGTTGTTTTGAGTTTGGTTGGAGTTATTGGTAATTGAAAACTCATAATTACCACTACTTCCATTGACTGTGATTTCAGAAGTCATAGAAGAACTTATTGCCAGTTGTCCAAAACTCTGAGAAGAGGCTAATAAAGTAGTGATGATTCCTATTATAAATCTTTTGAAAGTGGGATTGTCAATAATCGTTTTCATAGGCTGTTTGTTTATTCTTGTATTCATAATTGTCAAAAATGTGCCATCCTCTAAAAGTGTGTTAAATTGGATTTAGAGGATGTTTACACTGTTTTTAATTCTTTTATCAGGAAGTTTTTCCAAAAAATGGAAGTTTAAATAAATCGAGGATTAAGTGACTAGAGGCTATAAAGAAGCAACTGTTGTCCTGGTTTTTTCGCGTTGCTCAGAAGAATTTAGTAAGCGTTGGGGTGAGTGTATAAAAAAGCAAAGCCACTGAATCTTCCAGTGGCTTGGTATATATTAAAAGGGATTTTCCTTTTTCAACACCTCGTGATGCCTTATGTAAATTTCACCAGCGTCAAAATCTGAGACAACTACATCGGGATGAAATCGCATCAACTCCATTAAATTATAATCATCACCTACATGATAAAAAGCGATGTTACCTTGGTTGAAGTTTTTGATTTTGTTTTTGATTTCTTCAAACTTTAACTTACACGTTCGTGTGATAAATACTTTTAAAATGCGAGATTCTCTACTTAATACTTTCATGGCCTATCAGTTTTGGTTGTGAATTGATTGACTCTTTAACAATATCTTGCCAACAACTAAATATTCGTTTAGCGCTCTTTAAACTATTAATTCAACTTTTTAGGAGTCTGTAATCTGTCCTGTTTTCCATATTCTGGAAAGATGTGATCACTAAAAATAGCCTATTAGCGTAATGGGGGAGTATTAGTGACTTGGCATGTGCTTGGCAAGTTGTTAAGCGAATCAAAACAGCACAGCCATGAATAGAACAGACGAATTTTGGAATTTCATACTTAATGGAGACAAGACAATCGATAGTAACCAATGGTTTTCCAACGCGACCAAAGAAGCATTGGTTTATACCTTATATGTGATTTCTAACCCAGATGGTTCTCCAAGATGGGTTTTTCCTCAAGGAGCAAAACAACCTTTGTTCTTGAAATTTTACCCTTCGACAACAGTTCGATCTAAAGTCGTGAAATTGATTTTCAGGATGTTGTTTTCTATTGGTTTGATTCGACTAGTAGCAAAAAAAGTGACGTTATCAGGAAGTCACCCACCTCACTACCGCAATTGGTTGTTCAATGGGAATGATGAATTTTCCTTATTTGCAGGTACCATTGGTCCTAATCAAAAAATACTAGTTTACGAAAAGGACCACTCAGGAAAAGGAAGTTTCAAAAAAATAGCCTTTGGTGAAAATGCTCAGCAGCTGATCAACAATGAAAAAGCGAACCTTGAACTGCTGGCTTCACAATCACTGGTGTCGTTTACTTTTCCCGCTGTTAAAAAAGCTACATCTGAGTGGTTAGAAATCCAGGAAATGGAATTAGGTCAAAGCCATATCCGACTGAATGGTCTCCATCAAAATGCGCTGCAGGAGTGGTATAAATTAGGCACAGAGGAAAAAGGCTATAGCGCGTTAGATTTTAAAAGACAGGTCCTACAGGTTGCTTCTACGCGATTGAATGATAAAATCCTTGTTCAACTTAGAGAAATGTTACTACAAACAATTAGTCAAGCGCAAAAAAGTACCATGACTACAAAATATGGTTTTGGACATGGTGATTTTACGCCTTGGAATTGCGGCATTAAAAAAGGTAGTCTCTTTATCTTGGATTGGGAGTTAGCAGGGACTTATCCCTTATTATATGACGCTTTCCACTTTGTGATGCAACAGGAGATCATGAACACTCAAAAAAGTGCTACAGAGATACTTCAATCCGTATACACTTTAATGGGTTCGGATGAGTGGGTAGCTTTTTGTTCAGAAAACAAGCTGAGATGGAAAAATCAGTTTATCGCCTACTTATTACATGTCGCTACTTATTATTATACGGTCTACAGTAAACAAGCCGAAATCCATCACCAGGCTTACCGAGCCATGTCCGTTTGGTCAGAAATGTTGGATGCAATCATGTTGAACTTGAAAGGAATGAAGATGCGCAGTGTGTTTGCCAAGAAATTCTTTACGCACCTCAAGCAACTGCCGTATGCATTAATGAAAAATGACCAAAAGCCACTTACTCAATTAAGTGAAAATTCGGATGTGGACTTATTCATTGATAAATCAGCGACTAAAGCAACCATCGCTTGGATCAAGGCACAACCTGAAGTGATTAAGTTATATAAACAACGCATGTCTTATATGACAGTCGTCACCCTTTATTTTATGGACGGCAGCTTTTTGTCCATCGACTTTATTCACCGATTAAAAAGAAAAAACATCGAATACATGACCATTGATGAGGTCGTGAAGTCAGCTTATCTTTCTGATGACGGCTTAAAGTTACCTCAGGTTCACTTTGATTTGCAGTATATGATTACGTTTTATTGGTTAAACCATGCCGCTATTCCTCAAAAGTATTTAAGCTATGTGCAACGGATGGAAAAGCGTGAGCAGATAAGTGTGCTCAATTATCTCAAGTTAAAAGTAGGTTTTACGGCCAGTAGATTGGAAGACTTTTTCTCGGATGAATTTTCTAAAGTGGCTTACAAACTGCACAACTCTATCAATGAATTACCTCAAAACAAAGGTTGGAAAGGTGCGCTGAACAAAGCGATATACCTGATGGACTCCGCTAAAAAAGTAGTAAAAGGAAAAGGCTTAGTCATTTCTTTTAGTGGTGTTGATGGTGCTGGCAAATCGACTGTAATTAGTCACATTAAGTCGACCTTAGAAACACGCTTTAGAAGAAATGTAGTGGTTTTGAGGCATCGTCCATCGGTGTTACCCATATTAAGTGCTTGGGTATATGGCAAAAAAGAAGCAGAAGCACGTTCTGTAGCCACCTTACCACGACAAGGCAACAACAAAAACAGCTTATCTTCATTGTTTCGTTTTGCTTATTACCTGACAGATTTCTTAGTGGGGCAGTTTGTTATTTGGATGAAGCATTCATTACGTGGAGATATCATTTTATATGATCGATATTATTTCGATTTTATTGAGGATCCAAAAAGAAGTAACATTCACCTTCCACGATGGTTCAGAAAATTGTTTTACCGATTTGTCTTCAAGCCCAACATTAACATTTTCTTACACGCACAGCCTGAATTGATTTTAAAGCGGAAACAAGAGTTGGATATGAATGACATCGTTCAGCTTACCTCAGCGTACAAAAAACTGTTTAACGAATTCAGAAAGTCCTATTCAGGGAAATATGTGACCATTGAAAACGATGATTTAGACATTACGCTAGAGCAAATAGAATCGTTATATGTATCAGCAGCTTAAACCAGAGAATTTATGAAAACGCTACTTGAAAAAATAATTCGATTTAGAAACCCAAATTTTAAGTTTGATTCAGCAATCACCTCATCGATGATTATTGAATTGATCTGGGATAAGTCCGCAATGTTTTTGCGTTCGTTGTTCTATCATATCCTACGATTCAAGCAACCCGGCTTTTACTTTTTTGGGAGCGGAGTGAAGTTTTACAACCGCTCGAACATGCAATTTGGCAAATGGGTGAAATTAGAGGATCACGTGTATCTTGGAGCATTGGGAAAGGGGAAGTTAACGATTGGATCTAACTCTGGAATTGGGGCTTTTAGTCGCGTAGAAATCTCACAGTCATTTAATCATATCGGCAGCCACATTACCATTGGTAACAACGTTGGTATTGGGCCTTACGCCTCATTAGGTGGTGCTGGGGGATTAGAAATTGGCGATGAGTGCATCATTGGCCCTTACCTCAGCTGCCATCCTGAAAACCATAATTTTCAAGAGCTGGATAAATCGATTCGGCACCAGGGTGTTACCAGAAAAGGGATTATCATAGGAAAAAACTGCTGGATTGGGGCGAAGGTATCCATACTGGACGGAGTTGAAATAGGAGAGGGAAGTGTGATAGCAGCAGGAGCTGTAGTAAACACTTCTTTTCCAGCCTATAGTGTCATTGGTGGAGTGCCAGCCCGGTTAATTAAAACCAGAGAATCTAATTTAAACCAAAATCAAGCAGCCTAATGAAAACAATCGTAGTCACAGCTTACGCAATCAACCCCTACAAAGGCTCCGAAGATGGGATGGGGTGGAATCATATTCTTCAAATCGCGAAATACAATCGCGTAGTTGCAATCACCCGGAAAAACAATTTGCCTGCCATTGAGCAATATATAAGTGAAAATCAGCTGCATAATTTGCCAATTACTTTTCATGGTTACGATTTACCACTGTGGATGCGTTTTTGGAAACGAGGTGAAAATGGAGCGATGGCGTATTTTTATCTCTGGCAGATGTTTATGCCGCTGTATATTTTATTAAAAGGAATTAAGTTTAATATCGCTCATAACTTAAATTTTCACACCGATTGGATTCCTACTTTTCTTTGGGTATTGCGTAAACCAGTGATTTGGGGCCCGGTCGGACATCATCCTAAAATTCCAACGGGCTATTACCACAATGAAAATTCAAGCACGATCGATCGGTTAAAAAATCAGTTGATTTGGCTGGTGAAAAAACTGTTCTGGACCTGTGATCCGTTTTTTTATCTTGCGAAGTGGAACGTAGACAAAGTTTTGTGTTTCAGTCCTGAAGTAGTTAAGCACATGAGGTTGAAAGAAAACAAAGCAGTATATATGTATTCTGTAGGTTCAGAACCTAATGATTTTGTACCCTTAGAAAAAAAGAAATTTACCGTGTTAAGTGTCGGTCGTTTAGTACCACTAAAAGGATTTGATATCACGATAAAAAGTTTCCATGCGTTTTTCAATACCCTTTCAGCAACTCAAAAGCAAGAAACAGAACTGGTGATTGTAGGTAAAGGAAAAATGACAGCTTACCTCCAGGACTATATTCAACAACACGACCTGACCTCGCATGTCAAATTGATAGATTGGATAGAACGCGAAGCCTTAAAGTCATATTATGAATTGAGCAGTGTGTTTTTATTTCCTTCCCATGAAGGAGCAGGAATGGTTGTTCCCGAAGCCTTTTCGTATGGCTTACCGACCATCTGTTTTGATAACTGTGGGCCTGGTACATTTGTGAAACAGCAATCAGGATTAAAAGTAGCCTACTCCAGTTATGACCAAAGTGTGACCGATTTCGCTCATCAACTGACCACCTTATATCACGATAAAACACGACTTAGAAGTTTATCGCTAGGAGCAAAGCAGCAGTTTGATGAGGAGTTTGTGTGGGATATCAAAGGGGAGAGGTTATCTGGGATTTATGACGAAGTGATTCAAGAAAACGCATGTAACTTATCAACAGCATTGGCATAATTGATTTGTATGGAAAAACGTATTTGGCTCTTTCATTTGTTTAACGATTATTCGGGTAGTCCGCTGATCTTGAAAAACACCGTGTTGGCGATGCAGGACGTAGCCAAGCTAACGATCTGCACGTCACCCACAGAAGGCTTTTTATCCAATTTAGATGGAATAAATTATCAGTCCGTGAACTATGAATGGAGTCCCTCCAAGTGGAAGACACTCTACCGGTTTTTAAAAGTTCAATGGGTGTTGTTTTTTATGGTATTAAAAAATAAACATCACATTGACACGATTTATGTGAACACATTGCTTCCCTTTGGGGCGGCACTAGCGGGGAAGCTGGCTGGTAAAAAAGTGATTTATCACCTGCATGAACCTCAGGTAAGTCCCGCCAGTTTATTTCGATTTTTAGTGAAAGTAGCAGACTGGGCAGCCGAAGAGGTGATTTTTGTTTCTGATTATTTAAGAAGTTGTTTTCCTCAACTTCACTCGCGAGGGAAAGTAATTTATAACGTATTATATGAATCCTTTTTAGCTGAAATACATCGACCAGCCACCGATCAAAAGCAAACGGTGTTAATGTTGTGTTCCTTTAAAGCCTATAAGGGCATACATGAATTTGTGGCGCTGGCGAAAATGAATTCGAGAATTTCGTTTGAATTAGTCCTCAATAGCTCACATGAATCCATCAAAAATTTTATTAAGGAGCATGAGGCTATCGATAATTTAACCATTTTCCCTGCAACCATCGATGTGCATTCTTTCTATCAACGAGCACGCGTAGTCGTGAACTTATCACATCCGAATGCCTGGATTGAAAGTTTTGGAATGACCGCTCTAGAGTCGATGGCCTATGCTACACCATGTATTGTACCTACCGTTGGCGGAATTTCTGAGTTAGTAAGTGTCAGTTCCGGCTTTCATTTATCCTGTTTTAACTTAGATGTGATTTCGAAGGTTTTAGAGCAATTATTTGATGATGAAGACTACTATTTACAATTTTCATCAGCAGCTAAGAGCAGGAGTGAAAAGTTTGTTTTTGGTGAATATCAAAAGGAGATAAGGAAACTCATCGCATAAGAGTATTCCAAATTTTGGAAACTCATCCAATTAGTAGAAATTAATTTTTTCAAAAAACATCATTATGAAGTAGTAAAGGACATTTTTTAAGTTGGTACGCCATTTTCTAAGGTAGTAAGTATGAAGAAAATTGCTATCATCGGAACAGCAGGAGTACCAGCAAGGTATGGCGGCTTTGAAACCTTAGTTCATCAGCTTGTGAAGCAGTGGGACAGCAGCTATGAGTTAACCGTTTATTGTAGCAAAAACTATTACCAATCCCATGAACGACCTGCTACATGGAATGGTGCTAAACTGGTATATGTTCCCTTTAACGCAAATGGCATTCAAAGTATTATTTATGACATCGTTTCAATATTTCATGCCTTGTTTTTTGCTGATGTGTTGTTGGTGTTAGGTGTTTCCGGAGGCATCGTATTGCCATTTGTGAAATGGTTTACCAATAAAAAAATCATCGTTAATATTGATGGCCTGGAGTGGAGACGACCAAAATGGGGCAAGTGGACACAACGTTTTTTAAAGTTTAGTGAATATCTGGCTGTTAAATATTCAGATGTTGATATTACTGACAATGCGGCTTTAAAGCGCTATACTGCTATCAACTACAAAACCTTAAGTTATCTTGTTGCCTACGGAGCAAACCATGTTTCACCCTGTAAACCAGCAGCCGATGATTTCAAAACCTATGATTTTTTAAACCAGCAATATGCATTTAAAGTATGTCGCATCGAGCCGGAAAACAATGTCCATACGATTTTAAAAGCTTTTGCAGAGTTACCTAATAACCCGCTGGTAATTGTGGGTAATTGGAACAATAGCGAATATGGTCAAGAGCTAAAAAGGGCCTACAGTCAATTTCATAACCTAATACTGCTTGATCCCATTTATGATCAGAAAGCCCTGGATTTACTTCGGTCGAATTGCTCGATTTATATTCATGGTCACAGCGCTGGCGGCACTAACCCATCTTTAGTTGAAGCAATGTATTTAGGCCTTCCTGTGGTGGCATTTGATGTAGTGTATAACAGAGCCACAATGAAAGACCAGGGGGTGTATTTCAAAGATACAGCAGATTTGAAAGCGCTGATAAAATCACTTTCTGAAGAAGATTTAAAAGTTTTAGCAGCCGACATGAGCCGTCTGGCACTTGAATTTTACACTTGGGAAGTGATTGCTGAAAAATATGATTTGTTGATAAAGAGCTTATTCTTCAATTATAAAAAGACTGAAGTAGTTTCACGGATTTCAAAGCTCCCCACTCATGCATTAGATAAGCTTAATTTGAGCCATTTGAAAAACACAAAAAAGTTTTACCAAACCAGTTATAGAAATGATTGATATAAACTTACCACCTCTAAATCACAGCATGATTTTGATTATCTGCTTGCTGGTGTCTTATGTTATTAGTTTGGGGCTAGTTCCTTTAGTCATCACGCTAGTGCGCAAGTTTGACTTGATGGACCGCCCGGATCACCGCAAATTGCACAAAGCACCTACACCGTCCATGGGTGGTTTAGGTGTCATCGCATCCATGTTTATAACGATTACAATGAGCATGTTTTTGATGGACACCCTAGAGTGGTTGTTAATTGTAACTTCCTTAATCGGCTTTTCAGTGATGGGCTTTATTGACGACTGGAAAGACTTAAATGCTAAGTTAAAATTAGTAGTACAAATTGGGTTAAGCGTTACCGCATATTTGTTAGGATTTAAATTGGACTATGGTTTTGGGTTGTTTGGGATCCAGGAAATAACACCAATCATCAGTTTTGTACTAACAATAGGTATTTACATTCTATTAATCAATGCATACAACCTGATTGATGGCATCGATGAATTAGCAGGAGGTATCCTGTCAATCAATTTTGCAGCTTTTGCAGTGGTGTTTTTTATGATCGACCGCTTTGATTACATGCTGCTATCGGTCATTGGTTTTGGAGCCGTTCGGGGGTTTATGAAATTCAATGCCCATCCTGCGCGCATATTTATGGGAGACTCAGGATCGCTTCCCCTTGGGATGATTATGGCTCTCCTTACATTTAAAGCATTACAAGTCCTGAAGCCTGCGACTATCATGCACACAGAAACGAGTTGGGTATTGCCGACAATTATTGCCTTAAACTGTATTCCATTATTTGATACGTTGCGGGTGTTTACCATACGGATTTTGAAAGGACGATCACCATTTAGTGCCGATCGCATCCATTTACATCACCTTTTTCTTAAAAATAGATTTGGGCATAAGAAAAGCGCTATGATTATACATGTCTCACATATGAGTATCATTCTTACGGTAGCTGTCTTTGCTTCCTCCATGTACCTTTGGGTAAGTGTATTGGTGGTATTGGTGTTAACTACGTTTGCTTTTGAGCTCAACACCTTTTTTCGACTTAGAAATAGATCAATAGAAAAAAAGTCCTTAAAAGAACAGGAAAACCATTTTTTGAAGTCAAACAAATTGTTGGTAACACTTAAGAAATAAAAAAATGGAAATGACACAACACATAAAAATCGCTTTAGTAGATGATGATCCCATGATGCTAAAACTCGTTCAGCTGTTACTGGAACAACGAAATGATTTACACGTGAAGAGCTATAGCACGGGAGAGGCATTTTTGAGTGACTTGGGTTTAGATAAGCCCGATATTCTTGTAACAGATTATTGGTTAAATTCTACGAATGAAAAGGCGATGAGTGGTGGCGATTTGATAAAAGAGTTGCGATCAAAGAACATCGATTTACCCATTATTGTTGTTTCATCACAAAAGGAAATTGAGGTAGCGCTGGAATTAATCAAGTTGCGCGTAGTAGACTACATCGAAAAAACGAATGACTATGCCGTAAAGATTGAAGCTTCTATACAGGAAGTGAAGTCAATGATGGCGATAAATGAAGCAATGAAAACGAAGACCGAGAGTATGATGAAAGATAAAAATCATCTAATGATTTTAGGGATAGTATTAATTATAGGTTTAGCCGGTGCTTTGTTGTTTAGTCTTTTTGGATAATTCTCAAAGAGAACTTATTGAGTATTAAACTGTTTTACTTAACAGTATTTAATGCTTGTAGTCGATTAGAAGTTAAATAGCTGAGGGCTTAATAAAAGGAAGATAATGAGCAATATAAGCCACTAATTCAGGATAAAATACATAAATCACTTCATTAAGCTGACCTTTTTTACGAGGGTATCATCAATCACAATGATATAATAACCCACTGCAGCTGGCTCGCCTTTGTTGGTGTATCCATTCCACGAAGTGGGCGCTTGCAATTCTTGAATTAAAAAACCTTCAACGTTATATATTTTAGCCGAACCACTTTCCGTAATCGGGAAGGTATCGTATTGACCATCGCCATCAGGAGAAAACACATCTAACTCGGTAGAAACATCGGAGCATGGAACCAAAGTGAAGTTCTTTTCAACCGTAGTTAAGGCATAAAACTGAATATCATCTACGGCAAAGTCATTTTCTTCTTTAGCAGTGTTTAAGCTTTTAATAGCGATTTCTAACGTACCTGTGGTATCAGCAACCCAATCAAAAGTCAGTTCATTCCACGAAATATTTTTGGGTAAACTCATAGACTGAATAAAGGTGCTATCGATGTAGACTCCGAACTTCGCACTATTAAGGGTTTCAGGGTTAGATGCAGTGAGGAAGTCTTGGTGGATGTTGGTTGCCCAAAAAGCAAATCGATAGGTTTTTCCTTTAACTACATTGACTTTGTATTCGACAATAGCCTTGTAATCAAATTTACTGGCATCCGCGATAAGCATATTACCACCATTGCCTGTGTGATCTTGAATATTGACAAAAGCAGAAAGCACCGAAGGATTGGGGGTAAGGTTGAAGTCACCGTTATTAAAAACGGTATCGTTCATCTCAGTAAGGTCGTAGTCGGAAGTAAAATTGGTTACCCCACTTTCAAAATCGCCATTGATGATTAAGTTATTAGATAAGGTGCCGGCAGCAACTGCGGTTATGGTCTGATTGGTTGGGGTGGTGGTAAGCACAGGTTGCTTCGACAGTAAAACTGAGTTTTCGTACCAACCAATAAAGGTACCATTGGAATGGGCTTCCACAGTAACGGTGTTTTTATCACAAGAATATTGTTCAGTCACATCAATAAAACAGTCATTCGTACATTGAGCCTGCAAGAGCAGCGGGCTTATTGCAAGTAAACAAATAAATAATATAGAGGTGATGCCTTTCATTCCAAGTTAGTTCAGGATAGTAATTTCTCCTTTGATGGTTTTAGTTGCTGTGCTGATGGTGTAATAATATAATCCTGTAGGCTGCGCGATGCCGTTGTTGTTGTTGCCGTTCCATTCAATTTTATCCACACTGCTGATTTCATACACCAACTCACCATTTTTATTGTAGACCTTCAGGGTAGCCATGACTCCAACTGACTCATATAATTTAATGACTGATTCAAACGCCAAATTAAGCGTATAACTTGTTTTAGGACAAAACTTCTCAGGTACTTCGACTTCCATGTCTGTGGTACATCCGTTTTGGTCGTTGATGCTAAAGTTGTAATAACCCGCAAACAAGTTTTTAAATGTTTCACCTGCTTTGTTTTTGTAATAAACCGTATAAGGAGATTGGCCACCAGAAAACGGTTTGTCAGCGAAACTAACGCCACCATTTGCTTCACCAATGCAGGCTGTATCGATGGTTGGTTGTGCTACTATTTTTACTTTGCTACAATCAAAGGTCGTTGGAGTAATTTTTCTAACGGGTGGTAATTCTTTAGGTGTTTCTTGTATTGGCGTTTCCTTTATTGGATTTGTCTTCTCTACTGTTATCGGTACAATAGCAGGGACAGGGAGAGGTTCTTTTTTCTCCTTTTCGGTTACGTCAGGCGTAGAGGGTGCCTCTACAGCTGCTTTTGCTGTCGTTGGCGCTTTCGAGGGTGTTACAGGTTCCAGTGGTGTGCTTGTTGGTTTTTTAACAGCATCAGACAGTTGAGGAGCTTCCACAGTTGGCGTTGGGGTAACCAGTAACACTTGAGCAGGCTTTTCAACCTCAACTGGTTCAGTAGGTGTTGTATTGGCTGACTCATTAAACGACTGAAGCAATAAATATCCCGCGATGGATAAAGCAATAACAACTACCGCAGTGCCATATTTAATGTATTTATTCTGTAGTTGCCGTTGGTCATGCTGTTTGATTCCAACATTCATTTTAGCACGAAGGTCGTGGTTGCTCGCTTGCTTTGTGATTTCACGTGTCAATTGTTGTAATTCGAGAGCCGTTGCCATTTCTGCGTTAGTCGCTAACTGCTTTTCAAACTGAAGCAAGGCATCGCCAGACAATTCTCCGTTGAGGTAGTTTTCAATAAGGTGATATGTTTCTTCGTGTTTATTCACTTGCGTATCGAGTTAATTAACTCCATGTTTTCATGTGCAATTTTGATTAGCGCTTGATTGCAGCGATATTTAGTTGCTTTGGCTACTTGTTCATTTTTATAACCCAATTCTTTACATATTTCAGCCATCGATTTATGGTCATATATGATACTTTTCATCAGTTGCCGACAACGTTCATCCAGTTTATTAAAAAGTTGGTGCATAGCACTTTCCTTTTCTTTATTAATTACCTGATCCAGTTGATTATCTTCAGGCTGATGTTCATGCATACTATGGTCAACATACTTCTGGTTGACCTTTTTTCTTTTATTGATGTTGATCCACAAGTTTTTACAAATTGTGTAAATAAACCCGTCAATCTCATGGTTTCTATTAAATGAACCTTCTTTCACTTTTTGAAACAAGACAATCACTGCATCTTGAAACAGGTCATCAGCTTCTTCTGTTGTGCCACTATTTTTTACTATATAAGTCCTTACTTTGGTTAAAGTTTCTTGATATAAATGAGTTAAGGCACGGTCGTCATTACCGGCTACTATACACTGTAATATTTCGTCTTGTTTATTCAACTGAATTCAAATCTAATACAAGCTTCAACAAAAAAGGTAAACAGAATTCTAAACTTAAGTGATATTTTTTTCATTTTTAACATCTGCTTATTTCAAATGTGGTATTGAAAACATATTATCATAGCGTCTTATTTCTTCTTTTTTTGGTGTGCCAATCCTACTACGGAATAGCACAATCTACTGAATTATACCCCTATCAAATTAGTCAAACATTTAATCAATCATCATTGCTGAATAGTGCAATCGCAAGCGACACGAATTATTTTGGTGTGGACTTTACCAATCGTACTTTGATAGGAGTATTTAATGGCGTTAGTCAAAATTATTTAAATGTTTATTTATCCAGTACAGGTAACTCCGAAAATACGCGACATAGTTTTGGTGCTATGGCCGTTAATAAAAATGAAGGTGATTACATTAAGCGGAATCGGCTGTACTTGCGTTATGGGGTGCAAGTAGCTATCAGCAGAAAATCACGAGTGTCTTTGGGTTCCTCGTTGGGTTTCATCAACTACCTTTTTCAATCGAGTGTGGCCAATGGAGGAGGGTCAGCTTTTGCGAGAGACTTGAATATAGGTGCAGTCTATGCCTACCCAAACTTCAATTTAGGCGTTTCTGTCAATCAACTTTTTTATCCCGAGCTGAGTCCCTTAAATGAGCGCATCCGATTAACGCGGTATTATAACGCTAATTCCTATTACCGCTTGACGATAGATCAAGTAGTGGCATTAGAACTCTATGCTTTAGCATCCTTTTACGAAGCAGGTCTGTTGACGATGAAGTCTTCGTTGATCGCTGTTCTTCGTAGGCAATTTTT
This sequence comes from uncultured Cytophagales bacterium, assembly GCA_963815495.1. Taxonomy (GTDB): domain Bacteria; phylum Bacteroidota; class Bacteroidia; order Cytophagales; family JAAEPT01; genus CAWFGW01. The sequence goes on from CAWFGW010000028.1 coordinate 232,696, forward strand.
AGTGGGCGGTGGGTATAACTATAACCAAGGTATTGATGCCTACATCGGATTGCGAAAACTGGAAATTGCATCCAGTAACTTTGACTTTATGGTTTCTTTTTTGGCCTACAACACCCGTAAGCTGAGTACCACTACCGACCGTTCCATCGAATTCTCCATTCGTTACTTTATCGAGTAGTTGTTTGTCTATACTCTTGTTAACTAGGCACTAATTCCTGTTGTCTGTAGGGATGAGTTCATCTAATGGCTTTGCAGTTTCACTGAGTTAAACATTCAGCACCTATGAATCTCCAATTATTAATCTCCGCTTTGTATGCACGCATCGACAATTTTTTCTTGCGTGTTTACCTTTTCGACACGAGGTTGTATAAGCATCAAAACAGGGAACAACTATTAAATCATAAACTTGATATGGAACAAAAAATACTCTTACCTAAATCGTACAAAGTACTAAAGGCAATCGCGTGGCTTGCATTAGTACTTGCGCTCAGTTTATTCACGCGTCAATTGTCAGCACAAGATTTATGTAAACCCATTGGTTGGGCCACACAAAATGGTGGGGTGACAGGTGGGGGCAATGCTACGCCCGTAGTAGTCTCTAATTATTCCGCCTTAAAAGATGCGTTAACTAATAAAAACGTAAAAGTAGTACATGTACAAGGGGTTATTACTTTTCCTAGTGATGGGAGAATTACGATTCAAGACCAAAGTGATAAAACTATTTTTGGCCTAGCTGGGTCTAAAATTATTTCTACAGACATGTCATCGGGAGGTTCTGGGCTTTTATACGTGAAAAGGGTAGATAATTTAATTATCCGTAACATGTACTTTGAAGGTCCAGGTGCTTATGATAATGATGGAAACGATAATTTGACCGTAGATGATAGCCGGAATGTGTGGGTAGACCACTGTGAATTTCATGATGGAATGGATGGTAACTTTGATATTAAAAACAAAGCGGATTTTATTTCAGTCACCTGGTGTACATTTAGTTATGAAAAACCGCCTAGATCAGGTGGTTCTGGTGGGGCATCCGATCACCGCTACACCAATTTAATTGGTTCATCGGATGGTGCTACCGCTGATGAAGGGAAATTACGGGTTACTTTTCAATACTGCTGGTGGGGAGAAGGATGTAGAGAACGGATGCCTCGTGTGCGTTACGGAAAAGTTGATTTAGTAAACAATTATTATTCAAGTACTGTAGCTAACCAAGGCGTACGTGCGGGTTATAAAGCAGATATACGTCTAGAAGGAAACTATTTTATTAATGGTTATTCAAAACCCATTGATGAATTTGACAAAGATTACACTGCGATTTATTCAAATAATAACACGGGGGCAAGCAACATGACTAAGGGCAGTGCCTTTACACGTCCTTATTCTATAGTGATTGCAAGTGCATCAAGTATTGTGACACCCATTAGAACTTGTGCAGGAGCTAAATTAGCTTCTCCAACCGCATGCTCATCGTGCGGTGGTGGCGTGGTCACTCCTACAAACAACCCGCCTTCAGTATTTATTACTTCACCAGCCGATAACCAACAGTTTAATACTTCTCCATCAACAATTACGATTACGGCAAATGCTAACGATTCCGATGGTTCAGTTACAAAAGTGGAGTTTTACCACGGTGCTACAAAATTGGGGGAGGACAATACTAATCCTTATTCGTATGATTGGTCTGGTGTAACAAGTGGATCGTATACACTTACAGCTAAAGCTACGGATGATAAAGGTGCAACAACTACTTCTTCTTCTATTGCAATTACAGTAAAAAATACGCAGACAACGGATTGTAATGGTGTAGCTGGAGGTTCAGCTTACATAGATGCTTGTGCTGAATGTGTAGGCGGAAACACGGGTAAAGTTGCTTGTGAGCCTACTTGTGAGGATATAGGTGTGAAGTTTGGCATGGTGGGATACGCTACAATGGATGGCGGAACCACTGGTGGAGCAGGTGGCGATGAAGTAACGGTAAGCACGGGTACTGCTTTGCAGGATGCAATTAGCAATGCGACTGGTCCACGAATTATTTATGTTAATGGAGTTATCAACATGTCGAACTCAGGTAGTTTATCTAAAATTGACATCAAAGATGTTGCTGACATCTCGATTATTGGAGTAGGTACAAGTGGTGAGTTAAATGGGATTGGCTTAAAAATCTGGAGAGCCAGCAACATCATCATTCAAAATTTGAAAATCTATAAAGTCTTATCTGGCGATAAGGATGGGTTAAATATTGAAGGACCATCTGACCATATTTGGGTCGATCACTGTGAATTCTTTAATGAATTTCAGGGTGTCGGTAAAGATTATTATGACGCATTATTGGATGCAAAAAGAGATGTGGATTATGTAACGATCTCATGGAATTACTTTCATGATAGCTGGAAAGCTAGTTTAGCTGGAAGCTCAGAATCAGATACGTACAATAGAACAATTACGTATCACCATAACTTCTACGAAAATATTAATTCGCGTCTTCCGCTCTTTCGATCTGGTTTTGGACATGTCTTTAATAACTATTACAAAGACATCGCTGAAACAACTATTAATTCACGAATAAATGCATGTGTGAAAATCGAGAACAATTATTTCTTGAATGCTAACAACCCCTATGTGACTGCTTATTCAGATATTGATGGGTATGGTGATGTTTCAGGTAATATTTTGGTAAATAGTCCTTTTACCTACACTTCAGACGAGAGAGAGTTACCATCTTGTACGTCAAACATCCCTTATAGCTACAGTGGGTATTTGAACTGTGCTGAAAATGTACCAAGCATTGTAGCAAACTATTCAGGAGTTGGTAAACTAGATGCGTCTATCAATCAACCGCCAACAGTTTCTATTACAGCTCCTACGGCAAACAGCACGTTTGAAGCACCTGCAGATTTTACTATTCAAGCCAATGCAGCTGATTCTGATGGTTCGATTGCGAAAGTAGAATTTTACCAAGGTGAAAATTTATTGAACAGTGATAACACAAGTCCTTATGCGTTTGATGTTGCTGGTTTAGCTGAGGGTACATACACCATCACTGCTAAAGCAACCGACAACCAAGGAGCAGTTTCTACTTCTACACCTATCACTATTGAGGTAACAGCACCTTCAAATGCTGATTGTAATGGGGTAGAGAATGGTTCAGCGTACTTAGACAATTGTAGCGTGTGTGTAGGCGGAAATACGGGATTTGAACCTTGCGTAGGCGATGTGCAAGGGGAGTCAGCATGTAGTGTTGATGGTATTCAGCTAGAAAGCACAAACACTGGATTCTTAGGAAGTGGATATGTGAATACAGAGAACATTTTAGGTGCTCAAGCATCATGGGTGTTGAACTCAACCACAGCTCAACTAGCAACAATCTCTTTTCGATATGCAAATGGTGGCGATAATGCACGTAGTGGAGATATAACTATAAATGGATCTAATGTAGGGGAGGCTACTTTTGCTACAACAGGCGACTGGACTAACTGGTTTATTTTTACCACAACTATTGATTTAGTAGCAGGATCCAATGAATTAATTATCACAGCAACAGGTGTTCAAGGTTTGGCGAATATTGATATCATCTACTTCTCGGAAGGTGTCTCTAATGCTTCTTGCTTGATTACTGCAATAAATGGTGCTCTTGCTCCGGCAACCACTGCCTATCCGAATCCGACACAAAACAGTGTTAACTTAAACAAAACAACGACTTGGTCCCTACATAATTCATTGGGCTCAGAAGTGAATAACGGTACGGGTTCACAAGTAGACTTGTCAACTCAGCCCTCTGGAATTTATTTCCTGAAGGTCGACAACCAAGTCATTAAGTTGATTAAAGAGTAATTTTTCATCTCAAAGGGAAGCGGATTCACGCTTCCCTTTTTTATTCATTTAAACATAAAAAACAATGAAAATATATGTCCTAATTGGAATAGTATGTTCGTTTTTTACCCTTCACGCTCAAACTCCCGACTTCTCTCAACCATACGGTTATGCGTCTATGGAAGGAGGAACTACAGGTGGACAAGGAGGTCAAACGGTTACACCCACTAATTTCTCGGAATTGCAAAACTATGCAAGTGGCACAACCCCTTATATCATTTTAATTGATAGAGAATTTAAAGGTCCTAATGTGTTACGCATGGGGTCCAATAAGACCTTACTGGGTGTAGGAACTCAAGGTTTTATTAATCAAATAGGCGTAAGCATTCAGTGTCAACACAATATAATCATTCGCAATATTCGTTTTACTATGACCGGTGTACCGATTTCGAATGATGGAGAAAATAAGATTGAAGGATTTAATTTTGATCCAGACTGCATTGCCATCCAAGCCGATGATGAGAGCCTGCCTGAGTCAGAACGAAAAAGTCACCACATTTGGATTGACCACTGTGAATTTTATAATGAAGACCCTAACGTGATGACGGACTACGATCGTTATGATGGTTTGGTAGATGTGAAAAACGATTGCCAGTACATCACCATTTCATGGAATTACTTTCACGATCATCACAAAGCTTGTCTCTCAGGTAAAGGAAACTCAGATGATTATGATCGAAAAACAACCATGCATCATAATAAGTTTGAGAATATCGGTTCAAGAATGCCGCTATTTCGATATGGAAAGCTCCACATGTTGAATAACTATACAGTGGACTGTCCCGATGGTAATGGGATCAATGTTCGAATTAACTCACAAGCCTACGTAGAGAAAAACTATTTTGACAATGTGAAAAAACCAATCTTTGGAAAGCTTTCTGAAAATGGTACTGCGCACTTGATTGATAATGTATTCAAAGACTGCGGTCGGTTACCAGCCGATCAGATTACTTCATTATCACCAGATGCTGATCCGCTGAGTGAGAGTGAAACTTTCAATGATAACAACTATGTGCCGCCTTATTTATATTCCTCTATTGCGGTTGCGGTAAATGAAGTACCTAACCATGTGAATAAATACGTAGGAGTGGGCGTTCTTAAGTCAACAGACATCGTTACAGGAAATACTTCAGCAACTGAAATGGATAAATTAACCATTTTCCCTAACCCTACGCTTCATACGGTTTCATTATCAAAACCATGCGACTGGTCGTTGGTTGATGCCTTTGGAAAAGTAGTGGAATCGGGTTTTGGTTCTAAAATTGATTTGACCGCATATGAGGCAGGGGTTTATGTTTTGTCTACCACCAATCAATTTGTTAGAATAATAAAAGAGTAAAAAAAGCTGTAGAACGGCCTATGCAGTTTTGGCAACGAACGAGAAATCGTGTTTTTTTAATCACGCTGGTTCGTTGCTTTTCTTTCAGCATTTAATTTATATACAACCTTAAAAGTATTTCAATCCGGTCGTTACCAAAGTTTTGTATACGTGAGGGAGCCAATAAAGAATGCTTCAAGTAAGCAAAATTAATATCGCCCGAAATTTTATTGAGTTCAAATTCTTTTAACCCTAACGTAACTCCCGCTCCATGATGATAACGGTACAAAAAACCTAAAGCATAATGTGTAAAGAGCGTAGATTCTACAGTTCCTTGAAACGTTCGTTGTCGGTAGGTGGTAAAGATGGTTTCCGTAGCCACCAACAAAGAATAATCAGGTGATGGTTTAAAAAGATAGTCCGCAATAACTGTTGCATAGCGGGTTAGCTTTATGCCATTTTCGATGGGGCTAATCATTGCATTGGGAACTTGATTTAAAGCGATACCGGTATTGAAATTTTTCCCCTTCAGCCAAACCCCTATACTACCATCGACACTAAAAGATGATGTTCCTGCACTACTGCTAGTACTTTTTACTAAATAATAAAAAAAACCAAAAGAAGCAGCACCTGAAAAATCAAGGTCTTTAGATAATGCCGTTTTCCAAGAATAACGGAAAAAAGCTCTGGTCCTTTTTAATAAGTCCGTTTCAAATTCTGAATGTACAACCAATCCAAATGAATGAAGGTTGGATGCCATTTTATACTGGGTAGAGGCATCAAGATAATAGACTCCTACATTTTTTAATAAACCTGTATAATTACTGCTAACAAGTCGTACATCCTTGGCTGAATAATAACTACTGGCTGCGGGGTTTTCAAACGCATAATTTTTATTAAATTGAAGGAAGGGTATAGGTAATATGTTTGAAGTCTGTGCATCAACACAAAAAGGTAAAAATAAAAGAGTAAGAATTACGTGAACACCTATATTCATCTTTTCTCTAAAGAAAATCTAATAACTTCTTAAATTATATAAAAAGGACGGAGGATAAAAGTTGTTACTTTTAGCAGCGATTGTTGTACCCTTTAAAAAGCCGAAAAATTAGTTGCGTGAGCTATAGTAAACAGGAAATAGTACAGAACATAAAAAACCGGAAAGACAGAGAAGTGTTGGACTGGATGTACAAAACTATTTATCCAAAAGTAAACAAATATATCATGTCACATAATGGCAGCTCAGAGGATAGTAAAGACATCTTTCAAGAGGCAGTGCTTACTTTTTACAATTTGGTGGTAGAGGATAAGGTTGATAAAATTGACGATGTTCAGGCTTTTGTGATGGTTGTAAGTAGAAACAAATGGATCAATAAAGCAAAAAAACAACAGCGTGAGGTAAAGTATGAGGAAATAGAAAATGAACCTGATTTACAAAACAGCCCTTTAATTACCATGATTATGAATGAAAAATGGAAAGCTTTTCAACACGTATTTGACCAACTGGGTGAGAAGTGTAAAGAACTCCTTACATTTAGTGTATATGAAAAGTGCTCTATGGAAGAGATTGTAGTGAAAATGGGTTTTTTAAATGCTGATGCTGCTAAAACCGCCAATTATAGGTGTAAGCAAAAAATGATAAAATATGTTGGTGCTAACAAAGCACTAGCTAATGCACTAAGAGGATGATGCCTGATGAATCGCTATATGAGAAGATAGATCTTTATTTAGCTGGAAAGTTAAGTGAAGAAGAATTAGTCAATTTTAATAATCGGTTAAAGGAGGATAGTGCACTCGCAGAATTAGTACGCTATCAAGAGGTTGCTAACACTGTGGTTAAGGGTCAGCTCCTAGCACAGGTAAAAGAGTTGATGGATGCTGATTTTGAGAAAGGAAGAGTAAAACCAAACAAAAATAATACGCGGTGGTGGTTGGGTGGTTTATTAGCTATAGGATTACTAATTTCTGTTGGCATATATAACCAAAACACGAAAAGTGTTCATAAGCCTGTCAACACCGATGAATCCCAAATTCCTGAGTTAAGCCTTCCTGAAAAACCTCAAAAGCAAGAAGCACAAGCCGTAGTGGAGTTAGTCGATAACGAAAAAAAGCCTTCCGTTAAAGTAAAGGCTAGCATCACGAAAGAACATACTCTGGTAGAGATAGACTCCGTTACCCCAATAAAAAATGTTAGTGCACCTGTAAAACCCCTCGTTAAACCGGCAGAAGTAAAGGTGAAAAAGGAAATAATTCAACCAGAAAAGGAAATTATTTGTGGGATTAGTGCAAAAGCATTGGTATCTGCACAACCGAGTTGTGAGGAAGAGAATACTGGTGTAATTACTATTGAACTTCAAACGGTTAAAAATGCAGAAAAACCCTATCAGTTTAAAGTGGAAGATGCCTATGGTAAAGCTGTTGTACAGCAAAGTCCATCGTTTACCTCCCTTATGTCTGAATATTACAATGTTATACTCATTGATGCGAATAAATGTACCAAGGATTTAGCACGAGATGTATTTGTAGATTTAAAGGAATGTAACACACAAGAAACAGCCTCTTTTAGCCCTGGTTATGGAGAAGTATTTCAATTGCCCACACCAAAAGAAGATGGCGCTACTATCATCATCTATTCAAAATATGGGAAAGAAGTATTTCAGGCAACACTTTCGAAGGGCAATTCGGAAGTTTGGGATGGAAGAAATAAGGAGGGAGTTACCCAGTCTCCGGGAATCTATATCTACAGAATAAGGTATAAAAAGGAATCGGACGAAATTGGAGAAGTTTTGATATATTGATCACTTATTTAGCGAAATAAAGTATATGCGTAAAAGTATTTATCTCAGTTTGATGTGTTGTTTATTGCAGTGTGCAATAGCAAGTGCGCAAACTTTCGCTATACCCGATACTAATTTTCGAGAGTATCTTCAAACACGAATTCCTTTAGCTTTTAATGCTAATAATGAGTTGATTATAAGTCAGGCAAAAGCATATAGTGGTGATATTTCTTGTCATAAACGGGGGATAAACACTCTCTCAGGGCTAGAATTCTTTCATAACATTACTTTACTCAACTGTGCCTTTAATAATCTCACTAGTTTACCCGCTCTAGATAGCTTGACAAACTTACGACAGATTTGGGCACATGATAACCAGCTTTCGGTGCTACCACAGGTTAGTCAACTTACCAAACTGGAAGTGTTGAATGTGAAAACCAATAAACTCACTTCGTTACCAGCCCTGTCTAACTTGAGGATGTTGAAAGAGTTGGACTGTAGTGGGAATAGGCTTACTGCGTTACCTCCCTTGAACTCCCTTTCCAATTTGGAATTGATATATGTCTATAATAACAGCATCACTCAATTTCCTCCTATTAACAACCTTACGAAACTTCGGGTTTTAGATCTTCAGGCTAATAAGCTTTCAGTGGTTCCAGATCTGACAAATAATACCAATCTGACTATCCTAAGATGTGATAATAATCAAATAGAGGTACTTCCTTCGCTCAAACATTTAACCTTACTTAAAGAGTTAGGTTTTGCTATAAATCAAATCAAGAAATTCCCTCAACTTTCTCCAAACAGTACTTTAGTTAAAATTATAGGTTCCGATAATTTGATAGATACTTTACCCGATCTTAGTGCATTCACGGGTATAAAAGAGCTTAATTTGACCTACAATTTTCTTTCTTTTTCTGATGTACTTCCGTTAGTGAGTTTTCCCAAATTTGATTCTATCATATACTTAAACCCTCAACGCACTTTTGTGATCGATACTACGGTTAATGCTACTTTAGGTGCTTCGCTGGAAATAAATGCAAAAATAGACGGTGGAGTAGAAGGAAACCGCTACACCTGGTATAAAGATTCAGTAAAAGTTGCAGAAACAACTACGCCTTTTTTACCATTTGAACGTGTTAATCAGTCGGACGGAGGAAGCTATACCTGCGAAATCACAAATAGTTCACCTTTATTAGCCCATATAACACTCCATGTTGGAGTTATACAGCTAAAAACACAGCCCTGTATTTCTATCAATTCAATTAATTACGAATTGCTTGAAAATGATTGTAAAAAAGGTGCGCATATTACTATTGAAGATGATGATATAGAGGCTAAATATCTTCCACTTACGGCACATCTCGTATCTTCTTTGAATGCGAATGACAGATATACCACACAATTGCCAGGCGAAATTGCTAATATAAAACCAGGATTTTATTCCTTGCGAATTGAGGATGTTAATAAGTGTGGTCTTGAACTTCGTAATTATATTAAAATTTCTAACCCTACTAATTGTACCAATAGCTTTACACCCAACGGTGATGGTTTGGAAGATACTTTTTTTATAGAAAAGAAGGGGAAGGCAATGATTTATACCAAAGATGGAAAACTAGTTGATACGCTTGATGTACCCAACGCTTGGGATGGTAAAGATAGCAAAGGGGAGTTAGTTCCAATGGGTTTATACCTTATTATCGTGGATGATAATACCGCAATTGAAGTGGTAGTTATCCAATAATGATACGTTTAATTTTTTAGTTTTTAATTTTTTTAATACACGCTGTTACTTTTTTACCCCTTAGGTGTACCTCTGTTGTGGTGAGATTTCAAAAGGTGTTTTTCATAAAACAACACGCTTTTGTGCTCTAGGCCAGAGTCTAACCTTAAAACAGTCGTATGAAAACAATTTTACAATTCGCGCTTATTTTAGCCCTTCCCATCATCAGTTTTGGACAAGGGTTTACAACCAACAATACTAACGGAAATCTTATTGATGCCAACGGAAACAATTTCATAATGAAAGGTATGAATGTACCGCTGTCCTGGTTTGTGAACGATGTTAACGGTTCAATTGACGATGTGCGGAATAATACAGGCTCAAATTGTTTACGCATTGTCGTAAACACGAGTACATCTGATAATGCCTGGCAAACTGCAGTACAAAATTGTATCGATAATGATATGATTCCGATGGTGGAGTTACATGATGTTACAGGAAGTACAAGTGCATCAGCGCTTAATCAAATGGCTCAGTTCTGGGCTTCTAAAGCTTCCTTTTTAACACGACCTACTATTGCCAAATATATCTTAATTAACATTGCCAATGAGTGGGGAACATGGCAAACGGCTACAGATGATGCGAATAATCCCAATGGAGGAGCATGGTTGAGTGCTTTTACAACTGCCATTAAAACACTTCGTGATGCTGGAATTAAAACCACCTTGGTAATTGATGCCGTAGGTTATGGACAAGATCGGTTCGAAGCAAAAAATATCCGAGATGATGCTAAAACGATGATGGCTTCTGATGCTTCTTTTTTGGGTGGACAGGCCAACTTACTTTTTTCTATCCACATGTATTGTGAATGGAGAAAAGGAGGAGATGATATCACCATTGTTGGTACCATAAAAAATTCAGGTATCCCGATCATAGTAGGGGAGTTTGGTTTTCAGCATGCTACTGATGGATCCTGCGATATTGATGAACAACGAATTTTAGATTTGTGTCAGCAATACGGAGTCGGGTGGCTGGCTTGGTCTCAAAAAGGAAACAGTAGTAATGTACAGTATTTGGATTTATGTATAAACTGGTCCTGTTCCTCCTTATCGGATTGGGGAAATACAATAGTAAACGGCAGAAATGGAACAAAAACGTCAGTTACCTCTAGCGTATTTAATACTACCACCAACCCAATGCCAACCGTTACCCTCACCGCACCAGCGAATAATGGAGGCGTATGTATCGGCACCACTATATCAATGGCAGCTACAGCCTCCATCACCAGTGGTTCGGTAAGCAAAGTAGATTTCTATAATGGTAACACCCTTTTAGGTTCAGACAACAACTCACCTTATTCCTATACGTGGAACAATGCCCCAGCCGGTAGCCATATAATTCGTGCGATAGCTACCAGTGCGGCTAATGTAGTCTCTACTGCAGCTACAGTTAACTTTACGGTGTATGCGCTCCCTACTCTGACAGCGTATTCTAATATAAATAATAGTACATGGCAACAACAAGCCAATGTAGCACTGTGTGAAGGTGGAGAAGTAATGTTTGGTCCCCATCCGTACGATGTAACAACAGGCTGGTCGTGGACAGGTCCGGATAATTTTACAGCAAATACGCGTGAGATATCTTTCCAAGATATTCAACCATCACAAGCTGGTACCTACACAGCCACATTTACAAATGCTTCGAGTTGTACTAATTCCATTGACATGACTATTGCGGTGAATGCGAACCCAGTCGTAAACATCACCAGTCCTCAGCCAGCGGAAATAATTACAACTAGTCCGGCTAATATAAACATTGAAGCAAATGTAGTGAGCACAGAAATTACTGCAGTTCAGTTTTATAATGAAAACACCTTACTTGGTCAGGATGCAAGTTCCCCTTACAGTTATACCTGGAACAATGTGTTAGACGGCTCTTATACACTAACTGCCGTGGCAACAGATGCTAATAGTTGTGTAGGTACATCAGCACCAGTTGCAGTGGAAGTGGATAAAGTGACCGGGCTGGAAGAATATAACGCTTTATCAAAAGCCAATACCTTCCCTAACCCCTTTCAAAATCAGGTTACCATTCAATATGAAGGACGTTTTGACTTTTCAGTATATACCCTTTCTGGTATAATGGTAGAAAAAGGTAGTGCTAAGAATAGCGTGGAAGTGGGAGAACAATTGAAAAATGGTTTGTATTTCCTTGTCCTTCAATCTGGTGATACTACTCAAACAATTAAAATCATCAAACAATGAGAACAATAGCTAGTTGTTTAATTTTATGGAGTTGTGTGTGCGCATCATTTCCAACTTTTGCTCAGGATCCTAACTTCCATATTTATTTGATGTTTGGTCAATCTAATATGGAAGGGCAAGGTCCGATTGAAGCTCAAGATAGAATAACTAACCCGAGAGTGATGCTTTTGCAAGATCAAACCTGTTCGAATCTTAATAGAACGTATGGCACTTGGTACACCGCGGCCCCACCTTTAGTTCGCTGTTGGGGAAGAGTAGGTCCAGGAGATACTTTTGGCAAAACAATGGCTGAAAACACGCCATCGAATATCACTATCGGCATTGTAAATACTTCAGTTGGAGGTTGTTCTATTTCTTTGTTTCAAAAAGGAGCGCCCACCGGTAGGCAAATCGCTCCCGGTCAAGGAGAAGCTGATATTCCTCAACAGTTTAATGGTGGTTACAATTGGATGTTGGATTTAGCAAAAAAAGCCCAGACAGTAGGCGTGATAAAAGGAATTTTATTTCACCAAGGGGAAACCAATACCAATGATCAAAACTGGAAATTCAAGGTACAAGGAATTGTCGCTGACTTAAAAAAAGATTTAGGATTAAGTGACATTCCTTTTTTGGCAGGAGAACTTCTTTATAGGAGTAACGGAGGTCCAGAACAAGGATGTTGTTCTTCTCATAATACAGAAATAAATAAACTGCCTGGAATCATTCCAAATGCTTATGTTATATCTGCGAATGGATTAAAAGGACAGGACGGAGCACATTTCACCACAGCAGCGTACCGTGAGTTTGGGATTCGTTATGCAACTAAAATGTTAGAGTTAGTAAATACAACATCCAATCCCACACCAACCGTTACCCTCACCGCACCAGTAAATAATGGAGGCGTATGTATCGGCACCGCTATATCAATTGCAGCTACAGCCTCCATCTCCAGTGGTTCGGTGAGTAAAGTGGATTTCTATAATGGTAACACCCATTTAGGATCAGACAACAGCTCACCTTATTCCTATACGTGGAACAATGTCTCAGCGGGGAGCCATATAATTCGTGCGATAGCTACCAGTGCGGCTAATGTAGCCTCAAGTGCAGCTACGGTTAACTTTACGGTGAATGCGCTGCCTACTCTTACTGCGTATTCAAACATTAATAATAGCACATGGCAACAGCAAGCTGATGTAGCACTGTGTGAAGGCGGAGAAGTGATTTTTGGTCCCCATCCGTACGATGTAACTACAGGCTGGTCGTGGACAGGTCCAAGTAATTTTACAGCTAGTACGCGTGAGATATCTTTCCAAGATATTCAACCATCACAAGCTGGTACCTACACAGCCACATTTACAAATGCTTCGAGTTGTACTAATTCCATTGACATGACTATTGCGGTGAATGCGAATCCAGTCGTAAACATCACCAGTCCTCAGCCAGCTGAAATAATTACAGCTAGTCCGGCTAATATAAACATTGAAGCAAATGTAGTGAGCACAGAAATCACTGCAGTTCAGTTTTATAATGAAAACACCTTACTTGGTCAGGATGCGAGTTCCCCTTACAGTTATACCTGGAACAATGTGTTAGACGGCTCTTATACACTATCTGCCGTGGTAACAGATGTCAAAGGTTGTGTAGGTACATCAGCACCAGTTTCAGTGGTAGTAGATAAAGTGACTGGGCTGGAAGAATATAACGCTTTATCAGAAGCCAATACCTTCCCTAACCCTTTTCAAAATCAGGTTACCATTCAATATGAAGGAGATTTTGACTTTTCAGTATATACCCTTTCTGGTATAATGGTAGAAAAAGGTAGTGCTAATAATAGCGTGGAAGTGGGAGGACAATTGAAAAAAGGCTTGTATTTCCTTACTCTTCAGTTTGGTGATACTACTCAAACAATTAAAATCATCAAACAATGATAACAATAGCTAGTAGTTTAATTTTATGGGGTTGTGTGTGCGCATCATTCCCAATTTTTGATCAGGATCCGAACTTCCTCGTGTTACTAATTCTTTCTTTACTTGTACCATATGTGAACTTAAACATTCACCTGTTATGAAAACTAAATTTACACAACTTTATACTTTATTGGAATCTAGAACAATTCCAATTATACAGGCAATAGCCTTTGCAAGCTTGTTATTGCTTCCTCTCTTAACGGAAGCACAAACCACCACGCTAAATGTCGGTGGCAGAACTCGATCCATATTTGTTTACGCACCTTCTGGTCTCGCTCAAAACAGGCCTCTGGTTATTTCCATGCATGGTCTAGGGAATGTTATTAACGATCAGAGAAACTCGGCCAAATGGGAACTAGTAGCTGATACTGCCAAGTTTCTAGTCGTGTATCCACAAGGCGAAGGCAATTCCTGGGATATTAGTGGTACCAAAGACACTGATTTTATATTGGCCATTATTGAATCAATGGTTAGCCGTTTTGGCATTGATCGGAACCGAGTTTTTGTTACTGGATTTTCTATGGGCGGTATGATGAGTTACCATGCAGCCAATAAAATTGCAGACAAGATAGCGGCCATTGGTCCTGTGTCAGGGTATTTATTCGGCAATCCGGTTTCAAGTTCCAGACCTATGCCTATCTGCCATATTCACGGTCTGCAAGACAATGTAGTCTATTATGGGCCAAATGGTGGTCAACAAGGCGTAGAGGCAACGATACAAAAATGGAGAAATTGGAACCAGTGCCCCTCTACCGGAACAAAAACCACCAATTATCCAGTTAACAAACCTAATTCCAGATCCACTATGGACTATTGGGGGCCATGTAACAATAGTTCCGTACAATTGATTTCAATATATAATAAATACCATGAACATTCCAACGACCCCGCAGGTGTTCATACCACGCAAGAACTTTGGGCCTTTTTCAAAAAACAATCACTTAATGGTAATACAGGGCCAGCTATTACATTGACAAGCCCAGCCCTCAATAATGTGTTTACTGCACCAGCAACTATCAATTTGGCAGCAACAGCCAGTGTTTCGGGAGGAAGTATTAGTAATGTTCTTTTTTATAATGGAACAACCTTATTAAACACAGACAACGCTGCTCCTTTCAGTTTTAGCTGGACAAATGTGGAGGCTGGTACCTACGCGATTCGTGCGGTGGCTACAGACAACCAAGGCAAGATGGCCGAAGCAACTCAAACTATTAAAGTCAACGTTCCTCAAGGGGCTTACAATGATACCGTATCTGCTATTCCAGGAATTATTCAGGCCGAGCATTTCGATGTGGGAGGAAATGGATTCGCTTACTATGATAAGACGCCTGGTAGTGACCTAATACCTGTTGTTAACTACAGGGCTGATGAAGATGTGGACATGGAATCTTGTACAGATGCAGGTGGAGGTTACAATATCGGTTCTGTTTCAAGCGGTGAATGGCTGGAATATACGGTTAATGTTACTGCTGACGGTATATACGACTTTGACTTACGTGTAGCATCAGTAGGCGCTGGTAAATTATTTCATGTTGAAATGGATGGTGTAAATATCACTGGTCCGATTACAGTGCCAAATACAAATGGTTGGCAAACATGGGAGACAGTAACGATTAATAATCTAAATCTTACGGCTGGACAAAAGGTTATGCGTGTTATTTTTGATTCAGATTACATCAACCTTAATTACATGGAATTTAATCCTATAACAATTACTGGAATAGAAAATGAAGAGCATCCAATGGTAGCCATTTACCCAAATCCTTACAAAAATGTTCTTTCAATTCAAACTACAGGCCAGTTTCACTACCAGTTATTGTCTATGTCTGGATTGATGATGAGTGAGGGAGTTGGAGAGGACAGTGTTGATATTAATGGTGAATATCCACAAGGAATGTATTTGTTGAAAGTACAACAAGGAGATAAGATCCAAGTAATAAAAGTTGTGAAAGAATAATTATTAAAAGGTATAAATGATTAAAGCAAAATCAATTATACCTTTTGTAAAGAAAGTTTGCTCTTGAACCTAACGAGGGGTAGAAAGTGATCTAATTGATTAGGGGACAATGTTTATATCACCTTCCCATTTATAAGGCAGGGTTAAATATGTTTTTTCATTTTAATAATGTCTAAACAAAAAAAAGCCAACCTCGACATAGTGAGGTTGGCTTTTTTATTAATTAGTGGGAGTTATACCCTTCTTCCCGTAACAAGCCGATATATCAGCATTATTACAGCTATGACTATTAAGATATGAATGATACTTCCTAAGTCAGGGAAAGCAAAATATCCTATGAGCCAGCCAATAATTAACAAAACAATAATAAGCCAAATAATGTCTCTCATGATTTTAGATTTAAGGTTGATTAAATCAAGTTAGCTTTTATTTTAATCTAAAAGTTGTTTTTTGATATAGATATTTTCATGTAGAGAAATGGACCATACCCTCGTTTTTTTTAGCAAATGAAAAGATGTATTTAATAAATTGTATAGTTCTAAGTGTCTTTAGAGACAGCTTCTTTTTTTGGATTTATTTTTTTGCATCAACCTTAATCATTTTTTGTAAAATGACTACGTTAGGCACTGTAATGGTTTCGTTCTCATCGGTTTTGATTAATATAAAAAACAAGCCGATGTCACTGATGATTCCACTGATATTAAATTCATTGTCCATAATGGTAATGTGATCACCAACCTTGGTAGGGTGGTTCACAAAAAGGATAATTCCAGAGGTGATGTTGCATAACAAAGACCATTGTGCAAATAAAGTGATACCCAAAATGGTTAAGAATGAAGTGATAAAAAGAATAATTTGATCTTGATTGACCGACCAAATGGTGAGAATTAAAACTCCCGCTATAAGGTTGATAATAATGTTTTTAATCTTAACGATTAACCGAAGCCGCTCTTGTTGAAACTCAAAGTTGGAAGAGATTTTTTTAAGTAATACCGAAGTAAATCGATTGACAATAATGGTTAATACCAGTACCGTTAAAGTTTCTATAATTTGAATTTGGAGTGGTTGCATAGGATTACTGTTGATAAAGAATAACGGGAGACAAATTATCTAAGAAACTTACTTCGTTGTTTTCGGTTTGTTGATTATTGATCTCCTGATAAACAAAAGTACAATCAAAAATATACAAGCCAAACCTACAGCAGCTGGAAATAAGATCGTAGTTAATGAAAAAGATTCCATAGCTATGATTACCAAACCATTGCGTAATGTAAACACGGTATAAAACGCAATATTTTCTTCGTATGGTAGGTTGTAAGCCTTTCTTATGGTTGGTCCAAAACCAACTAAATCAACAGTGGTGAGTACAACAACTGCCGCTAGCGGACTGGAGCTAAAGTACCAAACTGGTAAAGAAGAAAAAGCGAATAGCAGAAAAACCCAATCTAATTTAGTGATGTGAAGGTCACCGCGGTGTGTATAGGATAAATAGGCAATATAAAACGTAATCAGTCCCGAAATACCGACAGGAACAGCACCAACGCCTCCTTTAGCCTCATACTGAGCAAAAAAAGCTATCACAGTAGTTGATCCCCATATTATCCACGAAAACATATGCGGTTTTACCTTTCTTTGGTATATCGAACGGATATAGGGGTAGAAAGCAATAAAGGTGAGAAGGGTAGCGGTGAAGCTAAGTAGTGGCTTGATGATCATTTTAATAATAGTAAACCTCAACTGAGTTTCCTGTTTCTCAAAAATATATCTTTACCACATGCACAACAACCATTTCTTCTTAAAACGCCTAATTAATGAACTGCAAGCGAAACTTGAAGGTGCGGTATTAGTCGAGTGTTTTTCTCAAAGTAAAGATGAACTGGTACTCGGATTTGTCTTAAAAAGCAAAGAAGATTTTTATTGGAAAGCGGATCTGAAGAGCACCTTTTCGTGTCTTTATTTTCCAGAAAATTTCGCAAGAGCAAAACGCAATAGTGTTAACCTTTTCCCCGAATTAATCAATCAAAAGGTAAAACAGGTGTTCATCTACAATAATGAACGTGCCATTTGTTTGGAGTTTACAAATGGTTATTCTTTAGTCTTTAAACTGTTCGGTAACCGATCCAGTTGTATCCTTTATAAAGGTGAACAAGGCATAAAGGTCTTTAACAAACAATATGAACAGGATAAATCGCACCCCAAAAGTAGCTGGCATCGTGAATTGTCGGTAACGGATCATGCTATTGCTTCTCATCAAGATGAATTATATAAAGTTTGGCCAATACTAGGTAAGGAATTATCCGATTATTTGACACAACAAGTTAAGGACTTACACACCTTTCAACTCGCATTACAGAATTTAGAACATTCGCCCATCTATCTCTCATTAGAAGGTGATTTGCCACAGCTGGCATTGTTTCCAACAGCAGGTAACCATGAAATCTATCAAAGTCCTTTGGAGGCAATCAATCAATTTTACCAAAAATACATTCGAATTCATTCCTTGGATGATGGTAAAAAAGTAGCCAAGCGTGATGTAAACACCAAGATAAAGCAGGCGACTAAGCGGAAAAAGAAGTTGGAAATACGGTTAGAAGAATTGATGTACGAGCGACCGCTAAATCAAGTGGCTGATATCATTATGGCGAACTTACATCAGATCCCTAAAAATGTTGAACAAATTACCCTCTTTGATTTTTATCAAGAAAAAGACATTGTAGTGGCATTGAAACATGACAAAACCCCTCAGGATATTGCTACCCAACTGTATAAAAAAAGTAAAAACAGATCCAAAGAAATTGATGCCCTGGAACACAATCTCACCTTTTTAGAACAAGAACTGGTCGACTTAAACAAGACTTTATCTGAAATCGAAGATACAGACTCGATGCGTGATCTCAACAAGTACCGCAAAGAAACCGCTCAACAAGTGGAGAAAGAAGCAAGCCCACGATTCAAGGAATTTGCTTGCATGGGCTATACCATTTATGTGGGGCGTAACTCTAAAAACAATGATGAACTAACCAAGTCTGCACATAAAGACGATTTATGGTTGCATGCTAAAGATGTTTCAGGTTCACATGTGATTATAAAAAATAAGTCAGGTCAGAAAGTTCCCAAAAATGTGATTGAATATGCCGCTGGAATTGCCGCTTTTTATTCCAAACGAAAAACAGATACACTATGCCCTGTGATGGTTACTCCGCGGAAATATGTACGTAAAATTAAAGGAGCTCCAGCAGGTGCTGTGATGGTAGATAAAGAAGAGGTAGTTTTAGTAAAGCCCTTAGAAGTTTGAATTTAACCAGTTAGTGAGTAAAATGAATTTTTTTAGTGCTAAACTGATTTAAGTATGGAGGTGAATGTCAAATTCTAGGGAAAAAAATCAGTACTCATAAATTGTCAATCACCACAAAACGTACTGTTTTCGATAAGGAGTTTCCAGTGACTCGCAAGGTGTAGTGTCCGTTTTTAAGCGATTGAAGATTGAGGTAGATGGTCTTATTTGAGTTTCGCAAATGCGAAGTGATGTGTTCAACTAGTTGACCCGTAGTAGAATATATTTCGATGGTAAGTTCTGAAGGTACTTCCCATTCGCTGAAGGTTAATTGAGCCAAGCCATTGGTCGGATTTGGGAAGAACAGTAAATCTTTGGTTTTATTTTTATCTAAATCCAACAGCTCTTTGCAATCAGGAAATAGATATACTTCATCATAACCCTGAAGCCCTTCGGGATCGGTGACCAACAACGAAACACGGAAATAATAGGAGTCAAGTGGTCCACAACCTACAGCAGATATATTATTAAATTCATCGATTTGGTTTTCACTGCTCGAGAGTGCGTGAAAGTGTTTGTTGTGATGTAAAAAAGAGTTCCATTTAAAAGTTAGTTCTTCGATTGAATGTTCTTCATCATAAACATCAGCTTCTAGCGGGTAAGGGGTTGGAGTAATCATAGAATATAAAGTACTATCAGCAATGCTGGTAATATTTACTTGTGGAGGCGTGTTATTTAGCGAAATAAGAAAAGATTTTTCTATTACGTTGCCAGCAGTATCAGTTACAGTAAGAATGACATTAAAAGAGTGGGGGCTTACCGATTCAGCAGTATATAAGTGCGATGTTTTGTTGAGTTCGCTTTCTGTTCCGTCTCCAAAATCCCAGTGAAATATGAGCGAATCATTTTCAGGATCGTAAGTTGCTGATGCATCAAAATCTACAAGTAATGGCGAGGTGCCGTATTGTGGATTAGATGTTGCGGTAACTACGGGACTTAAATTTCCAATGTAACAGAGTTTTCGTATTTCTGATGGGTACAGTCCGATGGTATAATAACATTCATCTAGCGGGTTGTATCGCATATCAACTACATTTTCCAGATCACTCAGCCAGTTTTCCATTTTTATAAGTCTATTGTTGTCATTAAACCAAAAAACTTTTAACCATCCTTGATAATCTAAGACTGGTAAAATATTTTGATATTCTATCGGATAACTTTCTCCTGCATAAAAATCTCCCGTCATTGCTGCAATCCCATTAAACGATATCGCCTGTTCTACGCCTGATTCTGAGTCTGTTATTTCGGTTGCGGTTGGTTGACCACTTTCGTTAAATGAAGGAATTAATGGGACCTCTTTAGCTTGGACTGCATTTCTATAGCAGAAAGCAGGTCTGGAGTGTTGAAATACCTGGGCATAGTTTGCGATGTTTTCTGACCGTTTACATGGATTGGGGTAAAAATATTCGTGATTTCCATTTTCTTGTAATAACAATTCTTGAAAAGTAAAATAGTTTGATTCGCAGTTGCTATTGGCTAATTGATTTGGCTGATAAAAGTTCTCCCGAATTTTATTATAAAATCCATTTTGTTTGTACATACCTTCATATAGAGGCCATCCGAAATTATATCCTGGCCCGTCACATACATTTATTTCTTCCCATTCGTTGAAGCCAACATCAGAAATATACAAAGTTCCTGGATTACCATCCTCAGGATTTTTGCTGCCAGTATTGGGCTTTATTGTCATTCGGTAAGGATTACGCAACCCAAGTGCCCATACCTTTGATTCGGCTGCATTGGGTTTGTTGGCATTATAAAAAGGATTGCTTTCCAAGCCTTCTCCTGTTAATGGATTTATGCGTAGTACTTTACCATTGTAACTTTGTATCTGCTGGGCACGAAACGAACCTACATTTTGTTTAGGGTCAAGAATTCCATCTAGCAGCGCCTGTTCATCAAAAGAAAATGCCGGGTATTTTTCATTCCCCCCAGCAAAATAATTCACCCAAGTATTTCCATCTCCTGTACTAAAAATAAGCGAACCATCGTTTCCGAATAGGAGGTCTCCAGTTCCATGTGAGAGCGTCATGACAGCATTACTTTCCCCAATATTTTTTCCGAAAAGTACAGTTCTACTGTCAGGAACAATTGTTTTATAGTCATCTAAGCTAACCTGAAAACGTGTTAACCGACCTATTGTAGCCGCACTGTATTCATTGGCTTCGGGGTCATATTTTGGTGTCCCGAAATGTAATAAATGGTGACGATCTACAACGTAAAGAAGATAAAAATATCCATTAGAAATGAAATCAGGATGTAACACAAAACTCAGACAGCCAAGTTCTCCATAATTTGCAACCTCATCACTTATGTCCAAAATAGGCTCTTCTTTAAGTATACCATTTTCAAATAACCAGACTTTCCCAGAAAAATCACATGCATACATAAATCCATTGGCTGCAAAATCAGCAGTAACTACTCCTGGTATTTTATCTGAAACCAACGTGTATTCAAATCCTTTTGGTAACTGTGCTAATAGATTAAATGGTTGTAATAGTGTTGAAAAAATGATAATGGATATCCAAGTTCTCATGCTTAGTTAATTGAAAGATAATTTTGAAAAACTTTTAATTAGTCTACTTTCTTACCCTTAAATTTAAATAAAAACTAATTGAAAAGCTGTGAGTTAATTACCATTTCTCCTGCTAGATTATGTTTGTTATTAGTATGTCATGCCTGCTGCTTAAGTTTTTACTTATATAAATTCACTAAAACTAAAATTTATACACTTTAAATTTTACGGTGATTTGTTAAGTGTATTTTATGTCAGTGCAACTACTTTTAATTTTTTAAAGATGAAGTCGTATGAGTAAACCACTTAGAAGTTTGAATTTAATCGGTTAATTAGTAATATGAATTTTGATCAAAACACCGTTTTTAATGAATAAAAAGATAAACTATTTAATCGTATCCTACGATGCCCTTGCAACAGATATCGCTTGGCAACTAACAAAAGAAGGCCATCAGGTAAAATATTTTATACAGAACGAAAAGTGCAAAGATATCGGTGATGGCTTTGTTGAAAAAACAGACGATTGGCGGAAAGAGGTGGATTGGGCAGAAGTAGTACTCTTTGATGATGTATTAGGACATGGTACATGGGCCGATGAGTTGCGAAAAAAAGGTAAGTTAGTAGTTGGTGGCTCACCCTACACCGATATGTTGGAAGACGACCGAAGTTTTGGTCAAAATGAATTAAAAAAAGCAGGGGTTTCCATTTTACCTTATTGGGAATTCACCTCGTTTGATGAAGCAATAGAATTAGTCAAATCAAAACCTTCTCGCTACGTGATAAAACCAAGTGGAGAAGCTCAGAACAATAAAAAACTACTCTTTGTAGGAGAAGAAGATGATGGAAAAGATGTGTTACGGGTGTTAGAAGCCTATAAAAAATCATGGTCCAATGAAATTAAGGTCTTCCAACTTCAAAAACGAGTTACAGGTGTAGAAGTGGCTGTGGGAGCGTTTTTTAATGGCAATGAATTTTTGACACCCATCAACATCAACTTTGAGCACAAGAAATTGTTTCCTGGTAATATTGGTCCGGCAACAGGTGAAATGGGAACTAGCATGTTTTGGAGCGAACCTAACAAGTTGTTCAATAACACTTTGAAAAAAATGGAAAAAGCCCTGGCTCGGGAAAAATATGTCGGTTACATGGACGTCAATTGTATCGTGAATGGCCAAGGAATTTATCCTTTGGAGTTTACTTCTCGATTTGGGTATCCTACCATTATGATTCAGCTGGAAGGAATAAAAATGAACTATGGTCAGTTTTTTTATGAAATGGCCAAAGGAGAATTGAAGAAATTTTCCTATGAAAAAGGGTTCCAGGTTGGTTTACGAATTGTAGTACCTCCATTTCCTTTTAGTGATATGGAAACATTTGAAAATTACTCGAAAGGAGCAGCGGTATTGTTTAAGAACAATAGCAAGGACAAAGAAGGCGTGCATCTCGAAGACTTAAAACTTAAAGATGATGAGTGGGTCATCACAGGTACCTCAGGAGTGGCCTTAGTAGTAACGGCTAAAGCAACTTCCATGAAAGCCGCCCAAAAACAACTCTATCAACGTACAAGAAACATTACCATTCCGAGCATGTATTATCGTGATGACATTGGCGAACGGTGGTTCGAAGACAGTGATAAACTCCATACGTGGGGTTATTTAAGAGAGTAAATAGCTAAAACACGCATAGAAAGAAAAAAAACAGCACTTGAAACTTATAAAGCTTTCATATCTTTTTGGTATCTAATGCCACAAATGATTACTTTTGCAGTTCGATTAACAGAAGCATTATGTTTGATAATTTAAGTAGTAAACTCGATAAAGCGTTTCAGACCCTAAAAGGTCATGGTCAGATTACAGAAATTAACATCGCCACCACGGTAAAAGAAATCCGTAGAGCTCTTGTTGATGCCGATGTAAACTACAAAGTTGCTAAAGAGGTTACCGACAAAATTAAAGAAGAAGCATTAGGTCAAAATGTATTGACTTCCATCACACCTGGTCAGTTGATGACCAAAATTGTTAACGATGAGTTAGCGAACATGATGGGAGGCACCAAAGCAGATATTAACATCACTGGTTCTCCAGCCATTATATTAATTGCTGGTTTGCAAGGTTCTGGTAAAACCACTTTTACAGGAAAATTAGCAAACAGACTAAAGTCCACTGGCCGTCAAGTGTTAGTTGCTGCATGTGATGTGTACCGTCCAGCAGCAATTGACCAATTGAAAGTACTGGGTGAACAAGTAGGAGTAGAGGTTTATGCTGAAATAGAGAATAAAAACCCGGTTGATATTGCTAAAAATGCAATCAAATTTGCTCGTGAGAACGGTAAAAACATCGTTATAATCGATACAGCAGGTCGTTTAGCAGTAGACGAAGCAATGATGCTTGAAATCGAAAATGTTAAAAAAGCGATTTCACCATCCGAAACGCTTTTTGTAGTGGATGCCATGACTGGTCAAGATGCGGTAAATACAGCTAAGACCTTTAACGAACGCATCAACTTTGATGGTGTAGTGTTAACCAAGTTAGACGGTGACACCCGTGGTGGTGCAGCTCTTTCTATCCGAAATGTAGTGGATAAGCCAATCAAGTTTATCAGTACAGGTGAGAAGATGGAAGCCTTGGATGTTTTCCATCCAGATCGTATGGCTCAGCGTATTTTAGGCATGGGGGACGTTGTTTCCTTAGTTGAAAAAGCGCAGAACGCATTTGATGAAGAAGAATCAAGAAGGTTAAACAAGAAGATCCGTAAAAATCAGTTTGACTTTAACGACTTTTTATCGCAGTTAGAACAAATTAAGAAAATGGGTAACATCAAAGACCTTGTCGGCATGATTCCAGGAATGGGTAAAATGATGAAGGGTGTGGATGTAGATGATAATGCGTTTGTTCCCATCGAAGCAATTATTCGCTCTATGAGCCCTAAAGAAAGAGAAAACCCAGACATCATTGATGGTAGCAGAAGAAAGCGTATTGCTACTGGTAGTGGTACTGATATTCAACAAGTAAACAATTTAATGAAGCAGTTTGATCAGATGCGTAAGATGATGAAGCAGATGAATAAATTGTCAGGAAGCAAAAAAGGCTTAGCAAATTTAATGGGAAAATAATCCTTAAAAACTCTTTTTGAGTTAGTATTTAAAGATTTTCTTCTTATTTTCGCAATCCTTAATACAAGAAGGTCTCGTGGCCGAGTGGCTAGGCAGTGGTCTGCAAAACCATCCACAGCGGTTCGAATCCGCTCGAGACCTCTCTTTTTTTATCTCATCTTTTTTCGTTTAATCAAATAAGAACTTAACACTGGAAATACCCCTTTATTGACGTCTACTTCAATAAAATCAATTTTGTATTGGGCACATTTCAATTTTAAATCATGTGAAACAGCAGTCATCTGCTTTTTGTATTCATCCTTAATCTGATTAGGATTTAGTTTTACCTTTTCGCCTGTTTCCAAGTCAGTAAATTCATAGGGTCTGTTTTCTAATTCCAATTCAAGTTCTTGCGAGGTATCCAACGTATGGAATACAATCACTTCATGTTTGCCATGTTTGAGGTGTTGTAATGACTTGAACAATTCATCGCTGGAGTCGGTATTAGTAAACATGTCACTAAAAATGACGACTAATGATCGCTTGTGAATGGTACGCGCAATTTGTGTAATCGTTTGTGCTAAATGCGTTTTTGTATGTGAAGAGGTATCAACTTTATCACTAAGTGTCTGGTTTAATACTGTGATAATGTTGTTTAAATGGGTTTTGGTAGATTTTACTTCGGTAGAATAATTGATTGTGTCATCAAATAAGTGAATTCCAAAAGCATCTTTTTGTTTTTGAAGAAGATGTCCTAACGCAGCAGTAGCAAACAGCGAAAAGGTTAATTTACCCTTTGTTTCTACAGGGAATTTCATTGAAGGGGAGGTGTCAATTAATATGTGACACCGAAGATTTGTTTCTTCCTCGTACCGTTTAGTGAATAATTTGTCTGTACGCGAATACACTTTCCAATCGATATTTTTTATGCTATCACCAAATCCATATTGTTTGTGTTCAGCAAATTCCACAGAAAAACCGTTATAAGGAGACTTGTGAAGCCCCGTTATAAACCCTTCCACAGCTTTTTTTGCTAATAAATCAAGGTTGCCGTATTGTTGGATGTCAGAGATGGTAATCATTAATTTATGTTTTTTTCGAACTTCTAAGTTACTTCAAATTACATTATAGTTATAATTTTCTACCTTTCTTGGAAATAAGAAAGGTAATGGGTAGATTTAGTTAGAGTTTGGGAATGTGTTTTTAATACAAATCAGTTAAAAATGGAAAAGGATGAAATTTACTCGAAGAGAGTAAAAGCAGGAAAGAGAACTTATTTTTTTGATGTTAAGTCAACCCGATCTAACGATTATTATTTAACAATAACAGAAAGTAAGCGCAAATTTAAAGATGATGGTTTTGTTTTTGAAAAGCATAAAATTTTTCTTTATAAAGAAGATTTTGCAAAATTTATTCACGCTTTGCAGGGCTCCATCGATCATATTAAATCAGAATTAATGGCTGATGTCGATTTTAGTCAATTTGAAAACGAATCGTCTGATTCTCACGAAAAAGACGACTCTGCTGATGATATCACTTGGGATTAATTATTACTGAACATTATGAAATAGTATAAGGCTCTATATAGAGCCTTTTTTTATGTTATTTTTTTTAGAGTTAAATCCTTGTGTTTAGATTGTTATCTTTGCGAGTTAAAAATTTCATAACGCGTAAAATATTATAGAGATGGGACTTAAGTGTGGTATAGTTGGCTTACCAAATGTTGGGAAATCAACACTTTTTAATTCTTTGTCAAATGCAGGTGCTGAGGCAGCAAACTTTCCTTTTTGTACGATAGAACCCAATGTTGGGGTGGTGACTGTACCAGATGAAAGGTTGAAAGTATTGGAAGGTTTAGTTGATCCTGAGCGAGTGCTACCAACAGTTATCGAGTTTGTTGATATAGCAGGATTGGTAAAAGGAGCGAGCAAGGGTGAAGGGTTAGGTAATAAGTTCCTTGGTAATATTAGAGAGGTTGATGCGATTGTGCATGTGGTACGTTGTTTTGAAGACGATAACATTGTGCATGTAGAAGGGAAAGTAGACCCTGTTTCTGATAAAGAAGTAATAGATATTGAACTTCAATTTAAAGACTTAGAATCAATAGATAAGCGAATTCAGCGCATTGAAAAAATGGCTAAGTCTGGTGACGCCCTGGCAAAACGTGAACACCAAGTGCTATTACGTTTAAAAGAACATTTAGAAAAAGGAAAAAATGCGCGTGAGCTTGAAATTGAAGAACATGAAGAAGAATTTGTTACACCACTTCAACTTTTAACTATAAAACCTATAGTATATGTAGCGAACGTTGGAGAAGAATCTGTAAGTAAAGGGAACAAATACGTAGATGCGTTGGTTGAGTCTATTAAGAACGAAGGCGCAGAGATAGTAGTTGTTTGTGCATCACTAGAAGAGCAAATTTCTCAATTTACTGAGCCGGAAGAAAAAGAAATGTTCTTGGAGGAATATGGTTTAGCGGAGTCGGGTTTAGATAAATTAATTAAAGCTTCTTACAAATTGTTAGACTTGATTACTTATTTCACTGCGGGGAAAAAAGAAGTGCGAGCTTGGACAATAACCCGAGGATGGAAAGCCCCTCAAGCTGCTGGAGTTATTCATACAGACTTTGAAAGAGGTTTTATCAAGGCTGAAGTAATAAAATATGAAAATTTCAAAACTTTTAAATCAGAACTTGCATGTAAGGAAGCAGGTAAGTTATCGATAGAAGGTAAAGAATATGTGGTTACCGATGGAGATATAATGCATTTTAGATTTAATGTTTAGAATAAATTTATTTAACTTTGTTAAAACTATTCAATTTTCGACTTGTTATTACTTGTAGTAGTTTATTTTGGATTCATTAAATAAGTGTAAGTTTTGAGAGTAAGATTAATTTTTTTGCTGAACAATAGAGGAGCATGTATTCCTTTTCATCACCAATATTTGTTATCAAATTTGGTGACCGAATTAAAATCAGAGTTATCTGATGAATTCAAAGAATACGACCTTTATACCTTTTCCGGAGTGAAAGGGCAGACAAAAGTAGGTAGAGACGGGTTACATTATTATTCAAGCCGTGTAACTGTAGTATTCACAAGTCCCAATGAGAAATTCGTAGATGAAGTTCTGCAGGCACTATTCAAACGGACAACTGTTCGTTTGGGAGAAATGGAAGTAGTTCCTGAAAGTGTCGAGAAAGAAAACTATACGGAATTCACAGAAACGATGAAGTATATCTGTATTTCTCCGTTGGTGTTGGCTGGTCCTAACACAGTCGAGGAAATTAATACAAATTTCATCAATCCATTTGATGATTTGTTTTCTGACTACCTGTATGAGTCAACTATGATTCGTATGGAAGCATCGGGCTTGTTTACGGATGAGGATTTTCAGTCTTTCTTCAAGTTTCAAGTTGTCCCAGACAAAGAGTATTTGACAAAGACAATTGACAAAGCAAAAAAATTCTCTAGAATTTATTCATCTCGGTATCAGAATATGCCGATAGATGTGAGAGGTTATACTTTGCCGTTAACGTTATATGCACATCCAAAAGTACAACAGTTTGTTTTTGAGTGTGGTTTTGGTGAGTTTGCTAATAGTGGTTTTGGGATGTTGGACATCGCTAATATGAACCCAATTGGTCGATCAGCACCATACAGCTTTAACAAATAGTTAAAACAACAGATTATAAATTTTATCAATAAGCCACCTCGAATAATTCGAGGTGGCTTATTTTTTTCATAGTCACTTAACTACACTTAAAATGCTAAGTAGTTTTTTAATATCTAGTGGTTTAGTTAGATGATAATCAAAACCTGAGTCTGAAGAATGTTTTTTTGCATCATCATGACCAAATCCGGTATGTGCAATGTAGATAGCTTTTTCTTTGTACCTTTTTTTTATTTCGTTAAGCAACAAATTGCCATCCATATCTGGTAAACCAATATCAAGAATAAAGACTTCTGGTTGTACATTTTCTAGCATCTCCAATCCTTGTTTAGCAGTGTAGGCCACAGCTGTGTCACAGTGATGTTTCTTTAACCTTATTTGAAGCAGTTGAGTCGCATCAACATTATCATCAACAATCATCACGCTTAAATTATTTTTAATATCAGGTATTACTTTTTTATTTTCTTTTTTCTCAACTTTTTTAGTACTTGTTAGAAGCGGAAAAGTGAGATGGAAAGTAGAGCCCATATTACGACCTTGACTGCTTGCTTCTACAGTGCCATCATGCATTTCAATAAAACTTTTTACCAAAGATAATCCAATACCAATCCCCTTGTTTCCTTTGGTAGGGTCCACTTGAGCAAACGGTTGAAAGATTATATTAGGATCACCCTCCAAACCAATACCATTATCTTTGATGATAATGGTAGCTTGATTCTCCTGCCTAAATACATCGACTTTAATTTCCCCATTTTCATGAGTGAATTTAGATGCATTGTTTAATAGGTTACTTAGTATTTGTTCCAGCCGTGTAATATCACCATCAATGGTGATATTGTCATCTGATAAGTTGAGTAGCAGTTCTTGGTTTTTTAAAGCGCAAGTAGGTTCAAATTCATAAATAATTCGTTTAACCAGTGCTTTTAAATCTATAGCTTGTTTATCTAATCGTACACTTCCTCTTGCTATACGAGCAAGATCCAATAAATCATCTAACATTGAAGACATCCTCTGTACGTTACGATTCATCATCTCACTTAGGTCTGACTCTTCTTTTTGGTTGGTGATCATTAAATCAACCCCGCCACTAATTGCAGCTAACGGATTTCGAAGTTCATGACCTAGTGTAGCTAAAAATTCGTTTTTACGGGCATTGATGTTTTTCAACTCTTCTACAGCTTGTTTAAGCGAAAGCTCTGTTTCCTTTGCCTCGGTGATGTCATGCACCATTCCAATCATTTTGGCCGTGTTATCACGATCCAATACAATTTGGCCATTAGCGTGTATCCAGAAAGTTTTCTTTGTTTTTTGATTGATTACACGATAAGTAGCAGAATAATGTCCATTTCCGTCATGCTGTGCTGATTTTTCAATCGCTCGATGGGTATGGTCTTTATCTTCAGGATGAATACCTGCCCAGAATTTATCTTGCGTGACAACTTCATTTTCGGATAATCCCCACAGCTTTTTCAGCATAGGATCCCAGTAGGTAAGACCACTTTCTAAATAATATTCAAACGACCCTATATTACTTGAATCTTTTGCAATGCGTAGTTTGTTTTCACTTTCTTTTAACGCTTCATTGGCTTCGTGGAATTTAATTGCAATTGAAAGTAGATTAGAAACAGATTGTAAAAAGTTAGCATCGTCTTGATTAAAATCATGAAAAGATCGACTGTGAATCCCTAACACACCATAAGGAGGAGTAGAGTGGTTAATTACGACACTCATACCAGATACCACATCATGATCGAAAAGAAGTTCAGGTCCATAAAATCGCTTTTCTTCACGCATGTTATTTACGATAACCGTCTCATTTTGAATGAGAGTGAAACCAGCTTGTGAATCTTGTTGATCTGGTACGGTGGCTTGGCCCACAAGTCCTTTTCGCCATCCAGTTCCTGATACTAATAGTAAATTATGTTGGTCGGGTTGGTATTTGAGTATTTTACAATATTCAACATTTAAAGCATGGGCCACTTGGCGCACTAAATTATCCATGAATTCATTTAACTGTATACCAGTTAAAGCAAGCATACCTAATTGTGCAACGGTAGCTTGTTGGCGCTCTCTTCGGTTGGATGCATCTGATAAATTCTTTAGCTTGGTAATGTCTTGGAAAGTAATTACCACGCCTCCAATACGACCATCTTCAGTTTTATATGGACTAATTCCTCGCGCAAACCAGCGTTTGTTAGCAGTGATTTCATCCGATTGTGATGCTTTCAACGTGAGGAGTACTTTCTTAGATTCCTCAATTAAATCGTCATTTAATAAAGAATTGTTTAGCGCATAGATTGGTCTTCCTATATCCATTTGTCCTAAACCGAGCAAAATTTCAGAGGTTGGTGTGAAACGTTGAATTTTAAGTGAAGTATCTAGAAATAGTGTTGGAATATTGGTGCTGCTAAAGAAATTCGTCAGGTCGTCATTCAACGCCTGCATTTAAATAATCTTCTCTTTTAACTGCTCATTGACTGTTCTGAGCTCTTCGTTAAGCGAACGGAGTTCTTCTGTGCTTGCTTCTAACTCTTCATTGGCAGACTGGAGCTCTTCATTGGTGGATAAGGCTTCTTCATGAGAAGCTTTTAATTCTTCTGTGCTGGTTTCCAGTTCTTCAATTGTATTATGAAGTTCTTCCTTGGTTTCTATTAATTCCTGCTCAATTTGTTCGACAGCATTATCTTGATCTAACTCTCGCGTTGATTTTTTGTCCTCTTCTTTGAAATCACGCTCAACAAAGGTTAGGCAGATTGCGTCATCGATAGAACTATGTTTTTTTTCCAGAAGTTTAACTTCTACATTGATTACTTTTTTTGAAGGGTGTGATGTAGGTGGTGTATAGTTAAAAGTAATGGGTTCTTTACTTTTTCGGACTTTAAAAATAGCACTCCGAGTTCGTGAACTGAGTGCTGGATGAATAGTTCGAAATAAATCATTGTGGGGTTCGCCTTCTGGCACGATTAAGTAAGGCGTTAAATTACCGTGATTGTAAAGTATTTCTCCTTTCGAACCAATAATTATTGTAGGGGGTAAGAGTGTACCAAGTAGGTCTCTGCGTATTTGTTCTGCCCGTGTAATGGCTTTTGGTCTTACTTCTTCAGTTTTTTTACTTGTTGACTGTTCTTTAATTGTAAACCTTTTTTGAAAAAATATTGGTTCGTGTGAACCAGTATCTTTTTTGTAAAGCCGCCATTTTTTAGAAATAACTTCAAACTTATTTGTGTTTACTCCTATAGTTTCTGCACTCCCTAAAAACAAATGACCAATCGGTTTAAGAGCAAAATGAAACGAGTTGATCACACTTTCTTGCACTTCTTTTTTAAGGTAGATAAGTAAGTTACGACAGCTTATTAGGTGCATTTTGGAAAATGGTGGATCATTTGCAACATTTTGAATGGCAAATGATATGAGGTCTCTGACTTGACGCTGTATCTGATAGTGTTCTTCATCTAGATGGATAAAATAACGTTCTAAATAAGGGCTAGGTACTTCGGATACAACACTGGAAAGATAAATACCTTTACGTGCAATAGTAATAGCTTCTTCATCAATATCAGTAGCAAATATTCGAATTCGGTTTTGCTTACCTTTCGCTTTCATAACCTCAATAAGCACAATAGCTAAGGAGTAGACTTCTTCACCCGTAGCACAACCTGCTACCCAAATTCGTAAATCTTCCTCATTGTTTAAGCTGTTGAGTATTTCTGGCAAAACTTTTTTTTCCAATACAGAAAATGCCTCAGAATCACGAAAAAAGTCGGTAACATTAATGAGTAAATCTTTGATTAATAGTTTACGTTCTTTTGGATCTTTGCGGATCTGTTCCACATAATCTACGTAATTTTCCAACCCTGAAAGCCCCATTCTTCGAGCAATACGTCTTTGCATCGTGCTGGGCTTGTATTGTTTAATATCAAAGTCTTCGTACGTGGATAAGAGTTTAGCAACATCATGCAATCCTTCTTCAAGACCTAAACTAATTTCTTTGTCTTCTTCAATTAAATAGGGATGGCTGATATAGTTCTCAATAGCTTGAGAAATCATTTCTACTTCGAGGGTTTTATCAATAATCCCTGCGTTAATTGCGCTTAAAGGCATAGAATCATGTTCGGCAGTAGTGGGCTCTTGCGCGATGGTAAAGCCACCCGCTGCTTTAATGGCGCGTAGTCCTGATGTCCCGTCATTCCCAGTGCCCGATAGCACAATACCCACAGATTTATGTTCGTATTCTTCTGCTAAAGATCGAAATAAGTGGTCTACCGCTTTACGCATACCGCGTACTTCTTTCGGAGGAGTTAGTTTTAAGTTGCCTTTTTCTACTTCAAGGTAGGTATTAGGGGGGATTACATATATGTGCTGAGGTAAAATAGCTGCTCCATTCTCCGCAATACTAATAGGTAAAGTGCTGCTTTTACTGAGTAATTCAGTCAGCATGCTATCGTGAGTAGGATCTAAATGTTGGACTATTAAGTAGGCAACATTACCATTTTCAGGTAATTTATTCACTAATTTTTTCAATACCGCCAGGCCACCTGCTGATGCACCTATACCTACTATTAAATTAATTTCTTTACTTTTATCCATAAATATTTATGTGAAGTAAGGTTATAACATGTGTGTCCAAATTAATAAAAAAATAAGCGTTAGTAAAGTATCTGTAAAAGAAGAATAAATAAATTTATGGGGTAAAAAATCCCCATTATTTCGCGGTTAGCACCGTTTATTACTGCTATTTTAATTTATTATACCTATTGTTTTTATTATTTGTTAGATAATTTTTCATCAATTATTCTTCATGATTTATGCGTATTGTTTCAACTTAAAAATTTCAATTTATTTGACTTGATAAAAGGTGTGATTAGTTTGCCATTAAGTAATAACAGTAGATGTTTAGTTGATTAATTTCTATCGTTTTTCTTTAAATTCAGCTTAATGGCATGGGGGCTGCTGATTTTTAAGTAAATTAGAGGTATTCGAGTATTTAATATAACTATTATGGGGTCTTACTTTAGACAATTACTTGTATGGATGTTGTGTGTGACTTTGAGTTTTTCCTTTGCACAAAAACAGACTTACTCCACTTCAAGCAAAAAAGCGATAAAATTATATGAGCAGGCACTGGAACAACTCAACGTTGAACGTAAGCTGGACGCTAGTTTAGCTTCTTTGTCCAAGGCCTTGGAGGTGGACGAGAACTTTGTGGAAGCCAATAAAAAAGTAGGTGACATTTTCTATGTCTATTTTCGGGATATCGAAAAAGCCGAAAAATACTATACAAAAGTTATTAATTCAAACACCACTAACCCATTAATGGTGGGGGCTTTTATGAATTTGAGTAAAATTTATATTGAAAAATTACAGTATGACTTTGCAATTGGTGTGTTGGAAAAAGTGCTTAAAATGGATGGACTGGGTGTAGCTATTATTAATGAAGCCGAAGATTTACTTAAAAAATCAACTTTTGCGAAAGAATTAGTTGCTAAAGCCTATGATTTTGAACCACGCATGTTACCACGAAATACCATTAATCAATTTCAAATACAATCCAACCCAGTGCTGACCGCTGATCAGATGGAAATGATTTATTCTGTGAAACTTAACCTCAGAACAGATGAAAATATTGTAATTTCTAAAAAAGGTGAAGATGGAAACTGGACGAAGCCGACTCTAATATCGGATAATATCAACACGGAGTTAAACGAAGGGGCAGCATCCATTTCTGGCGATGGCAAAACCCTCGTATTTTCTTCCTGTGGTAAAAAAGATTCTAGAGGTAGTTGTGATTTGTACATTTCTCTAAAAAGGGGGGAGGTATGGTCAGTACCCACTAACATGGGAGACAAAGTGAACTCCGCAGGTTGGGAATCCAATCCATCAATTACCGCTGATGGAAAATCAGTTTATTTTTCATCAGACCGCAGTGGTGGTTTTGGTAAAAAGGATATTTGGGTGACTAATTTATTACCAGATCAAACATGGAGTACACCAGAAAATTTGGGCGCTTTAGTGAATACAAAAATGAATGAAGCTACCCCATTTATTCATGCCGACAAACAACACCTTTATTTTGCTTCGGATGGTTTTTGGGGAATGGGAGGATATGATATCTTTTACAGTGTAAAGGATGGTCCGTTTTGGACTGAACCAGTTAATGTGGGTTACCCGATAAACACTCCTGAAAATGAAGGTGCCTTTTATGTGACACCAGATTTTGAAAAAGGTTATTTTGAAAAATATATTTCGAATAATGAACAGAGTCATTCCGAAATTTTTGAATTCGATATTCCAGACCAACTAAAATCGACAAACAGGACATTATACGCTAAGGGAAATGTATATGATTATGAAACGAAAAAGCCTCTGGCAGCAAAGATTGAATTGATAGACTTAAATAGTGGCTTAGTGATTCAAAGTGTCAATTCCGATAGTGTCAATGGTAATTATTTAGTAGTACTGACTGAGGGGAAAGAATATGCATTGCATGTGAGAAGTAAAGGTTATTTGTTTTACAGTGATAATTTTGATTATACCCATGGTAAATTTGATCCACTGAAATTGGATATTTATTTACGACCATTAAGTTCTAAACAATCCATTACCTTAAAAAATATTTTCTTTGAGACGGATAAGTATGAGTTAAAAGATAAATCTTTTCTGGAGTTGGATAAATTAGCAGAGGTCTTAAAATTATCACCAAATATAAAAGTGGAAATTGGTGGACATACAGATAATATCGGTAATGTAAAATACAATCAACAGTTATCCCTGAATCGTGCAAAGTCAGTATATGATTTTTTAATTTCAAAAGGGGTTAATTCAAGCCAAATCTCTTATAAAGGATATGGATCAACACAAGCTGTTGGTGATAACAAAACAGAGAAAGGGAGAAAACAAAACCGAAGAATTGAATTAAAGGTCTTGTAAACTTACTCTTCGTTGATTTCCTTTTTTAGGAGATCCAAGTCACGAATTAAAAGTCTTTTTCTATCGAAGTTAATAACGTTTTTACGCTTTAACTCATTTAAAACAGTAGTAACGGTTTGTCTGGAAGTTGCTGTAAGACCTGCGATTATTTTATGACTAAAAAACTCTTTTACTAAGGTTTCAAACCCTACTTTTTGACCATATTCGTTGGCAAGGTCTACTAAAAATTCAATAATCCGCTGGCGTGAACTTTTGAAAAGAAGTGAAGCAATCATACGTTCCGCTTTCCGAAGTCGAAGACCAATGAGCTGTCGCATTTTCAGGCTCAGGTTTTTGTTCTCCAACATTAAATCATCCATTTCTGCTAAAGTTAAAGGACAGATAGTGGTATTTTCTAATGCTTGGGCAAAATCTTTTCGTTCGGTTTCTCCCATGATAGCCATTTCACCAAAAATTTCACCTTTGGTAAGTACAGCTTTAGTAAGTTCGCGTCCATCATCCAGATATCTTCCGATTTTTACTTTGCCTGAGCTCACAAGGTAAATTTGTTCTGACTTATCTTCTTCGAAGTAGATGAAGTCATTTTTCTTAAAATTAATGTAGGTGTGTTTTTGGATTTTGTTGGCTTCTTTTAGTGTATGCGGACAAAATATACGGTAGAGATCCACATCTTCAAAATACCAGATGGAGTCGTTTGGGGTCATATAGCGGGTGGATTAAAACAATTCATTCTGCGGCTGTATAACGGAATGAAGAAAGATTTTAGTTCAATGATATGAAAGATTTACGAACTAGTTACAAAAAAAGCCGAAATCAAGGTTTGATTTCGGCTTTTTAATGGATATTAAAAGCTTTTAAGCAAGAACTTCTTTTACTCGTTCTGCTGCTTCTTTTAAAATAATTGCAGGAATTACATTCAACCCTGAGTCTTTAATGATTTTCGCACCTTCTTCCGCATTCGTTCCTTGTAAACGAACGATGATAGGCACAGGAATATCACCGATAGCTTTGTAAGCTTCAACTACGCCACTTGCTACCCGGTCACATCGAACAATACCACCAAAGATATTAATCAAAATAGCTTTTACATTTGGATCTTTTAAGATAATTCTGAAACCAGCTTCAACAGTGGTTGGGTTTGCCCCTCCACCTACGTCTAAGAAGTTAGCAGGCTCACCACCAGATAATTTAATCATGTCCATGGTTGCCATCGCTAGTCCAGCTCCATTTACCATACAACCAACGTTTCCGTCTAGTTTTACATAGTTTAAGTTGAACTCAGAAGCTTCTACTTCAGCAGGATCTTCTTCATGAACGTCTCTTAATTCTGGGTAGTCTTTATGTCTAAAAATAGCATTGTCATCCAAGTCAACTTTAGCATCCAAGGCCATAATTTGGTCATCTGACGTTTTAAAAACGGGGTTAATTTCAAACATGGAAGAATCAGATTCTACATATGCTTTGTATAGAGCAAAAATGAATTTAACCATGTCTTTGAAAGCAGCACCTTCTAAACCTAATTTAAAAGCAATTTTACGCGCTTGAAAACCTTGAAGACCTATTACTGGGTCAATCCACTCTTTAATGATTTTTTCTGGAGAATGTTCAGCTACTTCTTCGATTTCCATACCACCTTCAGTAGATGCCATAATAATGTTTTGAGAAGTTGCTCGGTCTAACAACACGCCCATGTAAAATTCCTGAGGTTTGCTTGGACCATCATAATACACGTTTTGGGCGATTAATATTTTTCTAACAAACTTGCCTTCTGGACCAGTTTGAGGAGTTACTAAGGTCATTCCCAAAATTTGAGAAGCATATGTTTTAACATCGTCTAAAGACTTAGCGATTTTAACACCTCCACCTTTACCTCGTCCACCTGCGTGAATCTGAGCTTTAACTGCAAAAATATTGCTACCTGTTTCTGCACTAATTTTTTTAGCGGCCTCAACAGCCTCTTCTACCGATGAAGCAACAATTTCCATTGGAACTTTTACTCCATATTTTTTTAGTATCTCTTTCGCTTGATATTCGTGTATATTCATAATTCC
The DNA here is from genome assembly GCA_963815495.1 of uncultured Cytophagales bacterium. Classification (GTDB taxonomy): domain Bacteria; phylum Bacteroidota; class Bacteroidia; order Cytophagales; family JAAEPT01; genus CAWFGW01. The sequence continues at coordinate 270,138 of CAWFGW010000028.1, forward strand.
TCAAAATTTGACCCTCTAAACTAGTTTTTTTAGTTTTCTTAAACAAGTAGAAATACGTAGGAGTGTTTAATTGAGGAAAAGTTTTTATATCAATGGCCAAATAAGTAGAATTGTGTCTATGGTAGTATTGGAAGCACACGATATATGGAAGGCGTATAAAACCTTATCAGTCTTAAAAGGAGTTGATTTATCGATTCAAAAAGGGGAGGTGGTTTCTATTGTTGGTGCTTCTGGGGCAGGTAAAAGTACCTTGCTACAGTTATTAGGTACACTTGATGCGCCAGACAAGGGAGATATCACTATTAATGGTACAAATTGTTTTGGTTTAAGTAGTAATGCTTTGGCAAAGTTTAGAAGTGAACAAATTGGTTTTATTTTCCAATTTCACAACTTAATGCCTGAGTTTACTGCTTTTGAAAATGTTTGTTTACCAGGACAAATAGCTGGTAAATCAAAAAAAGCAATTGAAGAAAGAGCGAAAGAGTTATTAGTGCTATTGGGGTTAGAATCCAGAATGAATCACAAACCATCACAATTGTCAGGAGGAGAACAACAACGCGTGAGTGTAGTACGGTCACTGATTAATGAACCCACCATTGTTTTTGCCGATGAACCCAGTGGCAACTTGGACTCTAAAAATGCAGAAGAACTACATCGGATGTTTTTTTCCTTGCGTGATAAATTTAACCAAACGTTTGTGATTGTAACCCACAACGAGTCATTGGCCTCCATATCTGACCGCAGATTAGAAATGGTCGATGGAGTAATAGTATAAAAGTATTTAATAGTTGAATTCTTTTCTTTATCGAATAATATTGAATAAGTTATGATTTAGTCTCATGAGTTTATAAATTATAAGTTACTTCAGTTAAAAGTCTATTCTTGATAGTTTAGCATTGGAACCAAATCTTAATAAATATAATACCTTACCGCGGAGAGTCATCGCTCGATTAGTTGACTTTTCTTTGATTTTTATCGTGTTCTACCTTGTAGAGTGGGGAGTGAAGTTGGATGAGTATGTCTTGAAATATATTATTGCTGTAGGTTATTTCTTTTATTACGTATATTTATTGAGTAGATATTCTCAGACCTTAGGAATGTATGTTGCTGGCACAAGTTTAGTGGATGTGAACACGATGAAATCTCCGAGAATCTCTCAAGTAGTATTACGAGAAGTGTTAGGTAGTTACATCGTTTTATTGTCAATTTTAGTTTTAGAGCGGTATGCACAAGGTCACGGTGATAAATTGAGGTTGTTTTTTTACACTCAAACCTCTTGGATGATTTTACAGTTTTTAATAGTGGTTATCTCCAACAGACACCGAACTATTCACGATTATGTAGCACAAACAGTTGTAGTGAAAGTGCTGCCTTTTGGAATAAAACCAAAACCAAGATATGAATACCATTAATCCCTATACAGGCGAATCATTAGCCATTTTTGAAGAATTAAATCAAAATCAAATCAACGAGAAGTTAGCGCTTAGTTCACACGCTTTTCAGACCCATAAATCAACTACTTTTCAGTATCGCACGGAGCGGATGCTGGAAGTGGCGTCATTGCTAAAAAGTAAGAAAGAATATTTAGCAAAAGTTATTACCTCAGAGATGGGGAAATTATTGACGGAGTCAGAAGCTGAAATTGAAAAGTGTGCTTGGGTATGTGAATATTATGCAACACAGGCTGAAGAATTTTTAAAAGATGAGTTTATAGCAAGTGATGCGGGTAAAAGTTTTATTGCCTACGAACCTTTAGGAGCCGTGTTAGCGGTTATGCCTTGGAATTTCCCTTTTTGGCAAGTGTTCCGGTTTGCAGCTCCAGCGGTTATGGCGGGGAATGTAGGGGTGTTAAAACATGCTTCGAATGTTCCACAGTGTGCTACAGAAATAGAGAAATTATTTGTTGAAGCAGGATTTGATAAAGGTGTTTTCCAGTCACTCATAATTAACTCTAAACAAGTTGCATATGTCATTGAACACCCAACGATTCAGGCGGTCACGTTGACAGGGAGTGAGGTAGCTGGAAGTAAAGTCGCGGCCACAGCTGGTAAAGCCATCAAAAAGACCGTATTGGAGTTAGGTGGGAGCGATCCGTTTTTGTTGTTGGAAGATGCGGATGTGCCTCAAGCGGTAGACATGGCAGTGAAAGCTCGTTTCCTTAATTGTGGTCAAAGTTGCATTGCTGCGAAACGATTCATTGTTCCGAATAAGTTAAAAAGAGAATTTTTAGCGCTCTTTATGGAAAAAGTGGAAGCTTTAAAAGTGGGCGATCCGATGGATGCATCTACGGATATAGGCCCAATGGCTCGTATAGATTTGTTGGAAAAGTTAGACCAGCAAGTGGATGATTCTGTCGCTCTAGGCGCTGTAGTGATTACCGGTGGGGCTTCGTTTGATCCGGATAAATGCTTGTATACACCGACTATTTTGGCGGACGTGGTCAAAGGAATGCCTGCCTACGAGGAAGAACTCTTTGGACCAGTTGCTTCTGTACTGACCTATGATACCTTAGAAGAAGGGATTCGGATCGCCAATGATACAGATTATGGTTTAGGTGCATCGGTTTGGACTACGGATAAAGTGAAAGGAGAGGCGGTAGCTCGTCAGATTGAATCAGGTGCTGTATTCGTTAATGACATGGTGAAAAGTGATCCGCATTTACCTTTTGGTGGTATTAAACTTTCCGGATACGGCAGGGAATTGTCGTTCCTGGGCATCAGGGAGTTTGTAAATCAAAAGACGATTGTTGTTGCTGACTGATGTTTTCTAATCGTTTAGAGATTTTAACTCGAATTTTAATGATTTCGGTTTTAGATTCTCTTTAACAATTAATCGACTTTTATAAAGTTGAATAGTCTTTTTTTCTTAATACAGCTTCACAGCCAAATCAAAAATGTGGTAAATCGTGTCCACATCGATATCCTCATTAGGATTGACCGAATACGACTTCATGCGTTTTCTGTTGCCTTGAAATAAGTCAGGGTGATCAATTTTATTTCCATCACAGATGCCGATGTAGGGGTGTTTCGTTTTTTTGTCTACCCACAGATAACAAAACATTTTACCTTTATACAAAAAAAATGGAAGACCATATTTGATGGTAGAGTCCAATTTTGGTTGATACCGTTGAATGATATCCCTTAGGCCAAGTAAACAACTTTTGGTTGGCTCTTCCTTGCTTAAATAGAAATTATCTAGATCGCTAAGCATCTTAAAGGAGATTATTTAAACACCAAATTGCGTTAAGTGATGATCTAAATGTTTGTAAAACATATTATTCCATTCCGTTTTGGTAAGCACACCAAATGAATGTGAATCTTTGCCATCAAAATGGTCTTCTCCCAGTAACTGAGTTTTGGTGATGTAGCCAATTAATCGGATTTTTTCTTCCTCAAAGTTCTTAGAAGCTTTCATTTTAAATTCTGGAGCTGTCATTGTATTCTGCGAATACATCTTTTCATTGACAACGGCTTTTTTTACGAAAGTCTTTAATAAGAATTTTTTAATGGGATTGGGTTTCGAGTGAATGTCGTCATAGATGAATTCATACATTACATTACAATGGGCAAGCATTTGACCTACTGACATTTTCCCCCATAAAGGTTGAGTGGATGGTGTCAGTTGATTGATGCGTGCTACAACTTCTTTAACAACTTCTTCTTTAAATATATTTTTCATTGTTTCAGACATTGATTGATGATAGCAATATAAGGATAAGTTATTACTTCTTTCTTAATTGACTTAAACCCTTCCCAATGAAATGCCTGTGATCTTTTTGTATCTTTTTTAGACGGTCACTAGGAAGTTCTCTACCTTCGTTTGCGGCTTTGGTACGTTCGATTTTTTCACTGGCTAATATGCTGGTCATCTGTTCAATAAGCATACTTTTTTGACGTTTAATCTGAGAAAAATTAGTTTCTTCTAATAAGGACAATAAAGTCGAAAAAACGACATGATTCAATTGCCAGTTACAGGTGGAAGCATAATCACACAAAGAGAATACGGTACTTTCTGAAGGGTTGCTAGCGAGTAGTTTAAATGCTTTTTCTTGAATCAATAAATCATTTAGTGATAATGCCCAAACTAAACTTTCAACTTCCTTCTGCTGATGCCATATTTCTAACTTATCAAAGGTCAATTTTTTGATACCAGTGTGATAGAGGTATTTTTCCAGTTTATTCATTAAAACTCATTTCTGGAGAAATAATAACCAATCGAAAATTGAAACGATTGGGTGACTGTTTTTACAGAGTTTACGCCTTGTGTTGCATTACCACTGCTATCTGTTGGTTTATCGATATCCAACACCCCGAAGGTATATCGCGCATCAAAAAAGATGTTAGAAGGCATCGTGAATTGTAGTCCGATAATGGGGTTAAGTTCAAATCGTTTGTACTGGTCGCCTAAGTCTATACTTTGTCCTCTAAAGCTAACTTGCGAGTTTATTAATAGACCTAGTTCAGTTCCAGCATACACATCAAATGTTTCAGTTGCTTTATAGGCGAAAAGCAACGGCACATTGAGGTAATGAAGTTTCACATTGTAATTTCCGTTTTGAACTAATACGCCTTGTTTTGTTCCTTTTTGAGCATACAAAATATCAAGCATAAATGAGGTGTATCCATTAGCCATGTTGTATTTATAAACCATTCCTACTTGGTAACCAATGCGCCAATTATAGCTATAGTTCAGCTGTTGTCCTGTGACGGTACTACGCAAATTGATAATAGAAGGACCTACTTTAAAGCCAAACTGCTCGCTTTCTTGTGCTAAAAGTGATAAAGGAAATAATAAAAAGAATAGTGCTATTTTTTTCATGTTAGTTCAACGATCTTAAATCTACTGGTACTAGTTTTGAAACGCCTAATTCTTGCATGGTCACACCATAAATGACATCCGTAGTGGACATTGTACGCTTGTTGTGTGTGACAATGATGAATTGTGAATCTTTAGAAAATTCTCGAATGATATTGTTAAACTTATCAATATTGGCATCATCAAGAGGAGCATCCACTTCATCAAAGATACAGAAAGGTGCGGGTTTAATGAGGTAAATAGAGAAAAGTAGTGCTACTGCCGTAAGTGTTTTTTCACCTCCTGAGAGTTGGTTGATGGTTAATGGTCGTTTTCCCTTGGGTTGTGCCATTATTTCTATTGGTGATTCCAGTGGGTTATCGGGGTCCGTAAGTTTTAAATCACACTTGTCTTCAGTGGTAAATAACGATCTGAAAACTGTCGTGAAGTGTCCTTTAATTTGATCGAATGACTCCAAGAAGCTTGTTTTGGCTACTTCATCTATTTCTTTAATAGTATTTAACAACGAAGTTTTGGCTTCTGCTAAATCTTTACGTTGCACTACTATGAAGTCGTGACGTTCTTTTATTTCATTGTATGCTTCCATTGCCATGGGGTTGATAGGTCCCATGCTATGGATTCTATTTTTGGCGTTATCTACCTTTTCATGTAACTGTTCTTCAGATAAGTTGATGGCATTTTCTTCCTCATCTGTTTTATCTTCCGCCAACAAAAGTTGATCAATATTAATGTTAAACTCTACTGACAGTCGTTCTTTAGTGGAGGTCAAGGCAAGCTTGGTTTCGTTCAGTTTGTTTTGCATTTCCATGAGTAAGGCATCAGCATTCTCACGTTTTCGTTGAATCTCCTTGACTTCAACTTCTACTTCATTGATTTGACCACGACTTTGGTAATAATCTTTTTCGGCTTCATTTACCCCTTTTTCAATACTTTCCTTTTCTTCATAAAGAGAGAGAAGTTCGGTATCGTTGTGGTCGCTGTTTTCAGCTAATTGTTTGATTTCACCATCCGTTTTTTGTATTTCAGCTGTGTTTTTTTCAATCCGTTGTTTGGTGCTATCTTCTGTGTTTCGTTTGTATGATGCTTCTTGTTCAATACTTTGAACGCGGTTTTGCTGTTGGTGTTTGTTAATATTTTCTTGATTAAATGCGTTCGCTTTTTGATTTAATAAATCATTTTGGTACGTCACTTCTTCATTCAACTGGTTAATTTGTTCGGTGATGTTTGCCAACTCCACTTCCTGAAGGTCAAGCTTGGGTTTGTTTTTCTCCAGTGCATCCTGCAACACCCGAATATTTTGAAGAATATCTTCTTTTTTGGTGGTGTTGTTTTCAATCATTGAAGTAATTTGCTCCTTACGCATCTTCGTAGCAATATACTGCTCGTTGATTTCATTAAATTCCTTGCGTGTGGCATCAATCGTCTGTTTGATGTTGATGGCTTTGTATTCCTGTAGCTCCGTTTGTTTACGGGTTAAACTCAGCTTTATTTTGTTTTGTTTTTCAGTGAGTTTCTTAATCTCTTTTTCAAGCTTTTCTAAGTTTTTGGCTCTACCAATACGTTTTCCTTCAAATAACCCCACCGAACCACCTGAGATGCTAAATGGTTTTTTGGTTACTTTTCCGTTTTTCGCGATAAAAACTTCATCTCTTCCTTCGGGTAAAACTTCACTTTCTGATAAGTATACTTTGTGAAGCACGTGCTCAATAAGGCTTTTGTATTTGGCGTCATACTCGACAATATCCAAGGCAGGAATACATTTGTCAATCGGTTCTGGCGCTGCATAGTTCACGTTGTCGAAGCTCGACAGCACAAAAAAGTTGGCGCGCCCTTTAGAACTTTCGCTGAGCAAGTTGACCGCCTGGTATGCATGCACATAATCGTCCACCACGTAATAACTCATTACCGATTCGAGGTAGTTTTCGATGGCGATGCGGTATTTTTCATCACAGGTGACTATGTCAGAGAGGAGAGTGGCATCCTCACCCCATTTAGAGTTTTTCTTTAAAAACTTAATGGCTTCAGGATAGCCTTCTAAGTTGTCGACCAGCGACTTTGTTAAATTATATTCGTTTTGCTTGGAGTCTAGCTCACGATTTAAGTCCGAAAGTTCAGTTCTGATTTTTTCAATTTCAGCTTCACACGCTTCTATCGCTTTTTTGTTTGCCTCGTCTTTCGCTACTAAGTTGTCCAAAGCCAATTGCACCTCTTTTAAGGAGGTTGCGTAAGTTTTTAGCTTGGTCTCCGTTTCTTCCACTGATAGTGAGTGGTCTTGATTGTCACTTGATGTTTTTTCTAACTCTTGTTTCAAATTGCTGAGCTGTATTTCATTTACCTCCAACGACTTGCGGAGCTGAAATACTTCTTCTTGCTGTGAGCGATAGCGGTTGTTTAGAACGTTGTATTCTTCTTGCAGCTGTACTGTTTTTTCCTTTTGAAGTTGTCGTTCTTCATCCAAGCCAGCCAGTTTTAGCTCTACTTCCGCCAACATCTTCTCAGCAGATTCCTTTTGCTCTTCCAGATTTTTGATTTCAACATGAATGCGCTCAAGACCAAATTTATCTTGCGAGATTTGCTCATTCAGGTTGGTGCTTTTGTCCGTTAAATACCGCAGGCGTTCATTTTTTATTTTTTTATCGCTTTCGTATTGACGGGTTTTATTGATGTGCTCGTTGAGTGTCTTTTGACGTGAGGAAAGTAAATTTTCCTTTTTAATTAAATCGGCTTTTTTCTTTTCTACCTCCGCTTCTTTTTGATCAATTAGCTTGTGTAGCGCTGTTTTATGTATTTTGTGCTCGTCAATTTGTTTGTTAAGGGAGTTGAATAGCTCACGATGTTTTTCGAGGCTCAGTTTCGCTAAGGCGATGCTAAATTTTTTATATTCCTCTTTAACTGAAAGGTACTTCTCAGCTTGTTTAGCTTGTCGCTCAAGTGATTTTAAGTTTTTCTCAATCTCATAGAGTAAATCCTCAACACGTTCTAAATCTTTGTCGGTGTCCTCTAATTTTTTGAGGGTTTGTTTTTTCCTGACTTTAAACTTCGAAACCCCAGCAGCTTCTTCAAATAGTGTTCTTCTGGAGTTGTCTTTATCATTTAAAATATCGTCCACCATCTTTAACTCGATAATGGCATATGAATCGGATCCGATACCAGTATCTAAAAACAGGTTGGTGATATCTTTTAGTCGACAAGCAACATTGTTTAGCAAATATTCACTTTCACCAGAACGGTAATAGCGTCTGGAAATCGTAACGGTAGAATAATCAGTTGGAAGTAGGTTTTTGGTGTTGTTGAAGGTCAACGACACTTCTGCCATTTGCGATGCTTTACGGTTTTTTGTACCATTGAAAATGATGTTTTCCATCTTGTCAGATCGCAAAGCACGGGTCTTTTGCTCACCCAAAACCCAGCGAATGGCATCTACGATGTTCGACTTCCCACATCCATTAGGACCTACTATTCCGGTAATGCCATCATCAAAATTGAGTGTGACCTTATCCCCAAAACTTTTAAATCCTTTTATTTCAAGTTTGCTTAGCTGCACTGTTAGATATTAGATTGTTAGACTTGAGTAGTGAGGAGTGAGATGTTAGACAATTAGATATAAGTAACCAGATACTGGCGTTTTATCTTGATTCTAAAACCATCTTTAATCCTTCATCCTTTATACTTTAGTCTTTGTACTTTCTACTTTACTTTTTCTACCTCATACTTTCAACTTAAATCTGTCGTCCTAAATTGAATTTAAGTAGAAAAGCGCATCGAATTTAAAATAAAAATAAGACATTTAGAGAATGGAAATGGAATATCTTCAAGCTGGGGTTGATTTTTGGGTTTACATCGTGATTGCGGTCATTGGGTGGATATTTCAGTTATACAAAAAATACCAAGAAAAGGCACAAAGAGAAGAAGGTGGGCAGTTCTTGGACGACAGAAAACGGGATGTTACTGCGGTACCAACAAATGATTTTGATGAGGTGCTACGCAAATTTTCTGGTGAGCTAAAGCGAGAATCACGTCCTAATGTCGTTCGACAAGACGTAAAGAAAGAAACACCGAAGCATGAGCCGATGGTGAATTCATTGAAGGAATTAAAAGAGAAGTACGGTTCTTCGGTGGTCATGACGGACAAAGACCGTGATCCAGATAGGCGTTTTGATGACTACGAAATCAAAGAAGAGAAGCGGAATATTTTTGCCGATATGTTAGATGACTCTGAGAGTTTCAAAAAGGCTTTTGTATTGTCAGAGATAATAAAGCGGAAGGAATATTGATTTTTTAAATTTGCAGAGGAAACTAAAGTATTCCGACTGATTTAGGTTAAAATTTACCGTTTGGCTATCACAATTTCATACATTTCCTTGAATCAAATTGTATAAGTTAAAGCCAAATAGCACTGTAATAGAAATTATTGCTAAAACAGTGGGGATTGGTATTTTTTTTATGTTTAGGGGAACTTTAAACGTATTTTCGTTTTCTTCTAACTTGTTCTTAACACGATAATTCACTAAGGCTACATTCACCATGCCGAAAACAATAAATATAAAGATATTACTTATGGAGGCGACAATTTTTAAGTTGCCAATAAGACCAAAACCAATTGCAGCAAGTGCGATAGCAGCGATAGCATAATTGGGGGTGTTTTTACCCATCCCTTTTGTAGTAGTAAATTTTTCGAGCCAGGATATTTTACTATCGCGGGCTACGTCATAGAGTAATCGTGAGGTACCAATGATATTACTCATAATGGTGTTACTCGTAGCAAATAAAGCTACTATGGCTAATATAGTACCACCTAGCGCACTCCATTGAGATTGGATAACGGCAGCTAGTGGTCCATTTTTTTGAGCAAGTTCATATGGACTAAATGTCCCTAAGGCACTAATCGCTATCATTAAATATATAATGAGCACAATAACGCCACTTGCTAAGACGCCCTTGGGCATAACGGTCTTAGCGTCTTTGGTCTCTTCCGCTAACTTTACCAAGTCTTCAAAACCCACATAACTGAAAAAGATTAGCGCCGCTCCCGCAAATATACCTGTATAACCCTCATCACTCACTTCAAAAAGTTCAACGGTTTCCCAGTCGGGGATACAGAATCCTATGACCAGTCCTAAACCTAATAAAGTGATTACCGTGGCTATCTTATTATAATGTGAACTGTATTTGGAGCCTATAATGTTGAAAAATGCCATTAAGCACACAATGCCGATTATCGCTATCCAATGGGGAAATTCGAATAGTCGATTTAAATATTCCGCGAAACTGATGGCGATGGCAGCTGGAGCAATAATGCCAACGAATGCCATAAAAATAGACATGTAGAGTGCCGCTTTTTTACCTAAGCCTTGTTTGATATATTCATAACTTCCACCAGCATCGGGGAATTTGCTCACAAATTCCGCATAAGAGAGACTCGTAAGTAATGCCACTATAGCAGCAATGATAAAACTTAACCACAGCATGTTGCCACTTAATCCTGCAGCTTGACCTATGATAGCATAAATTCCCGCACCTAACACTGAACCTATCCCAAACATGATAATATCCCAGAACCCGAGTGATCGTTTTAGTTTTTCTTTATCCATAGTTTGTTTACTTACACTACTTAGAAAGTCTAATCTAAAAAACTATCTGTTTGTGAGCAAAAATGTATGAAGGTGATGTTGAGGTTGAATTATTACTTTTTACTCTTATGATGAGTAAGTGCTTGGAGAACTTTTTAAGTCTTTTTTCAAGTTTCTTCCCCCTGAACTGTGTAAAATAAGATGTCGAAATAAATTAGGAGCAAAAAAAATTAAGCTCTATTATATTTTTTTTATTCTAAAAGGATAATTAGTGCAAAAAGTATTACAACAATCGATCAAATTTATTGTCGTTTTTCATATGCTGCTAATAAATTTCTTTTCTCCTCAAATACTTGTAAATTTTAATTTAAGATACTTATAGTTAGATTTTATGCTTAAAAGTAAAAAATATAGTCGATGATTAAGGGAAGGTTTAATCACCCGATAGTAGGCGGTACAATAAAAAAAAGAAAGCGCGCTGGTATAGTAGCGATTCTTAAGATGTAGCCACAAGCGTAAGTATTTTCTGGAGATATTTCGAAACTATTTGACCGCATTGGGTATATGGCTTATCTCTTTCTCTATATTTTGGTCAGATGTTTCTAGTAACCAATAAGATAGGTCTGTAAAAGCACCATTTTCATTAAAATGAATTTTCCATTTCACAAACTCAGGAAGTTTTTTTATCCAGTCATTAACAAGTTGTTTAGCTACTTTAATTAAATGTTTTTGGGTTACATCTTTCAACAAGTTGATAGCTTAAGGCGTCTTTGTGCATGAAGATTTTTATAAAGGTTGATTTATGGTGTGAAAATAAAATAAAGCCTAGGAAAGTTAAACCTTAGTTTTCTCACTTGTCGATATCGTTTTAGAGCTTAACTCCTTTATAACTAAGGTTTTATAAAACAAAGCAAGGTGTACTCCCACATGACTTAGGAGTTACATTTTAAATCACTACTTTTCAACACTTTCATAATCTTTAAACTTTCTGTTATAAATTGCAACATGGCTGCTGTTGATGCGAACAAAATTTTAACCGAACTTAAAGGAGGTAAATACCGCCCAGTGTACTTTTTACAAGGTGAGGAAGCATTTTATATCGATCAAATTTCTGACTACATCGAAAAAAATGCCTTAGAAGAATCTCAAAAAGGATTTAATCAGGTCATTCTTTATGGTCGCGATATTGATGTGAATGTAGTCATCCAAAATGCGCGTAGGTTTCCCATGATGAGCGAACGTCAAGTGGTCATCATCAAAGAAGCACAAGACTTAAAAGGACTCAGCCGTGAAAATGAAGCAAAGTTGTTAATGGACTACATCGCCAACCCATTGCCTTCCACCATACTTGTGTTTTGTCACAAGAACAAGGTGCTCGATGGACGAAAAGCATTAGCAAAGACCATTGATAAAAACGCGGTGTTGGTGACCACCAAAAAGCTGTATGACAATAAAATACCCGCGTGGGTAGGGGACTACGTCAAAGAGCGTGGGTACCGAATAGGTATTAAAGCAACTGCATTATTGGCAGAGTCGGTAGGGAGCGACTTGGCGAGACTTTCCAATGAAATTGAAAAGATTATCATTAATGTGCCCTCAAAAGGGAGTGAGATCACAGAAGATCACATTCAAAAATTTGTAGGTATCAGTAAAGACTACAACGTTTTTGAGCTTCAGAAAGCTCTAATGATTAAAGATGTCGTAAAAGCGAACCGCATTATCAACTATTTTGCACAAGACCCTAAAGGCAACCCTTTAATTCCAATTATTACGGTATTATTTGGGTTTTATTCTCGTTTGCTCATGGCACATCACCAACAAGACAAATCCGAACGCAACATTGCATCGGTGTTAAAAGTGAACCCTTATTTTGCAAAAGACTATTTGACGGGCATCCGAAATTACAATTTAACCGCTACGTTTAATTGCATCCGGTTCTTAAAAGATGCCGATTTACAATCCAAAGGAATTAAAGGCGGTAGCATGAAAGAAGAAGACATCATGAAAGAATTGGTGTTTAAATTGTTACATGTGTAAATGTGGATAAATACTTTTTCACGATTTATTTAGCTGGGTTTAATATTTTATAGTTTTACTATAATTCTTCTGCTTAAAAGATAATAAAATTAATAAAGAAGAAGTTGTAGTTGTTAGGATATGAGAAAAATTAGTTGTTTTGTTTTTGTTAGTTTTTTGTGGACAACCCTAAGTTGTTTCGGGCAAAATACCTTGAAAAAGACTCCTGATTTAGTCCAATATCAATCAGCGAAAGATTTAATTCAAAAAGAAAAATATGCTTCAGCCTACCCGCTATTTGTGGAAATTGCGAAAACCACTACCAGTGAATTAACACGTAAAGAAGCAAATTTTTATGTGGCGCTATGTGCCTTGCAATTGGAACAGCCCAATGCGGAAGATTTATTTTTAGACTTCCTTAAAAAATCACCCACTGATCCGCTGGCAAATCGTGCCTATTACGAGCTAGGTACCTATTATTACCGAAAACAGAAATACGAAAAAACGATTAAATACTTAAGCCAAACCGATTTTTCATTTCTCGATAAAAAAGAGCGTTACGAAGTAGAGTTCAGCTTGGCGTATGCGTATTTCATTACCAAAGATTTAGACAACGCAGAAAGACATTTTGAGGCAGTAAAAAATAACGATCATAAATATAAATATGCTGCAAACTATTATTCAGGCTACATTAAGTTTAAAAAAGATAATTACGATGCGGCCATCCGTGATTTAAAAGTGGCAGAAGAAAATGGGGTTTACAAGCAAATTGTACCTTACATGATTGCCAACATCTATTACAAGAAAAAAGATTACAAAACTTTAGTCGACTATACCGAGCCAATCATTAAGAGCAATGAAAAGGTATCCGCTAAAGCTGAGATTGTCGAGTTAACTGCAGAATCCTATTTTTTAATGGAAAACTATTCCAAAGCTGCAACTTATTTTAACGCTTATTTAGACGCTAAAAAGAGCCCAGATAAAGAAATTAATTACAGAGCAGGATATGCTAACTTGAAAGATGGCAAGACCCAAAAATCCATTGAATATTTTAAGGAAGTCGCAGATTCTAAAGACAGCTTAGGACAATATGCTTCTTATTACTTAGGGCAGGCCTATATTGCAGATAATAATAAAGTATATGCTCTTACAGCCCTAACAGAAGCTTCACGATCAACTTATAATACCAGTATCCAAGAAGCCGCTTTGTATGATGTGGGTCGGTTAAATTATGAATTAGAGCATTTTGATCGCGCAATTAAAGCCTTTGCAGAATTCGATAAACTATTTCCTGGAAGTTCACGAAAAGAAAAAAGTCAAGAGTTGTTGAGTGATGCTTATGTGTATTCTAATAACTACAATGAAGCCTTAGTGTATTTGGAGTCGCAACCCTACCTCACGCCAAAGATGAAAGAAAACTACCAGCATGTAGCTTATTTAAAAGCAGTGGAGTTATATAATAAACGAGAGTTTGACAAGGCATTGGTTTACTTAGAGAAATCCCTTAAGTATCCCGTTAAGAAGGAAATCGAAGCCGAATGTCAGTATTTACAAGGTGAAACCTATTCCCTGAAATATAGCTGGCAATCAGCTATTAATGCTTATGCTCGTGTTTTTCAGTTGACCTCAGAACGTTCACTCATCTTTTTAAAAGCACGCTATGGAATTGGTTATGCGTATTTTAATAGTAATGAGTATAAAAAAGCAAAAGAACACTTCTCTAAATTCTTAGCTGCCTCTGAAGTAAAAGATACCAAAATGTATGGGGATGCTTTTTTGCGATTGGGTGATTGCTATTATTTCGAAAAAAATTACGATGAGGCCATCAAACAATACAAAGCAGCCATTGATAGAAAAATTGCAGGCGCAGATTATGCGTATTATCAATTGGGGCTAGTGTATGCCATTAGCGATCAGCTAGAAAAAAGTGATGAAAGTTTTGCCTATTTGGAAAAGAACTTCCCGCAATCGCCTTATCGGGTGAAAGCAAGTTATAATAGAGCTCGCGTAGCATTTGAAAATGGTAAATACGAAAAAGCTGAAGGTCTTTATACCAATTATATTAATAGATACAGTGCAGATAAAATGTATCCTGTAGCCTTATTAAAGCGTGGTAAAACATACTTTAACTTAGGTAAATACCAAAAATCATTAGCAGATTACGATCAGGTGTTGGATAATTTCTGCCAAGAAGATGTAGCGGAAAGTGCACTTGCTGGCGCACAACAAGCATTGTCTAACTTAAACCGAAGTAATGAGTTCGATCCGCGACTGAACAAATTTGAATCGTGCAACCCTACCAATGAGTCGATAGAAAAAATTCGATTTGAAGCCGCAGAGGTGAACTATCGCGCACTTGAAAACGAGTTAGCAGCTACTAAATTCAACCGTTTCTTGAAAAACTATCCCAATTCATCTTACAAAAACCAAGCAATTTACTATTTAGCTGATTCGTATTATGAGTTGAAAAAATATGACAGCTCTGCGTATTATTACGAGCAAGTAAAAACGAATGGTACTAAAGACAACTATGAGAAGTCATTAATCAAATTGAGTAAAATGTATTTGGATTTGGGCAAATACGAAAAAGCGAAAACCAATGCAGAACAATTGCTTAATGTAGCTACCAATCGAAGAAAACAAGCCGATGCGTTAACGGTGTTGGTAAATGCCACTTATCATTTGAATAGCTTGGATAGCACCATGATGTATGCAGACAGGGTGCTGAATGATCCATCAATACCAGGTTATGTAAAAACTGAAGCAGGGCTTTTTGCCGCTAAGGTAAGTTACCAAAGAGACAGCCTGGATCAAGCGATCGATGAGTTTTTACATATTGTAAACACTTCCGCTGATGAATTCGGGGCAGAAGCAAACTATTATGTAGGAAAAATTTTATACGATCAGAACAAGTACAGACAATCCATCGAGGTGTTGTATGAGATGAATAAAAACTTCCCATCCTACCAAACATGGGTTGGTAAGTCGTACTTATTAATTGCAGAGAATGACATTGAATTGAATGAGTTGTTTCAAGCTAAAGCCATATTACAATCGCTCGTAGACAACTCCCCTGTAAAAGAGGTGGTGCAACAAGCAATAGCCAAATTGAAAACGCTGGAGGAGCAACAGTCAAAAGAAAAAGTTGAAACTCAAAAAGTGATTCAAATAGATTTAAATGCGCCTGAGGATAAGGCAATACAAGCAATCGATTCTGTCAATGTTGAAACTGAATAAATTACATATTCTCTTTGTTACCTTACTTACCTGGGGAACTACGTTCGCTCAAGATGGTGATGGGTCAGGTATTTCTACCTCTTTCGTACAAGAAGTAGAGCTGGAGATTCAGTTAGATTCAGCCGAACGCGTGTACGAAGGAGCAACCTATCCTGTGCCAAGAAAGGTAGAGGTAGAGAAACAAACATATCAGGCACAAGACTTTTCACTTCAACTATCACCTTTAGATCAAAAAATTAGAGTTTTTACAGTTAAAAGTGATGACTTATCTCCATTAGAAAGACATTATGTACGTGCAGGTTTTGGCAATTATGTCACCCCTTATTTAGATGTTTTCACAGGTAGTGGCAGAAATGAGGATTTTATTTATTCCGCAAACTTCAAACATCTGTCCTCAAAAAATGGTCCGGTGAATAAAAGTGCTTCTGGCAATAGCCAAAACTTGTTTGACTTCACAGGGAAATATAATCTATCTGACGCTTCGTTTTTTACAGCAAATGTGAACTTTGAACGATTAGGGTTTAAATATTATGGTGTAAATTTAATTTCAGATGATTCAACGTTTGACGATTATTCAAGCCAACAAGCACTTAAGTTTTTAACCACAAAAATCGGTTACCACAACCGACTTACGGATGCGTTTTCATTTGGGATAGATGGTGGTTATGCATTGGCTGGCGATAAGTTCGATGCGAGAGAAAGACAATTTAGCTTAGGCGCAAACGGAAAATATAGTTTAAACGAAGAGTCATTTATTCGACTTGATGTCGAGTCTTTCTTTACGAAAAGAAGTGATTCCTCTTCCATTACAAGAAACTTTTTGGGGATAAAACCGATGTATTATTACAAAAAAGGTAGCTTGACAGTGAATGCAGGGGCTAAGGTAGTGTATGAAAATGACACCTTATCCGACAGGAGCAATGTCCATGTATACCCACAATTGCATGTTGAAGTGAAAGTACTAGATCAATTGTCGGGGTATGTAGGTCTTTCTGGCGATATGATCCGTAACACGTATACTTCACTAGTTAGACAAAATCAATTTTTAGGAAGTGATTTTATTCTCTTAAACACCAATAAAGCCATTGAGTTTTATGGAGGGATAAAAGGGTCAATCAACGATAAATTGTCGTATGACACCCGTTTGGCATACCAGAACTATAAATATTTCAATATTTTCTTGAATAATTTATCCGCTCCAATGGAGTTTGAAGTAGCATATGATGAAGATAATACCACGGTGGTGAATTTTAAAACAGAACTTAAATATTCCAAGCCCGAAAAATATGGAGTCGGGTTAGTTGTTGATATTAACTCGTATAATATGAGCAATTTTGATTATGCTTTTCACCGTCCGACCCTTCAATCAAAACTATTTGCTGAATATAAAATCAAGAAGAATTTGACGGTAAACACAGATATTTTCTATATTAGTGGAATAAAGTCGTTGGACGTATTGACATCGGAAAGCATAAAGCTTGATCCGATTATTGATTTAAATTTGGGTGTTGAATACTCTTTTAATAAGAAACTTTCAACATTTTTACAGTTAAACAACTTGCTGTCAAAGAATTATCAATTTTATCAATACTATCCTGTCAGAGGCTTTAACTTAATGTTAGGAGCAACATACTCATTTTAGAGCACATGATAGAGCAAGTATTAAAAGCGTTATTGTATAAACACAATTGTGTGGTTATCCCCAATTTTGGTGGGATTATTACGCATGATGCTTCTTCTCAAATCCACCCAATAAAAAATACCTTTACACCACCATCCAAGCGTTTAGCTTTTAATGAAAGTTTAAAAGAAAATGATGGGTTGTTAGTGAGTGCTGTAGCCAAATACGAAGCTATTTCACCAGAAGAAGCTACACAACAAGTCTCAAAATTTGTGCAAGGTATTCGTGGAGTATTAGAAAAAGATGGTATTTATCATTTGAATGAGATAGGTTTTTTTAGCTACAACACCGAGAAAAGATTACAATTTAAATCAACCAGTACAACTAATTTTTTAGAAGATAGTTTTGGGTTACCTGATTTATATTTTAAACCAATAGAACGAAGAGAAATAGAAAAAGCTATGGAACAAACACCTTCACCGACACCTAGAGGGCCTATCAAAAAAGAAGAACAAGTTGAAACAGAAGAAACATCCAAGAAGTCCTTATTTATAATCTTGCCAATAGTTTTGATGGTGGCTATGTTAGCATCTTTATTTATAGTAAAAGATCATGATGGAGATATTTTAATGGCAACTGTTTTTCCTTCTTTAAAATCAGATTCAACTAGCTCCGAGGAATATCCCTCTACTTCGGAAGAAGATGAAACTGACTCATCAATTAATGAAGCTTCAAGTACTTCTGGTGATACCTGGGGTACAGCAATCACAAATGAGACCACAGAGCCAAACGAAACTACTATCGACAATCATAACTATCATGTGATTGCTGGTGTATTTTCTAAAAAGTCGTATGCCAATCGTTTAGCAAATAAATATGATGGAGAAGTTTTAAACTTGGACGGATACTTCAAAGTATCTGTAGGCCATTACGACTCAAAAGAAAAAGCTTTACAGCGGAGAGAAGGTCTTATAAATGAATTAGGAAACGATATTTGGATTTTAACACAATGAAAACACTCTTTTTACAAATAACCTCTAATGAGGTGACCTTACCTCCTGTAGAAGGTAACGATGTAAACATGTTAGAATTATTAATTAAAGGGGGATGGGTCATGATTCCCCTTTTTATATTATCATTTGTGACTGTTTATATTTTAATTGAACGCTATCTTTCTATTCGCGCTGCAGCAAAAGATCCGTCAAGCTTAGTAGAAAAAGTAAAAGCAGCGGTGGCAAAAGGGGATATTGAAGGCGCAAAAGCATGGTGTGAGTCAGAAGATACGCCTGTTGCACGCATGATTGGCAAAGGAATTCAACGTTTAGGAAGCCCAATGAGTACCATTGAAGCAACCATTGAAAATGTTGCTAAAATTGAAGTGAACCGATTAGAAAAAAATTTATCCGCTTTAGCGACTATAGCAGGGGCAGGTCCAATGATTGGGTTTTTAGGAACGGTAATTGGTATGATTAAAGCATTTATCTCGATTGCTCAAATTGAAGGCCAAGTAAGTGCAAAAGATCTCGCAAGTGGTATTTATGAAGCAATGGTTACTACAGCTGCTGGTTTAATTGTAGGGGTAATTGCTTACATCGCCTACAACTACTTAGTAGCATTAATACAAAAAATTGTTCATGGAATAGAACAAAGTGCGATTGAGTTTATGGATTTATTACAAGAACCGCATCAATAAAAAAGTTTGTATGAATTTAAAATCGAGACATAAAGTAGATCCATCATTTAACATGTCGTCTATGACAGATTTGGTGTTTTTGCTATTGATTTTCTTCATTCTTACTTCTGGTGTTGTGGAGTCTGGTTTACCCGTAAACCTTCCAAGTTCAAAAAAATCGCCAATTATTCCTCAAACCGTTAGTGTGACAATCACCAATGATATGCGATATCAGATTGGAGATAAATTAGTGACACTTGAAACCTTAGAAGAGGAACTAAGAGCTATTTTACCAGAAAAAGAAGGCGTTGAAAATGTAGTAGCAATTCGTGCTGACAAGGATATCAAATACAATGACGTTATGGAAGTTGCTGCAATAGCCGCCAGTCTCAAAGCCAAAGTATCCTTATCTACAAGTCCTAAATAAGTTAAGCTTTAATGAATCAACTCAGTCCTAAAGAAAAACGGAACGATAAAATCGGGATAACCACCTCAATCATGGTTCATTTACTTTTTATCTTGATTGCGTTTCTTTTAGTGACCTGTTATAAATCGCCAGGCCCTCCCAATCGCATGAGCGATATTGGCGTTATTGTGGATATGGGAAGTTCTGATTTTGGAAGTAGTGACCTAAAAAGCGATGCTGAGCCTACAGAAGCAACCGAAGAAAGTGAAGAAGAAGCCACACCTGAGGAGTCAGAACCTGTAGATGCGATTGAAGGTCCTGAAAACGATGTGGAAGAAGTTGTGGATGTTACCGATGCTTCTGAAGCGGTTACGGATGTTGAATCCCCCGAAACCGCAGCCAGTGAAACAAAGAAAACACCTAAACCCGTAGAGAGTAAACCAGTAGAAGATAAAAAACCAAGCGATAAACCTGTAGTCGACCCAAAACCTAAAACCACAGAGGCTGGTAATCCAAAACCCAACAACAATGGTGACACCCAGAAAGCAGGGGACAAGGGAAGCAATACCTCTGTAGACTCTTCCTTATTGTATAAAAACCCAGGTGGTGGAACCGATGGCACAAAAGGGTCTGACGGGTCATTTAACGCAAGCATTGGTGGCGGATGGAAAGCCGTAGGTCAACCCGTAGAAAAGAGAATTAAACATTCAGGCATCATTGAACTGTCATTTGTCGTAGACGAATATGGAGATATGAGTAGAATTAAAGTATTAAGTTCAGGCTTTACACCAGAAGAAGAAAATATTCTAATTGATAGAATTAAAAATGAACTTTCATTTGAAAGAACATCAGGCAGCAGACCACCAGAGCAAAGTCAAGGAAGCATCGTCTGGAAATTTAAAGCTCAATAGGTTACTTCTTGAGAAAAATAAAATCGCCACCTTCATCGCCAACTTGTCCAATAGCACCGTACTGTGGAACTTGACCATTAGGACTATTGTTGATGACTGCTATTTTAAACGATTGAAATAATTCTTCAGCAGACAATAATGGGTGTGTATTATCTTGTAAATTTTTGATTAAATACTTGATAAAAACACTTTTATCAGGAACTGTTTTTAACGTACCGCTGGTCATTGCTTTTCTGCTAGTTAACCGGTACATTTCCAACATTGCTTTGCTACTTTCAAAGTTGATGCCTCTTTCCTTAAAAATGCTTCCGCTGAAACAAGCGTCAGTAATTAATAAAGTGTGTTTAGAGTTAATTCCGCCAATATAATCCCTTATAGTACTATTGGAAAGCCAGTGTGCTTTGGAATTATGATTTGCATCTGACGGAAGCCAAAAACCTTGTTTTAATTGATGATCCCAAATTCCATGACCTGCGTAGAAAATGAGCAGAAGGTCATTTTCTGTCACTCGATTACTCAAGTCATCAAACGCTTCTATAATAGTTGTTCTTGTTGGATTTGAAAGGAAAAAGATGTTTTCCGATGGGAAAGTGTAGTATGTTAAGAGAACATCTTGTATACTTTTAGCATCTTTAATAGGATGATCTAAATCGTGTATGTTATCATCAGTATATTGTTGTACACCAATGACTAAAGCATAATAATTTCGCTTTAGAAGTTCTTTTTGTAATGCTAATCCTTCATAATCATCTTCGTTGATAGTGCTTTGATCAGGTGCTATTTTTTCCTTAATGACTTCTGATAATTTAAGCAAATTTATATTACCAGAAACACCTGGTGGGCAAGTAGTTGTTGCCCAATCACCTTTCCATTTTCCAGTTAGTCTTTCAATACCATTCTTAACAGAATACTCTAAATCAGTTACGGATAAACAGCCCGGGCCCACTCGGTAAATAAATTCTGTGCTTTTAAAATGTATTGTGTTGCCTTTTATTGTTCCTGAAATAACAACATCAGATGAATCCCTTTTATTGAGTGCGTTTGTTTTAACATGTCCAGTGAGTTGTGTGCCGTTTTGATTGAAATAATACTCTCCAACAATATCCTCCCCCAAAGGAATGCCAATAATTCCATTCCATTGCCCAGTAATGTTTATACTTTGTTGACCTTTAGTAGTGAAGGCTGACGATATTGTTAAAAAAAATATGAGAAACTTTATTTTATTTAATAACATTTTAAACACTCGGACTAACGTTTTGACAAGTTAATGAACTTAATGTTTTAATAACTATATAATATGTAGGATTAAAAATATTTTCGATTTACATTTGTGTAATAATGGGCTGGGTGAGTTCTTATTTTTAAATTTGACTAGCCTACTATGAAAAGTAAATAATAATTAGACACAAGAGTATCATTCTGAAAAATCAATTTAAAGGACTCACACAATATTTTAACGATATTGTTATTTCCCAAAACATCACCAATAGTATTGTTTTAATACATAACTCAATCGAATTTAGTATTGATAATTTATTGTGTTCGGGTGAAAGTGAAACTTTATCTGTTAATTTTGAGTTAGCTTTGGATGCAGATATAACCATTAAATAGTTATTAACGTATACTAAATCTTGTGCCACCAAATAAGTATAAAAAAAAGAGTAAATTATATAATTATGAAAGAAGGAACAGTAAAATTTTTCAATGAGTCTAAAGGTTTTGGATTTATTAAACCAGCAGATTCAAGTGAAGATATCTTTGTTCACGTAAGTGGCTTAATCAGTGAAGTTCGTGAAAACGACAGAGTACAATTCGAAGTAGAGCAAGGTAAAAAGGGCTTAAATGCCGTGAATGTTGAGTTAATCGACTAATTATTATTATCAATTAATTAAAAAAGCTATCTAATAAGATGGCTTTTTTGGTTGACTTTAATCATAAACTTCATTTTTATACGTTAACTAACAGTTGACTTTTTAAATAAGTTTACGAGTATTAATAAATAAGGAATACCAAAAAGTAAGTAGAACGAACTTTAGTTATGCGACAGTTAAAAATATCAAAACAAATAACGAACCGTGAAAGTCAGTCTCTTGATAAGTATTTACTTGAGATCGGTAAAGTTGATTTGATTACTGCAGATGAAGAAGTAATTCTTGCACAAAAGATTCGTGCCGGTGATCAGTTAGCTTTAGATAAGTTGGTGAAAGCTAACTTGCGCTTCGTTGTTTCTGTTGCCAAACAATATCAAAATTCTGGGTTAACACTCGGAGATTTAATTAATGAAGGTAATTTAGGTTTGGTAAAAGCCGCCTCTCGATTTGATGAAAGTCGTGGGTTTAAATTTATTTCGTACGCTGTATGGTGGATTAGACAATCTATTATGCAAGCTTTAGCAGAACAATCTCGAATTGTAAGACTACCTCTTAACAGAGTAAGCTCTATCAATCAGATATCTAAAAAATTCTCAGAGCTTGAGCAAAAATTTCAACGTGACCCTACAGCTGACGAATTATCAGAAGAATTAGAAATTACTGCGGATGAAGTGAGTAACAACATGAAGGTGTCTGCAAGACACATCTCTGTTGATGCACCTTTCGTAAGTGGTGAACAAAACAACTTGCTTGATGTATTAGAAAATACTGATTCTGGAACACCAGATTCAGATTTGATGGCTGATTCATTAAGAAGAGAAGTACAAAGAGCTTTATCATCATTGACCGGTCGTGAGTCAGACATTATTACCTATTATTATGGATTAAATGGTGAAGACGCCATGACATTAGAAGAGATTGGTGAGAAGTTTAACATTACTCGTGAGCGAGTGCGTCAAATCAAAGAGAAAGCGACTAGACGATTAAGAAAAAGCTCAAGAAGTAGCATTTTAAGAACATATTTAGGATAATATTTCCTATTTGAATAAGAGTCATAAAACTGATTACGATAAGTAGTCAGTTTTTTTTTGTCCATTTTAAAACGGATTAGCTAATTATCTGGTTATAGTTTAACTGAGAAAGAATTAAGTGTTTACTATGAAACTCAACATCCAAGATACCTTCAATAAAGAGTTACCCGGAGATCCCTTGCTGGATAATTCCCGAAGACAAGTTAAAAATGTATGTTATTCGTATGTAGCACCTAAACATACTCAGCAGCCAAAACTCATTCATCATTCCAAAGAAATGTTAAATGAATTAGGTTTAACACCAGAGGATAGTCAATCTAAGGAGTTTTTAGCAGTCTTTACTGGTAATTCAGTCTTGTCAAACACACAACCCTATGCGATGAGTTATGGGGGGCATCAGTTTGGTAATTGGGCAGGACAGTTAGGTGATGGAAGAGCAATCAACTTAGCTGAAGTTGTATATAACAATAAAAGGTGGGCTTTGCAATTAAAAGGGGCCGGGGAAACACCTTACTCACGCACAGCGGATGGATTGGCTGTGTTACGGTCTTCCATTCGGGAGTATTTGTGTAGTGAAGCTATGTTTCATTTAGGTGTACCTACTACTCGAGCTTTATCGTTGTCATTAACTGGTGATCAAGTATTGCGGGACGTACTATACAATGGGAACCCGGAATATGAAAAAGGAGCCGTGGTATGTCGAGTTTCACCTTCATTTATTCGATTTGGTAATTTTGAGATTCTCGCGGCTCGAGATTATAAAAACACTTTAAAAACACTTACTGATTATACCATCAAATATTTTTATCCGCACTTAGGTGACCCATCGAAAGAAACATATGTGCAATTTTTTAAAGAAGTGGCTCAAAAAACCTTAGATATGATTATCCATTGGCAGCGTGTGGGGTTTGTGCATGGGGTAATGAATACGGATAATATGTCCATACTAGGGTTAACAATAGATTATGGACCTTATGGTTGGTTGGAAGGTTATGATCCCGACTGGACGCCTAACACGACTGATCGACAATATAAAAGATACCGTTTTGGAAATCAAATTGAGATTAGCTTATGGAATTTATACAAGCTAGCCAATGCTTTATACTTTCTAATTGACGATGCAAAGCCGCTAGAAACAGTTTTGAACAACTATAGGACAGCATATACCTCGAAATATTTGTCCATGATAAAGTCAAAATTAGGTTTGTTAGAAGCGGAAGACAGCGATGGCGAACTGATAGAAGCATTGGAAAGTGTCTTGCAGCTGTCTGAGACAGATATGACCTTGTTTTTCCGTAAGCTAGCAGATTTTCAGCCAGAGAAAACTTCACAAGGTTTGACGCTTGTGCATGAAGCATTTTATTCTCCAAGTGAAATTGAGGGAGCAATTAAAGAACAGTGGATTCATTGGTTTGAACGTTATGCTAGACGTTTAGTGAAAGAAAAACAATCAAATGAAGCACGAAAAAGTGCAATGAATAAAGTGAATCCTAAGTATGTTCTCCGCAACTATATGGCGCAATTAGCTATAGATGATGCAGATAAAGGTGATTATTCGTTGATTGATGAACTGTATCAGTTGTTGAAAAAACCGTATGAAGAACAGCCTGAATCTGAAAAATGGTTTGCCAAACGACCAGATTGGGCTAGAAACAAAGTAGGTTGTTCGATGTTGTCGTGTAGTTCATAAATTGTATAATGACTTATTTTGATACAGACAAAAATACCGATACGGTATTTGAATTAGGAATTCCTGGATAGTAAGCATTCGAATAACTAAGAGCCAATTGAATGTGGTAATCCAATAAGTCGGCTAAGTTAGAGAATGCACCAATAGCATAATTGTTTTTTTGACCATATCGAACCAGTACACCTATGTTTTTTTTGTATGAAATTTTCGCATTTGTGTCCCAGATATAAAAGTCAGCATAGCATATTAGGTTGGCTCCTGCATTTAGAGACCAGTCAGTGTTGATTGAATGGGTGGAAACCAGATACGTTTCAAGATACCGGTTAAGTACAAAAGAGTAGTTAATGGGTTTGAGGCTAGAATGTGTGAGTTGTTTTATTGAAAGTCCAAAGCGTATGGTTTTTATCTCTAAAAGACTCGATAAAGATAAATCTGGGGCAAAAGCACTACCTGCTATATTAGCTCCACCTGAACTGAAATTAATATTGGCAAGGCCTCCTTCGGCTGCAAGTGTCCAGTTGGTTGATGGATTAACCTGAATACTATAGGAATAGAACAATGCAACTTTATTTTTTGTGAAAAGTGAAGTCTCTTGCTCAGAATAGATTTTTAAACCACCTTTTTGGTTTTCATTTAAGGGAATACTCAAGTCAAAATAAATGTCTCGAATGTCTGATAAAGGACCAATCCTGTTTTTGTAACTCAAGGATGAAAACAATGCTTCATTCTCATAAGCAGCTGCATTAGTAATGCCTTGTTGTAAAATAAAGAAATCAGGAGAGGGGTTAAAGATAATGATTTTTTGAGAAAAAGATGCTGTTTTGAGCAAAAGGAGAGCTGTGCCGATAAAAATCTTGCTTATATTGTTCACCTTATTTGTTCTCACTAGTCTAAACTTAAAAAGAAAACCATTAAAGAAAACAACATCATATCAGAATTTAAAGCTGGAGGAGAAAAAAAAGCTATTGAGCATCTTTACAAAGGGGTGTTTCCTGCTTTGAAAAAATATGTGTTGAAAAACAGTGGCGACAAACAGCAAGCCGAGGATTTGTTCCACGATGTAGTTATTAAATTAATTCTGAAAATTAGAAAGGATGAATTAGATGCTAACACTGATGTGAATGCTTATTTATTCACAATGGCTAAGAATACCTGGATAACGAAAGCAAAACGAGAAAGCCGAATGCAGCTTTCCTCCGAAATGGAGTTTTACGATTCTCAACACTCTGATGAAGTCAAACAAGACAAAAAAGAAAAGTCAGTTTTGATGAATAATGTCTTGGCCTCTTTGGGAGATATGTGTAGAGATTTGTTGAAGTTGACTTTCTATATGGATATGTCCTTGAAAGAAGCAGCTCAAAAAATGGGGATCAGTAATGCAGAAGTAGCTAAAACTTACCAATACCGATGTAAAAAGAAATTATTTGAGACCATAAGAAACAATGAAGCTTTTAAAGAGCTGATGCAAGTATGAGTGATTTTGAAGCACGATATGATCAAATAGAAGCTTATCTGAAAGGAAAACTTTCTGAATCTGAACGCAAAGCTTTTGAACACGAAATAGCTCAAAGCGAAGTATTGAGTAAAGAAGTGGCTATTCAAAGAGTGGGGTTGGAGGTGTTAGAGATGGATTATATCGCTGATGTGAGTCAGTTAATTAAAAAACAAACAGCTCAACCAAAAATACGGTTATGGAAATGGATGGGAATTGGAGTACTGGTCTCATTAATCACTGCGGGCATCATTTTGAGGAATGGTGGTAAAGAGGAACACAAATTTGAGAGAAAAGCAAATTCATTAACTTTAGACACTGTAATTGATACATCAGTAAAAGATACCACTCAAAAGAATGGAGTGAATTCAAGAGTAACATCAATAGTTCAGCAGGTTGATAAGACTGAGGTTAATACCATAGAAAAAGATAAAGTAAAAGAACGTACAGCAGAGGAGAAAGGAGTTATTATTTTAAAAGAAAAAGATGGTCATAATGATTCGGCACAAGCTCAGCGTGTAGTTAAAACAGAAACTATTGAGGAAGATTCAACTATTCAAAAGCAGCAGCCAACAGAATCTGAACCGAAACAGAAAACGGATAAGCCTGTATGTTTACACAAGCCAAATGTTGAAGTTAAAACACATGAGTCAGCTGCTGATACTGAAAATGGTCGATTAGTTATTGTTAACAAATCAAAAGAAGTATTAAATTATAAAGTAAATAATGGTGAATTTAATTCATCATCTGTCTTTACTCAACTTGATGGAAATAAAATGTATCATGTACAAGTCAGAGATAGTAATTTATGTGTATTTGATATAGGTGATTTTAAAATTGAAAAAAGTAGTTGTCAATCCAAAAAAGAATATTCATTTAATATGACCTATGATATGAATTGGCGATTAGCCTTGCCTCAAGAACAGAATGTTCAAGTTTCAATATTCAACAAATTAGGAAAAGAGGTGGTCAAAAGTACATTGAAAAACGAAAATGAATTTGAATGGAATGGTTTTTATGATAATAACCAAAAAGCGGCATTAGGAATTCATGTAGTCTATATAAAAAGTCAATCAGGTAAACTATGTAAATACAATGTGGTCGTTTCAGAATAATATCGTCATTTTCTTACTCAGTTTGACCACAAGTGGATTAAGTCAGTATGTGACAGTAAATGATACACTGTTCGCTCGAGATTTATGTAAAAGATTCCCTTTGGTCATGAGTACTGATTGTAGGCAGATAGATACCTTAAAAACATTAACAGAATATCAAAATATCGAAAGAATCCAGTTTACGGGTAAAGGGTATACTAATATTGATGAAATACTTTATTTCAAAAATGCAGATACGATTTATTTTAATATGCATAAGATTAACACCTTTCCCTCTGATATCTCAGGATTTACCTCATTAAATTGGCTTAATTTAGCTAACAATGAATTGACCGTTTTACCGACTATTTTTTATAGAAATGAACTAAATCAAGGTTATGGAACCAGACATATTTATGCTAATAATAACTTGATAGATTCTTTGCCGCCAAGCTGGTACTCTGAAAATAATATGGTTTTTATTGTTCATTTGAAATCAAATGATTTGAAAAATGTACCTTCCTTCAATAATTATTCGGTGATTAAAAGGCTTAATTTAGTAGAGAATGAATTAGGGTTTGAAGAGCTAGTCCCAATTCTCAATCACCCGAATAAAGAGAATATAAATTTTGAATTATTTCCACAAAAACCGTTTTCAGTGGACATCGATTCAATGGTAAGAGTTGGGCAAACTATTTCAGCAAACATAGCGACAGGGTTGAGCTCCAACAATTACTATTTATTTAAGAATAATCTAATTATTGATAGCACGCGGTCGGGTGTTTTTAATATAAGAATTGATGCTGAAAGCGATACTGGAGAATATCATTTTAGAATTAGAAATGACAACTTTACAGGAGAAGCAGAATACTTAGAGTCGAAGCTCGTAAATGTTAAATTAAAACCTTCGCTAGAAGTAATTAAAAAAAATAATGTGTTCGTTTTTTCACCCGATGGTGATGGTAATGTAGATAGTTTTTGGATTGAGGGTGAAGGGGCTATGACCATTTATAATAAAGTAGGACAGGAAATACTCACTGAGCAATTGCCGTATGAATGGTTTGGTAAAGACCGCTATGGCGAAATAGTAAATCCTGGTTTATACTTGGTGAAAAAAGAAGGTGAAAGTTATATAAAAGTATTGATAGCTTATTGATGAAAGAGCTACCAGATTGAGTTTTTAGTTTACACCATAAAAAACACTCTTAAGAGTGTTTTTTATGGTTGTCTGACAAATTTTTAATGTTTTCTTAAATTGACTTTAATTATTAGTAGGTTCCACAACAGGTTTATCCGATATATAATCTTCTTTTTTCATATCATTGTCTTCCTTAGGTGACTCAACCATTGGCCGGTCACTTATTAGCCATTGCATGGTGACGTACGAAAAGAACGCTCCGAAGACAAAAGTTTCAAATAACATAATTGCTGTAATTGAAATTGGGTTTAGAATCTGACCTTCTGGTTCAAATTCTTGAACGCCCTGAACAAAGTCGGGACTCGCAAATAAGATGAGTGCACCAGTTATTGAGTAGACTATTGAAGCAGATAAGGCAGTAATTGAACCTATACCTATACCTGTTAAGTAGTTAGGTCGTTTAGGTCGTTTAGCAATATAGCTTCTCATTGAAAAAAAGACGCCAAAACCCAAAATGACAAAATTTAAAAATCTTAAATTAAAATTGTGGGATTGTCGTAATCCTATTAGTAATGCAAGAAATAATATCATAATAATAGCGGTAGCTATTCCATATAATATTGAGTGTTTAGATATGTTCATATACTTTACTTTTAAAAGATTCTATTTCACTTTATGCAGAAACAACAAAAAATAATGATGCCAAACACCAATGAAATGTGATTTATGGAAAAACTGTATTATCAAGATTATCATCAAACGTTGATTATAAAAACTGAAAACACTTTATCAACGTGAATCATTTAAGCAAAGAAGTCTTACTAAAGTTTTCAAAAATTCTCTATCAGAAGTTAGTTGTAGAAAAAAATTCGTTTTTTGTAGAAGAATTAAGACGTTAAAAATGGGTGGTTTAAATCTCGTCAGTTATTATTTATAATTGAACGTTTGTTTACCGGAAAACAAAAAAATTGCCTTAGTAACTACCACATCACGCTACTTAGAATATATTTATCATTTCATTTTAAACCTTCTGCTTTTTTGTTTGTCTTTGTTGGATGGTACAAAAGAAAGTCATTCTAATAGTTGTTTTTTTTATTATTAATGTCAGTGCAATTGCTCAGGAATTTAAGGTCAAAGGTACCGTTGTAGATGGAATGGGAGAACCAATTCCTTTTGCCTCAGTCTCTATATTTCAACAAGGGGATTCGGTAGCTACAAAGACAATGACAAGCTCGTTAGAAGGTAATTTTATATTAACCCTTGAGCCCAATGAATATGTTTTATATGTGCGCTTTTTTTCTTTTCAAACAAAAAAGATTCCTCGCATAAACCTTATTGATAACGACATTGATTTAGGAGATGTGGTACTTGAGCCAGAGGCAAAACAATTAGATGAGGTGGTGATTGTCACAGAAAAAAATCAAATGAAATTAGAGTTGGATAAACGCGTATATAACGTAAAAGAGAATTTGACAAATGCAGGCGCTAATGCCACTGACGTGCTAGAAAATATCCCTTCGGTTTCTGTTGATGTGGATGGGAACATTTCTTTGCGAGGCAGTGAAAATGTACAGGTTTTAATTGACGGAAAACCATCAGGACTGGTCGGTAGTGACTTAGCAGGTTTAACGCAAATTCAAGGAAGTATGATAGAAAGAGTAGAAATAATTACTAACCCATCCTCTCGCTATGATGCGCAAGGAGGGGCAGGAATTATTAATATTGTATTGAAAAAGGAAAGAGAAAATGGTTTGAATGCCGACTTTGAAGTTGCCACGGGATATCCTCATAAACACCAACTTTCCTCTAACCTGAACTATAGAACAAAGAAATTCAATGTATTTGCTGGTGTTGGAGTGTACTATAGAAGAACCCCAGGTATAGGCAGTAGCTTCCAGACTTTTAATGAAAATGATTCTATTTTTTATTATCAAAAAGATAATGAAAGAATACGCAATGATAAAGGCTACAATATTCAATTGGGTACAGATATATTTATTAATAGGAAAAATACATTAACAGTAAGTAGTGTTTACAAGCAATCGTTAGGAGATAATTTAAGTAGCAATAGCTATATAGATTTTGATGGAAATAAAATGTTTGTAGAGCAATCATTAAGGGAGGAAAATGAACTAGAAGAAGAAAGTTTGATTGAAGGGAGTATTAGACATGAAAAGACATTCAAAAAGAAAAATCATACGTGGACAAATTACGTGAAAGTGATTGAAAGTAAAGACAATGAAAACGCCACCATTACCCAAACTTATTCCTTAACACCAGACAGTTTACTCAATCAATTTTCAGATAACTTAGAACAGGAATTTAATTTTTTAGCCCAGTCGGATTATGTGCAACCCATTAGTGAAAATGGACGGTTTGAAGCAGGGGTAAAAAGTTCGATACGAGTAGTGGAAAATAATTTTGCAGTAACACAACAGACAGCTACAGGACAAGAGGTAGTTTTACCAGCATTTAATAACGATTTTACTTATAAAGAAAACATTCATGCAGCATATACGCAGTATGGGAATAAGTACAAAAAACTTTCCTATCAACTAGGGCTAAGGTCTGAGTATTCAGATATTACTACCACATTGGTTAGAACTAACGAAGTAAATAATCGCAACTATTTGAATTTTTTTCCTAGCGTATTTCTTTCCACCCCAATAGACAGCAATAGCACATTGCAATGGAGCTATAGCCGAAGAATTAGCCGACCACGATCGCGCCATTTTGTCCCTTTTTACAACTTTAATGATAATAGAAACTTAAGAACAGGTAATCCAAACTTAAATCCAGAATACACAAATTCCTTTGATGTTAGTTATTTAGGTTATCTTGATAAAGGATCTTTTTTAGCCAGTATGTATTATAGACACAGCACCGGTGTGATTCAGCGAATAACAATTTCTGATAGTGTAGGAATTACCCAAACACTGCCTGTAAACTTAGCTACAGAACATGCCGTGGGTATGGAGTTGACATCAAATTATGATTTCACCACCTGGTGGAAAACAAGTGCTAGTTTAAATTTTTTTAACACAAAAATTATAGGGAATTATGATGACTTTGTTCTAGATCGTAATGCATTTGGTTGGAGAGGACAATTTTCTTCAAAAATTGATTTGTATAAAAAAACGACTTTTCAAGCCATGTTTAATTACTTATCGCCACAAAACACACCACAAGGTAGACGTAAATCAATTTCTTCTTTGGACTTAGCCTTTTCAAAAGATGTTTTAAGTAATAAAGGAACACTTGTTTTTAGTGTTCGTGATGTGTTTAACTCACGCAAATGGCGTAGGGTAGTGGATGCCCCAACTTATTACCTCGAATCAGACTATTTACGTAGTAGAAGACAGTTCATGCTTACCTTCACGTACCATATTAATCCACCCAATCGGAGGAAAAACGAGCGAATGAAAGATGGCGGAGGCGGTGATATGGGAGACGATGATTTTTAGATTAATAAAATAATTTAAGTCGTTTTAGCTTTATCCTAGAACAGCCCAAACAATTAGTGATATGCTAGCTTTTTAAATAGGATTGTTTAATGTGTTCAAATGATCTCACTTTTTTATAAACCTTTATGATATATTCCAAGTATACTCCTTTACAAGAGATATTTTTAAACGAAAAAATAAATAGTCGGGGGACCTTTGCTTTTTCATTCGTTGTTCATTTCTTAGTTAGTATGTTTAACCTAAAATAGTCGTATGAAAACATCTATACTTCAATCTCGTAACTTCTTAATCCCATTTCTTTTACTTCTCTTCTCTTCTTCTTTAGCTCAGCAATTTACTGTTGAAGCTAGAAAAAACACCAAACCTTGGGCGGTGCTTGAAGATCAAGTGCTTTGTGCAGAGGATCAATTGACTATACGGATAAGTTTAGGTATGGAACCTATGCTTTGGTTAGATGCGATGGATATTAATTCAGGAAGTGAACCAGCACCAGGTTCTAGAATTGATAAATGGCAGGATAAGTCAGGTAATAATTACTCGGTGGTTGCACCGACATTAGATTTACGACCAGCTTATGACCCTGTTGGCTTTAATGGTTTACCTGCAGTAATGTTCGGTATGGATAATTTACCAGATGGTTTAGAACTATTTGATACCACTGAAGATGATTTTTTTGAAAATGATTGGTCCATTGCCATTCTAGGAGAAGGAAAAGACAGAACCGCTGGCACGGCCGATTTAATTGGAAACATGACATCAGGGGCAAACGGATGGTTTTTTCGTTTTAATGAAGAAGGGGCTTCAGAACTCGGTGTGGGAACCACTATACAGCAGTCAACCTCACTTCGTTCACGACCATATTCGTTTATTACCGTATTAGTAAAACAAGGTGATCAATTCAAAACCTATGTTGACGGTGTATTAGATAAAAATTATACAATACCAAACGGTGTGACTATGACATTAAATGAAGCTATTTACTTAGGGCAAGCTGATGGTGGCATTACCACCGGAGATAATTTCCATAAAGGGCCAATAGCTGAGTTGTTAGTGTTTGATCGCTCAATTGATGAATTAGAACGTGTTCAGCTGGAAGGGTATTTAGCTAATAAGTGGATGAGTAATGAAAACCTTAGTGTTAGCCATCCTTTTAAGACATTTTCACCACTGAATGTTATTATGAGAACACCCTCAGATTCAATTTTTGAGTTTACTACATACCACGAAGAGTTTTTATTTGATCCAACTGATGCTTCAGACTTTGGTGATTTTATCTTTACCCCAAAAGGAGAAAGTGAGCCTTCAGACACAATTAGTATACGGGTAACCGCAGAACTTTCGACTGCTGATAATGCCATTAGTTACTCTATAAACAATACAATGTTTAGACAAGCAAAAGAAGCTACCGTTTCTTACGGTAATACAATTATCTTAAAGCCAACTTTTGGTGGGGATTATCAATGGCAATCAATAGAATCAGGTAGGTTCGTGCCAGAAAACACAGACCCAACTATTGTCAGCACAGAATCTGGATTCGAAATGGGAGAGTGGGAGCTTTACTACTATCAAGGAGGCTGTTTAAATTCAGATAAAGTGTATCGTTTTAATGTAAAAGGGCCAAGTCCTGCTGTTTACGATATTCCTGGGATAGTTGAAGCGGAAAACTTTATTTCTAAATCACCAATTATTAAAATAGAAAACGGTGGTAGCAATAAAATTATCAGCTCAATTACAAACAACACTTTTACTGAGTACAATATAGATGTCAAGAAGTCAGGAGACTATGAAGTTACGGTTTCAGCTTCTGCAGCACCTAGTACTGGAGGAACACTACAGTTTTCGCTAAATGGACTAATGATTGGCTCAATTGAAGTTCCTTCAACTCAAGGGTGGACTACTTACACAGAATTCAAAAAAATTATTACAATTGATGATGTGGGAGCAGGCAAGTTGAGATTGGATTTTAATACAGCGAACACTTATGCCTTTAATATTGACAAGTTAGAGTTTAAGGAGGATGTAATAAGCAATACTTCTAGCTCAATTAATTTAGATGAAATAGCTATTTATCCCAACCCAAGTGAAAACGGTCTCTTTAGACTATCAAAAGAAAGTAGTTGGGAGATTTATTCTATTCAGGGTAAGTTTATTCGTAACGGAGAGGGAAATAGCATTGACCTTTCAAATAACGGAAATGGAGTTTATATCTTGAAAGTAGATCAGTCAGTTCATAAGATTGTTGTGCAGTAAAATAAATTTTTTGTACGGCTAAAAGTCACTCAGATTTCTGAGTGGCTTTTTTATTTACCCACCTCTTCTTTATTGGGTGATATTTTTAATTGCTACATAAAACTTAAATCACATCTCTGGAACAATTTCAATGATGTAAAGAATCTATTTAGATATTATATTTTCCGAAATGGGTTTTATGACTAATTAAAAGCTAGATTTTTTACATCTTAAACAGTGAAGCTATTATAAAAATGCTTTTGTGATATTTATACGAATACTCGTAAATATCAAAATATTGTTTCTCACCATATAGCTTTTTTAAGCAACGGCTTGTTGTGTTTTCAATTTATAAAATATTGATATTTAAATGCCATATATAGAGCTTTAAAAGGCTTTTTTTTACGTTTTTATAAGATGTTTATTATATGATTTTTTTTAACATGCCAAGAATGTTTTCTTATTTATTGTGTCGATTTTAAATTAACTCAAAATTACACAAAACATGAAAAAAATTTACTTAACACTTATCCTAGCCTGTCTAGCTTTAATAAGCAACGCACAGGTTTATGAAACCAATTTCGATGAATCAATCGATGCAGAATTTTTATCAATAACCAATGATGAATTCTCAGTTAGTCAAGAAAGTTCAAGTCTTTTAATTACTTCCCTGGGTCATGATGAATGGTCAACTGTAAAGTATTATTTCAATGATGGTGAAAACAAATCAACGATAAAAATGTCTGCTAGCGATACTATATATGTAAAAGTTAAAGCAGAATTTGGAGATACAATGCCTGCGCCTAAAGTTACCTTTACTGTTTTTGATATCGCTGGTACAAGCCCAAGTAATGTATCGTTAAGGTTGGTTAACTCACTGACTGTTAGGTCAG
Organism: uncultured Cytophagales bacterium; assembly: GCA_963815495.1. GTDB lineage: Bacteria > Bacteroidota > Bacteroidia > Cytophagales > JAAEPT01 > CAWFGW01. Next base: position 305,288 of record CAWFGW010000028.1, read on the forward strand.
AATGGCAAATATTAAAATATGTTGTTCCAAACTGGTATGATGAAGATGTTACAAAATCAGTACCTGATACAAACCAAATCAGTGGTCTTGTTATAGCTCCAAATGCTGGTTTTGGTACTTATCCATTTGAAAATGCAGATAATGTGATGATAAATTCTCCTTTTGTAGGAAAAATATATGTTGATTTTATAAAAATTATGGGGGCCGGGGTTTCTATAAATGGTATTTCCGATAATAAATCAAAAAAAGCATTAAATCTATACCCAAATCCAACATCAAGCTCATTTTCAGTTCAAGACAATGCAAAAGGCGGTAATTATCAATTATATAACTCTGCCGGTGTCTTGTTAATTGAAGGTAAAATAGAATCTACACAAGTTGATGTATCAACCTTAGATACGGGGCTATACTTTATTCAAATAACAAAGAATAACACCGTATTTACGAGTTCGTTTGTGAAACAATAGTAATTAGGTTAGTTAGCACGTCTAATTTCACAGGAGAAGAGCCATCCATTTGGGTGGCTTTTTTTATGTTTAGGAGATATGGCGTACCACCCTATGACAAGTTTAATATATCTGTTAGACAAATTATATTTGATTAAAAGCGAACTGGGAGTTATTGTGGTTTGGATAAAACTAGAAACTAACTTTGATTGATAACTTTCTCAATGATTTTTTGAATTTCATTAGGTTCAAACCATTCAATATCTTCGTCTCGCTTAAACCAAGTCAATTGGCGTTTTGCGTACCTTCTTGAGTTTTGTTTTATCAACGCTATCGCTTCATTTAATGTGTTTTTATGCTCAAAAAAATCAAAGAGTTCCTTATAACCCACCGTTTGCAAGGCATTATTATCTTTGTAAGGATATAAAGACTTTGCCTCGTTCAGTAGCCCTGCCTTCACCATCAAATCAACCCGAAGGTTAATACGTTCATAAAGTTTCTCCCTATCTAAGTTGATTCCTATCTTAATGATGTTAAATGGTCGTGTATTTGCTTTATTTGTAGTAAAACTAGAGTAAGCCCTTCCAGTACCAATACACACCTCCAGAGCCCGAATAACCCGTTGAGAGTTGTGAATATCAACTTTTGTATAATGGATTGGGTCGAGTTGCTTTAATTGTTCTTGTAATGGTGTTATCCCTTCATTTTCTAATTGTTGATTTAATCTCTTTCTAACCGATGGACTAATTTCCGGAAAATCATCAAACCCTTCACAAATAGCTTTTACATACAACCCTGAACCACCCACCATAATAACAGTATTGTTTTCTTTATAAAGTTCGTCTAATTTGGCTAAACCTTCACGTTCAAAGTCACCAACAGAATAGGCTGTATGTATAGAGTGAGAATCTATAAAGTGATGAGCAATACCATCCATCTCATCTCTAGTAGGCTTGGCAGTTCCAATTGACATTTCTTTAAAAAACTGTCGTGAATCGCAGGAGATTATATCACAACTAAGGTGTTTAGCTAACTCAATTGAAACATTCGTTTTGCCAACAGCGGTAGGACCAACTATTACTATTAACGTGTTTAGTTTCATTTAATCCGATCGTAAAAAGCTATTAATTTTTGTGACTCTTTCTTCCAATTGAGTTCATTGCGGGCAGCTAATGCATTATTTTTTAATTGTTTATATAGTTCTTTATTGTTCAATAATTCATTAATAGTGAGTGCTATTGATTTAGGGTCTAATTTTGCATAAAGCGCCACGTGATATTTCTCATTTAAAGCTCTGTATTCAGGAAAATCAGTGGTTATCTGAGGAATACCAGCATGGATATAATCAAAAAATTTATTTGCTAGTGAGTAGTAATAGCTTAGACCTTCATTTTTTAGTACTAATATGCCTGCATATGCACCTTCAATCAAAGGTTGTAATGCTTGAGGTTGAACATAACCTTTGAACTCGACTTTATCTTCTAATCTAAGACGTTGAACCTGAAGTTTTAAACGTTCTGTGATATCACCTTCACCACAAATCATAAAACTAATATCACAATGTTGTATTGCATCAATTGTTTCCTCTAAGCCTCTTCCTTCATTTAATACACCCGCATAAATGATATATGGTTTTTTTGTATCACTTTTTTCCTTCAAAGTCTTGAGTGTACTAATGTTTCGAATAGATTCAAAATGAATATTATATTTCTCTTTAAATAATCGAGCAAGTGAACTATTAACTGTATATGCGTAAGTTAATTTTGGGACTATGGTTGCTTCGATTTTTTCCCAAAAGCGTTTGATTTTTGGTCGATTGGTGACCTCAATTACTTCAGTAAAATACTCATGTGCATCATAGACAAGGGGTATGTTTTTCCATTTGCTAATACAATAGTTTGGTAAAATTGAATCTAAGTCAATGGCACAAAGTATATCAGTTTTAGAAAATAGTAAGTAAAAGAATAATCGGATATTATATTCGATGTAAAAGAGCTTTCCTTTTTGGAAAAAACATTTTAATCGATCTGTTTTGAAGTCAAAGTTAAGTGGCAGTGAAGTTGGCTTTTTACGACCGATTAACAAAACATCATACCCATGTTCGAAAAGAGTAGAGCAAATTCGAATCATTCGTTGGTCGTAAGTGATGTCTGTGGTAACAGAGAAAATGATTCGGGCCTTCAAACTGTGGATTTCTTTGGTTGATTTAAAGTAAAATTATGTTCAAATTTAATAATTCAGATAGAATAGAGTCAGATAATGGATAAATTAATCTGTAATCTAGCTTCTAGTAGTCTTTTCTTATTATGGAAATCAAATACACTAATTATTTCTTAAATAAACTTGAGGATGTGTTGTCAGAATCTGATTATCATTTGAGGTATGAAAAGGGAAATTTTAAGTCAGGGTTTTGTCTGTTAAAAGACACTAAAATTGTGATTGTCAACAAATATTATACAACTGAAGGAAAAATCAACTGCTTGGTGGATATTATCAAAGAAGTAGATATGAACACCGATGGTATGACGGAGAAGAATGAGAATATTTATTTGGAATTAAAAGGGTTGATTAAACCTAAAAACACACCACAGACAAAACTTGACATATGAAAATCACTTTTTTAGGTACTGGTACTTCTCAGGGTGTTCCCGTAATAGCTTGTGATTGTCACGTTTGTAAGTCATTAGATTTTAGAGATAAACGGCTAAGAACATCTATTCTAATTGAAGTGGATGGATTGAGTTTAGTGGTCGATACAGGGCCAGATTTCCGTCAGCAAATGTTACGTGAACGAGTTACTCAACTAGACGCGATAATTTATACACATGAACATAAAGATCATACTGCCGGACTTGATGATGTTCGTTCATTTAATTTTGCCCAGCAGAAAGATATGCCTGTGTATGGTGAACAGCGTGTCCTCGAACAACTAAAACGAGAGTTTGCTTACGCTTTCACTGAAAAAAAATATCCAGGAGTACCACAGATTCAGTTAAACGAAATTAATCACAAACCTTTTGAAGTTCAAGGGTTGAAAATTATTCCAATTCGAGCTATGCATTATAAATTACCCGTTTTAGGTTTCCGAATTGGAGATTTCACTTATTTAACAGATGCTAACTATCTTGATGAGGAGAATATGAATAAGATAAGGGGGAGCAAGGTTTTTGTCTTGAATGGATTACAACATGAACCCCATCTATCACATTTTACTTTAGAAGAAGCAGTAGATGTTGCTCAAAAGTTGGAGGTAGAAAAAGCTTACTTTACCCATATTAGCCACAAATTAGGCTTACACAAAACAGAACAAGAAAGATTGCCTGAAAACATGGCTTTAGCATACGATGGATTGATTCTTAATTTAAGTTAGAGCCAAGTGTAGGATTAAAGAATAGTAGAATGAGTAAATTTGTCTTACAATTAAGAAAAAAATGACTTACAACCTAATTACTCTTTCCAGAATCAAGATGCAAAAGTCACAAAACAAGATAAAAATAGTATTATCTAATTTTCTAATATCTCATATCTAACAATCTCAATACTTAAGAAGAAATGACCTACGAAGAAATACAATTAGGAGCAACTGCCTCATTTACAAAAGTGGTGACAAGGGAAATGGTACAACAGTTTGCTGAAATATCAGGTGATACCAACCCCATTCATTTAGATGAGGAGTATGCGAAAACAACTCCTTTCAAAGAAAATATAGCACATGGAATATTAGTGACAGGTCTCATTTCTAAAGTTTTGGGTTGTGATTTACCTGGATATGGAGCTATTTATGTTTCTCAGTCAGTCGAATTTTTACGTCCCGTAAAAATAGGTGATGAAATAACAGCAACAGTTGAAGCGATAGAAAAAGACGATGCGAAAGGTAGAGTGAAATTCAAGACCACTTGCTCCAATCAATTAGGGAAAATGGTCGTAAGGGGTGAAGCCGTAGGAATTCCTCCCAATGAATAAATATCACCCTGTAATTAAAGTGCCATTCCAATTCTAAATCCGGCTGCTAAAGTAGTGCCATTATAACCGTAGTCTAATAAGTGACGATCGTAAGAACGTTTTTCTTCACCTGAACCAGATTTGTTAGTCATCTTTAGCATAAAGCCTAAGTACCAATCAAAGCGAACCACTTCCCAGAAAGCCAAGGTTTGACCAAAAGTAAATTGATATGTCATCTTTGATATGTTTAATTCATAGTCTTGAAGGCTGTATCGAGTTGCGTTTATCTTAAATTCCTCATCATAATTATGTCTCGATGCCGTAATCTTCAAAACTGAAATTTAAATGTTCATACCCGATTCTATTTTTGAATATATCCATGGTAATAAATCAAAAGAACTAAATTTCCTACGGAAGTAAATTAAATAGGGAGAAAAACCCTACAAATAAGAGTATTACTTCTCTATTTCCTGTAGATTTTCCATTTTCTTGTTTCTCAAAAAGCCATTGATATCTTCAATGTGTTCTTTCACTCGTTTGTTACCAAACTCATAGACTTTTTGAGCTAACCCATCCAAAAAATCCCGGTCGTGAGAGACTAGAATGATTGTCCCATCAAATTTCTGAAGGGCTTCTTTTAATATGTCTTTGGTTTTCATGTCGAGGTGATTGGTAGGTTCATCCAGAATCAGCAGGTTAACAGGTTCTAGCAACAACTTAATCATCGCTAAACGTGTTTTTTCACCACCAGAAAGCACTTTTACTTTTTTGTCCCACGCTTCGCCTCCAAACATAAAGGCACCAAGGATATCTTTAATTTTGGTTCTAATATCACCAACGGCTATGTTGTCTATCGTTTGAAAAACAGTTAATTCGCCATCTAGAAGGGCTGCTTGATTTTGTGCGAAATAACCAATTTGGGTATTGTGCCCTAGTTCAGCTTTCCCCTCAAAGTCTATTTCACCCATTATGGCTTTCACCATGGTTGATTTACCTTCGCCATTTTTTCCTACAAAAGCTACCTTTTGACCTTTTTCAAGTACTAATGAAGCATTTTCAAATACTGTATGGTCATCATATTTTTTTGTCAATTCTTCCACCACAACAGGGTAGGTACCAGACCTTGGAGCAGGAGAGAACCGTAAGTTTAGCGCAGAAGTATCTACTTCGTCAACCTCTACTAGTTCAAGTTTTTCAAGCATTTTCACACGCGATTGTACTTGATGAGTTTTTGAGTAGGTACCTTTAAAGCGTTCAATAAATTCGGTTGTTTCAGCTATAAATTTCTTTTGTTCGTCTGCTTGTTTTTGTTGTTGTTCTCTTCGTTCCTTTCGCAATTCTTGATATTGTGAATAAGTTACTTTGTAGTCATAAATTTGACCCATCGTCAACTCAATCGTTCTGTTGGTGATGTTGTCGACAAAGGTTCTATCGTGTGAAATAACTATAACTGCTTTTGCATTATTCACTAAAAAATCTTCTAACCACTGAATCGATTCAATATCCAGATGGTTTGTTGGCTCATCTAACAAGATTAAATCTGGTTTTTGGAGCAATATTTTAGCAAGTTCAATACGCATTCTCCATCCACCACTAAATTCGTTGGTTTTTCTGGTAAAATCCTTTCTTGAAAACCCCAATCCTAACAGGGTTAATTCGATTTCAGCATCAAAGTTTGCATCTTCTATCGAATAGTATTTTTCACCTAATTCACTAACGCGTTCAATTATTTTATAATATTCATCAGAGTCATAATCAGTTCTGGTTTCCAACTGTTTGTTTAAATCCTCCATTTCAGCTTTCATCTGAAGTATACTAGCAAAGGCTTTCGATGTTTCTTCAAATAGCGTGCAATCATCTTTGGTTAACAAATGTTGTGGTAAATAGGCAATAACCGCATTATTTGGTGCGGAAATTTTTCCTTTGGAGGGTGAATCTGCTCCAGCAATAATCTTTAAAAGAGTAGACTTTCCAGCCCCATTTTTCCCCATTAGGGCTATGCGATCATTCTCGTTAATGTTAAAAGTTATGTTACTAAATAAGGTGCTCCCACTAAATTCTACGCCTATACCGTCTACCGAAATCATACTTCAATATTGATTTTACACTTTTGTTTTTTCAAGGCAAATATATAAGAATGTAATGCTGCTTGGAAACTTTATGGTCATCTTATATTAATCAATTAAAAAATAATGGAATTAAAATTTAGTAAGAATAAACATTATTGTATTTCCAATGATTTTTTGTAGCCTTCAAAAATTATCATGATGAAAAATCATACGTTGAAAAAGTATAGGCAATCCTGCTATTATATTATGAAAATATTATTCTTTATTTATTATAGCTACATTATGCGTAACAATTTGTTCACAGCCTTAGTGATAAAGACGTACATAAACATACTACTGTTAATTCGCAGACATCAGTAGAGAAAAAATAAAAAACACTTTTTCATTTATAGGTTCAAATAGGTTAAATAAAACCTAATTGTTTATATTAATTCAAGGTGTTTAAGGATATAGATTAGGTTCACAATCATTGAAGCCATTATAATCATAATGATTGTAATGGTAATAATAGGAACCTTAAACTTTAATATAAGATTCTTCATAGCTGTTGATTATTTGCTGGTAATCAACATTAATTTAATTATTAAATCTCTTAAAATCAACCTGCTATAAAGAAAAAATATACAAGGTCAATAGCCACCGCTGCTGCAATTGTTAAGATTGAAATGTAAAGTTCTTTTGTCTTTTGCCTTTTCATACTACCTCTTAGATTAGTTGAACATGATATAAATACTAGAACTCTAATTTCGTGCCAAAAAAATATGTTTATCTTTAATTTATGTTAATCCGTTTCATTAAAGACTTCTATACTGGGCTTAAATCAATATTTGAAGCTGTGGTGCTCATTTTTGAACATTGGCTTTGGTTGTTTTTTGTGTTTCCAGTCCTATTTTCCTTGGGGATTTTTTTTGGTGGAGAATATCTATTTGAAGAATTAAAGAAAATTAATCTTCAATCAAGTATACGGAGTCTGGAATTTAAAGCTGATTTTTCTAATATCCGATTTGAAGGATTTCCAACTGATTCGGAAGAAATGGGGTTGTTGATTATAGCCGTGAAGTTGATTTTAGTAGTTGTTTCATTAAAGTTGAGTAAGTACATTATATTGATTTTGATGGCTCCTATTATGACTATCCTTTCTGCTCGCACAGAGTTTTTTCTTACAGGTAACAAATACCCTTTCAGCTTTAATCAGTTTGTAAACGACATTTATCGAGGAATTAACTTTGCTGTAAGAAACCTATTTAGACAAATGGTGATAATAGTAGGTTGGTACCTATTAACTTTATTAATACCATTTTTAGATCAGTTTACATTTTGGGTAGTGTTTTTTGTTGGTTCCTTTTATTACGGTGCATCAATGATGGATTACACTAATGAGCGAAGAAGAATGAGTATGGAAGAAAGTATTGGTTTTATAAGACGCCATGCTGGAATTACTATGGCTATAGGAATGTTGTTTTACGCCTTATTTTTTGTGACTTATATTGGGATTATTTTTGCGCCTATCATTTGTATTATAGCAGCAACTTATGCAATACACCAACGGGTGGATTTAAGTAAAAATCGACATGCTGTGAAAGTAGAGACAAAAAGTAAAGAAGAGGTTGTAATAGAGGATGATGACTGGGCTGATGGTTGAGTTGTTAACTTCATGCTGGTAATTATAATTAAAAGAAGGTGAATAAAGCTTTACAGGAGAAATTAGCTCAACGTAAAAATAGTGGACAACTCAGATCGCTGAAAGTAAATTCAGGAATGATTGATTTTGCCTCTAATGACTATTTGGGCTTATCTCAAAACTTAGAGCTAATCGATAAGGTTGCCACTTCGTATCAAAAAGCAGGTGCTAGTCTTGGTTCAGGGGGATCACGATTATTGACAGGTAATTCTAGTTACATTGAACATTTGGAAATTTTTTTAGCACAAGTACATCAAGGTGAATCAGCTTTGGTAATGAATTCGGGTTATGTGGCTAACTTATCTGTGTTTTCCACCATCCCTCAAAAAGGTGATACAGTAATTTATGATGAATTAATTCACGCTTGTATTAAAGATGGAGTACGACTAAGTCATGCCAACCATTATTCATTTAAGCATAATGATCTTACATCCCTTGAAGTCAAATTAAAAAAAGCAATTGGAACTGTTTATGTGGCCGTGGAGTCGGTTTATTCTATGGATGGGGATGAAGCCCCTTTAAAAGCCCTTGTGGAACTTTGTAATCACTATGAGGCCCATTTAATTGTTGACGAGGCCCATTCGACTGGTATTTATGGAAAAGATGGAAGTGGTTTGTGTTGTGCTTTAGGGTTAGAGAAAGAAGTGTTTATTCGGATTCATACCTTTGGAAAAGGGATTGGTTGTCATGGTGCATGTGTAATAGCTTCTACAGATGTTAAAGACTATTTAATCAACTTTGCACGCCCGTTTATTTATACTACTGCAATGCCGTTACATGGAATTATATCCATTTGGGAAGCTTATAAATATATTGCTGTGAATCATGATATCCAGGAACAGCTGCAATCAAGAATAGCTTTTTTTCGGAAAAAAATCCCGACTTCTATTGAAAGTCATTCCCCCATTCAAATCATCATTATATCTGGAAACGAAGAAGTGAAAAAGAAAGCTTTGATGCTTCAAAAAAATGGTTTTGATATAAGACCTGTATTGAGTCCCACGGTGAGGGATGGGAGAGAAAGGCTTCGAATTTGTATACATTCATTTAATTCGAATGAAGAGATTGAAAAATTAGGGAGTTTGTTACACTGCAGAAATTAGTCGTCTTTAAAGTTATTCTTCAGCAGTATGTGAGGGGTCATACTCAATCAACTCTCCGTCTAAATATTTTTTATAGCGTGCGCAATCCATTACTCCATGTTCGTTAGAATAAGCGCAGGTTTTATATACAGTACCAAATTTAGATTGCTTTATAATTACCCCCGTACCACTACAAATAGGACAAACGACATGTTCTTTTCCTTGACACGGGTCATCCTGAACTGAAATAAACGCTTCATCTTCTATGTCATCCACTTTTTCATTCGGGTTTCCTTCTCCCATAGATTCCAACAAGGCGATGGTTTCGTGATAATACACCCCGACAGTGTCAGTTAAGTCTAAATATTTCCACAAAAACCGCAAGCTATTTCTCGTTCTACCAGTATGATATAATGTGTTCCCCATGTAGTAACAAATTTCATCGGGCAACACAATGCCTGGTTTCATCAGTTCACCAAACGTAACACCAGCCTTTTCATATTGCTCGTTCTCCATATAATATACACCTTTTTTCACTTTCTCCATAGTAAGAGAGTCAATGGGAAGTGCTTGTGTGGATAAGCTCAGAGTAAATATGAGAAAGGTTATAAACAGTTTCATTAAGCCATTATTTTACATTTCACACCATGCATGTTACTTAAAGAGTTAATCAGTTCATTGGTTGGTTCTACTTTAAATTTACGAGAAACCATGTCAACTTTTAAGTTCTTGGATGTATCAACAATATTAATATTAACGGTTAGATTACCTTCATTATTTGATAAAATAGTCGTTAAGTCCGTGATGAATGTTTGATTCACACTAAGAATGTCAATGTCTAAAGCAATTCCTTTTGTCAACGTATCTCTTAAGTCAGTTAATAACTTAAAGGATAGTGCTGTCACATCCCAATCATCATTGGTGAGAACGATGTTAGGGTTATCTTTTCGTTCTTTCTCTTTTCGCCAGTTGAGCTCCACTCGACCTCTAACATGTAAAAATTCACCTTCACGGAAAAAATGGGCGTTTTCTAAATAGGTTTTACCCATTACAAACAACTCCAGGTTTCCTGAGAAGTCTTCAATGGTCATGATGCCAAATGGTTTACCCGTTTTGGTTTGTCCGTTTCTCACAGCTGTGACGATACCAGCTACAGTAATGTCTCGACCTTTATACTCGTGGTACCTCGAAATTTCGCACGTGCAAAAATTATCCATTTCAAGCTTAAATTGCTCAAGTGGGTGGCCTGATATATATAACCCAACAACATCTTTTTCGAGGTTGAGTTCTTCTAATTGCGTGAAAGGTTCACAGTTAGGTACTTTTGGGGGAGCAATGTCGATAACACTTCCGCCACCAAAAAGAGAAGCTTGATTACTTTCTTTTTCAGATTGTAGTTTGTTGGCATATTTTACCACGCGCTCAATCAAGGTGCCGTCACCATCTACATCAACAAGGTATTGTCTTCTATGGAAATCTTTAAAGCAGTCAAATCCGCCAGCCATTGCTAAACTTTCGAAAGTTTTTTTGTTGACTTTTCGTAAATCGACTCGTTGAGAAAAATCGTAGATGTCTGTATATTTCCCACCTTTGTTACGCTCTTCAATGATACTTTCAATAGCAGCTTCGCCAGCACCTTTGATAGCACCCATCCCAAAACGAATTTCACCTTTTTCGTTTACAGTGAATTTGAGGTTGGACTCGTTCACATCAGGTCCTAATACTGGAACGCCCATTCGCTTACACTCTTCCATGAAAAAAGTCACATCCTTGATTTGTCCCATGTTGTTACTCAACACGGAAGCCATATATTCTGCAGGGTAATGGGCTTTTAAATAAGCTGTTTGAAAAGCGATGTAGGCATAACAAGTCGAGTGTGATTTGTTAAATGCATAGGCAGCAAAAGCTTCCCAATCTTTCCAGATTTTTTCTAATTTCTTTTCATCGTGACCTCTTTCCTTGGCTTGGAGGATAAATTGCGGTTTCATTTTATCCAGTACCGCAATTTGTTTTTTACCCATTGCCTTTCTCAGCACATCGGCTTCACCTTTGGTAAAACCAGCTAATTTTTGGGACAGAAGCATGACTTGCTCCTGATAAACCGTAATTCCGTAGGTTTCCTTTAAATACTCTTCCAGCGCTGGCAAATCGTATTCAATCGCTTCTGTACCATGCTTTCTTTTTACGAATGAGGGAATATACTCCAATGGCCCAGGTCTATAAAGGGCATTCATGGCAATTAAATCTGCAAAAACAGTAGGCTTTAAGTCTCGTAAGTACTTTTGCATCCCTGGGGATTCATATTGAAATATCCCTACGGTTTCACCACGTTGGAAAAGCTCGTAAGTCAGTTGATCATCCAGCGGAAAGTCATCAGGGACTAAATCAATGTTATGTCGTTCTTTTACATTTAAAACAGCATATTTTATGAGGGTAAGAGTTTTTAAACCTAAAAAGTCCATTTTTAACAAGCCAGCATCTTCCACCACAGAGTTGTCGAACTGGGTACAATACATATCGCTATCTTTGGCTAAAGCAACAGGCACAAAGTTGGTGATGTCATCAGGGGTGATGATAACACCACAGGCGTGAATCCCTGTATTTCGTACAGACCCCTCTAAAATGCGCGCTTGGTTTAAGACTTGAGCTTCTAAGTTGCTGCCATTTGAAATGTCTTTCAACATGTTTGCCTTAGCAACTTCATCTAAATTACCTTTTAACTTTTCCTTTAAAGCTTTGTCATCAAGTGTAAAGAGTTTACTGAGTTTAATATCAGGAACAAGTTTAGACATCCGATCAGCATCGGGGAGGGGAAGTTCCATCACTCGGGCAGTATCTCGAATAGAAGATTTTGCTGCCATGGTACCGTAAGTAATGATTTGAGCCACCTGATTAGCTCCATACTTGTTGATCACATAATCAATGACCTTTTGACGGCCTTCATCATCAAAGTCAATATCAATATCGGGCATTGATATACGGTCAGGATTCAAAAAACGCTCAAAAAGCAGGTCGTATTTAATGGGGTCAACATTGGTGATTTCTATGCAATAAGCTACGGCTGAACCCGCAGCTGAACCACGCCCGGGTCCTACGGAAACCCCCATTCTTCGTGCTTCACGGATAAAATCTTCTACAATTAAGAAATAACCAGGGTAACCAGTTTTTTGTATAATTGATAACTCGAAGTCCAGTCGTTCGCGTATTTCGTCAGTAATTTCTTCATAGCGCCTCTTTGCACCTTCATAAGTGAGGTGTCTTAAGTAATTGTTTTCACCAATTTTAAGCGAAGCATCCTCCTCATCTTTTGGATCTCTGAACTGTTCAGGAATGGTGAATTTTGGGAGTAAGACATCGCGCTCAAGCGTATAGCTTTCACATTGGTTAACAATATCAGCGACATTTTTTATCGCTTCAGGTAAATCCGAAAAGAGCTCTTTCATCTCTTCCTGGCTCTTGATATAGAATTCATCGTTGGGAAAGCCATAACGGAATTCTTTTCCACGCTTACCAATGTATCGTTTCGGTTTAGAAACCGGATCGGCATCTTTCACACACAAGAGCACATCATGTGCTTTAGCCTCCGGTTGTGTGGTATAATACGTGTTGTTGGTGGCGATGTACTTGATGTTGTGTTTTTTTGCAAAATCAAGTAATATGGTGTTCACGTGATTTTCTTCCTCGACTTGATGTCGGGTAATTTCAATATAAAAATTATCACCAAAATGTTCTTTGTACCATAGGAGTGACTCTTCTGCAATTTCAACACCTTCATTTAATATTTGATAGGGCACTTGTCCCCACAATCCACCAGTGGTGACAATAAGGTCGTCTTTGTATTGCAATAACGCCTCTCTGTCAATTCGAGGCACATAATAAAAACCTTCCGTAAAGGCGATAGAAGATAACTTTGCTAGGTTGTGGTAGCCTTTTTTGTTTTTGGCTATAACCACCGTTTGAAAGCCATTATTCTGGTTCTTTTTATCTCTTCTGTCGGGGCAAAGGTTAAACTCACAACCTAAGATAGGTTTTATATCTGCTTTTAAACAGGCTCTTACAAAATGAAAAGCTGCCATCATGTTACCATGATCGGTTAAGGCGATAGCAGGCATGTTATGATTCTTAGCCGCATTGACAATGGCCTCAACTTGAGAAGTTGCTTGTAGAATTGAAAACTGTGAGTGAACATGTAAATGAGAAAAAGGAGTTTCAACAATTTCTTCTAACCCTTCTTCATCAATTTCTCCAATTGGAGGTACAACTGTAGCAGTTTCTTCCTGAGCGACTTTAAAGTTTGCCTCGGCTAATTGGGGAGCTTCGTAATTGATGTTAGTATAATCGGTGATATCATCCCGTTTGATTACTCCTTCAGTAATTAATCCAAAGAAACAACGCGCAGTCGCATCAACATCATAAGCCGCATCGTGGGCATCACCAAAACCTTCACCAAATAATTTGTTGTGCAGCTCTGTTAAAGTAGGCCATTTAAACTTTCCACCTCTACCACCCGGGATGGCACAAAAATCGGTTCCTTCATCTTTCGTGTCGATGATTTCTTTTTCAACAATGATGGGTTGAAGAATGCCTTTTCTAAAAAATTCAGCGCCAACCACATTAACATCAAATTCGATGTTATGTCCGACATTGTATTTTGCCCGTTCTAAGTCTTTATTGAATTCTTCAAGAACAAATTTTAAGTCATGGCCGTCTCGCATTGCTCGTTCCGTAGATATGCCATGAACCTTTTCCGCATTGTAGGGAATGGTATACCCTTCTGGTTTTACAATGTAGTTGTGTGCTTGAATTAATGTTCCATCATAATCATGTAGTTGCCAAGCCAGCTGCACCATTCTGGGCCAATTGTCCGAATCGGAAATAGGGGCATTGTAGTTTTTAGGTAAACCAGTGGTTTCGGTATCGAAAATCAGGAACATAGGAATCGGAAATTGATAGTATTCTTAGAGCAGTATAAAAATACATAATTCGATTTTTATATCGGTGAACATGTGTTCAAGTGTGGAAATCTTTTAATCTTAAATTTTCATGAAAAAAATTTTTAAGAATAAAAAACAGGAAATCAGTGAGTTGCTAATTTTGATTTATTGAAACATGATTTTTTTATGTTCAGGTGTTTGCATTTAAAAAAACACTATCTATATTTGCACCTCCTTAACAAACACGGTCCGTTCGTCTAGGGGTTAGGACGCCAGGTTTTCATCCTGGTAACAGGGGTTCGATTCCCCTACGGACTACAAGAAAAGCCCTTAATTATCTAATAATAGATTTTTAAGGGTTTTTTATTTTAGAGATTATTTTATCGTTTAGTTAGTGAGTGTACTATTTTTTAAACAAAGCGGAAAATCTGGTAGAGTGTCAATATTCAACCATTAATAATTACCGATTAAGAAAAAAAGAAAGTAAGACAATTACTTTTTATCCTAAACCGATTTTAATGCCTTGATCACTGTATTAAAAAACAAGCAGAAATAGGGGGTAAGCCCGTTTGCTCTAAGCAAAACTAGTTTATTTTGATAAGTTTATGTCTCACATTGTTTATTTCAAGATAATAGATGCCAGATTGAAGGGCAGTAATATCAAAGTTATCGCTAACGCCATTCATGATTTCTGAGCCATATTGATTTCTGAGCGTCCACCGTTGATTGTTGTGGTTTTTAATGAGGACCAAGTTTTTTGATGGATTAGGATAAAGTGAAATTTTTTGTTCATCTGATTTATGAATAGAAGTTACGACAGGGTCAACTGTAGTGTAGCTGGTTTTGGTGCCTGCATTAGAGCATTTATTACCGCAAGCCGTAGGGAACTCAAAAGTGTATTCTCGTCCATTATTAATGAGCTGATCACTCGCATCAACTACACGAATCGTAAAGGATGGTAAGTTTGATTCTTTCATAATGTAGGCCTGTCCCATATCACTATTCATTTCTAAATCTACCCAGCTATTATTGATTTTTTGTTGAACACTATGAATGCCATTTTTAAGGTTGGTGATAAAAAAAGACTTCCACCATTGAAATGAATCTTTCATAAAGTATATTTCTATATCACCTGTATAATCTGGAGCTTCAACATATTCCCACGCTATTTTCCGATTATTAAAACTAGTTGGTAACATGTCTTGTACTGGCTGACCGTTCTTTTCAAACGAGTTGACTGAACTGGTATGTAAATCAAGATGATAGGGGCTATCTCTGCACCAACCGTTATTATCGCCACAGGCATCGGTCACTATCATGTATTGCACTGCTCCAGAATAATTATCGTCTAACCACGAAGTGTTGGGTTCATTACAGAAACCTTTACCTAATTCACCACTGTTAGGACCACCAACACAATCTTCCAAAATGGTTACTTTAACCCATCGGCCACAGTTTTTTCCATTTTTGAACTCACCCATTAATTCCATGTCGGCTGGTTTAATTGGGCGCTCAAAGTCGCTAGGTCCTGTATTAGGTGTGTTGAATACATTCAGTGCAACAAAAGCATCTGAATCCACAAATTCAGTTGGAACGCCACAACCTCCATAGGGCTCTCCTAATTTTTCAAAATGTGTAGCATGGCCATCAAACACTTGAGCGGATGCATTGAAAATTAGTAAAGTCAATAAAGTATATAAGAAGAAATGTGTATGCATGTTTTAAAGGATGGTTTCTTGATTTTAAGCTATTTAGATGACAATTCAAAATTTGAATAAATTTATGAAACTTTTAAATTATCACTAGTGCAGTGGATTTTTTGTCTTATTACTTGACAAATTCGAAGAATGAATTCACCTTGAGATATGGAAACACTTAAAGAGCTATTTCTTGAAAATCCGATCATAAAACTTTTAGCAATACTTGCTGGAGGTTTCATAATTGGGGTGGTAATTTATCAGTTAGTTAAAAGGACGGTACATGAAGCATTTGATATTGAAAATAAACGGATTGATCAAAAATTAAAAGTACCTTTTTATTGCGTTTGTTCTTTTATTGCGGGTAAATCCTTTTTTTATCTGCTCGATTTTGGTGATAAATGGCAATCCATTCTTTCAAACGCACTTTTTATAATCTTTGTAATCTCATTAGCATGGTTAGGTGCTCGTGTTCTTAGAATAGTCTCCTTAATTGTTGAACGGCAAATTAATACGGGTTCTGCCGATAATTTAAGGGCTCGAAAAATTATGACTCAATTTTCTTATATCAAGAAGATTGGGTTTTTCCTTTTATTCATGATTACCCTTTGCGTTATTTTGTTAAGTATAGATTCTGTGCGTGAGTTGGGACTTAGTTTGTTAGCTTCAGCAGGGTTAACGGGTATCATTATAGGTCTTGCAGCGCAAAAAACCATTTCTAACCTGTTAGCAGGTTTTCAGATTGCATTCACACAGCCCATTCGTTTAGATGATGTGGTGATTGTAGAAAACGAATGGGGGCGAATTGAGGAAATTACTTTAACCTATGTGGTTATGAAAATTTGGGATGAGCGGAGGCTGATTATTCCTTTATCTTATTTTATAGAAAAACCATTTCAAAACTGGACGCGGACTCGATCCGATTTATTGGGTTCAGTATATCTATGGGTTGATTATTCTGTTCCTATAGAAAAGTTACGTGAAGAACTTCGAAGACTTTTAAATACTACGCCATTGTGGGATAAAAAAGTGGAAGTACTTCAAGTGGTAGAAACATCCGAAAAATGTATTCAATTAAGAGCTTTAATGACAGCTAAAGACTCCCCAACAGCATGGGATCTACGTTGTTTTATTCGTGAAGGACTGATCACTTACATTCAAAATAACTATCCTGATAGTTTACCAAAACTGAGAATAGTATCCGACTTTTCTGCAGATAAGCAAAAACATCACGAGCAGCCGATTAACTCGGGAGAGTGATGATGGTTGGTCAAACTCTACTTTTGGTGAAGGAAGGTATAAGTTGCAAACTTGCGCCAGAAAAGTTCTAAACTCAAGCAATTCTCTACTCCATCAACCGATAACTCACAAAGGCAAATTCCTTACTATCAGGTGACCATGAAGGAACATTTAAAGTCCCTTGTCCGCCAAACAACTCAAAAAGTGTTTCTGGTTCACCACCCACTAAGGGCATCATACGAATACATACTTCTTTATTAGCAGGGTGGTCGCCTGAGTCCACTTCGCTGAGGTAAGTAATAAATACCAACCATTTGCCATCGGGAGAAGGGTGTGCAAACCAATCGTTTTTGTCGTCAAAAGTTACTTGTTCTTGTGCTGAACCATCGGCTTTCATGCGCCAAATTTTCATTTTTCCTGTGCGGACTGAATTGAAATAGATATACTGGCCATCATAGGTATAATCCGGGCCATCGTCTAAACCTTCACTTACCGTTAAACGAAGCTCTTTGCCTCCAGTCGTAGGAATAGTGTAAATGTCGTAGTTATCGTTTCTTCGAGCACAATACGCTAAGGTTTGTCCATCCGGAGACCAACCGTGCCAATAACTTGGACCAATAGGCGTAATTTGGGTAGGCGTACCACCACCTATTGGTAAGGTATAAATGAGAGAGGTGTTTCCTGAATCTATTTGATGGCTGATTACCAACTGAGAACCATCGGGTGAGATGCCATGATCATTGTTACAATTAGTTGCAAAGTCCGTGTTGAGTTTTGTCGGCTTACCACCATTCACAGGAATAGTATATATTTCACCTTCTTTGTTATAAATTAAAAAGTTACCATCATGCGACCAGTTGGGAGCTTCAAAGTGTCCTGTTTCGCTGTATACCACTCTTCGTTGTTTAGTTTCAATGTTGTAGATTTCTAAGGTGCTGATGCGCTTTATTTCTTCTGTTTCAGCCGAATCTGTTTGAACTTTATTGGCTTGTTCGGATGTAGGAGCTTGAGAGCAAGCCATCGCCCCAATTAGTAGTAGCGTGTAAATAGATGATTTCATGTGTGTGTGTGTTTATCCTGCAAAATCGTCAAAGGTTTTGTCAGTAACTTTAATAATGTGTTTTTGTATAAATTCGGCACCTTCTCTGGCTCCATCCGCTGGATTTTTTAAACAACATTCCCATTCCAATACTGCCCAGCCAGGAAAGTCGTATTGAGCTAATTTGCTAAATATAGCTTTGAAGTTAATTTGCCCATCACCTAAAGAACGAAACCGGCCAGGTCGATCAATCCAATCTTGATAACCGCCATATACTCCAGATTTTCCGTTAGGATTAAACTCAGCGTCTTTTACATGAAACATTTTGATCCGTTCATGGTAGATGTCTATAAAATCTAAGTAGTTCATTTGTTGTAGTAAAAAATGGCTTGGGTCATAAAGAATATTGGCACGAGAGTGGTTACCAGTAGCTTTTAAAAAGCGTTCAAAGGTTGTCCCATCGTGTAAATCTTCTCCTGGGTGCAATTCATAACACAGGTCTACACCGCTCTTATCAAACTCATTCAGTATGGGAACCCATCGGTTGGCTAGTTCTTTAAAAGCATCTTCAACGGTGTTTTTTGCTCTTTGCGGCCAAGGGTATACCGTATGCCAAATAAAGGCACCTGAAAAAGTAGCATGGGCTGCTAAACCGAGGTTTTTACTAGCTTTTGCCGCGTAAAGCAATTGTTGTGTTGCCCAGGCTGTTCTCGCTTTATAATCACCTCTTATTTCCTTAGGAGCAAACACATCGAATACTTCATTATAAGCAGTATGACTAGCCACTAACTGACCTTGTAAGTGAGTGGATAATTCGGTAATTTCTAATCCATGTGAATGAACTATTCCCCCTAGTTCATCTGCATACGTCTTGCTTTCTGCTGCTAATTTTAAATCCATACAGCGAGCATCCCAAGTTGGCATTTGGACTCCTTTGAAACCTAAACCAGCAGCCCATTTACAAATGCTATCCAGCGAATTAAATGGAGCTTTCTCATCTAAAAATTGTGCGAGGAATAGAGCAGGGCCTTTAATGGTTTTCATATTAGTTGTTTTAATCTTCGATGCATTCAAATATTTTAGAACTAATCTCCCAAAAATCAGTTGTTTCAATATTGGAGAGTATAATCATGGTATAACCCGATTCTGGAAATTTATACATAACCCCCATATACCCCATAAATTGACCACCCTTATTACCATTCATTCCCAAATCAGATTTCAAGTCGGTATCCCAACCAAAGGCAACATTGCTTCCCCAGCTGGTTTTAACGTATTCTTTAGAATTGAACAAGGCTGGTTGATACATCTCTTTACTGTTTAATAAAATTTTCTGGTTATCAATCGCAGTTGACCATTTAAATAAGTCAGTGATAGAACCATATAAACCACCATCACCATAACATGCTGAAATGAATTTTGTGTAATAATTGGAAGAGAGTAGTTGCGCGTTTTCGAGAACCTTCGTTTGTTTGTGTATTTGGTATCCCGTAACAATTTTTGGAAAATATGTTTTTTCATTTTCCATGGGTTTAGCAATAATTTTTGAGTCAACGGGGTTGAAGAAGTGTTTATATAGAAATGTTTCGTATCTCTCTTTGCTTTGTTTTTCTATGATTAAGGCTAGCAGCAGGAAGTTAATGTCAGAATAAAACCATTTAGTGCCTGGCTCACTAAGTAAAGGCGGTTGTTTCGTTGCATAGATAGTCAAAACGTCTTCATTCGAATTGATTTGTGTCGTGTCACCGTGAGTTCGAATTAGTTCAAGTAAATCACCTAGACCAGACGTATGAGTAAGCAATTGATTGATGGTTGTTTTAGGGTATGGAAAAGAAGAAAGGTACTTAGATACTATATCTTCTCGTTGTAGTTTACCTTGTTGTTCTAATAAGAATATCGCACTTGCCGTAATTGGTTTTGCCAAGGAGGCTAAATAGAAAACGGATTGTTCAGTGTGTGGTGTTTTGTAAGTGATATCGCTATAACCAAATGACTTTAAATAATGAATTTGACCATCTTTAGCGAGTAAGACATTCCCCATAAAAATACCTTTATCATGATAATGATTAAAAATAGAATCGGCTTTTTGGGTATTAAATTGACCAAAGCAACTGGTTGAAATGAAAAATAGAAGACTTAAAATACCAATTAAAATCTTCATGAGAGTTTGATCCATTTTGAATTATGAACCCCTGATTCAATTACTGCTTCTATAAATTTCATTCCTCGTACCCCATCTTGAACCGTGGGGAAATCAAATAATTCATCCATTTTACCCGCTCTAATGGCTTTTGCAAAGTTGCGGTATAGGTTGGCCATTCCTTCTAAATATCCTTCAGGGTGACCACCAGGTAATCTTATGTGTTCTTTTGAAGCCTCTGATAACCATGGATAACCGGCTCCGGATGTTATAATTTGTTGAGGTCCATTGTTTTTGAAAATTAATTTGTTTGGTTCTGATTGAAGCCATTCAAGACTTCCTTTTTCGCCATATACGTTAATTTTTAATTCGTTTTCTTCCCCAATTGCAATCTGGCTAGCAATGATAACGCCTTTAGCTCCATTGTTAAATCGGACTAAAATATTTGCGTCATCATCCAATAAACGTCCTTCAACAAAGGTCGTGACATCGGCAGCTACTTCAGTAATTTGTAAGCCAGTGATGTATTCAGTTAGATTTTCAGCATGTGAGCCAATATCGCCTACACAACAACTAATACCAGCACGGTTGGGGTCAGTACGCCAATCTGCTTGTTTTTGTCCAGTGTCTTCTAATTTATTCGCCAACCAACCTTGAGGGTATTCAGTTACGACTTTTCTGATTTTACCCAATTTTCCTGCTACAATTAGGGCTTTAGCTTCTTTTACCATAGGATAGCCTATGTAGTTGTGCATTAATCCAAACATTAATTTTGAGTCACTCACAAGTTTCTCAAGCTCAGCTGCTTCTATTGAGTTGAAAGCTAACGGTTTCTCGCAGAGCACATGAAAGCCATTTTGTAAAGCTAGTTTTGCTGGTTCGAAGTGTAAATAATTGGGGGTTACAATAGAGACAAACTGCATTCGCTCATCAAGAGGTAATTGAGCTTCCGCATCAATCATTTCTTGAAAAGTAGGGTAGAGGCGAGTTTTATCAATTCCTAAAGAAGTACCCGTGTTTAATGTTTTTTCATAAGAACTGCTAAATGAACCACACACCAGTTCTATTTGTCCATCCAGGTTGGCAGCCAAGCGATGTACATTGCCGATAAAGGCATCATTAGCACCGCCAACCATTCCCATTCTTATTTTCTTCATGTTGTTCATTTACTATACTTGGCTTTAAATGAAAATAGAAATCCAAATACAATAACTAAAAAAGCAGGTAAAATTGCCACATAACGTAAAGTCATCACACCACCATAGACATCATAAATATCACCGATAAATGGTAATACCAATGCGACAGAAAGCATTCCAGCACCACCCATAACGGACAAGCCAATAGCGCCCGTTTCGGGTAAATATTCAGAAACGAACCCCAACATTGTAGGCCAAAAAAAGCAAATGCCTACCGCAAAAATTGTTGCTGCTCCAAAAAGACTGTAACCACTTAGACTACTTAACAAAAGTAAGCCTATAGTTGTGAAAAAGGCAGAAAACAATAGCATGCCTGGCGGGGAAAGTAATTTTTCAACTGAACCAGCAAAAGAGCGTCCAATAGCCATTAATCCATTGATAAAGACTAATAATAAAATAGCAGAAACCCCAGTATTAGAGAGTAATTCAGAAATCCATTGGTTCGTACCCAATTCGGTGGCTGCGGTTAGCAACATACAAAATACCATAATCAAAAATAGTGGGGAAAGACAAGATTTTAGCATTGATTGATTACTAGACTGGTGTTTGTCGGTGGTTGATAATGTGGGGAATGGTTCTTTTAACAGGAGCCATCCGTATATGAATGTAGGAATTAAAATGGTGGCAGTTTGTAATTGCCAGTTCCCATGTAGTTTACTCATCAAATATGCCACCAAACCACCAATAACGATTCCACCAGGAAACCAGACATGCAACTGATTGAGTCGTTTAGTTTTATCTTTGGGAAATAAATTGGCTACTAACGGATTACATGCTGCTTCTACAAATCCATTGCCTATACCTATAAGTAGAGTAGAACCAAATAAAGACCAAAAGCCAGTAGAAAAAATAGTTAATAAAACACCAAGAATATGAGCTGCGAAAGCAATTTTGAGTAAGTTTTTTAATCCAAAGTAAGCACATAAGGTACCTCCAAGGATAATAGAAAGAGTGAAACCCCAAAAAGCAGTTCCAAATACAATACCCATTTCTTTATTTGAAATGGAGAATGCGGAACCGATGTCACTAATTAAATTAGCACGGATTGCAAAAGTCATGGCGGTTGCAATCAGTGCTAATTTGCTTCCAACAAATAGTTTTTGCTGATTAATAGGTGTCATAAGGGTATTTACTCAACTCCATTTCCTTTACGGATCTGGTTTCTAATAAATTTGCCCGACTCTGTTAGCATATCCATATCCCAACCGCCCCATTCATTAGCATTTGGTTTCACAGCTGAAGCAGACTCATCTTTATCAGCTATTGACCAGTTGCACCACGAAATTTTATATTTATCTAAAAATTCAAACCAGCGTAGCGTTTCTTCCAAATCAAGTTTTCCATCACCTGAAGCAGGGCATGTACCAAATTCAGTTACTACTAAGCACAAACCTTTGTCAAGTGCAATTTGAGCAATATCTCTCAATTCTTGCTTATGAGTGGTGGCATAGAAGTGTAGTGTGTAGGCAATGTTTGGTTTATTGATAGGATCTGCTGCTGCTGCATCAACTAACTGAGACCATTGCGGGGTACCCACTATTATAATATTGTCCGGATCATAGTGACGGATGGTGTCAATTACTTGTTGCGCGTAGGGTTTGATGTTTTCGCTCCAATGACTTGCTCCACCTAAAGGTTCGTTATATATTTCATAGATGATATTTGCTTTATCCCCATATTTTTTTGCGATGTCTGCGAAAAAAGTTTTGGCAGCTTGTGTGTTTTCATGTGCTTCATGTGCATGGTAATCAATGATAACATAGATACCATTTTTAATGCTCGCTTTAATAACCACTTCCGCCTTCGCTTGTTCTTCTTTAGGATTAGTTAAATACCCACCTTTTTCAACCCCCATTGCAGCTCGAACAACAGTACAACCCCAATCTTTTTTCAACCATTTTACCGTACCAGGTGTGTAGTATTTACCTTGCCATTGGCTCCAAAAAAACGACATCCCCCTCAATTGTACAGCTTGGTTATGTTCATCCATAATGTAATTTCCTTCCACATGCAATTGGCCATGTTTGTCAACGATACTTTCACCAGCTTGACTTGAAAGAGCAAATGTGATTAAGAAAAGAATGAATAATGTTCTCATAGTTTATTTTAGTTTTTAGTACGCTAGTACAACTTGTAAAATGTTGTTTTATGATTCAATAAAAATAAATTATTTTTTTGCTTGTGGCTGGTAGTAATGTTTACCAATACCTAATTAAATATCGCAATTAGTTTACTTTTTAATGTGAATAGACGCTAAAAATGGTATTCTAAAAAACATAATCACGGTTTAATTTCTTAATGAGTTGCTATTATTGGTTACGAGCACATAAAATCAGTTTACTTTAGCAAATAAATGAAGCCCATCAATTTTAAGTCGCACAGTGTAGTGAGCCTTGAGGTAAAAATCTAAATCGGGGTACTCTTTTCTTTGTTTATTTATAATGAGCACATATTTTGTGTTATTCAACCTCAACCCATTTATTATTTCATCTATGATTTCTCCTTTAGGATCGTAAGAAGAATAGGCAAAGTGAGAATAAACCCATCTACTTGGGGATGTAATACCAAGCTGATAATTAATTCGTAAATATTTAGGATTAAAAGAATAAAATTGCCCAGCTTTATTTTTTGATTCGGCCACTATTTTTTTGATAGCAACAAGTGTTTTAGTATCATGTTTTTCAGTTTTTGAGTAGTACTCATAAGTTGTTTTTATTTGTCTTAGAAATAAAACACTTAAAAAAAGGGCTAAACTGGAAATAAACAATCTATTGGTGTTTTTGGATGAAAAAATAAAAATTAAACAAAAGTAAGGTATAAACATTAAAAAATAATGTCCGAATGTATTTCCGCTAAGTGATGTTGAAATAATCTGCAAGATGAAGGCAATACAAGTAATAATAATTTTTGAGTCAAATTTTTGATAGTCCTTGCAATTTATTAAGAGATAAATAATGATTAAGAAGATTACTTTATAAGTAATAGCTAAATGCCCTAATTCTTGAATAATAACTGATACTTTCTCAAAAAATGGTGCTTTTTTATTATAGGATCCTATGTTAAATAAGAATGCTTGGTCAATGAATTCCTGAAAATTTCCCCATTGATAAATGATTAATCCCATTGCCATGAATACAAATAAGGTACCTATTGATACCCAAAGCAATCGTTTAAAAACATCATGAAGATCTTTTGTATCAAGTAATATATAAGCAAATACAAAGATTGAAGAGCTAATAATTTCATTTTGTTGAGTAAAAAAAATGATTGAAAGAATGCTTCCCATTAAAAAGGAATTAGTCTTAGATCGATTTTTAGTGAAAAGTATATAAGCTAAAAAAATAGTTAGAAATTCTGTTACCTGACGAGTGTAATTACCCCCCATCAATATTTCTAATTGATTGTTTAAACCTATGAAATAGATGGAGATGATGATTGCCATCCACTTGTTTGATGTAGCAGAATGTGTGATTTTATAAATAAATAAAGCGGATATAAATTCTATAAAGTTAATGATGATAAATATGCCCCAGGTGCTACTGGGGGTCAAGAGATATCCTATATAATTAAGTATAAATATAATAGGGGGTTTATGGTCAAATATATCTATATATGGCACTAACCCTTTACTAATAGCCATTCCTATATATTGGAATATTTCTTTGTCGTATCCTAAACTATTCCATATAGGAGATGTTGGGAGGCTAAAAATAACACAACAAGTCAAAAGAAGGATTTCAACCTTTTTACTTAATAACCAATAGCTAAGATTTTCTACCAAAAGCATATTGTATAATTTCAAAGGATGACCTTAAACTTACTTTAAAGAGTTTGAACTTGTTTTCCTTAAAAGAAGGTTTGTCCAGCGTCCTTGAGTTGTTTTTAACTGGGATGTTTTTTATTCGCATGTTATTTTTTGTCGCAATTCCCGATAGTAGAATGTTTGGAGCAAAAAAAGTTGTAGGTATTTGCTGAAGATAGGGTTGATAAATACAATTTCTTATCAAACGGAAAGGCGCATTTACATCATTAATGCCTTTTCCAAAACAACTACTTACAAGTAGAAATGAGACTTTTGACATTAATTTTCTTGAAATAGAATTTTTACGTCCCAATCTTTTTCCAATGATTAAATCATAATCATTTCTTGCTTTCCAAAATTCGGGAAAGTAATCAGGACTAATTTCGTTGTCAGAATCAAATTGAAAGAGCCATTCAGTATCTATGCTTTCCTTATATCCACGAGAAATAGTGGGTCCATGTCCTTCATTGTTTTTGTGAATAACAAGTAATACTTCTTTATACGTGTCCTTCAACTCATCTAATACTTGTTGAGTATTATCAGTTGAGCCATCATTAAATATTTTTATTTTATATTTAATTTCAAGCTTATCAAGCATATTAATCCATTCTTGTATGACATCATTAATAATACCCCCTTCGTTATAAACGGGAACTATAACCGTTAAATCATGCATTTAGCTTAATTTTGGAATTATATAAATTTAATGCATTTTCAATTACGTGGTGCATGTCGTAATACTTATAATCCCCAAGTCTTCCCCCTGTAATAACATGAGGATGGTTTTTTAATTCTTGCTGATATTTATTAAATATCGCTGTATCATGTTTACTGCCAATAGGGTAGTAGGGGTTTTCACGTTTAGCTTCAGCGGAATATTCTTTAATAATTAAAGTGACATTTTTTAAATATGCCTTTTCGGGGTGCAGATGTCTTGGCTCGTGAATTCTAGTGTAAGGAATGTCTTCATTAGCATAATTCATCACTGATATCCCTTGATAGTCATTTACATTTTTAATTTCTGTTTCAAATCGGAGTGTACGGTAGGCTAATTCACCGTATTTATAGTTGAAAAATCTATCAATTGGTCCAGAATATACGATTTTAGTATTCTCTGCTATTTGATCTTTAATGTCAAAGTAGTCCGTGTTTAATTGAATGGTTATATTATCTGAGGCTAATAAATTATTAAAAATATCAGTATATCCATTTGTAGGAACACCTTGAAATTTATCGTCAAAGTAAAAGCTAGAGTAGTCTTTTTTAACAGGAACTCTTTTAAAAATAGAAGCTGGTAAGTTGATAGGAAATCTTCCCCATTGTTTATAAGTATATCCTCGTATAAAAGCGTTGTAAAGTGGTTTTCCTATACTATTTATAGCTTGCTCTTCAAAATTACATGGATGTTCATATGAGTCATTATTTATTTCACACTTTAAAAAATGATCAACCTCAAATGGTTTTAGATTTACATCATAAAAACTATTAATGGTCGCAAGGTTAATTGGTATTTGGTACACTTTACCATTGTAAGTAGTTAAAACTTGATGTTTATAGTTATTAAATGAGGAAAATTGATTTATATAATTCCATACTTCTTGATTGGATGTGTGAAAAATATGTGTTCCATATTTATGGTATTCTATACCAGTTTCCGCATTTTTTTCAGAAAAACAATTGCCACCAATATGATCTCTTTTTTCAATAATTAATACTTTTTTGTTTAAATCGTTGGCGATCCTTTCTGCTAGTACTGCACAAAAAAAACCAGCACCAACCAACACATATTCATAATCACTGGTTTTAATCATTGTATAGCTAGTATAAAAAAGAGGATATTCACTCTTATTGTTTTAATTAAGTATTAAAGGTATTCAATTTTAAAAAGTTAAGAACAAACAGCTTGTTTTTTAACTAGTTTTTATTGCTTCTTGCAATTTTTTAAAATCCAACTTACCTCCAGTCATCTTGAGGTAATTGATAATGGAGAGCGCTTTTTTTAGGCGCAAGTCTGAATTTTTCGGTTTTCCGATAATGTGTAAAAGTGAACGCTGTTTGCCAATTGTAAGTAAGTGAAACACTTTTTTTCCTTCTTCATCCTGATCAAATAATACTTGTAGCTCTTCAGGTACTGGTAAACCATACTCGCTAGTATCGGCTTTCAAATCTACTTGAATGATTGAACCTTCTTTTACACCTAGTTTTTTGTGTAGTGCTTTAGTTATATTGATAAAGTAAGTTTCATTCCCTAGTGGCATTAAAGCACATTGGTATTGTGTTACCTCATTTAAAGTACAAAAAACCCGTCTTCCATTTTCTTTTAAAAGCTGAGTAGCTATTTCTGTAGGTACGATTACACAGTGTCCATAAACTGCTGAATTTAATTTCTTTAGTGGAGCACTAAACTTCATTTTGAATTGATTAAGCGACATTTTTAATTTAATATTGGTTTTTTACGCTATTTTCCAATAGCTTACCATTGCATAAAATCAACTACTAATTTCCGAAAACTTATATTAATGAAAGTAAGAAAGATAATCTTCATTTTACCTGCTTTATTTATTACAAATCTCGTGATCTCACAAAATAAGCCTGAGATTAATTTTGAAGAATATACTAAAAGCGGTGAATACGTGGTAAAAGGAGCTGGTTTTTATGTAGATGAAGAGTATGAAAAAGCCATTGAGCAATTTGAGCTTATTAATGAAAACGATACTAATTATTCAGAGTCATTAGCCGATAAAGCTGTTTCTTATATCAAATTAGAGGAGTATGAAAAGGCGGAAAATGTTTCCCGGGAAGGATTAAGAAGAACCACTGATGATAGACATTATCATTATAGAAATCTAGCTAGTGCGTTAGATGGTCAAAAAAAATATGAAGAAAGCGTTGCTGTTTTAGATCAAGGTCTGGAAGAGTTTCCGTACAACATGCATATGCGTTATGCGAAGATTTTGTATTTAGATCATGCAGGAAAAGATAAAGCATGTGCGGATTTGTTAAAATCACAATTACAAGAGCATCATAACTTTGCAACTTTTCATTTGAAAGCAGGACTATTAGCCTACAATGAAAAAGAGATTACTAAAACGATGATGGCCTATGGTTTCTATTTGATTTTAACTCCAGGGTCAGCAGGCGCAAATAACGTCCTCTATCATTTAAATGAAGCGGTAAGGAGTAAAGTTGATGATGCAGAACCTAAAGGATTTAAATTTTCAGAATCGGGCGATGATTTTTCTGATGTAGATTTATTAATTAATAACTATGCTGCATTGTCATCAAAATATAAAGTGCCTTCAAAGGTAGATTTACCGTTGATTAAACAGTTTTATTTAATGATGAATAAACTGGAGTATGATAAAAATGATCAAGGTTTTTTCATGCAATATTACGTACCGATCTATAAGAAAATTTTGAAGGAGGATAAGTTCAAAGACTTTAGCTATTATTTACTTTTATCAAGTCAAAATGCCTCTCATTTAGCACAAGCTAATAAACACATTGCTAATTTACGAGAATTCAAAACATGGTTTCAAAATGCTTTGGAAGATCAGTTAGGGAAACATACAGCCGTTTTAGAGGGCAAAGAGCAAGAAGTTCAATATTGGTATAAAGGCGATGGAACACTAGAAGCAATTGGTAATTTAAATAGCTTACAAAAGCCTGTTGGAGAGTTTAAGTTTTATCATGAAAATGGTGCATTGTCATCAGTTGGGAAATTTGATAGTCAAGGAGTTAAAACTGGTTTATGGGTGTCGTACTACGAAAACTCGAACATCAAGGAAGAAGCTACATTAAAATCAGGGAAATTAAACGGTCCTTATAAATATTACCATGATAATGGTAACCTTTCCTATGAAGTAACTTACAAAGAAGGTAAAGCTCAAGGTTTAGTGAGTTATTACAATATTTTAGGGAACAAATTTCGAGAGAGCAACTTTAAAGACGATCAACTAAATGGTTTAACTACGTTTTATCATGAAAACGGAAACGTTTCTCAAACAATAAATTACATTGACGGAGTTTTAAATGGTGAATACGAAAACTTCTTTGATCACAATCAACTAGAAGAAAAAGGACAATTTAAGGAAGGAAAAAGAATTGGTGCCTTCGAATCGTATTATGGTGACGGTACGCTTGAAGCTAAGTACTCGTACAACGAAGACGGTTATTTTGACGGATTGTATGAGTCCTACTTCTACAACAAAAATCTTTATAAAAAAGGCAAGTATGCTGATGGAACTCAAATAGGTGAGTGGGAGTTTTTTCATCGTAATGGTCAACCATACAAAAAAATCAATTTTGATGAGTCTGGTAAGCAAACTGGGGAAATTAAAGGATACGATATTGATGGAAAACTATTCTCATTAGTCGAAACCAAAAAAGGTAGCATCATCGCCTATCATTATTATTCAAAAGATGGTAAAGTGATTCACGAAGATGAAAGAAAAGGCAAGAAAATTTATTATAAGGAATATTCACCAGCAGGTGTTTTGTTAGAAGAAGGTCTGTATGACGATGATTTAAAACAAGGCGAATGGAAATCGTATCATTCAAATGGAGTTTTGTCTGCCACGAACAACTATGAAGAAGGGGAATTAGTAGGGCCACATTATAGTTATCATGAAAGCGGTAAGTTAAATGGCGTATATAAATTTGTGGACGGAAAAGCCAATAGCAACTTTGTGTTTTACTTTGAAAATGGCGAAAAAAGTCGTGATGGCTATTACATCGATAATGATTGGGCAGGAGAAATAGTTGATTACTACCGAAATGGTGAAATAGAAAGTAAAACTTATTATTCTGATGGTGAAAAAGTGGGTAAATATTATGAGTATGATGCAAAAGGAGTCTTGAGTAATACTCAAACTTTAGATAAAGGTTATTTGGTAGCTTATTCTGATTATGATACTACGGGAAAACTAATTAACACCGTAGAAATGCCGCATGGGAATGCTCAGTTTACGTTTAATTACCCTAATGGTAAGGTCCATAAAGAGCAACATTATGTGAACGGAAAAGCTGATGGCATATTTACATGGTATTACCCAACAGGTCAAATTTCTACTCAAGGCGCTTTTTACAATGGAAAAAGGCATGGCAAGTGGGTGTGGTACCATCTCAATGGAAAAGTACGAGAAAAAGGCACGTACTTTTATGGCAATAATGAAGGCAAATGGATTAAATATTATGATAACGGTGTGATAAGCAGCGAATACAATTATGCTTACGATGAGTTAGAAGGTGAAGTGAAGTATTATTTCCAAAGTGGTAAGCTTTCACAAACAATCACTTATTATGAAGGGCTAAAGCATGGTGAAACTGTGTTTTATGATGAATCAGGTGATATTGGACACATCAGAAATTA
Organism: uncultured Cytophagales bacterium; assembly: GCA_963815495.1. Lineage (GTDB taxonomy): Bacteria > Bacteroidota > Bacteroidia > Cytophagales > JAAEPT01 > CAWFGW01. Next base: position 335,929 of record CAWFGW010000028.1, read on the forward strand.
TTCGAAGGGAAATATTGTGTCTTACTCATACATGGACAAAAACGGAACTCCAGTTCCGCCAATTCCTGTAATAGGACAAACATCAAAGGTTGAAACTTTCTATAAAAATGGTCAGATGTCACGAAAGTATCAGATTAAAAACGGCTTGTTTGAAGGGGAATATATTAAGTATTATCCGAGTGGAGCGTTAAAAGAAAAAAATTATTACAAAGATAATCTAGAAGATGGGGAGAGTATTGAGTATTATGAAAATGGTAAAATCAAGTCAAAAGAAACACTGGAACTTGATTCAAAGAACGGAACGCAGTATTATTATTATCCGAATGGTCAATTGAAAGAAACGAATCAATTTATTTCAGGTATTTTATTTGGATGGACCGTGCATTACACTGAATCAGGCAAAATAAAACAAAAAATAAAATACCGTGATGGTAGTGTCGTTGAAGTAGTGAACTTATAGGCGTAGTTGGTGTGAGAAATATAATTTTAATTTTCAGTATTCTTCCAGTTGTTGTATTTTCTCAAGTCCTACATGAGGACTTAGTGAAGTACAAAAAAATGTACCCAGAACGAGCTCGAATAAATATTAATTCAACCACTAAAGTTGAGATTAGCTTTAACGCTAAAGATAGTCTTGACATCATTACAAAAGTCTATGAAGAAAATATCTTTACGGACAAACGTGCAGCTGCCAACAACAAAAAAAGTGTACACGACTCGTATTTTTATCGTGTGAAAGACATTGAAGCAAGCACACTTACTCCCGTAAAAGAGACGAAATATAAAAAATATAAAGTCAAAGACTTTGAGGAGAAAGCAGTACTAGGTCGGTCGATTTTTTTTGATGATTCTAAAAACATCAGTTTTGAGTTTCCCATGATGCGGGAAGGGAGTAAAACTATTTTAGAATATACTACTGAATCACACATGCCTTATTTACTACGGCCATTTGTTTTCGGTGAATATACTGTAGCTGAACATCAAGAATTTGTCTTCAAACACCATAAAGACATCAAAGTTAATTTTCGGAAGTTTAATGGGGCTGATACGCTTGCCAAGTATACGAAAGTTATTGATGGTGATGATATTATCCATAGCTGGGTGGTCAACAATCAAAAACCGTTAGAGTATGAATCACAAACTCCTTCATTTTTGTCTCTTATTCCTCATATTTACCCTGTCATCGAAGAATATACGATTGATGGGAAAACCACAACGGTATTAAAAACAGTAGAAGACCTCCATAATTGGTATAGTCAATTACTTGCGATGACTATTATAGAGGAAAGCGAACAGATTAAAACAACAGTTGATTCATTGTTAGTAGGTGCAAGTTCTGAACTAGAGAAGGTAGAACGCGTATTCGAATGGGTACAAAAAGAAGTGAAATACATTGCTTATGAAGATGGATTAGGTGGTTTTGTCCCTCGAGCACCTGATTTAGTACACAGTAGAAGGTATGGTGATTGTAAAGACATGGCCTTATTACAAGTTGAAATGTTAAAAGCAGCAGGAATAGATGCGCATGTGGCTTGGGTCGGAACTCGTGACAAACCTTATCGATATGAAGAGTTGCCTGCACCAGGATGTGACAATCACATGATTGCTGCTTATCGCGATGCTTCTGACAAGTGGTACTTTTTAGATGCGACAGGCACTTACAGTCCGTTTGGTTACCCTTCTGAATTTATACAAGGCAAAGAAGCATTAGTGCATCTAGATGATAAATCATTCGAAGTTGTAGAAATTGAACGGGTATCACAAACCAAAAACCTATCAAAAGATAGTCTGACCTTGTCAATTGATGGTTTAAAGCTAGTTGGGAGTGGGCAAGCTTCTTACACAGGCTACATCTTATCTAACATTAAATATGGCATCATCGGAAAAGATAGTCTTGATCGTACGGAAACCTTTAAAGCGATGCTGGAAAAGGGCAGTAACAAATTTTATTTCACCCTGGGAGATTATAATTTATCGTCTAACGTAGGTAAGGTAAACTATTCGTTTGAAGTACGCGATTATATTAAACAAAATGGTAAAGAACTTTATTTAAACTTAAACCTTGATCGCATACTGTCTGAAAATAAAATTGATGATAATAGAAAAAACCCGATTGAACTCGATTTTAAAAAGCGGTTTGTTTGTGAGTTTTATTTAGACTTAGGGAAACATCACGTAAAATACCTTCCTCAGGGAAAGTCAGATCAATCGGATGAGCGTTGGAATTATAGCCTGAACTACACACATGATAAGGTGAATAACAGAATTGTATACAACCTTGAAATCAACCTTAATGCTCTGGATATAACGCTTAGTGAGTTTCACGATTGGAATAATTTCGTGAAAACGGTATCCAAATCTTACAAAGAATCAATAGTTTTAGAAAAAATATAAATAAATCCTTATGCGCTTATCGGCTTCTGTTTTAATCATTTTCATTTTTTTTATCTCCTCTGGTTTTGCTCAAAATTTACCTCTTCAATATGCGGATTATAAACTAAAAGCTAATCCTACTTATGAAAATGTAGAACATGGAGAGGAGAACGAAATTGTTATCAAACAATTTCAAGTAAGGGAATTTTTTAGAAAAGATGGCTCATTTAATGAAAGTCAACTAGTACATCGTAGAGTGCGTGCCATCACTGATAAAGGTGTAGAAAGTAATAACAAAGTTTACATCCCCCTAAATGAATCAGTGGAACTAGCAGCTTATGAAGCAAGGGTAATTAAGCCTTCTGGAGAGGTTATAAACCTTGGAAAAGATGCGATAAATGAGGCTTATGACGAAGATTCAAAAAGAAAGTACAAATACTTTGCATTTGATGGCTTGGAAAAAGGAAGTGATGTAGAGTTCTTTTACCGTTTAGATAGAATAGGTGGAAGTAACTATTTTGGTGTTGCACTTTTCTTACAATCCTATGAACCTAAGTACAATGTGACTCAGGAGATTATTATCCCTTTAGATTTGAGTTTTAAATTCAAATCGTTTAATGGGCTTCCAGAAATGAATGTGGATACCACGGTTACAGACAAAAAAAAGTATGTGATTCAAATGGATAAAATTCCTGCTTTTAAGGAACAAAAAAGTTCATTTGATGAACCGAATATGATGTACTTTGTCTATAAGTTGGATAACAGCACTGCAATTTCTTATGGTATCGCTTCTCAAAATTATTATGCTCAGATGTATGAGAACATTTCAAAATCTGATAAGAAGGTAGTTTCTAAGTTAATAAAAGATATTAAACCCAATTCCAAAAGTGAAGAAGAAATAGTAAGGTCTATTGAAAATTACCTTAAAACTAATTTTGCGATAGTAGATAATCCAAATCCACAGTTAATGGACTTTGATTTTATTTACGAAAACAAAGTGATGAATAAAAAAGGTGCAATGATGCTTTTTGCTAACATCTTCAAAAAACTAGAAATAGAAACGCAGTTTGTAATCACTTCTAACCGTACAGAAGTACCATTTGATGCTGATTTTGAATCTTATAATTTTTTACAAGAAACGATGATGTATCTTCCTAAACTGGATAGCTACATGGCTCCATCCAATGCATTTTATCGTCTAGGATATATTCCAGCAGTTTATACCAATACATACGGTTTGTTTATTCGTGAAGAAAAAATTGGGGACTATACAACAGGTATTGGAAAAGTAAAGATGATTAACCCACCACTTTCTGAAGCAAGTCAATCTAATATTTATGCGGATATCACTTTTGATGAATCCTTTGATGATCCAACGTACCACATTCGATGCGAAGTAACTGGTTATAATGCGGTGGGTACGCAACCCTATTTTGAGTACATCAAAGAAAAAGAGAAACAAGATGAAGTAGCTAAGTCCCAATTACAATATATAGATAGTGAAGCTGAAGTTGAAAACCTAAGTTATAAAAACGAAGGTGCAAACAACTTTGGAACTAAGCCTTTCATTGTTGAAGGGGATTTAGTGTCGGATAAGTTTTTAGAAACAGCAGGAGAGAAGGTGCTTTTTAACCTTGGTCAAGTGATTGGCCCACAGATGGAACTGTACCAAGAGGGCAAACAAGAGTATCCTATTCAGCAGGTATATTGCCGTGCGTATCACCGAGAAATTAACTTTAATATCCCAGAAGGGTATACCGTTCAAAATTTGGATGATATCAACATCGTAGAAGAATTCACTACTGCTGATGCTGATCAACCAGATTTAGTATTTAAAAGTAGCTACACAAAAGAAGGCAATACTGTAAAAGTAGTCATTGACGAATATTATGATGTCTTAGACCTACCAAAAGAGGATTTTGATGATTACAGAAGAGTAATTAATGCTGCAGCTGACTTTAATAAGGTAGTGCTGATTTTAACTAAGAAAAAGTAAAAATTTCAATCTTATATCTTTCATTGTTTTATAAAGTTAAAATTTGCAATCTAAAGTATTCAATACTTTAGATCTGATTGCTTAAATTTTGGTATTATTTTATCAGTAAATTATTAAATAAATGATGCCTCTTGTTTACTTTCTCTCTTTTCAATTGTCTTACTACTAACAACTTGATTTAGTTTGTTTTCTTTTACAGATTGGCACACTTGTTTTCCCGCAAGTGTGCTTTTTTATTTGGGTTTTACACTATAGAATAAATTTCTCTATTAACACCAAACAATGGGTTGAGATAAGTAATTTCGTAACTACTATACCTTTAGTATTGCTATTATTTTAAGTCTATGAACATTTACATCTTTATGATTGGTGCGGTGATTCTTTTAATCACAGCGACTGATTTAATCAATACATCGCTTTCGGTACAAGGAGCAGGGTTTTTGTCGAAAAGGCTGTCAAAGTTCATTTGGAGAGTATTACTGCGATTAAACAGGAATATGGGTAATAAGAAAGTGCTAGAGATGAGTGGTGTTATTATCCTAGTCTCGATTATAGCTAATTGGTTATTATTAATATGGTTTTCGGCAACATTGATGTTTGTCAGTCAAATTGACTCATTAAAAAATGTAGAAACCAATACAGCCACCACAGTAGTAAGTAAAATTTTTTTTACTGGTTATACACTTTCAACGCTTGGATTGGGTGATATTGAACCCAATGGAGATTTTTGGGAAGTACTCACAGCTATACTTTCTTTCACAGGTTTAGTTTTAATATCCATAGCTATTACTTACTTAATCCCTGTAGTTTCTGCGGAAATAGAAAAAAGAAAGTTAAGTGTCTATATCACTACGTTAGGATGTTCTGTGGATGAAATATTGATTAATTATTGGAATGGTAAAGACTTTAAAGAACTAGAACAGCCTTTTCATAACTTAACTAGAATGGTAATTCATCATGCCCAAAACCATAAAGTATATTCAGTGTTACATTTTTTTCATACATCAAATAAAAAAGAAGCATTTGTGTTGAATATCACTAATTTAGACGAAACGCTCACCACCCTTTTACATCGAATACCTCTGGAGAATCGCCCATCTAATAATGTCATGATGGCACTTAGAAAAGCGATTTCTAGTTATTTGATAACCCTTCCTGTAGCGTATATTACACCAGCAAAAGAAGCACCCCCACATTTATTGCTAGCGAAACTTAACGAAAAAGGTATTCCTGTTATTCCTATGAATGAGGTAGTGTATAACCTGGAAAATCTATCGAACAGAAGAAGGTTGCTGCTCGGTTTGGTTCAAGATGATGGATGGCAATGGGAGGATATTTATGCTGGAGCATATGACCATGAAATAAGTATACTTGGCTGACTTATTTATAAGTTAAATTTACTCCCCGTTAATTTTTCAGAAACTTCCCAAAGTCGTTTAGCCGCCTCCTTGTCGTGGGCTTGAGGAGCTATTTTAGCATTTCCAGGTTCTCCTTTCATTTCATTAAAGCCAGTCGGTCCATAATAATCTCCATTGGAGACATGGCTATCCAACGCAGCCATTAAAGATGGTTGGGCAGCTTTATCTGGTTGATGAGTAAAAAACGGCAGGAGAGGAGAGCTCAAAGACATTATCCAATCAGGTATAAATTGACTTAAGTTGGTGTTGGAAACCCCAGGGTGAGAGGAAACGGCAATGACCGAACTATTATTTTCATCAATCCTGCGGGCAAGTTCAAAAGTAAACATCAGGCACGCTAATTTACTTTGTCCATAAGCCTCCATTTTGGAGTAGTGCTTTTCCGAATTTAAGTTGCTAAAATTAATTTTAGCCTTCTTGTGAGCAATACTACTTAATGTAACTACTCGTGAGCCTTTAGTGGAGTTTAATAAAGGAAACAATAAGTTAGTGAGTAAAAAGTGACTCAAGTAATTCACGCCCATTTGGCTTTCAAAACCATCTTTAGTCGTTGAAAAAGGAGGAATCATAATTCCAGCATTATTAATTAATAAATCGAGTTGACTATAGGTTTGTATATACTGTTTTGCAAAATTTCTTACAGACTCCAGATTTTTTAAATCCAGAAGCATGATTTCTAAAGCTGCTTCAGGTACTTGTTGTAAAATGATTGCTTTTGCTTTTTCAGCTTTATTTTGATTTCGACAGGCCATAATTACTTTGATCCCTTTTAGCGCAAAACCTAAGGTGGTCTCATATCCCAAGCCACTATTGGCTCCAGTTACTATTGCTATGCGTCCAGCTTGTGAAGGTATTTTATCTAGTGAAAATGTTGACATATGTTCTGACTTTAGTTATGTGTATAGTTTGTGTAAGGTATAAATGAATCGCTGGATGCCAAATAAATAGGGGTATGTTTCAATATGAATCAGAAAAAATATTTTTTTATGGTTGAGACAATGCTTATTTTAAACTAACGTTTAAAATCTTTCCTATTGAATTAAGTCTATGTTAAACAACGCTATTCTTCCGCCAGATTCCGATTGTGTATTTGTGGGAAAACAATTGAATAAACGGTATAAAAAAGGAGGTTTTGAACTCTTTCCTATTGATATTCAATTACGTTTGGGAGAGATTACTGGTGTTGTTGGAGAGAATGGTAACGGTAAAAGCACATTAATTAAGTTGATAGCAGGGGATGAGCAAGCCACAGCCGGAGAGCTTGCTTACCCCCTTTTTAATTTTAAGAACTGGAGTTTTGTTAAAAGTGAAATTGCCTATATCCCTCAACGTCTGCACAAATGGAATGGAGATGTCCGAGATTATTTAAAATTTACTGCTGCTGCAAAAGGTATTTATGGAGAAGAAAATAGCAAGGCAGTTGATTACATCATTCATCGACTTGGGTTAAGCAAATATGCCGACTATGACTGGAACGAACTGTCCGGAGGGTATCAAATGCGTTTTGAACTTGCCAGAATGCTCGTCTGGAAACCTAAATTTCTTTTATTAGATGAACCGCTGGCACATCTGGATATTAACGCTCAGGCTATCTTTTTACGTGATTTAGCTCAGTTAAGTAAGGACCCTGAACATCCATTTGCTGTGATGATTACTTCTCAACATTTATATGAAGTTGAAAGCATTTCTCAGCAAGTAATATTCTTGCGAAATGGCAAAACAGTGTACAATGGCAAAATTCAGGACTTTGACAGTGAGCGTTCTACTAATTCATTTGAAATGAGTAGTACTTGTTCGCAAGAACAGCTTATTGACTCACTGCGGAAATTAGGGTATGAATCGATTGAAAATAAAGGTAATACAATTATTGTACATGTAGATATTACTACATCCAGCACCGCGTTCATGACGAGACTTTTTCATGAAGGTATTGAAGTCAAATATTTTAGAAACATAAGTCAATCAACCAGAAAACTGTTTTAAGTCATGAATAAAATCATTCAGCTAGTCACACCTGATTTTGTTAACAAGCTTGATCAGCAATTACTTGAAAAACATCCATTTTTATGGTCGAAGCGGTTGATTCATGTGTTGTTTTTTGGAAGTATTATCCTTGGTTTTAATATTGCTTTGTGTGTATTTAAACCAATTAATGTTTTTTCTTATACGCCCATGTGGGTATTCATCTGGTTTTCAACGGTGCCAGCTATTTTGTTTTTACTCGTCTGGTTGTTTTTTCAATATAAATATGAACTCGCCTGGGATTATGCTAAGCTCGGTTGGGGATATTACTTTAAAACTGGTGCTAGTTATGTGTTGGTTTGTACATTGACTTTAGCAATGGTAATTGCACCTCTTAGTATTTATCAATACCGTTTAAATACATTTTACAACAATAGTATTAGTATAGTACCTGAAAAAAAGTTTGATACCTCCCACAGTATTGCTACGACTTATTTAGATGAATATTATCCAAGTGATACAGATATTTCATCATTAAAAGGTGATTATTTGCTTTATGAAGAAGCCAAGGAAAAATTTTTAAATACAATTTTTAGTCGATTGGATTACTTTAGCAGTCAACACGATATCGATAGCCTTATTAAGCCGGAAATAGAAAAACTTTATTCATATGATGCATATTATGGACTTACGCAAGTAGGGGATACTACTCATCGTTATGTAGGAACTCACTTATGGTTAGTTTTTTTTGACGATAGCACGACCAATTCGAATAATTATGTGGAAGGTAAACTACACATGTTTTCTCCAGCGAAGTACTTTAAATTAAATCAAGAGAGGGTATTAGCGCGATTTGATTCTTCTGATTATCAATTCAATAATTTTTTTACTTCAAACTATTTAACCCATGATAATATGCCATCACCTCATAGTGGAGGGATGTTTTACTGGCAAAATATTCTCTCTGATTCCACTTACTATATTGAAACACAAACGGTTAATTTTTATGATAAAAAAGAAGTTGATCATGTGAAAGATGAAAGGTTAGGTATTTCCTATCCTAAATATGTTTTTGTGACTGATTTAGTTGATCAAAACACACAATTCAAAGAGTATTATATTGGTGCGAATGTTAGAGGCAATACAAAACTATTTAGAAGAGCGGACTTCTATGAGCTAAAACGTTTTGAGTACTTACTTCACCAACGGTTTAATATTGAGCGTCTGGACGAACTCACTTATGAGTCTGTTTCAGACAATGTAGAAGCTTTTCAAGCATTTTCCAAGCTCTTGTACCTTATGGAAAGGGACTATGGAACTGAGTTTGTACAATTTAAATTTGAGATTAGTTATGCCTACCTATGTGGTGTTTATGTGGTAAGTGCCGTATTGGCATTAATCTTACTTACCATGCGGTTATTAAATTTCAAATTATTGGTGTTAAGCATCATCTCGCTAGCCATTGTTTCTTTTATTGTCTTTGTTCCGATGGCTGCTTTAAGTATTAAACCCTATCATTTTTATCCACTATTATTTTTGAGTGTAATATTTATGTTTCTTATTTATTCAGTAGTGCGGATTAACCTGGCAAAAAGTGTTTCCAAGTTGATGATCGTAATGGGGCTTTCAGGGCTAATAACTTTGCCGTTGATTACTTTATTTTATTTCTTTTATATCGTTAAAAATATCGAGTTTGTAAACTATGAAGACCGGTTCAGCTTTACCATGATTTGGGGCACTGTGATATCCATTCTCTTTGTAATTGGACATATACCTTTAATAGCTCGCACAATATTCAAATCTTTTATTTTACCTAAACGATAGAAATTCAAAACTATTCTCTGTTAAAACTCCAACCAGTGTACACCACTGCGGCAATAATTAACGCTCCACCTAGGAGGCTGTTTTTATCAGGAATCTCATGTAAAAAGAAAAAGGCGATCATGATTCCATAAATAGGCTGTAAGCTGCTCATCACGCTTGCAGTAGTTATGCTAAAATTTTTAAAACTCATTAAAAATAACGTGTGTCCCATACAGGTGGTAACTAAAGCAAGTGTCATCAAAGACAATGCGTTATCATGAATAAGGTCCAGGGTTAATTCACCTATGAATGGTGATAAAACAATAACTACAAACACCAATTGGTAGGTCATTAATACTGAACCGTTGTATTTAGCAATTTGGGTTTTTAAAAGTAAGTTTCTAGCAGTATAGGCTATCGAAGACAAAGTACCCATCAACATTCCAAAAACAAAGTCATCTTCAATGTCAAAAGAAGGAAGTAGAATGTATAATCCCATTAATATCGCTATACTGGATATCAAATGACTTATTGACCATTTAGTCTTGAAAAAAATAGGCTCAAAAATACTTGTGAAAAGCGGGTAGGAGAAAAGTGTTAACATACCAACCGCTACATTTGTTAACTGTAGGCAGTAAAAATACAATACCCAATGAATTGTCAAAAATAAACTGCCAAGTGCTATACTGACTATATCCTTCCGGTTGTTAACCTTGAATGAGTAATTGTTATATAAACAAAATGAAAGCAACACGATACCAGCTAAAACACACCTAAGCCAGATGGATAAAACTGGAGTTAATTGAATAGCTCTTCCTAATGTTCCGGAAGTACTCATTAAAACCATTGCCAGGTTAAATAGAATTAATTGCTGAGAGGAATTACTTTTCATTTTTCACAAACCTAATGGTAAAAGTAACTCAGTTAGAACTATCCGCAAGATTATAATAGAATAGTTTCCTAATTTAAAATCAGGAAAAATTAAGAATTGATTGATTCTATATCAGTGTTTACAACGTTATTAAATCTCCACAATCAATTGTTTAACTATAAAAAATTAACTCTATAAGAATTTTATCTTACATATTTTTTCTGCCAATATTGATGATTATAACAGGTTTCGTGTCTAAAACCTTTAGTTTTTGTGCCCATTAAATAAAAAAATATAATGTCTAAAATAAAGAGCTTGTTTCCGTATCGATAAAGCAAGTGATGCTGAAACGGAGTTCAGAATTAATCTCCCATCCCTAATCAATCATCTAATTCAATTAGTTTTTAAAGTTGGGGAATCAAAATTATCATCGCTGTTACCTTAGTGAGTTTGTTGGTTAATTTCTAATCACCCATGGAAGCATCATGAAGTGACTTGACAGCTTGTAATAAATCTTCGTTACAATACTTTATAATCTCTCTTTTAATTTCTATAAGTGGTGTGCCGTTATTTAGACTAGTTTCAAAAAATTCTGCTTTATCTGCTATTTCATTCATTCCAAATGTCCTCATCGCAGATTTGTTTTTATGTATTAAGAAGCTGATTTCTTTTGAATTGTTTTCTTCTAGGGAAATTTTTAATTGTTCAATATCTTTTTTAATTCCTTTTTCAAAAATTTCAATATAGGTTTTTAATGGTGTTCCAGAGCTTTTGGCTATCGATTTAAAATAATCAAGTGATACATTATCACCTGAGGTTTTTTCACGATTTTTATTTATTAAGTATTTTTTTATACCATCATAGAGATCAATTGGTTTTAGAGGCTTCGTTAAAAAGTCATTCATTCCGGCTTCTAAGACTCGATTTCTAGAGGTTATTAGAGCTGAGGCTGTTAAGGCAATAATTGGTACTGATTTGAAATAATCTCCGTCAAGTTCCCGAATTAATTTTGTTGCTTTATACCCATCCAGATTAGGCATTTGCAAATCCATTAAGATCAAATCAAATGATTTGTTTTCTACTGCTTTAATGGCTTTAAGACCATCTACAGCTGTAATTACTTTAGCCCCCCATGTTTCTAAATAATCCTGAGCTATTCTCCTATTAAATTCATTGTCTTCAACTAATAAGATTATTCGGTCGTTAAAGCTATTACTGATGTCTTCATGATTAAACTCGTTTATTCTATCTTCCTCTTTTCCAAGGGGGAGAGTGAGTGTAAAAGAGAATATAGACCCTTTTTTTAGTTCGCTTCTTAATTGAATTTCTGACCCCATCAATTTTACCAATTCCTGTGTAATAGTTAAGCCGAGGCCTGACCCACCAAATTTTCGCGTGATACTGCTATCAGCTTGCGTGAAATCTTCAAAAACAGTGTTTTTATGTTCCTCTGAAATTCCTATTCCTGTATCTTCTACTTTGAATTCAATCGTTTCTCGATCATTATAATTACTCAGTTTATAAATACTGATTTTTATATGACCTTTTTTAGTAAATTTTAAAGCGTTAGAAAGCAGGTTAGTTAATATCTGCCTTATTCGGGTAGGATCACCAATGTATGACTTAGAAAGTTCATCACTATATTCAAACATGAAATTTAAGCCTTTATCTTCTGTTTGAATTTTCCAGGGGTGTATGGTATTTGTTACTAGTTGTTTTAAGTCAAAATTTATGTTTTCAAGCTCAATTTTTCCTTCTTCAATTTTACCAAAATCAAGTACGTTGTCAACTAATGATAATAGATGTAAACTACTATCGTTAAGCATGCTAATGTATTCTAATTGTTCTGGTTTAGGATTTTTATTTTGGAGTAAATAAGCTGCTCCAATTATACCATTCAACGGTGTTCTTATTTCATGAGACATGGCTGATAAAAACCTGTTTTTTGCTTTAGAGGCTTCTTCAGCCTGTATTCTTTTTTCTTCCAGGGATTCCCTTAGCTCAACTTCTTTTGATATATCTTGGAAAACACCCACTAACTTAGTCGCTTTACCATCTTCAAATTGTGCTTTACCAACAGAACGAACCCACTTTGAATTACCTTTAGCAGAAATTATTTTTAATTGTACATCAAAACTTTCTCCATTTTCAATAGCGCGACTAACTTTGCCTAATATGATTGGTTGAGATTCTTTTTCGTAAAAATCAATACCTGTTTCAAGGCTAGGTATGTAATCATCATTTACTTCATGAATTCTTTTTGTTTCTTGCGACCAATAGATAGTGTCCTTCAATAAATTTAATTCCCAGTAGCCTATTTGGGCTATAGACTGTACTTTTTCAAGTATAAAAGAATTTTCAGTTATTTTAGTTTGAGATTCTTTTTTGACGGACACGTCTAACACAAGAGCATTAATCAGTTTTTCCCCGTTATATTCTGTGAGTTTTAGACGTAACTCTACAGTTCGAATTTTACCATCTTGTCCTTTAAATTCGGTTTCAAGACTCATGGAATGTTTTTCTAACATTTCTTCCCAATGAGCTTTCCACATCGGTTCAGTGAAATTAGCATCAAATTCATAAATTTTTTTTGTTGCTAAATCGTCCTTATTATAACCAGTTAATTCACAATATCGTTGATTAAAATAGATGAGTGTCGCGTCTTTATTTACCCAGGCAATTCCTTCAGAACTCTCTTGAATAGCATTTTCAAAAAAAAGTAAATACCTTTCTCGCTTTCTTAACTCCATTAAAGTGATTACATGCTGCGACAAAGCTCTAAGAGATTTTACCTGATTTTTTGTTAATTTTTTAGGGGTACTATCTATCACACAAAGTGTACCCAATGCAAAGCCTTCATTATTAACTAATGGCACCCCTGCATAAAAACGCACATGTGGTTCTCCTGTAAGCAGCGGGTTGTCTATAAATCGCTCGTCTTTACTGGCATCTTCAACTTCTAAAATGTTTTTGGGATCATTTATCGCGTGAGCACAATAAGCTATGTCTCTAGGTGTTTCTTTCGCATCAAGTCCATGAATCGATTTAAACCATTGTCGATCTTTATCAATAAGACTTACAGCGGAAATTTCAGTTTGACATATTTCCGAAGCTAATGCGGTAATGTCATCGAACTCTTTTTCTGGTAATGAATCCAATATATTATAACTCTCGAGACTTTTAACTCGCTGTTCTTCGTTTTCTGGCTTAGTAGGAGTAATCATTTAAAAAAATATTGAGTTAAATATTTCAATTTAATTTTAGATAATATGAATATACATTTTAGGTAATACAATATCAATTGAGTTCTAAATTCTATTTTAACTTTTTTTAATTTCAGTAGCGTTGTGATTTGACAATTGATAAACTAATTTAGACTGATATTTAATTCTTCATTTTCTATGAAATTATTATTGAAAATCATATTACCTATACTAATTGCTTTTAACTCCTTCGCGTGGAATGACCATGCACATATGGTTGTTGCTGCTGTTGCTTGGGATAGACTTGAGGATGATCAGAAAGCTAAAGTAACTGCTCTTCTTGAGCAACACCCCGAATTTCAAAACCAATGGAAAGGGGCGTACCATAATTATAAAGACTTGCTTCCTTTAGGTAAGTATTTAATGATGCGAGCAAGTACTTGGCCTGATGAAATTAAGTTAAAAAGTAACTTAAACTACACCTATAACCGACCAGAGTGGCATTATATCGTGCAGAAGTTGTATTTCAATAAGCCAGTAAATGAAGATAAGCCAGAAGTGCAAAATTCTAAAGATGGTGAAAATATAGTTTGGGCTATTAATCATTGTATTAAAAGCATCAATGGTGATGAAATATCCATACAACTTAAAGCAGTATACTTTTCCTGGTTAATTCATTTGACCGCAGACATTCATCAACCTTTACATACATGTGCTTTATTTGACGATGATAAGCTTAAAAAAGGTGATCGTGGTGGAAACCTTATATATTTTAAAACAGCAAATGATACCACTGATCTTCAAGGTTTCTGGGATGAACGTTTGGGTACTTCATCAAATAATGTTAGAAAAATTTTACAACAAGGATTTATTTGTCGAAAAAACAAACCCTATATCAGCACTTATACTGAAGAAATGAATCCAGAAACCTGGGCAATCGAAAGTTTTAAAGTTGCTAAAAAGACAGCATATTGGAATGGGAAATTAAAAATTGTAAACAATTCTAAAGCACCAATCCCACAATTTCCTCAGGGATATGAGGAAGAGTCATTGTCAGTTGCTATGGAGCGTGCAACAATAGCGGGTTATCGTTTGGCAGAGTTAAGTTCTACGAAGCTGTAAATCAATAACTGACACTTTTTTTATTTTTTGAAAGGGAAACAGTGATTAATGATATGTAAAATTTATCATAATCATTAAATACATTAATCATTATTTATATACTAAGAAGTGGGTTGTTCGTATAACATTTCAAAAAAATGTTTTAATAAATAAATATAGATGATATGAAGTACTCAATTCTATTCCTGGCGCTATTTGTAAGTATAAATTATTCTTATTCACAAAATAAAAATAAATCAAAGGAGAAAGGATCAAAAAGTGTTGTTAAAATCTCGAGTTTTACGGTAGGTAATATAACACATGCTAAGCTTTTAAGAAACAAATATAAAATTGAAAAAGTACTTAAAAAACGCGGAGTCTATGCTAAAAGAGTTGCAAAAGCACATAAAACTTGCGTCAATACTAGGCCTAAGAAAGATCCTGTTATATCAACACGATAGATTCATTATATTAAAACGTAGTGAAGTTATTAAAGATGAACTCTTAATTTAAATCTATTTAATATTCGTGTAAGGCAAACCACGGTTTGTGAAAGAATACCAACAATCATTTGTTTTTAACAAGTTAATTTCAGCTTATACCTGTTGGATATGTTATTGCAGTAGTGTTTACAGTATAAATTTAAACTTATTGAAAAATGGAAGATTCTAGTAAAAAGAAAAACTATAATGCTGATGTAACGGAAGAAGATTTAAAAGCTCTAGGTGAGAAAAGAGAGAATATTCACCGTGATAAAGGAGCTGACCAATTACTTGAAAACCGTAAAAGACCTGCTGACTTTTCTGGAAAAGATTTAGATGTTCCAGGAAGACACATGGAAGAAAACAGCAATCGCAGGACTCTGAAAGACGAAGAAAATGAGTTGTATAGTGAGTCTACATCACATGATGAAAAACAATGATTTAATTAATTTGATTTAATAAATTTGTAGCTTTTCATTTCGTGGTTTTGGTGTTCTACCAACAAAATATATAAACCATTTTCTAATACACTAACATTCAGTGTTGATGATGGAGCAAATTCTTTTACCTTTCTACCATCTGAAGAGAAGATTGAAAGTTGAACAGCAGTTGAGATGACGGACTTGTCAATAGTAATTATGGTTGATGAAGGGTTAGGGGAGATGGCATAATCAAATTCATTTGTTAACTCATCCTTAATGGATTTGATATTCGGACAACTCATGTCAAATTTATGGAATGGACTCCCCCCAAAACATACGGAAACCCAATTCTCAGGATTTGTGATGTCCTCACCAGCTATTTTTAAATCCAATGTACCTCCTTCACCATCAGCATAGGTGTTCCAAGGTGCTTTGTCATCGTATCGAAGAGATTGTTGTAATTGTCCTCTTTGATTGTAAATATAGATGGTTTCACCACTATTACTCAAGTTAAAGTTAAGTGGGCCAAGTGGGGTTTCAAAGGTATGAATGCTAGAAAATTGAGTCACATTTTCAGCGAAAACAATAAAATCATTTGTATCAATAATTGTGTTTTGAGGGACAACATAACCGTTGTAGAGCTTTTCGTCTTTGATGACCCATCCAGATATATCAATAGGGGCATTACCATAATTATGTAACTCCAGCCAGTCTCCTGTATTATGACTAACAGGTGAGTGGTAATTAATTTCTGATAAGGTAATCAGTTGTTCCACAGCTTCACCCGAGAATTTTGCAGTGAAGCGATTATCAGAAGTGAGATTAATTGAAGCTTGTAAAGCATTTTGTGTGTTTGCAAGCGCATAGGCAGTAGATTCCCAACCTGTAAAAGTAAATCCCGGGTTAGGAAATGCTTCCAGGGTAACTGGAATACCTTTAAAATAAATTCCACTCCATTTTTCATCATCAATTTCAATGGTATTTAAGCGAATATAGCCAGCATCTTTAGGTGTTATTTCTAACGTGATTGATATACTGTCGCTTAAATTAAGTTGTGTTTGCATGTTTTTTCTTGCATAAGGAGCTCTTCTGTTCCAAAAATCTTTGTATTGATCCAAATAAGTAAACCATGCTGATTGATTCAAACTCCATCTTGATCGATTAACGGGCACTTCTTCTGCAATTTTATCCAACACGCTTTCTTGCATTCTTTTAAATACATTTTCAGGGATAAAAAGTGTGTTTATCAAATCACAATATCGAGTGACGAAAGCCGTCTTAAATTCTGGCATTTGAAAAAGTTTTCGTGGAAGCAAAGTTGACTGTTCACTACTTGGCCACCCAAATTCACTGAATTCCAGGGCTTTTTCAATGGAATTGTATTCAGGCTGTGTACCAAAATGACCATATATTGAAGTAGAAAAATCTGTATCATACATGAACCAACGCCATTTACCATTAGATGAACTTTGTCTCCAATATTTGGAGTTGTTAGATCCCCAATCATAATTTGCGATGTATACTTCATAAGCGAAGTAGTCAATAAAACTGTTGATATCAATTATTTCTTTTATTTGAGAATAAGTAAGCTCATCATTTTCTAACTTGGAGTAGAAATCGTTAATAGAGCTGGCGGTTGGACCTTGTAGCTCAGAGAAATAACCAGTAATGATATCGATATCTTCTTTATCAATATTATAATTCTCCTCAAACGAGTCTGCATTCGATTTTTCTCTAATGTTGTGAATCCCCCAATACTCCCCATTGATAAATAGCACTGAAGGCCTGTATTTTTGTTTTTCAAAGTCTAAGTCTTTTGCCAGTTCAGCATGAAATCCATCACGGAAGTGCAAATAGGCTTCATCACCCCCCGAACCTCTTAATAGCAAGTCGTCAAAACTAGACAACCCAGGATAATCTGGAAAAATAGGATATTCTAATTTAGACATATCATATTCACCTCTGAAATGCAAAGCCAGACTTTTTTTAGGTGAAGCACGACTGTAATTACCAAACACTTTAATACCACAGTTAAAATCCAATGTTTTATTGCCATCTTCTTCGAAAAACTCTACATGAACTGGTCGTTCCCAATCCTGCCAAAAATTAGCTCCAAAGTACGGAGATTCATCTTCCCAGTTTTCCTCTGGTCCTAAAACATAAATCCCGCTGTCTTCACTAAAGAAATTGTTTGGGTGTGTTGAAATTGACCAAACTGGGAGGGACGTGTTATAATCAATAAAGTAAGTGTTAGTATAAATTGATTGGGGTGTTTTGCCACTATCAAAGCATGCAGCTTTAATTACCGTACTTTTATTGAGTTGAATGGCTTCAGTATATAAGGCTGAGTTTTCCGTTGGTATGCTGCCATCTAACGTATATCGAATGGTGTTACTCCCCATTAACGTAATGCTTTGAGTACCGTTGTAAAAACCTGATGTTAAATTAAAGCCAATAGTAGCATCACATATACCTTTTGATATTGTGCCATTAGCGTTAGATGCATCAGGTGTGGGTTTATTAAAGACTACCCATTCACTATTGCCATCTTCTTTTCTTCCATAAGAATAATCTGTTATTAAAACGGGTATTTGCACTTGATCAATCTTTTCGCCTGCTGAGTTGGATAAATAAAGCGATTCACCAGAGGAGGAAAGTTTAAAATTGGTACTATATCGGTCCATGACATCGGTTTCGAATAATACATTCAACATCACAAATTCAAAGGATTGATCAAAGTCATTGTCTTGAGGGATAATGGAGATTCCTTTTAGCACAGATAAATCCAGTCGACCCGTATTTGAACTAATTGGTAAGTCGTACCAAATGGTATCTCCAGTACCCACTATCGGGAATTTATGATTTTCCCATTCCTCTGTACCTTCTTGGTCAAAACGTAAATTAGCTTTTTTGTCTTTTTCTAAATATAGCCGAACACGGACTTTGTCATAAACCGAACGATCGACAATGGCGTCCCAGTCTTTGAATTTTACATATACTCCTGCATAACTATAGCCTAAATCACCAGGTACGCCATAGTAAATCTTTGCTGCTACAGCAGGTTTTCCATTTAGTAGACCAAAAGCTGTCCCATCAAACAGCGTGTAGGTCACATTACTGGTTCCCGGATTTGTTTCCTCGTTAATATCACCGTAAGTCCAACCAATTGAACTGATATCCTCTTGTTGTTGTGTTACACTGGAAATACTTGTTTTAGATACACCAGAAGCCAATAGCGTCAAATGACTTTGGGGTGCAATAACTCCTTCGGTAAAAGTCCATTTTTGTGGTTCAGAAGCATCATCACTTAATGAATATCCCTTTAAAGGTATAGTGTCCGATGTTGGATTAAATAGCTCAATCCAATCATCATATTCTCCATTTACACTTTTAAAAGATTTTTCATTTTTCGTTAATACTTCATTGATCACAAGTGTTTGTCCATGGACACATACGAAGGTTAACAAAGTTATAAGGAGTAAGGAATAGGAACGTGTTATCATATGTTATGATTTTTGGCTATTATATAAGATAACGAATAATTTTGTAACCCGCTAATAGGAGATTGAACACAATGGCTAACTTGAGAAATGTGCTTCGTAATGCTACGCAGCACTTTCTTCTAGCAAAAGGTCTTTTTCAATCTTTAAATTATCAATGATAAATAATTGCCGTTCGGGGGTGTTTTTCCCCATGAAGTATTGAAGTAATTTTTGAATACTCGTATCTTTTTTCAATACGATAGGTTCTAAACGAATGTTTTCGCCAATAAAACCACCAAATTCATCCGGAGAGATTTCACCCAAGCCCTTAAAGCGGGTAATTTCAGGGTTTCTGCCTAATTCAGCAATCGCTCGTTGACGTTCTTCATCAGTATAACAGTAGCGTGTTTCTTTTTTATTTCTTACGCGGAATAAAGGTGTTTCCAAGATGTAAATATGACCTTCACGGACTAAGTCAGGAAAAAACTGTAAAAAGAACGTTAACAACAACAAACGGATGTGCATACCATCCACATCGGCATCAGTGGCAATTACAATTTTATTATAACGTAAGTCATCCAACCCATCTTCAATTTGTAAGGCGTGTTGTAAGAGGTTAAATTCTTCGTTTTCGTAAACCACTTTCTTAGTAAGACCAAACGAGTTCAAGGGTTTACCTCTTAAACTAAATACCGCTTGAGTTTGTACATTTCGAGCTTTAGTAATTGAGCCACTGGCCGAATCACCCTCTGTGATGAAAATAGTAGAATCAAAACGGTTGTCGTTTTTTAAATCACTAAAATGAACACGGCAGTCTCTCAGTTTTTTGTTGTGCAAGTTGGCCTTTTTTGCACGGTCATTCGCTAGCTTCTTAATTCCAGCAATGTCCTTTCTTTCACGTTCTGATTGCAGTATTCGCTTCAAAAGGGCTTCAGCAGCTTTTGGGTTTTTGTGTAAGTAATTATCGAGTTCTTTTTTTACAAAGTCATTAACAAAAGTACGTAGGGTAGGACCATCTTGTCCGATGTTTAATGAACCCAATTTTGTTTTAGTTTGTGATTCAAAAACAGGTTCTTGCACCCGAACACTGATAGCAGCAACCACTGACTGACGCACATCAGATGATTCGAAATTTTTGTTGTAAAACTCCCGTATCGTTTTTACAATGGCTTCACGAAGTGCTGCCTGGTGTGTACCTCCTTGTGTGGTGTATTGACCATTTACAAAGGAATAATACTCTTCACCATATTGGTTACCATGGGTCATTGAGATTTCAATGTCCTCACCCTTCATGTGTATGATGGGATAACGTCTATTTTCTTCCTCAATTTTTCTACTCAGTAGGTCTAATAGTCCATTTTCTGAGTGAAATTTTTGACCGTTGAACTGCATGGTTAAGCCTGCATTCAAAAAGGCATAATTCCACATTTGGTCTTCCAGGTACTCGGGAATAAATTTATAGTTTTTAAAAATATCACTATCTGGATGAAACGTTACCCGTGTACCATTACGTAAGGTGGTACTTTCGTCTTTATGTTCTACTTTTAATTCACCGCGCTCAAACTCAGCAATTCGTGTTTGACCATCACGTATCGATTGCACCTTAAAGTAGCTCGATAAAGCGTTTACGGCCTTGGTTCCGACTCCATTTAATCCCACTGATTTTTGGAAAGCCTTGGAGTCATATTTACCACCGGTGTTGATTTTAGAAACACAGTCCACCACTTTTCCCAATGGAATACCGCGACCATAATCACGTACGTCTACTTTATGATCTGAAATTTTGATTTCAATGGTTTTCCCGTTTCCCATCACGTGCTCATCAATACAATTATCGACTACTTCTTTTACGAGCACATAAATACCATCATCTTTTGCTGATCCATCGCCTAACTTACCGATATACATACCAGGGCGGAGACGGATGTGTTCTTTCCAGTCGAGCGACCGGATACTATCTTCGTTATAAACGCTTTCAGCCATGTTTGATCAAAATTTTAAATCAGGAATACCATACAAAATAGCTAAAAAACGATGGTTTTTAGTAGTTTTGAATTCAAATGTTATCAACACCTAAAATGCTCAGACCAACTGCTTTACTGTTTTTTTTAATCGTGACTTTCGGAGCTTATTCCCAGAGTGTACCATTTGTTTATCCGTTGAAAAAAAACACCCTTTTTAAATTTGTCAAAAAAGATTCGCTTAATCATGAAGTAGGAACAGTGACCTTAAAAGTAATTTATCATAAAGGTAATCAGACACAAATAAAGAAAACAGAAGTGATTGACAAAGACACCATTTCCTTTATATTTTCACTCAAGTCTGATTCTACTGGTTTTTCCCTAAGTCCCTATTTTTTTCTTAATGCAAAAGAGGTGGAGGGGTTTAAGGCTTTAAAGCTACATGAACCAACTGAGCGATTAGCATATCCACCTGTGTTTGAAACGGATACTCTTGAAGAAGTTGCTTTTGACCTAAAGTTTAAATATGAAGGTCAAAAATTAGCAGATTATCATATTTTATTTCATGACAGAACAATTGAAAATGGAACCTTTTTGTATACCCCTTTTGGCCGAAAATATTGTTATAAATCAATTACCCATAAAAAGGAATCCATTTTATTTCGAGAGAAAAACTATAAATACATCGATTGGTATTGTTCTCAAGGATTAGTGAAACGTGAGGTGTTTTTGAATGAAAAACTCATGTATACCTATGAGTTGAAATCGGTAGATTAATCGTCTGCCGAGATTCTGACAGAAACGAAGAATCTTAGCTGGTTCAGGCCATTTGTCTTATTGATAACTCATGGCGTTCGTTTAGTTGTATAAGGAGTGACTTATTTGGAAAACCAAGAGAAGACGGGGAAGGTAGTTGTCGAACGCGTTTTGCTAAGGCAACGCGCCCGATTGGGGGGTGACTTATTTGGGAAACCAGAAGAAGACGAGAAAGATAGTTGTCGAACGCGTTTTGCTAAGGCAACGCGACCGATTGGGGTATTACTCGATGCTAGACTACTACCTAAAAACATAACCTCAAATTCAGTGAACCGCCAAGTACAGCCTGTCCCGCACTTGATGCGGGAAGACCCGTATGCTTGGTGGTCCCGACCTCCGGTACGGGACAAGTAGTGAGAGGCGCATCCCGACTAATTTAGTCGGGACCGTCTACTCGATTAGCTGCTGCCTTTATTATTCTTTTTCTATTACTTCATTTAGCTTTAAAAGATAAGTCAAACCATTTGAATCTTTAATGTCTTTCAGTTTGAATTGATTATCAATTATATCATCTGTCAATTGCGGAGTTTTTAAATTTGTAGTTATAAACCCAAGAATCGCAGCTGGTAAATTTATTGCTGACAGAGTGCCACCTGCTATTACAGCTATCACATTGTTTTTAACGACTTTCAGAATGTCTGCAAACTTCTTGTCTCTTACTCTTCTAATTTCATTTTTTAGTTCAAAAAGTTTAGGGTTGATTTCAGTGTCGATAATATTTTGAATGTCTTTATCAGATAATGCAAATCCTTCTTTAGCAAGTTGGGCTTCTAGTCTGTTAATTTCAATAGTCCAACTTTCGTAATACTTCTTCGTGTCTTCACGGAAACCAAGAATTTCTTCAACTGGAATTTTCAACAAAGCTTCATCAGGAATCATACTTTGAAAGAGTTTCATTCCTAATGATCTTGAGTTATGGTTTTTACCTGTGTATAGCTCTGAGGAAAGTCTAAGGTTTATCAACTTATCCAAAAATGGATTTATAGAGGTAGGGTTACTGGCTATCTTATTTGAAATATGGGTAACGGAGGTTACTCTTAGTGACTCTTCTGAAAGAATCATTTTGACTGCTTGATAAGCATTGTCTTTGTTGTTAATTTCGAAGTGAAAGCCCGTTAAGTCAACAGAGTTTAAATCAGTATGTGAAATTTCTTCTTGATTGTCTAGAATCCATGAATGAAAGTCTTTGAACTCAGCTGCTGCTCTGTTATTATCCGTATCGAAGAAATGACTGTAAACCATCTATTTCTTATTCCATCAATTACAGTAGAAATAAAATCTGGGTTAGCTATATCTGTTCTAAAATACTGTTGATAGAATCCTGAATTAAAAACTGTATTAGGTGGCTCTTCAACTCTTAATTTAACTGGTGAATGCTCAAACTGAGGTAATAGTCCACGAATTCCCGATGGCATTCCAACTGTTCCTAAATCCTTAATAAACTGAATGGAAGGTCGCTCGACAAAAGCTATCTCGTCACCAAGCAGTAACAGTCGTTTGAATGTCAATTCGTCAATGTTCGGTGAATCTGAGAATACAAGTTTCATTTGGCCTTTTTCTTTTTTTTCTGTTCAATAGACTGCTTTAAATCGAATAAATAAGTGTTAAAGGATTCTTCATTTTCAAATTCGGTCTGTTCGTAATCTACATGAATTATTTTTTCATGCTCTCTTACTGTTGGAACTTTTGTTTGATGCACCAACTTCAAATAGGTCATATCCTTGTTTAACCAATAATATGCTCCTTTAAGAACTAGCTGGTTGTATTCCTCAACTTTGTCAAGTAAGATAGGGTATATTACTTTTAACGGTGTCTTTGCAACCTGATTTGATACTTCTTCATATGACCAATCTGTTTTTTGAGCCCAATAGTCAAATGAAAAAAGATACTTTCTTTCCTCTTTTTCAAGGTCTGAAATTTGTTCGGGAAGCCCTTGGTTAATCAGGATTTTAGAACATTCTAAGACAGTTTTGAATATGTCTAACTTTTGAACCTCTGTCCATGCGTCATAGTGCCATGTGTCCGTATATAATTCGAAAATGGCATGAATGTTCCTTAGAAGAGTTTTGTGAGCATAAATTATATCAGTAACACTGGGCTGAAAGGCTATCATTTTCACTATTAGGCTAGACATAAAGTTTTCAGTTTTCTCTTTCTTCTTGATTTCTTCTTTAGAGAAAGGTAAATTAACAGCAGGAAGAAATTCAATTGTTTTAGTCTTATCAGATGCATCTAGTAAACATGTTGCTTGCCAAAATATTGATTTTGTGAAGTAAATTTTCTCAGTACTAAGATCTACTGCAAAAGCAATGACATGAGACCTGAAGCTCAATTCAGTCCAATAAAGTAATGTAGATTGTTTTATACCTCCAACAGTGGGGGGTTTGTCTTTCCTGATGTTAATATCCTCAGCACTTTTTACCTGTGCTTTTAGATATTTACCTATAAGCCTTTCTTCATGAACAATCTCAATTTCAAAATCTATTCCATAGTCATTCTCGGTAGCATTTCTAAAAATTCCCAAGTCTTTTAATCTATATAACAGTATCGCAAAAGAGTCAGATTGCGATTTGTGCTGTTTTATTCTTTTGGGAAAGTCCATGTTCTCCTTGTGGTTTTAGGTTGCGGCTAACAATTGGATATGACACATATATGTCATATCCAGATTATATGTTTATTTCCTCTAAAGTAACATAAAATCTTAATCTAAAAGCTACTAACCCTCTTTCTTATAAAGAAGCAAGAAAAAATACGCGCAGATTACGCGTTTATTAAACGCTTAAACTCATGGCGCTCGTTGCGTAGCATAACGAGTGACTTATTTGGAAAAACCAGAAGGAGACGAGAAAGGTAGTTGTTGAACGCGTTTTGCTATCGCAAGGCCCGATTGGGGGAACTACTATTACCTTATCAAGACTGAGAAGAAGAGGTTATCACTCTATGCTAGACTACTACCTAAAAACACAACCTCAAATTCAGTGAACCGCCAAGTACAGCCTGTCCTCGAATTTAATGCGGGAAGACCCGTATGCTTGGTGGTGTGAGAGCCTCAACCTGAGTAATTCCGCTCAGGTCGGGCTTCTCGATTAGTCAACGTTTTTAGATTTCATAATATATTCGTTAAAATATTCTTCATAATCATTATAAAATCTAGCCATATTTTCTTTTGCATATGGAATCCTCCTTTTTTGGTCAATATAGTCACGCTCCATGATTGATTTGAATACATCATTATCTTTTCCTGCTATTGCTTTCCATCCATTAATCATAACAGAGTTCTTTTTCAAGGTCTTAAATAATTTTTCATCTAATGTCAAGGGAATATTGGGGTAATAATTTCTTCCATTTTTTTGTAATTCATTTTGCGAAATAATATTACCTCGTAGAAACATTTCTAAATCTCCGATACCACTAACGCTCTTTTTCTTAATTTTAACTACTGATTTTAAATGATTTGGTGTCGGAATAAATCCAAAATGTTCTTTAACTTTAGCAACTTTATTAAGTCTTTCTAATATATACTCCTCTATTAATTTGTAAATTACATTATCAGAGAAGTACTCTGTATCAACTGAGTTTATATATAAACTTGTTAATACATCAGGCATTAAGTTTTTGAAATACTCCTTTGGAAAGCCCCTTTCTAAAAGGTGTTTTTCTAATTCTGCATATTCAAATCTGTAATCTTTTATACGAGTCAATTCACTAAAAATCACACCTTCATCATGCATTACTCTTTGAAAGGAGTCATTGGCAGAATTAAAATCAATTATCCGCTCATCGTTAAATAGTTCCAAATCAATCGTTTTTTCAAATGTTTCTCTGACATACTGAAACTTATCCCAATATTCATTTAAATTCTGAAATGGAGACTTTCTTGCAAATTCATAAAATACTGTTGGAAAAACTGAAATTCTAGCTCTAAAAAAAAATTGCTGTTTATACCAATCAAAAAAAACAAGAACTGCCAATATATTAGGAGTCAATTTATTCGCTTTTAGCTCCTCCAGTCGAATAAAGATATTATTATCTAATATCAAATTGTATGGTCCTTTCAATAACGTACCAGAAGCAAAAGATTCCCTTAAGAAATAACTCATTTTAAAGAATTCATATTGATTCTTGTTATTCAGTTTACCTAATTCTGATAATAAATAAGATTTATCCATTGTTTATTTAAATCAGGGGTGTTTTACTGACTCGGATGCTTAATGTTGGCTAACAATTGAATATGACACATATGTGTCATATCCAGATTATATGTTTATTTCCTCTAAAGTAACATAAAATCTTAATCTAAAAGCTAATAACCCTCTTTATCATAAAGAAGTAAGAAAAAGTATGCGCAGATTAAGCGCTTATTAAACTCTTAAACTCATGGCGTTCGTTGCGTAGTAGAACGAGTGACTTATTTGGAAAACCAGAAGAAGACGGGGAAGGTAGTTGTCGAACGCGTTTTGCTAAGGCAACGCGACCAATTGGGGAGGCGCATCCCCAATTGGCTGCCGTTTTATTAATCCTCGCATTGAATCCTAATAAACGGAGGGTTAAATTTATCCGTTGAAATTGCTCCTATTGAATAATTTGCAATTTCAATAGAATCACAAATCCAAATATCATCTAATGAATTTCTCATTGTAGAAATATAAGTAGAAGGTAGTTTAATTCTGCTTTCAAAAATAGCAAGCATTTTGTCATTAAATTCAACTCTTTGCATTTCCTTTTCTGGAGACACTATTACTCCATCTTTCAATCTTACTGCATGAAAGAGAAATTTTGTATTAGGAAGTACATATCTATGATTAAATGCCAAAAACATTACAGTCCCCGCTGAACGTATTTCTCCAATATTATAAATATGAATTGGAAAGTTTAAACTTTGAATAAAATCATAGAATAAGAATGCTTCATTAATTTCACGACCAGTTGTAGCAAATAATAAATTAATCCTTTCAGGATTTCTATTTATGGCATTAGAAATTTCATCTTGAAGTCGCAAACGATTTGTAGAATTGATTGGACATCCCTTAAATTCAGTATTAATTATCATTGATTATAGCTTTATTGTCAATATCAAATTGTCCACCAGATTGTATTAGTTTTCCATTCACGATTCCATATATTTTGCATTCCCCGTGATTTATTATATCACCATTAATTGTCCCATAAGTAAATAATGATGAACCTTCATTAATCATTATGCTTCCATTTATAGTTCCGTGAACAATAAAATTTGATGAATTATCTATTACCACATTCCCCGTAATCATTCCGAGCAATTTTGTTTGCTGGTCAATAGTCACATCTTGCTTAATGTTTGTATTAATCTCAATCATTTCGTATATTATTTTTCAAATTTAAAAATCAATTATAAATATGCACTGCTGTGTTTTTAAAATGGCAGCCAACAGCTGGGTAACACACATATATGTCATATCCAGATTATATGTTTATTTACTCTAAAGTAACATAAAATCTTAATCTAAAAGCAAGCAACCATGTTTCTTATAAAGAAGTAAGCAAAAATACCCGCTGATTAAGCGCTTAATAAACGTTTAATCAGCGGGTAGAATTCCATGGTATGCGTTATAGAGCAAAACCGCAACTTATAAGTTAAAATCCACTAACTAAAGCGCAGTACTTTGTCGTAAAAGTTCATTCTGTAAATACAACATTCCTTCCGAACCCGATTTTTCAATCAGGTGCAAGTTTTTACGCGGTGTGACGTAAGGCATTTTAGGGTCAATCACATATTTGGGTATGGCATTGTCCACGAAATCAATTAAACTAGCTGCAGGGTACACGTTTAATGACGTGCCTATGACTAAAAATACATCCGCTTTCTGTACGTATTTGACGGCTTCTTCTATCATTGGCACCAACTCACCAAACCAGACAATGTGGGGGCGAAGTTGTGCGCCTAGTTCACAGACATCTCCTACATTTAGTTCGTGGCCTTCTATGTCATAGACTAATGAGGGATCTTTTGTGCTTCTTGCCTTAAAAAGTTCACCGTGTAGGTGAATGACATGACTTGATCCCGCTTTTTCGTGAAGATGATCGACATTTTGAGTGATGATGGTTACATCAAAATAGTCTTCAAGCTCTGCTAAAATCTGGTGACCTCGGTTTGGTTGTACGGTGGATGCCTGTTTTCTTCGTTTGTTATAGAAAGCCAAGACTAACTGCATGTTGTTAACCCAACCCTGTAGGCTAGCCACCTCCATGACATCGTGTCCTTCCCACAGTCCATTCGCATCTCTGAACGTAGCAATGCCACTTTCAGCACTAATTCCGGCTCCAGAAAGTACAACGAGTTTCTTTTTCAAACTTATTTTTTCTTTGCTTTCGCTTTTGGTGCTGCCTTTTTCTTTTTAGGTGCTTTTTCTTCAATGATAGCTTTTACCTCATCTAACGACAGTTCAGCAGCATTGACTGTTTTGGGTAGACTGATTTTTGTTTTCCCCTTCAGAATAACAGACTGTCCCCAACGCGCCTTTTCAACGCGAATGCCTTCATCTTCCCAGTTATGGATTACTTTTTCAATCTCCTTACGTTTTTTGTCTTCAATCAACTCTTCAATATCGCCCTGAGAGAGGTTATCGAAGTCGTATTTTTTATTAACGTTGATAAAGATGTTGTTCCACTTTAAAAAGGGTCCAAATCGACCAACACCTTTTTGAACAGGTAATCCCTCGTATTCAGTTATCGGTGCATCAGCCGCTTGTTTCGCTTGAATCAACTCAATGGCTCTTTCAAGGGTAATGTCTAATGGGTTGTCACTTTTTTCTAATGAAACGTATTTGGCTCCAAACTTAACATAAGGACCAAAACGACCAATTGCTACCGTAACTTCTTCATCTTCATATTCGCCCAAGGTTTTAGGCAATTCAAAGAGTCTTATGGTTTCCTCAAAAGTAATAGTCTCCATAGACTGGCCTTTTTGAAGACTGGCATATTTTGGTTTTTCCTCACCTAATTCTTCAGGAGTTCCAATTTGTGCCATCGGGCCAAACTTGCCTAAACGCACCAATACAGTAAACCCAGTATCAGGATCTCTGCCTAACTCTCTTGACGTGCCCACTTCCGAACGGTCCAGCGCTTCGGTGTTTTCAACTTTTTCATGAAATGAGCTGTAGAACTTACTAATCATCGTGTCCCACTTCATCTTTCCGTGTGCTATTTCATCAAATTCTTTCTCGATGGAAGCCGTGAAGGTGTAATTGGTAACATTGGGAAAGTGTTTTACTAAGAAGTCGGTCACAATCATCGCCATATCTGTCGGCTGCAATTTGCCTTTGTCTGCTCCTGTAATTTCTTTTTTATCGGCCTTCGCTATTTTACCACCTTTCAGGGTAAGCTCTTTATATTTTCTTTCTTGACCATCGCGAGGTTCTTTGTGCACATAATCTCTTTTTTGGATGGTTGATATGGTCGGTGCGTAAGTAGACGGACGGCCAATGCCCATTTCCTCTAACTGCTTTACTAAACTTGCTTCCGTATAACGTGCTGGAGGTCGACTAAACCGTTCAGTAGCCTTAATGAAATTCAATTCCAAATTTTGTCCTACTTTCAGCGGAGGAAGCATTTTTTTATTGTCCTCGTCTTCATCATCCTCGTCTTTTGATTCAGTATAGACCTTCAAAAAACCGTCAAATTTGACTACTTCACCAAAAGCTTTGAATGTGAGTGTTTTATTGTTTGATATTTCAACGGTTGCAGTTGTCTTTTCTAATTGCGCTTCTGCCATTTGTGAAGCGATTGCACGTTTCCAAATGAGGTCATACAAACGCATTTCGCTGCGATCCGCATTTATTTCATGCCGCGAAAATTCTGTCGGACGTATAGCTTCGTGAGCTTCTTGTGCCGTATCTGATTTTGTTGAGAATTTTCTGGTTTTAACATACTGATCACCATAGGCAGAAGTGATTTCTTCTTTTGCACTATTAATAGCTGTATCAGACAAGTTCACGGAGTCTGTTCTCATGTAGGTAATCTTACCAGATTCGTACAAACGTTGTGCAATAGTCATTGTCTGCGTAACCGAATAACCTAACTTTCTGCTCGCCTCTTGTTGTAAGGTTGAGGTTGTAAACGGAGGAGCAGGGTTACGTTTAGCAGGTTTAATATCCAAATCACTAATCGAGAACGATTGATTGATGCAGGATTCTAAAAACTGATTAGCTTCTTCTTCATTGTCAAATCGTTTTGACAACTCAGCGCTTAAGACTTTGTTTCCTTCGATGATGAAATCGGCAACAACTTTAAAAAAGTTTTGAATCTCAAACGATTGAATATCTCTTTCTCTTTCAACAACCAAGCGCACTGCTACTGATTGCACTCTACCTGCTGAAAGTCCAAATTTTATCTTTTTCCAAAGAATAGGGGATAACTCAAAACCCACTAATCGATCTAAGACCCTACGTGCTTGCTGCGCATTTACTAAGTCAATGTCAACCATTCGAGGACTTTGGATGGCATTGAGGATAGCATTTTTAGTAATCTCACGAAATACAATTCGTCTAGTTTCTTTATTGTTTAGATTGAGTGCCTCACTCAAGTGCCAAGAAATGGCTTCTCCTTCGCGGTCATCATCAGTCGCTAGCCATACCACATCGGCCCCCTTAGCTAGTTTTTTTAATTCCCGAACAACACTCTCTTTGTCTTTGCTAATTTCATAGGTAGGTAAAAATCCGTTGGCAATGTCAATTGCTTTATCACCTTTTGCTAGGTCTCTAACATGCCCAAAGCTGGACTTAACGATGTAATCCTTACCGAGATACCCCTCGATTGTTTTTGCTTTTGCTGGTGACTCAACTATTACTAAATTCTTATTCGACATTACCTATCCTCCTCGTATTTTATTGCGCAATTGTTCAAATATGGAATTTTTTTTTCAATTAGTACAAGTATTCCATCAATCTACTAACATTGTTGTGTAGTTTTAGTTTCAAAATAACACTTATGAAAACGCTCTATTTGATACGTCATGCAAAATCTGATTGGTCAAATCCTGGATTAAAAGATTTTGATCGGCCCATAAACTCTCGTGGTGAACGCGTAGCTCCAAAAATGGGACGAGAACTATTTGCCAAAGGCGTACAGCCTGATTATATCTGTTGTAGTCCCTCTAAAAGAACACGGCAAACGGTCGCTTATATTTGTGAAGGCATCCGATTTAATGAAGAAGATGTTGATTATAAGGAAGAAGTATATGAAGCTTCTACCGGAGCAATGTTGCGTGTGATCAACGCCATAAGCGATGAACACAATTCTGCGATGATAGTCGGGCATAACCCAAGTACGTCTTACATTGCTGAATATTTAACAGACGAAATTTTAAATAATATTCCCACCTGTGGTGTGTTGAAAATTAATTTTGAAATTGAGTCGTGGAAACATGTGTCGAAAAGCACTGGGATATTAGAATGGTTTATTTACCCGAAGCAATTGAATTTCTAATAAGAAGCTTTGAGCCTGTAAAAAAACTAATAACAATCTAGTATACAGTAAGATAAGATTTTCAATTGTTGTGTGTCTGCACAAATTTTTGAGAAAAAGCTCTAAAATCCGTGCATCGGCATTTTAAAAAACACGTGAAGAAATTGGGTGAATTTTGCGTTAAAAAACAAAACACTGTTTGAGCCAAAGTGAAAATCATGTTTTAAGGAGATGAAGGTGGTGGCGAGTTTGTTTTGTTTTAGCTAAACTCACCTAATTTTAGTGTTTTTTATGAAGCCTTGATTTTTTGTTACTTTTTCATCTAGGGAAAAAGTAAAGAATCTCAATCGGATTATGAAACATTCCTTATATTTGGTGACTTTTCAGTAAAGCCCTAATTATAAAGCTTTAATATATTCAAGGGTATTTCCAGCCTCATCGGTCACAATAACTTTGAGTGTGCCTGATAAGTGTTTGGTTTTATCCAATCGCTCAGACCAAAGTGAGTTGATTTTATAATCGTAATGTAGTAGCAACCATTCACCATTCAGGTAAGCATTATATGTTTTAACACCAGAAAGTTCATCGGATACTTTCAAATAAACTTCTCCATGGTGCATTTTTTCAAAACGGACAGAAGGAGGGATGGTATCTGTTCTGATAAAATACCTGCCCAGGCTTCGCGTACGAAAAGAAATACCATTTAAACCCCAATTACCACCTTCAAAGTAAATCTTTCCACTTCTATCCATGCTATAGACGTGTGTGTGTGCTTTGTCGCCATCAAAAGTGGTTTTTAATTCCACATTTATGTATCGGTGAAGTGGGGTTTCTGTATCATGGATGTAAAATATATCGTCTTTATACTCATATGTGAAAAAAGTGGTGTCGTAAAAAGCCCCCGGTGGAATATGGAAATTAGCCGTCTCTGTATAGACATGGGTTTTTTCATGCGGTAAAATTTTTTGAACAAAAGGCAGCGCGTGTGTCGCATCATCAATATGTAAAGTTGAAGGCAAATCAGAATTTAAGTCGCAGAGAAAAAAACACAAATTTTTATTGGAATAAGAAGGTTTTAGAGGTGTGTTGTTCCAGATAAGTGAACTCGTTGTGGTGTTAGGAACACATATTTTACAGGTATTATCAATTGTTTCAACCCGATAGGAATTTGCTAGCGGAGTGTACGTGTTTAAAGGACTGAATGCATTCAACTTTTCACCTTGAAGTTTTAAGGTTAATTTGGAAGTATTACCATAAGCATCAATAGAAGTAATCACGGCTTCGTGTAATAAGGTGTCTTTTATAGAAATAATACCATCGTTAATTCTTTCTGGATAGAGTGGGAGTTTATTTCCGTCACTTAGGTATAAGTTGTGAAATCTACCTTTACCTCTATCCGATAGTGGGTAGTCGAAATGTCTATTGATGTATCGCGAATGGGAAAAAGAAAACGAATTGTTTTTATAATAGTAGATTCTTTTCCCGTCAAGCTCTAAGGTAAGGTAGTTTACGCCATTGTGATTGTATGATCCGTTGAGTTGGTCATCTGTTTTCACTGCTAAAGCTATATCTCCATATACTTTAAAAGGTTGAACGATGGTATATTCATCACTACTTACTTTTACTGGTTTAATTAAAAATTGTCCAAACTCACCATTAATTCGTGAACTTATCGACTTGGTTGTTATTGCTATTTCATGAATTTGTGGAGGCTTGGTGTCTTTAACCTCATCAAACTTAAAGTCTAACGGGTTCAGCAAATCCTGTTTTTGATCTCTAATTTCAAAATGTAAATGCGGGCCGCCTGAACCGCCCGTATTCCCTGAATAAGCGATTAAGTCACCTCTTTTAAAACTGAATTCATTTTTTTTTGGGAAAAGTTCAATAGTGAAACTCTTGACGGCATACTGATTTTCGAGAATATATTGGCCAAGGACAGGGTGAAATTTCTCCAAATGAGCATAAACCGAAGTATGACCCGTTTGAGGATGATAAATATAGAGTGCATTCCCATATCCACCTTCTTCAATTTTAATCCGCGTCACATACCCATCAGCGATGTTGTAAACAGGCCAACCAGTTACACCTCCAGTTTTAATGTCCAAACCCGCATGAAAGTGGTTTGGTCGCAGCTCGCCCATTGTTCCTGAAATATACGCTTGATGTCCTGGAGTTATGGGAAACAGGTAATTGGGTTGCGCAAAAGCAAGGCTAAGGTTAAGAAGGAAAAGAAATACGAACTGGGCTTTTTTCAACATTGAATGAGGTTAAGGATTATTTGATTTCAAAATCAATGATTTTTTGATTTTCGAGGTAACCCGCTAGTTTATCGCCTATTTGCACAGGGCCAACCCCTTGAGGTGTTCCAGTAAAGATCAAATCTCCTTTTTTGAGAAATATAAACTGCGACACATACGCAATAATTGCATCAAAAGAGAAGATCATATCTTTCGTGTTACCGTGTTGAACTTGTTTGTTATTGATGTCAAGATGGAAATTTATATTGGCTAAATCAGGGTATTTTTCAATTGAAATTAATTCAGAGATTGGGGCGGAGTGATTAAACCCTTTAGATATATCCCATGGAAGCCCTTTTTCTCGCGCTACATTTTGTAAATCTCTTGCTGTAAAATCAACACCTAAGCCAATTTGGTCGTAATATTTATGCGCAAATTTTTCTTGTATGTTGGTTCCTTCTCTGCAAATGCGAATAACTAATTCGATTTCATGATGAATATCCTTAGAAAAAGGAGGGTAGTAGAAGGGAGCATTCTTTTTTAAAAGTGAGGTTTCGGGCATCATAAATACGACAGGTTCAGTAGGAACCTCGTTTCCGAGTTCTTTTGCATGAGAAGCGTAATTTCTTCCTATCCCAATTATTTTCATAGAATTCAATTTAAGCAAAAAATTGTATCAATAGTTTTTTAACTTCTATTTTCAAAAATATTGTGATAACGATGATAATTGAATAATTTCCCCTATAACTTATACACAAATGCATAGATTCTTACTAATATTCTTTGTTCTATTCACGGTAGTTTCCTGTCAAAAATTGAGTGGTGAAAACGATTACCAACTTGCGGATAACTGCAAAGACTTTAAAAACAATATTGAATCGAACATTATTAAAGTTAATGTAAATAAAGGGATTCATTATGTTGCAGTTGATACAACGGATTGTTCTTTAAAAATCAGGTACGAAGCAGATAAGGTTGATTTGTCCTGGTTATATCAAAGACTTGATACCTTAGGCTACTTAGCAAATGTTGCTGATTCAGTAGGCTTAGCTAAAGATTCAACAACTCTTGATTCAGTAAAAGTAGATAAAGAAGTAAATGAGATTACGGAACAAACATCAGAATGGGATGATGCCGCAACAAATTAATTTCTAACTATGTCAGAAAAGCCAATTGTATTCTTTGATGGTGTTTGCGGACTTTGTAATACAATGGTTGATTTTTTTATGTTAAAAGATAAAAAGCGGAAGTTACTATTCGCTCCTATGCAGGGAGAAACGGCAAAAGGGCTGTTGTTACCAAAAGAGATTGAAAATTTAGATTCATTTGTTCTGTACGAAAAAGGTATAAAATACTACCAATCCGATGCAGCATTAAAAACCTTTAAATACTTAGGTAGTTGGTGGCAGGTACTGTATTGTTTTATTTTCTTGCCTAAGTTTTTACGTGATGGAGTATATCGTTTTATAGCAAAAAACAGGTATGCGTGGTTTGGGAAAAAAGCATCTTGTCGGATGCCGACACCAGAGGAACGTGAGGTTTTACTTCATTAAAAGTGGAATAAGTTTATTAAACTAATTCGACACCGATTAATAAAAATGAGGTCTCAATTACTTTTATTCGGAGTGACCATGTTGATGCCCCTTGTCACAAAAGAAATACCCTGTTGGTGAGTAGTGGTGATCATAACAGCCTCAAAATAAGGCTCAACAAGAGGGTTCTTTGTTGCCCAATTAAATATAAAATTCGCACCTGTGCCACCTTGCCGATCAGTTTCATCAATAACAATTTCAACCGTTTCAAGTGGTTCTAAGAAAATAGGATAGTCAAAGTAATTTTTAATTAAACTACCTTTTGTATTGTGGTAATTGGCATTTAAAATAAATATGGAGTCAGTAATACTTGTATTTCTAATACTAACAGTTGCTGTGAGTCCATGCGCATCTTGAGCGCTACGCTGATATATTTCTGAGTAAACAGATAAATAGGTACTACCCTGATGTAGGGTGTTAGTGTTTGTTAACTCTATTTTTCTTTTTTTCCAATTAATCGAGTCAGGCAGTGGTTTTTCCACTTTTTCACTACATCCAGAACTAAGTAACAACAACGCAATAATTCCTGTTAAAAAACCATTTTTCATAACTATCTATCTTTACCCATTTAAAATTACTGATTTTATTTATCAAACCTATTTCATTGGATTGCGAAGTGAAATTTTCTTATCCGTCCAGACCGAATACTTAGGTGTTTTGTCATGATGTAATTTTTGTGCATGTTTTTTTAATAAATACCTAGGTATTAAAAATAATATAATTATGTTTGCCTAAGTAATTAAAGATGGGGCGAAGAAATAATTACAAACAAAATAACTAAACCAATGAAAAAAACACTTACAACAGCTTTGGCAATAGGTCTACATGTATTTGTAGCTAGCGCCTCAACAGGTTCTGATGAAAAAGAGAACAAAATGAAGTACCAGCGTGAAGCACCCATTGTCAGAATTGAAGGGGCGGCTCAAGACACAACCAAAACAATTGTAGAAGACTTTAAGCCATCAATTAATGTAGGAGCTATTGTACATATGTTTGGTTCTTCACAACAGGGCGGCTTCCTTTCTTCCACTTCTACTTCCAGTGAGTGGGGAACCGATTTTAAATTGTACCGAGCTAGGGTGCTAGTCGGAGGACAATTATCTAAAAATGGCGCTTTCTTTTTTGAAACAGAGATACCTTCAATTATTGGTAATAACGGAGATGGTACAAAAGGAGTGTTTGTTTCCCCCATTGTATTAGACTGCCAATACGAACATACCTACGCACCAGGTCACATGTTAGTAGCAGGGCAACAATTAGTTTCTCATAACCGAAATGGATTGCAAGGGGCTGCTAGCTTAATGGCCAATGACTTTACATTTTTCCAATACCCGTACAACTTGTTTGGTAACGCTAGTCCATTACAAGGTACTTTTGGACGGGATTTAGGGGTCAATGCTCGTGGTTTCTTCTTGGATGATAAATTAGAATATCGTTTAGGGGTTTTCTCAGGACGATCGTTTGCAGGTGATGGAGCACCAAGGATTGTCGGTCGTGCTGCTTATAACTTCTTAGATGCTGAAAAAGACTATTATTATGCAGGTACTAAAATTGGAAATGGTAAAACAGCTGCTTTAGCAGTGGGATTTGATGTGCAAGGTACCTATGTCAACTACGGAGCTGATTTTTTCTTAGATGTACCAGTAAGTGAAGGTGGTTCAATTACTTTAAACACTGCATTCTCATACATGGATGGTGGCGATGATCCAACCGCTACAGCTTCATTTGCAGGGCTTATTCCAGAACAAACTACACAATTCCTAGAATTGGGTTACTATTTTAAAGGACCAAAATTACAACCTTGGATTCGCTATGAAAAACAAGCATTAGTGGGAGATGATGACGGTTTAGCTTCTCCAATGGTGTTTGGTGGTGGATTGAACTATTGGTTCAATGATTATGGAACTAACCTTCGTTTATCCTACACAACATGGAATAAAAAAACATATGATGCTGTAGAGGATGAAATAGTAAGCACTTCCTCAGGTCAAATCTGGATGCAACTACAGTTCTTTATATTCTAATTTTAACCTTAACTAGTCTACCAATATGCTTCAATTAATTACAGCGATGACTTTCCCTTTTATTCTCGGTGTTTCTCATTGTTTTGAATCCGATCATTTGCTAGCCGTTGCTACACTGAATGATACAAACAATAGAAATGTAAAATCTCTTTTATTAAAAGGAGCTACTTGGGGTGTGGGACATTCAATACCTGTGTTAATTTGCGGTTTGGTATACCTTTATTTAAAAGTATTTCTTCTTGAAGAGGTACCTATAAACCTGGAAGTCCCGGTGGGAAGTCTTCTGATAGGAATGGGGATATATAGGTTGATTACCTATAATACAGCTCAGATAACGACTAATAAAAGCCATTATCTAACAGTAGGGATCATTCATGGACTTGCTGGTTCTGCAGGGATAGTACTTATTCACTTTACCAAGGAAACTAATCTTCTCTTCCAATCTATCTACCTCGTATTGTTTTCATTTGGGGCAATTATCGGGATGGGAGGAGTAAACGTAATCATCTCTAAAATTTCATCGGTCTTTGATCGAATCAAATTTTTACAACTAATAACACCAATTCTCTCCATTATTTATGGATGTATAATGATTTACAACTATGTTTAAACCAATAAAATCAACAAAAATGAAAAAGACATTTTACAAATTTCGAATTATACAACAGCTGGCATTTGCGTTAGCAGCAACCAGTATATTGTTTTCTTGTTCAACTGCTTCTACTGATACATCTACTACAGAGGGAGATTCTACTACAGTAGAAACAGCCAAAATCGGAATTTTACATTCCTTAAGTGGAACCATGGCAATTTCAGAAGTTTCTTTGAAGGATGTAGTAGAAATGGCCGTAGAAGAAATTAATGAAAAAGGGGGCGTACTAGGTATGCCGATTGAAACGGTGGTAGTTGACCCTGCATCGGATTGGGATTTGTTTGCGGAAAAAGCTAAAGAACTCTTGATAGAAGAAAAGGTAGCGGCAGTGTTCGGTTGTTGGACTTCAGTATCAAGAAAGTCAGTGCTTCCTGTATTTGAAGAGCATAATGGTTTGCTTTTTTACCCTGTACAGTATGAAGGTGAAGAGTGTTCTAAAAACGTGATTTATACAGGCGCTACACCTAATCAACAGCTTATTCCTGCTGCAGAATATTTGATGAGTGAAGAAGGTGGAGCTTATGAGAAGTTTTATTTAATGGGAACGGATTACGTTTTCCCAAGAACAGCAAATAAAATTCTTAAGGCTTTCTTATTAGCGAAAGGGGTACCTGAAAAAAATATTATTGAAGAGTATACTCCTTTTCATCATCAAGATTATCAAACGATAGTGTCTAAAATTAAAACTTTTGCAGCGGGTGGTAAAACATGTGTTTTAAGTACAATCAATGGTGATTCTAATGTGCCTTTCTATAAAGAATTTGCTAACCAAGGTCTTTCAGCTGCGACTTGTCCAATTATGGCATTCTCTGTTGCGGAAGATGAATTAAGAGCAATGGATACTGAATTTCTAGTAGGACACCTTGCAGCATGGAACTATTTTCAATCGGTATCAACACCTGAGAACGATAAATTTGTAGCAGATTTCAGAGCATTCTGCGAAAAAAATGGTTTACCAGGTGGTTCTGAGCGTGTAACAGATGATCCGATTTGCTGGGCATATACTGGGGTGTACTTGTGGAAGGCAGCTGTTGAAAAAGCAGGGTCGCTAGATGTAGACAAGGTAAGACCTGCCTTATATGGAGCTGAATTTAACTCTCCAGGAGGATTAGTGAAAATGGACCCTCGAAACCATCACTTGGCTAAACCTGTAAAGATTGGCGAAATTAGAGCCGATGGTCAGTTTGATGTCATCTGGAAAACAGCTGGCTTAGTAGACCCTCAACCATGGTCAGAATATACTTCTCCTAACAAAAGCTGTGATCACGTGGATCATGGTGGTACGTACACTGTTCAATAAATAGGTAGTATACTATTATTTCATATTGAATTTATTGAACCGGTTTAATCATCGGATGGATTAAGCCGGTTCTTTATACTCCTTTCTTTTACCTAAGTATTTAACAATTAGTATGATGTTAAAAAAACACTATATACTAGTCCTGGCAGCGCTTTGCCTAATTTTTCCCTCACTTGGTCAATCTCAAGAAGTGATCAATCAGTTGCTATCTGGTAACGATAGCTTGAAATCACAAGCGCTGAGTGGTTTAATTCAAAAAAAGAAGATTAAAACTTTTCCCTTAATCAGCGCAATCAATGATAAAAAATTGTTTGAATATGAAGGAAAACTAATAACCACGGGAGAAAAAATTGATCTCTCTGAAGGGTATGGTTATACCTTAATTCAATTATATCCTGAGATCATTACTTTGGTGGATGATAAAGGGAATGACGTGGTCAAAAATACGTCTGATTTAAACGAGATTGAATTTTCTAGATTAGAAAGGTTGCTCATAATTCCTGTTTTACCCTATATCAACTTAGCTAGCATAGATTTAGAAAAAAGGAAGTTGGCATTCGTTCAAT
This sequence comes from uncultured Cytophagales bacterium, assembly GCA_963815495.1. Classification (GTDB taxonomy): domain Bacteria; phylum Bacteroidota; class Bacteroidia; order Cytophagales; family JAAEPT01; genus CAWFGW01. Next base: position 375,631 of record CAWFGW010000028.1, read on the forward strand.
TCCAACAAAAAGGCACTCCAAAAGACCTCGAAATATTAACAGAAGCTAAAAACGAAGAGAAAGATGAATTCATGCTTCGAATTGCTATTGAAACAATTTTAGCCATTGAGTTGAATCAAGCAAAAAATGAAGAAAAAGCAAAAGAATTTGTCGTAGCCCTAGTAGAAAATAAAGGCGACAATACAGCATATATACTAGGAGAGTACCTTAAAACAGTGCCTAATGATACTGAATTATATAGTTACGTGCTTGCAGAACTGGAAGCGCTTAAAAGTAGGGCTAATACTTTAAGTGTTGTTCAAAATCTTTTTAGTGGATTAAGTTTAGGTAGTATTCTCATTATGATAGCGTTAGGGTTATCAATTATCTATGGTTTAGCTGGGGTTATTAACATGGCGCATGGGGAGTTTATGATGATAGGTGCCTACACGGCTTTCTGCGTTCAACAAGCATTTGAAAGTGTATCAGCTGGTTCAGCAGGAAACTTATCTTTTGTACTATCCTTGCCCTTGTCTTTTTTAATAGCAGGAATATTTGGATTAATTATTGAAAAACTTATCCTCAGAAAATTATACAACCGTCCTCTAGAAAGTTTATTGGCTACTTGGGGTATTAGTTTGGTTTTTATTCAGTTTGCCAGAACAATTTTTGGTGATTTAACTTCAGTAAGTACACCAAGTTTTTTATCAGGTGGTTGGGAAATAGTTCCTCAATTAATACTTCCATACAACCGACTTTTTATTATTCTGGTAACTGTTTTAATGGTATGCTCCATTTATTATTTCCTCTATAGAAGTAAAAATGGTTTGCGAATCCGATCAGTTACCCAAAACCGTAGTATGAGCGCTTGTTTGGGTATTTCTACTCAAAAAATTGATGCATTAACCTTTTTCATCGGTTCGGGTATAGCGGGTATCGCAGGTTGCTGTATCACCTTAATAGGTAATGTGGTACCCGATATGGGACAAACCTATGTTGTCGATTCTTTTCTAGTCGTGGTTACGGGTGGGGTTGGCAACCTCTTTGGCTCTGTAGTCGCAGGATTAGGTATTGGTCAATTGACTAAACTATTAGAACCTGTATTTCAAGCCGTATATGGTAAGGTAATCATCTTGGTAATTATCATTCTCTTTCTACAATTCAAACCACGAGGCTTATTTCCTGCTAAAGGGAGAATAGCAGAAGATTAAATGAATGTCAATCCTATTAATAAGACCATGAACATTAAACAAACATTCTCTAAATCATACGATTACGTGCTGTTTTTAGCGCTCTTTTTGGTAATAGTTCCACTTGGCTATGCGCTGGATTTAATATCTATCAACACTGTTTCGTTATGGGGACGCTATTTCTGCTTCGCTATCGCAGCAATTGGGGTTGATATGCTATGGGGTTATACAGGCATACTCTGTTTATGTCAGGCTTTCTTCTTTTGTGTAGGTGGATATGGAATAGCAATGCACATGTTGCTCGTTAATTCTGGAACAGGTAATTATGGTGCTAAGATTCCTGATTTTATGATTTGGAATCAGGTGGAATCATTACCCTTCTTTTGGGAACCCTTTCATACATTCCCCGTTACCTTTATTGCCACCCTCTTAATTCCAGCACTTTTTGCAGGTATATTTGGATACTTCATTTTTAGAAGTCGTTTAAAGGGCGTCTATTTTGCAATTATTACTCAGGCATTAGCACTAGCTATGTGGTTGCTATTTTTGAGAAACGAAACCATGTTAGGTGGTACCAATGGGTTAACAGATTTCAAAACCATTTTGGGCTTTGACCTCACTTCCTCTAGCACGAAGCTATCGTTGTATTTTGTCTCGTGTTTAGTATTAATTCTCATCTATCTTTTCACCAAAAAATTGGTGAATTCAAAGTTCGGAAAGGTGTTAGTTGCGATAAGAGACAGTGAATCACGGATCAGATACACGACCTATCAGGTTCAAGATTACAAATTGACCGTTTTTGTGTTAGCAGCGGTTATAGCAGCGATTGGAGGGATGCTTTATGTGCCACAAACGGGTATTATTACGCCTGGAAGAATGGAAGTTAAAGCATCTATCGAGATGATTGTTTGGGTTGCCCTGGGAGGGAGGGGGAAGCTGAAGGGGGCCATTCTTGGCACCTTGTTGGTTAACTTTATGTACAGCATTTTCACCTCTCTCTATCCTGGGTCCTGGCTTTATATCCTCGGTTTCTTATTCATTTTCACAGTTTTATACTTCAATGAAGGGTTAATTGGATTTCCAAAATTATGGGATAGGGTATCCAGTGAGTACAGAAAAATCTATATAGAAAAATGAGCGAATTACTAGCTGTTAAAAACTTAAAAGTGGCTTTTGGGGGCGTTCAAGCACTTGATCTTGATGCCTTTTCAATCAGGCAAAATGAGCTGCGCGTGATTATCGGACCCAATGGTGCAGGTAAATCTACTTTCATGGATATCCTTTGTGGTAAAACAAAAGCAGATGAAGGTGAAGTCATCTTTGATGGAACATCCATTTTGGGCAAACAGGAAGTGGTGATTTCTGAATTGGGGATAGGAAGGAAATTCCAAAAACCATCGGTGTTTTTCAGTCTATCTGTATATGATAATATGCTTTTGGCTTATCGAATGCCAAAAGGAATTTGGAGTTCTCTTTTATTTAAAAATAATTCGGAGATAGATGACCGTATCCATGAAGTCGCTAAGCAAGTTGGGTTAGAAGAAGAGCTAAGTAATATAGCTGGTGATCTTTCTCATGGGCAAAAACAATGGCTTGAAATTGCTATTGTAGTGCTTCAAAAACCAAAATTAATGTTGATAGATGAACCTGCTGCTGGCATGTCAGACAGTGAAACAGCTAAAACAGGTGAACTAATTCTAAGTTTAATGGAAAACCATTCCATAATAGTTATTGAGCACGACATGCATTTTGTGAAGCAAATTGCAGTAGACAAAGTGAGTGTTTTAGTCAGTGGTCAACTACTCACAGAAGGCAGTTTTGATGCGGTTCGAAATGATCCTGCGGTAATTGAAAGTTATTTAGGGACTGGAGTAAAATAGCGTTTAAAATTTTGAATAATATGAGTGAATTTATTCTGGAATCGAATGCTGTAGAGTCAGCTTATGGTCAAAGCCAAATTCTTTGGGGTGTTGATTTAAAAGTTAAAGAAGGATCTATAACTACCATAATGGGTAGGAATGGGGTGGGTAAAACAACTTTTCTTAAGACTATAATTGGACTTTTAAAAACGGAGGCAGGTGACTTGATTTATCAAGGAGAAAAAATCAACCGACTTCCTCCCTATAAAAGAGCAAAGATGGGCATTGGTTATGTGCCTCAGGGTCGCGAGATTATTCCTAAACTCACCGTATATGAAAACATACAATTGGGCTTAGAAAGTACTACGGAAAAAACCATTCCTGAAGAAGAAATCTATGATTTGTTTCCCATTTTAAAGGATTTTAGAAAACGATTGGGTGGAAACCTTAGTGGTGGACAGCAACAACAGCTAGCCATTGCAAGAGCAATTACGGGTCGACCAAAACTACTTTTACTGGATGAACCTACTGAAGGAATCCAACCCTCCATCAGTCAGGAGATTGCTCAGATTTTGTTAAGACTAAAGAAAGAGAAAAATCTATCCATTTTACTGGTCGAACAAAAAATTGATTTTGCTAAAGCCATTACCGATTACTATTACTTTTTTAACCGAGGGAAAGTAGTCGAGTCGTCTGATGCTTCGCAAATCACAGTTGATGAAATTAATAAATTTAACTCCATTTAAACCATGCGACTTACTCCGAAAGATATTGACAAACTATTGTTGCATCAAGCGGGCTTTGTGGCACAAAAACGCTACGCCAGAGGGCTTAAATTAAACTATCCAGAGTCTATTGCTTTGATTAGCACACAGCTGTTAGAGTTTATCCGGGAAGGATATTCGGTAGCCAAATTGATGAACCTGGGGAAACAAATTTTATCGGTCAATGATGTGATTCCGGGTGTTGAAACCATGATTTATGATGTGCAAATTGAAGGTACTTTTCCTGATGGAACAAAACTCGTCACCGTTCACCACCCAATTTGCAATGATGTTTTAGATAATAATTTAGCCTTGTATGGATCTGGTTTACAGAAATCGGGTGAAAAAATTGAAGTGAATAATTTATCGAATCCAACACCTGGAAAAACAATATTAGGAAAGGATTCAATTGAATTAAATACGGGCAGGTTGTCACTGACCATGACTGTAAGCAATAATGGCGATCGTCCTGTTCAGGTAGGATCACATTATCCCTTTGCAGAGACCAATAAAGCGTTAGTTTTTGACCGCTCCGCTGCATTAAATTATCGCTTGGATATTCCTGCTGGCACAGCTGTCCGATTTGAGCCAGGAGAACAAAAAGAAGTTCGTTTGGTGGAAATTTCCGGGGAACAGAAAATTTTTGGTGGCAACAACCTCATTAATGGTGTAGTGGATGAGAACACCACACCTCAGATTTTGGCTACCATGAAAGCAAATGACTACATAAAATAAGAAATCCATGAGTCTAAAAATACAACGTGACGCTTATGCTGATATGTATGGAATCACCACGGGAGATAAACTGACCCTTGGCGATACTAATTTGATTATTGAAGTCGAAAAGGACTTTACGGTATATGGTGAAGAATGCAAGTTTGGTGGCGGAAAAGTACTTCGTGATGGCATGGGGCAAGCTTCGGGTTTAGGAAGAGCCGACTGTTTGGATTTAATTATCACCAATGCGTTAATTCTGGACTACACGGGGATTTATAAAGCGGATATCGGCATTAAAGATGGTCGCATTAAAGCGATTGGTAAAGGCGGTAATCCACACATCATGCCCAAAGTACACCCTGACATGATTGTGGGTGCTTCAACCGAGGTTATTGCAGGTGAGGGGATGATTGTAACCGCGGCAGGTATTGATAATCACATCCATTATATCTGCCCACAGCAAATCAATGAAGCTTTAGTCTCTGGTATTACAACGTTTGTAGGTGGTGGAACAGGTCCTGCAACGGGAACCAATGCTACCACTTGTACGCCTGGCGCATTTCACATTGAAATGATGTTAAAAGCTACTGATGCCTATCCCATGAATTTTGGTTTTTTAGGGAAAGGTAATTCTTCACATCCTTTAGCCTTAGAAGAACAAATAAAGGCAGGTGCATTAGGATTGAAATTACATGAGGACTGGGGTTCAACACCAGCAGCAATCGATACCTGTTTAAGTGTTGCGGATAAGTATGATGTACAAGTGTGTATTCATACCGACACCCTAAACGAAAGTGGTTTTGTGGAAATTACCAAAGCTGCATTAAAGGGAAGAACCATTCATACCTACCATACGGAAGGTGCCGGAGGTGGACATGCCCCAGACATCATCACCCTTTGTGGGGAGAAAAATGTGTTGCCTTCATCAACGAATCCCACCAGGCCTTACACCATTAATACGATTGATGAACATTTAGACATGTTGATGGTCTGTCACCATCTCGATAAAAATATTCCTGAAGATGTCGCTTTTGCTGAGAGTAGAATTCGAGGAGAAACCATAGCTGCCGAAGATATTTTGCATGACATGGGTGCATTGTCCATGATTTCTTCTGATTCACAAGCAATGGGTAGAGTTGGGGAAGTCATTTGCAGAACGTGGCAGACAGCTCATAAAATGAAGCTGCAACGCGGTCCGCTCCCTGAAGATGAAAACAACAATAACGACAACTTCCGTGTCAAGCGATACCTTTCCAAATACACCATCAATTCAGCTAAAGCGCATGGTTTTAGTCATGAAATCGGTTCTGTAGAAGTGGGGAAACTAGCTGATTTAGTGCTTTGGAAACCGAAGTTTTTTGGCGCAAGAGCGGAAATAATTCTCAAAGGCGGAATCATCGTTCAAGCGCAAATGGGAGATGCCAATGCATCCATTCCTACACCACAACCCTTTTATTCAAGACCCATGTTTGGGGCTATGGGCAAAGCTGTAGGTGGATGTTCTAAAGTGTTTGTTTCTAAAGTGTCAATGGAGCAAGTGAAGTCGTATGGATTGAGCAAAGAAGCCGTAGCGGTAGTGAATTGCAGGGAGGTCAGTAAAGCAGATATGCACTTCAATGATTATACACCAAACATTACCGTGGACTCCCAAAAATATCATGTAGAAGCAGAGGGCAAGCACCTCACCTGTGAACCGGTGGACAAGGTACCCTTAGCACAACTCTATAATCTCTTTTAATAGTTTAATGGATTATAAAGTACCCCATACCGATGTAAACCTTTATCAATTAGTTGATTCGGCATTTCCTATAGGTGGGTTTGTTTATTCCTTAGGCATGGAGTCGGCCATTAAACATGGGGTGTTGACTAATAACGATGATGTCTTACACTATTTAAAAACTTATTTGAATCAAATCATTTCATTTGACTTTCCCTTTTTTGATGCGGGTTATAGGTATATAAATGAAGAAGAGGAGTGGAGTAAAATGATGGTTACCTATGAAGCGATGTTGATGAATCCAAGCATTTATAAAAGCTCAGTGGTTTTGGGTAAAAACTGGATCAAACTCATTTGTTCACTTTATACATGTGATAAGCTAACAAATATACAGCGCCATTTCAGTAAGCATAACTTAACATTTCACCATGTGGTAATTCTCGCATTAGGGAGTGCCGCTTTAGGGATTCAACAAGATACACTGAAGGAAATGTATTTATATTCAGCTCTACGTGACCAAATTAGTGCCCTAACTCGATTAGGAACCGTTGGCCCGCAAGGGGGGCAATCATTACTTACTTTATTACTTCAAGAAGGAAAATCACAATTAAAAAAATACCAACCAAAACACTATGAAGAAGCTACTAAGTCGGCTTATCTATTAGAAATTTTACAACTAAATCATCATAAAATTTATTCTAAGCTATTTCAAAATTAGCATCAATTTATTAACCCAAACAAACATATTATGAGTTTCTTAAGACACCCTCAGTTTCATTTATTAGACTTCGATTCACCAGGTGATTTTGCTACCAGAGAGTTCATGCGCCAAGATCGGGATTTTAAAAAGCGACCATTTACCATCGGTATTGGTGGCCCGGTAGGTACAGGGAAAACCGCTTTAATTCGCCAACTATGTGTGGCACTTCGGGATAAAATGGAACTGGCGGTAGTGACCAATGATATTTTTACCAAAGAAGATGCTGAATTTTTAACTCGAAATGAAGCCTTACACCCGAGTAGAATTGTCGGTGTTGAAACTGGTGGGTGCCCACACTCGGCCATCCGTGAAGATATTTCAGCTAACATGCACGCCTTGGAAGAGCTGTGTGAGCAGTTTCCACAATTGGATATGTTGATTGTAGAAAGTGGTGGCGATAATCTAGCTGCTCACTTTAGTAGGGAGTTAGTCGATTATTCTATTTATGTTATTGATGTTTCTGGTGGTGATAAAATTCCTCGGAAAGGTGGCCCAGGTATAACACAATCCGATTTATTAATTATTAATAAAATTGATTTAGCAGAATTAATAGGTGCAGATTTATCGGTAATGGATCGAGATGCTAAAAAAATGCGCGGAAACGGTCCTTTTTTGTTTGCCAGAGCGAAAGACAAATATGGATTAGATGAAATTATCGGACACATACTTCATTCAAAAGCACATGCATTAAATGAAGGGCATCATCATCACAGCCACTAACAGTTGAGTTAAGATGGTCTTGGATCATCATTCCGGGAAATGGTGCTTTAATCGCCCCATCGAAGTACTGTTTCTCCGGAATCTCACTTGGCTAATATTTTCTAATTAACGGGTCAAATTGCAACAGTCGATCACTATAAAGTGCATTGGATATTTTTTCGATTACTTTTCTTAGAGGTATAACTTCAGAAGAAGTAAACCGTCCCGCATAGGTGTTTGGGTTGATCCTATCAACTGTTGATTTTATTTTTCTATTAGCATAAATGCCCTCATTGATTTGATTTAATGTGTTTTCAAGAATTTCAACTTTTTCTAAGTTTTCATTTCCTATTAAATAAATGTTCATAAAGGTGATGTTGTTACCCAACAACGCAGGGGAGTAAATATCCATATCATCGGGAGACAAATGAATCTTATCGCGCATAAGCAGTTGATTGTTTAAAAAAACCGAGGTGTCAGAAAAATATTCCTTAAATTCATATTGTTCACCATTGTCTGTTCTACCCGCCACGACCCAGTCTACCAATAAAAGAACAGCTCCAATAGCAAGTTTATATGTGGATTTTTGAGAAAATGATCCTCCTTTATGCATCACTAAAGGGTCATTTAGGAACACATGAAACGCATTTTTATCCAGATTAGCATCAATAGTTTGATTACAGATAATTCCGGTACTTTCATAAATACGTGTATTGGCTTGAGAGCTAATGATTGAGTTGGTGTTTTCACCACATTTCACATCTAAAAAAATGGAATCCCCCTGTACAAATCCACCCCCATAATTAGTGAGCATGCAAAAACTGCAACTTGGAGATGATTTTGGATTGATTATTTTTAAAGGTTTGACACTATATTGTTGTGTTAACACGGTTTTGCCGTCTATCTGTTTGAATTCAATGAAAGATTTATCCATTCAAAATTTAAAATCAAAGTTTATATAATATACTTATTCCTTATGATAAGTAAAAGCCTTGTTATTGCGCCAAAATTAAACTTATTTTACCTAGGTAATGAAGTTTGACTATGTTTTTTAACTTAAAGAAATCCAAAGGCGATTATCCTAACGAAAAAGAGACATTCAAATGGGTGAATTTGATGTATATACTTGCGCTTTCAATGATTGCGTTAGTTACGATTGTTAGCCAACGTTTAATTCAGGATTACTTAAGTAATCAAGTCAAAGACTCGCGATTAATCAACATCTCCGCGCGCATGCGAACGTATAGTCAAATGCTAAGTAAAACGGCCTTGTTAATCGAACGACAAAGTGATGTTGAAGCTAACAGAAAGGAGTTCTTAAATACGTTAAAACAGTTTCAAAAGTCACACAATGGATTGATCTCAGGCAGTGATTTTTTTGACTTACCCGAAACTGACCGAGTAGACCTAGAACAAATGTATAGTATCATTGAGGGGCCTTACAATAAAATTATCGAAGCTTCAGACTCATTGATTTACGAATTATACAAACCTAGCCCTGACCCTGAATTTATATCCACCAATGTGAATACGATACTTAGCTATGAAAAATCCTACTTATTAGGTATGGAGTTGATTGTATTCGATTATGATCGTTTCTCCAGAAATAGTGTGATGCATCTAAAAAGAATGGAATATTATTTATCAGGTTTTGTTCTGTTTATGTTAGTAATGGAGGCACTTTTTATCTTTTATCCGATATCAAAACGCATTAAAAAGAACATGCAGCGATTGGTTGAATCCCAAGAAGAACATAAACGATTGGCTTCAGAAATGAAGAAATCAAATGTAATACTAGAAAACTCACATCGTGAATTGCGGGAGAGGGATTTTGCATTAGAAAAGGCAAATTATCTTGTTAAAACAGATGATAAAGGAATCATTCTTTACGCCAATGATAAATATGCACACGTAGCTAAGTATCCAATCCACGAGTTAGTAGGAAAACCATTGTTTTATAACAATATGGGAGGAGATGAAAGTGTCATCTATGATCATATAAGAGATGAAACACGGAAAAAAGAAGTATGGCAAGGAGAAATTTTTGACCACGCGTCTGATGGAACAGGTTTTTGGTTAGATGTTACATTAATGCCCATTTTTAATAATAAGGGAGAGTTATACCAATACTTAGTGATTTGTACTGACGTTACGAAGCGAAAAAATACCGAAAGAAAGCTTCGTTTATTGATGGAAGAGAAACTTAAGAGTCAAAAAGACGAACAAAAGATCAAATCGTATTCGATTATTACAGGACAAGAAAAAGAAAGAAAACGAGTTGCCGCAGAAATCCATGATGGAATTGGACAAATGCTAACGAGTATGCGAATGCGTATTGAGATGTTAGAAACACAATACCCCAATTTTGCTAATGACGTAAATGATATTCAAAAGTTACTTCAATCTATTATCGATGAAACCCGAAGAATCTGTTCTAATTTATTACCTAATGTCTTAGATGACTTTGGACTGCGAGCTGCAGTAAATGATATTGTAAAATCCATTCAAGAGAATTCTGAGTTACAAATACGATTCGAAGAGTCACTAATGTTAGAATATGTTGATAGAGAAATAGAGGTAGGGGTTTTTAGAATAATTCAGGAAGCATTGAATAATATTATGAAGCATGCCGAAGCCACTGAAGTATTTATTTTTTTAGAAAATGATAAAAACAAGTTAAATTTATCAATAAAAGACAATGGCAAGGGATTCTCATTTGATGAGAATGAACTTTTTATGAAAGAATTAGCAAAAAAGAATAATGGATTGAGAAATATGAAGGAACGAGCGGAACTTTTAGGGGGGAATTTAGTTATTAGCTCCAAACGGAAACTTGGAACCTCAATTCAATTAACTATATCATTATAATATGGCGACAATAAAAATTGTTTTAGCAGATGATCATGAGATTTTTAGAAATGGTTTAAAGCAACTCATCGATAAGGAGTTGGATATGGAGGTAATTGGTGAAGCTGCTACGGGTGTTGAAGCGCTGGATTTAGTAGATAAACTTAATCCAGATCTTTTAATTTTAGACATAAGTATGCCTGAAATGAATGGTTTAGAGGCAGCCGAGATATTAAAGAACTCAAAGAAAAGCACTAAAATCGTCATATTTTCTTTGTATGATAACGAAGATTATGTCATTAAAGCTTTAAATGTTGGGGCTTCAGGTTTCCTTCTTAAAGATACTAGCAACAAAATATTCCTTCACGCCCTACGGTCGGTGCATAATGGGGGACATTATTACATCGGTGAGGTTTCAGATGTGGTGATACGTCACCTGACCAATGCTAAAAATTCTGATTTTTATCAAAACACAACTGGAAGTAATTCATCCGTTCAAGTGCAATTGTCTAACCGAGAAAAAGAAATTATTGATTTAATCGCATTAGGTAAAAATAGCAAACAAACAGCTGATGAACTGGGTGTAAGTGTAAGAACAGTTGATGCACACCGATTAAATATATTGCGAAAATATTCAGTAAACAGTATGGATGAGGTGTTAGCTTTTAGAGAAAAAATTATTCAGTAATGACTTAAGGTTGAGCAATCATCTACATGAGACGAATACTAAATTAAAGGGCGAGAACTTTTAGTAATCAACTTTTTTATCCAGTTTTTGGCATGGTATTATCTTCTACTGAAAAGTAAGCCCAAAAATGCTGTTGTGCATAAATACCTCTAAAAAGTTAACTTTAAGGGTGTTTTAATTAAATAAAATAAAGTATTTTAGTTGCTTGTTCACTAATTAATGATTCTATGAAGTCTATTCTTGCATTCCTTTTTTTAGCAGTTACATCGTTTAGTTTTTCGCAAGAAATAGAAATAAAAGAAGCTACCTTGTTTATCAAAGGACAGGATCAAACAACATCAGAATTAACTTGGACAGAGAACGGTTATATCTATGATGAACCCGTTTTAGATGTTTTCACCATTAGTACTGTAGATGAAGATGTGTATAAATTGACGGTATTCAACAGTTTTGGTGAGAAAATAATGTATCAAAAAAATCTGGATAACCTTATTTCGGTCGATGTGTCGGAGTTATCACAAGGAACTTACTACGTTGTACTAAGAGGAGATCGATTCAAAAAGTCGTTTAAATTTACAAAAGTTTGACTTTAATAATCGACATCATTTTTAGCTTCATCTTCGAGTAAATACAATACTTGGCTTTGTTTTAAATTCTTCTCATTTTTGAGTCAACATCTGTAGGAAAACTAAAGCCTTTCTGTGGTTAAAAAACTATTCATAGTATCAATTTTCACTTTATTTATCAGTAAAGCTGTGTTAGGGCAATCCTATAAAACAGATAGCCTAAAAAAAATTGAGCTTTGGTATGATGATGAATTTCAGGTTCGAAAATTAAAATCTGTTTTCTATGTTTTAAAAGATGATATCAACATCATGCATGGCAAAATGATTTCATATTACGAAAGTGGCAAAATGATTTCTGAAGGAGAATATATTATGAATGAACCCGTTGGTACCTGGAAATATTATTTTGAAGACGGCAACTTAAAAATGGTTGCCGAATTAAAAAATTCAAAAGAGGGTTATTGGAAGTATTTTTATGAAAATGGAGGTCTTAAACAAGAAGGGAAAATAGTTAATAACAAACAAGAAGGTTATTGGACTTATTACTATGAAAATGGAAACACGAAAAGCGAAGGGTTTTATAAGGCTGGCATTAAAGATGGCGATTGGAATTACTTTTTTGAAAATTCTGAAATAAAGGCTGAGGCAACCTATGATAACGGAAATGGATATTATAAAGAATACTTCATGAATGGAAGTATTAAAATGGAAGGACAAACAGTGAACAATCAGAGTGAAGGTATTTGGAAATATTATTACCCCTCAGGAAAACTTCAAGCTGAAGGTTACGAATTGCATGGCGTAAAAAATGGCCACTGGGATTATTATTTTGAAAACGGACAAGTATCTAGTGAAGGTAACTATGTGAATGGAAAGCAACAGGATAATTGGATTTATTATTATGACAACGGCATAGTTAGTTCTACTGGATCCCACTATGAAGGTAATAAAGATGGACACTGGAAATTATTTCATAAAGATGGTGCTTTTAAAGGGGAAGGTATTTTTAAACGTGGGGACGGTGAGTATAAAGAATATTATGAGAGCGGTGTACTTAAAATTATAGGTCAAGTAAAAGACAATAAAAACAGTGGTTTGTGGAAGTATTATTACCCTGATGGAACGTTAGAGGGTGAATGTGATTTTGTAGAAGGCAAAGGGGATTATGTCGGCTATTATAAAAATGGCGAACTAAAAATGAAAGGACGAATTGAAGATAATCTTAAAATCGGTATTTGGGAACTGTATAATGAAGATGGTTCATTAGCAGGTTATTATAAAACTTTATATGATGAATCGGGTAAGGAGATCTTTAAGAAAAACACAACAAATCCTTTAACTTCCATACAAGACACTGCAAACATTGAACAAGAAATAGTTAAGCTTCCGGACTATAAATACAAGCCCAAAAAAAAATCGAAAATAAAGTGGTTTAACTCTAAAATAAATGAATATGAAGGGATAATTCTAGGATCAAATCCGTTGGCTTTTGTAAATGCCACTTTTCCAGTAAGTGTTGAGTATTATTACCAAGAGCGACTAGGTTACGAAATGGAGTATTCAATTATTCGAAACCCGTTTTTTTTATCTGATAGTAAAATCCCTGATAACATTGTTTTCAATAGAGGACAAGCAATTGATTTCGCACAACGTTTATATGAACCTGCAAAATCTTATGGGATGTTGTATTATGGCCAACGTGTGCGGTTTAAAACAAACGTATTTAGCGCTTTTGCAGCAGATACTTTACCTAGTGTACCAGCAGTGGAAAGAATTAATGCGAGAGAAAATTCAATTGAGTATTTATTAATGTTTGGCAATCGCGTATTTAACAGAGGGTACAGTCACCCTGGGTTTACGTTTGATATCTTTATTACTGCAGGAGTGGGGTACCGCTGGTTTATGAAAAAATATGAAGAAACTCCCATAAGAAAGGCCCTTTTCGAAAATGTACCACAAGAAAAGATTTTTATACCCTATCGGTTAGAGTTTAGTTTTGGGTATCTATTTTAAATCGATGAAACAAATCCAACTACGTCTGCGTCCTGATGAAGCATTTAATAACGCTGCTTTGTTGGAATCTCTTATGAGGGCGACTAATACACGGCAGCTCACTTCTAATGATTTTAAGGTTGTAAAACGCTCAATTGATGCGCGTAAAAAGCAAACCATTGTTCAACTTGAAGTACTATTGCTTGAAGGTGGAAATCCTCCTGAATTAGATTGGTCACTAAGTCGGTTACAAGGTGTTAATACCAAAGAAGAAGTGCTTATTGTGGGAGCTGGTCCAGCAGGTTTGTTTGCTGCTTTAAAAGCTATCGAAAATGGTTTGAAGCCAATCATTATAGAGCGCGGTAAGGATGTTAGAGCGCGCAGAAGAGATTTAGCAGATATCAACAAAAACAACATCGTGAATCCTGACTCCAACTATTGTTTCGGAGAAGGTGGTGCAGGTACTTATTCCGATGGCAAACTCTATACACGTTCAAAAAAACGGGGCGATGTCAAACGAATTTTAGAAATTTTGGTAGCCTTTGGAGCAACAGATGAAATTTTAATTGATGCTCATCCGCACATTGGAACAAACAAATTGCCAAAACTCATTCAATCGATTCGTGAAAAAATTATTGAATGTGGAGGTGAAGTCCGTTTTGAAACGCGTTTAACCGATTTAATAATTGAGTCTGGGAAAATTAAGGCTATTGAAGTGAATAATAATGAAAATATTAAAGTTACTTCTGTGGTCCTGGCAACAGGTCACTCGGCTCGCGACATCTTCCATTTGTTAAAAAAACATCACATTAAACAAGAAGCAAAACCATTTGCTTTAGGTGTACGAGTAGAACACAGTCAAAATCTCATTGATCAAATTCAATATAAATGTGATACCAAAGGAAGAGGTGATTATTTACCTGCTGCAGCATATTCACTGGTAGAGCAAGTCAATTATAAAGGTAAAGATAATGGCGTATTTTCGTTTTGTATGTGTCCGGGTGGCTTTATTGTACCTGCTGCAACAGCACCTGGAGAAGTCGTTGTGAATGGCATGTCTCCTTCACGAAGGGATTCTAAGTATTCAAATTCGGGTATTGTTGTTTCTGTAGATGAAAGTGATTTTTCTCACTACAAAGAATATGGTGAATTAGCTGGGTTAATGTTTCAGTCAGAAGTAGAACAACGTGCTTGTCAATTAGCGGGAGGCACGCAAGCAGCACCCGCACAGCGAATAGTTGATTTTGTAAATAGAAAAGTTTCTAATTCGTTGTTAGAAACATCTTATCAACCGGGCTTGGTTTCCACGGACCTGTGGGAGGTGTTGCCCGAAAAAGTAGCCTATATCTTATCTAAAGGGTTTGTAGGCTTCGGTAAAAAAATGAAAGGGTACTTTACCAATGAAGCTCAAATAGTAGGGGTAGAGTCACGAACTTCTAGTCCTGTACGAATTCCCAGAGACAAAATCACCCTTCAACACCCCGAAATTAGTAATCTTTATCCGTGTGGGGAAGGTGCAGGTTATGCTGGAGGAATAGTTTCTGCAGCAATGGATGGCGAAAAAGTTATTGAAGCTATTTTACAATGTCGTTGACTTAAAAGGTTGAAAATTGCAGACTAAAGATTTTAAATTTTTATTTTTTCAGTCCTTAGTTGGTTTTGTAGTGAATAATGAATAATGAATAATGAATAATGAATAATGAATAATGAATAGTTTTTAGGAGTTAGCTTTTAGCTTTGTTTTCCATGTTTCCACATTCAGACTTCATGTTTCACATTTCAAAGTTTCGAATTTCTCAATCTTGCTTCTTGACTCTTGGTTCTAGTTCATACTATCTTTCTACCTGCTACTTTCCTCCTTCAACCTTTTCCCATGTTTCATGTTTCAAATTTTCATATCTTTAATTTTAAAAAAATATATGGATACATCACGAAAAGTATTGATACTAGGGGCAACTACTAACACCAACAGATATGCTTACCGCGCAGCTGAAAGTCTCACTAAGCACGGATTTGATATTGTGCCAGTAGGAGTAAGGAAAGGTGAGGTTTTCGGAAAAACTATTTTGAATGATAAGTCGTTGGTGGATGACATTCATACCGTTACGCTTTATGTGGGTCCGGCAAATTTAACGGAATGGGAAACCTATATTATTGATTTACATCCCAAACGTGTAATTTTTAATCCGGGTACGGAGAATAAACCTTTCGAGGAGCGACTAAAAAAAGCAAATATCGAAGTAGAGCATGCCTGCACATTAGTGCTTTTAAATTTAGGGGCTTTTTAGCCCGTTGGCAAGTGGTTTTCTGTGGAAAACTTTAACCCGTTTTTTGTCTCTTAAATGTTATTTTTACAAGATTTCAAATTTAAAATAAACGCTGTGTCAGAAGATAAAAAACAAGATTATTCAGCCAGTAATATTCAGGTACTTGAAGGCCTTGAGGCTGTAAGAAAGCGACCTGCCATGTACATTGGCGACATCGGTATTAAAGGTCTTCATCATTTAATTTGGGAAGTTGTAGATAACTCGATTGATGAAGCACTAGCGGGACATTGTAACCACATCAAAGTTCAGATACACGAAGACAACTCGGTTAGTGTTGAAGATAATGGTAGAGGGATTCCTACTGAATATCATGAAAAAGAAAAAAAATCGGCATTGGAGGTTGTAATGACCGTTTTACATGCTGGTGGAAAGTTCGACAAAGACACTTATAAAGTATCTGGTGGTCTGCATGGTGTTGGGGTATCTTGTGTAAATGCTTTATCAAAAGATTTAACTGTTACTGTTCATAGAAATGGTGTAATTAATGAACAAGCGTATAAAATAGGTGTACCGCAACACGAAGTAAAAGAAATAGGAAAAACAGACAAACACGGAACTATTGTTCGCTTTTGGCCTGATGATAGCATCTTTACAGAAACAGTCTACAAATTTGAAACAGTTTCTAACCGACTAAGAGAGTTGTCATTTCTTAATAAAGGAATAACGATTGATTTAACTGATTTACGTGAGGTTGGTGAAGATGGAAAACCACTTTTTAAACAATTTTTCTCTGAAGGTGGTTTACGCGAATTCGTTACTTATCTGGATTCTGCTCGTGAGCAGCTATTAGAAGAGCCTATTTATATCGAACGAATCAATGGTGATGTACCTGTTGAAGTAGCGTTAACATATAACACTGGCTACTCTGAAAATCTTTTTAGTTATGTGAACAACATTAACACCTATGAAGGTGGAACACACGTAGCTGGATTTCGAAGAGCATTAACAAGAACGTTGAAAGCATATGCTGACAAAAATAAATTGTTAGATAAAGTGAAGGTGGATATTACAGGTGATGATTTCCGTGAGGGAATGACTGCGGTAATTTCTATAAAAGTCGCTGAGCCTCAATTTGAAGGACAAACGAAAACTAAGCTTGGGAACAAAGAAGCAATTGGTGCAGTAGACACGGCTGTGGGTGAAATTCTTAACGAATATTTAGAAGAAAATCCTAAACAAGCCAAAATGATTGTGGATAAAGTTGTGCTCGCTGCTATGGCTAGAAACGCTGCTAGAAAAGCGCGTGAGATGGTACAACGTAAAAATGTGATGGGCGGTACTAGTTTGCCTGGTAAGCTAGCTGACTGTTCAGAGCGAGATCCTGCAAAATGTGAGATTTATCTGGTGGAGGGTGACTCGGCAGGTGGTTCTGCTAAACAAGGTCGTGACCGTAAGTTTCAAGCGATTCTTCCTTTGAAAGGAAAAATTCTTAATGTTGAAAAAGCTCAGGAGCATAAAATTTATGACAATGACGAAATCAAGAACATGATTACCGCTCTTGGTGTTCGTTTTGGTACTGAAGATGGTGGTGAAAAAGCGCTTAATCTGGAGAAAATTCGCTACCACAAAATCATCATCATGACGGATGCGGATATTGATGGTAGTCACATTCGTACCTTGATATTAACATTCTTTTATCGTTATATGCGTGAAATTATTGAGAATGGCTATCTCTACATCGCTTCACCACCATTATACCTGGTCAAAAAAGGTAAAGAAGCACATTACTGCTGGACAGAAGACGAGCGTAAACGATTTATCCAACTACTAGGAAACGGTAAAGAAGATTCAGTTTCAGTGCAACGATACAAAGGTTTGGGTGAGATGAATCCTGAGGAGTTATGGACTACTACTATGAATCCTGAGTTTAGATCATTGAAGCGTGTGAATATTGAATCGGCTATTGAATGTGATCTGTTGTTTTCAATGCTGATGGGCGATGAGGTTGCACCTAGAAGAGATTTTATTGAGAAAAATGCTAAATACGCAAAAATAGATATATAAATTATTTCTGTTTTCTTCCAACTTATTTGACGACTGTCATTTATTGCAATCAAATTTTAATTAATTTAGGCAAAAATGACAGTCGTTTTATTTTAACAACGTTTAGATTATGAATCCTTCTCAGGAAATCGCTCAAACAATTTATTCAAGTCCTTTAATTAGTCGTGACCTCAGTTGGTTACGTTTCAACCATCGTGTACTTGAGCAAGCCAAAAATCCTGATAGAACCATTTTAGAACGGCTTAAGTTTTTAGCGATTACTTCTTCTAATTTAGATGAATTTTTAATGATTCGGGTAGGTAGTTTATACAATTACCTCGATTATGGAAAAAGTAGAATTGACTATTGTGGCTTGCGCGAAGAGCCATTTAAAGTAAAGTTGTTTGAAGAAATTCATAAATTCATCAACGAACAACGTGATTATTATGACAACCAATTAAAACCTTTAATGGGAAAAAATGGGTTTGACATACTTAGTTATAATGAGCTACCTGAAAAAACCAGAAAAAACTTAAACCTCGAATTTTCAAAAACTATTTTTCCGATTCTTACACCCATGGTGTATGACTCATTCCATGTTTTTCCAGTGTTATTAACTAAACTCATCACATTTGGTGTTGTAACACGAGGCACTACTAAAGAAGAAAAACTGAAATATTCGTTCATTCAAGTACCCAATAACCTTCCTCGTTTCTATGAAGTTGAACTGGATGGTAAGTTGATTTTTGTTCCTATTGAATCAATCATTGAAGCCAACATTCATAAACTTTATAAAAACATTGAAATCGTTTCAGTAAACCTGTTCAGACTTTCACGAAATGGTGATTTTGATTATGATGATTACGATGAAGGAGAAGTAGACTTTGTAGAAGAAATACAAAATAAACTCCAACAAAGGAAAACGGGCCGTGTGGTGCGCATGGAAATGCGTGCTGGTTTTGCTAAAAACCTCAATGACAAACTGCTTAAGATTTTTAACATTGAACCCGTCAATCAGTTTGAGGTTAAAAATTTATTAGATCTATCAAGCTTATGGGCTATAATTGGTAATAAAAAGTTAGCGCACTTAATGCCTGATTTACCTGAGCCCGTTAAGCCACTATTTAGTGAACAGCTTAAAGAAAGAGGTTTTTTCAATTTCTTAAAAAAGCAGGATGTGGTTTTGCATCACCCATATAACAGTATGGATACGGTGGTGAAAATGCTTGAAGAAGCGGCACATGATCCAAAAGTGCTGGCGATTAAAATCACCATTTATCGTCTCGCTAAAAACTCGCGTGTAGCCACAGCGCTATTACATGCAGCAGAGAACGGGAAGCATGTATCCGTTCTTTTTGAAGTAAAGGCCCGTTTTGATGAAGAAAACAACATCGCCCAAGGGAAAATATTACAAAAAGCAGGGTGTTTTGTGATTTATGGTTTAGAAAAAGTTAAAACCCACACCAAGCTAATGATGATTGTTCGTCAAGAGAAAAACGATGTAACGCGCTATGTGCACATGTCGAGTGGTAACTACAATGAAGACACTGCACGCTTTTATACAGATACTAGTTTACTCTCTGCACGAAGAGTCTATGGAAACGATGTTTCTGAATTCTTTAATGTAATTACTGGTCATAGCCTTCCACCTTTATATCGCAAATTAATCACTACACCAGGTGATATGCGTAAAAAACTTATTTTCCTAATCAGAAAAGAAGCTTCCAATGCGCGTAAAGGAGTTAAAAGTGCTGTGATTATCAAAGTGAACTCCCTGGAAGATAAATTCATTATCGAAGAGTTGTATAAAGCCTCAAAAGTAGGTGTAAAAGTGAAGCTTATCGTTCGGGGAATTTGTTGCATTCGACCAAAAAGAAAAGGTTTAAGTGAAAATATTTCAGTGAAATCAGTTGTAGGAGATTTCTTAGAACACTCCCGGATTTACTATTTCCACAATGCTGGTGATCCGAAGGTGTATGGCGGTAGTGCTGATATTATGGTTCGAAGTTTCGAGAAACGTATTGAATCGTTGTTTTTAACAGAAGGTACCGCTGAAAAACAAATGATGGCTATTTTGGATTACAGTTTACGTGATACCGTGAACTCATTTGAAATGTTAGAAAATGGCGAGTTCAAGAAAGTAGCTCCAAAATCGGGTGTAAAACCATTTAATTGTCACAAAGAGTTTTATAACCTTACAGAAGATGAAGTTCAAAAAGTAAAGTTGGTTTAATCCATTGAACTACCAGGAAGTCATTCATTACTTATATAGCCAGCTCCCTGTTTTTCAAAATCAGGGAGCTGCTGCTTTAAACTATAAATTAGATAAGATTAAACAGATTTGTGAGCTATTAGGGAATCCACAGAATAAATTAAAGTGTATTCATGTTGCTGGCACTAATGGAAAGGGAAGTACGAGCCACTTTATAGCTTCCATACTTCAGGAAAACGGCTATAAAGTTGGTTTATATACCTCACCGCACCTGAAATCATTTACCGAACGCATACGTATAAATGGCAAAGAAATAGGAGAGCGGGAGGTGATCGATTTTGTGGTGAACTACAAAAACATCATTGAAGATCTAAAACCTTCATTTTTTGAGTGGACGGTAGCATTAGCTTTTTATTACTTTGCCAAGCAGCAAGTTGATCTGGCAGTGATTGAAGTTGGAATGGGGGGCAGATTAGATTCCACCAATATCATTCACCCATTGTTATCGATCATTACTACTATTGGATTAGATCACGAGCAATTTTTGGGTACCACACTACATCAGATTGCAAGAGAAAAAGCAGGGATTATTAAACCTCGCACTCCTGTGTTAATCAGTGAAACACAAGCCGAAACCACTGCGGTGTTTAAAGAATTTGCTATAAAAAATCAATGTAAAATCAAATGGGTAGATCAAAGTTCAGCGAACTATTTGAGAGGGATGAACCTCACATACCCTAATTACTTGAAGCGAAATGCGCAAACAGCCTGTCATGCAATAGTTGAGTTAGAACAACAAGGTTATTCCATCAACTACGGAACATTCTACGATGGACTACAAAAGGTAACGACCAATACGGGGTTGAAAGGACGGTGGCAGACGTTAGATTTTTATCCGTTAACAATCTGTGATACAGGTCATAATAAGGATGGGGTTAAACAAGTTGTTGATAACTTATCGCAACTTGAATATCATCATTTACACATCGTTTTTGGGGTGGTGAAAGATAAAGAACTGAGTGGGATGCTAAGTTTACTCCCCCCAACAGCTACTTATTATTGGTGTTCACCACAAATCGCCCGAGCGTTGCCAGCCGAAGAGTTAAAGCAGCAAGCAGAAAAACATGGTCTAGCAGGTAATATATATACTTCAGTAGCGAATGCGATTCAGGCTGCGAAAGAAACATCCAAAAAAAATGATGTCATTTTCATTGGAGGAAGTAACTTTGTGGTAGCAGAAATTGAAGATTTGTAGCGAATGACCTCAACAAGAAATAAATTAGAGAAGTTTGAATACATCAAAAAGAGTCCTTTAGTATTAGAATGGAAAAAAGACATCTTTGAAACCATTAAAGGAAATTGGGCTGATTTTTTTAAAAATCAAAACCCTATAACTGTGGAGTTGGGGTGTGGAAGAGGGGAGTATACCGTTGGTTTAGCACGAGTATTCCCTAACCGCAACCACATCGGGGTTGATATTAAGGGAAACCGAATATGGAAAGGCACAAAAACCGCTACGGACGAAGGGTTAACCAATGTTGCTTTTTTGAGAACACAAATATTACTAATTGATAAATTTTTCGAAGAAGGTGAAGTGGATGAAATATGGATTACTTTCCCTGACCCACGTCCGAAAGATAGCGACATTAAAAGACGATTAGTCGCCCCTCGATTTATACGGCTCTATGAAAAATTCTTGAAAAATGGAGGGGTTTTACATTTGAAAACTGACAACGAAGGTTTTTTTGATTATGCGATGGAGGTGTTTACGGAAGAAAAAAAAGACATTCTTATCGCTACCAAAGACCTCTATAGCCACCCTGAATTATTGAAAGAACACTACGGGATACAAACCGCTTTTGAAAAAGAATATTTAAGTAAAGGTGTCACCATTAAGTACTTAAGGGTGGTTTTGACTAAGTAAAACTGTGTATTATTAACCCTGATAGTGGGGAGAGTCTACACAGTGATTTTCAACAATATCCTATATAAGCGAAATAAATACCTTTTTATAATTGGCATTATGTTCGGTTTAGTAGTATAAAACTAAAGCCATGAATAATAAAGTCGATGTATCCAAAAAAATAAGTCAAATTGTTAGCAAAACATACGATGCGATAGCAATTTACACGAGCATATGTGAAGATATTTTAAACTCTGAAATACAACAAGTATGCAAAGATATTGTTTCACAGAAGAAGCAGTTTGTAAGTGAGCTTTCAGCTCAACACGCAAAGATTGGTGGAAAAATAGTGGATGAAAATAATTATAAAGAATTATTGACCCGTCCATGGGTTGAATTAGTTCCCTCATCATCAATGAAAGACAAAGAATTGATCGATCATTGTATCACAGCTGAATGGAATGCAAGTGACGATTATGATGATTTGTTAATTAAAGGAATTGAAGTAGGAAGTGATTTATATAAAGTTGCCACTAGCCATCGATCGATGATTAATCAATCGTTAAGAAAGTTAGAAATGTTGAATAAAGGAATTAGTGTAGACGTTTTCCATTAAATTTTTTAAAAAAATTTAGGGTTTGACTAAATGCCAAACCCTATTAATACTTAAGTTTTTTTAACCCACACCGAAACACTGCCTGCTATACAACGGAACTCTCCCCAACCACTTTTATTAATAATAATTTCACCTTCAGAATTTCCAAGCAAGTCAACATATTTTTCGCCAATGTGTTTTCTTCCCATTTCCATGGCTTTAGTACCATTGTCGCCATTACTCATCACAACTGCTAATCCAGAATTTTCGCGTTCATCTACTCCAATTCGTGTCCAGCCAATACAGGTGTCATGATCAAAATAATCGTATTGCTCTCCGTAGGCATACTCTTTTCTAGCGACCAACAATTTTTCCAGTTCAGTAACTTGAAGTAATTCTATTTCATGGTCATTGCCATCAGCACCTTTGTCCGTATACTTTGCACCATACAAATCAGGATAAAATACGCACGGTAAACCATCAATTCTTAGTAAAATTAATGCATAAGCTAAGGATTTAAACCAGTGGTCTATCGGTGATTCAACAGCTTGAAGTGGCTGAGAATCGTGGTTGTCGATAAACGTCACACTTTTAGTCGGATTCTTATTTGTAAGAGAATTATCCAATACCTGTCTTAAATCGTACTGGTTACCTCCAGTTGCAGCAATGTGAAAATTGTAATGAAGCGGAATATCATAGAGATGTACTTTTCCCTCCGTTAAATCAATAAACTGATTCAAGCTTTCAGCATTGTTTTCCCAGAACTCACCAACAAAAAATATTTTTCCTTGCTTGATTTCATACAGGTAGTTCATCCATTCAATTAGGAAATTGTAGGAGATGTGTTTTATTGCATCAATTCTAAAACCATTCACATGCATGTGATCTAACATCCACTTTGCCCAATATTTCATTTCATCTTTTACTGCTGGGTTTCTATATTCAATGTCAGAATACATTAAATAATCGTTGTTTCCATCCTCATTACATGCCACTTCTTCCCAATCATCGCCAAAGGGGTTTTTTATAGAAAAAATGGCTGATTTTTGATTTTTTTGATCCCAGTCAACACCAGAAAAACAGGACCTATCCCATATAAATTCAGAGTATTTACCTTTTCTACCAGGAAAGGTGAATTTTGTAAAAGCTTCTATTTCATATGGATCTGTGATAACCTTGTTTCGATCTTTAGGGTCAACCTCTACCACAGTAACCGTTTCATGTTCATCCGCGCCTGCTTTATGATTCAAAACGGCATCGGCAATAATTTCAACGCCATGTTCTTTTGCAATAGAAATTGCCTTTTCAAGTTCTTCTTTAGTACCATACTTTGTGCGTGTAGTACCTTTTTGGTCAAATTCCCCTAAATCAAATAAGTCATAGGCATCATAACCCACGCTATCACCACCACCGGTAGCCTTGCTTGCAGGAGGGATCCATACCATGTTTACGCCCATTTTACTTAAGCGAGGAATTTCATTTGCTAATTTTTGCCACAGGTTTTCTTGTGTAGGGAAATACCAATGAAAAAATTGGATTAAAGTCTTATTATCTTGATTCATGTTGAGTTAAATTTGAAAATCGCTTATCTAAAGGAAGACCAAATAATAAATGGCTTAATTTTGAAAATAATCAGGGATTAAAAGTCCGTTCTACTGGGATTTTACTCGAAGTGGGGATTTTGTGCTACAGTGAGTTCAATAAGAGGGAGTTTTTAACCTGTGATATTGATTAAGAAAGCGATATTGAAGCATATAATAACTCTTGGCTATCGTTTTGTGTAGGAGCATCCCATGGAATTCTTATTACAACTCATTGCAACACCATTAGTCATTCTGGGAATGGCTAAAATGGATCCTAAAATACGTGTAGCAGACACACGAGCAGCAGTCATTACTTCAATATTTATTCTCCTTATCGGATTTTTAATCGGTTGGTTAATTACGTTAATTTTTAACGTGTTAACGCTAGGCTTATTTTGGATAGTCGGTCTGGGTATAATTACCAGAACAATTGCTTATGCGGTAGTCATTGAAATTGTGGATGGGTTTATTAAAAAATTTAAGACAGACGGGTTTATGCCCTCGTTGAAGTTAGCCGTAGTATTGGCAGTCATTTGGGGTGTGATTGATTTTATGTTTTAAAGAAATATATCTCTCAACTTGAGTTCGAGATTAGAAAAAAACGTCATTGCGAATGGAACGTAGTGAAGTGCGGCAATCTCCTAATTGTAACAACGGGTTTTTTCCCAATCAGAGTTATCTGCAAAAAAACTCTGATATATATTACTTTTCTATTTCTACAATCGTGTTTTAACCCGTGTCGGAGACACTACTTTTAATTTTAACTATATAGTTTGCTTTGCTAGACTATGGAGAGGGTAGTGTAGATTAGCCCTGTGTTTATTTGCCTTTTGTTACAAGCTTTTATTTCCCATACACAATAGCCAAGATGAAAGGGATGGTTATTATTATTGAGATTATTAATGGTTTCCAAATCTTCTTTTTTCTGTGTTTCTGTTCTTTCCCAATATGCTTGTTCCAAAAAAATTCAGTTAAAATGAGAGCTCCTCCAAAATTGAAGAGTAATGCTAAGTTAGTATTCGTTCTAAACTGGTTAACTACGGTAATTATCACTGCTGTGTATCCGATACCAAAAATCAATACCCAAAATCTTGCTTGTTTGTTATTAACTGCTTTTAAATTCGACATTAAAAGAACCGCACCAAAAATCGTAGAGAAAACTGTAGAAAACATAGTGATTGCTGTTTTAGTGTATAGTTCAGGAGCATTGGGATCATCCGTAAAATATTTATTCTCCTTATTAAGAACTAACTTCTTCTGCTCTTCCAGTTTAATGGCCTTTTCCTGAATTAGAACTTTCTCTGCCTCTACAATTTCATCAGATTTAAGATTGCGCTCTTCGAGCTCCCAAATCGCGGCTAGACGAGCATCCTCAATGTATGTTTTATTATTAGCAATCAGAGCCTTTAATTCAGCTTCTGTTTTGCTAGACATTGTTTTCGAGAAATGATTTTTATTCATTGTGGTTTATTTTCTCTAACAATTGAATAAACCACATTTGTAGTTTATACAGTATATATTTTTATAAGTGGACTAAGTTACTACAAAATTTTTGTGATGAGTACATGACATATCCTGAAAAAGCTCAATTTAAGCCAGTGGGGGAATTAACTTGCGTGACACAACAACGAAAAAAGTTTAAAAATTAGTTTCAATGGGTACAACTTAAAGGCTTGTGCGCATTGAAACCTCTTCATCTTTTATATTCTACTACCAGTATCTTATTTCGTTTTCTCCTCATAGAGTTTGTTAACTGCCAAGGCTAGAAACATGTAGTTTGTAGCTCCACCACCCATAACATATTCCGTTTGTTGCCAGAAGAAAGGCCATATTTTTAATTCCGGAAGGTTAGGACGAATCAATGCGGTGCCTGAAGCAACGCCTCCTGGTATGAATGACCAATCGGCACGATTAACACCATAGGCAACCGTTACAGACTTAGACCCAATACCTGATGCAAATGAAGAAGTATTACTTCCCGGATGCACACCGAGCACAAAGTTGAGTGAGTTTTCAAAAAAATCGGTGGTTGTATGTTCCGGCCATCCTTTGTGGTAAAAATACTGCTCTACCCCAAAACGTTGTATCGACCAACCTGCTCCCCAAATGTTTGGTTTGTAAGGAACGCCATAGGGCGAATCGCTACGCTGCTGGGCGCTCAACTCTTCTTGGTAGTTCGCAACCGCACTGGCTACCTCTTTTTTGAATCTTTTGTTCTCAATACGGTGAATTACTTTACCCACTGCCCAGCCTGAACGAGCAATATCGGTTATGATATCGGCTTTTAGTGCAATAAATTCTTTGATTAATGTGGGGTCGTTGGTGGTTAGAATTAATTCTGCCAAAGCCATAATTCGTTCTGAAATTACTCCTTCAGCTTTGCTGGCAGAGGAATAAAGAGCAATAGCTGTGGACAAGGCTTCTTTGGACAGAGCTGGGTTTTCCGAGCGTAGCACACGTGAACTTGCCGCTAAACCTGCGGCTACATAGAGTTCACGCCCCGGATTTTGTTCTGTAAATACCCAACGGTCGTCAGCAATTCCAGATTCCTGGTCTTTTACCTGAGTGCTGTTCAACTCTTTATTGTATTTCAGGTTATCGGTCATAGCGGCAGCATCACCCAGCATCACATACTGGCGAAGGGTAGGGCAAATGATTCCTCTGTATAGTCGTCCGAGAGAACGATACCCGCCCAAAATGGTAGCAAGCCCGTGTTCTATTTGTTGGATAGCATCTGATTTGCCATCGGGCTGATGGATTTCTACAACTAGTTTTTCGGTGTCAATAGTTGTTGCATCGTAGTGGAGGTCAAATTCTTCTATCATCATAGCCAACATCCAGGTTGTACCTATTTGCGATTCCACACGCAAGTCGAAGTCACCTGCATCGTGCCAGCCACCGTGGTTTAATCCAGGTACTTGTTGTAGAGGCTCATAGTTGGTTAAGGTTGAGGATCCCTGTACATAACCATCAAAATGATTGGTGTCAGTAGGGGCCATTAGTGCATCGTCTCGGTGGCAGAGGTCGTGCCATACACGGTATTTTTCGTTAACCCGCATGTGGCACATTTGCACAGGTAGAAAGTACTCTAAGGTAGGTTGCCATACATTGCGATCGAACACGGTTTTGTCTATTCGAAAAGCATGGGTCGTTTGGTCACCAAATGTAAGTAGATAAACACCTTCCTGACTGATATCGGAGAAATCGAATGTCGCGTAACGATATCTCAGAAAATTACCCCACGTTTTTGGAAGGGCTTTGCGAACGCGAGTTTTACCATTTTCGTCCAGTCGGTAAAGACTCATTTCTTCTGTAATTTCAGTTGTGCGTGAATCGAGTTCGATTACTGCAATTTTTTGCTGCTTGGGGTGGTAACCAACCTGCGACACCTGAATAACAGGTTGATAGCGCCAATTCGGTACTACATAGGGTGTGATAACCCATTCAATCGCATTTTTTGTTACTCCGGCAGGAATCGCACTACGAACAATAAACCACCCGTTGTTATGATTGGTGCGGCCATCCCACAGTTCCAACGTGGTATTTGAGCTAATTTTCATGCGTTGTAGATCCTGTTCTGGTGCTACCACTAGTGTGTGCCCTACGGCCATGGGCTTTGCCAAATCTTGACCGTGTTGTTGGGTGAGCGGACCATTGGGTTGGGTACTAAAAATTCCCGATTTTTGATCCATAAGATATGATTTGCCAAACAAATCACCTGGAAATAATTCGAAGTTGAATCCGATTTTTCCTACCCATTCTTGCGGGATCGGTTCATCGAGATCTACAGTTACTTTAAATGAACTACCGCCAATAGCACTTACCGATACTTCGTAAAAAAGCTGCAAGTCAGGGTAGGAAATGGGGTTAAACCCCGTATTGTTTTTGGATGAATCGGGGTACCACAATCGCTGTGTTATGGTTTGTGTACTTTCATCTACTTTAAGTTTTCCTCCTTTGGGAACGGGAGACCACTGTCCGGGCGAAGTTTCCAGGCGCAAGTCCCCATTGGCAGCGGTGCGTACACCATGATGAATAACAGATACTCCTGTTTGGTGACCATCGGGATAGATGTCTGCAAATACGGTAACATCCAATCCAGACATTTCAAAATAGTTTTGGTTGTTGAGCTGAAGGTTTTGACCAAACACAAGCCAGGGTGTGTATGCTAAAAGTGCAATGAATACTTTGTTCATGAGTAGAAATTGATTTTTGGTGCGCAATTATACTAATTATATCTAGTTCATGGGCATAGTTCGGCAGAAATGGGAGGTTCTGTTGTAGAAAAAGGGAGGTTCAAAAGAAAGTATAGGTGAGTGTTTTCCCAATCAGAGGTATCTGTAAGAAATTCTAATTTAAAATTTTTCCTATTTCTGCATTCTTTCTTTAACCCGTGTCCGAGACACTGCTTTTCATTTATACTCTGAAGTTACGCTTCGCTAAACTACGGAGAGTGGAGATATAGACTATTAATTTGACATAGGAATTGGAATTGTGAAGTCAAAGACTTTTAAAAATAGGTATGGTTGGTTTAAGTTACGCTGAAAAAGCTAAACTTAAGCCAGTGGAGGAAATTGTAAATGCTTAACAAAGGAATAAACATTTTTTGAGTCTATGATTTTGCAATCATAAAACTGGAGAATTAAAACAATCAGAAGTTTGTAGTTCGCTAAAAATACAATTGTTCAATAGGGGTTTATATACAGTGTTTTTTAAGGGTTTTCACTTAGTGCTTTGGGTAGTCTAAATAGCCATATTTAAAATATAGAAAGAATCTATAGCTACACGAACTTTCTTGGTAGATTAAATTAATTAAGCTGATATAAAATGGTGAAAACTCAACAAAAAATTGATTTAGGTATATGGCTAATTGTTGCATTTGTTTTTACACTTATTGGTTGTGATTCACCGATTTTAAAAGAGAAAATCGCAATTGAAACCTATCCAATATTTACTCCAATTGAGAAAGATACCGTTTATTATAAGGACTATATAGCTGATATTCAAGCATCACAATATGTAGAGGTGCGCTCTAGGGTAAAAGGATATATTGAAAAAATGCACATAGACGAGGGCATGAGAGTGAAAAAAGGACAACTTTTATTCAGCCTAACAAACCAAGAATATAAAGAAGATTTAATGAAAGCGAAAGCTATTTTGAAAAATGCTATTGCTGAAGCAAAAACCGCTGAGTTAGATTATTACAATGCCAAATTATTGGAGGAAAAAGAAGTTATATCTCAGACAGAAGTTGATATGGCTCAGGCAAAGTTAGAAGCAAAAAATGCTAAGGTTGACGAAGCGAAGTCTAAGGAAGTAAGTGCATTATTATCTATTTCCTTTACAAAGATAAAAGCTCCGTTTGATGGCGTAGTCAACAGAATTCCAAACAAGAAAGGAAGCTTAATAGATGAAGGAGACTTGCTAACTACTATTTCAAACAATAGACATGTAAACGTATACTTTAATATGTCTGAAAAAGAATACCTAGAGTTTGCTAAAACCAATAAAGTTAGTGCAAGAAACAGTAAAGTGTCCCTTTTAATGGCAAACAATACGCTTCACCCACAAGAAGGGGTTATTGAAACGGTAGAAGGAGAGGTCAATAAATACACAGGAAACATCGCTTTTAGAGCAAAGTTTTCAAACCAAAAAAACTTACTTAAACAAGGGTCAACTGGGAAAATACGTATGAAAACCCAGTTGAAGAATGTATTAATGATTCCGCAAAAATCAACTTTTGAAATTCAAGATCAAGTATATGTATATGCGTTAGACAGTACCAATACTGTTTATATGAAAGCTGTAGTCTCTAGGTTGAGAATACCTCATTTTTTTATAATTGAATCAGGCCTATCATTGACTGACAGAATTGTTTTTGAAGGAATTCAAACTGTTAAAGATGGGATGAAAATAGTACCAGACACAGTATTGTTTACAGAAGTTTTGGACAAAATTTCTCTTTAACAGCTAGGCATAAACAGATTTATGATGAGTAATACATTTATTAATAGACCCGTTTTATCTATCGTAATTTCATTGATTATTGTGTTGTTGGGTGTGTTGTCTATTTTAAAACTTCCTGTTACTCAATACCCTGATATTGCACCTCCGGCAGTTACCGTTACGACTAAATACACTGGTGCAAATGCTGAAACATGTGCGAAAGCGGTAGTAACCCCATTGGAAAGAGCTATTAATGGAGTTCCTGGTATGACCTATATGACTTCTGTATCTGGTAATGACGGAACAAGTATCATTCAAATTTACTTCCAAGTAGGTATAGATCCTGATTTAGCTGCTGTAAATGTTCAGAATAGAGTTTCAACAATACTTGATGAACTGCCAGAAGAGGTGATTAAAGCTGGTGTGCAAACAGAAAAAGAAATCAACAGCATGTTAATGTACCTTAATTTAGTTTGTAGTGATGAAGATGTCGATGAAAAATTTGTTTACAACTTTGCCGATATCAACTTATTACCTGAGTTAAAAAGGATAGAAGGAGTCGGATTTATTGAGATAATGGGGTCTAGGGAATATTCTATGCGAGTGTGGTTAAAACCAAACACTATGGCAATTTATGATATTTCTGCTGAAGATGTTGTGAATGCACTCCGCAGTCAAAATGTAGAAGCAGCTCCAGGTAAAATAGGTGAAAGTTCTGGTAGGGGAGCTCAATCATTACAATATGTTTTACGCTACTCGGGAAAGTTTACTGAAGAAGAACAATTTGAAAACATAATAATACAAGCAAACAATGATGGAGAAGTATTACACCTAAAAGATGTCGCAGACATTGAGTTTGGATCGTTGGACTACAATGTGATTTCTATGGAAAATGGAAAACCTTCTGCTGCAATCATTGTAAAACAACGCCCAGGTTCAAATGCAAGTGATGTTATTGCCAACATTAAAACTAGAATGGAAGAGTTAAAAAAATCTACTTTTCCATCCAATATTAGCTACACGATTAGCTATGATGTTTCTCGATTTTTAGATGCTTCTATGGAAGAAGTTATTCGAACATTAATTGAAGCTTTCATTCTTGTAGCACTTGTTGTCTTTATTTTTCTCCAAGACTTTAGATCTACTCTAATCCCAGCTTTAGCTGTGCCAGTTTCGCTTATTGGTACCTTCTTTTTTATGCAACTGTTTGGTTTTTCTATCAACTTGTTAACCTTGTTTGCATTAGTCTTAGCGATTGGAATTGTTATCGATGATGCCATAGTAGTAGTTGAAGCTGTACATGCTAAAATGGCAAAGTTACATTGTGATGCTCGAACAGCTACTCAGTTAGTAATGAAAGAGATAAGCGGAGCTATTGTGTCAATAACTTTAGTGATGTCGGCTGTGTTTGTACCAGTTGCCTTTATGGACGGTCCTACAGGAGTTTTCTATCGACAGTTTTCTATTACTCTGGCAATTTCTATTGTCATTTCAGGTATTAATGCATTGACTTTAACTCCAGCACTGTGTGCACTTATGCTACCTAGTCATAAAAAAGTAGTGCAGAGAAAAAGAACTTTATTGACAAGGTTTTTTGCAGCTTTTAACCGCAAGTTTGCGAGCATGACTAATAAATATGCTTACTTCTTACGTTTTGTGATTAATCGAAAAGTGGTTACTGCGATAGTATTAGCAGTATTTATTATTGCTTCTTGGGGAGTAAACCATTTGCTTCCAGCGGCATTTATTCCTACAGAAGATCAAGGTACCATCTATGCGAATATAACTACACCAGCAGGAGCAACAGTTGAACGAACACAATCGGTAGTAAAGGAAATTGAAAAAGTGACTAAAAAATTTTCAGCAGTTGAGTCTGTGTCAACTTTAGCAGGTTTTAGTTTGATGACTGATGGTGCAGGAGCATCATTTGGAATGGTGATGGTTAACTTAAAACCATGGCATGAAAGAAACGAAACCGTAGATGAAGTTATCACACTTTTGAATCAAAAAACAAGTCATTTAAAAGATGCAAGTATCCAGTTTTTTCCCCCACCTGCTGTCCCAGGTTATGGTAATTCAGGTGGTTTTGAGTTGCGAATTCAAGACAAAACGCGAAGTAACGATCTTCATAGAATTCAAAAAATTGCTAATGACTTTGTTAAAAAAATAAACGAAAGACCTGAAGTAAGAAATGCCTTTACTGGGTTTGATGTTAACTTTCCACAATATCTTATCAATATAGATAATGAAAAAGCGGCTCAAAAAGGGGTTTCTATTGCTAATGCGATGGATAACTTACAAACTTTAATAGGAAGTTATTATGCAACAAACTTTATCCGTTACGGTCAAATGTACAAAGTCATGGTACAGGCCTTTCCAAGGTTTCGGTCACAACCTGAAGATATTTTACAACTCCATGTTAAAAATGATGAAGGAAAAATGGTGCCTTATGCTGTGTTTACTACAATTGAACGTGTATATGGCCCAGAGCAATTAACTCGGTATAATATGTTTACCTCAGCAATGGTCAATGGTGATGCTGCTCCTGGCTATAGTAGTGGTGATGCAATTAATGCGATAAAACAGGTTGCAAAGACATTACCAAGAGGCTATGATATGGAATGGTCGGGAATGACAAGGGATGAGATTTTATCGGGAAATCAAGTCGCTTTTACCTTCATTATCTGTTTAGTTTTTGTTTATCTATTGCTTTCTGCTCAGTATGAGAGTTTTTTATTACCCTTACCTGTTATTTTATCACTACCAGCGGGGGTGTTTGGATCCTATTTTTTACTACTAGTTACTGGCCTTCAGAATAACATTTACGCTCAAGTAGCTATGGTGATGTTGATAGGCTTATTAGGCAAAAATGCAATTCTTATTGTAGAGTTTGCAATTCAAAAACAACAAGAAGGAATATCCCGAGTGCAAGCAGCTGTTTTAGCTGCAAGTGATCGATTACGACCAATATTAATGACCTCATTTGCATTTGTAGCAGGGCTTATTCCTTTAATTTTAGCAAAAGGAGCAGGTGCAATTGGAAACAAAACAATAGGTACTGCTGCTGCGGGAGGGATGTTAATTGGAACTTTATTTGGTTTAGTTTTAATACCAGGTCTTTATGTAATATTCGCAAAGAAAACGGTAGGCGCTGAAAACGAAATACAAAACAAAAGTTCGTTAAGACGAAAGATAAGGCAGCTAGGGTTACCAAGCATTATGCTATTTGTGTTTTTAATTTCTATGGTAGGCTGTAAAGTTCCCGAAGCGACTATGACGACATCAAGAATTGAGCAACTTCCGAGTAACTACTTTGATAGTACAACTACCACTCAAATGGATTCATTAGGTTTAGATTGGAAACATTTTTTTTCTGACACCATCCTTGTTGCATTAATCAATGAAAGTTTGAATTCAAACTTTGATGTTCTAAAGAGTTACCAAACCATGGAGATGGCTCAAGCAAGTGTTCTTTATAGAAAAGGAAAACTATTACCCAAAGTAAATGCAGCATCTTCCACAGGAATAAGACGATTTGGTGACTACACAATGGATGGTATCGGAAATTACGACACACAGTTCTCACCTAATATTTCGCAAGATCAAATCATACCAGAGCACTTACCCGATTATTTTATTGGTTTACAATCTACATGGGAGGTAGATATTTGGAAAAAATTAAGGCATAAAAAGAAAGCCGCAATTGCTAAATACCTTGCCTCAGTAGAAGGTAAAAACTGGCTCGTAACTAATTTAGTTGCTGAAATTGCTATGGCCTATTACGAATTAATAGCGCTAGACTACGAACGTGATATTATTAATGAAACTATCATTTTACAAAAAGAAGCACTCGACATTGTGATTTTGCAGAAGAAAGTCGGTAAAGCTAATGAATTAGCAGTGCAACAATTCAAAGCGCAATACCTCAACTCAAAAGGTTTAGTTGTAGAACTCAAAAAGAGAATAGCCCTAACCGAAAATAGGCTTAATTATCTATTAGGGCGTTATCCACAACCAATTGTGAGAACAAAAAGCACTTTTGACAACGAGTTACCTAAAATCATAAAAAGTGGAGTTCCATCAGATTTATTAAATAATAGACCTGATGTATTAAGTGCTGAACAACATTTATTAGCTGCAAAGGCAAATATAGCTGCTGCTAAAGCGGCTTTTTACCCTTCGTTATCTATCAATGCAAATTTGGGATTCCAGTCTTTTAATGCTACACAGTTTATAAACCCAAAATCGTTTACCTACAACTTATTGGGTGGGTTGATGATGCCCGCTATAAACCGATCTGCCATTGAAGCACAATTTAAAATGGCTGATTCCAAGCAAATACAAGCCATGTATGAGTACCAGAAAAGTGTGCTGAATGCTTATACAGAAGTATATAATCAGTTGATGAAAATAGATAACTATTTAGAACAATATGATTTGAAAAACCAAGAAGTAGAAATATTACGTAAGTCAATTCAAACTTCTTCGGAGTTGTTTTACACCGGTAGAGCGACATATTATGAAATTATATTGAGCCAAAAAAACACGCTTAATTCACGCTTAGAGCTGATAGAGGTTAAGAAGAACCAGTTTTTTACAATGGTTCAGTTGTATAAATCATTAGGTGGAGGCTGGGAGTAAAAAACATCACAGCCACCTCTATATTATCAGATTAACCAATCGCAGGTGTTTATAAATGCCGCTCTTTTTTACCTTTTTATACCGATAAATTGAAGACCTTGCGGCTTTAATAGAAATTGACAAAACGGTTTGATGTTATCAAACTAAACAAAAACACATATATGGGAGATTTCTTTCCAAATCAACGTTGGACAAGTGAAGGGGAGCCGGAGCTAGGGATAGGAGTAGTGACAGAGGTAAGTAAAAACCGCGTTCAGATTACATTTGCTGCCTCAGGTGAAAAACGACAATATGCCACTGAAAATGCGCCACTTCGAAGGGTGCTGTTCAAATCAGGCGATACAGTTGTTGATAAGGACAAAAATCCCTTACTCATCCAACGGGTTGAGCAGCAAAACAACCTCCTCATATACATTGGCAAAGACCGTGAAATAACAGAAGCAGAGTTAGGGGATGTATCGGTAAAACATGGCGTAGACGACCGTTTACTAATGGGGGATGTGGAAACCCCTCAACTGTTTTCACTTCGAAGAAAAACATTGGAATACGATCATTACCGAAAAATTTCTCCTGTTAATGGTTTCCTGGGTGGACGAATTGACCTTATTCCGCATCAATTGTACATCGCGCATGAAGTAAGTGCCCGTTATGCTCCTCGTGTCTTATTATCTGATCAGGTTGGTTTAGGCAAAACCATCGAAGCTTGTTTAATTTTGCACCGGTTGCTGTTAAGCGGGCGTATTTCTCGGGTGTTGATATTAGTACCTGATTCGTTGGTGCATCAGTGGTTTGTAGAGCTGTTAAGACGATTTAATTTATGGTTTCACATCTACGATGAAGCTCGTTGTGCTTCGTTGGATGAAGGTGCTCCCGAAGGAAACCC
Source organism: uncultured Cytophagales bacterium (assembly GCA_963815495.1). Classification (GTDB taxonomy): domain Bacteria; phylum Bacteroidota; class Bacteroidia; order Cytophagales; family JAAEPT01; genus CAWFGW01. The sequence continues at coordinate 411,482 of CAWFGW010000028.1, forward strand.
GTTTTTAGATGACCAACTAATTATTTGTAGTACTTCTTTTTTAGCGGGTTCACGCTTGCGCACGAGTCAAGCCCTTTCAGCAGATTGGGATATGCTGGTGGTGGATGAAGCCCATCATTTGGAGTGGTCTGTGAATGAAGTAAGTCCTGAATATGCAATCGTAGAGATGTTGAGCAAAGTCGCAAAAGGATTATTACTATTAACTGCAACACCGGAACAATTGGGCGTGGAAAGCCACTTTGCACGACTTCGTTTGCTGGATCCTGAGCGTTATTCGAATTATGAATCCTTCATTAATGAATCACAGGACAATAAGGAGGTGGCCAATATTGTAGAAAAACTTTCCTTAGCAAAAGAGTTAACTTCCTCTGATACGGAGTTGCTGGAATCAATTTTCGGAGCAGAAAGGATGGTTGCTTTGAAGAAAGGGGGTGAAGCTGCAAAGAAACACCTGATTGAAGATTTATTGGATCAACATGGGCCAGGTCGTGTAGTGTTTCGAAATACCAGACAAGCTATGCGTGGTTTTCCCCAGCGTAAAGCACATCTTATTCCACTGAAAGCAGAGGCGCATGAATTATGGGTAGATCGCTTAGCAAAAGAATATGCCCTTGACTTACAAAAGTCAGTAGTAAGAGAAAAACAACAGTTTTGGTTCTCTGAAGACCCTCGGGTAATGTGGTTAGTGAGTTTGCTGAAAAAGCTCAAACCGTCAAAAGTTGTCCTGATCTGCCGAAGCAAAGAAAAAGTGTTGGCACTAGAAAAAGCGTTGGAACTTTTAAGTAGTGCGAAGGTAGCTGTTTTTCATGAAGACCTGACCATTGTGCAACGCGATAGAAATGCCGCCTGGTTTGCTGAATCGGATGGTGCCCGCATTCTATTGTGTTCAGAAATAGGAAGCGAAGGACGTAATTTCCAATTTGCCCATCACCTCGTATTGTTCGATTTACCCGCAAACCCCGAGTTATTAGAACAACGCATCGGTCGGTTGGATCGCATTGGTCAAACAGAAGACATTCAGATTCATGTACCATACCTGAAAGGAACGCCACAAGAAGTGTTGGTGAAGTGGTTCCACGAAGGATTAAACGCCTTTGAAGAAAACCTGGAAGGGGGAAGTCAAATCGCTCAACGCTTTAATGAACAGTTAACCTATTTAGCTTCTTCTATTTCAGAATCAACTGATTATAAATTGTTGGATTCGTTGATTTCGGAGACAGCTAAATTTCAAAAACAGTTGAAAACCACTCTCGCTAACGGGCGTGACCGCTTGTTGGAAATGAATTCATTCCGTCCACAAGTAGCGGATAAACTGGTCAAACAAATTCAGTCAGAAGATGCCGATGCCCGTCTGGAGCTTTACATGACCAAAGTGTTTGAACAGTTTGGCATTGAACTGGAAGATTTGGCTCCCCGTACCTATTTCTTACGTCCAGCACAAACCAACCGTGAAGCATTTCCCCATATTCCTGAAGAAGGTATTTCCATTACTTTTGATCGGAAAAAAGCGTTGAGTCGTGAAGACATCACCTTTATCAGCTGGGATCATCCGATGGTCACTGGCGCGTTGGATATGGTGCTGAGTAATGGCACAGGAGCGACTAGTTACGCGGTACTTCGAAGTTCAGAGAGTTCTGCCATTCTTTTGGAAGTCTATTTTGTATTAGAAACCGCGGGCGGACAAGGTACTCAGGTCGACCGTTTTTTGCCTCGCACCCCTTTACGTATCGTAGTCGATCACTCGGGTGATGATGTGACGGAAGATTACTCCGTAGAATACTTTGATCAGCAACTGCGCCCAGGGCAACTGGATGACCTGTTAGATAATGAAACGTTGGTGGATACAATAATCCCGAACATGTTAGCAGCAGCCACCGATGTCGCAGAAGTGTTAGGGGGTACAGAAATCGCTAACGGCTTAGAGCAGATGAATGCAACGATGGGGCATGAAATTGAACGGCTAATAGCGTTGCATAAGAAAAACAAAAGCATCCGTTTAGATGAAATTAAAGTAGCACTTGAAGAACAAAAGACGCTGATGGCATTGATTCAAAATGCGCGCATCCGTATGGATGCGCTACAACTGATTCGGGAAGGGAGTTAACTATGTTGGTAAATTAATTAGGGCTTACTGAAAAAGTCAAAGAATGTGTTAATGCTTAATTTTGAGTGTAATGGTAATATCCATTTTATCTTACTTTTTCCTTAGATGAAAAAGTAACAAAAAATCAAGGCTTCATAAAAAACACTAAAATTGACTGAATTTAGCTGAAACAAAACAAACTCGCCACTATCTTCTTTGCTTTACAACATGATTTTCAATCTGGCTCAAACAGTGTTTTGTTTTTAACCGCTAAATTCAGTCAATTTCTTAACGTGTTTTTTAAAATGCCAATGCAAGGGTTTATGCTCGTTTTCTACAAAACATGTGCAGTTAAATAGAACGATTTGTGATTATGTTTTTGAATTTCAATATGTTGATTGTTTTCAGTATCCCCTAATTATTGAATAAAACTAGTATAAAACACTGGTTTTTAATCATTTAAAACTAATCAGTTATTAGATGTTTTTCGAAAAAGAGTTTATTTAATTTCTTCCTTGCCATTACTATGTAAAGCAAAGCGACCTTTGTTTTTCGCGTGTGCTACTTCGGTCTCTGGCCACGGCCAACCACCAAATTGGGTATTGCCATAGTCACGCATCACCTCATGGATTTCTTCTGGTGTATTGGCTACAAACGGACCGTGTTGCACTACAGGCTCTCCAATAGGTTTACCTTCCAGTATTAATAAATACGCTTCACCTTCACCATTAATCAGTGTCAGATCCACATCGGGTCGTGCCTCGATATATCGGTTTGATGGGATTTGTTTTCCCTCAATTTCGAGACTGGTGCCTTTGTAAAAGAATAGAGAGCGATGGGCTTGAGAAACGGTCTTTGGTAAGGTCCAAGTGGCATGTGGCTCCATTTTTATGGTAAATACACTCACCGCATTGGTTGGATCAGCAGCCCATGAATCGGGTGTTGGAGATAATGCCACGGTGTTATTAAGCTTTCCAGCAATGACTTGAATCGTGGTGGTTCTTTTGGATTCATCCACATGGCTGACCACTGGTATATCTTCTCTCCAAAGCATTTTAAAATGTGGCTCCACTTTTTTAGACGCTTTTGGCAGGTTGAGCCAAAGTTGAAAAATCTCTAATTTGTTTTCCTTATCCTCATGCAACAATGGAAACATCTCCGAGTGCTGAACACCTTTACCCGCAGTCATCCATTGTACATCACCTCCCATAAAGCGTCCAGCAGCTCCCATGGAGTCGGTATGATCTACCGCACCTTCTACATTAATTGTGATGGTTTCAAAGCCATAGTGGGGGTGATAGGGGAAGCCAGGGATGCTGGTACCATGGTACATTCTCCAGGGAGCATTTGGTGAGAAATCTTGTCCAATGTTTTTACCTTTCAGCAATGCAGGAGAAACACTCATCGTAGGCGTGCCTTTGGGGTAGGTCTCTTTGTGGTACACACAAAAGATAAAAGGGTCCTGCGTCTGCCAGGGAAAACTGAGTGGTTCAATGTTGAGAAGGTTTTTCATGCTAATGAATCAGTTATATTTTATTCAGGGAGTGTCCGCAGTAACTTTGATTAAGTGGTTTAGTTATTTTCTCTTTTATCTTGAAAAAATTTTGCTTGTTTAGCGTTAAACTCACCAACATCAGTATTAACTTCCTCAAGCAAAGTTTCATTAGTCTTAGAAGAAATCGATCCTTCAAGATATTTAGTTGCATCGGTTATGACATCAATTTCTAGACATGGACTTGAACCTTCTCCATAACATACTTTTACAGGTTTATCAGAAATAGGCACTTTAAACTCTTTGATTGAGTTAGGAATTAGTACAAAGGTGGTGCTGTCATTTATAAATACAGAGAGTGGGTCACTTTTTTGTTTTTTGTCTCTTCTATAAATAATTATTTTTGCTTGTATCGCTTCAATAGGTAAGTCGCTAACTATTTGATCAGAACTAAATGTTCCATTGTTTAAATTGATATTGTAATACACTTTTTTTTTCTTAGCGTTATCAACAGCAATAGCAGCATAAATCCCACCTCCGATAGCACCACCTAAAACACCAGCTGCTATAGCACCTGAATTATCTATTTCCTTATAAGCATAAAAACCGACTTCAGTACTGTCTAGTTCTACTTTAAAGAACTCCCATTGATGAAAAACATATACATTTTGACCATCGCAAAACCCCCATGCTCTTTTAACTTTTCGGTTATTTTCCGCATATCTTGGAACCAGTGATGAAGTACCCTCCCAATTTTCTTGAGTTCTAGGTATACTTTCTACATAAAAGGAGTCTGTATTAGTTGGGCTATTGAGTCTAAATTCTTCAAAGGTCTCGTCAATCCCTCTTTTATATGGTTCATCTAAAATTGGGATTTGTGCAAGGGATATTTTTGCCATGAAAGAAAAAAGTAATAGGATAAAAGCTGTTTTTTGCATACTGAATAGTCGTTTAGTTATTGTTAACTATGGATGGAAAGTCAGTTTGAGTTTTTTGGTTATTTGAATTTATTAAAAAATAATGATTTCTGTGAGTTTGATTATTCATTCATGTAATATGGTGAGATCTCATTCATTAAATTGATGTGTTTATTAATTAAGCGAAGGTGTGCTGAGTTTCAAAACCTTCTACAATAAGGGATTTGATTAATATTTCAGCGAAATAGGAGATTTTTGAATTGGAAACGTCCGATGGTAAAACTAAAATGTATGTATATTAGACTTTATTATTAAAATATCATGTTAAAAAGGTGTAGTTGGTTTGTGCTTCTAATTTCATGCGCTTGTGTGAAACAATCACAGCAAATGCCTGAAAGAAGTCCTAACCAAAATCAAGCAAGTGGTTTTTATTCATTCATTTTTGACTTTAAATCCATAGATACATTAGGAGCTTTTCAAATTACTTTAGCGGATGCAACTTTACATTCAGGAGTCCCATTAAAAAAAAGCAATAATCATATTGAGTTAGAAGAAGCACGATTGAAAGCCTATTTCATAGCGAAGAATCAACTGGTTGATTCGGTTTTTTTTGAAAACCCGTTACTTTACAGGTTTGAAGTGTATAAAGATGAAAAATTTGAAACCGGGGTTATTCAAAAAGAGGCTTCATCCATTATGCTTCGCGTAAATCAAACAGCTATAGATGAAATTCAAATTGTAAAAGCAGATTCCGTTTTATTTTTATTTAAAGTGCCATAACATGAAAAAAGTACTACTATTAATTTGGGTATGTTCGTTTTTGAATTCGTTTTCACAATCATTCCCTGTAGAAGATATTTACGTCACCGGACCCGATTCCAACCGTATCGTATTCGTGTTCTTGGGCGATGGTTACCTCGCGTCTCAACAAGACAAATACATCAGCGATGTCAATAATATGGTAGATGAACTGTTCAATAAATCTCCTTTTTTAGAATATAAAAACTTCTTTAATGTCTATGCAGTAAAAGTGCCTTCCAATGTTGAAGGAGCCGCTACCACCCCCTCAAATTTAATTGATAATTATTTTGGGAGCGCATTTGGTGTAGGCGGAATCACTCGTTTATTGGTACCTCAAAAATCATCGAAGGTATATCAGGTACTTAATGCTAGTTTTCCGAACTACGACCAAATTTTGATGATGGTTAATTCCAGTACCTATGGTGGTTCGGGTGGAACCATCGCAACGATGTCTACGAATTCACAATCAGGCGAAATTGGTATTCATGAAATAGGGCATTCCTTTGCTAACCTTGCCGATGAGTATTATTTCAGAGTGCAAGAACGTCCCAACCAGACCAGTGAATCAGATCCTACTAAAGTTAAATGGGCATCTTGGATTAATATGAATAGTGTTGGCGTATATCCTCATGCAGAAAATACAACGCAATACCGACCACACCAAAACTGTGAAATGCGGTATTTAAATAGAAAATTCTGTTGGGTGTGCCGCGAAGCCTTTGTTGATAAATTTTACACCTTAATTTCTTCCATCGACCAGTATACACCAGCATCAACACATGTGAATGTGTCTCAGGAAAGTGTGTTTAGTGTTGAGGTAGTTGAACCTGATCCGAATACCTTAAAAATCAAGTGGATCTTAAACGGGGAAGAATTAGCATCGGATGTGAAGTCAGTAGATTTAGGTAACCAAAGATTAGACTTCAATAATACTTTGATTGTAAATGTATTGGACACCACCTCTTTTACTCATAAAACAAATCACGTTACACAGAATACAAAAACCGTAGTTTGGTCAATTGCTAATGATGTTACAGGTACCAGCATTTCAACGATAGAATCGTACTCGAGTAGGTTATCGGTGTACCCGAACCCTGCACGTGAAAAGATTCAGATTCAATTGGATACCGATTTTAAAGGAGCAGCAACGTGGGAGTTATGGACTACCGCTGGCAGAAAGATAGATGAGGGGTTGCTTAACGCCAATTCAAACGATTCCGCAAAGGTTATTTTCTCAGATTACGAAGAGCTTCCTTCGGGAGTGTATTTTGTAAAAGTAAATTTGGGAACGAACGTGCTTACGCGTAAGGTAGTGGTGGAGTAGTTTCGAGGGATAGTCCAAGCGTCTGCTTGGACTTATTAGCATACTAGATTGCTTGTGCGATTGAATTAAAAACTCACATCATTTTTTCTTTAATGAAATTTCAATTTGAACACCATAGCCAGTTTCAGTAGGGGACTGCACTAACGTTGCTTCAGTGGCATTTATTTCAGAGTTTTTAGTTGCATCTCCAAAGGTAACATCAAATAAAAATTCGTTTTCAATCGACAGGGTAAATTGATTTGTTCGTACAAAGCCGTCATTGACTTTGGATACCTCAAGGCTCCAGGGGCTATTTCCAGAATAGGTAGAATCGTTTCTAACAAAGTTATAATCAACTTTACTTTCCATGAAATGAAATGTACCCAATTGACCTTCTTCGTGGATTGTTTCATCAGGAATAAAACCATTTTCTAAAAATTCGCCATAGATGGAATTGATGGCCACCACGTTCCATTCACCTTCCAGCGAATTGACCGCTTGTTTTTCATCTTTTTCACAACTGGTGATGGCAAAAAACGAAAAAGCGAAGAAGAGCAGGTGAGCTGTTTTTGGGATGGTTTTCATTCGCTTTTTGGGTATTGGGTGATTGTGAAAGACGAGGGGGGTGTGCTATATATCTACTACTTTAATTCAAGCATCTCCTATAACAACGTAATGTGTGGAGTAAGGCACAAGTGGACACTTGCGCCATGGGTTCGCTCAATATTAATTGATTCTGGTTTTTTTAAGTTTGTAATATTGTTTTTCCATTGTTCAAGACGACACAGAAGTACCTACTAGAATTGAATACAAGTCATAGCTCGTACATCTTTTATATTTACAATCACAATGTAACTAAAAAATTCATCAAAAAGCCGTTAAAAACTAAACCCTTTGTCAGTATTTGGATTCATTAGATTAAAGGATTGTGGGATTTTTTCATTCAATCATCCCCCAATCCAAAAAATCCTGATCCACACTATTTGCTCTTGATGATTATTTTACGCAACATCATCATTTACCTAATAAATCAAGTTTTCGGATAGTTGGTTGTCGTAGGTATCGTATTGGGCATTTTGTTTTTCGGGTGTCTTAGTCGTTTTACCTCTAAGCTTTTTGTACCAAAATTTATCAGTAAACCTTTGTCTAGTTTATAAGCAACTAGGTAATTCAGCCCTTGAGCTAAGTGCACGTCTTCTGTTTTTGTGACTGCCTTGAGTTCGACCATTACTTCATTTTCTACTAAAAAATCTACCCGTCTGGTTCCAACATGTACATCTTCGTAATAAATCTGCATTTCTAACTCTCTGGCGAAACCTAGTCCGGCTTTTTCCATCGCAATGGCTAAACAGCGTTGGTAAATCACCTCTTGAAAACCATTACCCAAAGTCGCATGCACATGCATGGCACAGCCATGATTTTATAAGTAAGTCACAGCCTATGATTTTATAAGTAAGATCGTCTTCAATTTTTTCCTTTTCCATATTTTAAAAATCTTAATGTTAAAAAATATCATCTAAAAGAACAGCAGAAAGATATCAATTCAAAATGTCAGTAGTTGAATTTATTAGATTTAAGGATTATAGGATTTAATTAATTCGTCTTCAATTTTTTAAATCCATGAATCCCCCAATCCAAAAAATCCCGATCCAGACATCGTTACTTCCTCCTCACCACACCTCTAACTGCCTCCGACTCCAACGGATTATCTGGCCATGAGTGTTTTGGATAGCGCCTTTTAAGGTCTTTTTTCACGTCAAAGTATGTGTTGTCCCAGAAGCTTTTGAGATCAGAGGTGACTTGTACCACTTTATACCCTGGCGAGAGCAAATGCATTAAGACCCTGTTTTTTCCATTGTTTACAGTGGGTGTCTCTAACATTCCGAAACATTCTTGCAACCGTACCGCTAACACGGGTTGTGTGCCATCTAGTTGGTAGGTGATGCGTATGGTTGATCCACTGGGAACCGTGAGTTTTTCTGGGGCTAATTGGTTTACGCTCGCTTGTTGTTCTGGTGTTAAACTATACTGAAAAATTTCTTTTATATCCAGTTTTTTGAGTGCTTCAGGCGTTCGAATGTTGGTGAGATAAGGTGATAGCCATGATTCACAATCGAGCAAAAGGGCTGGAGTGCTTACATCAGGCCAGTTTTCGGAGGGATTCCAGTCGCGTAAACTTAAAATTCGCGCTTGCCATTGATCGACCTCATCATTAAAATTAAGGAGTGTTTTACCTTCTTTTTTAATCGCCTCGCAGATGGCTTTGACCAAAAATCTTTCGTCCGGGTCGGGGAGTGGCGTGCTTTGAAGGACAATGCTCCCTATCCGTAAATCGCGTGATGCAATTAACCCACCATGATGTGTGTCCCATTCAATCACGTCTTTTTGTTGGACAAGCGGTCGCAAATCCTGCGGGTTAAGTGGAGAAGCCATATAAATCTTTCCAACCCCATCACCAGCATTGATGCTGGACACGGCTAACCATGCTTCATGCGCTAAATCATCTTTATGAGAGAAGGAAGCATACTTCCCATTCGCTAGCTGAAATTGGGAATTGTTACCCGGCCGTGCACAGGCAATGCGCTCAGGGTAAGCATAAGCTAACAACAACCCTGTCTCATAGGGATCAAAAGTGGTATTATCAGCTTCAATGGCGAAGAGTCTTCGGTAGGACTCAGCTACTTTTTCAATAAACCGAAAGTTATTGCTTCCTACTTTATCGGAGCGATAGCGCCTGAGTGCTTCAATGCGTAAGTTGATATCGATGCCAGCATCACGAGGAAGCGGATCCCGTTCGTCTATCAAGGCAGCAATGTCTGTTCCCAGGGGTAATAAATCAGCCGATTCCGCCATTGTTAACATGTGCGCAATGCGGGGGTGACAAGGTAAGCGATGAATCGCCTCTCCGTGTGACGTGATTTTGTTGTTTTCTAAAGCGTCCAGCTGATGCAACAAGTCAGCAGCTTGTGACAATGCAGCGCGGGGTGGGGGTGTCAGCCAACAAAGTTGATGAGCATCTGTTTTGCCCCACTTTGCTAAGTCTAGCACCAATGAGGCTAAATCCGTTTGCATGATCTCAGGCACACGATGTTCATCCATACGAAGCTGGGTAGCCAGTGACCACATGCGGTAACATACCCCAGCACTTAGTCGGCCAGCACGACCTGCTCGTTGATCAGCAGCGTCTTTAGAGATTTGCACCGTTTCTAAACGAGAAAGCCCTGTTTTAGGGTCAAACTTAGCTGTTCGGCCAAACCCCGTGTCAACCACTATTCTAATACCTTCAATGGTTAAACTCGTTTCAGCAATGGAAGTCGCCAGAACCACTTTTCGCTTGCCTGATAGATCTGGCATGATGGCAGCCCATTGTTTATTTTGAGGCAATTGTCCATAGAGCGGATGAATAGCTACATCTGTTAATTGCCTTCGAAGGATTTCTTCTGTTTTACGAATTTCACCCTCACCAGGAAAAAAGACCAGAACATCGCCTTCATGCGTCTTCATTGCTTTAATTACTGTTTTGGCTGTAAGTTCTGGTAGAAGGTACTGATCTTGTTCACCCGTGTAATGTAAATCCACCGGAAACAATTTACCCTCGCTTTCGATGGTGGGAGCATTATCCAATAATTGGGAAAGCAAGGTCATATCGAGTGTGGCGGACATCACTAAAATCCGTAAATCGGGACGTAGTATTTGTTGTGTTTCGCGACACAGAGCCATAGCGACATCTGCATGAATACTGCGTTCGTGTAATTCATCAAAGATGACTAAGCCAATGTCTTCGAGTGCATTGTCGTTGTGAATCAGTCGAGTGAGAATTCCTTCTGTCAACACTTCGATTTTGGTTTCTGTAGAAGTTTTGTTTTCAAAGCGCACCCGATAGCCGACCGTTTTCCCCACTTCTTCTCCAAGCAATTCTGCCATTCGAAGTGCAATGGTTTTGGCTGCCAATCTTCGTGGCTCAAGTAGGTATATTTTTTTACCTGCTAACCACGGTTCGTTTAGCAAGGCTAAAGGAACCAAAGTACTCTTACCCGCACCAGGAGGAGCTTTGAGTATTACAGACTGCTTATTGTTTAAGTCACTTATTACCAGTGGGATAACCTCTTTTACTGGAAGTGAAATTGTGGAATAATCGAAAAGCAAATTACGAGCAGATTTAATGGAAACATAAAGTTAAAAAAGACTGGGAGTTTTTTGAATGAAGATAAAGATTCTGTGATGAGTAAATACATCTAATTTAACGGCACTTGTACGCATATTTTATAACCCTTTACCAACCCAAATGGTCATATGAAACATTGAAATTATTTAAAAAATAAGCTTGCCTGTAAACTAGAGTTCATTCAGTTAAATAAAATTAGTGATGGTAGAGTGCAGTATTCACCTTGGTAGACAATTGCTTGTAGTTAGAAAGACAATTATTAAGCGAGAATACGTAATCATTTTTAATCCATGGATTGAATTTTGTCTATTTTGATATGTTATTCTTATAAAAAAGAAAACCTTTGTGGGAATTCAGGGAGTGTAAACATGGGCATTGATGTACACACTTTCAAATTTCTTGGGTGAGTTAATAATTAAAAGTTGTTTAAAAGAGGTATAAAAGTTTTACTGATAGCAATAAAATGGTTGGTGATAATCGTCCTTAGTTGCGTGCTATTGCTATTTATTGGATTAAATATACCAGCTACACAACGTTATATAGGAAAACGAGTTACCTCATTTTTAGTAAACAAAACCAATAAAGAAGTAAGAATAGGGCAAGTAGGATTAAACATTTGGGCTGAGCTGGCTTTAAAAGATGTGTATGTACCCGACAATAATAATGACACACTCGTTAGTTTCGAGTATGTAGCTGTGGATATACATTTGTGGGATTTATTCCACAATACGATTCACTTGGAAGAAGTAACAGCTGAAAATTTATCCTTTCATATTTTTAAAAATGAACAGGACAGCTTATATAATTTTAATTATCTCATTACTGCATTTTCTGGTCCCGATACGTCAACGACACCACAAGACACTGCTTCTAGCTCGGGAGGAGGAGGGCAATTTTTAATCGATGAAGTTCAATTAGAATCGGTGAGAGGGGATTATGCTGATGCTGTTTCAGGATTATACTTTCAAGGTGATATAGGAACTTTAGAGGCAACAGCCGATGAGTTTGATCTGGATAAGCAAAAAATATTTTTGGACGAGGTACAGCTAAAAAATTCCACATGGGGTCTTGAGCAACGTAAACTTTCACCAGAGGATACAACAAGTGATGAACCATCACAGTGGTTAATTGCTGTAGAGGAATTGATTATTGAACAAACAAAAGGGCATTACATCAGTCCTCCGAGTGGTATGTACCTGTATCCGGACATCAACTATTTGCTAGCCACTAAAGTAAAAGCTGATGTCAATGCCATGGATTATTCAGCTGAAGAATTGGTGTTGAAGGAGAATGATATAAAATATTATGTCGGTAAAACTGTCTCTGATTCTACCCAAACCACTAAAGTAGATACAACCACCACTAGTACCCCATGGCATGTTTCCGCTACATCCATTGAGTTACAAGACAATCATCTGGTTTATTTTGATTCCACCACTACTGAGCTACCTAATCACCAGTTTGACCCTTCACACTTAAATGTCAAGCATTTGACTTTTCAATTGAATCAATTAGACATCTCTCCAACGTTTGTGGATGCACAACTTGAGAATTTTGCATTTGCTCTTTCAGAACAAATGGCTGTGAAATCGTTCAGTGGTCAATTTCATTTGGATTCTACTCACCTAAATTTAACTAACCAGCACCTTGAAACCAGTCATACTCAACTTGACTATACGCTAAAAACCACTTTTAAAAGTTTGTCTGACTTTCTTGATTCACCCCAAAATGCATTTATTAATGAATTTAAAGTAGATGGAAAAATAGGTAGGAGTGATGTTGATTATTTTTATCCCTTAGCAGATGTGCCTGCAAGTATTCAAACCATTGCAATAAATACCGCAATAAAAGGCAAAGTAAATGACTTGACCTTATCGATTTTCAAATTAGAAAGTGAAAACCAGTTGAAGGTAGATGTTACAGGTAAAATTGCTGGACTACCAGAGGTGGATGAGTTATCCTATGATTTGAAGATCAATAAGCTTATGACCAACCTGCCAGCCTTGCGTGCTACAGCACAAAAACAAGTGGCTACGTCAGTAAAATTACCCAGTTGGATAGACTTTACCGGAACATTAGAAGGTACTACGCAATTAGTTGATGCTCAATTAAAAATGAAGTCACAGTTGGGCTCAGCTGACATACAGGCAGAAGTAGATATTGAAAAAGGAAATGAACACTATGATGTGGTTATATCTGCTGAAGAATTAGCCTTAGGTAAGTTGATTGGACAGGACTCTTTATTAGGTAAAACAACCTTTAAATTCAGTGCAAAGGGATATTATTTTGATCCCAATAAAATTGACGCAACTACCAATCTTGAACTGAAAAAATTAGAAGTAGCAAAACATGTTATCAAAGATGGAAAAGTATCAGCAACATGGAAAAACAAACAGTTGACTTCCAACATCCAGATTCATGAAAAGTACCTTGACTTTGTAATTAAAACAGCAGGAGAGTGGAAAAATGAGTCATTAACCACATCAAATGACATAACTATAAATGAAATCGATTTTAAAGAGTTTAATCTTTCGGAAGAATCAATTGAGTTAAAAACAACTTTTAATTTAGTCACCAAAGGCATGTCATTGGATGACTTTTCAGCGAAGACGGACATTAAAAAAGGAAATGTCATTCATGAATCAGGTTATTATAGTTTTGCTCCTGCAACAATAAATGTGTTGCTTAAAAAGGAGTCTTCTTCCATCGTCTTAGAATCACCGATAGTGAATGCTGATTTTGAGAGCTCATTTAATATTGAGAAAATGCCAGATGTGATGAAACATCAGTTTAGTCATTATTTTGAAATGGGTGACTCCGTCATATTACAACAACACGATGGAAATGAATTTACCTTTTCTCTGGAAATTGTCAATGAACGCATATTTGAAGAGGTATTAATACCTGGTTTAGAAGAAATTCAAGTCAAGACTATTAAAGGAAGTTATACCTCCTCCACACATAACCTGATGCTAAATGCTGATATTTTACATTTAAAATACAATGATATTTTGGTTGATTCGATGACTTTTGACATGAGTTCAGATATTAACACACTGTCTGCCAAGCTCAATGCTAGTCAACTTGAGGCGGCAGGTTATACCTTTTTTTATCCCCAAGTCATTGCACAAGCAACTAATAACGAGTTAACTATTGCTGTCCAGTTGGCGAATGAACAGCAAGAACAGAAGTTTGGTATCGAAGGCATTTTGAAGAAAATAGAACAAGGCTACAGTTGGCATTTACTTGAAGATGGTTTAATGCTTTATTACGAACCGTGGAAAGTTTCACCCAATAACGAATTAATCTATTTGACAGATAAAAATTTAGAGGTTAATAACTTTAAAATAAGCCACGGAAATGAGTCAATTACAGCTAACAATACGGAGGAAAACGGGGCTAAAATTGACTTTAATAATTTCACTATTGAAAACCTCTCGGCAATCGTGTTTTCAGATGATCAGTTGATTGCTGGACTTATTAACGGAAGTCTCATCGTTGATGTGCAGCCAGGTAATGTTGCATTGAGTTCTGATATTACTATTAAACATTTTGCCTATGGTGGTGATACACTCGGAAATATTGATTTAAAAGTTACCAATCCTGAAACAGGAACCTATAAATCAACTTTTGAAATATCTGGTAATAATCAGTTGAATGGAAACATCAGTTATGTCATGGAGACGGATGATATCAATGGACAACTAGATTTAAATCAGCTCAATCTAGCTACAGTCGAAAGTTATGCGGATGGCGCAGTAAAAGAGTTAAGTGGTATTGCAAAAGGAAATGTAAGTGTATCAGGTAAGTTAAATAAACCCGATTTCAAAGGACAGTTGACACTAAATGATGCTTCATTTCATTTAAATGCAGTAAATACTACCTATACAGTTGAAAAGTCAAAGCTGAATTTTTCGCAAAGTGAACTTATCTTAGAAACCCTTCAACTCAAAGATAAAAAAGGAAATAAGGCTAATGTCAATGGTTCTATTTCGTTAGAAAACTTTTTTCCGAACAAACTGAATATAAATGTTTCAACGAACGAATTCCCCATATTGAATACCAAAGCGGCTAAAGACGAGTTGTTTTATGGAAAAGTAGCCATGACAAGTAAAATTCATATCAGAGGAACGTATGAACTACCAGAAGTAGAAGCAAAACTTTCTATAACTCCAGGTAGTGATTTTACTATCGTTGTGCCAGAAGAGGAAGTACAAACAGAAAGTTATAAAGATGTTGTAGAGTTTGTGGATTTTAGTAGTCCTTCAAAGCCTGTGGAACAACAGGTAGTTGAAACCGCAAAAAGTGAAATTTTAGGGATTCAATTAAATGCTCGTATTGAAATAAATCCCGAAGTGACCTTACGTCTTATTATTGACCCGATAGCTGGTGATTATCTAGAAATTAAAGGAGATGCTTACCTGACCTACGAACTTAACACTGGAGGTGATATGAAGTTGACTGGGTTATATACCGTAAAAGAAGGACATTATCAAATGACCTACTACAACATTATAAAACGTAAATTTAGTATTCAAGAGGGGAGTACTGTCACTTGGTCAGGTGACCCCTATAATGCCCGAGTCAATATTAAAGCAGTATATTCTACAAAAGCTTCACCACTTCCGTTGGTGCAACTTCAGGCTTCAGAAACAGAGAAGAACGCGCTAAGAAAAAGCATTCCTGTCGATGTGATTTTACATGTAACGGATGAAATGCTTACTCCTAAGTTAGATTTCAATATTGAGTTACCTACGTTTAATGGAAGTGGATTGACTGGAAAAGTTAAAACGAAATTAGACCGTCTAGAAGAATCAGAATCGGAGATGAATAAACAGGTTTTTTCTTTGTTGATTTTGAACCGATTCATACCTGAAGATCCGAGTCAGAACACGGCATCAAGTTCTTTGAGTAGCTCAGCTAGAGGCAGCGTAAGTCAGTTAATTTCTGATCAATTTAATGCTCTTGCTGGAAATTATATTAAAGCAGTTAATATCAACTTTAATTTAGACTCTTATACCGATTATAGTAGTGGAACTGCTCAAGGAAAAACAGACTTGGAAATAGAACTTTCTAAAGCGATTTTTAACGACCGGTTAATTGTTTCCGTGGGAAGTGATTTTAATGTGGAAGGCAACGATCAACAACAGCAACAGCAAAATGTAAACAGCTTTGTAGGTGACGTAAGAGCTGAATATCTATTAACTGAAGATGGGAAATATCGGGTAAAAGTATACCGTGAAAATGAATATGCTGGAGTAATCGATGGGAATTTAACAAAAACAGGTTTTGCATTTATTCTGACAGAAGAATTTGAAACGGTTTTTAGAATAAAAGAAAAGTATGAGATAGAGGAAAAATATAAAAAGAAGGATGAAAAGAAATAGACTTTTGCCCCTTATCTCAACCTTTGAACTACTACTTAAAACTGTATTAGTAGCCATCCTTTTACAAGGTTGTACTGCCAATAGCTATTTAAAAGATGGCGATAAATTCTATGGCGGAGCTACGGTGCGGGTGAAGTTAAAAGATACCAAAACAATAGAAGAGCAAAATGTTGCAAAGAGTGTCTCTGAAGAGCAGCTGTCACCAGAACCCAATGATGTAATTTTAGGCATGCGACCATCTGTGTGGTTATACATGCGTGTAGATAGCACTAAAAACTATCGTGTGATAAGTCGATGGTTAAAAAGAAAATTTGGTCGTGAACCTGTTTTGTATGATTCAAAAATTCCTAAAAGAACAGTTTCGGCTATCGAAAGTAAACTATTTAACTATGGTTTTTTTAATGCGCGAGTGGAGTACAAAGTAAAAGAATCAAAACACTCAGTCGATTTAAGGTACCGAATATACCCTGGACAACGTTATTATATGGATAGTATTTTTGTGCTTGAAACAGAAGATTCCATCTTTAACTATATCGCCCAACATGATGATCATTCACTTCTTCAAAAGGGAGAACCATATAAGTTAGATTTGCTTAAAGAGGAACGAATAAGAATTAGTGATGAAGTAAAAGATCAAGGTTTTTATTATTTCAATGATGAATACATTGGTTTTAAGGTAGATACTACAAGAGGCAGTGATAGTCTAGCCATTGGGCTAACTTTAAAAAACGCTGCACCTGCACGATCCAAAATTCCTTTTGTAATTTCAGAAGTGAATGTTTATCCCAATTACGAACTTGGAGGTGATACCTCTAAAGCGGGTAAAACCATTATCACAATTGATAGCATTAACTTTGTAGACGTTAAAGGGTTTTTCGATTATGAATTTTTAGCTGAAGCTATTTTTTTAAGAAAAGGTGATAAATATACCTCGAAGTTCCACGATTTAACTATCCGTAGACTCTCATCCTTAGATGTATTTAAATTTATAGATGTACGCTTTACGCATTCCAAAACAGAGGAAAATGGACTCATCGTGGATGTTTTTTTAACACAATTATTACCTCAATCCATTCGCGTAGAAGTAGGAGCTTCCTCCTCCTCAAATAATTTTGTTGGACCAGGGGTAGATGTGAGCTATTCACATAAAAACTTATTAGATGGTGCTGAACATTTAACCTCGAGTGTTGGGGGGGCATTTGAAACACAGTTTGGTAAAAATTCACAAGGAGTAAACTCTACAGAAATTAATTTTTCGAATAAATTGGTTGTGCCACGTTTGTGGATGCCCATAAATTTTCCACTTGAAGAGTATAAAGAATTACCAAAAACTGAGATTAGTTTAAACTATACACTACTCAATAGAACGCGTTTTTACCGCCTCCATAATGCGATGACGGATTTTGGGTATCGCTGGGATCAGAATGTTCAAAAACACCATAAACTTACTTTAGCTAGTGTGAACTATACGCGAGCTTCACGTATTTCTGAAACATTTAATGATTTCTTACAAGAAAATCCTGAATTAGAACGAACTTTTAAAGAACAACTCATTATTGGATCCCTTTATAGTTATAGGTACTACAGTAAACCACCATCTACATCCAAAGCTTATTGGTATGTAAATCCAGCAATAGAAGTTGCAGGAAACACATTAAATGCATTTGGGAGCCTATTGAATACCAATGAGAACGGACAAAGAAAAGTATTGGGAATCGCTTATTCGCAGTTTGCTAAAGTGGATTTAGATTTACGGCTTTATCTTCCTTTTGCCAAAGATAGAAAAATAGTCTGGCGATTTTTAGGCGGAATAGGTGCAGCTTATAATAACTCAACTGTATTACCTTATTTAAAACAGTATTTTATTGGTGGAAGCAATAGTATCAGAGCCTTTCAAGCACGATCGCTAGGTCCTGGAACCTATTCAGGCCAACCCAATAATAATGGTTTATTAATAGATCAATCAGGTGAGATCAAGTTAGAGTCAAATATCGAATACAGAACGGGTATCTACAGATTTATTAAAGGTGCCGTATTTATTGATGCAGGAAATATATGGCTTTTACGAAAAGATGAAGATCGAAAACCAGGTGGTGAATTTTTACCTAATAAATTCTTAAATCAATTAGCAATTGGTACTGGGGTAGGCTTACGTCTCGATTTCACCTATTTCATTCTTCGAGGAGATTTAGCCTTTCCGCTCCGAAACCCAACCTTGCCTGAGGGTGAGAGGTGGTTAATTGATGATATATCTTTTTCCAAAAGATGGCGTCAGGATAACCTCGTACTGAATGTTGCTATTGGATATCCATTCTAACAAAAAAAGGTCTGCAATATTACAGACCCTTTCCTTAACCAAACCAAACCTAATTTTTATTACTCCTTTGATTTCTTTTTTGAACATTTCTTTCTACAGTCAGCTTTATCACGATTTTTTCCTTGGTGCAATTTTTTCATTTCCTCTCGATGTGCTACCCACTTGGTATATTGTTCCGCAGAGAGAATGCTTTTCATTTCATTATTAAAAGCTTCGTGGTTTGCTTTTCGTTGTGCTTGCATCTTTTCGTGTTGCGAGGTCATCACCGTTTTAACTTGTTGCTGTTGCTCTGCAGAAAGTGATAATGATTCCGTCATTTTCTCTATTCTCATTTCCATTCTATCCGCATGGTGTCCGCCTTTTTTATCTGTTTTTTGAGAGGTTGCTTCCTGAGCATAAGTTGCAAATGATACTGCGATAATAGCGATGCTTAAAATTATTTTTTTCATGTCGTTGTTCTATTTAGTTCGGGTTTATAGATAGGCGAGAAGTGAAAAGGTTTAATCCGTGAAATTTTTTTCTTGTTCCGCAAAAGTATTTTTACCTTTCAACTCAATTTAAAATAGTTACATCATGATTTGCACTATAGTACATGTTTGGGTTAAACCAGAGTTTAGAGATGCATTTATTGCCGCTTCAAAAAAAAACCACGAAAATTCAATAAAAGAACCAGGGAATGTTCGGTTTGATTTAATGGTTGATGCGGAGGATGAAAATAAATTTGTTTTTTCTGAAGTATATAAGACGCAAGAAGATATAGACGCACACAAAACTACTGCACATTACCAGACTTGGAGAGATACCGTTGTTGATATGATGGCACAACCGAGAAAGGGAGTAAAACATTTTATAGTCGCACCTTTAGCGAATGACTTATGGTGAAATCCTTTAACATAGCTTCTACACCGACTATTGTCTTTGGAGTTGGAAAACGTCATGAACTGCCCAAACTGTGTCAAACTTATGGAAATACTATTGCTCTTATTTTGGGTAAAGCTTCATTTGTGAACTCACCAATAGGACAGGAGTTAATTCAGAGTTTGGAAGACTATGGAATTACCTTACATCAAATTGAAATCCCCAAAGAACCTACCCCAGAGCTGATTGATAAAGCCGTTGAGCAACTTAAAAGCAAAGAAATTAAAGCGGTAGTAGCCATTGGTGGAGGGAGTGTATTGGATGCAGGTAAAGCAATCGCAGCCATGTTATGTCAGGAGGGCAGCATACTGGAATACTTAGAAGGAGTGGGGAATAAAACAACCACAGGAACTACTTTACCATTTATCGCTTTACCGACTACTGCAGGTACTGGCAGCGAAGCTACCAAAAATGCGGTGATATCTTCTATCGGAGAATATGGATTTAAAAAATCCTTGCGACACGATAATTATGTACCCAAAATAGCTTTGGTGGATCCAGAACTCACCTTGACTTGTCCTAAAGGACTGACTGCCGCAAGCGGTATGGACGCTTTTACTCAGTTGTTAGAATCCTATTTATCAACGAATGCCTCTTTGTTGACAGACTCACTCGCTCTTGAAGGATTACGATGTGTTAAAAAGGGGCTATCTACAGCTGTTTTTGAAGGGGGGAATCTTGAAGCTCGTGCTAATATGAGTTATGCTGCTTTGATTTCTGGAATAACGTTAGCCAATGCCGGTCTAGGTACAGTTCACGGTTTTGCTTCATCCGTGGGTGGTTTTTTTGATATACCCCACGGCTTGGTGTGTGGCACCATGATGGGAGCAGCCAATAGGATTACGGTGGCAAATATAAAAAGCGAGGGCGAGGGAGAGTATGCCTTAGAAAAGTATGCCCAAGTAGGTAAACTGTTTGCTGAACATCATTCAAAGTCTAACAACTATTATATCGATTTTTTATTGGATCTAATTGATGACTATACCAATCAGTTTATGTTAGATAAGTTGTCAGTTTATGACGTTACCCCTGCTAATTTTGAGAAAATTATTCAAGTGACTGCAAATAAAAATAACCCGGTGGCTTTGAATGATGAGGAGTTGTATCAGGTGTTAGCGATGAGTTGTTAAACATTTTACAAATTGGCGTGAAATATAATGCCATTTTCCAAATCATTGAAAAAGTAGCATTTTAGCTTTGTATAAAAACTAACTTTAGTCGATTTTATTAATACCAAAACTCCACAAGAAAGGTGATTAATTTAGGGTGAATATAATGTTTATATCGTGAATAAAATACTCAGTCTATTAGTTTTGGAAGGCAAAAAAAATCAAGTCGATTTATCAAAATGCTCTTTAGAGTTGTACATTGTTGAAGTTAATAACCAACAAAATAAAAATCGAAAACAATGGGGAAATTCAAAGATTTAGTCAATTCAGCAGATCTTGTGTTAGTGGATTTTTATGCGGATTGGTGTGGACCGTGTAAAATGTTGTCTCCGCTTTTACAAGAAATAGCGAAGGAAAGAGGAGGTAAAGTAAAAGTGGTTAAAATAAATGTCGACAAGAATAAACTTTTGGCTACAGATATGGCCGTTAGAAGTGTGCCAACCTTGATGTTATATAAAAAGGGAAAACAGGTTTGGAAACAAGCTGGTGCTCCCCAAAAACAACAACTTCTAAGTATAATTGATAGTCACATTAACTAGCCAATCCGTACGAAGCGACATTGTTCGGGTTAACCACTTCAATATCCAGGTTAGTAACCATTGACATTAACGCTGCATAATTTTCTAACATAGGCGAGTCTGTAATGATAATTAGTTGCTCTAATTGGTCTTCAGCAATTTTTAAGGCTTTCTGCCAGGGTTCGCGAATGCTTATTTCGTAATCATCCACATCCATACAATCCCAAATCACATTAAATTTTTGAGTGCGGTTTTGGGCTAATGTGGCCTTCATTTCTTGAATATTATCCATGATTTTTTCAGAACTTAAGATTCCATCAAAATGATATTTCAAGATATTGTTAAACGCATGATTAATTGTAATTTCCATAATGAGACAGAGTTAAAGCCTACTATAATTTACTAAGGATTGTACTGGCGATATCCACATATCGATTAATACCGCATAATTCAGGTTTAACAATCGTGTACGTTCGATTAATAGAAGAAATATCAGATTTATCCACATATGACAGTTATAAAAGATAAAAAAACAGGAACTTTACTTTTATCATTAACAGATGAGTTAGCCATCGCGCGTACTAACCTGGCCAATGAACGAACTTTTTTGGCTTATTTTAGAACTAGTATTGTATTGTTTAGTTCTGGGATCGCCATCATTCGATTAGAGTTTTTTGAAAAAATGTATGAGCTGGGTTTAGTATTAGTGTTTATATCACCTGTAATAATTATGATTGGTACCTATCGGTTTTGGAGGTTTAAAAAAAAGATTCACATGATGTATGAGTAGGTTTATTACGACTTTTTAGGAATCCAATACCTTTCCTCCACACCTAATTCTTTGGCTACATAGCGGCTATATACAAATAAAAAATCCGACAGCCTATTTAAATACTGAATGACTAAAGGGTCAATTTCCACTTCTGTATTGAGATTTACTACCAATCGCTCAGCTCTACGACACACCGTGCGTGCAATATGTGTTTGAGAGATGGATGGATGACCACCAGGTAATACAAAGTATTGAAGTGGAGAAAGCTCTTTCTCTAACGCATCAATTTTATCTTCAATCAGTACAATATGTTCATGAAGTAAATCGGGTTTTTTGAGTTGAGTTTTATCTGGATCAGCAGCTAATATAGCACCAATGGTAAATAGCTTATCTTGAATGTCAAGGAAAAAATCAAGGTGGAAGGAAGATAGTTCAAAATCGCTAACCAGTCCTATGTAGGCATTTAACTCATCTACGGTTCCATATGCATCGATACGAATATTGGCTTTAGATACTCTTTTTCCACCAAATAATGATGTTTCACCCGCATCTCCGCCTTTTGTATAGATTTTCATAGTGAAAATGATCTAGTTCCAGTTATTAAAATTTTCCTGAGCAATGGCCTTACGCTCGACATAGACTTTTAGAAAATCATCAAATGCTGTTTTAGAAAGTTTATATCGTAATTCTTCTAAAGTAGTTTCAGCAAAAACGTCCATGTACAAATCCAATGCGATTAAAGTATATTGTTTTTTTAACTCGATGGAGGTCGGGTTGATGTCTATGGCTTCAATTAATAAATCATAAGCTTTTTCTGATTCTTTTTTAAAGGTATTCAAATAAGATGATTTAAAGACAATAGCATCGGTGTACAGTGGTGCTTCCTTATCAAGTTGTTCAATCAAAGCATCTACTTTTTCAAAGTTTCTTTTAGCTAAATAAGCCTTAGCTTGTAGCAGATGAACTTTATATACATCTTCCGATACGAAATCTAGCGTGTTCGCTTCTTCCAATAATTGATCAAACGATTTCCGATGCAATAATAAATTCAAAAATTGCACATGCATTTCACTTCCTACAAACCGGTTACTGATATTTGTGGGAACATAGCTATATAAATGGGTGGCAATATCCAAGTTGTTTTGATTCAAAAACCGGGCAATTAGTTTAGAACAAGCCAATGCCTTTAAATTGGTGTCCACAAAAGAATCAAGTAGTTTTTCAGCCAAAGGAAGATTCAGTGCATGTTTGCTGATTTCCAAATATTGCACCTTTTGGTAATCTTTCAGCATTTTCAGTTCCTCTATGGTAGTGGACTGAATCATCGTACTCAATTCTAGGGCAAAATATTTATAGGTACTATCATATTGAGAAATGTCTACCAATAGAGCTGCTAGACTATCAGAATCCAACACAGATGCCGAACTTAAGGCATAATATAACGGTGACTTATTTATTTTTTTTGACTGTTGCGATTCATATGATTTGCGAAAATATTCCCGTGCTATGTCATCGCGTTCTATTTTAAACATCAACTCCCCAAAAATATTAGCATAATAGGGATAGAGGTTGGTTTTACAATCAACTAAAATCTTATCAAAGAGTATTTTAGCAGCTTTTGTGTCACCTAAGTAATAAAGTTGAATTGCTCGTAAAAATAACAAATCTACAGCATAACTTGACTGGGTGAAATGTGTACTTAAAAAAGCTATTTTTTTGTTTAGTGCTTCTTGATTAGGGAGTTGTCTAAAAACAGCATTGTGTAAATACGTATAGTTTGAAACATTTAAAAGTGTATCTGCTATGAACTCTTTATTAGGTTCTGTATAGGGTTTTTCTAAAGCATTCCAAACAGCATATTTGTTCGCTTCTAATACCACATCTTGTTTTAAATCTAACTTCATCATCAAGGAATCTGCTTCCTTCAGCAAGTCATTCTTAGCACAAAACACAATCATGTTGGATTGGATCATTGATTTATCCTCAGCCAAAGCGAGTGCCTGATCATATAAATAAAGGCAGGTGTCTTTTCTTAATCCTTCTTTTTGATAAGTAATCGCCAAATTATTTTTCAAATAGGGGTCATTGGGGAAACGTTCTGTACCTTCTTCTAATTTCCAAATGTTGTAAAAAGCATCGTTATTTAATTCATAAATATACTGATTAGCAGAATAGGTTAATGGATGTGGTTCTGCAAAAAGCGCACTGTTTACATACTTTTTGGCAGCTTGAAACTTATATTTCTTAATACTTAATTCTGATAAAGGATAAGTAGACTTAAAATTAAAGCTGCTGTAAGTTAATCCCTTTTGATAATAATAGTCAGCCATTAAGTCATCCTCTAAGTGATAAGATACATCAC
This sequence comes from uncultured Cytophagales bacterium, assembly GCA_963815495.1. Classification (GTDB taxonomy): domain Bacteria; phylum Bacteroidota; class Bacteroidia; order Cytophagales; family JAAEPT01; genus CAWFGW01. The sequence continues at coordinate 435,686 of CAWFGW010000028.1, forward strand.
CCTTGTAGTTATTGACCCCCGCATTAAAGTTGTTGATTGTTACGAAATTATTAATTTTCAGGATGACAATAAGAATAGCAAAACCTACTATTCTTACCGTATAGTAGGGGATATCATCTTTAGGTGTGAATATGTAATTACTAATATCTACATTTTGCATGAGTGCAGGTGCAAAATTAAACACCGCGTATGCAAAAAAGGCAATACCAAATGATACGTGCGAATAAAGAATGATTTTACTAAAAAAATCGATGACAGGGGTGTTCCACGTAGCGTGCGCATAGGCGATACTTGAAAAAGTGATAATTGCCAAGACAAGCATTAAAATTGCTCCAGCAGGTTGATAGGGGAAAAAACCTTTAAAAATAGCGCTACGATATTTTTGTGCCCAAATACCCACTACAGACGAAACAGCTAATAAATAAAAAACATTAAAATAACTTACGTTAAAAGTGATGGCGTTAATGTCTTGAAGAAATAGAAGCAAAGGGATAGCTAAATATAACAGCGAGATGCCAAGAAAATTATAGATGTTATTTTTAGGATTAAAACTTCTTGTTTTGGCATTGATAAATAAGAAAAGCGTCAAAATATCATAGGAAACAATGAAAATAAACACGATTGATAATACCATTACCACATAATAGCTGTTAGCCGAAAGTAAAAACAGGGCATCGGGTACATCACTAAATTGGGTGATGCAGAAAAGTAGGGCACCCATCAAAATAAAAAAAGCAACAAACCGAAGTACCCAGGAGGCTGTTTGAGCAAATGCTTGAAAATAAAATGCTAATCCAACAAAAGAGGCTAATATTACGAGAAATACCCCTTTGCTATAAAAACCAAATAAACCAATGGTGTCGAGGTGTAGAAAAGTTAACCAAGTCATAAATAGGGTTATTAGCCCTGAAAACCAATAGGTTGTTTTGATGGTTGAAATTGCGGTTAGCGCAAGAGTAGCACAAAAAGCCAATATGAAAAAGTAAATGACACCATATCCCGCATGGGTTTGATAAGGAGTGGGGACATAAAACTGAGAGGTGATGTAATTTTCTGCCTCTACATTAAAATCAATCATGTAGCGCGTAAAATGATCAAAACCTATGGTTAGGTTTTCAATCTCAGCGTTGGTTTCCCAATTCAGTACATTATATATCCCTTGGCTAGCAAAGTAAATGTAGCTAATGAATGCACTTATGAAAATGCCTAATAATAACACAAAGAGTGATTTTTGAAAACCACTCCATTTTTTCCAGAAAAAGATTTCTTCCAATTTATTCGATTACTTTAGGTACTTGAAAATGTTCTCCATCGTGTTTGGGTGCATTGGCTAATGCCCGCTCACGCTTCAACATGTTTTTCACTTCGTCATCACGCAAAACATTGATCTCTTGTGACATGTGGATTAATGGCTCTACGTTAGACGTATCCACTTTATCCAATTGTTTCATCCACTCTAAAATTTTATTCATCTCAGCCATCATTGGTTCCACCTCTTCAGGTTTAAGTTCTAAACGTGCTAAGTGTGCAACTTTTTGTACGGTGTTTTTATCAATGATCATTTGTTGTATTTCTTTAATTCCGTTTCAATAATTCTAAAAACGTTTGCTTTCAATTGAGGTAAATCAGCGATGGTCATGCCTTTCGTTTCGATTGGTTCATGAATAATCGCTTTGATTCTTCCTTGTGTTAAATACCGTTGGGCACCAGGTAAAATTATCCAATTATAAGGAATAGTAACAGGGATTAGTGGTAATTGTTGTTCAATAGCAAGAATAAAGGCGCCATCTTGAAAGGGGGAAAGGTTGGGAGACACTTCCGCATTAATTCTTCCTTCTGGAAATAACACTAAGGGACGACCACTTTTTAATGTTTTTTTGCACTGAATGATGGTTTGTCTTCGGCTTTCTGCACTTGATCGATCCACATTAATGTACAAATGCTTAAATACATACCCTATAATGGGCATTTTGGATACCTCTCTTTTACCTACAATAGAAAAAAATCCAGGAATACACCGAAACAAAGTCGGTATATCCAAGTAGGAGGCATGATTAGCGCAGTAAACAGCATTTTTCGGTAATTTTTTATTGCGGTTATCGACACTCACAGGTAAAAAACACATAGGCAGCATAATCCAAGCCCAAACACGGTACAGCTGATGTGCCACGTAGTATGTCTTTTTATGCAAGAGGAAAATTAATTGGAATGGTAAAACAGTTAGTCCTGGTAGAAGAAGCCAGATATAACACCAATTTGAATAAATTCTCTTTTTTAATGAAGCTTTTTTATTTTTCAAAATCTATTAACTACGTTTAATTACGTATTTATAAGTACACAATTTTCAAAAGTAATTATATTTCATCAAATTTGATTTTGGATTAAACTTTTACTGATAAAAAATTATAAAATATGTATAAAATAGGCATCGATTTAGGTGGGACAAAAATTGAAGGAATTGTGATCGATGATCAAGCCAACGAAATCCACAGAAAACGTATCCCAAACGGTAAAGAAAAAGGCTACGAAAATATCTTAAACAACGTAGCTATGTTGTATAAAGAGCTTGTTGAGGATATTGACGGAGCAGAGCATACGCTAGGTTTAGGAACACCAGGATCAATCTCCAAACAAACAGGGTTATTGAAGAATAGTAATATTCAATGTATGAACGAACTTCCTTTTGTGGAGGATTTAAAACGAGTTTGTGGTCACAACATAGTCGTTGAAAATGATGCGAACTGTTTTGCATTAGCTGAGGCATTGATCGGAGCTGGAAAAGGCAAAGAAATTGTTTTTGGTGTCATCATCGGTACAGGTTGTGGTGGTGGACTAGTCATTAACGGCAAGGTCATTAACGGAATGCGTGAAAATTGTGGCGAATGGGGTCATTCTACCATTAACTATAAGGGCACTCCTTGGACCTCAGTAAATGGTGCTGTAGAAGCCTACATTTCAGGAACAGGTATTCAACACCAATACGCAACAAAGTGGGGTGAGGAACTTCCTTCAGCTGATATTGTATATAATTATCGAAAAAAAGAAGATAGAGCAGTTCATACGTTGAATGAATTTTTTGAACATTTTGGTATTGCTATTGGCAATTTAATTAAGTTCTTAGACCCAGATGTTATTGTACTTGGCGGTGGCGTTTCAAATGTTGATGAAGTATATACCGAGGGGATAGAACGTGTTAAAAAATATGTTTTCAATAACGATTTATACACTCCAATAGTTAAAAACGTATACGGTGACTCTGCAGGAGTATTCGGTGCAGCTTTAATTGGTGTGAAGTAAGAACTATACTAGCTAGTTTCTACTAAAACTATATTGAGTTCTAGACTCACAAAAAAGCCCAAATTTAGAGATGAATTTGGGCTTTTGGTTTTTAGTGGAGTTAGTAATAATTGATTAAATGCGCAGTTACAAACTGTTTTGTATATGTAGACTTAAGTTACGCAAGCTAAACTTAAGCTAGTGAGGTCTGCGAGGAGTTGGCGTTTGGCTTTAATGTTTTACTTTTATTCCGTTTGAATTGGCGTGCATAGTTCAATCAAAAAGCCATTATTATCACGGACATATCCAACTTTTTGTCCCCAAGGTTTTTCAGTCAAAGGTTCATATTCAGTTGCTCCAACATTAATTGCATTTTGAAAATCTATCTCTATATTTTCAGTCGTAAAAGCCAATTCTACTCCAAAAGGTTTATTAGAGTTCGTGATTTTTTCAAACCCGCTTTTAAAATTCGAATTCCCCAATTCTGTAGAAGCAAATGCAATAGATGTTTCTCCAGTTATTAATTCACCATAATCATTTTCTGGCGTTATGAATTTCCGAATAAATCCAAATGCTTTTTCGTAAAATTCAATAGTTTCAGTTACATCTTCAACGTAAAGTATTGTATATGCGAATTTCATTTTCTGTGCTTATTTTTTGTTGATAACGTTAAATCTAAAAAGGTAGCAGTTTTGAAACAATATACTCTCTTTCGACCACTTAGCCAATCCTTTTGATTGGTTTGCGACCTATCTCTTAATTGTAGCTTAAAAAGCTCACTTACAAACTGCTATTTAATTGTAGACTTAAGTTACGCATGCTAAACTTAAGCCAGCAATGGGGACTTCGTAATTCTCTTTAATAGCTTAAAAAGCTCAGTTATAAACTGCTTTATATTTGTGGCTTAAGTTACGCTAAACTTAAGCTAGTGAGGTAGACTTAAACTATGTTAGCTAAACTTAAGCCAGTTATGGTTATCAAAAACATATAGCTCATAGCTCATTTATAGTATTCACCCTTTTTTGTTCTATTTTTTCTTTATCTATTTTTTGATTATTTCTAATTATTGTGACTTGTTTTTTTATTTCATCTCTCACAAAATCATACTCTGAATTCAAAAAATAATCTATTGTTATTTCAAATTCATATTTTCCTTCCTCGTTATCTTTATACTTTTTTTGCTTATATTCCTCAGGTGTTGGTAAAATATCCACTTCTTCAACCCAACCCCCATTACTAATGACTTTTTTATTTTCAGTAGATTTAGGAGTCATTTTATCTAGTTCATTCCATAGTATGTCAAAAGCAGGTGGGTGTATAGAAAAACCAATGAGTATTGTTTTGATATTGTCTCTAAAAACTATAATATTAGGGTTTTTGAATCCATTTTTAGGTAAAACATCACTTTTTATTCTCCCATAACTATCTTTCTTATGCTCAAATGTTTCAGTGAATTCATCAAAATTATTAAACCCAATAAAAGGAGGTTCTTTTATAATGATGTATTTGTTTTTGTAAATATTAATAAAGTCTTTAAATAAAGTCTTATGATAGTTCCGCTTTAGTTGGTTTTCAGATAAAGGTATTGTGTAACTTTGAAGTCTGATGGATTTTTCAGTTTTTTTTACTTTAAAAGTGAATTCGTTTTCTTTATTTGTTTTAATATTTATAGCCCCATTTGTTAATCTGTTTTTATTGTTTTCTCGTTGTATTGCTTGGTTAAATTCTTCAAAAGACATTAATGGACTTAAGCTGAGAAAAACTGAATCAAAAACTAGTGATGGGGTAGTTGTGACTTCCTGTACTAAATTAACACTTTTATCAATACTTGGAGAATTACAGGAAATTGAAATGATAACAATTATAATTGTTATAGTGTGAGTAATGAAACTGGTTTTTTTCATTTTAATAACATGAGATACTTAATGCAAGAAAATATTAGTCTTTTATACGAGAATTTAATTTACAAATAATCTTTATAGATGTAGAATTCTAATTATAAAAGGGTACTTAAGACTAAAAATATTTTAAAACTTTGAAAATAACATCATGTCCAATTTTGGCTACAGTTATTTTTCATGTTTATGAAGGTCTTTACATTCTTCAATCATATCGCCAAGCTTTAAATTACCCCATAAAATACCGTTTAAGTATTTTTTAGATTTTTTTTCAAATCGCCTTGACATATAAGGAGAATCTGGAGCGGTATTAATAAATTTATATTTAATGATATGTCTACATTTAGCCGTCATACCTTCAAACTGGATGACTTTTCCATCAATTACAGTTGCACCATCATCATATTCTTCTCGACTTATTAAGTGCTATTTCTGGTTTAAGTTTAGCTTTTTTCAGAGTAACTGAAACTTTATAGTTTTCAGAAATCTATGACTTTGTTATCTTCTCTATTTAATTCCTTGAAAAAAGCAGTTACAAACTGCATTATATTTATAGACTTAAGTTACGGGAGCTAAACTTAAGAGAGAGCCTTGCCGCAAGGCAGGGAATCGAAGGATCTCTTCAACTAGTTATTTGTCAAGAGATTCTTCCCTCTGGTCAGAATGAAGTATTCTCTAATAATACGGATAAACTACCGTAGAATCAGGGGAAAATATTTTACAAGTCAAAAAGACAAGCTTTGTTTGTGCATACACACAAAAAAACCAGAGAAGTTATCTTCTCTGGTTCATTCAATACTTAAATATGATTTGTCAGCCTATCGTTTGCTAATCTCAACATAGTGGCGATCTACTTCACCAGTGTATATTTGACGAGGACGACCGATTGGCTCGTTGTTTTCTCTCATTTCTTTCCATTGTGCTATCCAACCTGGTAGACGACCTAAGGCAAACATTACCGTAAAGAAGTCAGTTTGTAGCCCTAAAGCTCTATAAATGATACCTGAGTAGAAATCTACGTTAGGGTATAGGTTTCTGTCCTTGAAGTAAGGATCGTTCAATGCTTCTTCTTCTAAACCTTTTGCGATATCAAGAACAGGATCATTCACGCCTAATTTATCTAAGATGCTATCACATGCTTTTTTGATAATTCGAGCACGAGGGTCAAAGTTTTTATACACTCTGTGACCAAAGCCCATCAATCGGAAAGGATCATTTTTATCTTTCGCTTTTGCTAAGAACTTCTTCGTGTCACCACCATCATTTTTGATTGCTTCAAGCATCTCTAATACCGCTTGGTTTGCTCCACCATGTAATGGACCCCAAAGCGCATTGATACCAGCAGAAATGGATGCAAATAAACTTGCATGAGAAGAACCAACCACTCGAACGGTAGAAGTAGAACAGTTTTGTTCGTGATCTGCATGCAAAATCAAAAGTACGTTGAGTGCTTTAACAACTACAGGATCAATTTCATAAGCTTTATTTGGTTGCTTAAACATCATCTCTAAGAAATTAGAGCAATAGTCTTTGTCAGAAGGATAGCTAAATGGAAACCCTTTCGAATTTCTGTAAGCCCAGGCCGCTAACGCTGGTAATTTTCCCATTAAGCGAGAGATTGTGATATCAGTGTCGTCAATATCTGCTTTGATGGCACCTGGATAAAATGCTGTCAACGAACTAACCATGGCTGACAACACACCCATTGGATGCGCTGTAGAAGGGAAGCCACTTAATATTGTTTTGAAATCTTCGTGAAGATTATTGTGTCTGTTTATACTATTGGAAAACTTATCGTACTGCGCTTTTGTGGGTAATTCACCATAGATTAACAGATATGATACTTCAATAAAATCAGATTTTTCAGCTAGTTCCTCAATTGGATACCCTCTGTAGTGAAGAATTCCTTTCTCACCATCTAAGAAAGTGATTTTACTTTGTGTAGAACCTGTGTTTTTGAAACCTGGGTCAAGAGTTACATACCCAGTTTGTGCTCTGAGTTTCGAAATGTCTAACGCTTTCTCGCCCTCAGTACCCTCAATAATCGGTAGTTGAACCGATTTTCCATCTATGATTAATTCAGCACTCATGATAAGTATTTTATTGTTTTATATAGTCAAAAAGCACCCAATACAATTGGGATGCTTGAAATTAGTTAAAAAATTAACTTTTAAAAACAGTAGTTCTCCTTATTTAGTCCTAAAAACAATTAAAATTTATAATAGTGATTTAAATCAGAGTTGTTTCTAAATACAATTGATTAAAATGGGGCATCGTCATCATCCATCATTGGGGGAAGCGCAGCCCCTCCGCCAAATGGGTCGTCATCATCATTAAGTTTGCTACCAAAAGTTTTTGCTGATGGTGAGGTGTCGAAATTAGAATCTGTATCGGGGAATCCACCAAAACCGCCTGGTGAATCGAAAGATTCCAAGTCACAGAATTTGGTGTATTTACCAATGAAGCGTAGTCGTACATCCTCAATACTACCATGTCTGTTTTTTGCTATAATCACTTCACCAGTACCTGCTAGTGGGGTGCCATCCTCAGCTTCGGTGATCCCATAATATTCAGGACGATACAAGAAGAGTACCTGATCGGCATCTTGCTCAATAGAACCTGATTCCCTCAAATCGGATAGTTGTGGTCTTTTATCACCACCACGCGTTTCTACGGCACGACTTAATTGCGAAAGAGCAATTACTGGGACATTCAATTCTTTCGCTATCCCTTTCAATGCTCGTGAAATGGAAGCAATTTCTTGTTCACGATTACCTGATTTTCTGGCTCCAGTATCTCCAGACATCAACTGTAAGTAGTCAATCACTATTAATTGGATATCGTGTTGTGCTTTTAGTCGTCTACATTTTGCCCGTAATTCCAAAATTGAAAGGGCAGGGGTGTCGTCAATAAATATTGGTGCTTCAGACAGTTTTGATATTTTGTGATGTAGTTGCACCCACTCATGTTCTGCCAGATTTCCTTTTCTAATTTTATCACTTTCCAATTCAGCTTCAGCTGAAATTAATCGATTGATTAATTGAACCGATGACATCTCTAAGGAAAACACAGCACACCCCATATTAAATTCTACCGCAGCATTCCTAACCGCTGATAATATGAAGGCCGTTTTACCCATACCTGGACGTGCAGCGATGATGATTAAATCACTAAATTGCCAGCCGCCAGTTATCCGGTCTAATGCTGTAAAACCAGCAGGAACACCCGTTAATCCGTTGGTATTGTCTTTTTTAGTTTCCAACTGTTGTAAAGCTTCACGCATTACAGAACGAATATCAGAATAATTTTTACGGATGTTGGACTCAGAGATCTCAAAAAGCGCTTGCTCCGTCTTATCTAACAGTTCAAACACGTCCGTAGTTACTTCAAAGGCCTCACGTTGGATTTCAGAAGAGACCGTAATCAAATCCCGTTTGATAGAGTTCTCTGCGATGATACGTGAATGGTACTCAATATTAGCCGCAGAGTTGATTTTTGTGGTGAGCTGTGTAATGTAAAAAGCACCCCCAGCACGTTCCAATTCGCCACTCTCACGCAGTTTATTTGTTACCGTTAATAAATCAACGGGTTCTGACTTCGTAAACAGCGATAGGATCGCTTTATATATGTATTGATGTTTTTCATGATAAAAACTTTCAGGTCGAAGAACATCAACCACCTCAGTTAAAGCATCTTTTTCAAGCATCAATGCTCCTAAAACAGCTTCTTCTAAGTCAAGGGCCTGCGGAGGTACCTTACCAAGTGATAGCCCTGTTTCTTTAATGTTGGCTTTTACTTTAGTAACTTTCTTCGTGCCTTTCTCTGCTTCCATGATACAAAAATATAAAAGATGGGAGGAACTTTGTGAACACTTTCCCCACAAATTATTTAATCTGATTCTACTTTACTTTAATTATTTTGGCGATTTACTCTAGTTGTAAGTTTACTTATTTTTGATATTTTAATAGAACAATAGTTAAATACAATAATATTAATTTGATTTAAAATCTACTTTTCTCATTTTTACAGCAATGTTTCACTTTAGAATCTTTTTTGTATTATTATTTTTTCAATTAATAATATTCAAAACACATGCACAATTAATTAATCCAGTACAAGTAAATTCATTTGTAAGCCCCGGAGCATCCCTTTATTTAAGTGACTACACAGCTTTTAACAGCACGCAATGGAGAGTTGGTTTAAAATTTTTAGACTTTAATGAAGGAAGTAGAGAAGTAAGTGTAAAGTTGATTATCAAAGGGTCTAACATAAATTTGGCTACAAAAAATCAAGTTTCATTAAACAACAAGTTTAGTCTTTTTGCAGGGGAACTTCTTTACCTCGAAGGGGTAGATTTAGAAACGTATTTACGCCCAGATAATCTAGAAATAAACGGTTCCAGTAGAGAAAAACTAGTTAACGGTAGATTGCCAGAAGGTTTATATGAGTTTTGTGTAGAGGTGTATGATGTACGTACGGGTGAACTATTATCTGTTTCTAACTGTCAGTCTGTTTGGTTACAACTCACAGATGTTCCGATAATAAATTTCCCTATAAATGGAACATTAATCAGTGATCAGCTGCCTAGTATTATTAATTTTCAATGGCAACAAGCTAACGTAAAATCCATCAATACTATAAAAACAGAGTATCAGTTAACTATTTTTGAAGTGTTAGATCCACAGATTTTACCCCTTACTGCACTCAGCAATGGGCAAGTGCAACAAGTCTTCCAGAGTGATTGGCAAACAAGCACTAGCTATGTATATGGAATTGCAGATATTCCTTTGAGGACAGGTTTTAGATATATAGCCTATGTAAAAGTACGAGATGAGCTGGGTAGAGACAACTATAAGAACAATGGCTTTAGTGAAATTATCTGGTTTTATTATGGCTACCCAGAAAACGGTGATATACAGCTATCAAAACCAGTAAATAATTACACGTTTAATCAGTTTGATAATCAAGTTTTTGAATGGGGACCACCTTCAAACGCACTTAAAAATGAACTGTTTGATTATAGGATTTTAATTACAGAAATAAATGACAATCAATTTACAGAACAAGCCATATCGAATAACCCAATATGGCACGAGGAGACCTTTCTCAATAAAAATGCTAACGCCACTTTTTCGTATAAACTCAGTAAAACCCAAAAAGTATTAGAGAAAGGAAAATCGTATGCTTGGAAAGTAGTTGCTACATCGAATGGAAAAGTGATAGCTGAGAGCAATGTAAACATCGTATTTGGACCACCAATCATAGAAGAGTTTTATTTTGGAAAAGAATTAGTAAAAATAACCTCCCTTTCCACATCAAATTTGAATGAGCTAAGTGGGCGAGGTAGATTTCTATACGAGTCGGGAAAGTATGTAGAAGGAAGCTTTGAAAACATACGAGTAGAAGATATTGGCGGTATTTTTTTTGCCACTAAAGGAGAAATAGTAGCAGACTTTCCTCAGCCTTTTGTGAGAGAGTTAGTGGCAGATTTTCAGCCGAATGGAAAGGCACGTTTTATAGCAACTAAAGCGAGGTTATCAACAATAAATGGGTTTACACTTTTTGGGAAATTGAATTGGGATTTACCGTTAATAACAGAAAATCTAGTTCAGTTTCAATCAAAGGAAGTATGGGTAAACTATTCAGATTATGATGTGACAGGTCAGTTAGAATCTCAGAATGAGCAATTGATCACTCTGTTGGCTCCTTTTGATTTTGCTATTGACTTAAAAGAGAATTCATTTGTATCTGTAATAGATGATAAATATTTTGTGCACATAGATGGTTTTGTAACCGGGCCAGAGAATTTAAAACACGCGGTAGGTGACCCTACATCAAAATTCACTTTTAAAAACCAAAACAGGATAGATTACCTAACAACGGGTGGTTATAATAAAGAAGCTGACTTAAGATTGTTTAGCGGTACCAACTTGTATTTAGAACCCAAAAACTGGGTGGCAGATTTTACCGAAGAGGAATCTTATGCAGGCCTAGAAGATGCCTACATGGGTATCCATATTCCTACTTTTGACCTTCGAATAGAAAATCATAAAAATAAAGCTAACTCTTTTGTTTTTGACCAAGCCCAAAAAATCACGTTTGATAATGTGAACGGTAATATAATGGTGGCAAGCATAGAGCCCAATGGTTTACAGTCGAAAATTAAAGTAGATGTAGGCTACCAAAACATAGCTTCTAAGTTTAATACATTTCCTTCTTTTTTAAATAAGGTAGATATCACGGTAGTAAATAACGGAGTTACGGATTCTAAACTATTAGGTGAGTTTCAAATACCGTTCTTTTCGAGTACAGACAAGTTTGGGTATGAAATTCCTATCGACTATAACGGCTACGCCCAAGGCTTTTTAAGCGAAAAGTTTGAGGATAAAGTAATCACTTTTAACAAAGGCTCAGGAGAGCAAGAAGTCACACTTATTTTATTAAGAGGTGTTTTTGATGGTAATACAAAATTAAAATTTGAGTGCTCACTACAATGGCCTGGCGTAAACCTCGAAATCCCTTATTTCGATAACCTAACCATTTGGGGTAATTATAACGTTGGTTTTGGATCCATTAATGGTTCTCAGCAATTACAAACACCCATCGAAGGAGATATTTCGGGATATAAAAGAGCGACTAAAGAAATAGGGGTAGGAAGAGATAAAAACTTGTACGCTTTAGCAGTAGTATCAGAGGTGGATTATGGCGAAGATGTAAGCGGTCCGGATGGTGTGCCTGTCATTAACTATTACAGTACCTACAAAAGTCCATTAATTAATGAAAATTATTCCTTTTCATCCTTAAATCTGGAAGAGGATAAATTAATGACTATAGATTACACTTACACAAACAATACAAAAGAAGAACCACTAGAAATTAATACAGAAAATGAGAATGCTATACTTGACCTTGCTTTTGCAGAGCTTGAAGATGAGCAAGAGTTTAATGGTACCATAGAGTTTGATATGGTTAATGGCAAAAAAGAATATATATCTAATGCAGCTACGCCTCATGTCTATAAAGTTGAGCTAGAGGATGTGGTAGATATCGATAATCTTATACAAGTGATGGATGTTCTTATTGCCTTAACTAAGGATGAAACTAAAAAGAATAAACTCATCAGCATCAAGGAAAAAATACTTGTACAAAACCGAGAGGTAATAGAAGAAGTGATGGCTAAGTTGGTAGAAAGCGATTTTTCTATAAATAAACTGATGAAGCTATTGGTAGATGAAGTAGCGGATAAACTATCAGCAGAAGTAACAAACAAGATAGATCAAGCCATTGGCAAAATGGTAATGTTTGTAGATAAGCAAATAGATACCGTAATGGTTAAACTTTTTTTAGCACTAGACCCCACATTTGAGCAAATTTCGGCTACGATAGTCAATAAATTTGAAGACCCTAAGCGAAGAGCTACAGTTCAATCCATTATGGATACTACTATTAACGGCTTTAAATTTTCCATGCGGGAAGAAATGAGTAGAGCCTTAAAAGTAGCTGTTTATGATAACGCAACGGGTAAAATAGTTGCTTTTATAGATAAAAACTTACGAGACCAAATAGATTTTTACATCATCTCTCAGGTACAAGCGATAGGCTATTCTATAATAGATGGTAAAACAGATGCCATAGATATAGGTACTATAGTAAAAGACGGTGGGCAGGTGCTAACACAGTTTTCAGAGACACTTGTAGAGGAATTAAAAACAACAAATGGTGAGAAAATAGTTAGTACCCTTGAAAGTGTAGGAAAAGACTTTGTACAAGGGATTAACTGGAACAATGTAGCCATAAATATGGCTAAATACATTTTAGGTAAAAGTGCAGAAGCTTTTGTTGTTGAAAAAGCACAGAAAATAGTGACAGACGGAGCTAAAGAACTCTTCAACAATGAAAATACGGGTGCGCTGGTAGGAAGTGTAGTGCAAAATGTACACCTCGATTTTAATAACCTTGGACGAAATCTTAAAAATGGAGAGATAGATAAAATAGTAAAGTTTGACTTGTCATACATAGAAGTGAAATGCAAAACGGCAGAGTTTCACGGTGGTATTAAACTATTCAAAGACGACCCAGAGTGGGGAGATTGTTTTAAAGGCAATGTAGAAGGTTTCATTACCAAACCGGTTAAAATAGGTATGAAAGCGGTTTATATAAATGGTAAAGTCGAAGATTATAAATTTTGGTATGTTGAATTGGCGATTCCTAGTGGTATAAACATGCCACTTGTACCAGGTATCGCGCTTGATGGAATAGGTGGTAAGGTATTTAAAAAGATGTCGTACAACTTAGAGTTGAAAGCGTTCAGACCAGATAGAGATAACAACTATGGCGCTGGTTTAGACCTTTACTGTATGGATGCTCTTGGAGGCAAACAAATGAGACTTTTTGTCAATGCAGAGCTTACCATTATGGAAGATTATTATACTATGCAAATACGTGGTCAACTCGGGGCAGCTTTTATTAAAGAACCTGAAGGGACAGATTATTCTAAGGGGGCAGCAATTTATGGGGAAGGAAAGATCACCTTTAGTAGTAAGGATAATACATTAATAGGAGATTTTTCAGTTCAGGCAAATATGAAACCTATTGTGTGTATGCAAGCCTACCTCGATTTTTATGTAAGCAAAGATTCTTTTGCTTTAAATATTGGCAGAAAAGAGCAACCTAATGTCACGAAAGTGCTGTGTTTAATACCCATAGAAAGTTATATGCAGCTAAACACACAGCAGTTTGAAATGGGTGTTATGATGCACATTAATATCGATGCTTCTAGTCCATGGATAAACATAGGTGTTGCAAAAGTAAGACCTTTTATTCGGTTTGTCTTTGATTTAGATGCCTATGTAAATGTTCAGGTTAAACCTAAACTCAAAATGCAAGAAGCCTTATTAGAACTCTATGTTTATGCTGGTGTAGGTGCCGACTATAAAACTTTTTTTAAGAAAGGAACTTGGGAACTAGCGGCTGCAGAATTTCATGGTAAGGTGTGGTATGTCAATACCGATACCCAATCAACTATCTCGGGTGAGGTAAAAGGGCGAGTTACTGTAATAGGTATTTCTGTTAATGCAAAGATGGGTATAAATAAAAACTTAAAGGGGTAAACTGATGAAGCAGAGCCTATTATTTATTTTGATTTTTTTCGGTGTAACCACGGGTACACTACAAGCCCAGAATTTTGCCTTTAAGTACGTCCCAGAAACTAATCAATTGGGAATAAAATGGTATACCGAAAAGCTCACCTATACTAGCGGAGTAAAGTTGTATAGAAAAACAAATGAAGAGGAATGGGAACTGTTAACTCCAACACCATTATATGCTAAGGAATATACCGTAAAAGCAGAGATACTAGAAAGAGATACTGTTTTAGCGGGAATGGTAGACTTCTTGAAAGAGGAAGGGAACACCGGAACGAGAGACCCATTTATTAATCTACAGCTTATCATGAAAAGCTTCGGCTCGCTTGAGCTATCCAACTATTTAGGAATATATTATTTAGATCAAGAAATAGAGGTAAATAATTTTTACCAATATAAAATTACAGACGCAGTTACCGGAAAATATTTATTGATTTCTGAACGTGTACAACCCTCCAAATACATAAAAGTAGCACCGCCCACAGGCTTTGAAATCCAAAAAAACGGTAAATCGGTAGGGTTTAATTGGACCCCCGAAACGCTCCGTTATTTTGCGGTGGATGTATATGCCAAATACCCTAGCGAACAAGCGTTTAGCAAAAAAAACAGATTACCAATTATAGTATCTGAAGCTGAAAATACGAAATACTATTATAGTGAACCTCTAAGCAAAGAAAAAGGGACTTTTGAATATAAATTACAGGCGCTAGATTTTTGGGGCGAAACTTCTGATTTTACGGAGACCCTTAGTATACAAACTTCTAATATACCGTTAGCCATAGCTCCACAAGAGTTGCGGGTAGATACCCTTGTTAGAGAAACAGCTTATCTCTCGTGGGTGGGGTTTGATAGTGAAGAACTTGTTGGGTATAAACTGTATCATAAAACAAAAGCAGCGCACGAATGGACGTTATATACAGATAGTTTATACCGAAAAGAAACAACAAAGTTAATTATTGAAAATCTATCCCAAGGAGACCATTATTTTGCTGTAGCGGCTATAAATACAGATGAGTTACCAAATTATTCTAACACTACCCTTGCCGTGGTAGAAGATATGAAAGCACCGGCAAAAGTAGTGGGGCTAACTAAAAACATCAATGATAGAGACTTACAACTGAGCTGGGCAGCCAATACAGAGGGGGATTTTGAATCGTACCTTGTATTTAGATCGTACAATAATGAAGACTTTTTGCTTTTAAGCGTGAAGGGACAAGTAGCTACTACCTACTCGGAAAAAATAGACCAAAGAGTAAAAACCAGTGTGTGGTATAAGGTAGCCGCCAGAGACAGCAGCTTAAACATTAGTGAATATTCTGAAGTGATAGAAGTAGTGATAGCAGACCAGTTTGCTCCCCATGTACCCGTAATAAAAGGTATAAAAACACTGCCGGGTAATAATGAAATACGTTGGATAAAAAACATGGAAGACGATTTTGCGGGTTACCAACTACAGAGATGTGTAAAATCAGAATGTGTAAACCTTACCAACATCCTTTTGAAGGAGGCATTTTACGTAGATTCTCTTTTTAGTAGTAAAGACACGCTAGTAGCTTACCAACTAGCCGCAGTAGATTTCACAGGCAACGTAAGCCCGTTCTCTACACCATTTACGGTAAAGGTGGTTGCTAAAAAACAAGCACTAGAAAACATACAGCTACAGGTAAAACCGAAGAAAAATAACTACCTTTTAAAGTGGAACGACTTATCAGAAGGTGCTAGCGTTTTTTTAATAACAGAAAACCAAGAGGGAGAAACTAAAACAAGAATTACTACAGATAAAAACAAATATACCCTAGAAGGCAATTACAGTAGTATTTACTTAAAGGCGTATTATAAAAACGGGCAAATAATCACTTCTAATTACTGGCTTAAATAAAATGATGAAAACCCATCATACTAGTTTTTTAAAAAGTGTAGCGCAGATGCTAGCGAAGCTGCAACGGCTTAAACCCCTGCTTTTGGTGATTTTTGCACTGCTAATAAGCACGTCCTCATTTTCTCAAAACATTTATGATAACCTAGACACCACCGCAGCAGGGAGAGCTACTAGAAAACAGCAAATAAACAGCCTTCGCAAACAGGTTTTAACCTTTATAGATGAGTTTGCAGATGAAGAGATGTTTGACAAAAGTCTGGAAACAAGAAGACTAGGAAAAAACAGAACCCTGATCGACAGCCTGGAAAGCTACTATGACCAAATAGGCATAGACTTTCTAACCCTTACGAAGCTGAACATCAACCAGTTTTGGGCCGAAGCCTTTAGTAGCCGCAAAGCCTACTCGGTAAACGGTAAAATAGACACCCTGCAATTGCTCAATAAAACAGGTAGAACCGTGCTGTTTAAACTGCAAATAGACAGCGTAAGTTCTATGAACGACTTTAAGATAAACTCTCAAGTTATTTTTGGAGAATCGTTTAAAACCTTTTTAGCAGATAAAAATATTCAAGGGCTAGAAGCCGAAATAAATAATTATTTACAACAGAACCTCAATAAACAGACCGCTAACTCGCCCGATCAGTACCGTCAACCCGTGGCAGCAACCATGAGCTGGATTTACAAATTCTTTCTAGCAAAAATACCAACAGAGGCGCGCCAAGAACTACTCAACCAACGGGATGCGGAAGACCTCGCAGACGAAGTGTTTACACACGCCTACACCAACTTTAAAGTAGACTTTATAAACCCCACCTATGGCATAGATAGCTACAAAGCTACTTACGGAACCGCATGGGAAAACAATTACCAACACGGTTTCCTATCAGACGGTAAAAGTTATGCCATACCCTATGTATCCCTCAACCTACAAGCAACAGATAATTTCCTGCAAGCCCATTTTACCAACACCAAAAAAGACACCCTAAAAATAAAACACCTTAGGTTTAAGAACAAAGACGGCAGCTACATCCCCCCAAACCACATAACAATAATAGATGACTACACGGTACAAATAAACCTGACAGCGATTACCAGTAAAGACTACCTGTACGCTTGTTGGGGAGAAAAGAAGTTAGGAAAAGTAAGAATACAGCCCTTCCAGCCGCTAGAAAAAAAAGTAATGCTAGTGCCAGTAGGCAAAGACCTCAACGGAGCCGAACTACAAGCAATACAAACAACGCTAGATAAGGTTTACAAACAAGCCGTTTGCAATTGGCAAGTAGACATACAAGAGGTATACACACCAACAGAAGCCATTAACTTAACTATACCGGCAGATGAAGGGCTAAACCAGTACAGCCGGCAGATGCGGGAATTTGCTCGTACCTATACCACCGAAAAAAACATACAACTCCGCAATACCTACCTGATATTTATAATAGACGGCTTCATAAAAGAAACAGACGGCACACCAAGCGATGAAAACGGTTATATGCCCAGAGGCAGAGACTTGGGTTTTGTAACCCACCACAGTCTAGAACAAACAAAAGGCATCACCCTAGCCCATGAACTGGGACACGGAGCCTTTGGGCTAAAACACTCCTGGAAAGACGAAGGCCCAGCCATAGGAAAGTCAGATAACCTGATGGACTATACCGCAAATGCCACCCACCTCACCTACAAACAGTGGAAAGCAATTCATAATCCGTTGCCTACGGTTAGTTATTTGGATGGGATTGAGGAGGGGAAGTATGATGCTGATGATGAAGTTTATCAAAAAATACTAAACGAAATCAGGTGCGCATATGCTAGTGGAGACTCAGAATATGAATCCTCATTTTTAGGACGATTAGCGAAAATTAGACCTTTTTTAGATCAAGATAATCTACAGCTAGGCAATCATGTTATTGAAGATATTGATATGTATTGGAAGCCTAATGTGTCTGGATATAAAATCCCTATACCTTCAAGCAGAAATGGTTTTACTTATGTCTATAATAAAGCGTTTCCAGATTTTTATACTTTAACTCTTGGTGATGGACATGGAGGTCTAATAATAAATACTGATGAAGAACCAGCTATGAAGGATTTGATCGATTATTTATCTCCTTCTATGGCGGATATACGTGCAGAGCTACAAAGTATTCTTCCAAAACACTTAAGTCATTTACAACCAAAACAGATAGAAGATATTCGTTCTATTGCAAATTGTGCTACACGATTAATGACTCCTGAAGACAAGTATAAACTTATTAAAGGAATACTTTCTTCCTTCAATAACATACATGAAGATGAGGAAGATTTGATATTGGATCTCATGGCCACTACAACGGGGCAGTCTAATTCTAAAGCACTATACGACCTTATTTTAGGTGATAAGGCATTGTTTGAAAATTTGATGACTTCTTTAGATAATATAGGTGGGAATGAAGAAAATTATGATAGGCTTGCTATAGAGCTTTTCCGTATGTTTTTGGAGGGTTATAAAAATAATTTACCTAAGCCAACAACCAACATTAAAATTTATTTACCCCAAACCGGAAAGTCTGCCTTTTGTCAAATTTCATTACGTGTATCTAGAACGAAAAATAATTTTACAATTACAGGAAAAGACCTTGATTGGAGTGTTTATAATAAATTAAGTCCATTAGGTTACACGGCACCAGCTGGAGCTGGACAACAGACGGCAGTAGTTCAATATGATTGTCAGGCAGCTTATAAGTCAAGGATTCCAGTTACTTTAAGTCTTTACGATTATATAGACGTTGAAGTATTTCCAAACTCAATTCTTCCATTGGAAGAAGGAAGATATAGAATGCCAGGTTTCCTTATTTATATTATAGCGAAGGGAGATCAAAACGAAGCATTAGCAAATTTATCTGATGTAGCTTGGACAATTCTAGGAATGGTGACCCCTATAGATGAGCTTTATTTGTTAACTAAAGCTATAAAATACACCAAGACTGCAAATGTTTTTGCTTTTGATGTAGCTGCGGTAAAGACAGCTGTTCTTGCTAATAAACTAGAGATACAAAAGGCAGATGATTTTGCGGAGCTTTCTAAAATTGCTTCAAGTAATGGCTTAACTTCTTCATTAGAAAAATATGTAAAGTTAGCTGATGGTTTGGCTAATGGAGTGGAAGGAGTAATAACTCAAGCTCAAAACTTACTATCAGTAACTTGGAAAAACAATATAAAAGGCTTTTTATCTGCTACTGATGCTCAGGTATTTTGGAATAACACAAGCAAAAAATTTAAACATTTAGTTGAAGAAAATTATTATTTGAAATTTGATGAGGTAACAGGTAACTTATTATTTGGTAATCACAAAACAGGTGAAATTTTAGGGTTTTATGAGGGTGTATCAAATGCTACAATTATAAATGAAAAAGGATTAAAGGGGATTTTGGGTAAACTCAAAATATATCATGGAGTTTCAGGTTCACCTAGTTATGTAGTAGCTAATGTATCAAGTGGAGCGAGAATAATAGCAAATCCAAATAAAACGGCTACAATAGTAGGTAATTACACTCGCTTCGGTTATAGTGCTGGTGATATGAAAACTTTAGTTGCAGATGAACTATTAGGAAATCTAAAAACTGCTCAATTTGGTCCAAAAAAAGGAGGTTTTAATGTGTTAAATATTTCCAATGAGACAATTGCTTTACATGGAGGATTTGATAATTTTTGGAATGTGTTTAATAAACCTTGGCTTGAGGAAGCTATTGATAGAGGGGATGATATTTGGGCTGCTTCAAATCCTATGGAATTAAACTTATTATTTAAAGATCTGTCATTAGTTCCAGTTAATTCATTAAAAACGCCTGAAAGTTTAGCCAGATATTTGGAAAATTTAAATGATCCTGCTGTTTTAAATCAAATTACTGGCTTTGGAAAAGAAGCACAAATTTTATCTAAAAGTGGATATAAGTATGATATTACACTAAAAATGTTTGTCAAATAGAAATGAATAGAATTAAACAAAAAGGATTTTATCTTTCAGAGCCATTTCATTGGGTAGACTGGCATGCAGGAGTAAAATTTGAAGGGGATAGTTATTACTTATTAAAATTTGAAAATGATAAGTGTTTTATTGACTCAATCAATAAAAAGAGTGAAATAAATATAGGTTATTTAGTATCCAAAGATAACTTTGGAAGTTATAAAATAGGTGAAAATATTATTGAAATTAATTATAATCCTAATACTGAATTCGAAGTGAAAAAAATTTTTGCGATAGTATCTTCAGACTTATTATTAGATGATAACTTGAAAGAATATAGGTATATAGAAGATCTAGATAGCCTCTAGTCCCCCGTTCCCGCCATGCTCTGCATGGTGGTATAGGTATAGACAAGAAAACTTAAAACCGCTCTCTTAGTTTTTATGAGTAGAAATTATAAATTTCATAATTCAGAAGGATGGTACTTTGTTAGCTTTGCTACCGTTTTTTGGATAAGTGTTTTTACAAGAAGAGTATACAAAGATTGCATCATTAAGCATTTGAAGTTATGCGTAGAAGAAAAAGGGATGATATTAGGAGCTTGGATTATTATGAGTAATCACGTACACTTAATATTTAGAGCTAAAGAAAATAATCGGCAGCGGTTATTACAAAGTTTCAAAAGTTCTACAGCTAAAGAATTGATAACGTTAATAAAAAATAATCCACAAGAAAGTAAACGAGAACGATATGTTTGGTTTATGGAATTAGCAGCAAAAAGAAATACAACTACAAAAAATAAAATTCAGTTTTGGCAACAACATAATAAGCCAATTGAGTTGTGGAGTAATAAGGCAATTCAAAAGAATCTGGATTATTTACATAATAATCCTGTAGAGTCAGGAGAAGTTGCAGAACCACATCATTATCTTTATAGTTCGGCTGTAGATTATGCTGGTGGTAAAGAAATGTTGGATGTGTCTTTAATGCAATAACTTAAAAACCACCATGCAGAGCATGGCGGGAACGGAGTGATGATATTTATTTAGTTAGTAAGCCCTTAAATATTAAAGCTGAAGAATCTATTTTAAGAGGTAAATCAGGAGAGATTTCTTTTCCAACTATAACCTCTTATGAATTAAGGGTGTTACGAGACTATGGGGTAAAGCCTAAAAATCTTACGACCAATCAATGGAAGGAGATAGTTGAGGAAATAAATTTAATGGAAAAACAGGGAATGTTTACTGTAAAGTAATTGACTGAGATGATAACAATTCACCAAACTATTTTTCCGAAGATAAAAGAAGGAGTTCACCAAGGGCTTAGTTATTTAGTGGAGAAATACGGATTTAAATTTTACGATGATATTGGACAAGTCAAGGCTTTTCAGCACTTTAGCTATGATGAGATTGAAGTAGTAAATAAAAACGATTTATACTTGTATGTTTATTGGAATATTTACGAGGGTTTAAATTTTGAAGTAAGAACAATGAGTTCTGATGAGTATGATTTTCAATATTTAGGCAATTTATATAGTAGCTATATACCTGTTTCAGATAATGATATGCTAAAAGTTAGGAACAAAAAACGTAGAGAATGGCTGTCCCAGTTTCGAGACTTTTCTTTGATGGAGGAATATGAAAAAACAAATTTAGTCAAATACTTTGAATACTACGTTACCACTGAGCTCAAAATAGTTGAGAAATACTACCCTGAGATATTTGAGCGGGGCATTTTACCCGACTGACTCAGGGAGTGGGATACTCTGGAGGTGAATATCAAAATGTTATTACTAATGTTCCAAATTCTTGGATATTAAAAACGGATCCAGCATTCAAATGAAAATAGACAATATAATAAATGAAAAATTGATTACTCTAAAGTTTGAGTTAAAAAAAAGAGATAATCAAGCATATATTTTTTTTGACACAATTTTAATAGAATTAGAAACAATTGACAAAAGAAATAATGCGATTGAAAAATTAAGAAATTGCTATGCAATTACTCAATATGCAAATTTTAATTTCAAAGAAGAACAACTATTGGGAGAATTAATAGAAATAATAAACAACGAAAGCCCGGTTTAGTCGGGCTTTCGCATTTCCGTCCCATCAGTGACCACAGGCACGAGGAATAAAGCAATTAGTTTTAAGATAAGTGAAATCATCAAAGATAACCCGCTCGGGCGCATTTAGCGTAGCGTAATGCGTTCGGATATTTTATAGCACCTGCCTTGTCGGCAGACAGGTTTGCAATGCGGTTTTATTACATTAGTTTGTCTGTTTAATGTATTATAAATACACTAAAAGATGCGATCGCAATGCAATTGCGACCGAGCGGGACTCATATTTCCCAAAAAAAAATTAAAAAGAATGGAAACTTTAAAATATATAATCAAACCAACAATTTTATTTGAAAATAAGGAATTGTGGATTTTTAATAATGAAATTCTTGATATGCCCTTTTCAATGATAGAGGATGGTATAGAAAGTTGCCGAAGAGTAATGAGTGAAGAATACCCAGAAATGGCTTGGGGCTTAGAAGTGTCTGAATTATCGATACATAAAGAAACGAGTACTTTAGAATATCACGGGAAGTTTGTGGCAGAAATACCTACGGTAGAAATTTACAATATGCTTAAAGCGTATCGAGATAAATTAAGAGATTATGAAAATGAAAATAATATTTCATAAATGAAACATTCCCCTGTTCCCGCCATGCTACATGGTGGTTGGTAAGTAAACTTAAAACCGCTAACTTTGTTTTATATGGAGAAATCATAAACCTGCCTGCCGGCATGAGGCAGGTTTTACACTTTAAAAGACTATTACGAAAGAAATTTTTTCTAACTAAAAACTGTCTTGCCGCTACGAGAGGAATTAAACTAAAACTGGAATTACAATATATACACCCCAGAAGGCAACTACAGTACTATTTTCTAAAAGGCGTATTATAAAAACGAACAAATTTTGACTTCTAATTACTGGCTTAAATAAAATGGTGAAAACCCATCATACTAGTTTTTTAAAAAGTGTAGCGCAGATGCTAGGGAAGCTACACCGGCTTAAACTCCTACTTTTGGTGATTTTTGCATTGCTAATAAGCACGTCCTCATTTTCTCAAAACGTTTATGATAACCTAGACACCACCGCAGCAGGGAGAGCTACTAGAAAACAGCAAATAAACAGCCTTCGCAAACAGGTTTTAACCTTTATAGATGAGTTTGCAGATGAAGAGATGTTTGACAAAAGTCTGGAAACAAGAAGACTAGGAAAAAACAGAACCCTGATCGACAGCCTGGAAAGCTACTATGACCAAATAGGCATAGACTTTCTAACCCTTACGAAGCTGAACATCAACCAGTTTTGGGCCGAAGCCTTTAGTAGCCGCAAAGCCTACTCGGTAAACGGTAAAATAGACACCCTGCAATTGCTCAATAAAACAGGTAGAACCGTGCTGTTTAAACTGCAAATAGACAGCGTAAGTTCTATGAACGACTTTAAGATAAACTCTCAAGTTATTTTTGGAGAATCGTTTAAAACCTTTTTAGCAGATAAAAATATTCTAGGGCTAGAAGCCGAAATAAATAATTATTTACAACAGAACCTCAATAAACAGACCGCTAACTCGCCCGATCAGTACCGTCAACCCGTGGCAGAAGCCATGAGCTGGATTTACCAACTCTTTCTAGCAAAAATACCAACAGAAGCACGCCAAGAACTACTCAACCAACGGGATGCGGAAGACCTCGCAGACGAAGTGTTTACACACGCCTACACCAACTTTAAAGTAGACTTTATAAACCCCACCTATGGCATAGATAGCTACAAAGCTACTTACGGAACCGCATGGGAAAACAATTACCAACACGGTTTCCTATCAGACGGTAAAAGTTATGCCATACCCTATGTATCCCTCAACCTACAAGCAACAGATAATTTCCTGCAAGCCCATTTTACCAACACCAAAAAAGACACCCTAAAAATAAAACACCTTAGGTTTAAGAACAAAGACGGCAGCTACATCCCCCCAAACCACATAACAATAATAGATGACTACACGGTACAAATAAACCTGACAGCGATTACCAGTAAAGACTACCTGTACGCTTGTTGGGGAGAAAAGAAGTTAGGAAAAGTAAGAATACAGCCCTTCCAGCCGCTAGAAAAAAAAGTAATGCTAGTGCCAGTAGGCAAAGACCTCAACGGAGCCGAACTACAAGCAATACAAACAACGCTAGATAAGGTTTACAAACAAGCCGTTTGCAATTGGCAAGTAGACATACAAGAGGTATACACACCAACAGAAGCCATTAACTTAACTATACCGGCAGATGAAGGGCTAAACCAGTACAGCCGGCAGATGCGGGAATTTGCTCGTACCTATACCACCGAAAAAAACATACAACTCCGCAATACCTACCTGATATTTATAATAGACGGCTTCATAAAAGAAACAGACGGCACACCAAGCGATGAAAACGGTTATATGCCCAGAGGCAGAGACTTGGGTTTTGTAACCCACCACAGTCTAGAACAAACAAAAGGCATCACCCTAGCCCATGAACTGGGACACGGAGCCTTTGGGCTAAAACACTCCTGGAAAGACGAAGGCCCAGCCATAGGAAAGTCAGATAACCTGATGGACTATACCGCAAATGCCACCCACCTCAACCACAAACAGTGGAAAGCTATTCATAACCCACTGCCTACGGTGAGTTATTTGGATAAGGTGGAAGAGGGGAAAGTGGTGGATAAATTTAAATTAGTATTCTACGAAATACTGTTCTCTAAAATTAAAAAGCATGGAAAAAATGTAGAATATGCTTGGGGGGATTATTGGAAGTACAGTGAGAATCATATAGAAGATTTTAACTATGATAAATCAAGATACCCTACATATAAACCATTTTATATTGGAGTAACAAGTCAACTTTGGGCTAATGTAGATTTTAGCAAAGCAACGGTTACATTTAAAGAAAGTGCTGATGTAAGACTAACGGGGATTACTGATAATATAGAGTTTGATGACATTAAAATCATTTTTAAAGAAACAAATAGTGAAAAAGTCGCTCTTGAATTTGATATTAACAGCTTAGAGGGAGTGAAACTTTTTCAAGAAAAAACAGGCTATACAACGCTTTATGATAAAGCTAAAGAAATTGCATTAAACGAATTAAAAAATCACATTGACGAAAAGAAAGATAGGGATGAAATAGAAGATTTGGCTCGTTTCTTAGGTAAAGAAGTCATGCCAGAACTTGGTAATATTCATCGGATTAAAATCGTGGAAGATTTTGCTAAGAATGGAGATTATGATGAGGAATTTGTGTTTTACTGTTTTGAAACTCTTGCCAAAGAAAATATAGATGATTTTCATACTAGCTTAACTTCTCCCAATAAAGAGGAATGTATTTTAGATCAGCTTATTGTTAGGTTTAGTGATTATCAATCATCAGTTACTAATAATGACAACAACTATTCTTTGTTCATAGATTTATTAGTAGAACAAATTACAAAAGCTGATTATTCATCTAATAAAATCACCCAACTCGTTAAACAGTTAACAACCGATATTCAATCTAATTATAATAATAAATTAAATGTGTTTTTGTGGGACGGAAGTAAAGTTGATTTAGGGTTTTATGACCGCTATTTTGAAGGTAATTTTTTAGCAGATTATAAACAGTTAACAGTATTAAAATCTCGTTGTGCTAACATTAATATTAGTGAAAAACAGTACCGAAGGCTTCCTACACAATACGGGGGATATGACCCCCAAAAACCTTCTTTGGTAGCAGGAGTAAGTTACATGCCCTTAAACGATTGGGTGTTTTTAATTAATACCAAAACAAACATAGTAAATGCGGTTCCAGCTATATACTTGTATTTCTTAATAGATGAGAATAATAACAAAAGAATAGGTTCAGTAATAGATGTCAGTATACATTTAGCATCAATAGCAATTGGAGTGGGTGAAATTTCTGCTGCATCTAGTGCCTTAAGGGTGTTTTTAGCAGTTACAGACGTAACAAATGCTTCAGCTCAACTAGCAGATATAGCTTTTCAAGATGAGGTGAAAGATTTGTTGGGAGAAAATTATCAAGATTTCAAGGTAGTAACTTCTGTTTTAGATGTAGTTGGTGTTGGAGCGGTTTCTTTACCTGTATTTTATAAAAGTGCAACTAAATTAAAGGAAACGCTTAGTTCTATTAATTTCTCTGCATTAAAGGATAGTAAAACTCGCTTGTTTTTAGAGGATTTGAATTTAAAATTAGGAGGGGTTAACCTACAAGGGGCGAGTGTCAGTTTGTTTAAGGTAGATAATACATTAAAATCAGCTGATGAAATGGCTGGGGTTTTAATAAATGGAGAATATAAACTAAATCCAACAGCGAAGAATGTTACTGAACTTAAAAAAAATCCTTCAGGAGCTATGAAATTAGATCAAAGTGCAGGAAGTTTATTAAATGGTCAATATATGTATGTTGTAGATGAAACTGATAATATTATAATAGGAACAAGGGCTAAAGGATTTGATTTTTCAGTGCCTGATGGCAAGGCTCCTCATCCAACTTTGATTGGAGGAGTTGATCCAACTGTTAAAACGGCTGGTATAATTGAATTTAGAGCTGGCAAAATATATAAAGTAGATAATGTATCTGGTCATTATAAACCTTCTTCTCAATCTCTTATAAATGCTAAAACACTATTCAATCAGAAATTTTCTACCAATAATTTTTCTGATGATTTTCAAGGATTTATTCTGTTTTCAAACTAAATAATTATGGAAGATTTTCTTAATAAATGGGTTTATCTTGAAACTCTTTATTACAAAAGCGATTTTCAAGAAATTAATAAGCTGGAATATATTCACCCAGAAGATAGAGATTTTGTGAAAAATAATCTGACTAATACTTTTTATCAATGTCTTGGAATTGAAGATAATTACTTGACTATAAAATCGAAAAAATATAAGTTGCGAATTAAACCAAATGTAATAAAAGGTTATTTACCTTCCCCTAAATTTAATTGGGGAGATAAAGTTTTTCAAGTTAATAAGCCGGAAGCACAAGCAGTAATTGATGATTTTTTTTGGCATAATAAAGATCAGAAATACTATTATCACATCATTGTAAAAGGAAAGCGAAAATCGAATAGATACTCTGAAACAGAATTAATGGTTAACCCGATAGGTCACATCTAGCGAAGTGTAATGCGATTTTATCATTTATAGCATTTGCAATGCAGTTTTAGCACATTAGTATGTCTGTTTAATGTGTCATAAATACACAAAAAGATTCGTTCGCAATGCAATTGCGAACGAGCAGGTGTTTGATTTTGTATACTTAAGTTATATTGCTTAATTAAGAGAGTTTAAAAAAATCGTATGAAAATTTTCGGTAGTATATTGTTTCTGCTTTTTATTGGCGTAGTTGTAGTGTTAAGAATATCAAAATCAGTAAATACATTTACAGAAAAGAAGACAGCAAAATCAACTTTAGAAATTCCAGAAATAAGCTACCATTTAGAATTTGACAAAAATCTTATTATAGCTGAAGCAGAAGTTCAAGATGATATTACAGCATTTGATAAAATGAATCTGAATGCTAATTTTTACAGAAAGGTGCGAATGGATCCATTTTTAGATAACATCAGTGTAGATACATTGTTTTTAGAGTTTACATTTTTAAATGAATTAGGAGCCATAATTGACCAAGAAAAAACTACAATGATTAAACAAGATACCTCGTGGGTTTTTATTCCATCCGCGCAGGGTCACTCCCCAGAGTGACTCTGCGCAGCTAGGAGTGTTAGATTGTCCTAACTATTAGAAAAGATATGAAAGTGGAATATTACGAAAGTAATCACATGCTGATAGTGATTTCAAATGATGAGTTTTATTTACCATCCGATTTATATGGATATAGTAACATAAAAAAGTTGTTTGTCAAGGGTCCTTTGTTAGATTTAGATCAAAAAATATACTCTTTTACTGAGTTAGAATTATTGTCGATTGAGGGGGGGGTATTTGATGTTCTACCTTGTGGGTTGAGTAATTTAAAAAATCTTAAAAGTCTTGAGTTAAAAAGAATACCTTTTTCAAGTATTAGTGCTGAGATTTGGGAATTGAAAGAATTAAAGCATTTAATACTTTTAGAGTGTAATGTAAAAGAAGTTCCTCATGAAATAAATAATTTGACGAATTTGATAAGGTTAGATTTATCCCTCAATCATATTTCTAAATTTTATGGAGATTTTTCTCGATTTTCAAAACTAAAAAAGCTGTTCTTACAATATTCAGGTATACAGGTAGATGATAAAATAATTAAGTCATTACCAAGTTTGAAAAGTCTTTGGCTGGAGAAAGATTATACTGTGAAACTTTCTTCTCATTTGATTGAATGGGTTTGACAACATGTAAACTTCTCCCCGTTCCCGCCATGCTCTGCATGGGGGTTGGTAAGTAAACTTAAAACCGCTAACTTTGTTTTATAAGATAGAAATCATAAATCTGCCTGCCGGCATGAGGCAGGTTTTACACTTTAAAAGACTATTACGAAAGAAATTTTTTCTAACTAAAAACTGTCTTGCCGCTACGAGAGGAATTAAACTAAAACTGGAATTACAATATATACACCCCAGAAGGCAACTACAGTACTATTTTCTAAAAGGCGTATTATAAAAACGAACAAAATTTGACTTTTAACTACTGGCTTAAATAAAACAACACCATGAAAATATCACAACTACTACTGCTAAGTTTACTAACCTTGTTAGGCTTTAGTACTGCTATGGCTCAAGTAAGCATAAACAACCCCACACCACACCCTGCAAGTATTTTAGATTTAAGTGCCCCAGGGCAACAGGACAAAGGTGTAAAACTACCTAAAGGGCAACTGCAAAACTTGGATGTTACCACCGTAAATGGTAAAGGCATGATGCTGTTAGACACCACCACAAACAGTTTGTATGTATATGATGGTGCCGACTGGCAAAAAATAAATGTATTTACCGCTTCTTCTACACCAAAAATAAATACGGTAGATACGCCAGTGGCTAAAACGGAAAGTAAATTAGAGGTGCCTAACGGGATTGATATAAAAACACCAGCGGCTACTTTATCACTAAAAATAGATAATGCAGACCAACCAGTTATATTACTTGAAAATAGTGTTGGGCGCACTACCGTTGCTCATAATCAAATTGAAACTCCAATTGTAAAGGCAAACGAGGCAATTTATTCCCCCAATTATTATGACGCCAATGGTGATTTGTTATTGCCAAAAGGAGTAATTGTAATGTGGAGTGGCACTGTAGCTCCTGATGGCTGGGCATTATGTGACGGAACTGCAGGTAGACCAGATTTAAGAGGTAAGTTTATCGTTGGATATGATACTAGGGTTGTTGATTACAATGGAATAAGTAAAACTGGAGGAGAGGATAGACATACATTAACAGTAGCTGAAATGCCTAGTCATAATCATACAATGGGTCAAAGTGGTTTGCATGACCATAGTTTAAGAGTCAATGATGGTGGGGGTAGCGGTACTAATGTAAGTAGTACAAACAGTAACTCTAGTCCAAATGATGCTCGAAAAATGTCAGGAGGCGGTCTTCATTCACATACTATATATAACAATGGAGGTAGCCAGTCCCACGAAAACCGCCCTCCTTACTACACTTTGGCCTACATCATAAAATTATAAGCAAGAAAATATAATGAACAAATCCACTTTAAAATACAACTTTAGTAATCAACTTATATTGTTGAACATAGCTTTTTTCTCAGCAACGTTATTGGAAGATTTCATTAGGCCTGGTTTGTTTATGGATGGTTTAATATACAGTACTATTTCCAAAAATTTAGCTGAGGGCATAGGAAGTTTTTGGAGTTTAAAAATGACTGACACACTTTTTAATCCCTTCCAAGAGCACCCACCTCTCCAGGTATGGATTATGACACCCCTCTATAAACTATTTCCAGACCATAATTATCTAATTGAAAAACTCTTTGGTTTGTTCATGTTGTTGGTTTCTATTTTTATAAGTTTTAAAATTTCGGCACAAGAAACGGGGCGAAAATTAACTTGGCCTGAAAAAAATCTATTAATACTTTTTTTAATTAGTGCTAGTTCTGTGAGTTATATCTATGCCAGAAATATGCTAGAAGTTTTTCTGGTTTTTTTCACTTTACTTGGACTATATGTAGGTGGTAAACTTCACAAGTCTGAAGGTGTTAAGTTTTACACTTACCTCTTACTTTTCATTTTGTGCATATATTTAGCTTTTATGTCTAAAGGACCGGTAGCTCTTTTTATGTTTGCCTTTATTGGGCTGAGATTTTTAATTATGAAAGATTTTAATTTTCTTAAAACAATAGTGCTAACTCTCGTAGTTTGTGCTATTTTTTCAATTTTATTATGGCTAACTATCAATCTAAATTCAGACTCAAAATCATTGTTTGAATACTATTTCCACCGGCAAATATTTAATTCTGTAAATGGTTCAGACACTTTTAATGTGACTTCTCGTCTTTTTACTTTAGAAACGATGTTTAGTCAATCGATAATCATGATTTCTTTTACATTTATTTTCTTTATGGTTTCTAAGTATTCTAATAAGAATATCGAGACAATAGATTTTAGCTCCAAAAGTTTCCTTTTTTATTTAAGCCTATTTTTGTGTGCAACTTTACCTATGTTTTTGAGTTCCAGATCAACAAGTTATTACATCGCACCCAGTTTTTATTGCTTAGCTATAGGTTTTTTTATTTTAAACAGAAATACATTTTCTTCACTTATTAGTTATTTAAATGGAATTAAGACCCCTAAATATGCTTTAAGTTTAGTTATCATTACGCTTTTAGTTATTGGTGTTATAAGGGGCAATCAAGCCTTAAACAAACCTAGAGGTGTAGAGACAGAACATGATGTAAGCGTGCTTAAAAAATATTACAAACCACATAAGATTTTTTATACAAAAGAGGGTGACTTAAGCTTTGCAGGTTCATTACATGCATACTACTATAGAGAAGGGAAATACAGTATTGAGCATAGAGCATTTCCTCAAGACTCTATTAAAATAGGCTTAAAGAAATATAGAGATGCGGAATCAATCCCAAAATCTGGTTTAGACGAAATCAACAGCCAATTAAAAGAAGTTTACTTATATAAGTAATTATTTTAATGATGATAAACATTAAATTTTTTGGCTATGAGATTTATAAAGTCCTTAAATAGCCTCACAACGGGTAAATTGAAAAGGAATAGTACGTTCACTTTTCTATTGTTGCTTTGTGCCTTAGGTTTGCATGGGCAGGTTACGCTGCGAAATTTCGGGGAATTTTTAATAGTGCAGGAGGGTACACATGTTTACATAAATGGTGATTTAGAAAATAAAGCTAAAGTTGAAAATGAGGTAACTAGAACAAGCAAAGTACTGCTTAATAACAGTACGCTTGAGCTTACTGGCAATATCATCAATGAAGTAGATTCCGTTTTTGCACTGGGTAACACCAGCACACTCATATTTTCTGGCGATACACCTTCTACTATAGAAAATACTACGCCCACAGGAGCTAACTTCTTTTTTAATAATTTAATCATCAATAAAACCAATTCCAGCCTAACTCTGGAGAACTCCAATTTTATAGTCCAGAAAAAAGTGGATCTTACAAAAGGGAATATAGTAGTTGCTGCTTCTAAATTAGAATTCACAGATACTTCGGCACTTAAAAATGAAAATAATGTTAGTGAATTCATTTACGGAAATTACCTTCTTAAAAAAAACACTAATGGAGGAGCCGATTTTACGGCTAGTTCTGGGCTTGGTTTTTACCTAACAGAAGCGAGTGGGTCGGCCGCTAATAACTTTGATTTGTATAGGTATAACGCAACTACAAACGCTGGTGAAACAAGCATAAACTTATTGTATAAAATACAGACGGCAGAAAACACTACGTTTAAAGCCCGCGAGGTAGGCATACGCTACAGAACCCCTTTGTTAAATCCTTCAGTGCATACCAATGAAAACAACCTTGCCATTTACTACAGCCTGGATAGCACCAATTGGAAAAAATTAGACAACTCTACCATTGATGTAAGTAACCATACCATAACAGCGGCTTTTCCTACAGAATTAGATCTCTCAAATGTGTGGTTTACAGTAGCCAATAAAGCCTGTGCTACTCCTTTTGTAGTTGAAATAAACCAAGATAAACCACTATGTGAAGGATTAACGAGTGTATTAAGTGCTTCTTTGAATGCGTCAAGTTATGCATGGAGTAATGGCGCAAAGACCAAACAAATTGTAGTAGCAACCGCAGGCACTTACACCTTAGAAGCGATTAATAACAAAGGTTGTGTAAGCACGGAAACTAAAACTATTACGTTGGGTGCGCAGCCAAAAGTACCTGCCTATTTAAACCAGACATGGGTATGTGATAAGGATTCGTTACAACTAGTAAATAATACAACAATTAAAGGCGCTACTCCTTTAAGTTATGTATGGACGATAAACGATAGCGTTTTTCAAACAACACAAAAATCTCCGAAAATAGTATTTTCCTCTGCTGGTGTACATACCATAAAATTAGTAGCGAGTACCTCATTTGGCTGTAAAGACAGTACTACAACAGATTTTGTATCCCTAGCGTTACCAAAAATCATAAGTGATCTACAATCACATTATTGTGAAAAAACAGCCAACAGCATTACCGAAGCCAGCATAATTCCAGCTATTTACAATGGCGAGCAAGATAATATAGATAGTAGGCGGTGGGTACTTAAGACAAGTGATACAGACAGTAGTATAAACACCTCTCAAAACCTTGTGTTACCAGATTTAGCCGTAGGAAAATATGATTTTCGCTTAGAAGTAGAAACTTCTCGAGGCTGTAAAGCTACAATGGATTCCTCCTTTATTGTGAGAGAAGCCCCTACCGCTGATTTTACGGTGTTAGACTCTTGCGTAGGTAAGGCTTTAGGTATTAAAGAGGTGCTTCCTAATACAGGGGTTACCTACGAGTGGTACATAGATGAAGACTTTAAAACATCTGATTCAACTAAAATTATAATACCGGATGATAGCGCACATCAACTTTCTTTAGTAGTTAAAACTTCGTATGCCTGCAAAGACTCTATCACCAAATCGTTTACAGGAAAACCAAATCCTATAGTTGATATCAGTGTAAACGACACCTGTGTAGGATTACCCTTATCCATAAGAAACACTTCTAGCATTAGCTCAGGAAACATCAGCTATGAATGGAAATTGCAAAACAGTTTTCTGTCCGCAGTTAAAGAACCTAAAATTGTGTTAGACAGTGCTAAAACATACGTGCTTTCTGTGGAAGCTTCAAGCGACTTTGGATGTAAAACAGTTTATAATAAAAACATTCAAGGTTTTGAAGTTCCTGTGGCTGGTCTGGTAGCTACAGACGAGTGTGAAGGAGAAAAAACGCTTTTTATAAATACATCTCGGTCGAGTTCTCCATTAACCTACCAATTTTTACTGGGAGATGAAGTCATTAAAAATAATTTTCAGGACAACTATCTATTTAAAAAAGACGGTGAGCAAACCTCCCAACTTTTAATAGAAACGGTCAATGGCTGCACAGATACGGCAACGGTTATTCATCAGGTATTTCCATTGCCTAAGTTTTCGTTAACCAGAGTTACTACGTGTATAGATAGTTTAGAAATAGTAAGTCCGCTAATGCGAGCAGATTTGTCTTACCAGTGGTCAACCATACCCGTTTCTACTGCCGAAAAGGTGGTGTTTAAATCTGATGGGAACTTTTCATTAACACTAAAAGACACCAATAGCTGTACTTATAAGCAAAATTTTAAGGTAACCCTCAATGCTACAAACGGAAGAGTAAAGGTAATGAATGACACGACTGTTTGTGACAGCCTACGTATAGATGCGCAAAATTATAATAGCACCTACTTGTGGTCTACAGGGGAAACTACTTCAGCCATAAAAATAACCAATGATGCAAACGTTAATGTAAAAGTTACAGACCCGTATGGGTGTGAGTTTATAGACACCATACTGGTAGCAGTAGATAGTACTCCTTCACTCGTAATTGCCCCGTTATTTAAGGGCTGTGGTGAAGAAGAAATAGTGCTTCGCGCAGCGTTAGATTTTGGAGATATTCGTTGGTCTACGGGTGAGCAAGGGGTAAATGAAGTAACTGTAAACACAGCTCAACAAATACACCTTGCAGCTACTAGTCCGGCAGGTAATTGCACTGCTTATGATACTAGCCAAGTGGCTTATTATACCTATCCCGTAGTTAATTTAGATTCCGATACCAGCGTGTGTGATACTATTCTTTTATCGCCCAAGGTGGTCGCAGATAGTGTTTTTTGGAATACTAGTTTAGATAGAGAAATTACGGTGACAACAACCAGCAGTAACATACTAACAGCTATTAATGGAGGCGTGTGTGTTTCTAAAGATACTATTGATATTGAGGTAATAACCACGCCTAAGCACCCCTCTGAAACAGTCTATACAACCTGCGTAGGAAACTCTCTAACGATAGATTTAGGATTAGCCGAAAAACACCTTTGGTCTACTGGAGAAACAAGTAGGCAGGTTGTTTTTACCGAAGGGGATACGTTAACAGCCACCTCCAGCAATAAACAATGTGTCGTTAAAGATACTTTTTATGTAACATTTGCTCCAGCCCCAGTAGTCGCTTTTGGAAACGATACTGCAACGTGTGGCATAGGTAATTATCAGCTTGCTTTTACCTCCATAGGCTTTACAAATAAATGGTACAGCAAAAAACGAGGCTTCTTTTCTATAGCGCCTAGTATAAAAATAATGGATTCCGATGAGTATTGGTTGGTTGCGGAAGACAATAGCGCCTGCGAAGTAAGTGATACTATAAAAATAGAGGTGCTGCAAGACATACAAGCAGCCTTCTTGGCAAGTTCTGTAGCAGAGGTCAATGATTCGGTACAGTTTGTATCGGTAAATGAGTTACCAGCGACTAGCTATACGTGGGATTTTGGGAATGGATTTACTTCTACACTCAAAAATCCTATCAATACTTTCTTTTTACCAAGAGAATATGAGGTTAAACTTATTGTGGCATTGGGTACCTGTACCGACACCGTAAGCCGCAAAATTCAGGTTTACCCAGAAGGAGAATCGCCAATAGATTTATTTATTAAAGAACTCACAGCAGTAATTATAAAAGATAGCAAGGTATATCCTAACCCCTTTCAAGACTATTTAAAAGTAGAGATACTACTATCGGAAGAAGGAGAAATTACACTATATCTTTTTAACGCTTTAGGCATACAGGTTTTTCAAGAAAGTTATCAAGCAAAAGACCTAAAAGAAGAGATAGATACCCAGGGATTAACTACTGGAAGCTATACGCTGTTTGTGCTAGCAGGAAAACAAAGAGAAGCCATTAACTTAGTAAAAGAGTAAGTAGTGTGATGGTATTATTCCACATATTTATTTTGGTGTTTGATTCCTTTCGGGGTAAGCTGTTTGGTGCTGTTGTGAAAAAAGAGGGTCACTTCGGTACACATTTACCGCAAAAAAGCCAACTATCAGTTGTTATGCGAATAGCTTTTACTAATTATATTTTTAACTAGAAAAAGTGACACACGCAGCATTAAAAGTAGCTATCCTAACCTTTCTATTCTTCGGTTTTAACGGAAGCATAAATGCGCAGGACATTGAAAAAGTATTAGAAGCCACAAAAGCTGATCCTTTACAAATTACAGGTTCTTTAGGAGTGCAGGCAGGCGGCAGCCATGCGTATGGTATAAAGAGGGCACAGAGACCGCCATTTTATTGGTCTACTCGGGCAAACCTAAACCTTAAATTTTTTGATATGATAGACGCGCCCTTGTCTTTTAGTTATAGTCCCCAAGGCGATAATTTTGATTATCCTTTTAATAGGCAGTTACCATTTAACCAGTTGGGAATTAGTCCTAGATACAAAGGACTTACGGTGCATTTAGGGTATAGGTCAGTACAAATTTCGCCCTACAGTTTGGCAGGAGCTTCTTTTAACGGAGCGGGGGTAGAGTGGAAGCCTGCTAAACATCCTATAGAAATCACCATGCTCTATGGTCAGTTTAGCAAAGCCGTAAAAGACACCTCTCTCATCAACCTCGAAGGAATTTCCTTATACAATCGGTCAGGCTATGCTGGTAGGTTTAACTATAAAGGCAAAAGTGGTGCTTATGGTTTTCATTTTTTTAAGGCAGAAGACGACCCTAATTCCGCATTATTTCCGCTTACAGGTTTAGAGGCTACAGCTCCTAAAGAAAATCTAGTGACAGGAGTTTTCTTTGAACAGGCCTTGTTGCAAAAAATCTATTTTAAATTAGAACTCGTGCGCAGTGCATATACTACCAATTCAGAAGCATCAGAAGTAAGAAGTACAGGAGAAGACCATGTATTTAGCGTAGCACCTTTTTTGTTTACTAGTAAAATAAGCACCATTTACAGTGGTGTGGTAGATGCTAGTCTTAATTATCCGAATAAAATAGTAGATCTACAACTCGCTTACAAACGCATCGGTTCCGACTACTTTAACCTTGGAAATCCTTATTTTAATAATGATCTGGAAGTAGCGAGTGTAGGACTAGCACGTAGATTTATGAAAAACAAACTAGGTATAAATACAAATATAGGTGTACAGAAGAATAATCTAGACGATACACAACTAGACAAAACCCAAAGATTGGCACTCAGCGGAACTATTAATTATGCACCCGTGCAACGCTATAACATCAACTTTGCTTACGCCAACTTTACCACCAATACCACCAAGATAAGAATTAACGAGTTGGACTCGCTGGCATTTTACCAGATTTCAGAAAATATGACACTTAGCAATAGCCTGATACTAGGAAAAAATAAAAAAAAGCAGCTGGCAATGGTTATATCTAACCAACAGGTAAGAAACCAAAAAGCGATAAGTTCTACCCTACAAAACGCGAGTATAAGCTACACCATGCAGGTCGAAAAATTAGATCTAAGACCACAGGTAGCATTTAATTATTTACGAAATGAGATAAAAGCTATTCAAGAAATATCTCAGGGAATGGGTTATACGGTAGGTCTGTCAAAAAACTTTTTTCATAAAAAACTAAGTACTAGATTGTATTATAATGAAATGTGGTATTATGTGGCAGCTGCAACCACGAACACCAACAAAAGTATACGATTGAACACCAGCTGTAATATAAATAAGGCACATAGTTTTACCCTTGGCGTTGGCTGGTTAAATAGAACCCAGCAAAACAGACCAGAAAGCGGAGAACTACAGTATAATATAGGTTATACCTATACTTTTGGCAAACAAGAATTGTTTAAGCGTAAACACGCAGTTGTAGAAGAAGAGGTAAAACCGACCGATGGTAACCCAAAATACTAGTTTTTTTAATAAGTTTAGAGCATATGCTAGCAAAGCTACAAGGGCTTAAGCCCTTCCTTTTAATAATTTTTGCATTGATAATAAATGCCCCAACTTTTTCTCAAAATGGTTATGGTAGCCTAGACAACACCTCAGCAGTTAGAGCTACCAGAAGCCAACAAATAAAGAGTCTATGTAAACAGGTTACAACTTTTGTTAAGGTGTTTATAATTCAAATTTTTATCCCAACACAAATTCACCTATTTTTGAAGCCTAATTTTATACAATGCAATTACCAAAACGAGTTCATTTAATAGCTGTTGGGGGAAGTGTGATGCACAACCTAGCGCTTGCCTTGTACAACATGGGGGTTGTCGTCACAGGTTCTGATGATGAATTTTACGAACCTTCACTTTCACGGTTAAAGGCTGCAAAAATATTACCTGATAATAAAGGTTGGGATGATTCAAGAATCAGCAAGGACGTTGAAGCTGTAATACTAGGTATGCATGCTAAATCAGATAATCCTGAGTTAGTAAAAGCAAAAGAACTAGAAATTCCTATTTACTCTTTTCCTGAGTTTGTCTATTTGTTTAGTCAAGATAAGCAGCGAATTGTTATTGCTGGTAGTCATGGGAAAACGACTATCACATCCATGATTTTACATGTGTTGAATTATTGGAAAAAAGAGTTTGACTTTTTAGTGGGTGCCCAAATAGAAGGGTTCGACACCATGGTTCGTTTGTCTGACGCACCTATATTAATTGTAGAAGGAGATGAATATTTAAATTCTTCACTGGATCCAGTGCCGAAATTTTTCAAATACCACCACCACATTGCTTTAATCAGTGGTGTGGCCTGGGATCATATTAATGTGTTTCCCACATTTGAAGGGTATCTGGAGCAGTTTAAAAAATTAGCGCAAGCCACGCCTAAAGCAGGCGTGTTAATTTGTAACGGAGAGGATAAAATCACAAAAGACATTCTTGAAACTACTGAGTTCAAGAGTGATCAGGCAAAGCTTGAATACACTACGCATCCACATATCATAGAAAATGGCAAGCCATATTTAACTACTGGAGATAAAAAATACCCTGTTCAGTTCTTTGGCAATCATAACTTTAGTAATGTGAGTGCTGCTAAAGTCATTTGTTCTCGAATAAGAATTACTGATGAACAGTTTTATGAGGCGATCCAGTTTTTTAAAGGGGCGAGCAAACGTTTAGAGCTTGTAAATGAAGCTAAAACAGCTGCTTTTTACAAAGATTTTGCGCACAGCCCTTCAAAATTAAAAGCATCATCTTCCTCATTGAAAGAACTTTATCCGAACAGAAAGTTGGTTGCTTGCATGGAACTACATACGTTTAGTTCTACTAAAAAAGAATTTTTAGCCCTTTACAAAGATACCTTTAATACGCCAGATCTGGCGTGTGTATTTATTAATCCTAAGGTGTTTGAGAATAAGGGAGTACCTGTATTTACCGAGTCAGAAATTAAAGCGGGTTTTGGTAGAGAGGATATTCATGTTTTCACTAACTCTGAAGACTTAATCACATTTCTTCAATCTCAGAAATGGGATAACACGAATCTAATTATGATGAGTTCTGCCAACTTTGATAACTTAGATTTTAAAAAATTGGCAAAAGATATATTATAGTATTAAGATGAAATTAAACCTTAAAAAACCCCTCGCATTTTTTGACCTTGAAACTACGGGTATATCCATCACGCAGGATAGAATTGTTGAATTATCTGTAATAAAATTAGATGTAGACGGTACTGAAACTGTTAAAACAACCAAAGTAAACCCAACGATACCTATTCCTACGGAGTCCAGCTTAATTCATGGAATTTATGATGAGGATGTGAAAGATGCCCCTACATTCAAACAAATCGCCAAGTCGTTGGATGAGTTTTTAGAAGGGTGCGACTTAGGAGGATATAATTTAGCCAAGTTTGATGTTCCTTTGTTAGTTGAAGAGTTTTTAAGAATTGGGATTGACTTTAAAATGGAAGGTCGCAACATTGTTGATGCACAGAAGATATTTTACTTGATGCAACCAAGAACATTATCTGCTGCTTATAAGTTTTTCTGCGGTAAAGAATTGGACAACGCCCACAGTGCTGAGGCCGATACGCGCGCAACCATGGAGGTTTTGATTGGTCAGGTTGAAAAATACGAAGGTGTTAAAATAAAGGATAAAGACGGAAATGAGATTGAGCCAGTCAAAAATGATATGGCTGTATTGCACCAACTTTCTATGGGCAACCTCGCTGATTTAGCTGGTCGATTGGCGTACAACAGTGAAGGCGAAGTGGTTTATAACTTTGGTAAACACAACAAAAAGCCTGTAAAAGAGGTGTTTGATGAAGAGCCATCATACTATAACTGGATTATGAAAGGGGACTTTCCGCTTCAAACTAAAAATGTATTGACAAAGCTCAAGTTAGAAAGTTTTAACGCCAAATAAGTCATGCGACTTTTTTACGATCCTACAATAGAATCGAACCCTGTTTTAGAGGAGGCGGAAGCAAAACATGCCACCAAAGTTTTACGACTTGGTGTGGGAGACAACATACAAGTGGTAGATGGTTTAGGGAATTTGTTCACTTGCCAAATCACTGAAGCTAATAAACGAAATTGTCAGTTAGCTATCCTAGAAAAAATCACTTATCCAGAGCCTAAACAGCATATTCATATTGCCATAGCTCCAACAAAAAACCAAGACCGTATTGAGTGGTTTGTGGAGAAGTGTATTGAAATAGGTATACAAGAGATTACTTTTTTAAATTGTGCAAGAACTGAACGTAATAAACTCAATATGGATCGTATTGAGCGTATTGCTATAAGTGCGATGAAACAATCGCTTAAATATTGGATGCCAACGCTCAACGAATTGGTTGACTTTAAAACTTTTGTAAGTTCTTGTCAGGAGCAATCTAAAATGATTGCCCACTTAAATGAAGGAGAACGGCACTTCATTAACACACTTCAGCACGAACAACCTTCCTATTGTATGTTAATCGGCCCGGAAGGTGATTTCACAGATCAAGAAGTGGAACAAGCAATCACAGCGGGTTTTATACCTGTTTCATTAGGAGATAGTAGGTTACGCACCGAAACTGCTGGAATGGTAAGCTGCGTACAGTTAAACCTGCTTTAATTTTTAATCGGGTTTCCTAACTGTTTTAACATGCGTGTGTGGCTGCGGATGGCACTAAAAAATGTGGGTTCACAATAATATGGTATGTTAAACTCATCTGCTGTTTTCTTAACAATTTTTGATAAAGCGCGATAATGCACGTGGCAAATGTTGGGGAACAAATGGTGCTCGATTTGG
>CAWFGW010000029.1:0-382763 GCA_963815495.1 uncultured Cytophagales bacterium
AGGTGACAACATTCGGCTAAGTGAATCCGCTGGAATCACGGGAGAAGCTCGCATGTTTCTGGTCAACGATGTGAAAAACATCAGCGTTTTAGGCACTAAATCAACCATGGATATTCTAGGCGGAGTAAACAACACCAGCGCGACTTGGGATTGCAATGGTTTTAAGGAAATGAAACTTTCTGCCAACATTACCTTCTCTAAAGAATGGATGACACCCGTTTCAGGCAATGGTCTGGTATCTAGTCATTTTGAAACGACCATTCGCGATTGGAACGACATGTTGTTAACCATCAATCTGGATCCCTTTCAATTGACCTCACTCCCAAAAACTGAATTTCATACTAAAAATGTAGTGTTTGACTTTAGTGATTTTGAAACACCCGAAACCATTCAATTTCCCGATGATTATCGTTCGCCTCAATTTATAGAGGGAGATAAAAGGTTGTGGAGAGGATTTTATATGGAAGAAGTCACCGTGATAATGCCTCCTGAATTTAAAACGAAAAACAGTACCGAGCGCGTGTCCTTTTCAGGTAGAAAGCTACTGATTGATAACAGGGGGTTCTCAGGTCATTTATCTGTTAAAAACCTGATTGAAATTGGTTCAGGAGATATGGGCGGATGGAACTATTCATTGGATTCCTTAGCGATTTCAGTCGAAGCGAATTCCTTAACGCAGGCAGGTTTTAAAGGATCCATCGACATCCCTGTGGGAGAGCAACGTAAACCTTTTGCCTATAACGCCATCATTAACACCAATGGCAACTACTTATTTAATGTCTCGACTTTAGATGAGTTAAACTTTGAACCCTTTAGTGCTGAATTAAAACTTACCAAAGGCTCTTATTTGGAAGTGGCTATTGTACAAGGTGACTTTAAACCAAAAGCGGTGTTAAATGGCTCGATGAATGTAAAAGTACCTTCCTCTGAAGTTTCCTTGTTAGGGATTCAATTTGAGGAATTAGCCATATCTACCACCTCACCTTACCTGGATGCCAAAGCATTTTCTTTAGGTTCAGAAAAGTTGAGCAATTCTGTAAAAAGCTTCCCCGTTTCCATTGCAAATATCGGTTTTAATAAAAAGAGTGATGCTAAATTAGCTATTGCCTTTAACCTTCGAATTCATTTAACTGGTGATAACGATGGCGGATTTTATGGAGATGCCGGGCTAGAATTATTAGCAAAAAGAGACCTTCAACAAGACAAATGGAAATATGATGGTGTAAAGTTAACCAGTGTTGCAGTCGATATCAATGGCGGTTCCTATTCCATACGAGGTCAACTAGAGCTCTTTGAAGATGATTTAATCTATGGAAAAGGGTTTAATGGAACAGCAGAAATGAACTTCCAACCGGGGTTTGACCTGTCAGGAACGGTGGTCTTTGGTAAAGTGGATGGCTACCGCTATTGGTATGCTGATGCTTTTGTGGGTCTGCCTACCGGAATACCTTTCTGTGGTTTCCTTTCACTCTATGGCTTTGGGGGGGGTATGTACCACAACATGGAACAAGTTGGTTTTTCAAAAGACCCCGCATTGGCAAATGGTAAATCGCTTTCAGGGGTCATTTACAAACCCAACAAAGAGGTACGGTATGGTTTTAAAGCTACCGTTCAAATTGGCCTTAGTTCATCCAAAGAAACATTTAATGGCGATGCTACCTTTGAAATTTCCTTTAACCAAGGTGGTGGGTTACGCAAGATCTCACTCTTAGGAAATGGGTATTTCTTGTTGGATCAAAACTTAGGCGACTACCAGGAAATGGCCGAGTTAGTGGAAAAAATGAGTGAGAGTGACGCCAGCTATGGTGAAAATACCGAGGGTGATCACCACTATACTTCGGGTTTAAAACCTGAAGGAAAAGATGCTTTAATCAGTGGACACTTTTTTCAATCCTACGATTTCAACAGCAAAACACTCCATGGTGAAATTGAAGTGTATATAGACGTTTTTGGTGCATTAAAAGGGATTGGCCCTGACGGACTTGCAGGTTGGTCGGTGATGCATTTCAGCCCTGAAGAATGGTTTATGTACATCGGTACGCCTGATAGAAGAATAGGCTTGAAAGTATTAGGCCTGATGACGATGGATGGTTATATGATGGTTGGAGACCAAATTCCGGGAAGTCCCCCACCGCCCGCTCGTGTAGGAGAAATTTTAGGTAAAAACCTCGATTATATGCGCGATGAAAATGCGCTTGGCACAGGTAAGGGTTTAGCCTTTGGAGCAAGCATGTCCTTTGACACCGGTAAAAAGAAATTTTTAATGTTTTATGGCCAATTTGCCATGGGCGTGGGCTTTGATATCATGTTGAAAAATTATGGGGATGAAGTGAAATGTAAAGGCAGAAGCGGCACGCTAGGAATAGATGGTTGGTATGCGAATGGACAATCCTATGCGTATGTGGAAGGAACTATTGGTATCCGTGTCAAACTATTTTTCAAAACGAAAAACATCGAAATATTGCATCTGGCTGCGGCAGTGGTCTTTCAAACGAAGTTACCTAACCCTTTCTGGATGCGAGGTACAGTCGGTGGCCGCTATCGTATCTTAGGCGGCTTAATATCGGGGAGTTGCAAATTTAACTTAACCATCGGTGAAGAGTGTGAAATTATAAACGGAAGTGTTTTAGAAGGCATTAGCGTAATCGCGGATATGACTCCGCAATCGGGTAAAAGAGACGAAAGTGTTTTTGTGACCCCACAAGCGGTATTTAATTTAGAAATAGGCAAACAATTTAAAATGACTGATTTAGATGATGTAGAAAAGAAATTCCGCATTAAGCTGGATCACTTTCACCTAAAGAGTGAACAACAAACTTACACCGCCAACATGGCTTGGAACGAAGATCACACGGTAGTGGTGTTTGACAACCAGGAAGTGTTACCACCTAACACCGAAATTGTAGCTCAGGTACAAGTGAGTTTTGAAGAATATGTAGGCGGTACATGGACACCTGTTAAGATAAATGGAAAACCTGTTTTTGAAGCATCTGAAACGCGCTTTACTACAGGCCCTGCTCCCAACTATATACCACATCATAACATCGCCTATGCGTATCCACAACTCAATCAATATAATTTTTATCAGAAAGAATATGCTGATGGATATATCAAATTGAAAAAAGGGCAAGATTACCTGTTTGATTTGTCAAGTAACTGGAAACAAGAAATGCGCTTTATCAACCAAAATGGAGACAGCACAACTATCGGTTTCCAATACGTGAACAATGAAATCATTTATAAACACCCTGGCAACCTCACCAATAATCAAGTCTACCAATTGATTGTTGTGAATGTCCCTAACCAATCAACCGGTTTGGTGGATGCTAATGTGAGTGAAGTAGAAACCAACCTGAAAATAGATGGTATAGATACGGACTCTAAAATGACCACCCGAAAAGCGGAAGGTACCA
The DNA here is from genome assembly GCA_963815495.1 of uncultured Cytophagales bacterium. GTDB lineage: Bacteria > Bacteroidota > Bacteroidia > Cytophagales > JAAEPT01 > CAWFGW01. The sequence goes on from CAWFGW010000029.1 coordinate 3,414, forward strand.
TTCAAAATCTTCAGGAAAGCACGGTGTTTGTCAATACCTTTAGAACCAGTAGATACAACACATTCACTCAAAAAATGGATGCCCTGGATATTTCGTCAGGGTGGCGATTACCAGACGCCAGAGGTCAGTCAATCCATATTCTGGGGAACAACATTAGTGGCGAGGAATTTTTTGATCAGTCTGAATTATACGGAATTAACAACGATAAAGCGCTAATCCATATCGAAGCAAATCTGGAAAACAACAACTACTTCAATAACTATGTACACCCATTGGTTTATAAAAATTATGAAGAGTTAACTGTTCCACCTGCACGATTAGAACGTCAGGATAGTTTAGGAATTCCTCCAACGCAAGCGGTGTACATTCATCAAACTCCTGTTTCTGCCGCTACCTTACAGTCGAGTGATTTTTATTCCGGTGTAAGCAATCCTACTCAATCCGCTAACTTTATGTATGAGTTACCCTATTATATGAAAAAGGATTATCGCGACCTTCAGGCTAAAACTGCTAAATACTGCGTGTATGGAGGTGGAACTTATACCACACGAAGATTACAGATTCTTGAAAAATCTTTCCCGGTGGTACTAAAAGGGACCTATCAAGTAGATATCACTTACGCGCTTCCAGGCATTCATAAGGTGACAACTCGAAAAACCTATTACATTAATAACCCACTGAAATAAATGAAGCTTATTCAAATCATAGCGATTTTAATTGTTTTAGCATTTCCTTCTATTTTAGTTGCTCAAGACACTACGGCTTATCAACTCCAGCTGGTAGGTCGTGCGCAAAAAGATCAAATCATCTTACGTTGGGCACCCAACTCACCCTACTTGTGGGAATTGGCAAACAAACACGGGATGATACTTGAGCGGTATACCATTCTGAGGGATGGAAAAGCACTGAAAACTCCTGAACGACAAACCTATCCACTTTTTAAACCTTTGCCTCTTGAGGAATGGGAAGCTATTGGAGAAAATGATGATTATGCACTGGTTGCTGCACAGGCGATTTATGGCGATTCGTTGGAAGTAACCGAAGACTTTTCATCTGATATTTCAAAAGCCATAAGTCAAACCACGGAACTAGAACAACGGCATATGTTTGCCTTATTTGCTGCGGATCAATCGAAAAAGGCGGCATTAGCTTCTGGCTTAATGTTAGAAGACACGACTGTAAAAGAAAATGAAAAATACTTATATACCATTACCTGTCAGTTCCCCGCTCCTAACCCTCCTGTGGACACGGTCTCTATTTATATCGGCTTAGATGACTATTTTGAACTGCCCGCCCCTACAGGTCTTTTAGGGGAAATAGTCAAAGAAAACATAGTCTTGAGCTGGGAAGCCAGACGTTACAAGGATTTTTACAATAGTTATTGGGTGGAACGCTCAGATGATGGGGGTAAAACGTTTGTTTCCATCACAGAAAATCCTATTGTCTCCCCTTTAAATGCGGACGGACAAGTTCCGGAGTACATGTTCAAAGGTGACTCTATTGGTGAACTTCAAAAACGATATATCTATCGAGTAAAAGGAATAAATCCCTTTGGAGAAGTTTCTCCTGCATCGGATACCATCAGTTTAATTGCCTATCCAGGATTATCGGCAACGCCACATATTTCGCAAGTAATTCCTTTGCCTGAGGGCGGTATGCAAATTTCATGGAGTTTTCCAGCGGCTCAACGCGATAGCATCCTCGGATTTCGGTTGAAACGTTCAGATAATATCAATAATGAATACAAAGTAATTCACCCACAGCTTAGCCCTAAAGACTCACTGACAATTGACCTTCATCCTCTTCCTAGTAATTATTACACGATTACCGCTTATGATGAGTTTGGAAATGAGTCTACTTCACTCCCTTTTTTAGGAATGCCTGAAGACAGTATTCCTCCTAGTGCACCAACCGGTTTACTTGGAAGTATTGATACCAATGGGATTGTTACGCTACGATGGAATCCTAATTCGGAAGCTGACGTGATTGGATACCAGGTTTTTCAAGCGAATTTTAAAAATGAAGAGTTTGTACAAGTAACGAGTAAAACTGTAAAAGACACCACTTACTCAGATACCATTACGTTAAAAACATTAACCCACGCTGTGTATTATAAATTAAAAGCCCTGGACAGCCATTTTAATCCTTCTGATTTTTCTGTGGCAATTCAACTCAAACGGCCCGATACCATTGCTCCTGCTCCTGCCCAATTTCACACCGTTAAAAGTGAAGATAAAGGAATTGGTTTAGCATGGACACCCAGTATCAGTGATGATGTTGCAAGCCATGTGCTGTATCGAAAATCGTTAAACCAGGACGGATGGAAAAATCTGCGAGAATTTAAACAGGACACGGCTTTTTATCTGGACAAATCTGTGGTAGCAAACACACAATATGCTTACCTATTGATTGTCATTGACAGCACTGGAAATGAATCCAAACTATCGGAGACGGTATCGATTACTAGTAAGGGAAATAATATAGTAACTACAATTAGCAGCTTAAAAGCGAAAAAAGACTATGAAGAAAAAAGCATTATTCTATCATGGGAAAACACCAATAAAGATGTTCACTCCTATCGCATCTATCGCGCAAAAGGAGAAGAACCACTTACGCTTTATAAAGTGGTTCAAAATAAAGCCGTCTTATTCAATGATGTAGACGTCAACAAGAATACGAAGTACATTTACAGAGTGCAAGTAGCGCTTGAAAATGGAGTACTTTCGGAGTTTTCGAAAGAAATTAAAGTGAACTACTAAACTGCTTTAACCATGAAAAAAGCTATGTTTATCATCAAAATATGCCAAGCAATAGTCAATCAATTGCAAAAAATGCTAGCATATAAAATAATTAAACTGGAAGTGAGTGCGCTTTTAAAACCTATTTATCGTACCAATAATAGCCTTATGCCAAGGTTTTTTGCCCTTTCATTATTTTTCTTGTTGACCTTCTCTGAAAGTTTTTCGCAAACTATGATTACAAATGCCCAAGCGACTATAAACGTTTATGCAGTACCTGAAGCAAGTAAAAATAGTGAGGTAGCTCCTCTCGATCAATCAATTGTAACCTATCAAATAACTAGAGCCTCCGAATGTTATCGCTGTGATACGCGCCACAGAATTACGGATCAATCAACTGGGTATTCTAGATTAACATATGCTAGCAATTTGGAGCCCAGATCTTTCTATAAAGAGCAAGACCCTAGAAACAGCCAATGGAAATACTCTCCAACGGCATGTGGATACTCCTCCCAAGTAACTGGATTTGATGGATGTGCTAGCTGGCAGGGGAATGATATTGTCTTTAGTATTAACGACAACAACAAGACTTGTGGCAGTAATCGAATTTATCATAGTGGTAACTGGTCAGGGTTTGGTGGAGGAACATATGTCTTCCATTATAGTCTGCCTCGATTTCGCCAACCGTATAACTACAATGATCCTAATAACGAGTTAAATGGATTAGATAACCTTTGTGATCAGGCGGTAACAATAGCGACTTCTGCTACAAACAATGATACCTACATATGGCAAGTATCTGCTAATGTTGATGGACCTTGGACGACCTTTCAAACCAATCCACCCAGTGTCACTAATGGTCATCTGGTTACTGTATCCGAGAATGTGTTTTCGACCTTAATTGGTGATCAAGACGAGTATTACATCCGCTTAAAAGGCGATGAAGATTGTTTCTTCAACCGTTCCAGTATTGCTACAAAAGTCACCTTTCGAAAATCAGCTCCTGCATCGGTAACCTTCAAGCCAATTTCGCCTACATGTCCTGGTGGTACTGACGGTGTAGTTGAGATCACGGGTTTAAGAGACGCTAACAATAACGCTTACACTCTGAGTGGTACATTAAACTACACGTTAACAAATGGCAATCAAACACGCAACTATTCCTCCACACAACAACCTTCTACCGCGAACCCAATTCGCCTTACCAGTGGTGGTGGACTAAGCATAACCGAAGGGAGCTGGACTGTTGCTATTGAAACAGAAGATCCAAACGGTGTTTGTGAAAAGTCTTTTCCCGTAACCATAACAGATCCGCCCCAACATTCGGTATATTCTTCTACTATTGCCCAACAAGTGCAATGTGATGGTGGTACGGGTAGTATCCGAGTGGCGGTTCAAGGCGGTGCTCCTAATTTTGTGTATACTTTGAAAAACGCTGCTAACCAAACAATACAAACAAGTGCAGCGACTACAGCTACAAGTTATATTTTTAATACTGTTCCGGAAGGCAGTTATTACACCCAAATTACGAGTTGTGGTACCACTGTCTCAAGTTCTGGAACAAGCATACTAGACAATCCTAACGCTACGTTGGCAATCGCTAATGCCTCTTTTACCAACACCACGTGTAAAAACTTAAATAATGGAACTATTGCCATGTCACTCGCTGGCGGTAGTGGCGCTTACCGCTATTCCGTGAACAACGGTGCGTTTCAATTGGTGGGGAGTAGTACCTTATCTGTAACTGGATTAGCAAGTGGCGCTTACGCCATTCGCATTCGCGATGGTAACGAATGTGAAGTTAGTCGTAATTTTGAGATAGATACTCCTGAGGATTTAACGATTACCAACCTAGGTGTTGCTGATGACATTAACTGTCCTGAAGGAATCGGTGACATACAAGTCACTTCCAGTGGCGGAGCAGGGCCATTTTCTTATCGCCTATATTCAGGGACTACCTTACTCCGTAACGTAAACAACACGACTGATCGCACCGTGACTTTTAGCGCACTAACTCAAGGAAACTACCGTGTGGATGTAACAGATTGTGCTGAAACTATTTCAGATAATATTAGTCTCAAAGATCCTACTAATCCAATTTCATTTAGTGTGGTAACTCCTGTGAATGTTCACTGTATCGGAGAAAGTAATGGACAAATTCAGGTTGGAATAAGTGGGGGTTCTGGTAATTATCAAATCAAAGTTGACAGCCGTCCTTTTGTCAATGTAACAGGATCCAGTCATACACTTTCTGGATTAGCAGCTGGTTCACATGAGATCATCATTAGTGACAATACGCTAGGCTGTGTGGCTACTACCCAAACTACCATTGGATCACCCACACCACTTTCCATTACTTCTGCCAGCGTAACCCAAGCGGTTGTTTGTAATCAAGGGACAGGAGAAATATCCGTTACCGTTGCGGATGGTGTGGCTCCTTTTGGCTATTACATCACTGGTGATAACGGCATCAACAGATCCGCGTTGAGCAGACCAGGACGAACTTATACCTTTACTGATCTGCCTGTAGGCACGTATGCTGTCCGAGTAGATGGCTGTAATGAAACGGATTCAGAAAATAGCATTGCATTAAACAATGCGACAGATACCCTCCGAATTACGAACCTTGCTGGTGGAAACATTACCTGTAGTGATGCCAATGATGGAAACATAGTTGCTAATTTCGATGGTGGCGCATCGCCTTATGCTATTCGATTAAACGCGGGGAGCTTCATGCCAACTGCTAGTACCAACAGCCATACATTTAATAACATCGGCCCGGGAAATTATACCGTGGTTATTCAGGACAAGAACAATTGTGAAACTTCGGGCAATATTCAAGTTAACAATCCCGCTGGTGTTGCCATTCAATCTTTTGAAGTAGCTGACACCATCGTATGCCTTGGTAGTTCAACAGGTAGTATTCAAGTAGTTGCAAAAGGAGGAGCAATAGATTACTTCTTTGAACTTTCCGGGACTCAATCCACTTCGTTTACTGGTTCTCAACCGTCACATACGTTTACCGGATTACCAAGTGGCAGCTATCAAGTGGCTGTCAGTAGTTGTGATCTTGTAGCCAATAGCACCACCAATGTGGTGTTAACTGAACCGATTAATACCGTTGATTTTGGCAGTGTTTCTTCTACCAATGCATCATGTAGCACCGCAAACAATGGAACCATTACAATCAATGCAAAGGGAGGAACCGCTCCATATTCTACGTCTATTGATGGCAATACTCCCGTTCCAATGAGTGGTAATTCACACTCGTTTACAGGATTATCAGCTACTTCTCACACCATTACCATAGTCGATGCAAATAACTGTTCGGCCGCTTCTTCATTCCCCGTGGATTTAGCTGCTCCTGTAGTCGGAAGCATCCTTCCTGAAGACATCCAACAGGTCAGCTGCAACGGATTTGATAACGGTATTGCCTTCATAACAGCGACTGGTGGGGGGAGTTCGGCTTCGTACGAGTACAGCATTAATAATGGTGATTTTCAATCGGTCAATGCGTTTGGTGGTTTGGCTGCTCAAACACATCAAGTCACTGTACGATTAGCCAATGCACCTTCTTGTTCCTGGTCGGGGGAATTTGACATTACAGAACCAGAACCTATTGCTATTGATACGCTGGTACAAACTGATTATGTTTCCTGTTTTGGTGAGGAGGATGCTGCCTTACGTATTGTATCTAGTGGAGGACCAAGCCCTCATTCGTATCAGTTGTTACGCGGTTCGGAGGTCATTGAAACCGGCTCAGAGGTTTTTGACTATACCTTTTCAGGATTAGCCGCTGGTGATTATCAGTTAGTGCTCACTACGGATGTTACTGGATGTGGTACCCAAGCCTCTTTTTCTATTAATCAACCGGATCAACTAATTGTTGAACTGGCTATTTCGGACTACAATGGCGTAGCTATTTCATGTCTTGATGCTACCGATGGAAGTGTCTCTTTTGTTTCTACGGGCGGAACCTACCCACATACGGTTTCATCAAGTGGACTAACTAATCAAGTGATTAACGAAGCTTCAGAAGAAGTTAACTTTTCAACATTAGCGGGCGGTGATTATTCATTCTCCTTGACGGATGATAACGGATGCACTTGGGATACCACCATTTCCTTACTAGCTCCTGAACCACTGACCACTTCTACGCAAGCAAGGTTGTTGGCAAATGGTTTGCCCATCTCTTGTTTTGGTAGGAGCGATGCTTCAGTGCTTTCGCTTCCAATGGGTGGTATTGCGCCTTATCAAATTACAGTAAATGCAAGCGATGAAACAGTCACCGTTGATAGTGCGACTTTTTCTGGACTAAGTACTGGAAAATACCGCTTTCAAACTACTGACCTCAACGGGTGTACGGTAATGGATTCTATCACATTAGTTCAACCTGATTCCTTAGTTATCACAGCTATTGACTTATCGAATACGGATGGATGGAACATTACCTGTTCAGGCGACACCTCCGGTACAGCGACTATTGATGTTGCTGGGGGCAGTTTTCCTATTTTCATTACGGTAGGCAACCGAAAAGAGCAAATTTCTTCTTACCAGACTACCCTATTTAGTCATTTAGGTGAGGGTGACTTCCTTGTTGTAGTGAATGACGTGATGGGTTGTCAGGATACTTCCTCTTTCACTTTAACTGCGCCATCTGCACTTACTCTTGATGATTCGAAAACCACTATTTTAAAACCAGAGTGTGGTGGTGACACCACCGGGATTATCCAAATACAAGCTGTGGGTGGCAGTTCAACTGCTGGATTGTATGAATATACCTTGGATTATTTAAATCCCCCTGCTTCCCTACCCTTCCCTGCCCGTCAGGTACAAATGGGAGACCTTACTACATTTGACCGACTCATTGGTGGAAACTACAACCTAACCGTTACTGATCACTATGGCTGTGCGATTGAACAACGAATCAACGTCAACTCTAACCGCCAGCTAAGCCTCGATATCACAGGGTCCAACCTTGCCTGTAAAGCTGACTCAAATGGATTTGGTGAAGTAATTATTCAAGGTGGTTCCGCACCGTACTCCATGACTATCACTAAAAATAATCAATCGTGGAATAGCTTAACCGGTTTGATTGAAGGTACTTCTGTTCGTTTAGAAAATTTGCCGGAAGGAGAATATGATTTAAGTATAACGGATGATAATAACTGTATTTACTTAAGCAGTAATTATATGGTAGCGGTTCGCGCTCCAGAAGATACGCTAACGTTGACTTCTTCCGTCATCAACGCTTCTTGTTATCAACAAAACAATGGGCAAGCTATGCTACTCGCTGCCGGGGGGTGGAATGCTGCACCTTATGTCTTTGGCGCTGACCTGAACACACTAACACCCGATTCAACGATTAACAATTTGGCTGCTGGTAATTATACGTTTTTTGTTCAGGACACTAGTGGATGTACGGTAGTTACTGACCTCACAATTACCGAACCCGATTCATTAGCTTCTGCGGTAGTCAATACGATTAATCCTGTTTGTTTTGGGGAAGCCAATGGAAGTTTTGAGCTTTCTTCTGCTGGTGGAACGTTGCCTTATCACTACTCCATTGATACGGGAGTTACGTGGCACAACTCGCCTTATTTTAATGAATTAATTGCTACAGACTACCAAATCATTACACGTGATACCTTAGGCTGCACCACCCTAAACTTCGTCACATTAACGCAGCCGACCGAGCTGCAGGCTACTATAGTAAACCAGATAAACACCCACTGCGACCAACCCGCTGGCAGTGCCACCGCCACGATTACTGGTGGTACACCCACTTATTCCTTTGAGTGGTTGGATCAACAGGGAACCGCAATCTCTGATGAATTACTAGCAGACCAATTATATGCTGAAACGTATGCTTTTGTAGCGCAAGATCAGGTAGGATGTATGGATACATTGCTAGTTAACATTATCAATATAAATGAAATGGACGTGGCAGTTGATGTTTTACAACATGCTTCCTGTTATGATACCAGTGATGCATCTGCTCGATTGAATATTGAATTTATTGTTCCTCCATATCAATTGTTGTGGGATAATGGACAAAATAGTGACACGGTTACCCGACTAGCTGCAGGTACTCATTCTGTTGCCGTAATCGATGGAAACGGATGTGAGAAAAACTATGATTTTGATATCAATCAACCTGACTCTATTGCCATGGTTTTTGAAACCACTTCCCCGATTTGCAATGGACTTTGTACAGGAGTAGTCCGTGCAGTTGTTTCTGGGGGAACGGGTGATTATAACTTACTTTGGAACAATGGAGCATCAAATGACTCAATCACGAATGTGTGTGCTGGTGGGTATGAATTAACTATTCTGGATGGTAACAACTGCCCTGCCAGAGATAGTATATTTTTGTCTCAACCTGATGCAGAACAGCTCCCGATAGTTGATAGCACGTTTATTATCTGTGAAGGACAAACCGCGATAGTGGATTTATCTTCCTATAACAACATTGAATGGACCTTCCCGAATGGTAAGGTACTTACAACCTCTTCTATCAACACGACCCTGGAAGGTACTTACACAGTAAACGCTACGGGACTAAATGATTGTTCTTTAGCTGCTAGTTTCGAGGTGGCACAATCAAGTAAAGCGTTTAATGCAGAGTTCCTCGTACCTAAAGAAACCTTCGTAGGTGACACCATCGTGACAGTAAGTCTTTCCAAGCCGGAACCAGATCATGTGATTTGGGTATTTGATGAAAGTAACATCATACAAATCAGTAAAGACAACATTTATCAAGAACTCGTTTTCACACAAGAAGGGGAATACCAGCTAGGAATCAATGCACAGTCAGGCGAATGTTTTGCTGAGCAATTTAAAACCATTACTGTGTACCCTTCTGATTCGCCTTTTAAAGATGAAGCAAAGCTTGGCTATCAAAAAACAGGCATTAAATACGTAAACATTTACCCGAACCCTAACTATGGAAAGTTTGACTGTGATATCGAATTGCATCAAACGGGAGATGTTTACCTATTGGTGGTAGATCAATTAGGAAATATTCTACACCGAAAAAATGAATACAAAATAAATCAGTCTACCATTCACATTTCATTAGATAATCTCATGGCAGGAAATTATATCCTTATTGTAAGAACAGATGACAATGAAGCTATGAGTAAACAATTTGTGGTGGAGTAGAAAATCTATTCTATCTGTTTTTCTGTTCCTTAATTTCACCCCCGTGGCAGATGTCCCCACCTGACACTTCTGATGATTGTTGTGTCTGGTGGGGACATCTGCCACGGGAAAAACTAAGACAAATTTGTTGTTTAAATTACTCTACCACCATCAGTTTTTCTGACTGAATAATAGTTCCCTGAAGATCTTTAAGCACCACTAAATAAAGTCCTGAGTTGACGGATTCTAAGTTCCATTCAAACAAATGTGTTGTTATCTCTTCTGAAAACACCACTTCTCCTACTGTGCTTATTAATTCTAACCGACCTTTTACATCGATATCTTTCAACTGAAGTGTCACAGAACGGTGCGTTGGGTTAGGATAAGTCATAAAATAAGCTGATTCATCACTACTAAAATTACTCGTACCTTCTCGTTGTAGCGCATTACACCCCTGTTCTCCAAAATAAAACAAATTATAAATTACATTATCAGACATATAAAAAGCATGGGGATAGCGATATTCAATATAGCCATAGGCATTGTTATGTTGGAAATTGTTTGAGTTGACGGATTCCCACTCACCAGTAGGTCGTTGATACAATTGATAAACGTTCTGGTTACTTCCAACATAATAGAACACATCGGATTGTTTATTAATATCGAAATATCCGATACATGATTTCCATGCGGTGCTTGGAGCTTGTTTATAGGAAAGTGCTTTTGCTAGATTATAATTGGTTCCATTAAAAGGAATTTGTTGAAAATCACCGTTCGTGTTTAAATAATAGACATTCTTCTTGCTATCAGCACGTAACATCGTTTCGCTTTTTGCATTACTTCCAAACCCACTTACCACCTGGTTGGTGTTCATCTCTAAATAGTTCACACTGCCATTTGCTTTAGTAAAAAACAGCTTGTCATCCACTTGCAGAAAGTTTACTCCAGCAATATCTGTAGCCACTACTTGCTTTGAATTATTAGGAAGAATTCTTACCAGTTGATTAGAGGTGCTTCGATAAAACAGTTGATTTTGACTGTTAACATACAAATGACTTTGTAGTTCATTAGCAGTTGAGTGGGTTATAGCTTGCCCCCAAGTTTTAGAAATTCGGTCATAGCGTACGGATTGAACGTTGTAAATTATGGAGCAGCCCATCAGAATTAGCTACTAATAAAGCTAAAATAGTCTTCCAATTAAAAAAAGTCCCCTTATGTTTCTTCACTTAGAAATATAAGGGGAGCTTGAATATTCTTAAATATAGAGTTACTTGCTAACACACATACTCATCCATTGAGGGATGAAATTGTATCCTTTTTCTTCTCCAACCAAAGCAAAAACAATTCCTTACGGCTTAAAACAACTAAATTATCTATACTTACTTCTACTACACAGCAACAAACAGTGATTTTTACAAATCCTGCTTTTCCATTTGTGCTTTCACAATCCCTTTCTCTAACGCTTCTTCTTTAGAGGACTGGTCTTCAAAATAAAATTCCTTAGCGTATTTTAATGCAATTTTAGCAATAGGTTCTTCTAACATCGCCAACCTCTCTTGATAGTCTTCAAATAAATCTTTCATATAATTAATTTTTAGTGTAGGCACCTTTTTAACATCTAGTTAAAAGAAGTTCGTCATATCTCACAGTATGTTACTAAGTCTTTGTTTCAAGAAAATACACAAAAGAATTGCCAGTTTATTGTTATCCCATCCTCTGCGAGAGATAAATCAAAACGCATAAATACTTTTATGTCACATCATTTCCTATTCGTTATTTTAATACCTCAACTTATTATCGATTAACGACTCAGTTCAACGAAATCTGATGAACCAACAGAGGAAACCTTTATACACGATTGTGGAATATCCACACGCATTGATTGGTGAGGTTATCTATAATCGTGGATATAATGGTGCCTAATGCAAATACATTTTTCTGCATAGAAATTGCGCGTTTTATATTGAAAAACAGATTTTTAACTTAAACCAACAATTAACATGGAAAAATTACGATCAAAACGCGTGGCAATTTTGGCTACCGATGGATTCGAAAAATCCGAATTGCTGTCGCCTAAAGAAGCACTTGAAAATGCTGGTGCGGATGTAGATATAATCTCGATAAAACAAGGAAAAATAAAATCATGGGATGAAAAAAACTGGGGCGAATCTATTGAGGTTGATAAACTAGTGAGCGATGTCAATCAAAGTGAATACGATGCGCTGATGCTCCCTGGTGGTGTTATCAATCCCGACTTATTACGAAGAAACGAAGAGGCAGTTGACTTTGTACGCTCCTTCTTTGAAAACCAAAAACCTGTGGCAGCTATTTGTCATGGACCACAGTTGCTCGTTGAAGCAGATGTATTGAGAGACCGTAAAATCACCTCTTTCTCTTCTGTGAAAACCGATATGATGAATGCTGGAGCAGAATGGGTTGATCAGGAAGTTGTGGTAGATCATGGATTAGTAACTAGCCGATCACCAGATGACTTACCTGCCTTCAATAAAAAACTGATAGAAGAAATTGCTGAAGGAAAACATGCAGAACAAATGGCATAAACAACCATGAGTTGTTGCGAGTTAAGCCAAGACTCAGGCATTAATTTAACCTGGGTCTTGGCTTTTTTTATTAAATATAAACCTCATCACGATGCACAAAGAACAATTAATGGAAGAAGCTTTACGACAAGCAAAGCAAGCACAAGAGTGTAATGAAGGACCTTTTGGTGCTGTGATTGTAAGGGGAGATGAAATAATTGTATCCACAAGAAATACGACAGAAGAAACCTATGACCCTACTGCTCATGCGGAGGTTAATGCGATTCGCGAAGCGTGTAAAAAATTGCAAACGACTGATTTGAGTGACTGCGTCTTATTCACATCCTGTCACCCCTGCCCCATGTGTTTAAGTGCTGCAAAGTGGGCAAGCATTAGCAAAGTGATCTATTGTTTAACTAATGAAGACACTAAAAAACTCGGTTTTGATGATTGGAAGCATTATCAAGAAATGAATTTAGAACCTCATGAAAGAGAATTGTCATTTGAGCAGATCATGAACGATGAAGGTAAAGCCCTTCTCGTTACTGACTCGAAACAAAACGAATAAAGCAAGTATCATCTTGTTTTTCGAACACGGCTGATTCACCTAAAAAAAACAACTATTCTTTCAAATTAATATGCGGTTATAACTAAAGCAGTTATATTAACCTCCTACTTAATGCTAGCTATATATGCCAGATCAAGAACCAAAAAACGCCAAACAAAAACTGCAAGAGTCCACTCGCGGAATTTTTAAGGAATGGAATGATAAAGCGACTATTCACAAAGGTGACAGTACTTTAATCATTATAAAAAAAATCATTATCAGAATTATTGGAATCATCTTAATGACCATATTTAGTCCCTTTATTGTATTAGCTTTAATTGTCGCCTTTGTTGTTGCACTTTAACAGTCGCACCTTTTTGAAAAAAAGTAGTTTTCTCCTACCCGCCATTTTATTTATAGGTCATCAAGTATTACAGTATGGCTTCAATTGCACCCTACCTTTTATCGATAATTATTTAGATCCTTTTTGTTTTGGTGCGCTTGCCATGCACGGATATCTCTTTGAGCGCAGCTGGCTTTACGACTACCACAAAATCTCTTTGCTAAGTTATTTAATTATTTTCCTGTTTCTTTCTTTGACTTCTGAAGTGCTTTTCCCTTTATTATCTAATCGATTTGTCGCTGACTGGCTCGATGTTGTAGCTATATTTTTTGGAATTCTCTTTTTTTATTTAACTCATACTAAATTAAAAAATCAAGTATGAAGTAATCATTCATAACCAGATTAAGTAAACAATCAATTGAATAGGTAGTTATTAAAACAAATTATGGAATCACAAAAAAATGTCTTTGGAGAAACGCTCATCACCTGTAGTTCAAAACCTGTTACTGGTTTTTATAGGGATGGATGTTGTAAAACAGATGAATTCGATCATGGCACCCACACCGTGTGTGCGGTTATGACTCAGGAGTTTTTAGAGTTTTCAAAAGCTCGGGGTAATGATCTCATCACACCAAGACCACTTTATGAGTTCACAGGACTCAAATCAGGAGACAAATGGTGTTTGTGTGCTTCACGCTGGATGGAAGCTTATAATGCAGGCATAGCTCCACAATTGGTATTGGAAGCTACTCATGAGAAAACATTGGATTTCATCGATTTAGAAGAACTGATTAAATACGCATACAAGACATCTATTTTATAAACCTTATATCGTAATTGCTTCCTTTAAACTCAATTATGCTAAGACCAACACTACCAAATGCATTAGTTACTGAGCTATCAAGTGAGGTGGAACGATTTCAAAATGAAGTTATCAGACCCATAATAAAAGGGTTGCATGCCTTATTGATCAGTCATTTTCAGAATTATTTATCCAACAAAAAAATTGATTTCAAGGCTTTAGTATTGGAAAAACAACAAAGCCAAATTGAAATTATCTTCACAAAAGATATTGGCTTCCGCCAGGAAATTAAAGGTATGGTTCTCGGACACTTCACTATTGAAGAATTTCATAGTTATACTAAAAGTTCCAGTGAATTGAGCAAGCGAATAATTCAAATTATTAAACAACGTATGCTAGATTCTATAACGCAGTTAACGTAACATAATTAATCTTCAACTATTCTATGGAGCTGCGTGGCAAATTTTTCATCATAAAACAACACAGGAGCCATCAATTTCTTGATTGTATTCAACAAATTAGTGTAGTTAGACTGCGGTAGATGTAATGGAATTTTATACAATCGTTCATCTTTTTTCCCAAAAGGACATGCCACTTTTGACTGGTGTAAATAAGGAATTAAAGTAGGCGTACAGTTTATAGCAATTCGATCTACCTCATACTCTTCCGTTAAACTGGTCAACTTTGTATTCACGTTTTCGAAAAACTCAAAAGTAGCTGCTAACCGAACGCGTGACCCTGCGCGGGATTTTCCTTTTTTGTTTAAATACTTAATTTGACTATACCCTTGTTTTTTACGCGTCATGTAAGCCGAAAAAGTCGTGTGATACACAGTTGTTTTTCCTTCTTGAACGCATATTGCTGCATTGCCAGATTCGATAGTAACGTAAAGAATGATTGGTTTTTTATCAAGGATATTCAATGAATTATCCAGCTTCCAATGCAAAGGCAGACGAATGTATCCCAAGCTTTCTTTTTGCTCATTCTCAAGAACAATCAGGTGCTTTTTATAATCGTAGTAATAGGATGGGAAATCTGCTTTAATTTTTGAAAAAAGTACCACGGATGGAATAGAATATAAGTTGAGTTGCTGTTGGAGCATTTGAAATTAATTAATAAGCAAATATAACTAGATGAAGTGTTCCTAAATCAAAACTTCTTCAATCAACTTTGCGGCCCAATCAATCTCTTCTTTTGTAATAATTAAAGGTGGCGCCAATCGAATGGTATGTCCGTGTGTATCTTTTGCTAAAAGTCCTTTTTCCAATAGCTTCAGCGTATAGTTACGAGCAGGTCCCGCCTCAACAACCAACTCGATTGCCAGCATCAACCCCAATCCGCGGATCTCTTTTATTTTTTTTGATTGAATGTTTTCTAATTTGGTTTTAAAATAATCTCCCAAGGCTGCTGATTTTGCAATTAAATCTTCTTCTAATAAGACCTTAACTGCTGTTGAAGCGATGGCACATGCCAATGGATTGCCTCCAAAAGTGGAGCCATGACTCCCAGGTACAAAAGCAACATTCATAACTGCATTATTTGCTAAAATGCCAGAAACAGGATATACACCTCCACCCAATGCTTTACCGATGATGACGATATCGGGTTGAATGTTACTGTGCTCATAACAAAAAAGTTTACCTGTACGACCCAACCCCGTTTGAATTTCATCTACTACCAGAAGCACCTCGTGTTGAGAACAAATTGAACTGCAACGCTGTAAATAATTTGTAGGAGGAATAATCACTCCGGCTTCGCCTTGAATGGGTTCTAACAACACACCAATGGTGTTTTTATCTATTGCCTTTTCTAATGCGCTATCATCTCCATAGGGAATAATTTTAAATCCAGAAGCGAAGGGACCATACCCTTTTTTACTCCCTTCATCGGTACTAAAACTAATAATGGTAGAAGTTCGTCCATGAAAGTTGTCCGACATCACGATAATATTGCTTTGTTCATTAGGGATTCCTTTCGAAAAAGCACCCCATCGTCTTATGGCTTTAATGGCTGTCTCTACTGCCTCTGCCCCACTGTTCATCAACAAGCCTTTATCAAACCCTGATAACTTGGTAAGCTGCTCTAAAAATGACACCATCTGATCGTTATGAAATGCACGGGAAGTTAAGGTTAGTGTCTCTAGTTGACGTTTGGCTGCAGCAATTATTTTTGGATGACAATGCCCTTGGTTCAAAGCAGAATAAGCCGACAACATATCTAAATACCGCTTTCCTTCCACATCTTCCACCCAGACTCCTTTGCCACTTTTAATTACTACAGGCAGTGGATGATAATTGTGTGCACTAACTTCAGCTTCTCTGTCAATATAGTCTTGCGATTTTGTTGCCATTAACTTTTATGATGTTTTAACGTTTCTTTCTATACGCATGATAAATCAAATGTTTACAAATCAAAAGAAAATCTCCGTTTTAGGAGCCTCCAGTGACCTTGGTGCAAACATCTCTGGAACTCGTTTAGGACCTGATGCTATTCGCATTGCAGGACTTCATCGAATTCTAAAGGAACTTGGTTATGACACTGAAGATTCAGGTAACCTAATTGTGCCATTACGGTCTTACGGTACCGATGGAGCAGATAATTATTTATCAGAAATAACTGCATTAAATAAAGCAATTTTTGAATCGTGCTCACAATCACTCAATAAAGGTAATATAGCCTTAACTCTAGGCGGTGATCACAGCATCGCTATAGGCACAGTGGCCGCCTCAGCGAATCACTACAAAAACTTAGGTGTGGTATGGATTGATACCCATGCTGACCTGAACAACCCTACTAGTTCAATGTCGCAAAACATTCATGGCATGCCTGTCTCTACGTTACTACATAACGGTTTTCCTGAACTTGTTTCTATTGTAACACAACGGCTTCAACCAAAAAACATTACACTTATTGGTTTAAGAGATATCGACAAGGAAGAACGCATTATTTTACAAGAAAGCGGGGTTCATTATTATACCATGCGGGATATTGATGAATTAGGCATTCAAGGCGTCTTCAAAAAGATCAAAGAAAATTTGTTGGATAAAGTGGATCACATTCATGTTTCATTTGATTTGGATGTGATGGATCCTGTGCAAGTGCCAGGGGTTAGTACACCAATAGAGGGTGGGCTAACTGCTCGGGAAGCCCACCTTTTATTGGAACTACTTTTCGAAACTCAAAAAACAGTAGCCTGTGATTTTGTTGAGTTAAACCCCATGAATGATATACAAGGGAAGTCAGCAAAAATGGCCGTGAACCTCATTGGTTCTTTATTCGGAACTACCATAATATAATTCTTCTTTACTCCTTCACCACTCTTACTACTTGCGAGGTTTGTCCGTCTATCAATTGGATTAAGTACATGCCTTTCGGTAAATCTGTTCCTATTAATTGTCCTTTAGTCGTTGTTGAATTACTGATCTCACGGCCGTGCATATCAAGCATGCGATAAGTTAATTCTTTTTCTGAATCCACATAAAACCCTTTAGATGAAATGGTTGGGAACACATTGATTACTTTTCTTTGGTTATCATTGTTGATGGTATTCACCACCTCTGGTTTTCCAAAAAAGACTTCAGCTGCTGCTGCTAAGTAAGCCACAGGAGCATTCCAATTGATAGTGACTTCATTACTCGCATAACTACACCATTCATCGATATAAGATAGCGCGGGTAAAGCAGACGTATAATAATCGCAATTGCCATTGTTGTTATCTTGTTGGCCAGGGTTTGGACCACCAGCAACCCACCCTGGAACGGGGGCCACAATATTATCTGCATAACTTTGTCTGTGGTGGATATTCATGGGTGATTTATCCCCAAAACCCGTTACAAAAGAATAACCAGTGGCGTTTCTTCCTAAAATATAATCCAGGTTCGATAGTGCAGCATTTAAATAAGTGGTATCATCAGTCAACTTAAAAGCTTGAATTAGCATTAATCCTTCATTACCAACATTTCCATTACTTCCCCAGTAAAAATTTTCTGTTGTGAATCGATAGGCAGAACTAGTATATTGATCCATTAAATCATTCGCATGTGATATAATTTTATTTCTAATCACGTTCTTATTGGCATGACTAGTGAGGTTATCACTATGATGAGCTAAGGATACCCATGCTAACCCACCTACTCCTGGCCAAGATGGTGTAGAGATAGCTGAACCTATCAAATTGGTTGCGGTATAATAATCGTTATTTTTTGTAGTGATGTACAACTCGGCAGCTGCCCAGTCAAATTCATCACTAAAATTAAAATCACCATACTCGCCTGTTCTTACATCAATTGGTTGTACATAACGTATGTTTGGATTGTCCAATGCCCATATCCAGGCATATTCTGCTGCTGCTAAACATAGGGCAGAATAACCAGGGAAATCAGCCTCATATTCCGCAAATATTCTGCTAGCTTGTGCCATTACCGCAGCAAAGTCCAAGGTTGCGGCAGTGCCTTTCATGACTACATAGCGATCATCATCTGCTTCATGTGGCATATTATTACCAGAAGTAAAATTAAGCGTTGTTAATTTATGATACACTCCTCCATCATTTGGATCTTGCATGGTCAACATCCAATCTAAATTCCATTTAGCTTCTTCTAACACATCAGGTATTGAATTTCCACTTTCGGGAATATCATGGTTTAACGATTTAAAATACTCCGGAAAGTGCTCATACAAGGCCAAAATGGTATAAGTACTTATTCCAGAGTTGACAATGTATTTACCATAATCTCCTGCATCATACCAACCTTTTGGAGATGAAATAGTAGAACCTGTAGGTCTATTAGGTCCAGCAGCAGAAGAATGTATATAAACCTGATTATCAGGATGACCTAACGGTCGAGCATATACTCCTGCAAATTCTGAAGAGAGACTTGTCGAAGCTCGATTGAAATAATACGCCTTTAATAGTCCTTTTAAAACTCCACTATGTACATTTTCTTTAATTTCAAATGGATAAGAGTTAGGTAAACCTGCTATTCTTAAATAATAACTTCCCTCCTGCTTAAATGCTGAAAAATCAGCGAGTTTAACGGTTTCTCCTGATGGTGACCATGTTGATGAGGTAGATAAATTACCTGAATACACCACTTCAGCATTTGAAACATTCACCACCTCAAACGAATTCGCATTAGAGGGTACTATTGCAAACTTTTGTTCTGATGGATAGAAGCCTATTTGATTGAGTTTTATTGTTTGCGTTTGACTAAATATAAATTGACAATAAATTGACAACAGTAAGGATAAGATTATTCTCATGGTTTGATTTAGTTATTTTAGAATATAAACTAAGGTTGAATACCTGAATATACACATTAGTAACCCTTATCTTGACAAAAGGTTTGATTAAAAAAAGTAATGCAATAAATAAAATTTAATATACCTCCTTAAAAAAGAAAATTCGAGCTAAAAATAACTCAATTATTTAAGTGATTTTAATCACACTTTATGAGCTGATATTGAATTAACTTTCAGAAAATTAACATTAATACTATGAAAAAGAACATGGGAAATACAGACAGAGTCATTCGTTTGATTGTTGTTATTGTGCTAATTGGATTATATTTCGGAGATATTCTAACTGGAACATTAGGCATCATTTCGCTTGTTGTCGCTGGAATTTTTTTATTTACAATTGTGTCAGGCATTTGTCCACTCTATTTACCTTTTGGCATTAAAACCTGTCCGACAAAAAAATAAGATGAATAAATTCTAAGGCGTACGATTAAGTATCTACTCAGGTACTCAATCGTAAATCTGGAATTGTTAACAGAGTAAAACCTGATTTTATTATATTAACTTATCCAACAATCGAAATTGGTCAAGTGCGGTAGGCAATGAATCAGCATTTTTCAAATTCATTTTATGCAATAATTCTTTGCTAGTGGCCAATACAGGTTGATTAGGGTATCCATGATCTCTTAAATAATGTACCAGCTTCATTACTAAAAAGCCATCCATCCACTGCCAAAAGTGTTTCTGAAATACCTCGAACGAAACTGATTTATTTCTAATCTCCTCTACTTTTTGTACTCCATTGATGTTCATTAAAAAATCGTTAATAGGTGGAATAAAATTCAACGTTAAACCTGATTGATAATATTTTTCAATAGAAGAAAACAACGGTTGAAGCAATTCATATATTTCATAATTGTACGTCTCTCCTATCCCCTCTTCCAACCATTCCATTTGTGCTCGTCCTGTTCCAAAAGGCACGCGGTCAGATATTCTGCACGAGGGATAGACGGCAGCATGGATAATGTCTTGCCATCCACCATTCACCACAAGCTTGTGAAGAAAATAAAAATCCTCCCCTGCTTTACGTCTGTTCATACCCCCCGACTTGGCATAACGAGAAGCTCTAACCGCCATACACGAGCCTACTGTGTGTACCGCATGTGGGAAGCCAGCCAACTTTAATCCTTGTACATAAAACCGCAAATGTAATTCGTAATTGATAATTCCCTCACGTAATGTTTCATCTGGTTCATTTTGATAAATATGTTCAAAATGAACATGTGCAACCTCAACATTCTTGTTTTCAAAAGCTTTTTCCGCTTCGACTAAGTAGTTTTCAGATACAATACAATCAGCATCAAGCATATAATTGGACCATCGTTGTCAATAGCAGCCCATCGCTGTACAGCTTCATCCATCCCTATTTTTCGGGCAAACCAGCTCCCGCATGTTTTTGGGGTAGCGATTCTTCTTTAATAATCAATACTTCCAAAAAATCAGGTTTAGAAGTCAACCATTCAATAATTTGGTTTTCGCATTGTAGGTTGACTTCCAAATCCATCAAAGATGCATGCTCAGGAGCATTAATGGTAATAATTATTTCGACTGTTCCGCTGGGTGGTTGGCATTTCGCTAGCGAATCAAGTGTAGCTTTTATATTGGGTTCTTTGTAGGCAGGAATTGCTATTATCAAACTTAAATCATCTCTGGAGCGTGTACTAAAGTAGGGTTGATTAACCTGAAATCGGTTGATATAAGTTTCAATTATTTGTATTAAAGAAGATTTCACTGTTCAAATATCTAAAAATCTATCGTCTAAAAGACTAAACTCCTATTTTTACATCATGAGATATTCTATTGACTTAAAAGTGGCTTCTTCCACCGAGTGGCTTGAAGCAGTGTTAAATGACTTTGATGCTTTTTTGCAAGACCATGCCGATTGTGAACGGAAGGCATCTGCCATGGCAACTTCTATGATAGCTAAATATCCTGATCGTACAATTATTATCCCGGAAATGGTGGAAACAGCTATTGAAGAGTTAGAACATTTTCAGCAAGTGTTTGATGTGATGCAAGAGCGTGGAGTTCCACTCAATAAGTCAATGCCTGAAGATCCGTATATCAAACATTTAACTCCCGTGACACATGGTGGAACCGAAGAAACCCGATTTCTTTCTCGTCTTACTCATGAGTTCTGTGTTAGAGTGTCGAGGCTGTGAACGCTTTAAAATGATTGCTGAAAATATTGAAGATGAAAAGCTTCGCAAGTTCTACAAAAATCTGTGGACCTGTGAAGCAAAGCACGGAAACATCTTTGTGAAACTAGCCTTAGAATATTTTGATGAAAAACAGGTGTACGACCGACTGGAACAAATAATGATTGCAGAAGGTGAAGTAGTGAAAAATTTAACTATTCGACCAGCACTACATTAAATTGTGTTTATTTGATATTAGTTTTCCAATGTAACTTTGAAAAACTTAACTTGTAAAAATGATAAGTCCATTTATGAAAAAACTAGTTCTCCTACAGGTATTATTTTTCTTTATTATCTCTATTACTGCAATTGGTCAAACAAAGGTAGTATACAGCACTACTTTTGATACGAATGATGGCAAGTGGAGTGATATACCACGAGATGACGAGAAGTATTACCGGGTAATTAAAGACGGAAAGTTACAGATTGAACATCGTGATGGGGAAGAATCATACATAACTTATCTTACCCCTTATATAGATAAAAACAAACCATTTATTATTGAATATGATTTAGTCGTTCACCAAGGTGATGATGCTTCTGTACTAATTCAATTGGAGAGTCGAAACGGAAATTTTTATTACTTCCAACTTATGCCCGCTTTACAAGCCTTTTCGGTAATCACTTATTCAACAGAAAAAGATGAATGGAAAACTATTGCTAAGAAAAAAACAAAAAACGACCTTACCCAATCGACTTTCATTAATGGACTGGGAGAAAATAATCATATTCAAATACGAGTAAGTGAAAGTGACATCACCTATACAATAAATGATCAGGTGATATTCAATGAAAAAACCTCCAGCTTAATTCCCTATGAATATTTTCGCAGCATTGGAATAAACACCACACAGAAATCGAAATTATCAATTGATAACTTCACTTTTAAACAAGATAGCGAAGCCATTAACTTGGCTGTTGATGGTGTGTTTACTGATCCTGAGATATTACCCAAATCGATCAACTTGAAAAACACAGAACGTAAACCGGTAATTACTCATGACGGAAAAACACTTTATTTTATCCGTGTAATGAATAAAGACAATGGTGACGATGATATATGGCTAAGTAATTTAGAGGCAGATAGCACGTGGGGGAATTCAAAAAGCATTGGCGCTCCTTTAAATACCTTTGATCATAATGGAGTAGTTTCCGCTTCCTCAGATAATAATTCACTTGTCGTGATGTCGAACTATGATAAATCAAAATCATCTCCTATATACATATCCAGAAGAACTCCTGCTGGATGGTCAAAGCCTGTAAACATTGAAATAGATGGTTTTTACAACAATGGTGAATCCATTGAAGCTTCTCTATCAAATGATAACGCTGTTTTAATACTAGCAATTGAAAACAAAGATTCCTATGGAAGAAATGACTTCTATGTATCCTTCCGAAAACAAGATGGAAGTTATACAAAACCACAAAACATGGGAACACAACTTAACACCTGGGGTTGGGAAGTATCTCCGTTTATCGCTGGTGATAATAAAACACTCTATTTTTCAACAGATGGTTTACCAGGCTATGGTAGACAAGATATTTTTGTTTCAAAACGATTAGATAATAGCTGGACTAATTGGAGTAAACCAATCAACCTTGGACCTCAAGTTAATTCCAGTTCATGGGATACTTATTTTACCACTCCCGTGTCAGGAGAAATCGCATACATGTCTTCCGACCGATCAGGTTCACCCAAAATATATCAGCTAAATATATCACTTGCCAATAAACCAGAAGCTGTAAACACCTTTAGCGGTAAAGTTATCAATGCTAAAACAGGTGAACCAATAAGCACTGACATAGAAATTAGAACCTTGTTAACCGACTCATTAATCACAACTATCACCTCATTACCATCTGATGGAAGCTATTTTGCGGTACTGAACAAAGGATACGAATATTCATTTAGTGCAGTCAAGGAAGGTTATTACCCAGAATCAAAGAATGTTGATTTAACAAACCTAAATACCTATACCAACACCATCGAAGATTTAATATTACATCCTTTCGAAAAAGGTCAAATCATCCGACTAAACAACATTTTCTTTGACCGTGGAACCGCTACTATTTTACCCACTTCAATACCTGAACTAGACAAACTGGTTAACTTATTAGAAGACAAATGTTAATTTAGAAATTTTAGTGATGGGGCACACTGATAATCAAGGAAGTACCGATGTCAATCTCCGATTATCTACCGAAAGAGCAAAAACAGTAATGGATTACCTTATTTCTAAGGGTATTTCTAAAAAAAGATTAAATCATGAAGGTTTTGGTGGAACAATACCAATAGCTGAGAATTTTAAAGAAGAAACAAGAAAGCTAAATAGACGTGTTGAATTTAAGATTATCAGTATTTAACGTATTGCCCTTCTTCTACTCGTAACTATTGTCTCATGACTGTTTATGGAAAAACATAATTGCAGCAGGTAATAGGGTCAAATACTGACTATTACCTGCTTCGAATTCATCTTTTAATCGTTATTCCAGAAATTGGAGTGAAACGAAAATTATCGGAAACCTCATTGAGATGGAAACAAAATCTGAGGGTTGTTTTAAGCAAGAGATTCCTGATATTATGAGAAAAACAAAATTCGGGGATGCGGTAATTATAAAATTTTCACTCCTCAATTTCTGTTTACATATACGCCTCCAACACCGTTCCTGTCAATCTATTAATTCCTATTTCTATGGTTTTAAGACTATACTGTAACTGTGCAAGCGTATTTTGCGCCTCTAATAAGGTTTGTTGTGTCAACCGAAAATCATATCCATTGATTGCTCCTCGTTTCAATTGTTCATCAGCAATAGCATATACTTTTTCAGCTGCAGCCACATTACTAGATGCCAACACGATTCGTTGTTGTACCGACTCGTATTGATAAATCATTTTAAGCAAATCGGCATTCACATTTAACAACACTTGTTTTTTATCAAGCTTCGCATTTTCTTCGTAAAACTCAGCGTTTTTAATTTCTCTTATAGTATTACCACCATTGAAAAGGTTAAAACTTACATTCACCCCCACCACAGGACCATTTGTTCTACTACCTGTGAAAAAGCCAACCTCAGCAGTAGTTTTAGTGATATTCATAGCCTGCAAACAATCCTATTTTAGGGTAACGATCAGCTTTTGCAATTCTTAAATTGGTTTCTGCAATTAACTCTTCTAATCGCTGTTGCTGTAGCTGTTGGTTGTTGTTTTCAGCTTTTTCAAAAAGCGTGTCTTTGGAAATTGCAGGAAGCGGTACGAACGAAGTTTTATCTACCGATAACTGGCGTTCTAAATCTTCATTCAATACGCGGTTAATTTCTATTTCCAATAATTTAATCGTGTTGAGTTGAGTTAATATTTGTATACTATCTGTTTGGTAATCAACCAATGCTTGTTGGAATTCCATGCCTTTACCTACCCCTATTTCTCTTCGCTTTTTTTCAAAATTCCAGCGGAAGGTTGAAATTTCAAATGACTGCCGGTAGCTTTCTAACAATTGTTTTTCATACACCAATTGAAAATATACCTCGGTAATGTCTGCTACCGTTTGTTCGATATAAAACTTAGAATTGATTTTCCCTAATTCTTCCAAATAACCTAACTGATCTTTCCGTGCGTATACCCGAAACCCATCAAACAAAGACCACTCAACCAGCGCAAAGAGATTGATGCTCGTTGTTCTTGCATTGCTACCCTCTCGTGTACTTCCATCAGCGAATTGTTGTAAAACATCGTTGGATGCACCTTGGGCTGTCCCCCCCAGACTAACGGAAGGTAACTGCCCAGCATTTCCAATCGTGTTGTTATTCGAAAGCAACTTGTGCTTCGTTTTTCAAAATGGAAATCTGATAGTTTTTTTCCAAGGCCGTTGCTGATAAAGTCCTCCAATGACTGTCCCCATGTTGGTACTCCCACCAAGATGGCTGCTACCACAAGGCTATTTATAATCTTCTTCATCAATGAGTTTATTCTCTTTACTTGCTATGTACGTATATAATGCAGGAATAATGTAGAGCGTTAGCAACAAGGAAAGTATAAGCCCCCCTATAATTGCTAATCCCATTGGAATTCGACTTGTTGACGAATCACCTAAAGCCAAAGCAATAGGTAACGCGCCTAATACAGTTGACAAACTCGTCATCAAAATAGGTCTAAAACGTTGCGAAGCGGATTCATAAGCGGCCTCTACTAACGACAAACCTGCATCACGTTTTTGATTGGCAAATTCCACAATCAAAATCCCATTTTTAGTCACAATACCTACGAGTACAATCATACCGATTTGACTAAAAATATTTAAGGTTTGGTCAAACGCCCAAAGTGTTATTATTGCTCCCGCCAACGCTAAAGGTACTGTTAACATAATCGTAAAGGGATCCCTAAAACTTTCAAACTGCGCAGCTAACGTCAAATAAACCAACGCCAAAGCGAAAAAGAAAATGAGTGTGGTGCTACTAGAACTCTCCGCATAATCAGAAGCACTACCTGCCAACTCAGTACTAAATGATTCGTCCAACAACTCAGAAGCAATTTTTTGCATTTCATCAATACCGGCTCCTACGGTGTATCCTTGTGCAGGTGTTGCTTGAACGGTGGCAGAAGTATAGCGGTTGTAACGTAGCAACGATGGTGGACGACTTTCAAAGTCGATGTCTACCACGTTTTCTAAGGTTATCATTTGTCCGGATGCGTTTCTAACGCTTATATTTTTTAAATCAAGGGGTTCGTTTTTTTGCGACTTGTTTGCCTCTGCCAACACATAATACTGTTTTCCATCTTTGATGAAATAGCCCATGCGTTGTTCACTCAAAAATGTTTGTAAAGTTAAAGCAATATCAGCTACACTCACCCCCATCAATTGTGCTTTACTTCTGTTGATGTCAATTATTATTTCCGGTTTGTTGAATTTTAAATCCACCGTGGATACTGAAAACACAGGACTATTTTGGACTTTGTCCATAAACTTTGGTAACACCTCTTTCAATCGTTCCAAGTCAGGAGCTTGCAACACGAACTGGATAGGCATGTTACCACTACTACCAGCGCCTTTGATGGTCGGTTCTTGTAATACAAACGACTGAGCAAAAGTGTATTTACTCAACCATTGATTGATTTCATTTGCTAACTCGTCTTGTGATTTTTCTCGCTCAGATGGTTGTTTCAAAGGCATAAAAACAAATGCAGAATTCACTGAAGTAGAAGCTCTAAATGTAGGTGCAGTAACTCCAAGTAAAAAGGCTTTTTCAGGAATAGTATCTAAAAGATGTAAGACATCTAACTGATAGCTATCCATCGCTTCGTACGAGGTGCCCTCAGGTGCAGTAGATACAATTCGTAGCTGACTTTTATCTTCCATTGGAGCTAGTTCAGATTGCAACTGAGAACCTACAATAAATATTAAAGCCAACATCACAATGAAAATAGGAATAGCTACCCAGCGCACCGTCATGAAACTGCGAAGGGAATTGGTATAACCACGAACACTGCTTTCCACCAAACTGCCGAAAAATTTCATCAACTTGTTTTCAGAAGTACTTTTCTTCAACATGCGAGAACTCAACATGGGAGTCAATGACAAGGTGATGAAAGTAGAAATGACAATGGCGCCAACCACGACCATCGCAAATTCACTAAACAACTGTCCGGTAAGTCCTTGCATAAAGAATATAGGTAGGAACACACATACTAAAGTGATGGAGGTCGCTATAACTGCAAAATAAACTTCTCTTGAACCTTCGAAAGCAGCTTTTATAGGGTGCATTCCTTCTTCTATCTTGGCATAAATATTCTCCATGACTACAATAGCATCATCCACCACAAGACCAGTTGCAAGTACTAAGCCCAATAAGGAAAGTACATTAATTGAATAACCAACGACATACAATACCGCAAAACTTCCTATTAAAGCAATAGGAATAAGAATTACTGGAATAAAAGTCGTTCGCCAGTTTCTCAGAAAGAAGAAAATAACCATTAAGCACTAAAATAAACGCTAAAAGAATAGTCGATTTTACTTCACTTATGGCTTTACGAATACTGATAGTTTTGTCCATAGCGACATCCAACTCAATATCTGGCAGGTAAATCTTTTTTCATGATCTCTAAGCGTCTAAAGGCTTCATCAACAATGTCGATGTAGTTTGCCCCTGGCTGTGGTTGTAAGGCAATTCCTACCATTGGAATCACTCCGTTTCCACGCAAAATGGTACGTTCCACCTCTGCCCCCATGCGGGCATGACCAATGTCTTTTAAACGAATCAGTGTATTGTTTCTATTGGCAATAATCAGGTTATCAAACTCTTCCGGTGTATACAATCGACCTACAGTTCGCACCGTCAACTCTGTTTCTGAACCTTCAATTCTTCCAGAGGGCAATTCAATGTTCTGAGCATCCAAGGCTTTTTGAATCTCTTGAGGTGTGATGTTCAACGTCTGCATGCGTGTTGGATCTAACTCAATCCGCATCGCATATCTTTTCTCTCCCCAAATACGAATGCTACTTACGCCCGGAATGGTTTGCAAACGTTCTTTGAAGATGTTGTCTCCAATCTGCGTTAATTCCAACAAACCTCTTTTTTTACTTTGAACCGTAATTGAAAGAATGGTTTCCGCATTGGCATCAGCCTTGTTCACTACGGGCGGATCAGCATCAGGAGGTAAATTTTTAATCGCTTGCGATACCTTATCACGCACATCGTTGGCAGCATCATTCAAGTCGACTTTAGACAAAAACTCAACTGTAATCGTACTTCGACCATCCGTACTGATGGAACTCAACGTCTTAATTCCATCCACACTGTTAATTTGTTCTTCTAGTGGTTCAGTAATTTGTGATTCAATGATATCCGCATTTGCACCCGTGTAATTGGTTTGTACCGTTACAATAGGTGGATCCACACTTGGGTACTCACGTACTCCTAAGTAGATATACCCAACTACACCCAACATGACCACAATGATGGCAAATACTGTTGCCAAGACGGGTCTTTTTATACTTATCTCCGATAATGTCATATCTGTATATTGCGACTTATTTAACGGTCTGTAATTTCACTTGACCACCGTCTTTTATTTGAAGTAAACCTGTAGTTATGACCGTGTCTCCTGCTGCTATCACCTGTGATGACATGTACTTTATCTGCTGTTCGAGTTCCTAACTCAACAGTTTTTCGTATTGCTTTTCCACCTTTATACAGGTATACTGTTTGGTCTTTTATTTCAGGGACAACCGCTTGTGTTGGTACAAGCAAAGCATTGTCAATAAACTTGGTAGAAACAAGCACTTCTGCATAGGTGCCTGGAAGAAGGTCTTTTTTAGCTGATTGTGGTAAGCGAGCTCGAACATTGATGGTTCGTGACTCAGCATTAATCATAGGACTTATGGCATAGATATCAGCTTTTAAGGTATCTTTTCCAACCAAAACATGGATTGTTTTACCCATTTCGATGCTGTTGATATAGGCTTGGGGAAGTGAAAAATCAACTTTTAAGGGTATTGGTTGCAGTTAAGCTCGTAATAACATCTCCTTCTTTTAAAAAGGCACCTAAACTAAAGTCGCGCATCCCCATTTTACCCGAAAAAGGAGCTTTCACATTTGCTAGTTGTATGTTCACTTGCAACTGTTGAATTTGTGCTTTTAACTTTTCGATGGTTGTTGCTGCTAGATCAATTTCTTCTTGACTACTTCCTTCTATTTCAAGTAAATCTTTTCTTCGTTGCAGTTCTTTTTCCGCAGTTTCTAAGTTCAGAATTTAACCCTGACAGTTGTGCTCTCCACACGCGATCGTCAAGACGGATGATGGATTGGCCTTCACGAATTTGTTGTCCTTCTTTGAAATAAATAGCCAGTACCATGCCTGCTAATGGAGCTTTCAACTCTACTTGTTCACTTGCCAATAAATTAGCCGTTGCAGTAATGTCATTAGCAAATGAATGAGGAACTACCTTGTATCCGACTACTTGCAGGGCAGGTCGAGCACCTGCTGAAGTTGATGTTTCTGTATTTTTACTACACGATAACATTGTAGCAACAATTAAAGGTAAAAGAGTAACCTTATTAATTATTTTCATCTGATTAATTTTTTTCTCGTTTGGTAGCTTCAATAATAAAGTTTGACTCAGGCAGTGTGTTTATTTGCTTCATCAACTTATTCATTCCTTTTTCAAATACTTCTCGTTCCTCTTCTGAAAATTCACTAAACAACAAATCATTGGTTTTTGTTATCGCTGCTTTTACTTTTGGGACTAATTGATGGGCTAAAGCAGTCGCTTCTAACAACTGACACCTTCTGTCCACCTCATTTTGTTTTCGGTTTACTAACCCCTTCTCACTCAAATGGTCAACAATCCGCATCACCGAAACCTTATCTCTTTTGAGCGATTCGGCTAAATCCTTTTGTGTAATGTTACCACTGTTTGCACAAATATGTAAAAAAGGAACAAAATACCTTTCGATACCTTGAGGAGTCATTATTTCTGAAAGTGTACTTAAATACGTCTCGGAAATCAATGCCATTCCCCATCCATATACCTTTAATTTATCCACGCAAAAATTAGTTACATTTGTTACTATTGCAAACGTAACTAATGTTTAAACATTAAAAAATTATATTTAAATATAATTGACAATAAAGTCAACAAAAGGTAAAAACGAAAACTTTTTTAAAAAGGAAATGGTTACCTTACCAATAACACAATAGGGTAATCACTATCTTATTTTTTAAAACCATGTACAACAAAAATTAAAATAAATTATGACAATTAGACTAGGAGACCAAGCACCAAACTTTACAGCTCAATCCACTGAAGGAGAAATTAATTTTCATGAGTGGTTAGGCGATAGCTGGGGGATATTATTTTCACATCCTGCAGATTACACACCTGTTTGTACTACAGAGTTAGGCACAGTAGCGAAGTATAAACCTGAATTCGATAAACGAAATGTAAAAGTAGTGGCATTAAGTGTAGATGGTTTAGAATCACACAAAGGCTGGATTAAAGATATCAATGAAACACAAAATACCACGATGAACTTCCCCATCATTGCCGATGAAGATCATAAAGTGTCTGAATTGTATGACATGATTCACCCGAATGCGAATGATAAATTAACGGTGCGTTCTGTGTTTGTGATTGGACCAGACAAAAAAATAAAACTGATCATCACCTACCCTGCTTCTACTGGTAGAAACTTCGATGAGTTGTTACGGGTAATAGACTCACTTCAATTAACTGCATACCACAAAGTGGCTACACCAGCGAACTGGAAAAGCGGTGACGACTGTGTAATATCACCAGCCGTTAAGAATGAGGATATTCCATCTCTTTTCCCTAAAGGATCCCGAGAGATAAAACCTTATTTAAGAATGACACCACAACCTGATACTAAATAATACCTACAACTCCCTAAAAGTTTATAAACTTTTAGGGAGTTTATAAAAAACCACCCTCATTTTTTTCACTTCCTCAATTGTTCTCCTACCTTTAGTTTAAGAACAAAAAACACCGCTATCTTTCTTCAATCAGCCATGCCAAAGCATACCCTGCACATATGGAAAAGTGATTTTATCGCGAGTATTAATGTAATGTTAGTCGCTTTACCTTTAGGGCTAGGACTTAGCAAGTGCAGCTGGCATTGAACCCATCAGCGGTGTGATTTCAGCAATTGTTGGTGGAATTGTATGTACTTTTATACGTGGTAGTTATGTCGCAATTAACGGACCTGGGTATAGCATCATTGCCGTCATTGTCTTGGCTTTAGAAACCCTAAAAAAATACCCCAATAATTCATTTGAAGTCTTGTTAGCTGCCTTCATTGTTTCAGGGGTGTTCACTATTATACTCGGCATCATCAAATTTGGTGAGTTAGGTAGAAACATCCCTCGTTCAGTCATCACTGGATTATTAGCAAGTGTGGGTGTAATTATCATCTTAAAACAACTTACCCCCGCTTTAGGCACTGAACTCAAGTTTAGCTTTACGTCTAACTTATTTTCAATCCATTCATTTACCAGAAGTATTCATTTTTTTGATCTCTACCTTAATTATTATTTTTTATGAAAAAAGTAAGAATAAATTCATAAAACTCATCCCCTCACCAGTTTGGGTATTACTTTTTGGAATTCCCTTTACCCTTTGGTTTAGTCTAAAAACCACGAACGAAATTTATGCCTTTGGAAACGTATTTACCACAGGTCAACACCTATTTGTTGCTTTACCTGCTGATTTATTCGAACATTTTCCAACTGCTGATTTTTCATTAATTAATACGCTTGATTTTTGGCTTATTGCTTTAAGTATTGCTGTAGTGGGCTCACTTGAAAGTTTATTAAGTGCAAAAGCCGTTGAAAAACTAGATCCATTAAAACGTCCTGTTAACATCAATAAAGACATTATCTCCATTGGTATTGCTACTGTTGTTTCTGGTTTTGTCGGAGGAATGCCTGTAAATGTCGTTATTTCTCGAAGCTCAGTAAACACCAACTCCGGTGCGAAAACAGGTTTATCGAACTTTATGCATGCCGTACTTTTGATTGCAATTCTTATTATTCTTGCAAGACTATGTAACTTATATTCCTTTCCCGTGTTTGGCAGCAATTTTAGTGATGACAGGTTACAAACTCACCAAACCAAAAGTATATAAAGACGCTTATTTACACGGAAAAGAACAACTTTTAGTTTTACTAATTACTCTTGTTGTAATTCTATTTGGTGGATTAATCACTGGTCTTATAGTGGGTATGTTATTCAACTTAGCTGTGCATGTCTATTTCTACGATGGTAAATTCAAAGACTTCTTACATAATATTACACACCCCACATTGGTAGACCTAAATTCTGAAAAAAACCGTGTAACTATTCAAGCAAATGGTGTTATTAACTTTTTAAATATCAATGCGCTTCAAGCTAATTTTTCAAAAATTAAAAAAGGAAAAAAGGTTTCTGTTGATTTTAGTAATACCAAATTAATCGACTATACAGTGCTTGAATATATTAAGGATTTTGGGAGAGAATACCGTTCACATGACAAAGGCAAGTTCGAAACCGTTGGTTTAGATGCATTATACACCTCAGCCTATTACCCTCAAGGACTTCATTATTTACAAAAAGATAAAAAAGCACTTATAAAAGTAATTCGAAAAACTGATCGTCAAATTGAACTAATTGATCTTACAGAAAAAAT
Organism: uncultured Cytophagales bacterium; assembly: GCA_963815495.1. Lineage (GTDB taxonomy): Bacteria > Bacteroidota > Bacteroidia > Cytophagales > JAAEPT01 > CAWFGW01. The sequence continues at coordinate 36,204 of CAWFGW010000029.1, forward strand.
GAACTGGACGTTTGATAGTCCTGTTTGTTGGGAAATACGTGAATTGGACCAATTTGATTATTTCAAAAAACACCCTATTGAGTACACCTCTAATGTCATCCACGGTCAATACAAGGATTTAAATGTTAAATGGGAAATTTCTGATATGACTTTTGTATCTGGTGCTTTCATTGAAAAGAAAGAATTACATACCACTGAACATCTAATAAAACTACCCGTTACACTACCTCCATTCATTTTGAGTAAAGAAATGTTATATGACCGCTTAATTGATAAAAAATTAGATATCGACTTTAAAAATGCTACTCAGTTTTCTAAAAATTTTCTACTTAAATCACCTCAACAACAAGCTATTCGAGAGTTATTTACTCCAGAAATTTTAGCATTTTTTGAACAAAACAATGTTTACCATATTGAGTGTAATGGCAACCAATTAGTAATTTTCAAAAACATGCGACTTGCATCCGTTGATGAAATTAAAGAGTTAGTCGATTATTCGTACAAACTATGTAAACTATTACTCCACTCGTATCAAGAACAACAACCAACTTAGTGTGTGGCTAAGTAACCCATCATCTTTCGTTTTGCGATAGGAAGAATTGTTTCTTGGTAGGGATACATGGCAGTGTATTCTACTAAATAAGTAGCGGGAATAAATTTCATTTGATGTTTTTTTATCAATTGTAATTTCAATGACTCAAATGTTTCGCTGACTCGTTTTACAAACGTGTCCAAATAATGCAAATAAATTCCTTTAAATGACTCACCCGCTAATTGAATCGCAGAAAGCTGATATTGATAGAGTTGCACCACTCTATCGCCCACTGGTTTAATAAATAAAAATCCATCGAATTTTCGAATAGGCATAATACCGATTGGTTCAATAGTTAATTTATTTTCAGTATCGAGGTAAATATCTTTTCCTACGCGAATTTCATGTTCAACTTTAGGTAAAGCAAAATCAATGAGTGCCTGAATGGTTTCCAACTCTAGGGAATCATGCTCGTTTTCTTCAAAAACAAGCGCTAATTTTTCGTAGTCAATACCAGTGAGTTTTTTAGGAAATTCAGCTTGTAACTTTTCCTTCATCACTTTCAACGAACTCATGTATTGATGTTGCGCAATCAATTCCGACAAAGCGGGGTAAAGTCGTTTATCTTGAAGTTCTTTTCCTTGTTTTTGCATAAACGCCAGAAACAAATACTTTTTGTATTCATAATCTGACAAACCTTCGATTAACCAATTTTCTGTTAAGCATGACATTTATCTGACAAAATTGCACATAAAACCCTGACACTAAAACCGTCATTAATGTATAAATACAGAAAAAGTGGCTTAAAAGTTTGATAACAATGCCATAATTCGTATTGGTATAAAATATGATAACCCCACTCCAGAATTTTATTAACCTAAATTGTAATAGAAAAATGGCTGTAAACATCAAACCAATTGCTGACCGAGTTCTAGTAGAACCTGCAGCAGCTGAAGAAAAAACTGCTTCTGGAATTTTTATTCCTGACACGGCACAGGAAAAACCACAACGTGGAGAAGTTGTAGCAATCGGTAATGGTAAAGTTGACGAACCACTAACTGTAAAAGTTGGTGACAGTGTACTTTATGGTAAGTACTCAGGTACTGAAATCGAACATGAAGGAAAAAAATACCTTATCATGCGTGAAGCAGATATTTTCGCAATCGTTTAATCAACTAAGGTTTAATTAGACAAATTTAAAAGACAAAAAATTATGGCAAAGGAAATTTTATTTGATAGTCAAGCAAGAGACGGGCTGAAAAAAGGCATCGACACATTAGCAAACGCTGTTAAAGTAACATTAGGCCCAAAGGGTAGAAATGTAATTATTGATAAAAAATTTGGTGCACCTTCAGTAACTAAAGATGGTGTAAGTGTTGCCAAAGAAATAGAGCTTTCAGATCCAATTGAAAACATGGGTGCTCAGTTGGTAAAAGAAGTAGCTTCTAAAACAGCTGATGCTGCAGGTGATGGTACAACAACTGCAACAGTGTTAGCACAATCTATTTTTCAAAATGGTGTAAAATATGTCGCTGCGGGTGCTAACCCAATGGACATCAAAAGAGGTATCGACAAAGCAGTATTAGCAGTTGTAGGTGACCTTAAAAAACAAGCTAAAAAAATCAGCAGTTCTTCTGAAATTCAACAAGTAGCTACTATTTCAGCAAACAACGATGAAGAAATCGGTCAAATGATTGCTGATGCAATGGAAAAAGTAGGTAAAGATGGTGTGATCACTGTTGAGGAAGCAAAAGGTACTGAAACTGAAGTAAGAACAGTGGAAGGTATGCAGTTCGACCGAGGTTACCTTTCTCCATACTTTGTGACTAACACAGAAAAAATGGAAGCTGATCTTGAAAATCCATTCATTTTAATATACGACAAAAAAGTATCTAGTATGAAAGACCTTCTTCCTGTATTGGAAGCAGTTGCTCAAACTGGAAGACCTTTGTTAATTATTGCTGAAGATGTAGACGGTGAAGCGTTGGCAACCTTAGTGGTGAACAAAATTAGAGGTGCTCTAAAAATTGCTGCTGTGAAGGCTCCTGGTTTTGGAGACAGAAGAAAAGCAATGTTAGAAGATTTGGCTGCTTTAACTGGTGGAACTGTAGTTTCTGAAGAAAGAGGTTACAAACTAGAGTCTACAACAATAGATATGCTAGGTACTGCTGAGAAAGTTGTTATCGATAAAGACAATACTGTTATTGTGAATGGTGCTGGTCAAGAGGATGAAATCAAAAGCAGAATCAACCAAATAAAAGCTCAAATTGAGTCTACTACTTCTGATTACGATAAAGAAAAACTACAAGAACGTTTAGCAAAACTTTCTGGTGGTGTGGCGGTACTTTATATTGGTGCTGCAACTGAAGTAGAAATGAAAGAAAAGAAAGATAGAGTGGACGATGCACTACACGCTACGCGAGCTGCTGTAGAAGAAGGTATTGTTGCTGGTGGTGGAACTGCATTCATCAGAAGCCTTACTGCTTTAGAGGGTCTTGTTGGTAATAACGATGATCAAACACACGGTATCGACATTATTAGAAAAGCAATACAATCGCCATTGAGAACCATTGTTGAAAATGCTGGTGGTGAAGGTTCTGTAGTCGTACAAAAAGTAAAAGAAGGAAAAGATGACTTCGGATACAATGCACGTGAAAATCGTTACGAAAACTTAATTAAAACGGGTGTAATTGACCCAGTTAAAGTTACTCGTTTAGCGCTAGAAAACGCTGCATCTATCTCTGCACTTTTACTTACTACTGAGTGTGTAATTGCTGATAAAAAAGAAGATGATGGTGGTCACGCTCCAATGGGTGGTGGCATGCCAGGCGGAATGGGTGGAATGATGTAATTCCTTCCCACGTCATTAAAATTAAAAAGGAGCGCATTTGAATGCGCTCCTTTTTTTATGTTTTATAAATAAAAATCAAATCATTTTAATTTTTCACAAGCTTAATAACATCTTTATCATTAACCATTAGTCGATACACTCCAGCATTTAAGGCATCAACCGATAAAGGTTCTACCCAGGTCGAAACGCCTGTTTCAACTATATTTCCGTTCAGATTAGTTATCTCATACGAAAATTCATTGAGCGTTTGTTTTGTTACCTATTGGGGTAATGGTGTATGTAGCTGCTTTTGAGACAAAACTCAAGAGGAGAATCAATAAGAACAACACGGTTATTTTTAATAAAAATGGCGTTAAATTATTTTTCATTTTAAACATATTTATTACATACAAATGTATCACAAAAAAATATACCAATTATTTTATTAATTGACATTTTAGATAAATAAGAGATATAATCAGTCTAAACAATGATTTTTAAAGTTTAATATAAAAATAAATATTACATAACTATTAAAGCATATACCGCAATTAATTTAATTCAGTTATCCTAGTGAAAACACAAAAAAATCTACAGATTTAGGAAAAATTAAAATCATCAGCTATTATTAAATAAAAACTCATGGTCGCAGAAAAATTCATCCTTTCACATTGGAGCAAAAATCACTTTATAGTTTTTATTTTATTATGCATTGCTGATTCAGACAATCACATGGATGAGGGAGAAATTATCGAAATCACTCGACTTATAGATATTGACGGAGATATCGAACAAATTGTAACGGAAGTACACGCAGTAATTTTAATTTTACCTGAGACATACCGTCTGGATTTAATTGCTTGTAAAAAATCAGAATTTAACCTTTCAGAAGAAGAGCTCGACAATACGCTTCAGACTATTGAAGAGATCATCTTAGCTGACACCTCTATTGACCGTGCAGAAATAGTGATGTACAGCAAAATCAAAAAGCTATTAGAATCTTAGTCTTGAAGTATCGCTTCTTCTTTGTAATGTTTAGCATAAGGAATAAACAAAATAGCTGAAACAAGCATCAACACGGAAAAAAACAGGAAATAATCCCCTCCTTCTAGCTTGCTAGTCCCATCATCTTTTAAAATGAAATAATTCACCCCCGTGGTAATAATGTTACCGAATGCAATTGACAACATCAGAAAACTCATCACTAATGATTTCATTGTTTTGGGAGCTTCAGTATATGATAACTCTAAGCAGGTTTGATAAATCATCACCTCTGCCACTGTGATTATGGTGAAGGCTAATAATTGCCAACCAATGGACATTGAAATACCTTTATCCAATTGATATTGGACCCAAGTCATTAAAAAAAATGAAATGCAGGCAATAAAAAAACCAACACTTACTTTTCCCATTTGAGACACTTTTAATCGCTTAGTTACAAAGGGATAAATCACATAGGTGAAGAGAGGAATAAGAATCATAACCAATATGGGGTTAATACCTCCTACTTGTGAGGGTAAAATTTCAAAACTCCAACCGAACACATTTATTTCTTTCAACATCAAGGGTGATCGTGCTTGATTGACCCAAGATGATCCGTTTTGATCATACAACGACCAGAAAAAAGCTAGAAAAATATTCAATACTAGCATTTTTAATAAAATGCTTCGCATCACTGGTGATTTTAACTCTTCTAAAAATCCTTTACTATCTGCCGGGATAGACACGTATTTATTTCTACCTATCCAGAACATGAGCGTAGCAAAAATCATTAACGCTCCAGGCACTCCAAAAGCCACCTGTGGACCATAATACTGCAGCAAAAGCGGTGTCAACATAAAGGAAAAAAATGAACCGAAATTGATAGAAAAATAAAAATAGCCAAAAACTTTTTCTAATAAATGACCATTGGCTTTATTAAACTGATCTCCCACATGAGCAGAAACAGCAGGTTTTATCCCTCCTGATCCGATGGCAATCATGGTTAAACCTAACAACAATCCTATGCGAGTTTCATCCATTGCCAAAGCTAAATGACCACAACAGTAAACAATTGACAACACAATTATTGTTCGGTATTTCCCCCAAAAGAGATCGGACAAAAGCGCACCCGCTAGGGGAAGAAAATAAACACCAGTCACAAAAGAGTGATACCACAATTGAGCTTCGGTATTACTCATCACATCAAGCTCGCCTGATGAACCTACTAAATATTCGGTCATAAAAACTGTTAAAATGGCTTTCATTCCATAAAAACTAAACCGTTCGGCAGCTTCATTCCCAACGATGTAAGGAATACCCTTAGGCATTCTTCCTTGAATATCACTCATAGCATGAAATTAATAAAATAGTTGAATTAGGACTACTCACTTGATGATTTAACATTCAGGACATGCTTTCATCCTTTAATAAACAATTAATTAACATCCACTTTATTAAAATTTGATTATCAGTAAATAATTAGGAAACAACTGATTACGAAGTTTGTAATAGGTAAAACGCAAAACAAATGATGAACTCAACTTTTTACTATTACGATAAACCAATGCTTAAAAAATCACTTTTTATTGAATTCAACAACAACACTCGAAAAATAGAATTCAATCATTTTTCCAGATTTTTTTCTGGTTTACTTTTTTCAACGCACCTTTTTTTATTCTGTTCACTACGCTCACCATTTAAAGCTAACTAACTATGAGTGAAAAAAAACCACGTAAACGAAAATTAGAAGTCTTAGTCTTGTCAGATATCCACTTAGGTACCTATGGCTGTCATGCTAAAGAATTATTGAAGTATCTAAAAAGTGTTAAACCCGAAAAAGTAATCCTAAATGGTGATATCATTGACATTTGGCAATTCAGCAAACGCTATTGGCCTAAGTCACACATGAAAATTATCAAACACATTTTTAGCTGGGTATCAAAAGGAATTCCAGTGTATTATATCACTGGAAACCATGATGAATTGTTACGAAAGTTTGAAGGGTTTCAGATGGGAAGTCTTCAGGTCCAAAACAAACTTGTTTTGGAATTAGATGGCGCAAAAGCATGGTTCTTTCATGGTGATGTGTTTGACGTGACGATGCAACATTCCAAATGGTTAGCCAAACTGGGTGCTGTTGGTTACGACTCATTGATTTTAATCAACTTTATAATCAATAGCATCAACCATTTTTTCGGGAAAGGTAAAATTTCACTTTCTAAAAAAGTGAAAAATAAGGTGAAAAGTGCAGTTAAGTTCATTAATAATTTTGAGCAAACCGCAGCTGACATCGCATGTGATAATGGTTATAACTATGTGGTTTGTGGACATATTCACCAACCAGAAATCAAAACCTTTGTTAACAAAAACGGAACAACCACTTACCTCAACTCGGGTGACTGGGTAGAGAATTTAACTGCTTTAGAGTATAAAAATAAGCGGTGGTCAATCTACAGATACGATGTCAGCAAAACTGAAGAGCATGAAGAGATCTCAGATGATGATTTAACTGACAAGAGTGTAAAAGAACTTTTTGGATTGATGTTAACTGATTTTAAACTTTTACAATTATGAAAATTTTATACGCGATTCAAGGAACTGGAAATGGACATTTGAGTCGGGCCAAAGATGTCATTCCCGCCATCGCAGCTAGAGCTAAAGTAGACTTATTAGTCAGTGGCATTCAAGCTGATATCCAACTACCCTTTGAGGTTAAATATCAATATAAAGGCATTAGTTTCATTTTCGGAAAACATGGTGGCGTGGACTTATGGCAGACGTTTAAGCGCAATAAAGCCAAACGTATCTACAATGAGATTAAATCATGCCCTGTAGAGGAATATGACTTAGTTATTAATGATTTTGAACCAATATCTGCATGGGCATGCTTTTTTAAAGGGGTTAAATGCATCTCATTAAGTCACCAATGTGCGTTGATATCTCCTATGGTTCCCAAACCTACCTTCAGCGATTGGCTTGGTGCCAGCATCTTAAAATATTATGCTCCTACTAAAGAAAAATATGGTTTCCATTTTAAAAAATATGATAATAACATTTTTACACCAGTAATAAGACAAGACATTCGCAATCTGGAAGTGTGCAACGGAGGTCACTACACTGTTTACTTGCCTGCCTATAGTGATAAGAAGATAATCAAAGTGTTATCGAAATTAAAGAATATCACCTGGCATGTTTTTTCCAAGCATAGTGATAAGACCTTCCAGAGCGAAAATGTCTTTGTTCAACCAATTAATGGGGACGCATTTGGCAAAAGTATGGCTGAAGCTGAAGGTGTCTTGTGTGGGGCAGGGTTTGAAACCCCTGCTGAAGCGTTGTTCTTAGGGAAAAAGCTTATGGTAATTCCCATGAAATCTCAATATGAGCAACATTACAATGCACAAGCATTAAAAGAAATGGGTGTTCCAGTATTGAAAAAATTAAAAAAGAAACATGTTCATCTAATCAAAATGTGGGTTTCAAAATCAAAACCACTAAACATTTATTTTCCTGATCAAACGCAATTTATAGTTGACAAAGTTATTGAAGACTACATTACCAGTTCTCAATTAGTTCTTAAAAGCGAATTTGAACCCCAACTTTTCATCGATTAGTGAAATTAAAAAAAGAAGATTTCGGAAAGGACTTCCATTGGGGAGTGACCACTGCAGCATATCAAATAGAAGGCGCCTATAACAAACATGGAAAAGGATTATCCATTTGGGATGACTTCACTAAAAACAGTGGCAAAATAAAAGATAAATCTACTGGTAATGTGGCTTGTAACCACTACCATCAGTATGCTAAAGATGTAGCACTAATTAAAACTTTAAATTTTAAAAATTATCGCTTTTCACTTTCCTGGTCTCGCATCTTACCTTTTGGCACTAAACTAGTCAACACGCAAGGAATTGATTATTATAATAAATTAATTGACACCTGTTTAGAAAACGGAGTCACCCCTTGGATTACACTCTATCACTGGGATTTACCTTTAGAACTACAAAAGAAAGGAGGATGGTGTAACCGCGAAATACTTCATTGGTTTGCTGAATTTACCGAACTATGTGTCAAACGATTTGGAGACCGCGTTAAAAACTGGATTATTTTAAACGAACCCATGGTGTATACTGGAGCAGGTTATTTTCTTGGCTATCATGCTCCTAGTAAAAAAGGATTACTTAATTTTTTACCCGCCATGCATCATGCTACACTTGCTCAGGGTGTTGGTGGTCGAATTGTAAGAGATTTATTACCCTTAGCAAATATTGGAACTACATATTCCTGTTCTTATATCGAACCTATTGATTACAAACCTAAAAATGTGGCTGCTGCCAGACGGTTTGACGCTTTATTAAACCGTTTATACATAGAACCAGTTTTAGGGCTAGGTTATCCATTAGAAGAGCTTCCTGCATTAAAAAAAGTAGAGCGCTATTTTCAATCAGGCGATGAAGAAAATATTATTTTCGATTTTGACTTCATTGGCGTACAAAACTACACGCGTGAAATTATTCAGCATTCATGGTATGTACCTTATATCTCGGGAAAAATTATCGAAGCAGAAAAAAGGGGCAAAAAAACGACTACTATGGGTTGGGAAGTTTATCCTGAATCAGTCTATAATATGTTGCATCAATTTTTCAAATATAAAAAAGTGAAAAATGTGCTCATAACAGAGAGTGGCGCAGCCTTTCCTGATGTATTAACCGATGATAAAACAGTAATTGATAAACAACGAATAAATTATTTTAAAGACGTGTTAGCATATGTTTTAAAAGCAAAAGATGAAGGGGTAAACGTCAATGGTTACTTTGTATGGTCCCTATTAGATAATTTTGAATGGACAGAAGGGTATACTCAACGGTTTGGGTTAATTTATACTAATTATCATAACCAAGAACGAATTATCAAAAACTCAGGTCGATGGTTTCAGCAATTTTTAGCTTCAAAATCCACACAAGCGTTTATTCATAATCAGGCCAGTTTTCCTGAAAAGGAATAGTGAAATTAACCTCTGTACCTTGAGTTCTACCATTAGAAACAACTCCTAAATCTGTAATCGAAAACTTATAATCAGAATTATAAATTTCGTTTAAGAGCTTGATTTTTTGCTCTGTAATATGAATCCCTACTGAGTTTCCGCTACTTTTTTTGTGATGTTTTTTTGCATATTCAATGCCAACTCCATTGTCAATAATTGTTACATCTATTATAGAATCACTTTTTAAAAGCTGGATTTTAATCAAACCTTGCCCCTCTTTATTTAATACTCCATGCCAAACTGCATTTTCTAAAAAGGGAAGAATTACCAGAGAAGGAATTTCAAAATGGTTGATGTCAATATCATCAGAAATATGAATTTTGAAATCAAATCGATTATCTGTTCGCATTCTTTCAATATTTAAATAAGAATTAATAGCATCAACTTCCTCGCGTAACACTACAAATTTTTTGAAAGAACTTTGCAAGTAAAACCGAATCAGTTTTGAAAACTTAGAAAGATAAGTTTCTGCTAAATCATATTTTTCTTGAAGTAAATAGCTCTGGATAGAATTTAAGACATTAAATATAAAATGCGGATTTATTTGAGCGCTCAGGGTTTGTCTTTTTAATTCTTTATTAGCCATTTCAATTTCTAACAGTTGTTTTTTCACCTCTTTTTCCAAATTTCTATTTTGATGCTCTAACACCTCATGGTACTTTTTATCACTCTCCAGCATTTTAAGTTTAGTCAATTCTTTTTCCTGTTTCATGATGTTAATTCGGCTAGCTAATGCGAAAGAAAAAATAGTGACATCGAACATCGTACCCATTTCACTTAGGTGTGTCGTAAAAAAGGTGTGTGGGATTAAACTATAGATTCTTAAAATGGTAAAGAAAATACTTAAAAAAAAAACAAATTGACCAATGATATAATACTTCGCTATTCGATGCCCTTTTTTAAATACCCAAACTGCCAAAAAAGATAAATAAAACATTGTGACTAACGTTAGCATATAAAATAGATTATACCCTAACTGTTTACTATAAAAAAAATAGATCACTAAATTCATGAGGGTAATGATTTGAAAACTCTGGATTCCTAATACATACTTTGGGAGCCATTTTCTTAAGTTTAAAAAAGAGCTTCCAAACTGTAAACCAAAAACTACCGATAAGCAGCAAAAAAGAAATGTAGCATTTTCTCTCAACCAATTGCTACTATGCCACACATACATTGGAGCATACCCTTTAAACGAAGCTAAGTAAAGCAGTAAAAAAGATACATAAATCACGTAATAAAGGTAGTTTTTATCTTTAATCTGTAAATACAAAAATAAATTATACAATAACATGGTAATGATTGCTCCAAAGTAAATTCCTCCAAAGATATTCTCTAGAGCATGTGTTTTTAGGTAATTTTTAGGACTATGAATTTTTATTGGAAGGGCAATTCCCAAATTACTCTGGACTTTTATCAACAAACTAATCTTTTCTCCCTTTGATATAAACATGGGAAAAGATATAGCTGTTGCCAATTCTCCATGTGATTCACAGTTAACTCCATACTCTCCTATTAACAAAAGTGTATCTTCCTGTGATTGATAAACTTCAAACTCTTCAAACGAAGATAATCCACATTCGAAATACAATTCCGATTTATCTGACTGATTAATTACCTCAAAACGTATTAAATACGTGTTCTTCGTCACACCGAAATTTAAAACATCTGTTTCTGATTTAATAAATCCACTCCTATTGAAAATATCTAAAGGCTCATTTTTGGGAATTTCTTTGTATGTGATATGTTTTCCGACAAATACTCCATCAGACTCTGAATTGAAAATAAACGGTGATGCATACACAATCTTCGTTATACTCAATAAAGCCATTAAGATAACTATTTGAAAAAAAAAGCAAGTTTTTCCCGTACTCGTATTTAACCTCATGTAAAAAAAGTTACATTTGTTACATAAATCACCTACACAAACATAACCTTTATAGGGTAAATTATCGTACTATTTTTTTAATATGAGTAGAAAAGTAATTATTGTTGATGATGAGAAGCTAGCTGTTGCTGGTTTAGAAAAGTTAATTAGTAAACATTGTCCTGATTTGCAAGTCATTGCTTCCTGCACCACCTTTAAGGAGTCATTGAAAGCAATTAACACATTAAAACCCGATATCGTTTTTTTAGATATTGAAATGCCACAAGCAAACGGTTTTGAGCTACTTGACTTATTAACATATAAAAATTTCAAATTAATTTTCACCACCGCATATGCGAATTATGCTATAAAAGCAATTAAAGCACACGCTAGCGATTACCTATTAAAACCAATTGACCCCGAGGAGTTAAAAAAAGCAGTAGAAGCAATTGAGAGTGTCAATCCTGCAATAACGGATGCTGAACAACTAATTATTAATACGCAAGACAGTATTTTTTATGTAAAACAACAAGAAATAATGTATTTAAAGAGTGATGGTAATTACACGACCATTAAAACAAAATCGGGAAAAACAATTAAGGTCTCACAAACGCTCAAAAAAATAGAAGATAAATTAAGAACAGAAAACTTTCTGCGCATTCATCATTCATACATTGTTAATACAACTGAAATAGTTGAATACAATAAAACAAGCTTAAAAATAATGTTATCAGATGACACAGAAATCCCTGTATCTATCCGGAAAAAGAAATTCATTCAAAAATAAGAGTTTTACTTTATATTATAAGTGTTAAAATTAATCAACTAAACCATTCATTACATGGGAAATAGTCACTATTAAATTGAAGTTGGAAAGATTATCTATAAGAAAAACAAAGAAATATTTTAAAAATGGCAACAGAAGAGCGTATATTCGCACTCGCTTAAGGCGAATGGCTTCGTAGCTCAGCTGAATAGAGCATCAGATTTCGGCTCTGAGGGTCGCAGGTTTGAATCCTGCCGAGGTCACATTAACCACTTTCTTTAACTAGAGAGTGGTTTTTTTGTGTCTTTTTCTTAAAAGTTACCTCCGATAGGTATCCAAAAAGGTAACCACTATTTATCGAAAGGTAACCATTTCTTCAACTTAAAATTTAAATACTATGAGAGTTCTACTTTGGCTCTATCGTGCTAAAGTGAACAAGCACGGTGAAGCTCCTATTTATGTTCGCATTACCGTAGATGGTAACAGAGAACAGTTTGCAACAGGTTGTTATGCCTCTCCTGATACATGGGATAAGGACAAACAACGAATCAAAGGTCGAGATGAAAAGTCTAAAGCCACAAACAATCAATTAACAGCAATCAAAAGAAAGCTAGATAAAATCTACGGTGAAGCATCACTAGTAAATGATTTACTTTCTGCTGAGGCTGTGAAGAATTACTTCCTACAAAAAGACGAAGAGTATGCAATATGTCAGGTTTACATCAAACTAATCGGAACTATGAAGCCTTTAGTAGGCAAAGAGTATGGTAAAGCTACTTTCAACAGGTATGTCCGAGAGCAAAAATATTTGAAGGAGTTTATTAAAAAGACTTATAAAAAATCAGATATCAAGTTAAAGGACATAAAACCTGCTCTAGCATTGGATTATATCCAATTCTTAAAAGTAGAGAAACAACACCATTCTAACCATGTCTATAAGGTATTACAACGTCTTAGGAAAGTTATAATGTTTGCTATTAACAAGGGATGGATGGAAAAAAACCCACTATCCGAGGTAAAAGTCAAACGCACAAAGGTTGAATTAATCTACTTAAATAAGGAAGAACTGGAACGTCTCGAAAACAAGATTATTGATATACCAAGATTAGAGCTAATCCGAGATATGTTTGTTTTCCAATGTTATACAGGACTTGCCTTTAGAGAACTTGAGTTATTAAAACATGATAACATTAGAAAGGGGTCAGATGGTGAACTTTGGATTATTAGCACAAGACAAAAAACACTTAAGCCTTTCAAAGTTCCTTTGCTTCCCAAGGCGGAAAAACTAGTGATTAAATACAAAAACAACTCTGATAAAGTATTCCCTTGTATGTCGAATGTTAAGTACAATGCTTACTTGAAAGAGATTTCTGATATATGTGGTATCAACAAAAAGTTGACTACACACATAGGTAGAAAAACCTTTGCTACAACGGTTACTCTCCTTAATGGAGTTCCTCTTGAAAGCGTGTCTGCTATGTTAGGTCATTCTTCTATTCTAACAACACAAGCATCATATGCTGAGGTTATGGATGAAAAATTGAGCCGAGACATGAGTAGATTAATGCATCAAGATAAGGGTACATAATAGAGCATGTACCCTTTAAGGTGTACCCCTATAATATGTCAACTATAAATGTGTACCCTTTCAAGTGGTAACCATTTACAAATACACATTATACCTTTGAACAAAACTAAATGAATGAGTGAAAAAGAAATAAATGACTTAGACCCTAGAATAAAGGAGATATGTCATAAGCTAAAACAGCTGCGCATCCAAAAAGGATGGTCTAGCTACGAGGCTTTTGCACTTGCTCATGAATTGAGTAGGCAAAGCTATTGGAAGGTAGAAAAAGGACAGAACATAACCCTTAAAACCCTTTTTAGATTACTAGACTATCATGAAGTAAGTCTACAAGACTTATTATTAAAAACAGAAAACAATCAAAACGGAAAACATAACTAACTATGAAAAAATTAAATACAATATTCTTATTCTTTGCGGTTATTCATATAACAGCAACAAATTCTTGGGGTCAATGTAGCGTAGATGAATATACTACTGAAGACGGTCGACAGATTGTACAGGCAAAAATGGAACAACTATTTCTTGAAGTAGGAGACCGTCAAAACGGATATTATAAACTTGGATATACGATGGTTGCAGGACGACTATATAAAATGGGGAATTCTATCTATTTAGAAATTGCTGTAGGGGTAGAATCGAGAGGAACAGTTGTTCCAAGAGAACTAGACATACATTTTGACAATTTCACTAAACTCAAAATAAAAGCTATGACTTATGAGGCACGAGGTCCTTTACAAGTTTGTACTTTCGAAATAACCAATGAAATCATTCAACAGTTGGGTTTTTTGGGTGTTACAAGTATTCTAATCTTTGATAATAGGACTTTAAATAAAACCAATGCAGTTCTAACATACAAACATCTCTTTTCTGATCAATATAAATGTATAACCCAAAACTAATAATCATGAAACTATTTATAACTCTATTAATGACCTTTCCCCTATATGTAATAGGTCAAAAATTCCAGATTTTTAAAGCAGATGCTTTTTACTACAATAATGTTACTGAAGAGTATGAGTCAGATAATAAAATGTCTCATTATCAAAACTCATTCTTCGAGATTACCTCAAATACTATATCCTTTTCGGGAGAAGAGCTTAACATGGATATTCATATTAAAACCTCATATAAAAATGATGATTTTCTTATCTATACATGTGATGATAATGGTTGGATCAGTAGATTAGCTCTTTCGCTTGATAAGCCAATGGCAATAATGTTTTATGATTATGTCACTGATAAAGACATGTTTAAGTCTTATCTCTACCTAGTTTTAGAATAGTTGATATTAATCAAAGCAATATCACAAGACTCCCTTCTCCCCTCTTATATTTGAAGCATACAACACCAACACAAATAGAGTATCATATAATATAGCGAAAAGTAATACTGCTTAATTTTTAGGGTACCTTAATTAATCACTTTTAATAAAATTCTGTAAAAAATATTTTTTGGGTGTATTCTAATACATAGCACCCCTATATAAACGCCCCCTTTATCATGCGGATGGTGAGGTACACCCCGTTTATTTACACTTAAATTATTTATCATGGTAAAAATTATCGATTACAAGCTACGTGAGAACAACGAAGGAGAAAGTTTTTTCGTGCTTATCGTCCAAGGTGCTCCCGAAGTTCTAGTATCTAAAGATTCAGGGAAAGCCTATGTAACAAGTAGAAAAGCATCTGTTTCATGTACGTTTGATGAAACCACTTGTAAAAGCTTAATTGGTTCTAGTTTAACTGGTCAGATTATCAAAGTAGAAACAGACGAGCCATATGAGTATACAGCCCCTACTGGTGAAGTAATAGAACTAACCTATCGATGGGAGTTTGTTAATGAATCTACTACGGAAGATGCTGTTTTTGAAAATCAAATTGTTCAACCATTAGTGTAAGGGGTTATCTCCTTACCTTTTTAAATCTACTAATAATGAATGTTTTAGAAAAAACAACCCAAAACCTTATACTAGGAATAAAGCCTAACTCCTTTAAACTTAAAAATGATTGTACACTATATTTATCAAAGACAGTAGCACGGTTAGTTGTAAAACATAACTTAAATCGTTTTCTAACTAGAATAATTAAACATCAAGGGAATGATGCTATTAGAAGACAAATTTTTCAAGAGTGGAAATTAAACCATTCTGTTAAAGACAAAATTCACCTATCAATTAAAGATAGATATGGGGAATATCTTGTATTTGAAGGGTATGATGATAATGAATCTCAAAAGGTAGACATAACATTATGGTTACTTGAAGGTGTAGTTTATGACCGAAAAGAGCTTATTTACAATGAGCAAGAATGAAATTCTTAGTAACAATATACCGAGCCTATCTCCTGATTCTTTATTAGCAGTAAACAAAGATGGACTATATAGGATTTCATGTCCTTTTGAGGTTACTTCTTTAGTGGATTTCCCAAATATAAAAAAGGGTCAAACAAGAAAAGTGAACATGATTAAATTAAGCAAAGATTGCCCTATTTTATACGTGATAGAGAGGAAGTTTTATTGCTATAAGTTCTTTAGGATAAAAGAAAAGGGAAAGGATTAACTTTCTTTCCCTAAATTTTGTTAATTCACATATTACAAAACACTTTTATATTTAGACTTATTCCGTTCTTTCAACTGTTTTATACACTTTAAAGTGTATTCCAATATGTTTAAAATAAACTCCCTTGCAAATTTTCAGACCCCTTATATTCTAACTCTCTACTTTAGTATCTAAAATGTAAGCTATAATCGATATTAGTCGAAAAAATTTCTAGTGTTCTTGCCCTGTCTAGTGCCTTTATTTAATGTATACATACAGCTGAAAAGTAAGGAGATGGAGAAAGAAAGTGTGTGTACAAAAAATGAGTTATAAATTCAAATTATCAGAATTAAGAAATTATAGACATCCATTTGATTATATTCACTGTCATACTTTTAATAAAATCTGATTTGGTGTACATTGTGTACTTATATGCCGTATATGTGTCATATGGGACAAATACAATTGTTAGCACCAATATAAAAGAGGTAAACGATATGAAAAATATTGTAACATTAGGGTTGTTTTTATTTCTTAGTATAAACTGTTTTGGACAAAAACTTTCACTCTTAGATTTACAAAACATATCCAACAAAACTAATTGGGAATATGTGAACCAGTACTTAATTAATATAGGTTGGGAATATTACGAATCAGAAAAAGGTAGTTCCACCAAATACAATACTATTACTTGGTCATTCAACAAATCATATGATGATAAAGCGCAAGCTTGGTTTTATTTATATACATATGAAGGTCTACCAAATAAAATAAATTATTCCGTATTTAATAAACCCTCATATACCACTGTTCAAAACTCACTTGGCTCAAATGGATACAAATTATCAAATAGTGAAATAGAAGATAACGAATTAATTTCTACCTACGAAAATAGCAAATTCATATTAAGAATCACTACTGAAAAAAGAGAACGAAAATATGACGAAAGCTTGACAGGTTATAATTTTTTATTAATTAAAAAATCAGGAGTTTATGACCCACTAAATGGGAAAAAAACAGACTACTATTATGATGATATTAAAAAATCTGAATACACTTTGTACAATGGCAAAATGAATGGACAACTTACTGTATATCATTATAACGGAACAATAAAAAAGAAAGGGACATATAGTAACGGAAAAGCAAATGGAACATTCACTGAATATGATGAATCAGGAAATGTAACAGCCAAATATTCAATGAAAAATGATCTTAAAAATGGTTTATTAGAATTTTATGAAAATAACAAAATTTCCTATTCCACTACTTATTCTGACGATAATAAAAATGGTGAATATATTGAATACTATTATGATGATGGGAACGAGCTATTTTTAAAAGAATATGGTCAATTCTTGAATGACAAAAAAACTGGTGCTTGGAAACTGACTGTTATTGAAGATGGAAAAGAACGACTTATAACTTTTACGAATTACAAGGATGGGTTAAAAAACGGTCTATTTCAAGATGTCAAGGGTGATAGCTTAATTCTCGGTAATTACCAAAACAACAAACTAAGTGGTGAATATAAAATATATTATGACCTTACAAAAATGGTGCTTGGAGGCATCATTAGTACTGACTTAAATTATTTAAAATTAATAACAGAAGGAACATATTATGATGATAAAAAATCTGACTATTGGAAGAATTACGACTTGACAGGTGCACTTAGAAATGAAGGCAGATATTCAAAAGATGAAAAAATAGGTGAATGGAAATATTACTATTCAAAATGGTCTGATAATAATGGCAATCAACTTCCGTATTCTGAAAAGCTTTATCTAAATCAATCCTTTTCAAATGGTAAATTAGATGGCAAAGAAACAAGATACTCCTACCTCAATAAAGAAGAATACCCTTGTTCTAATTTGGATAAAAACAACAACCCTTTAGATACCTGCAAAAGGTACGTCTATGAAAAAGTTCATGAAGTTGCATTTTATAAAAATGATAAATTGAATGGCCCATATGAACTAAAGGATTCAACAAATCAAATAGTTGATAAAGGGCTGTTTATAAACGACCTAAAAGACGGAGAATGGCTTCATAGGTACACACAAAAGGATTTCGATAATAATGATTATTTCATGTTTCTAGAAGGTTCGTATTCAAGTGATATAAGAGAAGGCAAATGGATTCAGTACTATAAAAAGGGGGAAATTGCAAAAACGTTTCACTATAAAAACGGTGAATTACACGGTAAATATATTGAATGGAACAGCCAAAATAAACCAAAAGAAGAGAAACAATTTAGTACTGGTAAATTCAAAGAACTTATAGTTTATGATAGTCTAGGAATCAAACCTTTTAAAAAATATGAAATATACAACGAAAATTTTAGCAGCTATTCTTGTAGAGAAACTCATTATTTCAGTGATTGTCAAGCTTCTCAAGAATATTGGTTATCGAAAGATAAAGACATTGATCACAATTGGTTTGAATTAACATTTATGTTAGCTACTGGTATCTATTCTGACGAAAACACTGGCTATAAAGATGGAGAATATATTTTTTTGAATTCCAACAATAAACCAATCATTACAGGTGAATACCTAAAAGAAGATAAAATTGGTCTTTGGACACATTTTTATTACGACCAACAAGTAAAAATCGAATCTGATTTCAAGAACAACATACAACTCAATGAAAAATATCTAACATTAAATAATGGATTGTTTTCAGGTGAATTTGTTTATGAGAACAAAGATAGGAATTTAAAAGAGGTTCGTAAAATTAAAGATGGATTAAGGAATGGTAAAACAATGTTTATTGATTTAAATACTGGTAAAACCCTTGAAAAAAAGAACTACAAAAACGGAATAAGCAAGTAAAATGAGTTTGAACATTACGTCACTTATTATTTATTAATATCTTTTATAATACTATCAGAGCGGTTTCCCGCCTGATAAGGTATCTTTATTATTTATAAAAATAAATACCTTATGTGGCGGGTTTCCTCCTTGAAGTCTCCATAATCCTAAGATATTCTTTCTCTTCTTCCCTAGAATTAAAAATAGATTTTTTTAGTGAACCACTTCCTCCAGTATAATTAGGGGTGTAACTTTCCATACTTCCAGAGTTAAGGTGTCTAAAGTATTGGGGTATAGAATTTTCAAAACAATGACGATCATCATCATTGTTCATATCGAGTTTATTTTTGTCATAAATCAATTCTGCATTATTAGCTATAAACTCAAAATCTACTAGATAAGAATAACTCTTCTCCCCTTTTTTTGCGAATTTCTTTACTTTTAAAATCCCTTTCAATTTTAGTTTTTCTATAGCTGTTCTAACTGCATCTTTTCCCATACCCAATTCTTCCATGAACCTTTTGCGGTCATAATCAAAGTATTTTCCGGCACCAAAAACCCTTTGAAGTACTATCATCTTTTCAAACATTAACCTTTCATATGCATTGATATCTTTTCGGTAGTAAGAAAACAAACTTACATTAACTGATACAACAGAAAAACCTCGTATGAAATAATCTCTATTGTGTAAACAATCTATTAGTCGCTTCATCATATCACTTAGTATTTATAATATAATGAAAAGTGCCTGTACTAGTTATATCAAACTGATCCATAGTTTTTTTCCTTGATTTACAAAATTCATAAAACTGTCTCACCTCTTTATAATCATACTTTTTAGTATAAGAGGAGGCGATATTTGCACACTTTTTACGTTCTTTTGGACTTTTATCCATCATATTTTGAGAACGTGTGCCCAAAACAATGTTATCCCATGAAAAATCAGACTTATCTCCATTAAGATGACGTACCTCTAAGTCATCCAGATAAATCTTTTCATCATACTTTTGATAGGCTTGCAGCCTGTGTGCCGCAATAGACTTCCCATAACCGTCTATGGTTATAGAAAAGTGAATGTACCCATCCCCCCTCGTTGAACCTATCTCCTTTTTTATAGGATTTAGTAGAATCCCATCCTTGGTACAGCGATAACCTTTCTCATAGGCTATTTTTTCTTTTTTTAACATATTATTTTTTTTGCTTCGATACATACCTCGGTCAGTTGAAGCTTAACCTTACCCCGATATTAGTCGCAACATAAGTGGTCAAAGAGACTTTTATTTATAGGAGACTTAAATAATAATCAAGCAAAAACAAGACAAAAGGCATAAAAAAAAGAGATTAAAGCATGTTTTTATAATTAAAAACACAAAAAAAAGTCTCCTAATATAGGAGTAACATAGCTTGATCTAATGTTTTATATGTAACATTTTCCAATTTTAAAGCATTGAGTTTGGAAGATGCTTTTTTAAGTTGTTCAGGTAGATAGGACTGACCATCCCTATTTACAAATACTCGTGAAGGGGTTATCCAAGTCTTTTTAAAAGGACGTTCAATTATATTCTTTTCGTACAACTTACAGATAAAATAGGCTAAACTATTCAAACCTGTTTTCCTTGATGATCTTGGTAAACCTAACCATACAATCTTTCGAAAAGACCCAATAGGTTTACTACTAAAAGCAGCCTCAAAATCTACTTTTGAAGTGTTTTTATCAATAATTTGTTCATCTATTAGATACTTTCGTAATTTATCTAAATTGTACTGCGCATTAGAAATCAGTTCACTTTTATGAGTACCAGTGTCCTTTCTTGCAATAAAAAGTTTTGAATATTTCAACGAGTTTAACGGTAAATCAATCTGGTCAAGTGATTGTAAAATATCAGTAATTTGTTCTTCGTAGATTTCTAACTCTTCTATTAATTTGACATACCCTATCTCAATGTAATATTGGGTTTCATTATCGTATTTTTTTAAAGAAAGTCCTGAAAAACCTACTTTATGAGGTGAAAGAGAATCTAAGTGCTTTTTAACCATGGAATTTAAAGCTTGAGCAGCTTGAATCTCCTTTTTTATATCCTCTATTCTAAAAAATATTTCTTTACGAATGTTTTCAATTCTATCATTTGCCTCTTCTATTCCTTCATAACTTTGACGTGGGTCATTCTCAATCTTAAGTAAGTCATTAAGTCGTTCAAAGAGAGCATCAACAGTAAAACTAACTTTAGTTTTTGGGATTTTTGAAACCAATGAAACTTTTGATAGATCAAATAAATTATCCGATGCATTATCTTTTTTCATATTACAAGATAAAAACTATTATATACGTGAGAAATTAAGAGTTTAAGAAGGTAAAAAAAATAACTTAAACTTTTTCAACAAGCTGTTATCAACATTAAACAAGTTTCCAATTATGAGTCAAAAACTACTAAAAGCAATAAAAAGGTTTCTTTTTAGGTTTACATAAAGAATTAGAAAAGGTTTAAAAACCGTAAATAATGCATTTAAACAATTTAAACTAGTGTTTTTACACGTATAAGGGTCGCAGGTTTGAATCCTGCCGAGGTCACTTTAACCACTTTCTTTAACTAGAGAGTGGTTTTTTTTGTGTCTACATAATGCAATATCTATTTTCTCTCACTAAAATTTTTAAAATATAACAGGATTAAAAAATATAACACGATTAACCCTAAGACAAACCCTGCAACAACATCAGTAAACCAATGAGCACCTAAATAGATTCTGGAGAAGGGTACACTGAAGATTAAGAATAAGCAAAAAACAATACTCCAATACCGCAGCGATTTCAAAATAGAATTATGTTTTAACATAAGAAAAGTCACAAAACCAAAAAATACAACATAAAAGGAAGTATGTCCGCTTGGGAAACTTTGATGTTTGCTTTCTACTAATATTTGTACTAAGTCTTCCGTAGGTCGAGGGCGATTGATTAATAGTTTAATAAAATAGTTAATAATGGAAACCAAAAATGTCAGGATAACAAAAAGACTTTCTTTTTTGTAGCTAAATATAAAAAATAGGATAGCGACACCGATTACAAGAAACACAGCTACCCAAGTAGACCCAAACCAACTAATCGATTTCATGAAGCCATCCAAAAGAGGATGATTATATTCTTGAATTTCTTCTGAAAATTCTAAATCAATAATTGAAGGAGGTATAAATGAGATTACAGCTGTAAGCAATAAAAAAACAACTACCAATAATAAAATCAAATAATAAGCTATTTTTTTTTGTCTTAAAAACGTGAGGTAGTGTAACAGATCCATCTAGTTAAGTTTAATAAACATTAAAAGTTAATGTAGATTTTGCTTTACATCAACAAAAAAAAGATGCCCCAAAGTTCATTAAACTGTGGGGCATCTATATTGTTTAAACGAATAAATTAATTTGTTGCATCATCAATTTCGTCTTCCACTTCTTCAGCACCTTCTTCAATATTTTCACCAGCTTCTTCTAAGCCGTCTTCCATATCATCTCCAGCTTCTTCCATGGACTCTTCCATTTTTTCACCTGTCGTCTGTTCTTGACAACTAGTCATTGCGAAACTCATCATCAAGGCAAAACCTAAACTCATTATTATCTTTTTCATATCTATTTCGATTTAAATTAATACTTATTGCTAATGTAAAAAATATTGTAATATAAACATATGGTAACTTTATAGATTTAAAGAATTTTCTCAGCGAGCAGTCAATTTTATGTAGTTTTACATCATGTCTACTTCCATAACTTCATCACTAATAGCATTAGGGGTTTCAGAACTAAATGAAATGCAAAAAGCTACAGCAAAAGCATTTATATCTGATAGCGATATTGTTTTATTATCCCCCACGGGATCTGGTAAAACTTTAGCTTTTTTGCTTCCAATTATTGAAATTCTCACAAATGATAAAGTAATCCAAGTTGTCATAATTGTACCATCGCGTGAGTTAGCGCTTCAAATAGAACTCGTTTTTAAACAATTGCAAACAGGTTTTAAAGTTTCTTGTTGTTATGGCGGTCATGCTATTCAAACTGAAATCAACAATTTAACAGAAACCCCGTCCTTATTAATTGGAACACCTGGTAGATTAGATGATTTGTTAAAGAGAAATGTACTTGACTTATCACAAGCAACAACCATCGTATTAGATGAATTTGACAAATCGTTAGAGTTAGGATTCAAAGAAGAAATGACCTTCATCATCAGGAAGTTAAAACGTTTAAAGAAACGTGTGTTGACTTCGGCTACCTCTTTGGATAAAATCCCAGAATTTGTTGGAATTCAGTCACCACAGTTTTTATCTTTTCTTTCATCAAAAGAAATTAATAGTAATTTTGAACTGAAAAAAGTAGTGCTTAACAAAGATATTCATGACAAATTACACCCCTTACTACTCCTAATTAGTCAGCTCAGACGACAAGCCATTTTAGTCTTTTTTAATCATAGAGAGGCTGTAAATCGAGCAAGCGAATTTTTGTCTCAAAAGCAAGTAGTTCATGCTGTATTTCATGGAGATCTTAAACAAGATGAACGTGAAAAAACATTAGCAAAGTTCAGGAACGGCAGCACACACATTGTTTTAGCAACCGATTTAGCTGCACGCGGGCTAGACATACCAGAAATTGAAGCTGTAATCCATTATCACCTTCCTACAACAATTGATGCCTTTATCCACAGAAACGGAAGAACTGCAAGAATGAATGCCACTGGAACTGCTTATTTACTTATACCAAAAGATGTAAAAATCCCCAAATTTATTCCAACAGACATAACTGAAATGCTGCTTCCTACTTCTTTGTCAGAAATTGAACCACCTATATGGGAAACACTTTATATAAGCAAAGGAAAAAAAGATAAAATAAGCAAAGGTGACATAGCTGGTTTTTTGTTTCAAATAGGTAAACTGCAGAAAGAAGAGTTAGGATTGATTGAAATAAAAGATTTTCATGCCTTTGCTGCAATAAAACGCGATAAAATCAAGACCTTGTTAAAAACGATTGAAAATCAAAAAATTAAGAATCAAAAACCAAAATTTGAAATAGCACGATAACTTTTACTTAAATCCACTTGGTAACGCTACGAAATATCACCACCCTTGTCTTTCTACTAATTGCAGTAGTGGTAACTCTTATTTATGGACAACATTTACTTATACCACTTGTTTTTGCTGTGCTTTTATGGGTATTAATGCGTGGTCTTAACGCTGTATTAGATAGGGTGCCCTTAATTAAAAATAAATTCCCTTTGTGGTTAAAAACCATTATCACGTCTATAATTATATTGGGTTTCATTGCTATTAGCTCAAAAGTGCTCTCCTCTAGCATATTATCACTATCTCAATCGTATAAAACCTATTATCCAAATTTCGAAAATATCACTAACATAATAGATAGTAAATTTAATATCGATATGATTAGCTATATAAAAGAATATGCTTCTGATTTTGATTTTGGATTAATTCTTACCTTAATTTTTAACTCTATAACAGATATTGTTGGAAATACTTTTATAGTTCTCATTTACACCCTATTCATTTTTCTTGAAGCAGCTAATTTTCAAGATAAATTGAGAACTGTATTTACTAGTCAGTCGAGCTATGTAAAAACAACTACTATTTTATCAAAAATTGAAGCTTCTGTCACTCACTACTTAGGCTTAAAAACTTTTGTGAGTATATTGACAGGAGTATTGAGTTATGCTGTACTATTTTTAATTGGCATTGACTCTCCGGCCTTTTGGGCGTTTTTAATATTTCTATTAAACTTCATCCCTACTGTGGGGTCTTTATTAGCAACATTATTTCCCGCTATATTTTGTATTTTTCAATTTGGCTCATTCATCCCAAGTATATACACACTTATATTTGTAGGGGCTATTCAAGTAATTGTCGGGAATATTTTAGAGCCTAAGTTGATGGGAAATTCACTCAATGTTAGCTCACTGATAGCTATTTTATCTCTTTCCTTTTGGGGAAGTGTTTGGGGTGTTCCTGGTATGATATTAAGTATTCCAATTACCGTAATTTTGATTATTATTTGTTCACAGTTTAAAAAAACAAGACCTATTGCCATCATGCTCTCAGAAAAAGGAAAACTTTAATAACCCTTTAAGTCAAAGTTCGATGAGTCAATAAGCTCTATAGACTTTCCAATCTTTTTCTGAATCACGTTAAAATGATGGTCATCTTCAGAGGTAATAATGGTGATAGCTTTTCCTTCAGCAGTGGCTCTCCCTGTTCGACCTATGCGGTGGATGTAATCAGTTGGTGAGCGAGGCAACTCATAATTAACAACATAAGGCAATTCTTTAATATCAATTCCACGCGAGGCCAAATCAGTAGCAACCAACACATTTAATTTACCCGCTTTAAATTTGGTTAAGGCATCTGTTCTTGCTCCCTGACTTTTCTCACCATGTAGGGCCATGGCATCAATTTTATTTTTCCGAAGTTTTTGTGTGAGATTATCTGCAGTACGTTTGGAAGAAACAAACACCAGCACTTGTTTCCACTTCTCATTTTTAATTAGATACCGAAGTAGCGGACCTTTGTTTTCTGTATTCGTTAAATAGGCAACTTGATCAATTAAATCAGGCGTAATAGTTTCTTGCTGAACTTCTATCTTAATAGGGGTATTTAACAACTTATCAATTAATAGCGAAACATTTTCACCCGTAGTGGCGGAGAATAAGATACTCTGTCTTTTTTTAGGGAGTAAAGTGAAAACTTTATCAACCTCCTCCTTAAAACCTAAACTCAAGACCTGATCTGCCTCATCCAACACTAACCACTCAACAGCGGATAGTTTAACTGCATTTTTAGAAATTAAATCAAGTAAACGCCCCGGGGTAGCAATTAATATTTCGGTACCAAATAGGCGTAGCATTTGCGGGTTAATGGAAACACCGCCATACACCGCCATGGCTTTCAGGTTTCTAGGTAAAAAAACACTTAATGATTTAAATACTTCTTCAACTTGAATGGCTAATTCTCGAGTCGGGACAATAATCAAAGTACGAATATGTCGTGTTTTGGAAACCTCTCTCTTCAACAACATCTCCAAAATAGGTAATGCAAAAGCTGCTGTCTTGCCTGAACCTGTAGGTGCTATTCCTAATAAATCATTTCCTTTTAACAAGATAGGAATTGCTTTTTGTTGAATAGGAAATGGCTCCGTATACTTTGCTTTTTTTAAGGCGTCAGTTAAATAGGTAGACAAACCTAATGCTTCAAAACTCATATATCTTTCAATTGAATTACAAAGATACTTTATTTCCCCATCGAATTCGATTTGCTATTCTGAAATGACATTTTAAACTAGGAAATAGACTTTCGAATAAATACGGATAAAAACACTAAGTACTAACGCTGGCTAATTTTTACCGATTCTTTACGAAGATATTCAGCTAAACATAACCGTATAATTAAGTAAGAAACAAAAATTAAAACCTTTAAATATAAAAGTCATGAAAATACAAGCAATAATATTAACCGCAGTAATAAGTTTATTCACTCTTCAAGCTCAAGCTGTTGAACGAAAAACTGGACCAAAAGTTAAAAACGTTAAATCTAGTGAGCGATTAGCAAACGTTGAAAAAATAACAATTGAAAAAGTTGAGCCAGTAAAAGGACCAGAAAGCAAAAACATAAAAGCAACAGAACGATTGGCAAATGTTGAAAAAACTACCTCTCAGAAAGTTGAAGTGTTAAAAGGTCCACAAGCTAAAAACTATAGACCTTATAGAAAATAATAATCATAAGAGTTAATTGAAAAGGTAGGTGGAGACATCTACCTTTTTTTATAACCCCTTATCTAATCTTTGATACCTCTCCTCCTCTATTTCTCTCTCATTCCTTTTTATACGAATAAATACGGATGATAATTATAAGTAATAACGCGGGTAATTTTTTACCGATTCTTTACGAAGATATTCAGCTAAACATAAACGTATAATTAAGTAAGAAACAAAAATTAAAACCTTTAAATATAAAAGTCATGAAAATACAAGCAATAATATTAACCGCAGTAATAAGTTTATTCGCTCTTCAAGCTCAGGCTGTTGAACGAAAAACTGGACCAAAAGTTAAAAACGTTAAATCTAGTGAGCGATTAGCAAACGTTGAAAAAATAACAATTAAAAAAGTTGAGCCAGTAAAAGGACCAGAAAGCAAAAACATAAAAGCAACAGAACGATTGGCAAATGTTGAAAAAACTACCTCTCAGAAAGTTGAAGTGTTAAAAGGTCCACAAGCTAAAAACTATAGACCTTATAGAAAATAATAATCATAAGAGTTAATTGAAAAGGTAGGTGGAGACATCTACCTTTTTTTATAACCCCTTATCTAATCTTTGATACCTCTCCTCCTCTATTTCTCTCTCATTCCTTTTTATACGAATAAATACGGATGATAATTATAAGTAATAACGCGGGTAATTTTTTACCGATTCTTTACGAAGATATTCAGCTAAACATAAACGTATAATTAAGTAAGAAACAAAAATTAAAACCTTTAAATATAAAAGTCATGAAAATACAAGCAATAATATTAACCGCAGTAATAAGTTTATTCACTCTTCAAGCTCAAGCTGTTGAACGAAAAACTGGACCAAAAGTTAAAAACGTTAAATCTAGTGAGCGATTAGCAGACGTTGAAAAAATAACAATTGAAAAAGTTGAGCCAGTAAAAGGACCAGAAAGCAAAAACATAAAAGCAACAGAACGATTGGCAAATGTTGAAAAAACTACCTCTCAGAAAGTTGAAGTGTTAAAAGGTCCACAAGCTAAAAACTATAGACCTTATAGAAAATAATAATCATAAGAGTTAATTGAAAAGGTAGGTGGAGACATCTACCTTTTTTTATAACCCCTTATCTAATCTTTGATACCTCTCCTCCTCTATTTCTCTCTCATTCCTTTTTATACGAATAAATACGGATGATAATTATAAGTAATAACGCGGGTAATTTTTTACCGATTCTTTACGAAGATATTCAGCTAAACATAAACGTATAATTAAGTAAGAAACAAAAATTAAAACCTTTAAATATAAAAGTCATGAAAATACAAGCAATAATATTAACCGCAGTAATAAGTTTATTCACTCTTCAAGCTCAAGCTGTTGAACGAAAAACTGGACCAAAAGTTAAAAACGTTAAATCTAGTGAGCGATTAGCAAACGTTGAAAAAATAACAATTGAAAAAGTTGAGCCAGTAAAAGGACCAGAAAGCAAAAACATAAAAGCAACAGAACGATTGGCAAATGTTGAAAAAACTACCTCTCAGAAAGTTGAAGTGTTAAAAGGTCCACAAGCTAAAAACTATAGACCTTATAGAAAATAATAATCATAAGAGTTAATTGAAAAGGTAGGTGGAGACATCTACCTTTTTTTGATTTTTATGCTATAAATACGTAGGATAAAATTAAGTAATAGCTACTATAATTTTTTACGAGTAAGTCGTGAATTGATATACTAATTATATATAATATACTTGTATTAAGTAATAGCTGGTTGAATAAGGTTAAAAGAGGCAGATGAATTCATCTGTCTTTTTTTATGTGAAAAAATTAGTTTAATGTTTTTAACAAAAAGTTAAACAAAATTAAGTGCATATAGTTAAGTGATCATGTGTAACTTAAAATCTAAAACTATGAAACATTTTAACCACTTACTTTCACTTTTACTCCTCTTAGGGACTCTCAGTGTTTCTGCTCAACAAACCGTATATGATGCGATATCTGAATCTACAGCTCACACCACACTCAAAGCTGCCATTGATGCTGCAGAATTAGCTACAACTCTGGATGATGAGACCAAAGCATATACCGTTTTTGCTCCTACAAATGATGCCTTTGCTGCTTTAGGAGATGTGGTATCCGACTTACTTGTTGACCCGACTGGTGACTTAGCTGATATTCTTTTGTACCATGTGTTAGGTGACTCGGTTGCATCTACTGTGTTAACTAACGGAATGATTGTCGATGCTTTAAATACGGATAACACACTAAAAATCACAGTGAAATCGGCTGGTGGGGTAGCCATCAACCAAGCAATGGTTACTACTGCTGACATTAGAACTTCAAACGGTATTGTACATGTAATTGATGCCGTTTTGCTTCCAAATGAAACCGTAGTGGATGTTGCCTTAGATAATAGCAATTTCTCTACGTTAGTAACCGCTGTTGCTGCCGCTGAATTATTGCCAGCATTGACTAATCCTGCTGGAACCTATACTGTATTCGCACCTACAAATGATGCCTTTGCTGCTTTAGGAGATGTGGTATCCGACTTACTTGTTGACCCGACTGGTGACTTAGCTGATATTCTTTTGTACCATGTGTTAGGTGACTCGGTTGCATCTACTGTGTTAACTAACGGAATGATTGTCGATGCTTTAAATACTGATAACACACTAAAAATCACAGTGAAATCGGCTGGTGGGGTAGCCATCAACCAAGCAATGGTTACTACTGCTGACATTAGAACTTCAAACGGTATTGTACATGTAATTGATGCCGTTTTGCTTCCAAATGAAACCGTAGTGGATGTTGCCTTAGATAATAGCAATTTCTCTACGTTAGTAACCGCTGTTGCTGCCGCTGAATTATTGCCAGCATTGACTAATCCTGCTGGAACCTATACTGTATTCGCACCTACAAATGATGCCTTTGCTGCTTTAGGAGATGTGGTATCCGACTTACTTGTTGACCCGACTGGTGACTTAGCTGATATTCTTTTGTACCATGTGTTAGGTGACTCGGTTGCATCTACTGTGTTAACTAACGGAATGATTGTCGATGCTTTAAATACGGATAACACACTAAAAATCACAGTGAAATCGGCTGGTGGGGTAGCCATCAACCAAGCAATGGTTACTACTGCTGACATCAGAACTTCAAACGGTATTGTACATGTAATTGATGCCGTTTTGCTTCCAAATGAAACCGTAGTGGATGTTGCCTTAGATAATAGCAATTTCTCTACGTTAGTAACCGCTGTAATTGCAGCTGAATTATTACCAGCATTGACTAATCCTGCTGGAACCTATACTGTATTCGCACCTACAAATGATGCTTTTGCTGAGTTAGGTTCAACAGTAGATGACTTACTATTAGATCCAACTGGTGATTTAGCAAATATTCTTTTATATCACGTATTGGGCACAACAGTTCTTGCTGCTGACTTAGTGGATGATAGCAAAGTTGCAACTTTATTGGTAGGTGATTCAGTTACCGTAGAATTAACTGGTGGTGTATTCATAAACAATGCGACTGTCATTGACCCAAATAATGAAACTGGAAATGGGGTAGTCCATGCCATCAACAAAGTTTTGTTACCTGGTTCAATCACAAGTGTAGAAGATGAATTAATTGCTGGAATGGATTTTTATCCAAATCCAACTACCAATACTATTAATGTGACTTCAGATAACAAAAACCTAACTTATACCATTACTAATACTTCTGGTATTATCATAAAAACTGGTATAATAGGAACTGGAAATAACTCAATAAACATCCAAGCATTCAAAGAAGGAACATATATGATGAATCTTTCTTCAAACAACAGAACTTCTTCTATCAAGTTTGTTAAAAACTAATCATATAAATAAATAGTGTTGATATTAAATCAGCCATCTTAAACATTAAAGTCGATTTGATTTCTCAAATCGACTTTAATGTTTATATAATACCATATTTAAAATTAATGGTAATGACTCCATCATAAGCAACTCCTAAAAGGGATGAAGCAGGTCCTTTATTAATAGCTATTTCTAATAAATCTACGCTGTTGAAAACGACAGCGATATCGCCTTCTTCAACTTCAGCATAAGAATTAGCGATTCTATTAATGTGTCCCCTACCCACGTTCACTTCAAAATTTCTACCCTCTCGAACTTCATCAAAAGTGGCTCGATCAATGTTCGTAATTAAGTTCCCATAACTGTCTACATGAATTACATTTCCATGAATCCGGTCTTTCGTAACACTTAATTCGCGATTAATTAATCGCTTCATTTCCGTAAGGCCTGGTCCTAAATCATAAATATTTTTCCCGTTAGCTAAATAAACAGCGGCTTTGGCAAAAATATCACGTGCTGGAAAAGTTGTTTGTAGCCTTTCCTGATTAATATCAACAATGGCCATGGGTTTAGAATTTGTGATTAAAGACAATAGCCCGTTGTCTGCTCCAACAAAATAATGGTCATCCACTTTTACAGCGATGAATTTTTCATTTTTCTTATTTAATGAGTTGACACTTAAAATATGGACTGTGCCTTTAGGAAAATCATTATAAACCGACCTAATGACAAAAGCTGCATGCGCCAAATCATAGTGCTCTACATCATGACTAATATCAAATAAATTTACATTTGGAAACAATGCAGACACCTTCGCCTTAACTGCCGCAACGTAAGGGTCGCGGTGTCCAAAGTCTGACAGAAAGGTGATTATCGCCATAGAACAAATGAAATAAAATTGTAATTTTATACCTGAACAAAGTAAGTGATTTTTCACCTAATACACATCCATTGATAGAAAAAGTCATCGAACTAGAGGGTATTTCTCTAGTAGATTTTCTTGGTAAAGAGAATCAGAATATAAACAGAATTGCTTTTGCTTTTCCAGAAGCAAAGATTATATCTCGCGGAAGCGCTATTCGAATAATCGGTAATAAAAAAGAGGTTAATAACATCACTGATTTTTTTGTAACACTGGAGGAACATTACAAAAAATATGGTAACCTAACCACAGATCAACTTGATGATTACATCAGAAGTAATGCGACTGACCCCATTGATTTTGGCACTGACGGTGTAGTCTTATATGGTGCTAAAGGACTAGTAGTTAAACCTAAATCAAAAAACCAGAAAGATTTGGTGAAAACCATTTCCGAAAAAGACATGGTTTTTGCTGTTGGACCAGCAGGTACAGGTAAAACCTATTTGGCTGTCGCAATGGCGGTGCGAGCACTTAAAAATAAGACTGTAAAAAAAATAATTATTACACGACCAGCTGTGGAGGCTGGTGAAAACCTTGGTTTTCTTCCTGGTGACTTAAAAGACAAGGTAGACCCTTATCTGAGACCTATTTATGATGCGCTGGAGGAAATGTTAACTGCAGAAAAGTTAGCACAATATCAAGAGAGCAATGTCGTTGAAATAGCGCCCTTGGCATATATGCGAGGTCGAACGCTCAATCATGCTTTTGTATTACTAGATGAGGCTCAAAATACAACTTCGATGCAAATGAAGATGTTTCTAACACGACTTGGTGCAAACTCTAAAATGGTAATAACTGGAGATGTTTCTCAAGTGGATTTACCTTTTAAAGTAAAAAGTGGATTAAGAGTAGCTGTTGAAATGCTTGAGAATATCGATGACATCGGGTTTGTATATTTAGATGAAAAAGATGTAGTCAGACACCATATTGTGAAAAAAATAATTAAAGCTTTTGAAACTCAAGAACAACGCTAATTTGCTAATGGTCCTTTTACTGATTGGTATTTTTATTACCAATCAGCAAAAGTCTTGGACAAACACCCTTTCCAAGAGGTTGTGGTACACATCACTATGATTCGCTGAAAAGAGCAAAAGATCCTACTTTTGATTTATCTAGAGATCAATTCGAACGCAAACTTCAGCAAAACATCAAAAGGAGATTAGCACAAAAAACCAGTACTGAAGAACTAATTTACACCATTCCAGTAGTAGTACATGTTATTTATTCTAATCAATTTCCCACAAACGAATATTCCGGATGAAGAAGTCATTGAACAACTCGAAGTATTAAATCAAGATTTTAGAAGGCTAAATATTGATGCAATCAACACTCCTAACCGATGGAAACCTTTTGCAGCAGATATTAAGATTCAGTTTTGTCTCGCCACACGTGATCCACAAGGTAACGCTATAGACTTGGCAATTAATCGAGTGAAGACAACTAATCTGTCTTATGATTTTGAGTTAGACGATGTGGAATTAAAGGCTAACTCCTATTGGCCAAGCGATCAATATTTAAATATTTGGGTAACACGACTTAGTAAAAACATTCTCGGTTATGCGCAATACCCTAACGATAGTGATTTAGCTGGACTTTCCCCTAACCAAGGAAGTGCGATAACAGATGGTGTTGTTATTGACTACCGAGCTTTTGGTATAGATCAACCAGCAGCTAAAAGTTTTACAAATTCCCCTTATGTGCTTGGTCGAACACTGACGCATGAAGTTGGTCATTGGTTAGGCTTGTTTCATACCTTTGGCAATAACAGTGGTTGCGGCAACCAAGCAAATGACTATGTCTTTGACACACCTCGCCTAGGAAAGAGTAATCAAGGATTAGACCTGTGTAACTCAATAGTTATTGGCTGTGGTGGTGATACAGCAATGTTTGAAAACTACATGGACTACACCAATGATGCGTGTATGAATCTATTCACCAAAGGACAAAAAGAACGCATGCGATCGGCATTTTTAACGAGCCCACGAAGAGTTGCTTTACTTGAATCTGGAGGTTGTTGTGGTACGGGCGTTGCTAACTTTTCACCTCCATATTCGCAAAATTTCGAAGATAGTATCGCTGATGTAGGATGGGATGATACTACTTTTCAATCATCATTTAAATGGGGAATTTCATCCAACGATATTTGGTAATAGTGCCTTTGCTTCCTACATTTTCTCAAGACAGCGCTTCTATTTTGAGTCCCTTTTTTGATTTAACAACTTCAGATAAGACTATCATGGAGTTTGATGTCTCAGCTAATTCCTCAACTCAAAATTCCCCTATCCGAATTTATTATGAACTCACATGCAGTGATACTTGGGTGGAGTTAAACCGCATAGCTAACCTCAATACGAGTTGGGAAAAACAAACCTATCATCTTACTGAACTTTCTGGCCAACGCTACGTCCGTTTTAGAATCGAAGCGAAAACAGCCAATGATGCCGAGATATTGTTAGATAATTTCAAAATCTATAAATCAAGCAATAATTTAGAGAGCTACCCTCTACCCTAACCCTTCCAACGACATTCGTATATGTAGAAACTGTATTTAATGGCAAACACCCCATTACAGTAAAAGTGTACAATACTATTGGACAATTAGTGAAATCTTTTTATACTGAAGTCACAAGCAGTACACTTTTAGAGTTTTCTTTTAACGAGTTGTCTGCGGGCACTTATTTTTTAAAGGTTGAAGTAAATGGAGAATCAACAGTCGAACGATTACTACTCTGGGAATAAAATATCCGTTTTAATAATTTATGCTTTAAGCTATGCCGCAGGCATAATGATGTATTTGTTTTTTGATGATTATTTCTATGAGTCTAACAACCTTCCTATTTTTTTTATTACTCTTTTTATTTCTAAAATATCATTCACTCCACCAGACTATTACACTCGTTAGTCTATTCTTAATTATTGGATATGTCAGCACACATCTTCACTCACCAAATAAAAATCATTTATTACACACCTATCATAGAGAAGGAATCATTCTGGGTAAAATTAACTCAGCAATTAAAACAACTTCAAAAGGGTATCATAAATTCACTATCGCAAGTAAAGAGTTAATCATCAATAACAAGCGGACGAAGTGTAACGGAAACATTCTTGTGTACACAAAAACAGTCCCTTATCAACCAATTACAACGATTACGTTATCTTAAACAAAAAGATTGAATTACTTAAACCTCCTCAAAATCCAAACGAATTCAACTTCAAACGTTACCTTAATTTTCATCATATTTACTTTAGTACATTTTGTTCCACACAGCGATTTTTTAATTATTCCCAATCAATCCTTTTCACTTTTTAAAATAGCTCATCAAACTCAAACCAAACTAGCTACTCATTTATTAGCTGAAATATCCTCCTTAAGAGAAGCACAAACAATTTCAGCTTTAGTGTTAGGAAAACGAGATGAGTTAAACAAAGAAGTCATAGCCAACTTCTCTGCTGCTGGAGCCATGCATGTGTTGGCTGTTTCTGGTTTACATGTAGGTATTTTATTAATGATTATTCGATTTTTCTTTAAACAGATTTTAAGAGATGCTCTCCCAAAATGGTTCGAGATTACCTGTACATTATTACTCATTTGGACGTTTGCTTTCATCACAGGGTTAAGTGCATCTGTAGTGCGAGCTGCCTGCATGTTTAGTTTTATTATCTGTGGCACCTTTTACAAAAAAGATATCTCTATTTATCCAATATTAGCTGCTTCAGCACTGTGTATGCTAGTTTACAATCCTTACTTGATTACTGAAGTAGGTTTTCAATTGTCCTATGCAGCCGTAATTGGCATTGTATTTTTTACCCCTAAACTTCAAGTCAACCTTCCTACTTCAAAATATACAATCATCAATACCATAAGCACTATTACGTGTGTCTCGATAGCGGCTCAACTAGCTACAGCTCCTATTGCACTTTTGTATTTTCATCAATTTCCAACTTATTTTATCCTATCGAATTTAGTAGTTATACCTTGTGCATTTCTTATTGTCATCACCGGTATTATCAAACTTCTGGTATAGTAATATTCCTTTTCTTAATACACTCGTCTCAAAAATACTCGTTTGGCTTTTCGTGGTTTTTAAATGAAGTGTCAGAAAAAACAGCCAATCTACCAGCTGCTACAATTAATCAAATCGATATCAGCATCATCGAAACCTACCTTTTTTATGGGGTTATTATCACCTTATTTTTAGTGATTTTTAACCGAAATCAGCACTATCTTAAATCAGCACTTGTGTTTGTTTTATGCATTTCAATCCTGATGATTTTTGAACATTTTGTACAAGCTAAACAACAACAGTTGGTTATTTATAATATAAAAAGAGAATCAGCATTCGATATCATTGAAGGGAAAAACCACCTTTTTAAAGCTTGCTCTTCGTTGTTACATGATGAAGACAAACTACAATTTCATATCCAACATCATTGGTGTCATAAAAACTTAAATCCTGCTCATTATTGACTCTGTGATTAGTCCGATAAAAAAATACTCAATAGCGGGTAAATCCATTATACATGTATCAAAACCAATCAATTTAAACACACCACTGCCAACTGACTATCTTATTATTTCTAATGATTCGATGAAACTAAATGAGGCAGCTAAAAATTTTAATTATAAAAAACTCATTTACGATTCCTCAAATAGCAATGAATTTGTATCTTACATCAGGAATTCACCTCTGTACACTGATTTAGTGTATATCGTATCGGAACAAGGCTCAATTATCATCCAATTTTAAATTTTTAAAATGAGTCACGTTATTACAAAAAAAATCGGCAAAGTCGGCTATATTACTATGAATCGTCCTGAAAAAGGTAATTCGTTGAGTAACGCTTTTACATTAAAGCTTACAAAAGCCGTAGTAAATTTAAATCACGACAAAGATATTGTCATTATTGTTCTAAAATCGTCTGGAGATGTTTTTTGCTGTGGGGCAGATCAAACCTACATGGAAGAAATGATGCATTACAACTACCCAGAAAATATTAAGGATTCGTTTGACTTAATGAAACTATACAAAGCGATTTATTTATCTCCAAAAATCACGATTGCACAAGTCGAGGGTAAAGCCATTTCTGGTGGTGCAGGTATTGCTATCAATACTGATTTTTGTTTTAGTACCCCAGAAGCACGCTTTGGTTTTGTAGAGTCCAAAATGGGTTTCA
Organism: uncultured Cytophagales bacterium; assembly: GCA_963815495.1. Taxonomy (GTDB): domain Bacteria; phylum Bacteroidota; class Bacteroidia; order Cytophagales; family JAAEPT01; genus CAWFGW01. The sequence goes on from CAWFGW010000029.1 coordinate 72,848, forward strand.
TTCCAGGTATTGTTTTAAATTTCCTACGCCTAAAAATTGGTATTGCTCAACTAAAGAAACTGCTTTTTACCTCACAGTTAATTCCTGCTGAAAAAGCACAGAAAATAGGTATGATTACCGAAGTTGTGGATGAGAACATGGATTTATTTATTGAAGGCTTTATCTCATCACTATTGAACAATAATTCACATGATTCACTACTCACCACCAAACAAGTGTTAACGAAAAGTGAAAGCATGAGCTTAGAAGACGCCCTCTCCTACTCAGCAACAATGAATGCCTCTTCCAGAGAAACGGTAGATAGCAAAAAAGGTATCGAAGCTTTTCTGATGAATGAAAAAGTAATGTGGGGTTAAATTATTTCCCCATTTTAAATAATTACCTTTGCGGCATAATTTCATTGTTATGGAAGAACCAAGCAAAGGTATTAAGCCTAAAATCAATCCCGAGGAAATTGAAAAGTGTATTTCAATTTTAAATCAGCTTGTGGCTGATGGAGCGCAATCTATTTGAGTTGTCTGAGGACAAACGTGTTGAACTTTTAACTATTGCAGGAAAACTATCTCGCCCGAGTAGAGAAGAACTCAACAAACGCAGAAAAGACGTTAAAAAAGCGGAGAAGCGAAAAAAAATGGAGCGTGAAAAACATGCTCGTAAAGAAACAGGGATTCGAAGTGCACGAGAGCAAGCGATTTTTCAAGCTCCCAAATTAATTACTCTTTCTGCGGAAGCATTAAAAGGCAAACAGTTGGAGTCGCCCCGAAATTGCTACGTCTGTAAAACCCTTTATACACAATTGCATCATTTTTATGACACGATGTGTCCTGAGTGTGGTGATTTTAATTATGCCAAGCGCTTTCAGACTGCTGACTTAACCGGTCAAGTAGCTATCATCACGGGTTCTCGGTTAAAAATTGGTTATCACATTACGCTCATGTTGTTGAGAGCAGGTGCTACGGTAGTTGCCACAACTCGTTTTCCAGTAGATTCTGCCAACCGATTTGCGAAAGAAGATGACTTCAGCGACTGGGGACATCGTTTAAAAATTCACGGACTGGATTTAAGACACATCCCCAGTGTGGAGATATTTTGCAACTTCATTGAAATGCAATACGACCGATTGGATATTCTTATCAACAATGCGGCACAAACGGTACGAAGACCTGCGGGATTTTATCATCACATGATGAAAAATGAGGAGTTACCTTATGAAAAACTGAGTCCTTACACACAAGACTTATTGGCGGACCACAACTACTGTATAGGCGAATTGAAAGCTTTGACTGCTGGTGCTTCAAGTAAACAAAACAATGCACTCCCCGTCTCGTGGCACGATCCTGAACCAGGAATTGGTTTGCGTTCTTCGGCTAAGTTATCTCAAATCCCTTATAGCTTTGACAATTCGTTGCCTTCAAAAGAAGTGTTTCCTGAAGGTGAGTTGGATGCAGATTTACAACAGGTTGACCTTCGAAAAACCAACAGCTGGCGCCTACGTTTGGGCGAAATAGAAACGCCTGAAATGGTGGAGGTGCAACTGGTCAACTCCATTGCTCCATTTGTTTTGTGCAACCGTCTTTCCAAGCTAATGAAGAAAGAAAATACGGGTAAAAAACACATCATCAACGTATCGGCAATGGAAGGAAAATTTCAACGCTTTCACAAAGAAGACCGCCACCCACACACCAACATGGCCAAGGCTGCTTTGAATATGTTAACACACACTTCCGCTTCTGATTTTGCTAAATATGGTATTTTTATGAATGCGGTAGACACTGGTTGGGTTACTGATGAAGATCCGGTAGAATTATCTAAAAAGAAACAAGAAGAACACGATTTTCAACCACCGCTAGACATTGTAGATGGTGCAGCTCGGGTGATGGATCCATTGATTGATGGCATTAACACTGGCAAACACTGGTGTGGACAGTTTCTTAAAGATTATCGACCAATTGACTGGTAAAAACTATGGCAGAACAAGAAAACAACCCTTTACATGGCATTACCCTCAAGTATATTGTTGAATATTTAGTGCAAGAATATGGCTGGGAAGATTTAGGTGAAGAAATAAAAATTCGCTGCTTTACCCATGATCCCTCTGTGAAGTCGAGCTTACAATTTTTAAGAAAAACGGATTGGGCAAGAGTGAAAGTAGAGAAGCTGTATGTGAAGACGGTGGAGCGGAAACGGGTGAATCCGTTGAAGGTGAGTAAGGGGAAGTGAGTTTGAAAATGCAGTTGCGAACTACTTTGTATTAATAAAAAGCTTGTCGCTTCATTAATTTTAAACCAGTGAAGGAAATCTACCAAGTATATAGCACCTGATTTGGACATTTTGGAGTCTTATACAATTCATGGTCTAATTTGAAATTATACTTAATATCATTAATGATAATTTCAAAACTACAACTATCCTTGTCCACACGCATACCTGAGTTTATTTCCTTTTTATCAATCTCCATTTGTGGTTCACAAAGTAAGTACTCATTTGTATCATTATTTACACTAAAAAAAACAGAGCCTTTACTTTCTTCCGCATAACCTACATGACCATGTAAAGAATTAATATATGTTTCTGAGTATGCTTTTTGATATCTACTACCCCCCTGCTTAAACACAAAATGATAAATAAAGTACACAACAATTATCAGAACAATAACAACTAAAAACTTATTCTTCATTTTAAATGGTTATTTAAGTTTGACTCTACCACCTTAAGCTTACCTTTTTAAGGGTAACTTAAGCTTTACTGATAATCAGAAGTCTCTGACTTCGCCAATCCTACCAAATCATCACCAACTCCACTAGCCCTTTTCCTTAAATATAATCGATAGCACAACTGTAAATATAATGTTCTGGCTGGTTTACAAAGCACTCTGTCATTGGGTTATTGTGAATAAATTATCAAACTGTCTTTCCAGAATTGTGCAACGTAGTGTAACAATGTCTGGGATCTATCCATCGCAAGCCAAAAAGCACGCCTCTGCCTCAATTGGATCCCTGATATTTTGTGAAAAACAAAATTCTGGGATGACTTTTCCGATATTGATTCACCTCCCCCTCGCCTACAGGGCAAAAAAAAGTTGTTGAACTTACGCCCAACAACTTACATATCTTTAATAAGTATTTCAGAAATTAAGCGTTTTGAACGCTTGGTATTTGATCAAACTTTACTTGTGGTTTGTCACCATTTTTGAACGCTTCTCTTGGTTTGATGTTCAACAACTGGAACATTTCTTTATCTCTATCTACTGATGGGTTTGGTGTAGTTAATAACTTGTCTCCTGCAAAGATTGAGTTAGCACCTGCCATAAAACACATGGCTTGTTCTTCAAAGCTCATTTGCTCACGTCCCGCAGAAAGTCGTACCATTGCTTTTGGTATTACTATTCTTGCAGTAGCAATCATACGTACCATTTCCCAAATAGAAACCCGTGGTTGTTTTTCTAACGGTGTTCCTGCCACAGGAACCAACGCATTAACAGGCACTGATTCGGGGTGTATTGGCAAGTTACCTAACGTCACTAGCATCTGCGCTCGATCTTCAATAGACTCGCCCATTCCGATTATTCCACCTGAACAAACAGAAAGCTTGTTTTTGCTTGCATTATTAATAGTATCTAAACGATCACCATAAGTACGTGTACTAATAATTTCATCGTAATGTTCTTCACTTGTATCTAAGTTGTGGTTGTAGGCATACAAACCAGCTTCTTTCAATCTACGTGCTTGGTCGTCTGTCAACATTCCTAATGTACAGCACACTTCCATACCCATTGAGTTCACACCCTTAACCATGTCTAACACCTTGTCAAAGTCGCGGTTATCACGCACTTCTCTCCAGGCTGCTCCCATACAAAAACGGGTGCTTCCGTTTTCTTTGGCTGTTTTTGCACTTGTTAGCACTTCATCCACTTCCATCAACTTCTGTACTTTCACATCCGTGTGGTAACGTGCTGCTTGTGGACAATAACCACAGTCTTCAGGACAACCACCTGTCTTTACAGACAACAGCGTGCAAACCTGTACTTCTTGTGGGTTATGGTATTTTCTATGTGCAGTAGACGCTCGGTATACTAAATCAAGAAATGGTGAATTATATATTTCTAAAATCTCCTCCTTCGTCCAATCGTGTCTGTTGTCTGACATATTATATTTTTTTAATTCTTTGCAAATTTAATGGCTATTGGTCAAAATACCTATCAATCGATTTTTAAATCGTAAGGCAAGCTCGCTCGGATGCCTTGAAAACGTTTCATTTTTTCTATCAATTGTAGGTACTGGTATTGCTCAGCCCCTATTTTTTCTATCATTGCTTTTTCAGCTAAAGATGAAGAATAGTCACTTGAAATTTTTTCAAAGAAACTCTTATCGTCTGAAATGTACTGTACTTTATAATCTGAAACACCTGCTTTTTCAGCCGCTACAGCAACTGCTCTATCTAAACCTCCTAGTTCATCTATCAAACCAATTTGTTCTGCTTCCAGACCAGACCAAACACGACCTCCTGCATAGCTCTTTAATTTTTCCACACTCATGCTTCGGCTTTGGGCAGCCTTCGTGGTGAACACTTCGTAAATTCGGTTAACTTCTGTTTGAATAATTGCACTGTCCTGTGGTGTCATTTTACGCGTTGGTGAACCTAAATCTGAAAATTGACCCGTGTTTTCTCTATCGGTGGTAATGCCTAATTTGTTACTCAAAAATTCATCTATTTCAAATAGAACACCAAAAACACCTATGGAACCCGTAATGGTTAAAGGTTCTGCCACAATAGAATCACACGCCATGGCCATGTAATAACCACCAGAAGCAGCTACCGTTGACATGGAAGCAATTACAGGTTTAGTTTTTGCCGTCTGTTGAATCGCACGCCACATTACGTCTGAAGCTAGGGCACTCCCCCCTGGTGAATTGATTCGAACAACGATGGCTTTCACATTGTCATCGTCTTTTGCCTTTTTAAGATCTTTCACAAATGAAGTTGAACCTAAATAACTGTCAATGGACTCACCAGAAATTATTTCTCCTTCCGCTATCACCACCGCTATTTGTCCAGAAGAAGCCGATATTGTTTTTTCTTTCATGTATGCCTTTGGTGATAGAAAATTGATTTTATCTTCGCTGTCGATATCAAAAAACGCTTTCGTTCTTGCAATGGCTTCATCTTGGTAGATAGCTGCATCAATCATTCCGAGAGCTTCCGCATCGGTTACATTTCGGACCTTTAATTCATCTGAAATGGTGCGTAAAATGGTTGGGTCAATATTTCGTGATTGAGCTATTTCTTTCAACACTGAGCCATACAACGACTCGGAAAACTCGCGTAATTGACGTCTGTTAGCTTCGCTCATATCTTCCCGTAAAAAAGGCTCTACCGCACTTTTAAATTGACCCACCCGGAAGATTCGGGGTTTAATCTCCAGTTTTTCTAGTAAGTTTTTATAATACATTCTATCAATAGAAAGACCACGAAATTCTAACATTCCTTCCGGCATCATATATAACTTATCAGCTACTGAAGCTAAATAATAGGCTTTCTCACTCAACACTTCGCTATATGCAAAAATGGGCTTTTCTGACTTTCTCTCTAAAGGCTAACAAATGATCTCTCACTTCTTTCACTTGAGAATAGCCTGCTGTAATACCGGATAGGTTTAAGAAAATACCTTTGATTTCATCATCGGTAGCTGCTTCATCTATTGCCGCTAATAACTGTATTAAACCATCTTGACTGGCAGCACCAAAAAAAGCGGGTAAATCCATGTCGTCAAACGGAGTTGGTTTTTTATATTCAACTAGTTCTTCCGTAAGAGAAATTTGAAGCATTTTATTCTTGTCAGCGTCTATGTCTATTGTTTCGGGCTGATCAACAACCACCATAACAACAGCAACCGCCAACACAATCAACAAAAACCCACCTACCAAAATAGCTAAGACACTACCGATAAACGAGGATAAAATATTTTTTAAGAAGTTCATAGGTCTAAATTTTAGGTCAAATTAAGAAATTGACGTTTATTTGCAGCCTTATTTATCGCTTACTTATGCCCAAACCTTCAAAAAAAGAGTTTCATAGAACAGTCCACCTGCTATTAGGTGGAAACATAGGTGACCGTGTTGAAGTGCTAAAGAACGCAAAAAAACTTATTGAGAAGGAATTGGGTAAAGTTTTACAAGCCTCACAATTGTATGAAACCGCTGCATGGGGTAAAGAAGATCAAAATGCTTTTTTAAATCAGGTAGTGTTAGTTAAATCGCAATTTTCACCAGAAGAAATTTTACATATTATTCAACATATTGAAAATGAATTAGGTCGTGTTCGGTATGTAAAATGGGGCGAACGTTTGATTGATATCGATATCCTCTTTATTGAAGATGAAATAATTGATTTAAAAGACTTAAAAGTACCTCACCCCTACATTCAAGATAGACGCTTTACACTAATACCTTTATCTGAAATCAGTCCTGAATTTATTCACCCTTTGTTTAATAAATCAATTAACACCTTGTTATCGGAATGCGCGGATGCGTTAGAGGTAAAACAAATTCATTGATTCATCATCTTTTCGGACTTTATCAAAAAATAATTTATCCTTGACATAGCCATCTGCAAAAGTAATCGAAGCATTTCCCAACTGAAGTTGAACATCGTTTGTTTTGTTTATTACAAGTTTATGGAAGGGAAATACAGCTGTATAATTATCGATTTTTTTTCTAAAGTATACAAGCAACCCTTTAGGTCTCAGCTCTATTGACACAACCGTTTGATAATGTTCAGGGTTTCTCGCTACCTCAAAATCGGATGAGGCAGCCGACACCACCAACCGCTTCGAACCAATACCTCGTAACTTCCAACGTTCTGCAAACGAATACGACTCTCCAACAGCTTCGTTAATTAGCCGATTGATTTTTTTATCATTATACGATGTTTTAAAAATCTGCATACCTACTATAACAACTCTGTCTCACAAAAGTTAAAAATACTTGCTTAACCTTATGCCTCTCATAATAAGTATTAATACTTAAATGTACTTTAGATATGAACCTTGATATCAACAGAAACGTATCATTAGTAACATTAATGATAAAATCGTTTTAAATAAAAAAACATAATAATCTGTCAGGTCTATGAAAACTACTCTCATAATAATACTCGCGCTGCTGATAACCTCAGTACAAATAGGTTTCTCACAAAATGCTGACTCTACGCTTTATAACAAAGAGTATACTAACATAGAAGAAGCACTAAAAGAACCTGAAAAAGTTTTTCGACTCAACCTAAGTGATCAAACATTAAAGTTAGACCCTGTTGTTTGGTTAAAGTTTGAAAACCTTGAATATTTGAGTTTAAAAAACGACCATTTAAAGGAAATTCCAAGAGAAATCACTTCGCTTTCACACTTAAAGACCTTGGAGTTAAGTGGTAATGATTTTGAGACGCTCCCAGTTGAATTTGATCGATTTAATCAATTTGGAAGAACTATTTCTCAACGATGAAACCAATATTAATCTCGAAAAAAACATCGAAATATTAAGTCGTTTACCTGCGTTAAAGATTTTGCATTTGGAACATGACCATTTAAAACGTTTACCAAAAAACATGTCCTCTCTAACACACCTTGAAGTTTTGTTTTTAAATGAAAATGAATTTAAACATATCCCTGATGAAGTATATGGCATTAAAACACTTATGTTACTGGATATTGAAAACAATAAAATTAAAACACCAATTCATAGAGATGACCCCGAAAGCTTTGGGTTCAAAATAAAATTTTAAAAAAAAACATAAAAAAAGCCCCAAGAAATTGGGGCTTTTTTAGTGTCCTAAATTAAATAATCAACCACAATTACCAATCATCATTATTTGCAGGGTCATTTTCAACTTCTTTGATTACCCGTTGAATATCAGCAATCAATTCCTCAATATTTTCTCTTGTTTTGTTTTTAATGGTCACCCAACCTCTACCTGACATTTTTATTTTACCACATTCAGGGGTTTGGTTTTCTAACTTACCTCCATCAGGCAACTTGCCGTCACCTTCATGAGTAAAGTCTGTTACAATCAACCGATACTTACCGTCTTTGAAAAAACCTGAAAATGAAAAATGGACAATACCTTCATCTGTTGTACCTCCACCATCTGCTGATGGATAGTATACTTTAGTAGAAGCTTTATATACAACCTCATCTGCTACTACCTCTTCCTGTAAAGTAAATCCTTTTGACTCTGCCCATTCTTTTGTCAATTGATACAATTTTTTAGCACTCAATCCCTCAGCATCAACGACCTTTAAAAAAGTCACTTTACCTGTTTGTTCGTTTATAGGCAACTCGTTTTGAGCATTAACGAACTTAACAAGTAAGAAAAAGGCGAATAGTAAACTTAATTTTTTCATATGTCTCTTTTTAGATCCTAATTTTATTAAGAAAGACCTATAATTTACAAGGAAGTTTGATACTGTTCAACCTCTACCCCAAATTTCTTTAAAAATTCTACTCCTTCATCTTTCGTTAACCCTTTATAATCTGCATACGAATCCAAGTAAATGACTTTCGAAATTTTAGCCCCCAACATCAGTCTTGCGCAGGAGATACAAGGAGAAAGTGTCACATACATCGTTGCTCCTTCCACACTAGTTCTGTTGTTTACCGCATATAAAATGGCGTTTTGTTCGGCATGCAAGGCTAATGAACAACTTCCTTTTGAATCACGCTCACAACCTTTTTCTGGCCATTCTTCATCACAGTTGTGAGTGTTGGGAGGTGGACCATTGTATCCAATTGATATAATACGTGTATCTTTTGTCAACACCGCGCCCACATTACGCACAATACAGTGTGACTTCTTACCCAAATTTTGGGCAAGTTCCATGTAGATATCATCAAAACTCGGTTTATTCATCCTGCAAAAATAGGCTTTACTTTCTTTTCACTTGCATTACTCCAATTAAAATTACTGCAGCTCCCAATACTTGTAATAGTGTGAGTCGCTCATTCAGAAATAATATCGCCAAGGTAATCGTGGATACCGGACCCATCGCACCTAGAATGGCTGTAGTGCCCGCCCCCACGCGACTGATTGATGCAGAAATTAAATAGGATGGAATTACTGTAGCAAACACCGCCATAATTGCTCCATAAATATATAAACCCGCTGGTTTATGAAAAACACTTAAATCAGTGGTAAAGCTAAAGTGAATTAACATACAGAATGAAGAAACGATTAAAGCCAATGAAGTAAATAACCTTACAGGAACCCGACCCATCACGTTTTGACTCCATGTCAAAAACATAGCATAGCATATCGCACTCAAGATAATATAAGTTGCTCCTTCAATATTTTGTAAGGTAGTTTCATCACTTTTACCGAGCACTTTAGGCAAAAAAATGATTATTACCCCAACATAGGTAATAAGTATAGCGGCTAACTGTTTTTTTGTGATGGGTTGTTTCAAAAAGAATCGACTCATTAAGACTACAAAGGTGGGGTAGACAAATAAAATTAATCGCTCTAAACTCGCATCGATTAATTCTAAGCCTTTAAAATCCCACAAGCTAGCCATGTAATAGCCTAAAAAACCCATTAATAAAATGATTAAAAAGTCCTTCTTTGAAACGGTAAATAATGCTTTCCTATCCAAAAAAAGAAAGAATAAATAGATTGGCAACGCAAACCCCATGCGAAGCAACAGCGCCCCCATAGCGTCTACATCGTATTGATACATCAACTTCACAATAACCGCTTTTGTTGAAAACAACAACACCCCCGCAATCCCCATCAAAATACCTGAACTATACTTTTTATCCATGATTCCTGTACATAAAAAAAGCCCCTTAAGTTTACACTCAAGGGGCTTTTTGTTTGAAATAAATTATCGTTAAATACAAACATACCGTTCCCCTCGTGCTTCTAGAAGCCAAATTAGAGATACGACTGTATGTAGACTGTTTTTCATTTGTGGTTGTAAGTTAATAAAAAGAAGGTGAATTAAAATAACCTCATTTGAATATAATTGTGTTGATTCCCTCAAAATTTCTTACTAACCGCTTGAATCTTCATCTGTTTTAAAACAATTTCGCAAGCCTAAAGTTTTGATTAGTAAAACGAAATTATGGAATTAACTATTGGACAACAAGCACCTGCGTTCACAGGTAAAGATCAAAATGGCAACTCAATAACATTGGCTGACTTCGCTGGTAAAAAATTAGTGATTTATTTTTACCCTAAAGACAACACACCTGGTTGCACAACACAAGCCTGTAATTTGAGAGATAATTATGATTTACTGCTTAAAAAAGGGTATGCAGTTGTAGGTGTTAGCTGTGATACAGAAAAAAAACATCAAAATTTTATCAACAAATTTGATTTACCTTTCCCATTAATTGCAGATACTGAGCAAGAACTCGTTAATTTGTATGGCGTTTGGAAAGAAAAGAGCATGTATGGTAAAACATTTATGGGAATAGCACGAACGACCTTTGTCATAGACGAAAAAGGAATAATAGAAGAAATAATCAAAAAAGTGGACACCAAAAACCACACAGATCAAATTTTAAAGTAAGAATGGCTACGCAAGAAGAAATTAAAGAGCTTGAAAAAGTTGCTTCACAGGTAAGAAGAGACATCGTAAGAATGGTTCATGGTTGTGCATCAGGTCACCCCGGTGGTGCTCTAGGTTGTGCCGACTATTTTGTGGCGCTTTATTTTAAATTAATGACCCACAACAACAACTTCTCCATGGACGGGAAAAATGAAGATTTGTTTTTCTTATCTAATGGTCACATTTCAGCTGTTTTTTATAGCACTCTTGCTCGCGCTGGATATTTTGATCCAAAAGAATTAGCTACACACCGAAAAATTAACTCGCGTTTACAAGGTCACCCTGCAACGGAAGAAGGTTTACCAGGAATTAGAATGGCTTCTGGCTCATTGGGTCAAGGCATTTCTGTAGCTGCTGGAGCAGCTCAAACAAAAAGAATTAATGGAGACGACAAATTAGTATATTGCTTGACTGGTGATGGCGAGTTACAAGAAGGTCAAATTTGGGAAGCAGCAATTTATGCGGCACACCACAAAATAGATAACTTAATCGTGACGGTTGACTATAACGGTCAACAAATTGACGGTCCTGTCGATCAGGTAATGTCTTTAAAAAATCTTAGCTGCCAAATGGGAAGCCTTCGGATGGATAGTACTAGAACTGAATGAAGGAAACAACATGGCTAAAGTTGTGGAAACATTAGAAAAAGCAAAAGCTGCCTGTGGCAAATCGAAGCCAGTAGTGATATTAATGAAAACAGATATGGGACACCCTATCGACTTCATGATTGGAACACACAAATGGCATGGTGTTGCACCAAATGATGAACAAAAAGATATTGCCTTAGCACAACTAGAGGAAACTTTAGGCGACTATTAAATAAATACACATGCAGAAACTAGTAACCATATTACTCTTTCTGTTTGCACTAATCCGTGTCTCTGAAGCACAATACCAGCGCAAACCTGGTGAGGCTGCTCCACAGACACGGATTCTTTTTTTACTGGATGGCTCAGGGAGCATGAATGCTGAGTGGGAAGGCAAAAAGCGAATTGATATAGCCAAACACGTGTTGTCAGAAATAGTCGACTCTCTCAAAGTTGATAAAAATGTGGTGCTAGCACTTCGGGTTTATGGACACCAATATAGTCAGAGAGTTTCAAAATTGTAAAGACACCAAATTAGAGGCCCCTTTTGCGCTTAACAACCATGAAAACATCAAATCCAAACTAGCCAACATTGATCCTAAAGGTGTTACTCCTCTTGCCTACTCTATGCTTCAGGCGACCGATGATTTTCCTGAAAGCAATCAATATAGAAATGTGATCATCATTATTACCGATGGTCTAGAATCTTGCGATGGCGATCCCTGCAAAGTGTCTGTAGCCCTTCAACGGAAACGAATTTTCTTAAAACCTTTTATCATTGGTTTAGGCATGGAACCCAAATATGCCGATGCATTTGATTGTATTGGTCAGTTTAAAAATGCGACTACCATCAAATCATTCAAGTTAATTTTAAGTGATTTAGTGCAACGTACCTTAGGCGAAACGCGTGTTCGTGTAGACTTACTCGATAGCTACGGAAAAGCCACCGAGACAAATGTGAACATGACTTTCTCCAACAACATGACGGGCACTCCGGAGTACAACTATGTTCACTACATCAAATCAGATGGTAAAGCAGATGAATTGGAGATTGACCCTGTCATGAGTTATGATTTGGTGGTGAACACTATTCCCCCTGTGAAAAAATCGAACATCTTTTTAAAAGGCGGTGAGTTAAATGTAATTCAAGTCCCCACCCCACAAGGTCAACTACAGCTGTTTCAATCCGGCTACAAAGAATACGACAACCTACAAGCCATCATCAGAAAAGCAGGTAGCAACCACACCATTCACGTGATGCCTGTGGGCGAAACTGAAAAATTATTGGTAGGCGAATATGATATCGAAGTGTTAACCGTACCACGCATCTATAAACGCGTGAGAATTGAACAAAGTAAAACCAACAGAGTGGATTTAACATCTCCTGGAAGAGTTAATATTCCGGTGAGCAAAAAAGGTTACGGAAGCATTTATCTGATTAAAGAAAATGGTGAGCAAGAATGGGTATATAACATTCCCACAGAGAGCAGTCAGATAAATATGGCGATGCAACCAGGAAACTATTTGTTGGTATTCAAATCGAAAGATTCTCCTGGCAGTGAACATACTTCCATCAAAGAATTTAAAGTTTTAGAACATGGTTCTACAACCGTTCGACTTTATTAAGAAAGACTTATCAACAGATTACATATAAAACGGAATAAAAATTTATTTTTGCGTTTCGAAAAAAAGACATGAAAGAATATACATACTCAGAGAAAAAAGACACGCGTTCAGGTTTTGGTGTTGGATTGCTTGAAGCTGGTCGTAAAAACCCTAATGTAGTTGCTCTTTGCGCTGACTTAATTGGGTCACTAAAAATGGGTGATTTTCAGCAAGAATTTCCAGAGCGATTTTACCAAGTCGGTATTGCTGAAGCAAACATGATTGGTTTAGCAGCAGGAATGACAATTGGTGGTAAAATACCATTTACTGGTACGTTTGCTAACTTTTCTACCAGTAGAGTATATGACCAAATTCGTCAGTCGGTATGTTATTCTGGCAAAAACGTAAAAATTTGTGCGTCCCATGCTGGTCTAACTTTAGGTGAAGATGGGGCTACTCATCAGGTGTTGGAAGACATTGGGATGATGAAAATGTTACCACATATGGTCGTAATAAATCCATGCGACTTTAACCAAACGAAAGCAGCTACTTTAGCAGTGGCTGAGTATGAAGGACCAGTATATTTACGCTTTGGTCGACCAGCGGTGCCTAACTTCACGCCTGCTGATCAAAAATTTGAAATTGGAAAAGCAGTTGTTTTAAACGAAGGTGCCGATGTTACCATCATTGCAACAGGTCACTTGGTTTGGGAAGCGATAGAAGCAGGTCATACCTTAGCAAAAGAAGGCATCAATGTGGACTTAATCAACATTCACACAATAAAGCCTTTGGATGTACAAGCAATCTTAAAATCAGTAAAGAAAACTGGTTGTGTGGTAACTGCTGAAGAACACCAAATTGCTGGTGGCTTAGGCGAAAGTGTTTCTCAAGTGTTAGCAACAAACCACCCTGCCCCACAGGAATTTGTAGCCGTAAACGACACCTTTGGTGAAAGTGGTGCTCCTGATGAATTAATGAAAAAGTATGGCTTAACAGCTGACAACATCGTAGAAGCAGCTAAGAAAGCTATTTCTAGGAAGTAACATATAATGCCTTTTACAAGCTTAATCCTGACCGGTGTAGAAATTTGTCAGGATTTTTTTTGATTTTTAGATAACAGGTTTTAATAATATTTTTTTTAATCCTTATCAAGAATAGAAGCGTACTTGAGAAATAATTTTATATTCAATAGCTTATGAATAATATAAATCAATTGAGAGCGAAATATCTTTCAGAAAACCCACTGTTTGAAAAACAATTAATCGAACTAGAATCTAAACTACAAAAATGTATAAGGAATCCTAATTTTATGGGTAATGACCCTATTAATTTTACATCATGGTTATCAGAAATGAAATGTGGATTTTATTTGGATAAATTGGGGTTTGATTTACTGTATGATGAACCGATAACATTTCTAAATTCTATAACACAAAAACCTGATTGGATATGTAAAAAAGAGGAAATCACTTATATAGTTGAAGTTTTCCGAATAAATAAGCCAAATGACCAAATGCTTGGAAATATCCATAATTTTCAAAATAGCGAAAAAAAAACCAATCAAATAAATGTTGAAAATGAATTGGTTAATGATAATACATTTAAAAAATTACTCCAAAAAATCAAAGTTAAACGAGACAGTTATTTAGAGCTTTCTAAAAACTTAGGCTACCCACTAATTATCTTTATTGACTGTAGCACAAAATGGGAAATCGGAATAGAAGAGTTTGAAATTATTCTGTCTGATATGAATTCAGAAAACAAATGGATCCATGATGATATTTCAGGCTTAATAGTATTAGATCACTTTAAACAGTATCATTTTAGAGAAAATCGTTCATCCAAAAGACAAGTTAGAAGTGAGCACTTTTATAATCCCACTGTTCGGCTTTTGCAAAGTCGAACTACAGATTAAAAGGATTTAAAATCCTGAATATCTAAATTCGAGATGATAAACCTCGTATAGTGAAGAGTGTCCAACACTCTGCTAACTATCCACAAACTCAAAACTTTACAAACCAATCAGCGCAAACTATTCCATCAGATTCAAAAAATTAGTAGCTTGAATAACCCAATTCACTAAAACAAGAAAGGATTGTGAATGTCATTCACACGAACTCAGGAAAAGCTTAAAATACTTGCTGACGCTGCAAAATACGATGTTTCGTGTTCTTCCAGTGGTAGTAACAGAACGAACAAATCGAAGGGTTTAGGAGATGCTTCCGCCTCTGGAATCTGCCATACCTACACCGCAGATGGTCGATGTGTTTCGTTGTTAAAAATCTTGCTAACCAACCATTGTATTTTTGATTGCGCTTACTGTGTTACCCGAAAAAGTAACGACATACAACGGGCAGCTTTTCAAGTGCAGGAAGTAGTTGACTTGACCATTAACTTTTACAGACGCAATTACATTGAAGGACTCTTTTTAAGCTCCGGCATTTTCAAAAATGCAGACTACACCATGGAACGGCTAGTGGCTGTCGCCAAAAAATTACGATTAGAAGAAAATTTTAACGGCTACATTCATTTGAAATCCATCCCGGGTGCTAGTGATGAACTCATGCGTGAAGCGGGCTTATACGCTGACCGGTTAAGTGTGAATATCGAAATCCCGACAGCGGAAGGTTTAAAGTTATTGGCTCCGGAAAAAAACAGAGCAGATTTTATAAAACCAATGACTAAAGTTCGTGATGAAATTGTGCTCTATAACTCGGAGAAAAAATTAATCAAAAGTACTCCGAAATATGCTCCAGCTGGACAAAGCACGCAAATGATTGTAGGTGCTAGTGGTGAAACCGACATGCAAATCATGTACACATCCGATTATTTTTATAAAAAATTTGATTTAAAACGAGTGTATTATTCTGGTTACGTACCGATTAGCCACGATGCACGCTTACCAAAAATAGGAAGTGAGGTACCTATGCTCAGGGAAAACCGGCTCTACCAAACCGATTGGTTACTCCGCTTTTATGGTTTTGATATCAAAGAAATCCTAAATGACCAACATAAAGACCTTGATTTAGATATTGACCCTAAACTTGGTTGGGCATTGCGGAATATGCATTTCTTCCCTGTAGATGTAAACAAAGCTGATAAACAACTACTTGCAAGAGTACCTGGAATTGGAATGAAATCCGTGAATAAGATATTACAAGCACGTAAATTCAGAAATCTTGATTGGGAACACCTCAAAAAATTAGGGGTTGCTTCTAACAGGGCTCAATATTTTATTTTATGCAGCTCAAGAAGATTTGAAAAAAGGGATTTAACTGCTGAAAAAATTAAAAGTCTGATTCTTAAAACATCTTCAAGCAAGTATTCAAACATGCTGAGTACTCAACTCCCTCTTTTTTAATATCATGGTGACTCTTATTTATGACGGTTCCTTTGATGGGTTGTTAACCTCTATATTTATATGCTATGAGGAGAAATTAGTCAATCCAACTATTTGCCCTGAGCACCTTTACCAAAAAAGTCTCTTTAGTACTGGTAAAGTTGTAGTAACAGACAATGAGAAAGCTAACCGCGTATGGAAAGGATTGAAAACTAAAATTACCTACAACCAACTTCAACGACTTTATTATACTTTTTTAAGTGAGGTGGAAAATCTTGAAAACTTGCTTTACCAAGCCATCAAATATATTTTTGATCACAAAGAAAATGTAGCTTCAGACTATGGAAACCAATACATATTACAGGTAAGTAAACTGGCAAAAAGTGTAAGCAGGGAACGCCATCGCATGACTGCTTTTGTGCGATTTAAATTAACTGCTGATGGTATTTACTTTGCGAATATATCACCTGATTTTAATGTATTACCACTCATAGTAAACCATTTTAAAAACCGCTACGCAGATCAAAAGTGGATTATCTATGACTTAAAGCGCAACTATGGGATATTTTATGATTTAGAAACGGTTGAAACTATTATTCTAAATTTTAAAAATAATTATAGCCCCACTGCCACTTCGGAAGAGATTTTTGCAGAATCAGAGCTTGAATTTC
This sequence comes from uncultured Cytophagales bacterium, assembly GCA_963815495.1. Taxonomy (GTDB): domain Bacteria; phylum Bacteroidota; class Bacteroidia; order Cytophagales; family JAAEPT01; genus CAWFGW01. The sequence continues at coordinate 89,651 of CAWFGW010000029.1, forward strand.
AACAACTCTGGAAAGATTATTTTAAAAGTACCAACATTGAAGAACGAAAAAACACAAAACTACATGTAAGGCATGTTCCGAAAAGATATTGGAAATATTTGAGTGAAAAGCAGCCTTAAAAAGTATAGATTCCTTCCACTTAGGTACTTGCTCTCAAAAATTCAGAAAGTCAATTAATGTAACAACAAAGCATACAGAGTTCTCTTCGAGTAACTCGGATGGTAGTTAAACACTATATTTCTTAAATCTGCTATCGATTAAAAAAATAGCGCAGACCAAATTGACTGCTCACTCCCCCAATATCTTGAGAAGTCACATTTTTATACTGTATTTCACTTACAAATCGGTATTGCCACCCGAGTGAAATACTGAACGAATAACTAATTGGCATATCGAAATTTACTCCCAGCTGGAAATATGAATAATTTTCCTGTTCATCAGGTAAAGCTCCTGCTTCATCGATGATGATATCTAATATTCCTGCTCCACCGGCAACATGAGTATACACTTTGTATTTTTCATGGTTCACAGCTTGATATTCGAACTTTAAACCACCCCATTTACTCGTCAGTTCTTTACGAATATCATCTTCCGTAAGTGGCATAAACCGATTCACAATTTGCTGATAGGATACCCCAACAAAAAAACGATGGATGGGCGAATAAGCTGCATCTGCACCAAGTGTTATTCCAGTTTGACCAGTTTTTGGTACAAGCTGTACGTGTGGCATAAGATAAAATTTAGTGGAATCAGTGGCGAGAGAGCAAATGCTAATCATAGACGATAAAGCCAAACTTAGAAATATATTTTTCATAATCATAATATTTAATTAACACTGTAAGATTAACCATAATTTATAATTATAAATAATCAGATTAATTAAAGTTAATAGAGACAAATCATAAAAAATATTAATGCTAAATTTCAAACAATGCGTTTTAAGTCCAAACGGACGCTTGAACTATTTCAGATTATACCGTCTGACTAAACATGCTGGTCTCTGGGTTGGCTTTCAGCAGATACGGATCTAACGTCATGCAAATGTTGCGCACAAACGAACGACCTTCTTCTTTTACAGACAACGTATTTCCATTTTCTTCCAACAACTCATCTTTCAACATCTCAAAGCGCTTGGCTGAAAATTGTTTTACCAACAGTTGCTCTTCCCCATCAATTGGCCACGAAGTTTCAAAGTGACACATTAAGTTCATCACGTGTTTTTTGATGATTTTGTCTTCATCGCTCTGTAAGTGACCGTTTACAATAGGTAACTTATCATCTGCTAATAAATCGTAATAGGCTTTGATACTTTTCTCATTCTGCACATACATACCATTAGTTTCACTTATGCTTGAAACACCTAAACCAATCAAGGTGGACGACTTGGTAACGGTATACCCCATAAAATTACGGTTTAACTTGCCTGCCTGAAGCGCACGATGTAACTCATCAGTTGGCAAAGAGAAGTGATCCATACCGATGGTTTCGTATCCTGCTTTTGACAATAGTGCTTTTCCTTTCTCATATAATGCTAATTTAGTTGACCCCGTAGGTAAATCTTCTTCCGTGAATCTCCGCTGTGCATTCTTTTTCCAAGGCACATGCGCATAACTGTAAAATGAAATACGGTCCGGTTTAAAATTGATGACGGCCTCAAACGTATCGATAATAGATTTCATCGTTTGAAAGGGCAACCCATAAATCAAGTCAAAGTTCACAGACACATTGTCTAATGCGATGAATCCAGCCCAACACTTCCTCCACTTTTTCTATCGTTTGAAAACGGTTGATAGCCGTTTGCACTGCAGGGTCAAAATCTTGAATACCTAGACTGAACCGGTTAAAACCTAACTGTTTGAACGTTTCTATTTGCTCTTCACTCACCACATTCGGATGAATTTCTACACTTAACTCGGCTTGTGGGTCTTTGTCTACTTCTGAAAGTATTGTCCCCACAATTGTTTCTAAGTTTTCTGCTGAAAAAAAAGTAGGTGTTCCGCCTCCCAAGTGTAGCTGTTTTAGTTTTGGCTTGGCGAAAAAAAGCGCACGATACATACCCCACTCTTTTAGAATCGCTTTTACATAGTTGGCTTCCAGTGAATGGTTTTGCGTGATGATTTTATTACAAGCACAGTATGTACAAAATGTTTCACAATAAGGTAAATGGAGATAAATGCTTAAACCATCTTCATCGGAATACGATTCCAAAATACTTTGTTTCCAACGTTGCCTCCGAAATTTGATTGTTCCAAAACGGCACTGTTGGGTAACTGGTGTACCGAGGACCAGGGACATTGTATTTCTCCAGTAGATTCATGACCACAAGTTGGCAGTTTGTCTATTCTTGGTTTATGACATAATTAAACTATCCACCTGATTTTTATCATAATAAAATGTCCACTAAAAGAAGAATTTTATCTTGAAGAAGATCACACTGAAATGAATACAACTGAACAAACTTATTGCTACCACTGCGGCAACGAATGTGAAGAGGAAATCTTAACCAAAGACGACCATTCCTTTTGTTGTGTCGGCTGTACTTCTGTGTATTCGATTCTTCAGGAAAATGGATTATGTAACTATTACGACCTCGAAAACAATCCTGGCATTCAATTAAAAGCCAAAGCGAAAAGTGAGTTTGCTTATCTAGATAATGAAGAAATTATTAGCTCCGTTGTAGAGTTTCAAAATGAAGACTACCTCCAAGTCACTTTTTACATCCCACAAATTCATTGTTATTCCTGTGTTTGGTTGCTCGAAAAACTCTATCAGCTGAAAGAAGGGATTTCAAAGTCGTCAGTGAATTATTTAAAGAAAGAAGTGACAATAGGGTTTAATAAAAACGACTTGTCATCTACGTCAAGTGGTCGAGTTGCTTGCTTCCATTGGTTATGAACCACTCATCAACCTTGATCAAAAACAACGTACAAAAAAGCAACAACCGTTACGAAGACTCTATCTACAGTTGGGCATCACAGGCTTTTGTTTTGGAAACATTATGCTACTTAGCTTCCCCGAGTACATTGCTAACATCCATAAAGTAGAACCCGAATATGCAGCCTATTTTGGGTTGATTAGTTTAGTGCTTTCGTTGCCTATCCTTTTTATTGGTGCTGCCGATTATTTCAAATCATCCCTTGGCGCGATTAAAAACAAACGCATCAACTTAGATATCCCGATTAGCATTGGGATTATCGCCTTATTCGTGTTTAGTGCCTTTGAAGTGCTGTCTGCTGTAGGCTCTGGCTATTTTGATTCATTGGGCGGCTTAGTTTTCTTCTTGCTTTCGGGTAAGTTGTTTCAACAGAAAACCTTTGACCAGCTCAACTTCGAGCGCGATTACAAAAGTTATTTTCCCTTAGCAGTCACCAAATTAGTCGATCAGGAAGAAGTACCTCTACCCGCTTCACAAGTGCAAGAGGGCGACCGTTTGTTAGTCCGCAACAACGAAATCATTTCGAGTGATAGCATTTTATTCTCCGCCTCAGCCTCTATTGATTATAGTTTTGTAAGTGGTGAGTCGGTACCAGTAGAAAAAGTAGCGGGCGAAAAACTGTATGCGGGTGGTCGTTTGGTTGGAAGTGCCATTGAAATAGAAGTACTGAAGCAAACCTCCCAAAGTTACCTCACCCGCTTGTGGAATCAATACGAAGATGAAAACGATAACCACCTGCATTCCTTAAGTGACACCATTAGCAAATATTTCATCATTATAGTATTGTTTATTGCGGTTGGAGCAGGCTTATTTTGGATAAACACCAGTGTTGCCATTGCCTTAAAATCATTTACTAGTGTGCTTATCGTGGCGTGTCCATGTGCCTTGGCGTTGTCTATTCCATTTACCTATGGTAATGCCATTCGCCTGCTTGGTCAAAAACATTTTTATGTTAAAAACACCGCTGTGTTAGAAGTGATGGACACCATCAAACATGTGGTCTTCGACAAAACAGGTACGCTCACCTCCCTGCACGATGCACAAATCTCTTACGAAGGACAGTCACTTACTGCTCAAGAAAAGCTACAAGTGAAGTCAATAGTGAAACACTCCAACCACCCCTTGAGTAAAGCACTGTTTAAATTTATTACGGGAGAAACGGTAGTTGCAACAGCCTTTGAGGAAATTCCAGGCAAAGGACTCAAAGCCACCATTGACAACGCTATTGTAAAAATTGGTTCTTCCCTTTTTGTGTTGGGTGAAACTGAAAACAATGCTGAGACTGCTATTTACGTGAGTAAAGACGGGGTTTACTTAGGCAAGTTTGTGTTTAGCAATGTCTACATCGAAGGCATTAGCAACCTGTTTTCCGCCTTAAAAAACAACTACACCACTGCGGTGTTATCGGGGGACAACGACCAAGAGTACAATGCCTTAAAACAACTCACCCACGCGCATACCGACCTTCGTTTTCATCAGTCGCCCTTTGACAAACAAGCGTACATCCAAAACAAGGAAAACAACCACTTGCCGACCTTAATGATGGGAGATGGACTCAACGATGCGGGCGCCCTTAAAGCTGCTACGGTGGGTATTGCCGTCACACAAAACTCAAGCAACTTCTCCCCTTCCTCCGATGTGATTGTAGATGCCGCCAACGTAACGTTGCTGCCTCAGGTATTGACCTTCGCTAAAAAAACAAAAAAGATTGTCTACTGGAGTTTTGGTATTTCGTTCACCTACAACTTGGTCGGTTTATTCTTTGCCGTGCAAGGCAAACTCTCCCCGTTAGTCTCCGCCATTCTAATGCCTGTCAGCTCTGTGACTGTTATGATTTTTGCGATGGTGGCTACTTATGTGGTGTTTAATCGGGTTTTTGGGGGGAAGTAAAAGTTTACCATAAAACAGTCCTTCTCCACTATGCTAACCTGTAAAAAATCGATTTGAAAAATAGTCTTTCAGTTAATTAGATTCTTAAGTCAAATAAATACTTTTTTATCAACTAAAAGACCAAATTAAATTTTGTGAATATAATTTTTTTTATAAATTTGGACAAATTAAGTCTAAAACAATATTGACCAATGAAAACATTAGGTGAAACATTAAAATCTGCTAGAGAGGAAAAGAGTTTAATACTTCGCAAAGTAGCTGCTGAAGTAGATATTGACCAATCTTTAATTAGCAAATTTGAAAAAAACGAAAGAAAACCGACAATGGAACAAATCGTTAGGCTTGCAAAATTCTACAACCTATCCGAAAGTGATTTAATAATAAGTTGGTACTCGGAAAAAATTGCGGAAGAATTAAAATACACCAAATCTACATCTGAAATATTGAAAGTGGCTGAAGAAAAAATCAATTATTATAAAGCTCAAGAAAATGGAAAATAAGAAAATGAAAGTTGCAGAATTATTTGCAGGAGTTGGAGGATTTCGTCTTGGACTAGAGAAAAGTAATTATAAAATTGTTTGGAGTAATCAATGGGAACCTTCAACAAAAACACAACATGCTTCAATGGTTTACGAAGAACGTTTTGGTAAAGAAAACCACTCAAACGAAGACATTAACAAAGTAATAACTAGGAATGTTGAAGAAATCCCTGATCACGATTTATTAGTTGGTGGTTTCCCGTGTCAAGATTACTCTGTTGCCACAACGCTTCATAATTCCAAAGGGTTAAAAGGCAAAAAAGGTGTCCTTTGGTGGTCAATCCATCAGATATTAGAACAGAAAAAAAACAAACCTAAATACCTTTTTTTAGAAAATGTTGATCGACTTTTAAAATCACCAGCGAATCAAAGAGGACGTGATTTTGCTGTAATGCTTCAAAGTTTAAATGACTTAGATTATGCTGTAGAGTGGCGGGTCATTAATGCAGCAGAGTATGGAATGCCACAGAGAAGACGAAGAGTTTTTTTCATTGGTTATCATAAATCAACAGAAGTGTATAAAAGGCTTCAAAAATCTAATAAAGTTGATTGGCTTACGAAAAAAGGAACTATAGCAAACGCTTTTCCCGTGGTAAAAACCAATATATTCCAAGAAGTTGAACTTAAAGGCGATTTGGTAGAAATAACAAATAATTTCAATAAAAACGGAAAATTATCACCCTTTCAAAACACAGGATTACTTATAAATGGTAAAGTTTACACGACTCAAACAGAGCCTGATTACAGTGGGGAAAAAATTGTTTTAGGTAGTATCCTACAAAATGGAGAAGTTACATCAGAATTCTTTATTGATGAAAAAGATAAAGATAAATGGGAATATTTAAAAGGCGCAAAAACGATAGAACGTAAATCATCAGAAGGCTTTGTATATAAATATTCTGAAGGAGGAATGATATATCCAGATGCTTTAGATAATGCGTCAAGAACAATAATAACAGGAGAAGGTGGGAAATCCCCATCGAGATTTAAGCATATAGTGATGTCCGACAGAGGATTAAGAAGATTAACACCAATAGAATTAGAAAGATTAAATATGTTTCCAGATAATCATACTAAACTTGATGGAATTACAGATACGAAACGAGCTTTTTTTATGGGGAATGCTTTGGTAGTAGGAGTAATTGAAAAAATTGGGGAAGCGCTTTATTCACAAATAAATTCATAATGGCAGGATATTTATTCGGTTTAAATAGTATTGAATCATTAGTTGAATCTATCAATCAAGGGATTTACTCAACACTGATATCTAGTCCTAAGAATAATATTTGGAGAATTCAACACGAAGGTACTTTTGCAGATTATTGCTCTATGAAAGAAGGTGATAATGTTTATTTTTTCATAAACAGAAAAATATATGGGATTGGGAAATTGATAAATATTAATGGTTGTTGCAAATTTTTAAATTACCCCAATGCTAACATTCCGAGTGTTCAAAACTATTCTGAAATTAAAGTGGATTTATTACATGATAATTCAGAAAACAGTATAAACAATAGATTTATATGCACATTTGAACCTTTTCCCTATTTTTTTCAAAATGGAATTGATATGGATGAAATATTATCTTCTGCCCCAGAAAAATTTAAAATTTTAAGGGCCTTTTGGAAATTAAGTTTCATCAAATTTTCTGATACTGAAAACCAAGCCTTTAAAGATATTATTTTAAGACGTAATCTTAAAGCTATAAGTAGTCCAAATGACTCAAATACTTTTAAAAGTGATTACCTAATTCATCACGATTTTATTAGAACTAAAACAAACAATAACGATATTTATAATCTTAAAATAAGCCCTTTTTTAAATACCATCTATAACCAAAATGGTAGTTTAAGACACGAAATGGCAATTGAAGCAGCTCTTATTTATCAACTGTCAAATAATTTCCCCGATACAATAAGTATATTTGGTTGTTGGGATTATCTTTCCCATCAAGTAATTGCATCACCATTTAAACCAATTGACTATATGGATAAAATGGATGTATTCGGATATAAATATATTCAAGGTCAAAGCCCCACTATTTCAGATTATTTAGTAGTAGAAATAAAAAAAGACGAGATAAACTCTCAAGATATTTTACAATTGATGAAATATGTTGATTGGATTAAAAACGAATACGCATATAATGATTATAGCATGATTAAAGCTTTTATGTTAGGTTATGATTACACTCAAGATGCATTAGATTCGTATATTAGAAATGTAGAACGAAAATTCATAAAAGGTGTAAGGCCATCTGTTTCAAGTGAATGGAGAAGTGTAAAATTAATACAATACAAATACAATCAGAAGTCTAATTTATTAGATTTTAAAGACATCACACCTAATGAGTAAAGAAAGTAATTTCTACCTAAATTCAGCAGATTCTATTATTGATTATGCCAAACTTTTAAAAGACCAAACTTTACGAGAAGTTTGTGGAGTTGAAATAGAAAAACACGGTTACAAAGGAAAGGGAAATTTTGGCCAAATTTTAGAAAAATTCTATTTCGGATATGAACCAAATTCTGATGCAGAACCCGATTTTAAAGAAGCAGGAATTGAACTAAAATCAAGTCCATTAAAAACTTTAAAAAACGGAGATTTCCGATCAAAAGAAAGACTTGTTTTAAATATCATAAACTATATAGAAGTTCATAAGGAAGAATTTGAAACAAGTTCGTTTTGGAAAAAAAATGCTCATTTACTTTTAGTATTTTATCTTCACGACAAAGATTTAGATTTACTTGACTACATAATTAAATTAGTTGATGGTTGGCAATACCCAAACGAAGATTTAATAATCATACAACAAGATTGGGAATTTATCAATCAAAAAATTAAGGATGGAAAAGCACATGAATTATCAGAAGGAGATACATTTTATCTGGGAGCTTGTACTAAAGGATCGACTGCTATAAAATCGTTTAGAAATCAACCTTTTAATAAAGAACCAGCTAAACAAAGAGCATACTCTTTAAAGCAAGGTTATGTAAATCATATAATCGCAAATATTGCTCAAGAAGAAAGTGCTGTTTATGGAAAGATAATTGAACGTCCAGAAATTTTAGATAAAGTTCAATCATTAGAAGAAATCGTAATTCTAAAATTTCACCCGTTCTATGGCAAATCGGCAGAACAAATCGAAAATGAATTAGGTTTAAAATTGAACCAAAATGCTAAAAGTTATTTTGCAAATCTAACAAATGCAATTTTAGGACTTGAACTAGGTCAAAAAATAGAGGAGTTTGAAAAAGCAGATATTCAAGTTAAAACAATACGACTTAAAGAGAATTATTTACCGAAAGAAGATATTTCATTTCCAACATTTGAATACCAAGAACTTGTTGAAACTGACTGGGAAGATTCCGCTTTTAAGAACATATTGGAAAGTAAATTTTTCTTTGTGTTTTATCAATTTGAAGGCGAGAGTTTGATTCTAAGAAAAGTAAAGTTTTGGAATATGCCACATGCTGATGTTCTTGAAGCAAAAAAAGTTTGGGAAGAAATGGTAAAGACAGTTTCACACGGGGAAATTGTAAAAGAAGTAACCAACAAAGGAATAAGAAAAACATTTTTCCCAAAGAAATCTACAAACCGAATAAGTCACGTAAGACCTCATGCAAAAAATGCAGCTGACACATATGATTTACCTATTGCAGATAAAATTACCGGGCTTAAAGAGTTCACAAAACATTGTTTTTGGTTAAATGCAAGTTACGTGAAAGAGGAAATCTATTTGAAATAAACAAATACTAAATGAATTCCATTAGTATTAAACTACCAACACAAATCAGCACCCCAACCCACTAAAATCAACAGTTATATTTAAGAATCTCTTCTGAAAAACCGTATTTTGCACTTAAACCACTAAAGAAATGCTCCATACCGTTTTTTCTTTTTTACCCCTAATTTTTCTCATTTGGTTAATGGTAAAAACGAATGGAATGCCGTCCAACAAAGCATTACCATTATCTGCATTATTCGTTTATTTTATCACCTTAATTATTTTCGAATACGAACCTAACCTCGTGCATGCCAATGTGCTTCAGGGTTTATTGGTCTCTTGGACACCTATTCTGATTATCGGGGGTGCCATATTTTTATTCAAAACCATGGAAGTAACGGGCAGTATCTCGATTGTTAAAGGCTGGCTCAACCAAGTGACGGATAATGATGTGGCTCAACTCATGATTGTGGGATGGGCTTTTCCCTTTCTCATCGAGGGGGCTAGTGGCTTTGGTACTCCTGCAGCCATTGCAGCGCCTATACTGGTTGGGTTGGGTTACAAGCCTGTAAAAGTGGCTATACTGGCCTTAATCATGAACACCGTACCCGTGTCGTTTGGTGCAGTAGGAACCCCTACTTGGTTTGGTTTTTCTGCCATCGAATTAAGTAGAGCAGAAACATATACCATTGCCTTTAAATCTGCCTCCATTCATTCAATTGTTGCGCTATTTATTGTTGTAATCGCATTATTGCAGTTAGTTGATTTTAATAAAATCAGACAAAATTTCGTGTATATTTTATTAAGTGTTGCGTCAACTGTTCTCCCCTATCTTCTAGTTTCGCTATATAGTTATGAATTCCCTTCACTCATTGGTGGAGCAGTCGGTTTGATGGCTTCCATTCTGTTAGCAAAGAAAAAAATCGGATTGGCAAACACTAACCCATCAGCAGGAACTGCTACAGGAGAGGCATCCTTTTCTTCCCAACAATTGATAATGGCTACCTTCCCACTATGGGGAACTATTTTATTGTTGTCCATCACACGCATACCAGCTTTAGGTATAAAACAACTGTTAGTTTCCGAAAACCCGATTTTCACACTCCCGCTCGGTAAACTGGGTGATTTTGCCTTAAGTGATGCACTCGTGCTTTCGTTAGACCGTATTTTTCACACACCAGTTACGTGGTCACACAAGTTGTTATACGTGCCGTCTATTTTACCTTTTGTGGTCGTATCACTCATTACCTTTTGGATCAGCAAAACTTCCATCAAAGAAGCGAAAGCAACGCTCAATGCCACCATCCAACAAATGCAAAAGCCTGTATTAGCACTATTTGGGGCGCTCGTATTTGTGAATCTCATGATGATGGGGCAAGAAACTTCAGCAGTGAATCAAATTGGCCGTGTACTCGCAAGGCTTGCAGGAGATCATTGGTCGCTTTTTGCTTCCTATCTTGGGGCTGTCGGTTCTTTTTTTTCGGGTTCTGCCACCATTTCCAACCTCACCTTTGCAGGCATTCAAAACACAATAGCCCTCGAAACGGGATTAGACAAAACAACCATTCTGGCACTACAATCCGTTGGTGCCTCCTTCGGTAACATGGTTTGTATTAACAATATCGTAGCGGTGTCGTCCGTGCTTTCATTATCAAACAAAGAAGGTGTTATACTCAAAAGCACTGCATTACCGATGTTGTTATATGGTGCTTTGGCAGGGATTGTTGCCGTAGTATTGTTTTGATTGATTACTACCTTGGTCGGTTCGTTCTTTGCCCTACAAGAGAAGCTCTAATACCTGGATGTTATTTTTACGAAATCTAGACGATTAGGTCGACTAGTGTTAACGGCACTGGGACGCACCGTTGATATCCTTTTCACATTCCCAAATCGTCACATGAAACGCAGAAACTGTAAAAAAATTAAGCTTGCCTGTAAACTAAAAGTCAATCAGATAGAATTAAGATAAACCCATATTTAAATCAAAATCTCCTGCCAGCATTACTAACAGGAGATTAAAAAAACATAGCTTTTTTAAGTTAAAGCTCTAAGAACAAGAATGCTTACTTCACAAATCTTTTAACTATATCGCCTTTATCTGAAGTAAGCATTAAAACATAAAAACCACTCGTTAGGTAGCTGATATCTATATTTCCTTCCGAAACATTCTTATTAGCCAAAGTAGCTCCTGCGGCATTATAGATCGTAAAGCTATTTAATTGAATAGATTCAGGCGAGGTTAATTTCAGTTCATTGCTAGTCGCAAACAAAGAGACTTCACTAGCTAAATCGCGATTAGTAATCCCTAACACAGGATCTTCCGTCACCGTGTTAAAACCAGTCCATAAAGCACCAGAATTAGTGACATATGCACCACTAGTACCGCTTGGTATAATCAAATCTATAGTACTTCTATCTGGTGCAAAAGTTTCTTCATTACCACCTGTTGTGATTGTAGGCGGAGTGATAGATTCTGATATGACAGTTGTCAAAGGGTTTTCCCAAAAAGTACGAAATCCTAATTGTCCTACACCAGCTTTAACGGTAACAGTAGTAATATCATTGTCGTAAAAAACTGCTCCGCCCATCGCTACCATACTACTTGGTATTACTACACTAGTCAATTTATTATAGCCAAACGACCCATTTCCGATAACTTCTACCCCAGTACCAAGATCAAGCGAATTTAGTTGATTGTAGGAAAAAACATTATACTGAATAGTCACAACACTATTCGGTATAACAAGACTAGTGAGTAGATTTCCAGTAAAAGCTCAGCGAACCTATTTCATTTAACCCTTCTGAAAGCGTTAAACTTGTCAACCCTTTTTGATTAAATGCATCCTCTCCAATTTCAGTAACATTGTATGTTACGGAAGCAATCGTAACAGTTGCTGGTATAGTAACAATAGATCCTCCAAGTACATTATAGTTGATAGCGCTTACCGTATTAGGATTTGCTGAGGTCACTTCATACGTAATGTAATCAATTACAAAACTTTCTTCTGCTACAGATTTAAAACCTGTCCAAAGTGCTCCTGAGTTTGTTACATATGCAGCTTTAGTACCATCTGGTATGTATAAATCAATCGTATTACGTGTAGTAAAACCAGAAGCGGCTAAAGTTGCTGGAGTAGTACCTTTGCACGTTACAGTTTTTACTGGATTATTCGAGAAAGCGTTGATTCCGATGCTCCCAACTCCGTCCTCCACAGTAATATTTTTAATTAAATTATCTTTAAAAACGCCATTCCCCATTGTTTGAACACTAGATGGTAGCACTAAACTGTTTATTTTATTAAACTCAAATGCAGCAAGTCCTAAAGAAGAAACACCTGTACCTAGATCTAGGGTACTTATTTGATTTTTTTCAAATGCCCTATAATCTATGCTTGTTACAGAATTTGGAATTACTACGCTGGTGATATTGTTAGTTGAAAAAGCTGTGTGGCCAATAGTTACTAAACTACTAGGTAGCGAAACACTAATGAGTCCTTTGGCATTAAAGGCAAAATTAGCAATACTTGTTACACTATATTTTGTATTGGTAGTTGGGTGACTTATCGTTTTAGGAATTACAAGGTTAGGGTCACTTATGGTGTACCCTTTAGCCGCTACGGTATTACTAGATGTTATTCCGTAAATAATTCCATTAAGATTAAAATCTTGAGCATAACCAATGATGGATAGCATTAAGGCAAATAAACTTAGTAGTGTTTTTTTCATATTCTTTGATTTAGTACAACCAAAACTAAATAAAAGAACAAGTTGATGACTACCCAAAACAGGTAGTTTTATGATGCCTTAGATATACTTTTCTGTACGAGCAATATCAATAGCATCTTGCTTTGAATGTGCCTGCAATTTCGAATAAATCGATTTAATGTGATATTTAACTGCATCAATTGAAATAAATAAAATCTCTGATACTCCTCGGTAACTTTTCCCATTAGCTAAAGCGGATAGCACTTCAATTTCACGCTCTGACAATGGATTTTTAGGGTTTCTATTAAATGAAGAAATCACCATTCGCGCAATCTTCATGCTCATAGGTGCTCCTCCTTCCAAACATTCTTTTATAGCTCTTATTAAGTCATCACTACCAATAGTTTTTGTTAAATAACCAGAAGCTCCTGCTTTTAGCGCGGAAAAAACAGATTCACTATTCTCAAAAACGGTCACCATGATCACATCTGTTTTAGGGGATCTACGCTTTAATTCACTTACCCCATCGATGCCATTCATACCTTGGAGTTCTATATCCATCAAAACAATTCGTGGCTTATTAATTTTAATAACAGACAACATTTCTTCACATGAAGGATATGCTCCCATCACATAAAAACCTTCTGCACTTTCTACATATTCCACTAATGACAACCTCATGTGAGGATTATCCTCCACTATCATCACTCCTACATCGTTGTTTCTAGTCATAGAATTATCGTTATTTAGCCAAACTTACTTTCAATAATACGCTAGTTCCTTTACCTAATACAGATGTTATCTCATAATAGGCTTGCAGTTGATCAACTCGTTTCTTTATACTTTTTAACCCTTGTCCTTGTTTCGCATGATCAACATCAAAGCCGACCCCGTTATCAATTATTTTTAATTTTAGCTGACCTTCAGAGCATGCTAAAGACCAATCTACGCGATCAGCTTTGGCATGTTTATAAATATTTGTCATCAATTCTTTAAAAAGCGGCACTACATGTCTAAGAATATTTGACGACAGTTCTTCATCAATAGCGTGATTGTAAGGGAATAGTCGACCTTCAACTTTAACCTTTTCATAAGCAAAAAATTGTTGATTAAAATCGGTGAGATACATAAAAAGAGCACTGACAACAATACTATTAGGTTCATTCACCCATATAAAATCTCTAAAGTTATCATATATCTGTTGCGACTCCTTTTCAATTATTGCTAACATTACACCTCTCTCCTCATCCGTTTTATAATTTTTTAACCGTTTCGAAATATGCACAACAGAGGCTAATTTATTGCCTAGCTCATCATGAAAATCTTGAGAAATAGATTCCCTTATCTGAGATCCCTGCACCTCTTGAATAATTTTATGCAGTCGATGATTGTTTCGTACAAGCACCCATACTAAAAAAAATAATATTAGCGTAATAATAATGGTATTAGCAAAACGATAATGAATACTACTTGTCAATGGATCTGAAGGAAAATCTACAATACCTCTGACGTCAACAATATAAAAAAATACGATTGCACCCAGCGAAAGTATTGTTGCGACTATTCCATCAACCTTACCTATAAAAAGTAGGCTCGAAATTGCTGCTACCAGATACCAAAGCACATCATTGGAAGCAAAACCTCCCGACCAATATACCCCTCCTGTTATCAAAGCCAAACCTGTGTAATTCAATATTCTAAGAGGACACAAAATATTTGTTGATTGCCTTAGCATAATTAAACATGAAGCAACCACAATCACACCTATATAATTCAAAACAGCTTTTGTATTAAACAATATGCCTTGAAAAATAAAAGAGGTTGAATAGACAACAAGAACAAACAAAAAAAACAGTAGTAAGATCAACAACGTTTTAGCTTTTGTAAATAGCAGCTTATCACTTTGAAGAGAAGGATGAATAAGTTTTTGGGATAGTTTCAGGAAAAACAATGCTAGCTCCTATTTTAATTAAGCGATTAATTTAAATGTTTTTTCCTTTATAAATGATAAATATCACTATCTAATTAAACCACTCACATTAAGCTTAGGTTTTAAATAGACCTACTCCTATGCGCTAATTTACACACATACCAATTTGTAAAACGACCTGTTGATTGAGCCTCCGAAATAAAATTTACAACTCATCAATCATAAGCCAAATATTCTTACCACTACTTTTAAACCTTTTATCCTCTCGGAAGTCTATCTTTGCGTTGCGCAAATTTGTAATCATTGGAAGACAAAGAAATACTTGAAAAATTCAATCGCCCTGAAAGCCAGAATATGGCCTTTAATCAGCTGATTCGAAAATATCAAGAGCGGCTGTATTGGCACATCCGCAAAATGGTCATCGACCATGATGATGCTAATGATTTGGTACAAGACAGCTTTATTAAAGCATTTAAAGGATTGTCTAACTTCAGGGAAGAAGCGCAACTATTTACCTGGCTGTACCGAATAGCCACCAACGAATGTTTAAATTATCTAGCGAAGAAAAAAAGACGCTTGATATTCTCCCTTGACAATGTTGAAAATCATTTATTAAAAAAACTGGAGTCCCCTACAAACCTTGATGGCGACTTTATTCAACTGAAACTTCAAAAAGCGTTATTGACCTTACCCGAAAAACAACGCATGGTCTTTAACATGAAATACTTTGATGAGTTAAAATATGAGGAAATCTCAAAAATATTAGATACTTCAGTAGGTGGTTTAAAAGCTTCCTATCATCATGCAGTCAAAAAAATAGAAAAATCGTTAAGCGAAGATTAAACCTTTACCGAAATTTAACATCTCAATCAACGTGAACAACAAAAAATACATATCGCTGGATGACAAGCCCATCAAACATCCTTTCAAGGTTCCTGAAAACTATTTTGAAAGTTTACCGATGGAAATCCAAGGTAAATTATCCATACGGAAAACCCGTTCTTTTTCACTTTACAAGAAGGTAGCTATTGGCTCCATTTCAATAGCTACTGTTGTCATTCTCTTATTCACCTTATTTAAGCGCGATCATCTAACAAACAAAACAACTGATCAGTTATTAAGCGCTGTTTCAGATGCTTCTTTAATTGCGTACCTTGATAACATACAGTTTGACGAAGAAGAACTGTTCAATGAAGTGGATACAGAATACCTATTTTCAAAAAACGTGATTTCGAATAACATTGAACAACAAGCCTTAAAAGCATACGAAGATACTTATTTCACCGAAGATGATTTAGACCTTTACGACTATGAATAAACTACTTACTACCCTCTGTCTATTACTAATCACCGTAATTAGTGGTTTTTCACAGCATCCTCAGTGCTCCAAAGAGGACTTTGAAAAAATTGAAGCAGCTAAAATCGCACACATCACCACCGCAGTAGGTTTAACACCTAGTCAAGCCGAAGATTTTTGGCCGCTTTACAATGAATACTCTAAAAAACGTAGAGAATTAAAACACGAAAGAAAAGAACTGATGCGAAAATCAGAAAGTTTGAACGAGGACAACCTTATTCTAACCACTATTACTCGAATTGATGAGCTACGTATGATGGAATTAAATTTAGATCAGGCTTACCGGAAAAAGTTTCTAATCATCCTCTCACCTACCCAAGTCATGAATCTTTATCGAGCTGAAAAAGAGTTTTATAGAATGATCATGCGGAAAATTCACCAAGATGAGGATTAACACACTTTTTGATTAATTCGGATGAAATCATTATTCTGACACTTTGTCACCTCCCTTCTTTTGTGTAACTTTGTTGCCCGAAAATTGTTCAAAGGGGAGTCACACATGGATAATAACATCATCAGAGACATTGACATTCTTCAGCCTGAAGAAGCACAAGCGTGTGAAACTGTAAAAGTTTCAAAAGACGAAAACACGGGTAAATCAAAGAAGTTATACATTGAAAGTTACGGCTGTCAGATGAACTTCTCTGATAGTGAGATTGTCTCTTCCATCATGAAGGAAAACGGTTACGACACCACTTCTGACTACACCCAAGCTGACGTAGTATTTTTAAATACCTGCTCCATTCGTGATAAAGCGGAACAAACCGTGAGAAAACGTTTAGCAGAGTTTAATGTCATCAAAAAAAATTCGAAACCAGACATGATGGTGGGTGTGCTTGGCTGCATGGCCGAGCGATTGAAAGAGCAACTTTTAGATGAGGAAAAAATTGTAGATCTGGTTGCCGGGCCAGATGCTTACCGCGACCTGCCTGGTTTAGTTGGAAAAGTAGACGATGGTGAAAAAGCAGTCAACACCTTTTTATCAAGAGAAGAAACCTATGCGGATATTAGCCCAGTCCGACTGAACTCCAACGGAGTGAGTGCTTTTATTTCCATCATGCGTGGCTGCGACAACATGTGTTCATTTTGTGTAGTCCCTTTTACACGTGGTCGTGAACGAAGTCGTGATCCATTATCCATCCTCAAAGAAGCCGAAGACTTAGTTGCTAAAGGTTATAAAGAAGTCACCTTATTGGGGCAAAATGTAGATTCTTACAAATGGTCAGCTGAGGAAAACAACAAAGCGTGGTTAGAGAAACAGCAAAAAAGTGGAAAACAACTAGAGATCGTCAACTTTGCGAACCTGCTTGAAATGGTCGCATTAGTAAGTCCTGACTTACGGGTACGGTTTAGCACCTCACACCCAAAAGATATTACCGATGAAGTATTGGAAACGATGGCCAAATACGAAAACATCTGTAACTATATTCACCTACCTGTCCAAAGTGGGAACAACCGCATTTTGGATAAAATGAACAGAACCTATACCCGCGAATGGTATCTGGATCGTGTGGCAGCCATCCACCGTATTATCGGTCCTGATTGTGGTATCTCCTCCGATATGATTGCGGGATTCTGTTCTGAAACAGAAGAAGAACACAAAGATACCTTAACGCTGATGGAAAAAGTACGTTTCCATTATTCATACATGTTCTATTATTCAGAGCGCCCAGGCACTTTAGCCGAAAAAAAATACGAAGACGACATTCCTGAAGAGGTAAAGAAAAAACGTCTACAAGAAATTATCGATTTACAGCGAAAGCATTCTCATGAACGAAATATCGCAGCAATAGGTAAAGTACATAAAATACTAATTGATGGAGTTTCTAAAAAATCGGAGGACCAACTCAAGGGGAGAAACTCTGAAAACACCGTCATAATTTTTGATAAAGGTAGTCACAAGATTGGTGACTATGTAATGGTTAAAGCAGTAGATTGTACCTCAGCAACCTTGTTTGGGGAAGTTGTAAATGGCTAATCGGATGACAGATTCAGAACTACTCAGCATAAAACAGCGGTTTGGGATAATTGGAAATAGTCCAAAATTACTCCATGCCATACATATTGCGATGCAAGTGGCCTCGACTGATATGACTGTATTAATTACCGGTGAAAGTGGTAGTGGTAAAGAATCCTTTTCAAAGATCATTCATCAACTAAGTCCACGAAAACACAATCCGTTTATTGCCATTAACTGTGGTGCAATACCCGAAGGGACTATTGACTCCGAGTTGTTTGGCCACGAAAAAGGTTCATTCACTGGTGCGCACGATGCTCGAAAAGGATACTTTGAAGTAACCAATGGCGGTACCATTTTTTTAGATGAAATTGGTGAAATGCCAATGGGCACCCAAGCGCGTTTATTGCGGGTGCTTGAAAATGGCGAATACATTCGCGTTGGTTCATCAAAAGTTCAAAAGACAGACGTTCGTGTGATTGCAGCTACGAATGTCAATTTGTTTGAAGCCGTAGAAAAAGGGAAATTCCGAGAAGATCTTTATTATAGGTTGAACACGGTTCCTATTAACGTGCCACCACTTCGCGAACGGGGTAACGACATCGAGTTGTTGTTTAGAAAATTCGCTTCAGACTTTTCCGAAAAATACCATGTAAAACCCCTCAAACTAACCGATGAGGCAAAAAACGTGTGGCTAAACTTCCGATTTCCAGGAAACATCCGTCAGCTAAAAAACTTAGTAGATCAAATGTCTGCACTCGAAATGGAGCGCGAAATTGACAAAGAAACCTTGCTTCGGTACTTACCAAGCAACCCCGCTCATAGCCTTCCTGCACTACTGAAGGGCAACACACAAGACTTTTCTGAAAGAGAAATTCTCTACAAGGTGCTTTTTGACATGAAAAAAGACATGAATGAGTTAAAGAATCTTGTTCTGGAGTTAATGGAAGATGAAGGAAATTCAAAACAAATCATTAACGATCACAAAGAATTATTTTACAATTTAGATAAAACCCCATCACAATCTTCTGACTTGGTGCCCTCACAAAACAATTATTATGATTCAAAGGAATCAAAAATTGAAGTGATGAAAAAACATGAAGACGATTACGACATTCACCACGTTGAAGACGTAACACACGATGAATATGAAGACGAAACTCTTTCGTTAGAGTCAAAAGAAAAAGAACTCATTATTAAAGCATTAAAAAAACACCGTAATAAGCGCAAATACGCAGCACAAGATTTGGGAATATCAGAGCGAACACTCTACAGAAAAATTAAACAGTACGAACTACAATGAGAATTGCAGCAATCACCTTTCTGATTTTATTACTTTGCAGCTGTAGTGTCAACTATAGCTTAACAAGTACGTCTGCTCCAAATCAAGCGAATACCATCTACATTGCTAATTTTTACAATGAGTCGCCTTCAGGGCCACCTAATTTGAGTCAATACTTTACTGAAAAAACCAAAAGTTATTACCAAAACAACACCAAATTAGAGCTGGTCTCATCAAACGGAGATTTAACACTCGAAGGCGCTATCACAGGTTATAATATTACGCCAGTTGCTCCACAGCAAGGCGCTAATGGTATCAACATTGCTTCATTAAGCCGATTAACCATTACTGTGCGGGCCAAATACACCAATAAATTCAATGAAAAAGACAACTTTGATCAAAGTTTTTCTTTTTTCTCAGACTTTGAAGCTAATAAATCGTTAAGTGATGTTGAAGATGCGCTTATTGATGAAATAACAGACCAACTGGTGCTGCAAATTTTCACGCGTTCATTTGACAACTGGTAGAATCATTTCATGAATAGAGAACAACTCTTACATATTATTGAAAACCCAAATGCCACTATTTCGGCAGACAACCTCAAGGAATTAGAAGCGCTAGTAAAGGCATTCCCTTATTTTCAAGGCGGACATATTTTAATTGCAAGAGCTTATCACCTATCAGGAAATGTGTTTGCTGATAAAAAAATTAAAAAGGCGGCCGTTTATGCTCCAAATAGAAAAAAATTAAAAAACTATATTTCTGCTCCTACTGAGGTAACATCAACAGAAAATAAACCAGTACCAGAAGCCCCTCCCATCACAACACCTTCAATACAGCGTGTTGAGGTAAAGGAAACAGAGTCGAGTTTAAATGAAGACATCAGGTTACAGCTAGAGAAACTTCAAGAGGTTAAAAAAGAAGTTTTGGAGCCAATTAAGGAAGTCGAACAACCCAAAGAAGCTAAAAAAGAAGTGTTAGAACCTGAGAAGGAAGTAGAAAAACCTCAGGAGGTAAAAAAGGCACTTAAACCTAAAACCGAAACAAAAAAGCTCCCTGCTAAAGCCAAAAAATCAGCAAAAGCTAAACCTGCTCTAAAAGAGAAAAAGCAGGTAGAGAAAAAAGCTGTAGCAAAACCGCAAACCAAAACGACTAAAAAAGAAAGTATCAGCTCCAGTCGGTTAGGTGACGCTTTATATGAAATAAATGATCGCACAGAAGAAATACCTTTTGATAACACCCCTGATATATTATTAGAATATCTACAACATATTCAGTCTAAAAAGCGACCGTCTAAAAAACCTAAAAAAGACCAATTTGACATCATTGACTCTTTTATTAAAGAAGAACCCAGCATTAGTAGAATTGACCTTGATAAGTCTATAAAATCTTCAAATACAGACTTGAGTCAAAACAGTTCGATAGAAAACACGAAGCTGATATCAGAAAATTTAGCGTTAATTTATGCACGACAAGGCAATATAAGTAAGGCGATTTCAATTTATGAAGAGTTAATTTTGAAAAATCCCCTAAAAAAAGCTTACTTTGCGTCCCAAATTGAGAAATTAAAAAATTAAATTATACAATGGCAACTATACTTATAAGTTTAATGATACTAGCATCTTTTCTGTTAGTACTTTTTGTTTTAGCTCAAAACTCTAAAGGCGGCATTGGTGGTCAATTTGGAGGTGGAGGTGTTTCACAAATTGTTGGAGCGAAGAAAGGAGCTGACTTGTTAGAAAAATTAACTTGGGGATGTGCTATATTTATTATGGTAGGAAGCGTTTTAGCTAACGTGATGTACTCTGGTTCAGGTGAAGAAACGGTGGAAGACATCAACAGTAACATTGAAGTAGCAAAAAGTAAATCTGTACTTCCTAATGGATTAGAAAATGTTCCTACTTCAGAAGAAGAAGCAGAATAAATAATATTAAAGCATCATAAAAAAAGGGATTTAACTAAGTTAAATCCCTTTTTTTATGTTCAATTATCTAGCTAAACTTAGATAAAGTTCGGCTTATTCAATTTTTTATTAATTCTGTATGCAGCATTAATCTGACCTACGTGACTATACGCTTGAGGGAAATTACCCCACTGACTTCCAGTAGCAGCATCAACATCTTCACTTAATAAACCCACGTGATTTGCATAACGACTTAAATCTTCAAAATACAACATTGCCTCCTCTACTCTACCAACTTCAGCTAATGCTTCCACATACCAAAATCCGCAAATTAAGAATGTAGAACTTACTTCGCCAAAGTCATCTGCATGTAGGTATCGATAAAACAACCCACCATCGGCTTTTAATGCTTTTTCCATTTCTTTTAAATGGGACTTTGCCAATTCAGAAGATGGATCTAAATAACGCATGGAAATTAGTTGTAAACAACTCGCATCAAACCGGTCAGTACCAATTGCTTGAGAATAATATTTATTATTAATATTACATTTTTCAATTTTAGCTACAGCCTCTTTTTGCAAACGTGTTGCTAGCTTAAACATTTCTTCATGCTTATGAAAACGAGCAATTTTTATAGCAGCGCTAGCCCCAGCCCAGTGAAACAAGAACGTATAACAGTGTTCCTGAGCTAAATTTCTAAACTCCCACAAACCTGCATCTTTTTCGTCCATGGTTTTATCAATCATCTTTAACGCATGCATAATCAATCGATCTGACTTCACTCGTTCAGAAGCTATAAAACGTTGGTCAATATATAGCGGTAAAAGTGTCACAATCACCTGTCCATAAACATCATTTTGGATATGGGTATAAGCATCATTACCAACACGAACAGGTTTGTTATTTCCTTCCTTGTAACCTGCTAAATCCATTTCAACCTCCGTCAGCTTCTTTTTACCGTCAATAGCATATAAAGGCTGAAAACGCCCCTCTTCATTAATTGTGGTGTTTTCTATGTAGTGAAAGTAATTATCTAATTCTTCAAAGTGACCAATGTGGTTAAATGCATTTAAAGTGTAATAGGTATCACGCATCCAACAGAAACGATAATCCCAGTTTCTACCACTACCAGGATGCTCAGGAAGTGAGGTAGTACCAGCGGCTATGATAGCACCAGTATCTTCATATTGTTTGATTTTAAGTAGCAAACCTGAGCGTATAATCTCTTTTTGGTACATGTGTCCAATACTGGTACTTTTAGCCCAATTTCTCCAATATCGAATTGTTTTTCTCAAAAAGTCCTCTGCTGTTTCTTCGATAGGACCTTCCAATGGAACACCATATGTCAAAATAAGATATTTAGGTTCATTTAAAACAAATGCATCCTCATCCATCACATAGTTCAGTGGGATATTCGTGGAAAGGCGCACCTGCTTACCCAGCCCCATGTATCGAATATGACTACTGCCTTGATATACTTCTGGTTTTGTTTTACCGTAATCACCGACTGGATTACATGAAACCTTTATTCGTGGAGTGCCTTTTATTGGCTCAATTTTGCGAATCATCATCAAGGGTTTATAATACCTTGAATGCTGTTCAAATCGGGGTGCAAAATCTGTTACCTTAAATGCCGAAGCTTCACTTCTAAACGTAGTTTCTAATACGTTAGTGTTTTCAATGTATTTTTGTTCTGTTTCGTAATAATCTGTATTTGGTATGATAGAAAAATTACCTCCCTTTTCTTCGTCAATTAAGCCTCCAAATATAAATGAACTATCAAATCGTGGCCAGCACATCCATTTAACTTCAGCTTTTGTGTTGATATAACCCATAAAGGCACAGTTGCCAATAAGCCCCATATCATAGGTATGTCTTTTTCCTGTCATGTTACTTTGTATTATTTTTTAAATAAACCGTTAAATTATTGTTTATTACTTCGTTTGCAAGTTTAAATGCCGAACAAGTTTATTTTTTTGATTTATACAACTTTAGTTGTCGAAAAAACGAATAAGAGAGAGCGATTCAACAAGCTGTACTTTTCATTGATTAAAACATATTATATGATAAATAATAAACTCGTTTTCACCTATACCTTATTATTTGGGTTAGCTTCTATTACTTGCTCACAGCAAGTAAACCAAGGTGTATTGTATGCAAAATTAAAAACAGCTTATTCTGGTTTAAAACCCAAAGCCACATCTGAATTAAAAATTACTGAATCACATTACCTAATTGATCAGTCAACGCTTCGAAGTAGAGGTACCGCACCATTAAAATCAGGTATGGAACGTATGATAAAAATAAAATATGCATCCAACCACTCCCCGCAGGAAGCTGCAAAAATATTGATGCAATCAGGAAAATATGAATACGTAGAACCAAGCCCCATATTTCAGCCCCATTATTATCCCAACGACACTTTTGCAAGTCCTTTGTTTGATGCGCCCTATAAAGGTCAATCACTACTTTTTACCCACAACTTTTGGGATGCTTGGGACATAGAAAAAGGTGATACAACTATTATAATTGCTATTGTAGATGGAGGAATAAATTTCCAACATGAAGATTTGAAGAAAAATTTGAAACTAAATTATAATGATACCATCAATGGAATAAACGATGACGGCAATACTTATTACGGTCTTGAACTTATTGATGATTATATGGGGTGGGATTTAGCTGACTGGGACAACGACCCCTCACAAACCAGTTACACACATGGTACAGAAGTAACAGGAGTAGCGAGTGCTACCCCTGACAATAAAGTTGGGCTGGCAGGAACTGGTTTTAACTGTAAGTATGTACATTATAAAATCGCATCCGATTCTACACCGGCACAATATACGGCAGGTTATGATGGTGCCTTAATGGCAGGACAAAACGGTGCCAGTGTCATCAACCTTTCTTGGGGATCTCCAAGCGAAAATGTTTTTAACAATATTGACTTAATTAATGATTTAATCGATTATTTGGTCTACGACCTTGATGCAGTGGTAGTTTCTTCTGCTGCCAACTCTGGACTAGAACAAGCCTGGTACCCGGCAGCAGCCAACTCTGCTATATCTGTCACAGGAATTCATCCAAATGACAAAAAACAAAATGGGAGCACCTATGATTACAGTGTGGACATAGCTGCTTCAGGATTTTATAATAAAACAACCCGGGGATTAACCAACAATGACTATTTGAATGCCAACGGGACTTCTTTAGCGGCACCTGTAGTCGCAGGGGCAGCAGCATTGGTACGGTCACGCTACCCGAATTTGTTAGCAATTCAAGTTAACCAATTGTTACGCGTTACAGGAGATATTATCGATACCTCTGCATTTAATACTCCGTACCGGTACAAAATGGGGAGAAAACTCAACCCATACCGTGCATTAACTGAAATCCCTTCTGCTTTCCGGTTAATTGATTATGATTCTACTTTATCTGCTTCAACAAAAGGGGATGTAGTCAACCTTTCTATTGCTGTTCTAAACTATTTAGCCCCTTCAACCTCAAGTACAAAGGCACGATTAATTAGTTTAACAGAATCTATTCTGGTATTGGATTCAATCATTCCGATTGGAAATGTAAACACATTTTCAAGCACTGCCCCGTTGGAAAATTTCTCTATTGGTATACCAGCATTCACGGATACACTCACCTTAGAATTTATGGTGGAATATACTGATGAGAACATGATTGACTATGAGTATATACAAGTTAAGCTTATACCAGATTTAGTAACCAATACAAGTGCATTAGCACTGGAAAATCAATTTACACTAAGTCCTAACCCTGCCTCCAGTTCGGTTAACATCCAATTCATTAACCCTATTTATATTCAAAACTTTGGGTTGACCGATGCTTTGGGACGATCTGTTTTTTCAAATAATCTAAACAAAGAAACAAATCGTTTAGTTATTGACTTACCTGAACTTAATTCGGGTATTTACTTTTTAACTTTAAAGACAAAAAACAATTACATTTCAGAAAAAATATTCATCAAATAAATGAAAAAAATACTCGCAGAGATCATTTCTATTGGAGATGAACTGCTTAATGGGCAAACTATCAACACCAATGCCTCATGGATAGCTTTTGAATTAGATGCAATTGGAATACGAACAAATCGCATCACAACTGTCAGCGACACAAAAGAAGCTATAAGCACCTCGTTAAAAAATGCGACTAAACGAGCTGACTTAATCGTTATTACAGGTGGCTTAGGCCCTACAAAGGATGATATCACAAAAAAGACGATTTCAGATTTTTTTGGTAGTCCATTAGTTCGAAATAAAGAGCACCTCGAGGCATTAACTCGGTTCTTCTTTTCTAAAGGTCGCCCAATGAATGATCTCAACAAAGCTCAGGCGGATATTCCGCTATGTGCAACTCGCATTCCGAATGACAATGGTACCGCTCCCGGCATGTGGATAGAACATGATGACACCATTTATATTTCGATGGCTGGTGTTCCTCGCGAAATGAAACATATGATGATGACCTATTTGCTACCAAAAATAGCTACACATTTTAACACCCCTATCATCAAACATTATTTTGCTCATGTAATTGGAATTGGTGAATCGGATTTATCCATTTTAATAGAAGACTGGGAAAACAACTTACCCACGAATATTAAACTTGCTTATTTACCTTCTTTAGGTTGGATAAAACTACGTTTAACAGTTGTTGGAGATAATATTACTGAAATAGACGAATCCATAGAAGCAGAAATGCAAAAACTGCGAGTATTGATTCCAACCTATTTATTTAGTGAAAAAAGAGAAACCATTGAAGAAACTGTTGGCCGTCTTTTAAAAGAAAGAAACCTGACCATCGGCACAGCAGAAAGCTGCACTGGTGGCTACATCGCTCATCAAATCACGCGTATACCTGGCTCTTCTTCTTACTTTAAAGGAAGTATCATTTCATATAGCAACGAAGTGAAACAAAATGAATTAGGGGTTACATCATCTATACTAGAAAAGTATGGTGCTGTCAGTGAGCAAACCGTGCAACAAATGGCTGAAGGGCTAAGAAAAAAACTAAATGTTGATATTGCTATCGCCTGCAGTGGGATAGCTGGACCTGAGGGAGGTACAACAGAAAAACCTGTAGGGACTGTATGGATTGCTTATGCAGATAACACTCAAACAATCACTAAATTACTTCGCTTAAGTACCGACCGATCCACCAACATCGAACTAACTTCCCTAGCAGCACTTAACCTAGTGAGGAAAACTTTGGCTTTCGCTTAATTGGGTTCATTAGCAAATTTGATAACTTTGTTTTTGTATTCAGTTAAATTTAGCTGAAAATCTATTTACCTGTATCATATGGCGATTGTTGATATTTTAATGCCTCGCATGGGGGAAAGTGTTTTCGAAGGAACCATTGTTAAATGGTTTAAAAAACCTGGAGACCATGTGGATGATGAAGAAACGCTTTTAGAAGTAGCGACTGATAAAGTAGATACAGAATTACCTTCTCCTTTTGAAGGTGAATTAGTTGAACTGCTCTATAAGGAAGGTGATGTAGTACAAATTGGTGAGCCAATTGCACGTATTAAAACCCATAAAGAAGAAACCGTTTCTACCCCTGAGCCTGTTGTTACTGCACTTGAGCAAAAAGAAAACACGCCATCAAACCAATCTGTTGTTAGTAAAACACCGCAACCCGTTCATTATAACGAACCACCTAAAGATCGTTTTTATTCTCCTTTAGTACTTAATATTGCACGTACGGAAAATATCGACTTAAAAACATTAGAATCCATTCCTGGTACAGGAAGCAATGGAAGAGTAACGAAAAATGATATTTTAAATTTCCTTTCTTCGAGAAAAACAAACGGACAATCTACCCAACCAGAGGTTTTAACTTCTGAAAAACCACAACAGAAAGATAGCTCCTCAGCCAATAATTCAGAAAATTTTTCAGAGAAAAAAGCTAAAAACCACATTCTCGCTACACGAAGCATCAGTGGTCAAGATGAAATCATTGAAATGGATCGCATGCGCAAAGTTATTGCTGAGCGCATGTTAGACTCTAAACGCATTTCTGCACATGTAACCTCGTTTGTTGAAGCGGATGTTACCAACGTAGTACAATGGAGAAACAAGTGGAAAAAGCACTTTAATGAAAAAGAAGATACTATTCTGACTTATACCCCTATTTTTATTCACGCCATTATTAAAGCCATAAAAGATTACCCAATGATTAATGCGTCAGTGGTTGGTGATAATATTCATATCAAAAAAGACATTAATATAGGCTTAGCAGTAGCACTGCCTAGTGGTAATTTAGTAGTTCCTGTAATTAAATCAGCAGATCAATTAAATATCATAGGACTGACAAAACAAGTAAACCATTTGGCCAAAAAAGCTAGAAACAACCAATTAAATGCTGACGATTTAAGTGGGGGTACTTATACCGTGTCGAACATGGGTTCATTTGGCAATGTGATGGGTACACCAATTATTGTACAACCACAAATAGCCATCATGGCTTTAGGCGCTGTTAGAAAAAAACCTGCTGTAATAGAAACTCCTGAAGGTGACACGATTGGAATACGCCACATGATGATGCTTTCACACACCTACGATCACCGCGTAGTGGATGGTTCTTTGGGTGGTATGTTTGTAAGAAGGGTGGCAGATAACCTGGAAAAATTTAGTCCTGACATGGACTTATTTTAGTAGCCACCTAGTGGTATGCAACTGAACTCATTCATAGAGCAGCTATTTTCTAAACCGCTAACTATATTATTTATCGTCTACTGCGGTGTGAGTTTTTACTTATATCAATCGCTAGGTATTAAGGTGGTCAATGATTCAGAACGTTACCTCACTTACGCAGACAATCTACAGACAGGTTTTTACTTTGATGCGCATAACTTTTGGTATTTCACCTATTCGTTATTGATCTATTGCATTCAACTCTTTAGCAAAAATATTTTATGGATTATTGTAGCGCAATATCTCCTCTGTTTTTTATCTATTCTAGCTTTGTACAACACCTATTTATGCATATTCACGGATAAAACGGGAGCTTTTATTACAGCCCTTATATATATTCTTTTTATCGAAACAATATCTTGGAACTCATACATTCTGTGTGAATCTCTTTTTTGTAGCCTCACTTGTTTTTCGTTTTACAGTCTAGCGAAAATGATAAATACTAACTATTCATTTCCAAGAGTCATATTCACAAGCTTTATAATTATTTTAACATTACTCTCTAAACCTTCAGGGATTGCACTTATGGGAGCTATAGTCTTTACTTTCATTATATCAAAATGGCAATTAATCTATTCCTAAAAACTTAAAGTGGGCTTAGTCATCATCTTTCCTATTGCCTTTTTATTTTTGATTAATAAAATGCTTACGACTTTTATGTTGATTGAAAATTATCTTACAGGAGACATCATTTATGCGGCAAGTACGTTACCACACTTAACATCACACGATTGGTTGGTTATTTCACCACCTAACAATTTATTCATCCCTTCAATTAACCTTCCTCCTTTAATTCGCCTAACCTCATTTATCACCCATAATTTTTGGTTTTGGCTTCAATTATTTATCTCAAAAATCGCGTATTTCATTTTTCATATCCGTCCTTATTGGTCACTCAAGCATAATATTTATATTACATGTTTTTTAATCCCACTTTATTTTTTCTCTGGCTTATCCTTATTTAAATACAATCTCTCACGTATAATCAAAGTATTTTCCATTCTATATTTATTACTACATGTAATTATTGTCGGGGTTACTTCTGTAGACTGGGATGGTCGATTTTTAATGCCTGTAATTCCTCTCATTTTTATACTTAGGTATAGCTTCATTGCGAAAACATTTCCAATAACAGTAATCGCAATTATTAGAGTGTAGATTTACTTGACACACTTTTACCCCAATTATTTCCCCATATTCATTTAAAAAAGTAAAAAATTACACTTGTATAGCGTAATTTTCAATTGGTATGATTTTAACAGCTAGAGAAAAGCATAACTAAATCAATAAATACCATGAAAAAAATATTTGCAATTACATTAAGTTTAATCATGTTAACGATCTCTAGTTTTGCTTCCAATTCAATCGAAAGATTGAGTAGGAATGAAATTAAAAATATGACGCAAGAAGAAAGAGCTCTTCGAATCGAACAACTGGAGAACCGTGTCAATGAATTGCGAGAAAAGAACCTGAAAGAATTACACGGAAAAGAAAAAAGAGCCGTGAAATCTGAGTTAAGATATATCCAAAAGGAATTAAAAACGCAAGATGGTGGAGGTGGAATTTACTTATCTGTAACTGCCTTATTAGTCATTATCTTATTGATTTTAATTCTTTAAAAATACTTTTTCCCTAAATAGTTTTGGTTAACTAAGGGAGGCTAGACAATAAATTGTCTAGCCTTATTTTTTTTATACATGTTTATAGATATACCAACCCAGTGCTAATAAAAAAACAGTAATTGAAATTTTATTAATAACATGCATAGCTTTGAGGTTATAATCTCCTTTACCAGTTTGCTCTTTCTTTCCTCTAAAGTAATAACCAAAAAATTGGGCAAGTGCTGATTTTTTGTTTTCCATGGTTTTTAGTTATAAGTAATAAGCTGTTAGCCTTTAGTTTATCTCTTGATTTTATATCTTGGTTCTTGGCTCTTGCATCTTGTCTCTCAAAACTTTTGTACTTCTATTTCAAAAGCTCTGTACTCCAACCTCACTACAGCATACTCTCCGAAGGTTCAAACCAATTACCATCTTCTTTTATTAGCTCAATTAACTGATCAACTGCTTTATCAGAAGGCACACCTCGTTTCATGACTTCTTTGCCTTTATATAAGGTGATTTTTCCTTTTCCAGAACCTACATAACCATAATCGGCATCAGCCATTTCTCCAGGACCATTTACGATGCAGCCCATAATTCCAATTTTCACACCTTTTAAGTGATCCGTACGTTTACGAATCATAGCAGTGGTTTCTTGTAAATCAAACAACGTTCTTCCACACGATGGACATGAGATGTACTCTGTCTTCGACATCCGTGTACGTGATGCTTGCAAAATTCCAAAAGCTGTGGAGTTCACTGCCTTTTTACTTATACTTTCAGCTTTCAACCAAATGCCATCACCAAAGCCATCAATAAACAAGCCGCCAGCATCCGTAGATGCATTTAATTGAAATTGTTCCTCGTTGAGTCCAGCGTACGTCCTTTTTATGACTACAGGAATATCAATTTTAAACTTCAACAAACGCAAAAACACGCTTCGCATAGCTTGATAGGAAAACTTATCACTACTTGAAAGTATCAATACTTTATTATTTCCTATAAGCGGAGTAAAGTCTTCTTCTGTTTGCAGCTGATCAGGTGAAGCTGAAATAAACAATACTTTAGTCGGAATCACCATTTCATGTACCCTGTCAAGTGGCACCAATGGAAATGAGTTTTCTGAGCAGTTGAGTAATTCCCATGTGTCAAGGTCCACAATCTCCTTGAGTCCATTAGGTAACATGAACATAATAGGATTAGTACCTGTGTAAAGGTAATCAGCCCCTAAATCACCCATAGCCCATTTATCAGTCGCAGGAAGGTAATGATGAGCAATTGGTTTTAATTCATTCATTTCGATGCTGGGCACATCACTAAAATCAGCAATAACACGTGGTACGTTTGAACCACCAATACTTTCGATTTCATTAGTGACTCTTTTCTGATATTCGTATGGAGAGAAATATTGCTCTAAGTCAACGTCATCATTCTCCGAAGAAGCGGAATGGTTGGCATATCGATCAGCTAACAACTTGGCTATTGGTGCTTCAAACTCTGGTTCTTCCGTTAAGGAGACACGAATTGTATCACCCAAACCATCTTCTAATAAGGTACCAATACCTAGTGCGGATTTAATGCGACCATCTTCCCCTTCTCCTGCTTCAGTAACACCTAAATGTAATGGGTAAGGCTTTAATCCCTCTTCATCAAGTTTTGCCACTAGTAAACGATACGCTTGTACCATGACTTGTGCATTGCTTGATTTCATGGAAATTACACAGTTATAAAAGTTCAGGTCCTCACAAATACGCAAAAATTCCAAGGCCGACTCTACCATACCTAATGGAGTGTCGCCATAACGGCTCATTATTCGATCAGAAAGTGAACCATGATTAGTACCAATACGAATGGCTGTTCCGTGTGCTTTGCAAATACGAACGAGTGGTTCAAATTTTTCTCGAATTCGCTTAAGTTCCTCATTGTAGGCAGCATCATCATATTCGATGAGATCAAATCTCTTTTTATCGGCATAATTCCCAGGGTTCACCCGGACCTTTTCAATCAACTTAGCCGCTAACTCTGCCGCATTGGGGGTAAAATGAATATCAGCAATTAAAGGAGTGTCATGACCTAATGCATTCAGCTCCTTTTTAATATTTTCAAGATTTTTGGCTTCCTTTAAACTAGGAGCTGTTATGCGAATATATTCGCAACCCGACTCGATCATTCGTACACATTGTTCTACCGACCCTTTCGTATCCATGGTATCCACCGTAGTCATGGATTGAATTCTAATAGGATTCTCTCCTCCTAACGGAATTTTACCTATAGTAACTTCAACAGTAGGTCTTCTAGAAAAAGAAAATAAGGATTTAGTAAAACGCATTGATAACAAAGTCAGTTGAATAAATTAAGTTCTAATATAACACATTAACACGAAGAGTGTTTAATCCAAATCATATAACACAAAAATAGCCTGTTTCTTATAAAAAAACAGGCTATTTCTAATTTAAAGGGCAAACTACTACCCTTTGATAAACTCTACTACTTTATCACCAACAGCTTCAGTACCAATGTTGTTTGTAGGATCTATATCTACTGTTACAAATCCTTCATTCATACATTTGTCAATTGCATTAGTAATTGCCTTCGCTTCTTCAACTAAACCAAAAGCACTTTCTAATAACATAGCTGCTGAAAGAATGGCTGCCATCGGGTTAGCTATATCTTTACCTGCTGCTTGTGGGTAGGAACCATGAATTGGCTCGTACAATCCTATTTTACCTCCAACTGATGCAGAAGCTAATAGACCTAAAGAACCTGCAATTACTGAAGACAAGTCAGAGATAATGTCACCAAACAGATTTTCAGTTAGTATTACATCAAATTGTTTGGGGTTCAAGACCATTTGCATGGCTGCATTGTCAACAAATAAGAAATCAAGCTCTACTTCTGGAAAGTTTTCTTTATGAAACTTAGTCACTACTTCTCTCCACAGCCGTGAAGTCACTAATACGTTAGCTTTATCAACTAATGTAACTTTGTTTCTTCTATTTTTTGCTGCTTCGAAAGCTGGTTTTGCCATCCGCAAAATTTCTTCCTCAGTATAAGTACAGGTTTCAAACGCTGACTTACCATCTTCATGACGACCACGAGGGCTACCAAAGTACAAACCAGAAGTTAATTCTCTAAACACTACTAAATCTGCTCCGTCAATGCGGTCATTTTTTAAGGGTGCTTTTTCTTCTAATATTTTATATGCCTTCACAGGACGAATATTGCAATATAACCCTAGATTTTTCCGCATTCTCAACAAACCTTCTTCAGGTCGCACAGGTGATGAAGGATCATTGTCATACTTTGGATGACCAATAGCACCAAACAATACTGCATCTGAGTTTTCACAAATTTCGTGAGTAGCTTTAGGGTATGGGTCACCAGTTGCATCTATTGCTACTGCACCAACTAAACCTTCTGTGAAGTTGAATTTATGTCCAAATTTTATAGCTACAGCTTCCAATGCTTTCTTAGCCTGCTTCGCTACTTCCGGTCCAATACCATCTCCAGGCAGATAAGCAATATTCTTTTCCATAATTGTTTCAGTTTTTTGAATTTTAACGAACGCCAAAACTACAAATATCCTGTTTAGAGTTCAATGTTTACTTTTTAAAGTTTTGTCTTAAAGGTCTGAACCTTTGGGCAACAATAATTCAAAGTTATTACTTCAGTTAAAAATAGAATTGTTCACCTTTTCATTTCTTTGATAGTCTAAGTTTTAAAACTAACCTAATAGTAAAGTTTCTTACCCCATTAAAACCATTGGACTATGAAAAAAACACTACTTCTAACACTAATAATGGGTTGTGTTGGTGCATTAGCACAGGTAAAGTCAATTAAAAATGGTCCGTTTTGGTTAGATACCGATGGTAATGTAATTGAAGCACATGGTGTCAGTATTATGCAATATAATGGTGTATACTATATGATAGGTGAAGACCGAACTAATCCTTGGGTTTTTAATGGTGTTAATATGTACTCCTCTTCTGACCTAATGAATTGGAAGTTTGAAAATACTATTATTAAAAAAAATGCCCACCCAGAGTTAATGAATCGTGAGCGAATCATAGAGCGACCTTGTTTACTTTATAACAAGAAATATAACCGTTTTGTGATTTGGCTTAAGTATCAAAATGGGGCTTACAGTAATGTGATAAAGCAGCTATATTTTACTCAAAAACTATTAATGGAGAATATACTTATCTGAAAGAATTAGAGCCAGGAGGATATGATTCAAATGATGATGGTACGGCTTATTACACCTCTACTTGCAAAGCAGAATATAGCCTAGAATAGTTAAACAACTATCATTAAAGCAATGGTTAGTTAAAACTTAATGCCATAGTATATAACCACATCTACTCATAATAAATAACAAACTCATGAACACTAAGTACTTACTTGAAAAAACATTCATTTTTGCATTTATATTATTTTCACAATGCTCTTTTGGGCAAACACCTGTTTGGTCTGAGAATTTTGAAAACATAGCTACAGGAGCTAAATACTTCAATATCGGAAGCACAAAAATTCTAGCCAATGGTGGTGTGGATGGCTCTAAATGTGTTGAAGTGGAATATGAACGTCACGACAATGGTGGCACTCCTCGATACCTACACAAAGTTTCCATTCCCGCTGCGGTAGAATACACCCTATCATATGACATTTTTTTTGACAACGATTGGAACATCGGTACTGGAGGCAAATATCACGGTCTGGTTCCAAACAATACCACTTCAGGGTGCAAGCCAATAGAACAGGATGGTTGGAGCGCAAGAGTCGTTTTTGATAACAGGGAGCCTTACTTATATACCTACCATCAAAACAAAAATTATGAATGTGGCGAAAAAACAAGAAGCAAAACCGTTCAACTAACAAAAGACACATGGTATGCGGTTTCATTACACCTAAAACTAAACAGTGCTGATAATATAAAAGATGGATATGTTAAACTATATATTAACGGAGAATTAGTAGCAACACAAGATGATAGAGAGTTTAGAAGCATAATTAATAATGCAACTAAAATCACACAGTTTTACTTCTGTACATTTTTAGGCGCTGGTCCTACTGGAAATATTAAATCTCGAAATCATGCTCGATTTGATAATTTCGGAATCTATCCAGGAGAACTAATCAAAAAAACACCAGGAACTAGTGGTAGTGGTACACAGGTAAACACACCTCCTACTGTTGCAGTAACTTCACCAAAAAATAATGCTGTATTTACTCTTGGTGAAACAATCGATTTAAAAGCAACTGCTACAGACAATGACGGGAGTATTGATCGAATCAATTTTAAAATTGATGATAAGTATCATTCAACTGATATCACTTCAGAATACACAGGGTCATTTACCCCTACTGAGGTTGGTACTTACAAAATTGCGGCTAGAGCATTTGACAATAAAGAAGCCGCTAACGAATCATTTGTAACCATTACTGTGAAACCAAATTCGTGCTCCATCATTAATTATACTAACGTAAACAACCGTGGCTGGAACAGTGCACAAAACATAACTGTTGCCTTTGGAGATCAAGTAACCTTTGGACCACAATCAAGCACAACGCAAGGAAAAGACGTTACTAATTGGTCTTGGGTTGGACCGAATAATTTTTCAACTTCCAATAGACAATTTACGCTTCAAAATATTCAACAAGCTGATTCAGGAAAATATACGGTCACTTACACTGATCCAAACGGATGTAAATCTTCTTCAGAAATTAGTATCATCACCCCAGAAGTTTGCACTATTACTCCCTATGTAAATATCAATAAAGAAGGTTGGGACAATGTAAGCAATATAACTGTGAATGTTGGTGATGAAGTTTGGTTTGGTCCCAAATCTAATAGTACTGCGGGTGCAAATGTACCAGGATGGAGTTGGACAGGGCCTAACAATTTTACATTTGACAATCGATCATTACTCATTGAGGATATACAAATCAACCAAAGTGGTCCATATAAAGTTACCTTTATAACACCTACAGGCTGCACAATTACAAAAGTGATCACCGTTTCAGTGTCAACAATTACTGCTGTAAATGATTTCATTGTTGAGTCAATAAGTATTTATCCTAACCCAACTACAAGTACGATTTATCTTTCTATCCCCTATGACAATGAAGAATATAATATTTATAACATTGAGGGCAAAAAAGTATTAATATTTAAAGGTAATATAGTAGATGTATCAGAATTGAAAGTAGGTAATTATACCGTAATGGTTAAAGGTAATCGTTATAAATTCGTTAAAAAATAGCCTAAATTAAAGAAAACGGTCAGTTCAGAAGAACTGACCGTTTTCCTTTATTTATTTAATCACAAACTTTCTATTTCCTTCAATTGACTTTAGAACATATATTCCAGCATTTAAATTTGATAGATTCAATTGGCTAGTTGTTTTTTGATTTATCACTTCATTACCCCATACATCAAACACTTGGACATCGTGCAATTCTTGTGTAAAGTAAAGCTGATCACCAGAAAGTGGATTAGGAAAGAATGAAAACGAAACAGCGTCAGAAGAAAAAAATCCGGTTGTTAAGTTCTGATGAAGCACACCTACCCCATCCAAATCAAAACCACCACTGGCAAACTCGGTAGGGAAAGGGTCGTTGACTAGATTTCCTTCTGAGTCCATGGAAACAGGATTTCCTGCTATAGCGCCAATTACATCTACAATTTTCACATGAGTGATGGCATTGATATCTAAACCAACTGAACCGCTCAATATTTCTAAATCGAAAGGAGAACCTAAACCAATTTTATGCATTCCTGCAAAACCATACAATTTTGATGGGTTTATCGGATCAAATGAACCAATCTGCATGGTGTCCTGAATTTCGGAGCGAGTTGGGAAACGAACATAGTTTATACCATCAGAACTAACCTCAACAAAAGCTAATTCAAGAAAAGTTACATCAAACCCATTTTCAAATACTGCAAAATCAGCTCCTTCTCCATTCATAATTGGATGCTCAAATGTTAAAATAGCTTCTCCAGCATCACCCAAACTCACGACTTTTGTTGCATCTGTTCCAGCTGAACCTAAAGCATTATTAGCAGAACCATAACTAGCTCTGTTGGAACCTTTGTCTGTTACTAATGTATCTTGTGCATTCAAATAACCTCTTTTCAAGGTGATGTCCGTAGCCCAAGCAACAATTGCTGTAGAATCGTAAGGAATTCCTGCTGCTGTAGGTTTGTTCTCTTCTACAATAACCGTTGTTCCTCCTGTGAAAGGCACTATTGTGGTTACTGCTTGACGTGGACCTGTTGCTGTTAAGTAGTCATCAGTAAACTCTGCACCAAACCATTGGCCATTACCAATCTTTGATTTGTTTCCCATGTTAGAAACCCAACCATAATTACCATTAGAAGTAAATGACAACCAATATTTCGAAAAATCGATGGGAGTAGCCCCTGAGAGATCTTTGTAAAAAACATCATTGATAACCCCACTCACATTTCCAGATAAGTTGGTGTCTGCTGCTAGAGTAATATCAAGCAATTCTTGTCCTGTAATGGAATCCGAATCAAACCTTACACCCCAAGCAAATGAAGAAGAGGTTTCTTCTAAACCAAAATCCACCACCAA
Organism: uncultured Cytophagales bacterium; assembly: GCA_963815495.1. Taxonomy (GTDB): domain Bacteria; phylum Bacteroidota; class Bacteroidia; order Cytophagales; family JAAEPT01; genus CAWFGW01. Next base: position 126,806 of record CAWFGW010000029.1, read on the forward strand.
TACGGCTTCATTTTTTCCTTCTCCTATCCATTGAGAAATGTCATTATGAGTGTTCAATGGTCTTTCTGCTGGCAGTTTATCCGCTGATGCAGGTGAGTCTGAAATTTTTTGATTAGTATATTGCACAAAACTGTAGGCAAAGTATTGCCCGTTTCCTAGTTTTGAACTTCCCCCGTTGTTTGAAAACCAAGGAGTGTTTTCAGATTTGGTATACGCGCCCCAATAAAAGGTGAAATCTTCTGGTGTTTCTCCTTTCAACTCTTTGTAATAAATATCAGAAGCAAAAGGCAACAAATCTCCTGATAACTTTGGGTCTGAGGCTATAATTGCCTCAATCATTTCTTCTGCAATAATGGAATCAGAATCATATCGGTAGCCCCACATTACTGCTGAAGAAGCTACTGTTGAGTCGTTAAAATCAATGACAAGGATTGAATAATTTTCACCCTCACCAGTCCAGGCGACTAAGTCCGCTGGTGGCGTTTGAGCTTTTAATAAAAAGCTAAATGAAATTAGCAGTACGAGTGTAAGTGTTTTTTTCATGTTTATTTAGATTATTAGATTATTAGATGTTAGATTGTTAGATATGAGATTATTAGATATTGTAATTTTAGAATATTCAAACCCATTTCAATACGCCACAGCTATATGAGCGGGAATGACTCCTGCATCAAAATGGAATTGTTGTTTACCTTGAAAGTCAAAGGCGTACACGATACCACTCGACACATAATCCAACCCATCGGCTAGAAATATAAGTTGTAACTTTGGTTCAATATGGAAAGCTGAAACAGTTGCAAAAGCATGCACATCTACCACTCCGGAACGGATTAGTGAATGTGTTTTTGTATCATAGATGTCTACTTCGTGCGTGTTGGAATTAATCGTGAAAATAGAATCCCCAACGATATGCATTCCCAATGTTTCTATATTCCAAACCGATTCTTTGTTACGCGTAGCGGCATCAATAATGTGAATAGAAGGTTTTATTTTATCATAATTCCCGCGGCATTTGATGTATAATTTACCGTATTTATCCACGTGCACTGAACCTGGATTCAACCCTACATTTATCTTTTCGATTAAAGTATAATTTGAAAGATTAATCACCGAAAGTGTGGAATCATAGTTAGGAAAATCTAGTCCGCCTGAGTTCGCTACAAATAGCATATTATTAACTACTGCAAGCCCTTCAGGGTCGCGACCAACCCGCAGCGTTTTTTTAACTATCAAAGTAGCCGTGTCTACAACTGTTACCACATCATCAAATGAAGTAATGAACAAATCGCCATTTTCAGCTAAAATAAACTGCCTTGGTTGTCGTGGTTGATTTTGAAAATTCACTAGTTTCAACTGCTTAGATTCTCCCGTATTTAACTTGAATTTTTCTAATGTATTCGAACCATTTACCAGTATAAAAAGTGTGTGATTCACTAACAATAAATCGTTACCAACGTCCCCTAGTTGACGTCCAGTTTTTGAACTAAAATAATTTTTCGTGATTGATTTTGTTTCAAAATCTAAGTAACTCAAGGAAGCATTATTCTGTTGCCAAGTACCTTCATTCAAAACAAAGATTCCTTTATAACTTGGTAAAGAATCTGAAGATTCTAAACCATCAGTTTTTACGGAAATAGGTTGGTCATCATCTGGTTTTTTACATCCAAAAGCCAATATCAACATCAAAAAATAGAACAGTTGGTTTTTCATATTTCTATCGTTAAAGTCATAAGGTAATTTCGTCCTGGCATAGGGAAACTTTTAATAATAGCATACTGATTATTGAAGATGTTTTTGACACTTATTTGTAAATCAAAAGTGAGTTTTTCTGATGCAATTTCTTTAGCCAAAGAAAGATTATGAACTTGCCATAAAGGCAATAAATTTGCTTCTATATTTTCACCCAACGAATAGCGAAACCCATTATATAAAATCCCCCAATTTACCAGCCATTTTTTATAATGAATCGAGGTATTTGCTTTTATTATTTCATAAGGAGTATACGCAATTTGGTCTTTGTATTGCCGACTTTCAGAATTAGTAATATCCCTCGCTTGTTGATAGGTATAACTCAACATTCCATCAATCGCCCAGTTGGAATCTACTTGCCAACTCAGTTGTACATTTGCTTCAATTCCTTTAATCTGAACTTCACCTAAATTTCGAGTCGACCACACAAATAAATTTTGGGTGGGTAAACTCACGATTTTGTTTTCAACATGGTTCATGAAAAAATCGAGCGTGGTAGAAATTTGTAGCGACCGTTTTTTCAACTGATGAAATGAACTAACACCAACATAAGCTGCCTGAGATTTTTCAGGAACCAAATCGACAAACACTCGTTGAAAATAGAGCTCTTGAAAAGTTGGCACTCGATAGTTTTTTGAATAACTTCCATGCAACTGAACAGGTGATTTTTCAAACGGTAACCATGCGGTTGAAAAACCATAATTAAAAAGTTTTTTAGTCGCAGTACCATCATCAGCAAGTGTTTGAATTAATGCATAAACACCAGAAGTTACTGATCTATACCTATACTTTACCTCATTAGATATAAAAACCTGATTTCTTGACATATAAACTGATTTACTTAAACTAGCATACCGAAAATCAATTGCACTATTCAAAGATAAGCATTTACCAAATTGATAATGAGAGGATAACGAACTAAAAAAAGCGTTGTTTTGATACTTACTTTCCAAAAAACCTTGTTGATTATGATAAACTGTATCATGGTAAGTTAATCCTTGCAAAGTAGCAGAAGAAACCCATTTCCACTGCCATTTTTGTGATACGATATCTTTATATGAAGCAGTTAAAAAAAGATCGTTAGTATTTAAGTTTTGTCCCACTTGTGGCTGGTACAAAATCACAGCCCCAGGAAGCTCTTGTACGGTCGTGTTCCAGTATCCATTCACCGACACTCTCTGCGAGTCGGTGAGGGCTAAGTGGTAATTTAAATTGACTACTGATCGGTTGATTCCAGCATGAACCCTTCGTTGTTTTTCCGTTTCATTTCCATTTACCAACTGATAATCGTACTCACCATTCGCACGAGTCAACTCACCTCCAACTGTTAAACTGTGTCGATTTCCAATCATTCTATTCACTAAAAGTGTAGGGTTCACAAGACCAAAACTCCCAACACTCAATGAAGTTTTAATACTATTTTTTTCAGGACTTTCAGTTTCAATGTACACCGACTGTGGAGAATTATAGGAGCTAGCAGTTAATAACACTTGATCCGAAACTCCGTTCACAAAACTAATTTTACTAACGTTTGATATGGGGATTTTACCTAAATCAACTTGACCATTTTGAGCATTATGAAACTCCACTCCATCAATAAAAATTCGGGTATAACTACTAACCAAACCTCGTGAAGAAATCGTCTTCAACCCTCCTACTCCACCATAGTCTTGTAGATAAACTCCAGGTAAGAGATTAGTGGCTTCCGCGACATTTTTCAAAGCATTTTCTTTTATTTTCTCTGCGTTAGTATAATAAACTGTTTGATTTTCTGATATGGGGTTATCAACGTTGACTTTATTTTCTATCAAGACCTCAGGTAAAGCAACTACAGAATCGCTTTGCGAAAAGCAAACGAATGACTGGATAAAAAATAAAAACACGACAACCTTTACTTGCACTTGTACCTCTTGTTTAGAGATGACAAAAGCAATAGCTACCTAACACATTTTTTATAGAATGATGCGAGATAGTTACATACCTTTTCACCGAAAGTTCATAACTCATATTGGACTAGGGCAGGTCTTCTGGCTTTCCCGATTCGTAGTTACCTTCCCCCTCAAAAAGAGGAGTGGTTGTGACGACTACGAATCATGATTCTTCGTATTGAAGAACCGGGATTACAGCTGCGGGAACAGCTCCGAATTTTAATCGGATTCCCTTTTAATTCTAAGATGCTTGACGCACTTTAAAAACCAAAGTCGCGACAAAGGTGAAAAAACAGAATTAGAAAACAAAGAAGTTTTAATAAGGAGTAGCGAGTGATGAGATTAAAGACTTAAGATTTTTAGATATGAGATATGAGGCTTTTGAAGTCTGAAATCAGTAACTTCAAACATTAAATCTACAACTTCAAATCTGTAACTGCGAATGAACTCATTTATTGAATTCTTCACCCTCTCCTCTCCCCTCATTAGAAATGTGGTGATAGGTAGCGTGTTGCTCTCTATGAGTTCTTCATTAGTTGGCTGCTTTACTTTATTAAGAAAAAGAGCCCTTGTAGGTGATGCCGTTTCTCATGCGGTATTGCCAGGTATTTGTTTAGCCTACATTATCAGGGGAGAAAAAGATCCCTTGACATTATTATTAGGAGCATTCATCACAGGTTGGCTATCATTATACATTGTAGATTTCATTAAATCAAAAACAAGAATTAAAGAAGATACCGCAATTGGTTTAGTCTTATCTATTTTTTTTGGTTTTGGCACATTACTGCTTACTCTTATTCAACATCAACCTGGATTTTATGATCAAGCTGGTCTAAATCATTTCATCTTCGGGAATACTATATCCATTTCTCAATCGGATTTACTGGTTTTTGGTTCTGTAGCTCTCCTTGTCATCGCCTTGGTTTTCATTTTGTTCAAAGAATTCATTTTACTTTCGTTTGACGAACAGTACATGCATTCACTAGGTTTTCCTGTGAAAGCAATCCGTACGTTAATGAGTACGCTTACTGTATTAGCTGTGGTATTAGGAATTCAGGCTATTGGTGTAGTATTGATGGCTGCTATGTTAATTACTCCTGCCGCTACCGCACGCTTTTGGACTAATAATTTAAGAAAGATGCTTTTTTTAGCAGCTCTTTTTGGAATTATATCTAGCATTATGGGTGCTTATATCTCTTATGTAACCCCAAGCCCCACTGGACCATGGATTGTAATGATTCTGTCATTGTTTGCCACGCTCTCCTTTTTCATGGCACCGAAACGAGGTATTCTTTCTCGTTCGTTTAGGCATTGGCGCTTTAAACGAAAAATTATAGATGAAAATATCTTAAAAGCCTTCTTTCAAATTAGTGAACAGGAAAAAACTAACGGACCTTTCACCAAACAAGATTTGTTAAACAAGCGAAAAATGGAAACTTCTGATGTGGATGATGGCTTGTCCCGACTAGTACGTGAAGGGTTTATTGAGCGGATTTCAAACAATTATTCTTTTACAGAACAAGGTAAACGAAAAGGGCAACGAATTTTAAAATTACATCGCTTATGGGAAGTGTATATGACCACTTATATGAACATAGCTCCAGACCACGTGCATGATGATGCTGATAGCATTGAGCACATGATTACTCCAGAGTTAGAAGAGAAATTAGAAAAAATGCTGAATTACCCTGAGGTTGACCCCCATTCATCGACTATTCCTTATCGGTTTGAGAAAAAAAGATAGTTATTCTATCGTTAAAATCTGATACGTGATATTGTTGAAACTTACTATTTCTCCCCCCATCTTATTTTTAAGCACATTATAAATTGGTGCATCGGTAGAAATGGCAAAAAAAGTTTCTCCATCCATCTTAAGCACACCTAAGGCTACACTAATAAAAAAAATACCTTTGGTTGTTTTTACTAAACTTCCTAACTCTACTTTATTCATTGGTCGAAGATCTAGTCCATTTAGAACAGCCAACTGATTGTTTAATATAGACAAGGAAGACAATGCATTATTCTCTTCTTGTTTCATCATCTCTCGGGACGTTTCGAATTTATCACCCGCACTACTTTTAGTATCAGCAGTGACATCTCTCCGAATTGACTCAATATCAGATTTCACTGTCTTTATTCGAGCCTCAACAAACTCAATACAGCTCTGGAAATATAGTTTTTTCGTATTCTTCAGTTAATTAAATGGTTATTGATATTCAATTATAAATTCACTTGAGTTTCCTTTGGAAGCTACAATTTTATACGTTTTGAATTGACCGTTACCAAAACTTGTAGCTTCTGTTGGCGTATATTTTGAACATGAAGATAAACTAATTGCCACTAACATTGTTGAATATATTATTAAGTTTTTCATAAGTCTTTAGTTAAATTTGAATGTTCAAAAACAAAGAGTTTGCCAACTGAATAATTTTCAATTGGCGTTTTTAACTTAAACACTGATATAGTACAGTTTTTTTTAAGCTGTCACTAAGTAAAAAATCGTATCTTTGAAGAATAAATATGCAGAAACAACCAAAATTTAAGTCGCTCCACGAAGATCAATTTATTAAAACACTACGCTCACGGGTAAGTGATTATATAAAAACGCAAAAAAACGGCACGTATGCGAATACAGAGATGATTTTAAAAACTATTTTCTGTATTAGCTTGTGGGTGGGTTCTTATCTATTTTTAGTATTTGGTCATTATTCCTTAGAAACATCTTACCTTGTTTGGGGGATTTTAGGTCTTTCAATTCCCTTAGTAGCTGTAAACGTTGGACATGATGCCATTCATGGTTCATTTTCCAAAAACAAGTGGGTAAATCATCTATTAGGACATACATTTAACCTCAATGGTGCAAGTGCTTACATGTGGAATAGAATGCACAATGTAGCGCATCACACCTACACAAATATCCACGGAATGGATGAGGATATAGAATCTGTACCAATTCTTAGGTTATCACCAGGAACTCCTTGGAAAAAAATACACCGCTATCAACACTGGTATTCTTTTCTTTTTTATGGTCTAGCGACTCTTTCATGGGCGTTATTTAAAGACTACATCAAATTCTTTAAAAACGAAGTAGGAAATTACAATGCTAAACCCCACCCAAAAAAAGAATACTTCTACTTGTTCTTTTATAAGATTCTGAACTATACTATTTTTATTGTGATTCCCTTTATGGTTTTGCCTTTTGCATGGTATCACATATTAGGAGGGTTTCTTTTGATGCACTTTGTAGCAGGATTTTACTTAGCCATGGTGTTTATGTTAGCACATGTAGTTGAGGAAACACATTTCCCTATTCCCGACCTAAAAGATGGTAGTTTGGAAAATTCTTGGGCAATACACCAGCTCTATACCACAGCCGACTTTGCTGGAAAAAGTACCTTAGCAGCTTATCTTACAGGTGGATTAAACCAACAAGTTGAACATCATTTATTCCCGAACATCTGTAGTATACATTACCGCGTAATAGCTGAAATTGTTGACAAAACAGCTAAGGAGTATAATTTACCTTATTTTAACACCCCTACGTTTTGGGAAGCGGTAAGGTCGCATGTTCGTTTTCTCAAAAAAATAGGTTCGCAAGCAACTTACGAACCTATTCCAATAAACTATTAATTGTCTTTTAATTAATGTTGGTGTCCATTAGGACCGTGAACGTGGCCATGAGTAATTTCTTCTTCTTCTGCCTGACGTACTTCTACTACTTTACCAGTAAAGTCTAATTCTTTACCCGCTAAAGGGTGATTAAAGTCCATTTTCACTGTATCGTCTGACATTTCAACAACGATTCCTCGAAGTGGATTACCTGCTTGATCTTGCATAGGTACCATTTTACCTACAGCAATCACATTTGGGTCAACTTTTCCATCTACTTTGAATACATCTATTCCTAACTCTACTACTGCTTCAGGGTTGACATCTCCATAAGCTTCATCAGATGACAACTTAAATGAGAATTCATCACCCGTAGTCATTCCTTCTAATTCTCTTTCAAAACCAGGAATCATGTTACCAGCACCTGCTAAATATACTAACGGCTGATCTTCCATCGCTTGATCTACCAATTGTCCATCTACAAACAAAGAATAAGATACGGAGGGTACAGTGTGTTTCGTAATTTTCATAATTATCTATTTTAATACTAAGATTTTTGCAAGGTAGGGATTATGAAAAGAAATAAAAAAACATAACCCAATTGATAGCTTAATTTTGACTAAATTCACACTATGTCGCAAGAAAAAATAAAACTTATTTGGGATTTCAGAAGCAGGGATGCTGAGGGAACAGCCAGACATCATCAGAAGCATTTAGATGAATTTGCAAAACGTGAATTATTATTAATTTATGACACAGGAGTAGAACAACTAACTGAGGATCACTATATTGCTTACATTACTGTTGAAAAAGAAAAAATGATTGCTGTGAGAGATGCATTAATCCCACACAGAGGAGAATTAGCTTAACTAAATAACTACTATTATGCTTAAAGAATACATCAAAGAAGATCTCACCATTATATGGGATGACACTAAATGTACTCACTTAGGAAATTGTGTAAGAGGGTTAGTAAAAGTATTTAACCCAAAGTTACGTCCATGGATTAATACAGATAATGCTCCTAAAGAAGCTATACGACAACAAGTTGGGCTTTGCCCTTCGGGAGCTCTTTCTATTAAACAATAATTATATTTGCCATTTTATTTTTCAGCTATTGATTATCAAAATATTAATTGATTGTTAAGCACAAATTTACTTATCTTGTAATTTGATTTAGTAATATATTTATGAGTAAAAAACTAATAGTCTGTTCATTAATTGTTTTTAGTTTACTGTCTTGCGAAAAAGAAGAAGGTGAAGGGGGACAAGCCACACTTAAAGGAAAAGTTATTTTTAGAGAACTCTATTCAAATGCCTTTTTGGGTATCAAAGACTCCATAATTGCTGAATATCCTTACGCAGATGAACGCGTGTACCTTTCGTATGGCGACAATGACATTTATGATGATGACTTTCGAACAGATTATAAAGGTGAATATAAATTCAATGGCTTAAGAAAGGGCACTTATACGGTATATAGTGTACCTCCATGCAAAGACTGTCAAAAGTTAATAGAGCCAGCACAACAAACGGTGGAAATAACGGATGGGAAAGGAACTACCGAAGCACCAACCATTTACATCTATTCTGATCAATCTAATCAATAATTTGCTTCAACAAGTGAGATATTATATAATCACTTTTTTGGTTTTAATAACTATAACCAATGCCTTTTCACAAAACAACCCAGAGGATTTTAATCTATGGAGTGGTGTTAGTTTTGAAAAAAAGTTAATGAAGAAAGTAGAAGGTGAAGTCAGCTTAGAAAACAGGTTAGATGAAAATGCAACCCAACTTTCCAAGAATCTTATTCAACTCGGAATTAAATACAAAGGACTCAAGAAGATTGATTTATACACCAACTACCGCTATACTGAACGTCCTGATAGGAGTAGTAATCGTTTTGACTTTAGAGCAAGTTGGGATGAGAAAATAATCAAACGAACAGAAGTTAAGCTTATGGTAAAATCACAGTTTGACAAAGATAGTGATCAAAAATATTGGGATAGCATGTTGCGATTTAAATGGGAAATTGAACATAAAATTAAAAAGAAAGACATCTATCCTTACTTTTCAAATGAATGGTTTTACGATCTTTCAGGCGAGGGTAACAAGTTTGACGGTTTGCGACTTTCGATAGGTGTAGGTATCGACACCTTTAAAGATCAATCGTTGGATATTGGTTACACCCGAGATATAGAAATTAACACTTCATATCCCGAAAACAGAAATATTTTAGGCATTGCATATAAATTTGACTTATAATGAAAAAATCCATCTTTACTCTCTTATCGTTCGCTCTTTCTATTGGAACGGTTTTTTCACAACTTATCTTCTCAGAAATAATGTATAACCCTGCCCCTGGGTCAGCGTTAGACGAACAAGATTATGAGTTTTTAGAAATTACTAATATCGGCTCAAGTGCTGTCAACGTATCGGGTTATACTTTTACTGACGGTATTGCTTATACTTTTCCCGCAAATTCAATAATTGGTGCCAATGAACGAATTTTGTTGGTGCGTAATCAAGCTATATTTTCTCAACGTTACCCAGAAGCCACCGTATTTGGTGTGTATGCTAGTGGACTTTCTAACAGTGGTGAAACACTAACATTGGTTGACTTAACACTAAATAGTGTGATTGAAATAACGTATAATGACGCAAGTCCATGGCCTGTACTTGCTGATGGACAAGGATTTTCGTTAGTTCCTGTAGATGAATCTAGCAGTCTTTCACTCTCTTCACCTGAATATTGGACTACAAGTAATGATATCAATGGTTCCCCTGGGAAAAAAGAGACTTTAACTGTAGACACTTATGAAGTGTACGTAAATGAGTTATTATCATCCCCATCCCTTGGCAACCTTGACAAAGTAGAATTATATAACAATAGCGATGATACTGTTAATATTGGAAACTGGTATTTAACTGATGATAGAAAATCACCTAAACAATATAAGTTTCCAGCTAACACGAAAATAGCTCCGAAAGATTATTTAGTTCTTGATGAAAATGTATTCAACATACTAGGCTTGGGATTCTCATTTAGTAAAGATGGAGAAGAAGTCTTTCTTTTTGCCGCCAATGCTTCTAATCAACTTACAGGTTATTCACATGGATTCAGTTTCATGGCTCAACTAGAAAGTGTTTCCTTTGGTCGAATAGTAACTAGTGATGGCCGAGAACATTTTGTTAGACAAACCGAACAAACTTTTGGCTCCCTTAACTCAGCGCCACAAGTGGGACCTATCATCATTGAGAAAATAATGTATGATCCAGACTCTTTTACTGATGAATTTCTTGTTTTAACCAACATTAGTAACGAGCGTGTCGAGTTAGCTACAACAGAACTAGTAGACAGCAATGTGTACCGAGTTGAGGGTATTTCCTTCAAATTCCCAGAGCCATCGAGTACATTTTTAGAGGCTGGTGCTTCGTTAGTTTTAACTTCTTTAACTGCTGCTGAGTTTAGAACAAAATATAACATAGCACCAACAATGCCGGTATTTCAGTTTACAGGGGCTTTAAATAATAGTGGTGAGAAAATCACTATTGAAACACCTATCTACCGTGATACGCTTCTTGATAATTCCTTTGATAATCATTATATGGTAATTGATGAAGTCAGTTATTTACCTTCATCACCATGGCCAAACGCATCTTCCTCATCACAAAAATATTTAAAACGAAATACGCTTAACGCCTTTGGTAGTGAACCGCAAAACTGGCTTGCTTCTAACGATCAAATAATTGCAGGCTTGTTTTCTTCCTATAACACAGCTCCTGCTAATGCTTTTGCATACCCAACCCAAGTGGTTGATGTGTTAAACTTAGAAAATAAAGACATCGTCAAATTATCAATCATGGATGTGATGGGTAGAGAACAGTTACAATTAACTGACTTAAACGACACTATTAACCTCAATAGTCTAGAATCAGGAATGTATATATTAAATGGTACAACATCTAGTAACGAAGTCCTTACGATGAAAATTATCAAAGAGTAAGTCTTGGTTGATGCTTCACAAAATATCTTTAGTATTTCGGTTAATAAAGTCAACAATAGGAATTAGTAAGTTCAACAACCCACAATCTAGTTATCACCGAGAGGCACGTGAACTTATCAACTCCATTACTGCGCCTTTTGACTTGGAAAGTGTCCCTCATTTGCCCACTAACTTTAAACTAAAGTTACAATGGTACATGGCCGAGTGCCTCTATGGATGTGAAAACTATGCTCGTTTGCTACATCATCAACCCACGACCTCAGAACGAAAATCCTATCTATTAAGTGGTGCACTAGGCGCTATGAGTGATGTGATCATTGATGATGTGGAAATGAAAAAAGATGACATTAACCGCTTTAAATCACCTAAATTAGCTGATGAATATACTGATGTAATTGGAAAGTTTTACGCAACTTGTTATCACACATTTATAAGTTCATTAGAAGCTGAAATAAAAGATAGAACCATTAGTTATTATCAGTTATTGTTTGATGCTCAGGTGAGAAGTAAACAGCAGTTTAATGCAGATATTACTCGAGAGGAAGTTGACCAAATTTGCAAAGACAAATGTGGTTATAGCTTATTATTCCTTAGATCATTAGTTAAAGGAGATATCACTCCTCAAGAAAAGTTAACCTGGTACGAATTAGGTGGTTTTATTCAGTATTGTAATGATGCTCAAGATTTACATAAGGATTTACAAAAAAACTTGAAGACTTTTGCCAGCATTCGACCAACACTTGAAATCATTGCTAGCGACCTTGACAATCAAAAAATTATTGCATTTTCGCTACTAAAGGACACTCCATTTGAAACTGGCAAAAAAGACGATTTCATTTTTGTTATTCACATGATGAGTATCGCCATTTTTGCTAAATTAAATGCTTTTTCACTTCTTTGTGATTCTCATTTTTCCCACGATTCCTTTTTACTAAAAAGCAAAAAAGAAGTTTGCTCTGCGGTAACTCCTATTCGACTTTTTACCTTCTGGTTTCCAAAAGTGATGGATTATAATTACAATACTGTTGATCTACCGTATACGTTTATTAAATCAAACCACAGCTCCTAAATCTCCTTACCTTTACTTGACAAACATTATCTTTCCTGATTTATCACCATCCCAGCTAAAGTCTGATGCTCCTTTGAAAAGATAAAAATAAAGTCCTTGTGGCAATTGGTTATCATTTTCATTCGCCATATTCCATTGTAGCCAACCACCCATTTTACCTACTCGAAAAAGGGTGTAATCCTGAGGTGTAAACATCTTCACCAAACCTCCTTTTACATCGTAGATTTCTAGCGATAAATCTGTAGGTGCTTCTCCTGAAAAAGCAAATTTGAACTGTACTTCATTAAGTACTGGGTTAGGATAAGGCCCTTGGACTTCAACTTTCTTTTGATTTTTAATTTCAAAACTCAGCTCAAATGGCGTCTCAGAAACTTTATTTCCTGCATTGTCTTGACTAATTATACGTATAGCATAAATCCCATCCGTTAATTCTCCAGGCGAAAAATCAATTTTTAAGGTATCATTTACAGTAAACCATTTAACTCTTGCATCCTCAAAATAAAGTCTCGAAAACTCACATGTTTCACACACTTGGTAATAAAGCAAAGTTCCTGAAGTGTCATCTATAGGGCGAAATTTATTGTTATCAAAAATAAATATTTCAATCAAAGGATTATTTTTAACCCAATCGCCATCCCGAATATGTGTTGCATTTATTAACACATCCATCAAGGGTTGTTCAAAATCTTGTAGCACCACAATATCCAACTCAAAAATATTGTTGGTATAATCTTCTTCAAGTTGTAAATAGGGATTGACAAAAACTTGCAATTGATTTACTCCAGACCACCCCACGGTATTGAAATCAACGCTAATAAGGCTAGTATCACCCGCTAATACTGCCGGGATTTTCTTGGTCCAAACTTGTGTTTCCCGCTCTCCAATAAGCTGAAACTCTATAGTCAGGGAATCTATGAAATCGTTTTCAGACACATTTGCGAATAAGAAGGAGTGTCTATATGTATTGCCTTCAAATATTTCTTCTACATCGCCTTCTTCCTCATTACTTAAGACTAAAGTACCTTCGGGCACCCCAGCATAACTAATAGACCAATACTTAAGTTGTGGTGCTGTGAAATTCACTGAATCAAGAAAGGAAGATTTAGTTTTTAAGTAGGGAAACTCTTTTTCATCGATACCGAGTGAGTCCAATGATAAATAATGTTTTTTTCTACTTGATAATGAATAAAGTAATGAATCAGTAAAATCAAACCTCACCCCATAAATATCTACTGTAACTGAATCTTTTCCTTCAAGCAAGAAGTTATCTTGAAAGGTATTCCATTTGCTAGCAGGACCAATTAAAGGAGACCAAACAGTCCCTGTTTCTGTTCGACCATTTAAATTATAATTCAAGACAATAGAATCACTATTACTCACCCCCAACTTTTCAAATAAGGATTCACCACCTTTTTTCCCTAAAAAAATATAAGGGACATTATTTTTTAAAGAATCAACCCATACTGCACCGTAGTGTTTTAACACGTTTTTTAAAGAATCACCAATCATGCCCATACGTGGATTACCTACTGTATAAATCAAAACATATTCTCCTTCATCTAATTTATTTAAATAAGAAATCACACTTAACTGCCTTGCTTCAAGATCTAACCTATTCTGTGTAAAAATAGTCATCGGGTCTGCTCCACAATTTCCTGTAGCAATACCTGAAGGATTAAAAGGCAACGCAGTCTGCTTATCAAAAGCTAATAAAAACAAATTGTTTGTCCCGCAATTAGCTTCTCCAGCTCGCAGCATTAAAGCCTGATCGTTAATTTTTAAATACACTTTGTTTGCATAGTCACTCAACCCTCCTCCTGCTGAAAGTAACTTAATATTGATGCTTGAGGTATCAAACTCCCATTTATTTGTCTCTTTGTTTCTAAAAATTTGGTTCGAAGTATTTTTATAAAATTGATTTAACTCGAACTGACCTACTCCTTGCGTATTTTTAATATAGGTGAAAGAAGATTTTTCCCAAATAGAATCGGTTTTCAATTTTATCCTCCAGTAATAAACGGTAGTATCCTCAATGATAGGAAGTTGATATTCAGCAATTTTAACTATTGCTTTACTCTTAAGCTGAAAGACTTCAATCGGGTTTGCAAAAGCAATATTAGTATCTATTTGAATATCATATAATGTCGAATCAATAGTCAAATCATAAGCCTGAGCCTGTAGTTTTATTACTGAATCAGAAACGATACTAAATTCTTTTGGAAACAACGTTCTAACTCCGTTAGTAGGTAATATATAAGAAAACGAATAAAGGTTGTTCGACTTATCTTCCTCAGAAAGAGAATCATCACAATCAATTTTAACTTTAAAAAGGTTTAATCCTCCCCAATTTGTGGAGTCTGAAGTAATTACCACTTGAATGGTATCTTGATAACTAATAGGATTAACCGTGAATGGACCATAGTTTACGGTTAGTTGTCCTTGATTTACTTGACGTTCAACACAAATTGTAAAAGGTTTATTATTAACAGTCCCATAGTTGCTTATTACTAGATCTAGCAAAAAAGTATCTTTAACTACTGTAACTCTTTCACCATCAAACGAAGTTACTTTGGCTTTTTCAATTACATAATCGGGATTGCTATAAGGAAAAACTCTAACCGCTGGATCCCCAATTAAGCTTAACAATTGTGCTTGTGACCGTACGATATCACCTCTGTTTTTACCGTTTAAATATGCTTCAATTACTTTTTTATGTAATAATCCAATTGGCAAATCTAAGTTAGTTGAGTCAGCATATGCCTCCAAATAATACGTTAGGGTATAATCGTGTAATTGATTAGTATATCCATAAGCATTATGAGCAAAAGCCCCAATTGCACCTTTATCAGCTGCATTTAACCAGTCTTGTGCTTTTGAATACTGTTGAAATAAGTCTCCTGAATAACATCCATTAAAATATAAAAGTGGGTATTTACCTTTATTTTTGTACCCATTTGCTTCATCGCTCGCCAAGCCTAAATCTATTTCAAGAAATAAGGGCGATGAATGTCCTAAATAAGCAATCATTCCCACACCTGCATTTACTTCTTTGGATACGTTAAAAAATTGTACAGCTTCATCTGATTTTTTAGAAAAGGAAGTCACCTTTGCCCCCATGTAGGGCTGTTCGGCAACTGATGTATATTGGCCAACCATATTTTGAAACAATCTTTGTTGACTTGTAGTCTGTCCACCACTTAAGTGAATAAATCGTTTACGCCACAACCCAACATTTGATGGATTTTCAAATTCTTTTACTTTATTTAAGTAATTGAGTACATGCTGATTGGTCGTACTCGGAATTCTACTTGTAGGCACTGCAGGTGAAAGTTCATCTTCTCCATCCAGACCTGCTGTGAATCCAATATCCCAACCTGGATCTCCAAAAGTGAGAATATAATCTTGAATGGGATAATAAAGATTTCCTTTATTGTCTTTAGCAGCAAAAGGTAATTTCCGTGCGAAAGGAACTCTATTATACTTAATATTGTGTTTGACTCCACTACCCACTATCAAAAAAAAGTCAGGTTTTTGATTATTATCAATCAAATAACGAAACAAATTTCTTATAGCTAAAGGATTTTTTTCTCCATACATGTATTGATCAAATATCCTTTCCAGTTCTACTAAATGAACATTATAGTCCCCTCCTTGAGCCGACTCGCGGTATGTTTCATATTGTAAAGCACCATCCATAAAAAGTTTGTGAGTTAACATTAGATAATCAGCCCCGACTAAATCATTGACAAAACCTTCTGCTTTTTTGATAGAATGAATTGTTTTATATGAGGTATCGGTTAAAAACAGCAACTCATTCCCCACGCTATTTGTGGATAAATCAACCTCAAGACTATCTCCTACTACCACAGTTTTAAGCTGTCCAACAAATGCTTCATCCGCTTTGTGATATACTGATGCACCAAGGATATTTTTCAAGGTTAATTTCCCTTCTGCTTCTATAAAATTATGCTCATTAAAACTTAACGTTTTCAATTTATTTTGATAGGTCAGTCTAATGAATGATACTGAAATTAAATCATTAGAAGCTCCATCACCAAAACATGAAATTTTGACTTTTAACTGACCAGCTGATATCTGGTTGGAACTTATAGAAATCTTAACGTCCTGATTAACATAAGCGATAAAGTCAGGAACTTTTAGCGTAGAAGTCCCTGTTTGAATTTCAACCCGATGAAGCAAACCATTCATGCCTACTAAACCTAACTCTAAAAGCATATCACTATTTGCCTTTACATCATCTAAATCATCAAAGATGTATTCATTAAAATTTTGAGCTGGTTTATTCTTATTGTAGCCAAAAGCATTACTAACCCATCCTTCTCCGTTATCAACTTCTGATTTAAAAATTAAATCAACAGCTTGATTTCCTAGTGAATAGTTATCTGTAAAAATCATTTCTTTTATCGATTTCACAAATTTTACTTTTGTGGTCTTAACAGCCGATTCTTCTTCTATTCTTTTTCCTTTCTCACCTTCATTCCATGTTAAAAAATAATAAGAAGTATCACTGTATAAGCTGTAATTTGTATGTTGTTGGAATTCTGGTTTATAATATAAGGGCGTTTCTAATTTACCGTCAGCAACTTTACCATAAAACACCATTGCGTCTGCTTCGTTAAAAACCCCATCGTTTTCCCCTTTTATTTCAATGGACTGCTGATTACCTCTATACCAAAGTTGTAATTCCTGGGGGTTTATTGCATCCACAGGTACACCACCATTTTTTAACGCTTGATAACTAACTTTATGAAATCCATTTTCAAGTACTTTTATTTTATAATATTCTTGACCCAATTCAATCCATTCATTACCATATTTTTGGGCTATACCGTTGCTAAAAAAATGTGCGCAGATAAATAAAATAAAATACCTCATCATAATTCTTCTCCCTTTCTAATTTTGTCGTAAAGTGATTTGGGGAATTTCAAATGTTGTCCTAATCGCTGAGCGGTATTTCGCTGCATGGATATGTATACGATATGCAAACCAAATAAAACCGCAAAAACATTTATATGTGTTTCCCAATACATAACGGTCCAAAATAATGCAATCATTTCGATTAGAAGATAAAAACGGACATTAAGCGTAAAGTAAGCAACCATTTTAGGTTTGACTCCTTCAAGTGTATCATTAATATGCTTTAATTGCTTTTTAAAATTTCTATGGATGATTAACAATAATAGTAGAGTTCCCACTGCTATTAATGCGACTAACCAATCGGGAATACCCATTGGTTTTGGTGGTAATTGATTGGGCTTATTGTTTGTAAAATAAGTGTAAACAAAAACAGACAATGGAACTGCAATAAATAAAAAATAAATGCTTTCTAGCTTACGAAAATAAGCGTGTGCATTGTCTATTTCCTCCTCTTTAACTTTAAACATCACCTGTAAATATAGTGCAAATTAATACTTAAACGTGTAACTTAAAGTATTGTTTGCATTTGAATGCTATAGATTAAATTAGATAACCCTGCTTGATATGAAAAAAAAATATTTATTTCTCATCGCTATCACAATCGGTATTACTTTGTTCATCACGTCTTGTAGTGATACTAATAAGGAGAATACAACTACTGTTGAAACACCTAAAACTAAAGAAGAAAAAGTCCTTCCAAACACTCCTATCATTACTCAATACACCACGTTAAAACTAGCAGTTGATTCATCTTGGAAAGCATTAGATCAAGTAGAAAAAGATAAAATATTTGCAATCAAACGCTTGCTACAAGAAATCTCTTTCAATCCAAAGCATAAAAGCAATCGATTAAAAGAAGAAATGCAAAAAGTAGACGATTTAGAAGCTAAAAAATTAAAACAAGAAGCACTAGCTGATTTAAGTAATATGGATAACTACGATGTATTGTCTGATCAGGTAATTTCATCTGTCATCATATTCAAAGAGGAAACTCCCGATATGGAGGGATACCCATTAGCTGATGAGTTAATTGATGACTTAGATAGTTTAAACGGCAACGCTATTATTTCAAAAAGAAGTGATTATGGCCATGTTGTTCTTGAATATAACAAATTCATTAAAGTCAACTACGATGAATTATCTAAACAAGGGGTCGAAAACTTAAAACTTATGCCAGGTTTATTCCCAGAAGAAGAAGATTCTACATCTTCAAATAAAAGTCTTTAGTCAATCCAATATAAGCTGAAGAATACTGATGTCGACCAAACTCTTCGATAATCAAATGTTCTTCAGTTTTTACTTTTTTCTCTGCGGTTATTTCCAGCAACACTCGACTACATGCTTTATCTGGAGTCGGGAAAACATAACAGATTCTGGCGATGTGCCAATTTCTTTTTTCTAGTGCTTGCTCGATGTCTGGCAGTCGATCAAACGGATAAATAACTGCCAACCTCTTTGATTTACTTTTAATCACAAAATCAAGTAAGTGATGAAAACTAAGCGATTCATCATGTCGGGCTCTTATTCTATTTTCATCTAGCGCTTTAAATGCATTCACAAAAAAAGGCGGATTTGATATTACTAAATCAAATGTATTGAGGTTAAACTTAATTAAGTCACCTTCTACTAACTTTATGCGATTGGGCCAAGGAGAAGCTTCAAGATTAGTTTTTGCATCGATACAAGCATTCGTGTCTAATTCTATAGCGGTAATTGTAACATCGGATCGTTGTGCCATCATCAAGGAAATGAGTCCTGTGCCTGTGCCCACATCTAACACGGATTGAACACCTTCCAATTGAACCCAAGCACCTAATAATACACCATCAGTACCAACTTTCATGGCACTGTGGTCTTGGCTAATGGAAAATTTTTTGAATCGGAAAACCGAACTCATCAAGGAGCTGGATTAGGAATTAGTTGATGAACGGCTTCTATTTCTTTCAACACTTCTTCCGACAGGTTGACATCGATACTACCAATGTTTTCTTTCAATTGGCCCATCGTGGTGGCACCAATAATGTTTGCACCGAGGAACTCGCGTGAATTAATAAAAGCCAAACTCATTTGAGCTAACGATAAATTATTTTTTTCTGCGATAGCTGCATATTTTTCAACGGCTTCAAAAGATAGGTCACCACTGTAGCGTGCCATTCGAGGAAACAAAGTCAAGCGTGCATTCTCAGGTGTTTTTGTTTTACGGTATTTACCTGTTAACATGCCAAAGGCTAAGGGTGAATAGGCCAACAACCCTACATTTTCACGCATCGACATTTCAGCCATTCCTACCTCATACGTACGATTCAACAAACTATACGGATTCTGAACTACAATAATTTTAGGCAACCCTACCTTATCTGCATAATGCAAAAATTTCATGGCGCCCCATGCGGTTTCGTTGGAGATGCCGATGTATTTAATTTTACCACTTTCCACCAAACCTTTCAAAGACGTCAATACTTCCTGAATGTTATCCTCCCAATCATCATCAGCATCGTGTTTGTAGCCCAACTCCCCAAAAAAATTCGTTTTCCTTTCTGGCCAATGTAATTGATACACATCGATATAATCGGTTTGTAATCGGCTTAAACTTCCATTTACAGCTTCGTTGAGTTGTTCTTCAGAATAGTCTGGACCACCTCGCATATAGGAGTTCCAAGCCGCAGGGCCAATAATTTTAGAACTGATGATTAAGTCTTCTCTTTTTTGGTCTTTTAACCAAGTTCCTATTATGCGTTCTGTTTCACCTTGGGTTTCTTTTTTTCCAGGGACGGGGTACATTTCAGCTGTATCAATAAAATTAATGCCTTGGTCTATTGCAAAATTTAACTGTTCATGACCATCTTTTTCAGAGTTTTGCTCTCCGAAGGTCATTGTCCCTAAACATATGGTACTTACTTTTAAATCGGAGCTCCCTAACTTATTATATTTCATTACTTTACGGTCATTAGCACCCCTTTATCCATTCCGCTTTTTTTAATTATAGCAGCATATTTAGGATCTGAGGCTTCAATTTTTTTATAAGATATTCGAGACAATAACCCATTTTCAACAAAATATGTTTTCAAACTTTGAATTTGTTTACTTCTTAAGTCATTATGATAAGTGTAATTCAACTTTTCAACTTCCACCTGTTTTGATATTAATGTATCCATTAATACTTCTACCGAATCCTGCATTTTCTTGATTTTAGCTTTTTCAAATACCGTCTGGTTTACTAAAACTGTATCAACAATTACTTCTGTTAAGTCTGGTGCTTTGATTGAATCTTGTCTAATTCCTTTATCAAAAAGTAATAGCTCTAATTTTATAGCAGGATCTTCTCTTAATATACGTCTAACTCTATCTAATTCTTTATTGGATAGAGTGGTATAATTTCCTTCATCGTCAAAAGAAAGCGCTTTTAATGGCATTACCGTATTTTTAATTAGTGCAGTAAGTTGTCCATCCCGCACTTCGGTTCGGTATTTATCCAACACTTTCAAATCCATAATTTCACTTTCAAAAGTACGCCCTCCTTTTAATGCAATGATGGAGAAGTCATATATCTGACCTTCGGTTAGTAAAAACCAATATTCTCCCTCTTTATTTGTTGGCACAAAATGTACTCGTTCTTCAGTCTCCGCGTCAAATATCTGAACTCGTGCTTCAACTGGTACACCGTTACCATCCACAACTTTTCCCTGTACAGCTATCACGGTGTAAGGATTAAATCCATCTGGAAACATGACTTTATAGAGGTCGTGGGAATCTTCATCTTTGAGGTCGTTGTAAAAGAAATGAGTGAATAAGTCAACAGAAAGAAATCGGTCATCTTCAGGTGTATTAATGAAGTCCATGTTTTTAGGTTCACTCCACTTGCCCTTTGCATCCCGCTGTGTAAAATAATAATCCAATCCCCCTTTCCCTCCTGCTCGATTTGATGAAAAAATCAACGTTTTATCATCTGGCAATATTCGTGGGGTACTTTCACAACCTTTATTTATTGGGGAAGGCAAGGCAACAGGGTCTTTAAAGTTTTCCCCTAATAACCGTTCTGCTACCATTAATTGACAACATTCACTTTGACCTTCCACCATCTTTTTGCAACGGCTAAAGTAAATAAATTCACCGTCAGAAGATATTGATGGGTTCGTATCATCCATCTCGCTATTTAATGGCTTTCCTATACTCATGGGTGGAGTCCATGTTTTTCCTCTACGGTGGGTAACAAAAATATCATAACCTCCTACTCCGTTGTACTTCTTGGTAGTAAAATAAAGGGTATTACCATCAGGGCTTAGGCAATACCCTCCGGTGTATAAAATATTCGTGTTTTTATTTACAGGTAAAATTTCTTCTCCTCGTGTCCAGTCACCACCTTCAAATTGACTATAATGTAAATTCCATTTGTTGTGAAGTTTGTCATACATCACATACACCATTGCTTTTCCATTAGCGCTCACATAAGGAAAACGTTCGTTATCTAATGAATTAGTTACTCCTCGTGAGAGTTTTTTCATTTTTAATTGACCAAAAGAAATAAAAGGAACAAGGAGTATTAGGAAGAGTAATCTATACATCGGATTTAATTTTTTATCAGTCTTAATTTAAGTAATACATTTTTAAAAATTGAACCTTTTAGGAACTTCACATGAAAAAAGGTGTTTTAGGGAAGTAAAAAAAAAAGGACTCGCTTTAAGAAGCTAGTTATTTTATTAAATTTGCATCCTTAATTTTCTTTTAAAAACAATGAAAACGCACGCTCAAATTAAAATTCAAAAGACAGCTAACTCTCGAATCAACCAAATTGATTTCAATAAGCTGGTCTTTGGAAAAGCGTTTTCAGACCATATGTTTGTGGTTGATTATGCGGATGGTGAATGGAAAACGCCTGAAATCATTCCTTTTGGAGATATGGCATTTAACCCTACTTTATTCGCTATTCATTACGGACAATCTGTTTTTGAAGGATTAAAAGCGTTTCGATTCGAAGACGGAAGCATTAATGTTTTCAGACCTGAGGAACACGCTAAGCGATTAAATATCTCAGCTGAAAGGTTATGTATGCCTTCATTTCCAGAGGAGCTATTCCTTGAAGGATTGGAAACATTATTGAAATTGGATAAAGAGTGGATCCCAAAAGATCAAGGTAAATCACTTTACATTAGACCTGTAATGTTTGCTACTGATCAAGTGTTAGGGGTTGCACCATCAAAGACATATAAGTTCATTATTCTTACTTCGCCTGTTGATGCCTATTATAGCGGCAATGTAAAAGTTTTGGTTGAACAGGAATTTGTTAGATCCGCTGAAGGTGGTACTGGATTCGCTAAAGCTGCTGGTAACTATGCAGCTTCATTGTTACCAGCAAAAAAAGCCTTGGAAAAAGGTTATAACCAAATTTTGTGGACAGATAGCAAGGAACATAAGTACATCGAAGAATGTGGCACTATGAATGTTATGTTTCAATTGGGTGACATCATAGTGACCCCGAAATTGAGCACTTCAATTCTTTCTGGTATTACTAGAAAATGTATTTTAGAATTAGCCAGTCGTTGGGGATATTCCATTGAAGAACGAAAAATTAGTATTGATGAGATTGTGGAAGCTCACGCTAACAACACACTTAACGATGCTTTTGGAACTGGTACTGCAGCTACGATTACTCATATCTCCCACATTGGGTATAAAGGGGTAGATTATGATATCCCAGCTGATAAACCACGTGAGTTTTCTCTACGTGCTCAGGAATATTTAACGAAACTGAAGCATGGTGAAGAAGATGATTTCTTCAATTGGATGAAAGTGTTAGCCTAATAATTTGCTAGCAATTTGTTGCCACTTTTTCCCTTCATGACGAAATAAAACAATTTCAGAAACCATAAATTGAGCTTGGTAGGTTGTTTTTCGAAACTTCCTCCAAGCTTTATCAAAGTTATCCTCTGAAATATCTCGATTTAAAATGGTAATGTGCGGGGTAAAATTGTGCTTACTATTTTTTGCCTGTTTTATTTCCTCCAAATTAAAAAATTGTTCTTCAAGGTGCTTGTAGAGCTTATTAAGTAAAACATTATTTTCAACTTTTATATAAACAGTACGTTTTCCAAAAAAACCAAAATTTAAAAGTCTGATCTCGAATGGCTTGATTGAAAAATTAACCTCCTCAAAAAAGGTGAGGATTTGAGCATGATTATTACTTGTAAATGGAGGGATTAGCGTGATATGTGGTGGTGAATTTAGGGCTTTAGTTGATTCAAACACCAATGATGCTTTTTCTTTTATTTCTTGTATTCCATTACGGATATCAAGAGAAGGTAATATAGCTATAAAATAAAGCGCCACACTACTTACTATTGTTCTAAAAAATTACCTGAAACTATGCGTAGGGCGCCATCTACAGAAATATTATAATTATAAAACCAACATAAGACCTCTGTATCCTCAAAAGTTACCGTCACTTGCATTCGTTTATATTCATTTGGCGAAGCAAATTGACTACCTACACCTTCATATTCATCTAACTTTTTAAACAGTACACTATCATCTTCAACTTCAAAAAGTTCACCATAAACTAGTCCTATTGATTGATTATCAAAAATCGCCCCTGGATACCACGATATTTTATACAAATCGCCTTTCATAACTGCTTCTCCTAGATGTTTTGCATTTTCATATAGAAATTGAGACATCGGATGGTCAGTTTTCTTCATCAAAGTCCCATAGACAAAGAGTTTACTTTTCATAATACGGTTTCCAATCTTCTCCTTCCACAGTTCTGTCATGTATAATAATTTCTGTCCGTCTGTTTTGTGCTCTTAAATCTTCTTCTTTTTTATAAGTTACAGGAAATTGGGCGCCATAACCTTTAGCTACAAGTCGTGCTCTATCAATCCCTTTGTAAACTAAGTAATCAATTACAGCTTGAGCTCGATCAAAAGATAGTTTCATGTTGTTCTCCTGTAAACCACCTGGTTCCGTATGACCTACGACTTCTGCATCTAAATTTTTGTTGTTCAACAACATTTTAGCATAGATACTCAATTCTGGGTAAGACTCCTTTTTTAATTCAGCTTTATTTTGTTCAAACAAAACATTTTGAAGAATAGTTAAATTTTCTGATTCTGAACGCTCCAACTTCACGTTCATTTCTTTTTCATAATACTTATTTAAGTCTGGTAACTCAATTCTTCCTGAATGAGTGATGTAACCATCTTTTTCTACAGAGATACCATAATTTTCTCCTGGAGGAACAACAAGCACATAGTCTCCAAACTCTTCGTTTGAAAGCGTTGAGGCTACTTCATCACCTGTTTCGTTATTGTAAATAGTCACTCGAGCAGTTAAAGAAAGACCAGAGTTTTTTGATTTAACTTCTCCTTTAAGCAAAACAACTGCATTTGTATTATTCGGTATTTTCATGCGGTAGATGTCCTGCTCTCCAAAACCACCTTCACGTTGAGTCGAGAAGTAAGCACGGTTACCATCGGGAGTCCAAACGTAGAAAACATCGTCATGCGCTGAGTTTATGGGATACCCCAAATTAACTGCTTTAGACCAGGTTTTGGTTTGTGGGTTGTAAATACTTTTAAAAATATCGTATCCTCCCATCGTATTATGTCCTTTTGAACTAAAGTACAAAGACAAACCATCGGCATGTAAAAAAGGACTTTCCTCGTCAAACGCAGTGTTAATATTTTCTCCTAAATTCACTGGTTTTTCCCACTGACCATCAGACGGTCTTCGTGAAATATAGATGTCAAAACCACCTTTTCCTCCTTCACGATTACTGGTGAAAACAAGTGTTTTTCCATCAGCAGAAATACTTGCACCATTTTCAATGGAACCGTCCATGTTTATTCCATTAATAAGTTTAACAGGTTCTGTCCATATTCTACCTTTTAATTCAGTTTGATAAATATCTCCTTCATTTAATTTTTCACTTTTAAAAATAAACATCTTCTGTCCGTCAATCGATAAACCTACACAAGCATCATGATGTTCTGAATTGATTTTAGTACTAACCCGCCAAGGTCTTCTCCACTTATCATTAGCAAACTTAGTCATGTAGATATCTTCCATATACCTTCCATCATCTCCTAAATGTCCACCTGTTGATCCTCTTCTCCTTGAAGTAAAAATCATGTATTTTTCATCCGCAGTAATTAATGGAGTAAAATCAGAATATTCTGAGTTAATGATTTCTCCCATATTTTCAATCTCAACACCTTTAACTGGAGTAGACATAAATGCTTTACCAACACTACATTGCTTCTTGAAATTAGCGAGTAAATCTAATTGATCTTGGTATTTGGAAACTTTAGAACCATAACCTTCAACAAAATCGTTTTCTGTTTTAGTATAATACTCAATAGCTTCATCCATTAAATGATCCAAGTGGCAAGCTCTAGCGATATTAAAATTAAGATTTGAAGAGCGATACTCATGCGTATAGATATCCAGTTTAATTTCTGGCTTTTTGTCTTTGTCATGAGGAAATGTTTCTGCTCTTTTTAAATAAGAAACAGCTAAGTGATAGTTGGAAGTATAAAGTGCTGCGCGACCTACTTTTTCAATGTCTCATAATCGTCAAATAAGGTGCTATCAACTTTGGAGAAAAATTTCCATGCTTTGCTAAAGTCTTCATACGCAAACCAGTCTATTGCTTCATCAATATATTCTTTGGCTTTTTCGGGATTTTTAGTTTTATAACTTGATTGAGAAAATGAAAAAGTAGTGATAGAAAACAGTAATAATATTAATATACGCATAGAAACTAATTAGAGTCGGAAGTCCGTTTAACGTTAAATAAGTACTTTGGTTTAAATTTTTATAAATCTAAACACATTAACTTAGGTGCTCGAATATTTCATCGTATTTATTTACCATTTGAGTCCAATCAAATCTTATGACAGCATTTCTTAATTCCTGACTAGCGCATTGCTGTAGGTTGTTTCTTAAACAGCTTTCTAACATACCTTCATTATAAAAATTTTCAGAATTCCTATTGGAGTCAATAATTTCAGGAAACGCTAAGCGGTACGGTAACAATGGATAAACACCTGCCGCAACAGCTTCGACTACAGAAATCCCAAAAAAATCTTGATGGGAGGTTACTGGCAACACATCACTTTTAATTAATAGCGCTCCATATTCACTTTTACTTTTTGCATAGCCCCAATGAATAATATGGTGATTGAGTTTTACTTTCGCTTCATCAAAAACAACGGGATATTTTTCAGACTTCTCCCGAGTACAATCAATTGAAATTGTACTTTAGTTGCTGATAAAGCATATAAAACTTGAAAAAACTCCTCTGGATTTTTATCATATTCCCATCGGTGATTCCACAAAATTACAGGCACTTCATTTTTCGGTTTGGGTAAATTTATCAACTTCAATAAATCCAATCCTATGTGTAACGTCTCACTTTTTTATCAATTATTTCTAAGGTTTCTTCATTCTTAAAATCTGGAAATTGTTTTAAGAAACCTCCAAGTGCCTGAAGAAAACTGGTTTTGTGATAACGACTATTAAACAAGACATAATCACTAACTAAAGCCGAAGTATAGTTAATAAAGGCATAATGCTGATCACGGTTTAATTTCACATCTTGATCGGTTGGAGACCATGGATAGGTTAATTGGTTTTCATGAAAGTAACAGACGATGGGAATGGTTATTTTCTCTTTTGATAACAGCGACTTAAACAATGAAACATTTAACATGTCTGAAACCACAATGAAATCAAAGGATTCTTTAGATTGATTGAGTAAAGTTGAAAAAGTAATAGCGGCACCTTGCATCCGCCATTTCCAAAAACGATTGGGCAAAGAATAAACAGTGATTTGATGTGAAGAAAATTGTTTGTAACCATCAATCCATTGTTGATGCGAACCTCCATAAAAAGGTTCTAAAAATAAAATCCTCATCACTATTTGGTGAAGCGTTTAACGACTTCGTGATGATGGTTATCGTATATATCTAAATAATGATTTCCTGACTTCAAAAACGAGGTGTTAAGTTTTAATCCCTCACGCTTATTCATTTTAGCAAAAAACTCAATAGTACCATCATCATCAAACACCTCCAAATAAACCTGTTCATCTTCAAACTCTTTTTCACCTTTAATGACCATCTCATCTTTCACGTTGATGACTTCTACTTTCACGTCCTCTTTTGACTCTACGCCTACAAATTCATGATTTTCTAACGTAGCAATATCGTCCACATCGATACTGTAATCCATTTCATAATTGTAATAAATGGAAGGTTTATTTGTTACCAATTTATTCCAAAGGTTTTTTCTATTGTAGTTAACATGATACTTCACAAAACCATGATTATGCTTAGTGTCTGCGATGCCTGGAATTCTTACATTATATATATACCAACAAACAACATTTTTATCCAAAAAGAAAAAATCATAATGATGACTTGACACACCTAACTCAAAACTAGCTATATCTAATTCTGTTGATAATGTGTCAACTATTAAGATGGAATGTAAGGTGTCGTTTGCTAAGTTTTCAAACTTAATGGTGAAACTCAACATCGTGCTGTCCAATGTCATTATCTGTTCTACAGAACTTGACTGTGCATTAGAAGTACTGATTGTAAAAGAAAAAATAAATAATAAAACTATCCGTGTGCAAGCTTGTTTATATCTATTTTCCATCCACCTCATTCAATAATCAAATAAAATGTAAGAAATTTTAGGGCTGAATACAATAATTAAGGTTAATTAATGTGTTTTTTCGTCACAATAACTAACCTTAATTTAATAAAAAACTCGTATTTTTATTAAATAGAGGCTACTTCTGAAGTTCTATTGATTTTTTTCACTAAACCTTGTAAAACTTTACCTGGACCACATTCCACGAATAAATCTGCACCATCAGCAACCATGTTTTGTACAGTTTGAGTCCAACGAACTGGGGCTGTTAGCTGAAGATTTAAGTTCTTTTTTATCACTTCGATATCTGTAGAGGCTGTAGCAGATACATTCTGATAAATAGGGCATTTAGGGGTATTAAATTTAGTATTTGAAATGGCCTTTTCGAGTTCTACACTAGCAGGTTCCATCATTGGAGAATGAAAACCACCACTTACAGGTAATATCAATGCTCTTTTAGCTCCTTTTTCTTTTAACTCTTCGCAAGCTAACTCTACTCCTAGATTTGTACCCGAAATCACAAGTTGACCAGGACAATTGTAGTTGGCTGCCACAACTGTTTCGCTTATTTTATCACACACATCTTCAACTACGATATCTTCTAGTCCAAGAATAGCCGCCATGGTTGAAGCAGATAAACCACAAGCCTTTTGCATAGCTTCTGCACGTTTTGATACTAATTTTAACCCATCTTCAAATTCCAACACGCCATTAGCTACTAAAGCAGAAAACTCCCCTAACGAATGTCCGGCAACCATATCTGGTTTAAAGTCTTCAGTTGTCATTGCTAAAATCACCGAATGCAAGAAGACTGCAGGTTGTGTTACTTTTGTCTCTTTGAGCTCTTCATCCGTTCCTGAAAACATGATGTCAGAAATTCTAAACCCTAAAATTTCGTTTGCTTTTTCAAATAACTCCTTTGCCTTTGGGGATGACTCATATAAGTCTTTTCCCATACCAACGAATTGTGCTCCTTGTCCCGGAAATACGTATGCTTTCATTTTGAGATCTTAGATTATTAGTAGTTAGATGTTAGACTAAAAGCTTAAAGCTAATTCCTAACAATAATTTTGATGCAATTTACAAATTATCTCTGTAAGAGAATCCAACCGTTGAAAACTCTTTGCTCATCTGCCGAATCGAGCCTGAAAAAATCAACTACAGCACTATAATAATACATACCATCAGACACTTCTTCTCCAGCAAAATTTTTACCTCCCCACTCAATATTCAAATTGTCACTGGTAGCATAAACTAATTTACCTAAACGATTATACACCTTAAAATCAATTGATTTCACATTTCGTGGTGTAGGTAAAGGTTTAAAAAATTCATTTTTCCCATCTCCATTTGGTGTTATAATATTAGGAAAAGCTATGGTGTCACAGTTGTCGTTACACACTAAATTACTTGGGTTACTCTCCAATCCTTTTAAATCAGTTGCGGTGATGTAATAACAACCTGCACGGGAATTTTCAATAATATGACTGTAATCAAACGTAAGGGAATCCAATTGAGCAATATCACGAAACTCACTACTCAATGTAGGCTGATAAAATAACGTATAATAAACAATGTCATTTTCACACCCTTCCTTCTTGAAATCATTTGTCCAGCTTAAAGTATTTGTATTGAGGTTGGTTGCAGCTGTTAAGGTACTACAATCAAGCGTATCCATGGATAAAATTGGTGGACAAGGTGGGTTAAAATCATCAGGTACAACACACACGGTATTGGTAAAATTAACTAAGAATGTATCTACTAAATTCGGATTACAATACACCCCTCGTGTTTCAATAAAAAAACAGTATTCTTCTCCGTTGTTTAAATCAAGAATAGCTTGACCATTTAAATCACCATATAATGTATCAACCACAATAATGGTATCCTCTAACACGCGATAAACAATTTGCTCTAATGAATCAGGAAATTGCCACACGACACGGTTATCGACTGCTATTTCAGCCCTTCTAAACTTACCTTCTAAATTAATTCTCACATACGATGAGGTTTGTGATGAACCAAGTTTATTATTGTCATTATAAAAGTCTACACGATAGGAATAAGGAGATTCCAAGGTATTCAAGCTCGTGTCTTTAAATGCAAATGTGGAATCAGAAAAATCATTTACCGTAATCGTTTCAATTGGTGTGGTTGAAAAATTATTCCCCAGCACATCATTACTTCTGAATAACTCATATTTATAGGGACCTGTAAACTGAAGCGTATCAAAATCTAACGGTCTACTCCATTTCACTGTTATTGCTCCTTTTACTTTATCCGTAGAGTCAACAGACACATTAGTGAGTAGCGGTAAGTCCAACCCGATATTACCACAAGAAACTTCCGAGACCAAACTTTCATTATTGGCATTATCTATCGCTAGAAGGATGTAACAATACTCCCCGCCTACTTCAACAGTCTGATCTAGATAACCTAAGGAATCTTTATTGATGTCTGCTATTTTATCAAAACCCCACTCACTTAAAACACCTTCAGTGCATTCATCAGGAACAAAAGCACTCGTATCACACGATGAACGATATAATTCATACCGTTTTAAGGTGCTATTGCATAGGTAGGCATCCCAGCTAATTCTTAAATTATTGGCTATCTCATTGACTTGAAGGTTTTCAGGTGCTGGCAGTTTTACACGAATGTTCCAGCTTTTTAAAGTGGATAAAGAAAAAAGGTTTCTATCCGTTAGTTTAAACACTACTTGATAAGGTTCCTCACGCACTAAATTACAAGCAGGATTCCAGGTAAAAACAGCACTGTCAATTACTGTTTTTGGATCTTTCCATTCACATAAGGTCGCTCTGGTTGAAACGGAGTACTAAAAGTCTCCAAATCCAATAAATCATTATTGGGGTCATAGCCACTAAAAATAGAAAAAAATGATTTACCCGCCTCAACACAAGTATCATTTGGAGCAACTAAGACTGGTGCTTGATTATCTGTCTTTTTCACAAAAATTTGCATATCCCGCACAATCGTGCTCTTTTTAAATGCACCAAGAGGCGATGTTCCCCATTCCGTTACCTCAATAGCCACATTATAAATACCGGTCATTTTAGGAGAATCCCAAATTAAATCACCTGTTTTTGGATTAATTGAAATGTTGGCTCCAGCACCAAAACTCGGGTCTGCAGGACTTTTATAATTTGTTACATCAGCATTTTCACCAACACCTTTTTTGGGAGTTACCAACCGATAAGTCAAACTATCTCCATCGGCATCCCAAGCACCCACATTATGTGTAAATACTTGATTAAGTGCTGCTAAATCAATTGCTGGAACACGGAATTGCGGGGTGCGATTATATTGACAACCGCCACCACACCCTGAATTAAAAATGGTTGTTTCCACGTAAATCGGCTCAAAAATACTATTACCATTATTAATATTTTGAACTTTATCTATTCTATCCTCATGATAAAATCCGACTGTTAAGGTATTGTTAGTTGCACTAAAATTTTCAGTTCCTTCAAAAGTCACTTTAAGTGTTGCGTAATCATTACCTGTTACAAACAGTTCTTCTTTGACATTTTCTAATTGAATTCTATTTAACGAAGGATTCGATAAATCATCGTTAGGCTGAGGCGAAACTATTAAACTTAAATTCTTAATTAACCCAATGTTTTCACCTTGAACACTATTTTGATCTACATACAAAATAACTGTAAACTTATATTGAGTGATGGAAACCCGTTCAGCAGAAATTTCCGCAGCTCTAACGTGCGTGGCCTTCGCATGCATTGAAAAAATTGAAAAGAAAATTAGAAGGATATATTTCCCTACACCCCAGCTTTTCATAGTGTCTTTTTTACTTTTTCGCACAAGTTACATAAATTAATGAGTAATCTTTACAACAATTTAAGCTTGTAGAGGTTCACTATTTAGATTGAATAAAAATAGAATTGCTGGTTGATTGGTAACTATTCAGCAATTAAATTGCGCCCGTAAAATTACTTAAGTAAAACAAATGAGTTGGATAAATAAAACGTTAACAAGTTCCATAGGTCGAAAATTAGTAATGGCCATCACTGGACTTTTCTTAATCTCATTCCTAGTCGTGCACCTGATAGGAAACATTAGCTTACTATACGATGATGGGGGGCTTGCCTTCAATGCTTATGCCCACTTTATGAAAATGAATCCATTAATTAAAGCAAGTGAAGTCATTTTGTTCCTTGGTTTCATCATTCATATTGTTCAAGGAATTGCACTTTACACTTCCAACAAATCAGCTCGAAAACAAGGTTATGCGGTGAGTCACACACACGAAAAAGTAAGTTGGACTTCTAAAGCAATGGGTCCATTAGGAATTGCTATAACCGTTCTTTTAATCTGGCACCTTTACGAATTTTTCAGATATAAGTATTTTGCTCCAGAAGATGCGTTGGGTTTTGATTCTGCTGGTTTACCAAATTTATACCAACGTGTACATCACGAATTTAGTACTGAAGGACTTTTTCATGTTCCGCTCTACTGTTTATTTATGCTGGTTATTGCTTTTCACCTTTACCATGGCTTCCAAAGTGCTTTTCAAACGTTAGGTGTGAACCATCCGAAGTATTCTCCAGCGATAAGAACGATAGGACGCGCTTATGCTATCATTATCCCTTTATTGTTTGCACTTATTCCAATATTAATTTTTGCAGGAGTTTCATTTTAATCTGAGGCTAGAAAAAGAAAGAAATATGACATTAAAATCAAATATTCCAGCAGGTTCTCTTGACACGAAATGGTCGCAGTACAAGTCAGAGATGCGATTAGTGAACCCTGCAAACAAACGTTCAATTGATGTTATCATTATAGGATCCGGTTTGGCTGGTGCGGCTGCTGCTGCATCAATGGGTGAATTAGGTTACAGTGTAAAATGTTTTTGCTTCCAGGATTCTCCGCGAAGGGCGCACTCAATTGCAGCTCAAGGAGGTATTAACGCAGCTAAAAACTATCAAAACGATGGGGACTCCGTATACCGACTTTTTTACGATACCATTAAAGGTGGTGATTACCGCTCAAGAGAAGCTAACGTACACCGTTTAGCAGAAGTCTCACGAAACATTATCGACCAATGTGTAGCGCAAGGAGTTCCTTTCGCCAGAGACTACGGTGGTTACCTTGACAACCGTTCATTTGGTGGTGTTCAAGTAAAAAGAACATTTTATGCGAAAGGTCAAACGGGGCAACAGTTATTATTAGGTGCTTACTCTGCCCTATCCCGACAAATTGCCGCTAAAACGGTAACTATGTACAATAGACACGAGATGTTGGATGTAGTGATTGTAGACGGAAAAGCAAGAGGCATTATCGCTAGAAACTTAATTACTGGCGAAATTGAAAGACATTCTGCTCACGCAGTAGTATTAGCTTCTGGTGGATATGGAAACGTATTCTACCTATCCACTAATGCGATGGGATCAAATGTAACTGCTGGCTGGAAAGCGTATAAAAAAGGTGCTTTTTTCGGAAACCCTTGCTATACACAAATTCACCCAACATGTTTACCACGAACAGGTGATCATCAGTCCAAATTAACGTTGATGTCAGAATCATTAAGAAATGATGGTCGTGTATGGGTTCCTAAAAAAATAGAAGACGCAAAAGCTATTCAACAAGGATTAAAGAAAGCAATTGATATCCCAGAAGAAGACAGAGATTTTTACTTAGAAAGAAGATATCCTGCATTTGGAAACCTTGTCCCTCGTGACGTGGCATCAAGAGCAGCCAAAGAACGTTGTGATGCTGGTTATGGAATTACTCCAACAGGTGAGGGTGTCTACCTAGACTTTAAATACGCTATTGAGCGATTAGGTAAAGACGCAGTTGAGGCACGATATGGTAACTTATTTCAGATGTATGAAAAGATTGCCGATGAGGATCCTTACACTCACCCAATGAAAATATATCCTGCAGTACACTATACTATGGGAGGTATTTGGGTGGATTATAATTTAATGACAACTGTACCTGGCTTGTATGCTGCTGGGGAAGCTAACTTTTCCGATCACGGTGCAAACCGATTAGGTGCTTCTGCTTTGATGCAAGGTTTAGCAGATGGTTATTTCGTGTTACCTTATACTATCGGTAATTATTTAGCTGATGACATCAGAACGGGTAAAATACCGACAAATACGCCTGAGTTTGAGCAAGCAGAGCAATCTGTGAAAGCGACTATTGACAAGTTGATCAACAATAATGGTACAAAAGCCGTTGATTACTTCCACAAAAAATTGGGTAAAATCATGTGGGACAAGTGTGGTATGGCACGAAATGCTGAAGGATTGACTTCTGCTATTGCGGAAATTCAACAATTAAAAGTTGACTTTTGGAATGATGTTAAGGTACCAGGAAAAGCAAACACCACCAACCAGGAGTTAGAAAAAGCGATGCGGGTAGCTGACTTTATCGAACTAGGTGAGTTAATGTGTCGTGATGCATTAAACCGAGACGAATCGTGTGGTGGTCACTTCCGTGAAGAATATCAAACAGAAGAAGGTGAAGCACTTCGTGATGACGAAAATTTCGCTTTTGTCTCAGCTTGGGAATATAAAGGAGAAAATCAAGAACCAGTACTTAATAAAGAAGCATTGGTTTACGAAAATATTGAAATGAAACAAAGAAGTTATAAGTAGAACAGTCTATAGTTTTAAGTTTTAAGTACCAGCTTAAAACTTATGACTCTGACACTATAAACTTAAAGATATATGAATTTTACACTTAAGATTTGGAGACAAAATAGCCCTCAAGAGAAAGGCCAACTTGTTGAATATAAATTAAACGACATCTCCTCAGACACTTCTTTTCTGGAAATGATTGATGTGCTCAACACGGAGTTGATTGAAAAAGGTGATGAACCAGTTGCTTTCGATCACGACTGTCGTGAAGGTATTTGCGGCATGTGTTCAATGGTAATTAACGGGCGTCCACATGGACCAAGTGACTTGACTACTACCTGTCAACTTCATATGCGTTCTTTTAATGATGGTGATGTTATCTTCATTGAGCCATTTAGAGCAAATGCATTTCCTGTAATTAAGGATTTAATGGTGGACCGTTCTTCTTTTGACAGAATTATTCAAGCTGGAGGATATGTATCTGTAAACACAGGTAATGCACAAGATGCTAATAACACTCCTATACCTAAAGCTGACGCAGACAAAGCATTTGATGCGGCTACGTGTATTGCCTGTGGTGCTTGTGTAGCCGCTTGTAAAAATGCTTCTGCAATGTTGTTTACTTCAGCTAAGATATCCCAATTAGCTTTGTTACCACAAGGTCAAGTTGAAAGACAAGAAAGAGTTGAAAACATGGTTGCCCAAATGGACGCTGAGGGTTTTGGTGCTTGTACTAACATCGGATCTTGTGCCGCAGAGTGTCCAAAAGGAATTTCATTAGAAAACATTGCAAGAATGAACCGTGAGTTTATTTCAGCGAAGCTTTCTTCTGAAAATGTATAATTAGTTTCAAGTTTATTGCTCAAAGTTTAAAGCACCCATTTTTCACTTTAAACTTTGAGCATCAAACATTCACCTTCCACATGATTACAATCATCGCTACAACCAATCGTCCAAATAGCTTATCAGCTCAAGTAGCTGATTTTTATTTATCAGAGTTTCAAGAAAAAGGCATTGCAGCGCAGGTTGTAAAATTAGAAGATTTGCCCCATGACTTTACTTTTTCGGCTCTTTACGACAATAGTGGTAAAAACGAACAATTCAACATCTTAAGGGATAAAGTACAACAAGCAGAGAAATTACTTTTCATAGTTCCAGAATACAACGGTAGTTTTCCTGGTGTTTTAAAATCATTTATTGATGGATTAAAATTTCCCGAAGGGCTTCGGAATAAAAAAGCTGCAATGGTAGGTATTTCATCAGGCACTATGGGTGCTTCCCTTGCCATGAGTGCGCTAACTGATATTCTAAATTATTTAGGATGCCATGTGTTTGCGTTAAAACCTAGGGTTACCGCAATTGAAAACAGTTTTTCTAATGGAGAAATAACTGAACCTACAGCATTAAAATTAGTTAATTTACAGATCGACCAGTTTGCTGCGTTCTAATATCGATAAATAATTTACAGATTTTTTAAACATAATTCTACATCATAGGTAACAGGATAAAGTAGAAGGTTAAAAGACATAAAATAAGCTCATCTCCCCTTAACCTGTCATTGCGAATTCGGAACGGAGTAGTGCGCCAATCTCCCTATTGTAACAACGGATATTATTTTTTATAAAAAGTTTTCTTCTGATTATCATACACCACGGTATAATGGTCATCAGGCTTTAAATCAGAACAATTAACTGAAGTTCCTTTACCTTGTTTTAATTTCACACCCTCTTTATTATAAATAGAGTATCGTATTGGTTT
The DNA here is from genome assembly GCA_963815495.1 of uncultured Cytophagales bacterium. Lineage (GTDB taxonomy): Bacteria > Bacteroidota > Bacteroidia > Cytophagales > JAAEPT01 > CAWFGW01. The sequence goes on from CAWFGW010000029.1 coordinate 163,143, forward strand.
ATCTGTGGTAAAATTCAAAACTTCAGAAACTCTTCTAGGATAAATTGAAATTGGTTTTCTTTCTAATTGAAACGAGACCGTTTTCGAATAAAATATTAATCCATCAGCTTCAACAAATTTAATACGGTATTGATTAAGTCCAGTGCTATGTTCTGCTTGTACAGAATAAAAATTTGCAGAAACGTTCCCTTTACATTCAACTTGTTGTAAATCTTCCCATTCATTACTTACACTTAATCGTTGTATATAGAATACACCACCACTTTTTTCACCTTTGGTCGACCAGTTTATAGCGTCTATATCTACATTTAACTGAAGCATATTCAAACCTGACTATTTGATTTTATTACTTGTTCATTCAATACTTTAGGTACACAGTTATTTCGATAAAGTATTTTAAGAATAATTGAGGCATTCATACTTAACCCCGACAAATTAACTTCAAAAACAGATACTTTTGGAGAAGCCACCACCTTCTCTCCATTCAAAAAGACGCTTACAACACAAAACTCACCTTCTGATAGCGGATTTTGAACAAATAAGTTTTTGCCTTGATAAAAGCCTTCTAATGTTAATACTCCCGCAAACGTTTTTGAGCAGGTTAAAGCGAAGACCAATAACAAGCAATAGAAGGTTTTATTAGTTATCATGACTCATTTATATTAATTGATGCTAGTGAAAAGTTGCTATTAAGAAAAGATACAACGATTAAAACAAACTCTCAAATTTCTAATCAAAAGAGCCGTTAATTTTTTAAAAAAATGTTAAAATATTATGTGAGATGATAAATGTGGAAAAGTTAAAAACCGCTTAAAAATAGAATAAACAGATATTTTAAAATTTTTAAAGATAAAATTGTTTCATTTTGTCGTCAAATGATTCAATAACTCCTCCCCCTACCTCTTCATTGGACTATTCTAACAAACCGCAAACTTATTGATTTATTAAAATAATACAATTTTAAACAAAAGCTAAAAAACACTATTAAAAACCTGATTATTAGATTATTTAAAACAAAATACAATCAACAATAAAAAAATACACTTACACAAAATAATACAAGTAAAAACCCCACCTCAAAAATTGCACTTATCCAAGTTATAAATATTGATTTTTCATACAAAAAACTTTTTAAATATTGGAATAATACAATTTAAATATAGCCTATCTCTTTTATTTAGGCATTTTTAATAAAATCAGTAAAAAAAATTACAATTTCTTTGGATGTAATTTTTTCGAGACATACCTTGCAGACATATCATTAATCAAAAACTTGTTTAACCAACAATCCTATTTATGGAAAATTTAATTACAGACGTACTCGGAAATCTTACTAGTGTAGTAAGTGGAGTTAACTTCTCGGCAGCATTAGATGCTGTTGTACAAGATGAGGGTGCTACCCCTACTTTAGCAGACTTATCTGCAAAAGTTGATATGAACTTACTTACTGCTAATAACATCTGGATGATGTTGTCTACTGCGTTAGTATTTATTATGCACTTAGGTTTTGCAACAGTTGAAACTGGTTTTTGTCAATCAAAAAACACAGTCAACGTTTTATTCAAAAACACACTTACTCCAATGATTGGTCTTTTGACTTACTGGGCTTGGGGATTCAACTTAATGTATCCAGGTGACTTCAACGGTTACTTCGGATTTGCAGGTTTCGGAATCGGAACAGGAGATGACTATGACTCATTAGCTTACGCTGGAGCTGGTTACACTTACTGGACTGACTTCTTGTTCCAAGGTATGTTTGCTGCAACTTGTGCAACAATCGTTTCTGGAGCAGTTGCTGAGCGTATTAAAGTTGAAGCATACCTTCCTTTCACATTCGTATTCGTTGGATTCATCTACCCTTGGTTAGGTTCATGGCAATGGGGCGGTGGCTGGTTAAGCGAAATGGGATTCTATGACTTTGCTGGTTCTACTTTGGTTCACTCTGTTGGTGGATGGGGAGCTTTAGCTGGTATCTGGATCATCGGAGCGCGTATCGGTAAATACAAAGACGGTAAAGTAAATGACTTTCCTGGTGCATCTGTACCATTATCAGTAATCGGTGTATTCTTATTATGGTTAGGTTGGTTTGGATTCAACGGTGGATCTGTATTATCAGCTGATCCTGAAGCAGTATCTTATGTATTAGTAACAACTTCTTTAGCAGCTTGTACTGGTGGTTTAGCTGGTGTTTTAACTGGATCATTTGTTTTCAAACGATTAGACTTAGGAATGGCTTTAAACGGTATTCTTGCTGGTCTTGTAGGTATCACAGCTGGTGCTGACTCTGTAAGCATCGGATCTTCATTAATCATTGGAGCAATTGCTGGTGTAATCGTAGTATTCTCTGCAACTGGTCTTGACAAATTGAAATTGGATGACTGTGTGGGTGCAGTTTCAGTACACTTAACATGCGGTATCTGGGGTACACTTGCAGTTGGTATCTTCTCAACCAACCCAGATCATTCATTCATGGTACAATTAATCGGTGTTGCTTCTTACGGAGCTGTAGCTTTCACAGCAGCATCAATCATCTTCTTAGCTCTTAAATATACCATTGGTGTAAGAGTTAAAGAAGAAAACGAAATTAATGGTCTTGATAGCCACGAACACGGTATCAGAGGTTATACAATCCTTGTTCCCTAATTCGCTTACAGATAAAGACTCCGCTCATATGAGCGGAGCCTTTCTTAAACAACTGAATGAACTGAATTAAAAATTAATCCAAACACAAATAAAAAAAGATGAAAAAATTATTCTTAACAGCATTAGCAGCAGCTAGTATACTTAGCGCAAATGCACAAGACAGTACAGCAACTGAAACAGCTACACCGTTAGTAATTTCAGGGTCAATTGATACCTATTACAAAGCTTCTCCAAACAATCAATCTCCTGGGTCTTCATTTGCAGACGGAGAAACTGGTTTTAACTTGGGTATGGCGAATGTTATCTTAGAAAAAGCTGGTGAAAAATCAGGGTTTGTTGCAGACTTAGTATTTGGACCAAGAGGTGATGCAGCTGTTTTCGCTGAAGATTTTGATATGCAATCAAACTTTGCTATTCTAAACCAACTATATGCCTACTGGAATGTTACTGATGGATTTACGCTTACATTGGGTAACTTCAATACATTCTTAGGATATGAAGTAATTTCTCCAACAGGAAATTTTAACTACTCTACTTCATACATGTTCTCTAACGGTCCATTCTCACACACAGGTTTGAAAGCTGATTTCACATTAAGTGATGACTTAACGTTAATGGCTTCAGTAATGAACGCTACAGATGCTACATCTGGTCCAATGGGAGTTAACACGCCTTCATTTGGTTTACAATTAGGTATTGCTGATATGGCATGGTTAAACTTTGTATTTGGTGACCAATCTGGTTCTGATGATCCACAAAATGCTACTTTCCAAGCAGATATTACAACTGGTACAGATGTATCTGATGAGTTCTACTTAGGTTTCAATGCAACTTATAACACAACATCATTTGATGAAGATGTAGTAGGATATAGTGCTGCTGGATTCTATGGTGCAGCTGTTTACGCTCAATATGCATTTTCTGATGCTGTTTCAGCTGGTGTAAGAGGTGAGTACTTTGCGTTTCATCAATCAGAAGCAGATGCTATTAGTGTAATTGACTTAACTGCTTCATTAAACTATACTGTTGGAAGCCTTACATTCATCCCTGAATTCAGAATTGACTTAGGAGAAGATTTTGGTGCAGCACAAGGATGGGTTGATGCAGATGGAGAAGCTCTTAGTGCATTACCACAGTTCTACTTAGCAGCAGTTTACGCTTTCTAATAAGTCCGCTAGAGGGTTCACCTCAAATTCACTTTTTTAATTTTGGTTAGAGTCCCGTTCCAATTTCTTTGGAGCGGGATTTTTTGTTATTTTTAAAGTAACACTGAATGTCATTCAGAATTACGCACTGTAATGAAGTAATACCTGGATCTCTTAGAGGTCAAAGCGTCATCCTGAGGTTCCGATAGCTATCGTGGACGAAGAATCTTATGATATTGAAAACGAACCTAATACATTTTCAACCAATTTTAACAAAGACCTAAAAGTTCCCTGATAGTTTTGTAAAAACATAATTCTGGGATGACGTACTCAATTAAAACACCCTCACAGATATGACGATAAAGAAATCAACTATTTTAATACTCTTTTTTATTTCTCTCACCATTACTTCTTATAGTTCAAAACTATTATTAGAGATGAATGAGAGCCAAAGTAATCACTTAAAAGCATATGGCATCACTTATTGGGTGTTGGAATCCGGTTTAGAGTGTGATTGGTTACTCAATTACAAAGGGGGGAGTTTTGTATTGCCCTATAACAAAGTCATTGAAAATGAATTAATCATCCGAGGCATCAGCTACAGTGTAATTTCTGATGCACAGTACCAGCAAATTATAACTGAAATTTCGAGCCCCGATGTGAATATGGATGTGATGAAGCTCGAAAAGGCACCTAAAATTGCCGTTTATTCTCCCAAAACTAAACAACCTTGGGATGATGCTGTAACCCTTGTACTCACCTATGCTGAAATTCCTTACGATGTCATTTTTGATGACGAAATCATGGCGGATGCTTTAGCCAAATACGATTGGCTCCACTTACATCACGAAGACTTTACGGGCCAATATGGTAAGTTTTACGCGAGCTACCATACACAACCGTGGTACATTCAGCAACAAAAGGATTATGAAGAAACAGCTAAAAAACATGGTTTCAATAAAGTAAGCCAATTAAAGCTAGCTGTAGTTAAAAAAATACAAGCGTACGCTGCTGCAGGAGGTTTTATGTTTGCCATGTGTTCAGCGACTGACACCTATGATATTGCTTTGGCAGCCGCAGGTGTTGACATCTGTGAACACATGTTTGATGGTGACCCCGCTGATAGAAATGCCCAACAGAAATTAGATTTCACGAATACTTTTGCCTTCAAAGATTTTCAACTCAAAACTAACCCCTATGAGTACGAATATTCTACCATCGACAACCAATATAATGAACGAGGATTAAATGAAAAGAACGACTTTTTTAACCTTTTCACGTATTCCGCAAAATGGGATCCTATTCCTACCATGCTAACTCAAAATCACACCAACACCATTCATGGGTTCATGGGGCAAACTACGGGATATAAAAAGAGAATGGTGAAATCTGATGTAGTGGTTATGGGTGAAAACGAAGAAATAAACGAAGCACGCTATATCCACGGAATTATTGGCAAAGGCTTCTGGACATTCTATGGCGGTCACGATCCGGAAGATTACCAACACTTTGTCGGTGAAGAACCAACAGACTTAAACCTTCACCCCAACTCCCCTGGTTACCGTTTGATTTTGAATAACATCCTTTTCCCTGCTGCTAAGAAGAAAAAGAAGAAGACGTAAGATTAATAACATGACTTTACTAATGCGTTGTGCTATCGGAATGTGCTTAATGGAGGGGTTAATAGGATAATTGTTAACATAATTCGTCATTACCAGCTAAAGTATGAAGCGTAGTAATCTAGCTGTCGAAGTACGGATTAAGGGACTACCACGTAATTACTTCACTGCATTATGTAATTACTGGTAGTGACGATTATAATGGTATTAAAATACGTCATAACCAACTGAAGCATGAGGCGTGGTTATCTAACTGTCGAAGCACGGATTGGTGGACTTCCACGTAATTACTTCACTGCGTTACGTAATTACTGGTAGTGACGATTATAATGGTGTTAAAATACGTCATAACCAGCTGAAGCATGAAGCGTGGTTATCTAACTGTCGAAGCACGGATTGGTGGACTTCCACATAATTACTTCACTGCTTTATGTAATTACTGGTAGTGACGATTATAATGGTATTAAAATACGTCATAACCAACTGAAGCATGAGGCGTGGTTATCTAACTGTCGAAGCACGGATTGGTGGACTTCCACGTAATTACTTCACTGCGTTACGTAATTACTGGTAGTGACGATTATAATGGTGTTAAAATACGTCATAACCAGCTGAAGCATGAAGCGTGGTTATCTAACTGTCGAAGCACGGATTGGTGGACTTCCACATAATTACTTCACTGCTTTATGTAATTACTGGTAGTGACGATTATAATGGTATTAAAATACGTCATAACCAGCTGAAGCATGAAGCGTGGTTATCTAACTGTCGAAGCACGGATTGGTGGACTTCCACGTAATTACTTCACTGCGTTACGTAATTACTGGTAGTGACGATTATAATGGTGTTAAAATACGTCATAACCAGCTGAAGCATGAAGCGTGGTTATCTAACTGTCGAAGCATGGATTGGTGGACTTCCACGTAATTACTTCACTGCGTTACGTAATTACTGGTAGTGACGATTATAATGGTATAATTCGTCATTACCAGCCGAAGCATGAGGCGTGGTAATCTTACTATCGTTACCTCAACCAAAAAATCACACACATCACGACAGGTGGCACTATCGGGGTTGGTAGCAACGTATTTTATAATTATCAACTCAAAAGGTCTCAGCGAAACGCTAAGACCAGTCGGTGGTCGGTGATACCTAGCTGCTCAGCGTCCTCTTGGGAGTGACTCTAAGTGGAGGGAAAATTACCATAATCTGATATAATAGGAACTATCGCTATTAACAATAAAAAGTCCGCCTTGAGTTGTTTTCGGATCACCTGTAAAAACTGATAGATATGTTCCTAAATATAATTTTGGATTTTCTATGCGGTAGAATTTAGACATACATATGGTGGTAATATCTTTTTCTCTATCATTAAAATACACTTTTTTATCCTCACAAAAAGCGGAATCTATTTTCTTCATCCCCTCATTAATTTCAAATACGGAGGAAGTATCATTTATAAATAAACTATCAATTAGCGTTTCATAGTATTTAAGCTTAGATATTTTTGTTTTTACAGCAACTTGTCCTGAAATATCAAAGCCATCAAATAATATCAAACTATCTAAAGCCATAATGTTAGTTTCATCTAATTTTTTTTTGATTTCAACCAGAATTTTTTCTTCAAAAGAAGGTTTTCTTTCACAGCTTATTGTTAGTATAAGAAAGAAAAACCATAAAAATATATTTTTCATATTCGTTTAATTTTACAGGTGGCTTTGCATAATCTCTCGTATCTGGTTGTCCCTGCTCCCGCCCTGATCTGCATGGGGCTTATTAATTACCTATTAAATATACACCCAACATTCCTTTACACCTTCTGAATTGTGAAATTTATAAAGAGTTTATTATAGGAATCAAACAGCATTAGAACTAGATGGACTAAAAAATAAAAGGTCTTGGTTTTTAAAGTTAAACCAAGACCTTTCAAACTATAGACTGTGCTAGGACTACATCGGATCTTCTTGTTGTATCTTACCCATTTTAAAACCTTTGTAAGAGAAGAAAAACAAATAAGCGTAACATACTAAGCAAATTGTGAAACTATACTGATACGGCATAAATTCAACCATCACACTTTGAATCTGTGGAATAATTGCTCCACCCAATACCATTGCTACCATAATACCCGAACCTTCACTTGTGTGTTCTTTCAATCCTCTAATTCCTAAAGGGAAAATTGATGGCCACATGATGGAATTCATTAGTCCTACTAAAACAAGTAAAACACCTGCAACTGGTACTTGTATAGGCTTAAAACCGATGCCAAAAATGCCCGTTTCGCAGTTTGTTCCCATTTCAATCACTGACACGTTAACCATTTTTGTAATAAGTGGAGTAAACATGCTACCCAGCACTAACAAAAAGGCCGCTGCTGTAACCACCTGTAACGCTTTATGTGTCTTTATTTTTTGTAAAATAACACTCCCAGCAAACCGACCGATCATGGCACTACCCCAGTAATAGGCTAATAACCTAGAAGCATCGTATTCTGCTAACACTCCTAACCCGCCATGTCCATCGGAAGCAGGCTCACTCAGATATAAAATCAACAAACTACCGATAGCTACTTCAGCTCCTACGTAGAAGAATATTGCTAGTGCACCAAACTTTAGGTGTAAATAATCAAAAGCACTTCCTTTTGTTTCTTTCTCTCTTTCAGGTATGATTTTAGGAAGTTTAATCATCCATAAAGTGGCAGCAATAGCAACACCCAGCAAAGCCAACGCAATGTAAGGCATACGAACAGCTGCTGCTTTTTCTAATTTATCAGTGATACACTCATCAAGAATAAGCCATCCTCCCAAAATCGGACCTATAAATGTTGCTACTGAATTAAATGCTCCACCTAAATTTAATCTTGCTGAGGCAGTTTCTGGGGAACCTAATGCTGGGATGTATGGATTGATAGCTACTTGCAATAAAGTTAATCCACTTGCCACTATAAAAAGAGAGACCAAAAACATGGCATATGACCCGATCATGGAAGACGGAACAAAACCCAGCAAGCCCAGAGACATAATTGCCAAACCTGCCATTAACCCTTTTTTGTAACCAATTTTATCAATGAGTTTTCCAAATGGATAAGAAGTAACAAAGTATGCTGTAAAGAAACAGAATTGAATTAAAATCGCTTGCCATGGTTTGAGGTCAAAGGTACCTTTCAAACTTGGGATTAAAACATCATTTAAAACCGTAATAAAGCCAATGATGAAAAACAAGGCACACATAATTGCCATTGCAAAACCGTAGTTTTTATTCCCTTGATTTTCTATTGATACGCCTGCTGAAACACCGGCTCCGCCTCCTGCCATAATTGTATTAGTTATTTAAAAACCCATCGTTTTATTATCTAAAAAACACACGAATATAAGAAAGTATTGAATAATGAGTAACTAGATATGAGTTTTTAGTAGTGAGTAATGAGTATTGAGATTGTTAGATGATTAGATTTTAGTAGAAGGTACAAAGTATTAAGTATTAAGTACTATGATGAATAAGGTAACGATTTCGAATCACAGGCTTAAGCATCTAGAGAAACATTATTCATTATTCATTATTCATTATTCATTATTCATTATTCATTATTCATTATTCATTATTCATTATTCATTATTCATTATTCATTATTCATTATTCATTATTCATTATTCATTATTCATTACCTAAACTTAACTTCATCTTGAAAATAGTACCTACGAAAAGCTTCCATGGCGGCATATTCAGGCAAACCCAGTGCATTATATAAGGCGGCAGTTTCGGCATTTCGGTCTTCAGCACGTTGCCAAAATTCTCTCGAATCATTTCCTTGAAACACCACTCCATCTTTTTGAGATTGGTGTTTCCAAATCCCGTGTCGTTTTTGAATTACTTGATTAGGGCTCATGGGTACGGCCATCTCAATGTTTTCTATCTCCCACTCTGCCCATGCACCTCGATACAACCACACCCAACAATCTTGCATAAAGTGTTGCTCTTTTAATTCTTCAATTGCTTCAAAAATCGCATCAAGGCAAACCTTATGTGTACCATGTGGGTCAGCTAAATCACCAGCTGCATATATTTGATGTGGCTGAACCTCCTTAATCAAATCAACTACGATAGCTACATCTGCTTTTGAGAGTGGTTTTTTCATCACTTTCCCCGTTTCATAAAACGGCATATTCAGAAAATGTACTTTATCATCACTCAAGCCTACATATCTGCACGTAGACAATGCCTCTCCTTGTCGAATTAAGCCCTTTATTTTTAGTAGCTCCTCAAGATCAATCTCACTAGATTTTTTGTTTTTCACGAAGTCTAAGCACTTTGAATAAAGCTTTTTAATGGCTTCATCATTGATGTTAAAGGTCTCATGAAAACGATCCACAAAATCAATAAAACGCAAAGCATCATCATCGGAAACAGCAATGTTACCTGAAACTTGATAAGCTACATGCACATCATGCTTTTGTTCGTGTAAACGAATAAATGTGCCTCCCATGGATATAATATCATCATCAGGATGTGGCGAGAAGATGAGACACCGCTTTTGAGCTGGCTCTGCACGTTCAGGTCGATAACGATCGTCTCTCCGTGGTTTTCCGCCTGGCCAGCCTGTAATGGTTCGGTGTAGCTGATTAAAGACTATAATATTAATATCATAAGCTGGACCTCGTTCAGCCAACAAATCATTTAAACCATTTTCATTGTAGTCGTGATCTGTCAACATTAAAATAGGTTTACCAATTTTGATAGCCATTCCTACCACAGCTCGTTTTACTAAGCTATCCGTCCAAACCACCTCATCAACTAACCATGGCGATTTTATTCGTGTTAATTCTTGTGAGGAACCTTCATCCAGCACCACTGTGACTTGATCATGCAGTTGCAAAAAAGAAGCAGGGATATGATCAGTTACCTTCCCCTCCACTGCTTCGCTTACAATACGTGCTTTCCCTTCTCCCCATGCTAACAGTATTATCTGTTTAGCTTCCATAATTTTTTGAATTCCCAGCGTAATTGCTCGTCTTGGTGTCGCCTCAAAACCGAAAAAATCATTTTGCGCAGCAGCACGTGTGGCGTAATCGAGTGCTACAATCCGTGTTTTAGAACTTACTTGCGCTCCAGGTTCATTAAACCCGATATGACCGTTACCCCCAATGCCTAGAATTTGTAAATCAATTCCTCCGTAATTATTTATTAGTTGCTCATAATCTTTACAATACTTAGCAATTTCATCTTTCGATAGGGTTCCATCTGGAATATGACAGTTTTCTTTCTTGATATCCACATGATCAAATAACATTTCATGCATGTAACGAACGTAGGATTGAATGGCATCAGGAGACATCGGATAATATTCATCCAAATTAAATGAGACGACATTATGAAAGCTAAGCCCTTCTCTTTGATGAATTTTCACCAACTCAGCATACAATGATTTAGGGCTATTACCCGTAGCCATACCCAATACACAGGGTTTGCCTTCTTTTTGTTTTTGTAAAATTAAATCAGCGATCACACGGGCTACCCTTTCTGAGCCTTCTTGTGCCGTGTTAAAAGTTACTGTAGGTATTTTTTCAAAAACCCGAGTTGCTTGATTATCAATTTTAAGTGAAGTCATAAACCATTCTTTGTAGCAAAATAAAGAATAGCTCTTGAGATATTACGAGAAGGTTGAAAAAAATTAAGTCTAATTATTCGGAAACAGCCATCTCCTTTTTTTTCTTTTTATACCGATAGTAAAATACACCACCGATTATAGCCATCAAAATGTATGGAATCGGCATTAAAAATAAAATCCCTTCATTAATTCCACCACCAATAGTGCTTCCTTCATCTTGGTTTTCAAGCGTAGCTTTACACATCGCGCACTGTGCCATGCTGTTGGCTGATAAAATCAGTAAAAACAAACCAGATAGGAGTAGTTTACTCATAATCACAAAGTTAGCTGAGAATAAAGGATTTATCAAACGTAATAGGGACGAATCATAAAATAAACCGTGACACCAGATATCGCCACATATAACCATATAGGGTATCCCCACTTTACAATCTTTTTATGTGTTTCAAAATTCGCCTTCAAAGCATGATAAAATGCTAAGAGTACAAAAGGTATCACCGCAATGGAAAGTAAAATATGTGTGAGTAGAATAAAAAAGTAAATTGACCGGATGGTGCCTTGACCACCAAAAGGTGTTGATTCTACTTGCGAATGATACACCACATAAGAAAGTAAGAACAAGGTCGATAAGATTAAAGCTGCAAACATGCTCAACTGATGGGCTTTGATTCGCTGGTTTTTAATAAATAGTAACGCAATTATTAAACATACAGCGGTACTACTATTCAAAATGGCATTCAAATGGGGTAAAAAAGTAAAATCCTGGTTTCCTAAACTGATAAACTGTGGTAAAAACAACAACACAGCTACCAACAAAGGAACAACAACAGAAAGTATCCCAATAATTAAATATGCAGTTCTATCTTTCATAAGTATGGAGCAAAACTTGGATTTCAATAATTAACCGATCAACATCTTCTTTGTTTGTTCCATCGTAGAAACCTCGAATCTGTTTATCCTTATCAATCAATACTAATTTTTCACTATGCACGAAACCTTCATCACTATCTTCTTCTCCAGCTACAATGTAATAATCCTTTCTTGCCTTAGTATAGATTTCCTCTGCATTCCCAGTAACAAAATACCATTTATCAGAAATAGCATTATACGCTTGTGCATAGTCGCTTAAAACGCTTCCTTTATCATACTCAGGATCTACCGAGTGAGACAATATTTTTACCTGATCATTATCTTTAAAGTATTCTTGTACTCGTGTAAGTTGTGTGCTCATTTTAGGACAAATACTCGTACACTTTGTAAAGAAAAAATCAGCAACATAGACTGAACCATCAAATTCTTTGTCGGTTACAGGATTCCCTTCTGCATCTGGAAAAGAAAAAGCCTTAACCTTATGGTATGTGGTATCTCCAGATTCATTCAACGACTTAGGTCCCATAATAGGTAAGTCGTAATAATTCTCAGATTGAGTAGTAAGAAAGAAGTATAAAAAAACCGGTACTACTAATATGATTAGTAGAATACCGGTTTGAAATTTATTTTTTAACATTTGTCTTATTTATACCATTCAGATATAGCCATAAATATTGCATCTGACTCCATCAAGAAAGCTGTTATTGCCCAAACAAGGAAAATTAGAGGTAATATAACTGAGTACACTAATGATTTTCTTTCATGACCTAAGTGCATAAACTCACTCACAATAAAATAAGCTTTCACCACTGTCAAGGCAATGAAGATAAATATTTTAGTGTATTTGAATGTATGATCTAAACCAAAAGCAAAAGCAAATTCTATAGCTGTAATAAATGCTAGAATACCTGCAACTTTCCATATTTTAAGAATTTTATTTCTGTCTGCTGGTATTACTTCAACTTCTGTTGTATGATTATTATGTGCTGACATATTAACTGTTTTTTAATTTCTAATTAATTGAAATAGACTAGACTAAGTAGAAGAAGGTAAATACAAATACCCAAACTAAATCGACAAAGTGCCAGTATAAACCAACTTTTTCAACCATTTCATAATGACCTCGCTGCTGATATAAGCCAGTAGCAACATTGTAAAATATGATAATGTTAATGATTACGCCCGATAAAACGTGTGTTCCGTGAAAACCAGTAATGAAGAAAAAGAAATCAGCAAATGCTGGAGGACCGTACTCATTTACAACCAAGTTAGCTCCAAAAATATCACCAACGCCATCTCCGTTAATATCCATCCCATGAGAAGTACCATGGATAAAGTGTGTCCACTCCCAAGCTTGACACCCCAAGAACATGATACCACCTAGCACAGTCCAAAGCATCCACTTTTCAACAGCTGCTTTATCCATTCGTTGTCCTGCCTCAACGGCTAATACCATTGTAACAGACGATAGAATCAAAATAAATGTCATCAACCCCACAAAAACAAGTGGCATATCAGCATGTCCCATAAATGGAAATGCGTTGTATACTTTTTCAGGAATAGGCCATTTATCAAAAGAAGGAACATAACCAACTATTTCATTAGCCTGGTGTTTGAAACGGTCATAACCATATGCAATCAAAAGCCCTGAGAAAGTAAAAGCATCAGAGACTAAGAAAAACCACATCATGATTTTTCCATAGCTTGCTCCCATTGGCGCAACGCCACCACCCCATAAGTCTTGTTTTTCGTCTACTACAGCAGAATGAGCCATACGTTATTAATGATTAAATATTAGAAATAGGTAAAGATAAATCCAAAGTGCACCTAGAAAGTGCCAGTAATTACCACAGGCTTCGATCCACAGTTGCTTCTTGGAATTAATTTTATTTTTGAATGTCAAAATCACTACTGCTAACAGAAAACCTAATCCTGTAATGATATGAAACCCGTGTAAGCCAGACAACACATACAGAAAAGACCCAGCAGGATTACTATATTCTCCACCAAACACAACACCAAATCCATTTAAAAACTTGTAGTTATACAACTGAATCCATGAATAATATTGACTGACTAGAAAAGCAACACCCAAGAAAAGTGTTATACCTAAATACATTTTTACTCTTCCTATATCGTCTTTCTTTGAAGCTAAATACCCCAGATGATAAGTTATACTACTCAACACAATTAAGGCTGTACTTATTGTAAAGATGGAAGGTAATTCAAATTCTAACCAATTACCTTCACCTTTTCTTACAATGTAAGCACTTGATAATGCTCCAAACATCATAAATATAGATCCCATTAAAATCCATACTATGAATTTTTTAGGATGAACAGCAAACCCCTGTTCTTTTTGATTTTCGATATGTAGCGAAGTGTTATTCATTTATTATATTTTATCAAGGACAAATGCAATTTGCACAATCGGTAAATATAAAAAAGAGCCAAACATCATCCATTTAGCAGCCTTGGTATCACATTTTTTCATGAGATAGAAAGTTTGCATTAAGAACAGAATGCCAGCAATAGTCACAATAATTCCTGAAGTAATTCCAGTTAAACCAATGTACATTGGTAATAAGCTAATCGGAATTAAAAACAAGGTGTAAATCATAATATTAAAAGCAGTATTCAAGTCTCTGCCGTTCGATGAAGGTAAAAGTTTAAACCCAGCTTTTGCATAATCTTCAAATGCTACCCATGCAATTGCCCAAAAATGAGGAAATTGCCAAATAAATTGAATTCCAAAGAGTATTAATGCTTCCGTAGTAATGCCGTTAGAAACAGCTACCCAACCAATCATTGGAGGAAGTGCTCCTGGAATTGCTCCTACAAAGACAGCAATAGGACCCACACGCTTTAAAGGGGTATATACAAATGCATATAATATTAAAGATAACAGCGACAGTAAAGCTGTCAACAAATTGAAATGAATAAAATGAATCGCAACACCTGTTACACCTAACACAAACGAGAAAGATAGCCGCTTCAGAATTAGACAACCTTCCTGTAGGTAAAGGTCTCCCCATGGTTCGCTTCATCATCTTATCATAATCAACTTCTTTGATTTGATTAATGATGTTTGCTGAGCCAGTGACCATAAAACCACCTAACAAAAACAAGGCAAAGTCAAGGTAATTGACTCGTTGAGAAGCTAACAAATAAGCCATACCGCCAGAAAAGGTAACCAACAGCGAAAGACGCATCTTTAACAACTCAGTATATGCTCTGAGTTTTTGAGATAAATCCAACGATAAGGTAGTATTTTCAGTGTTTGTTAGCACGACTTAACTTTCTGTTTTAATTAAACTTTCTCGTGAGGTAAATTTGACTCAGGAGTTTCAGATAAAGGAATGTTTTGTGGAATGAAATCAGCTGCAGCACCGGGCTTACTGAAATCATATGGCCAACGATGAACTTCTGGAATAGCTCCAGGCCAGTTACCATGACCAGGAACCCGTGGTGTAGTCCACTCTAATGTAGTTGAACCCCATGGATTTAGAGGAGCAATTCTACCTTTAAACATGCTATAAAAGAAGTTAAAGGCAAAGATTAACTGTGCTGAGAACGTTACAAATGCAGCAACAGAAATCAAGACATTAATATCACTTAAGATGTTAAATGTTTCAAAACCACTGAAAGAATAATATCTTCTTGGGAAACCTGCAATACCAATATAATGCATTGGGAAAAACACCATATATACACCAATGAATGTTAACCAGAAGTGGATAGTACCTAATCGAGCATCCATCATTCTACCAAACATTTTTGGGAACCAATGATACACACCAGCCATCATACCAAAGAATGATGCTGCACCCATTACTAAGTGAAAATGAGCAACAACATAATACGTATCGTGTAATTGAATATCTAATGCATGAGTTACCTAAGATAATACCCGTAACACCACCGGAAATAAATAACGAAACCAAACCGATAGAGAACATCATCCCTGGGGTGAACACAATGTTACCTTTCCATAAAGTAGTGATGTAGTTAAATGCTTTAACTGCTGAAGGAACAGCAATAATTAAGGTCAAAAACATAAAGATTGAACCTAAGAATGGATTCATACCCGACACGAACATGTGGTGAGCCCACACAACAAATGAAAGGAATCCAATACCAATCATTGAACCAATCATGGCACGGTATCCAAAAATTGGCTTACGTGCATTGGTAGCAATTACCTCTGAGGTAATACCTAAAGCAGGTAATAAAACGATGTATACTTCAGGGTGACCTAAGAACCAGAATAAGTGTTGGTATAACACAGGACTACCACCTACTCTATCCAATGCTTCACCACCGATATAGATATCAGAAAGATAGAAACTAGTACCAAAACTTCTATCAAAGATTAATAATAAAGCCGCTGCAAATAGTACTGGGAATGATAACACACCAATAATAGCCGTTAAGAAGAACGCCCAAATTGTTAAAGGTAAACGACCAAATGTCATTCCTTTTGTTCGTAAGTTAATTACGGTCGCAATGTAGTTGACACCACCTAATAAAGATGAGACAATAAATAATGCCATAGCAGTTAACCATAATGTCATTCCAACTCCAGAACCTGGCATTGCTTGTGGTAAGGCACTTAATGGTGGATAAACTACCCAACCACCAGAAGCAGGACCAGTTTCTTTGAAGATAGAAATGAACATAATCACACCAGCTGCAAAGAAAAACCAATACGACAACATATTCATAAAACCTGATGCCATATCACGTGCTCCAATTTGAAGAGGGATTAAAAAGTTACTGAATGTACCACTTAAACCAGCTGTAAGTACAAAGAACACCATAATGGTACCGTGCATCGTTACCAATGCCATATAAAACCCTGGGTCTAACTTGCCACTTTCAAGAATCCAACCACCTAAAAGAGGTCTTAACCAAGATAAGTCAGCTTCAGGAAATCCTAATTGAATACGAAATAGAACAGACATACCACCACCGATAAATGCCCATAATAAACCAGTAATTAAAAACTGTTTAGCAATGATCTTATGATCAAAACTAAAAATATACTGCTTAATAAAACCTAAATTCTGTTGATCATCGTGATGATGTTCATGATGATCATCGTGACCTTCCACAACTTGATGTGCTACTGTAGATGTTGACATTTATATATAGAATTTATTATCCTTAATGACTAATTATTATTTTTTTTCTGAATGACCTGTAACTTTATCTACAACTCGTTTGATAAGACCGTTTCTTATCATCGTTCTCATCATCCTCAGAAATAACATGCTCTCCATCTGACTGTACTGCTATAGAATCCTTAGTCATTACAGTTGTTGACGTTGATATAGTTGAATCAGGTGCTGTAGTTTCATCTTTCATTGTATCAGCTTCTTCTTCGTTTGGATATCGATTTAATAACTTACTTACAGCTGCTTTATCGCTTCCTAAAGTTTCGATCACATAATCTTTGTTATCTAAAACCCAAGCAGTTTGTTGAGACAACCATTTTTTGTAGTTCTCTTCTGTTTCTACCACGATAACATAACGCATGTTGAAGTGAGATTTACCACACATTTCAGCACAAGCAATTTCGTAATCAAATGTTTTCCATAATGCTTCACCATCATCTCCTAATTCTTGATATCTAGGGCTTGCAGATAACTCACTACGCATTTCTTCTGTAGTTTTTGTAGGTGTAAAATAAAATTGTGTTGGCATACCTGGAACAGCATCCATTTTTAATCTAAAGTGTGGTGCATAAACACTATGTAATACATCTTTAGATCTAATTCTAAACAACACATTTCTGCCTACTGGAACATGAATTTCTTGAGGTGCAAAATCATCCCATACATTTTCGTCTGTCACATCAAATCCAAAATAATTGATATCATCAATCATTCTAAAATTATGCGAACCAAGTTTTCCATCAGGTCCAGGATATCTAGCTCTCCAAGCAAACTGCTGTCCGACTATTTCTAGTTCTACTCTTGTAGGATCATATTTTCTATCTGGAACATCAGTAATGTTGCTCCATGCTTTCCAGCCTTGAAAAACTAACAATGTAAGAACAATTGCAGGTATAATTGTCCAAATAAACTCTAAGTTGTGATTTTCAGGAAAATATGCAGCTTTTCTTTCCTTATTATATCGGTATTTAAACGCAAAACCAAACAACAATATTTGTGTTAAAACAAATACAAATACAATTATCCATGTGGTAATCCAAAAAAGATTATCTGTTAATCTTACCATGAATAGAAACCGCTTCAGGTAAATTATAATCTTCAAAATACTTAAATGAAAAGTAAAAGAAGCCTAATAATCCCGTAACAAGAAACACGACAAACATCGATGCATTGAATCGGTTTGTCAACCCATCTTTGTTATCCTGAGACCCTCTCAAAATGCCTACTAGTCCTTGAATTCTGAAAAACAGAATTAGAATAACAAGAATCAATACAGCTGCTACTCCTAATATTGCGTTAATCATTTTGTATTACTATTTAAATTTGTTTAAATCTCTTGCAATTAACCTTTAACCACCAACTACGTGTGATGGTTTATACTTTCTTGTAACATCGGGTGATTCTTAGGAATCAATGGTGCTTTAGACAAGAAATGTAATACTACATAAAGAAATATGCCTGCAAAGATTAAGGTAGTTCCCAGTTCAACAAACAACATCCCCAAGTTTAATCCTCCATGTACACCCAAAGTACCAGGCGTAACCATTAAATAGAAATCAATCCAGTGACCAAACAAGATTACAAATGAACCTACTTTCAGAATTGTAGCTGTTCTTTTTGCCTCTCTTGTCATGAAATATAAGAATGGGAACAAGAAAGTTAATAATCAAATTCAATACTACTAATGGCATATAGTTACCATTATTGTTAAAGAAACGTTCAATAAACCATACTCTTTCTTCAGGAATGTTGGCATACCAGTAAAGTATAAACTGTGAGAACCATAAATAAGTCCAGAAAATACTAAAACCGAATACATAAGTACCTAAATCATGTAAATGTTCATCATTTACAATCGATAAATAACCAGCTTCCTTTAAATAAATTACTAAGTAAAGTGATTACACACATTCCAGAAACTAACCAGCTAGAAAATGTATACCATCCAAACAACGTACTAAACCAGTGCGTATCTATTGACATCACTAAATCCCAAGCACCAGTTGAAGTAGTGATACCAAATATCCATACAAACAAACCAGACCAAGTGACCATTTTTTGGTGGTTCTCATCTCCTCCTACTTCATCTTCTAATAAAGAAGCTTTTCTTATCATAAAGAAGACACCAAACCATGCAACAAAATAAAAGATTAGTCGTGCAAGGAAAAAACCTTGACCTAACCACCAGCTTTTACCCGCAATTACATGATCATAATTAGCACTTCCTTCGGTCATAATACCTTCATGCGTCCAATGAAAGATATCATGTTTAAACAATATATACATGAGGATAGTTATCACACCTGCCACAGGAATATAATAACCAAAAGCCTCTAAAACTCTTTTAAAAGCAGCATTCCAACCTGCCCAAGCAATGTAGTTCACTGTTAAAAAGAAAATACCAATAATTGCTATTCCTAAAAACCAAACGTTATTAAGCCATGCATTAATTACTAATCGTTTAGACCAGTGATACCCATGATGATCTCCATCTAAATGTTCTGAGTGTCCTTCATTAACATCATCGGTATGACCTTCACTTGCTAATAATTTAGAAGTATCAATCACAGCACCATGATGTTCACTACCATGTTCACTTGCTGGAGCTGGATCAAACCAACCTTGACTTAATCCAAAAGCACCAAACGCTAGCAAGGCAACGCCTACTATTATGGTTGTAATCAACCTACGTTGAGCAGTCGAAGTCAACACAAATTTTTCGTCTAGATTTATATTCTTTGCAGCAGCCATCTTAATAAGTATCTATCTAAAGAATTATTTTTTTTGTAATGTTTGAACGTATGACGCAATCTTCCATCTCTCTAATTGAGATAATTGAGATGCGTGTGCTCCCATGGAGTTTTTACCATGAGTAATCACGTGAAACACATGTCCAATAGTCATATCTTTTTTAGCAGGGCTATTATACGCGGGTACACCACCAAACTTTTCACCTACTTTACCTGGTGTGTAGTCACCATCTTTATTCATCACACCATTACCATGGCAATGAGAACAATATCGTTGGTATAATACTTCACCTTCGGCTAAATCAAAATTTGGAGCTGTTGCTGAATCACCTTTTGAAGCCGCATACACATTTCCGTTCATATCTAATGCAGGAACTAAATTTTCAGCTAAATCAATTTGGTCGCTTTTTAATCGATAAGGAAGTTCACCTCTAGGTACTAGTGTTTTTAGCTGGAGTACGCATGTTCATTCCATATTCATTGTAATAATTCGAGTTATAAAACTCACCATGAGCATCAACGGTGTCATAATCACTTATTCCACCACCTACATTTATCCAAGGAAAATAAGCCTCACCTGCGGATCGGTCTTTAACCTGTGACATCGGGTCATACGGCTCAGAGTGGTACATCTGAGGTGCATATTCAACCCCTGTTGATTTAGTCAAATTATCTACGTCCGCTTTCTGTGTTGGATCATAACACGACACGAGTGATATTGCAGAAAAAGCGACTAAGGCTATATATGTTATGCTTCTTGACATCTTTACTGAATTATTCGTCAAAATTCTTTTTGTTAATCTCCACTGCACCTGCAGCCGTTAAAATCGAAGAAATTTCTTCTACTGTTTTTGTATTCATAGCCAAATCTACAGCCATGATAAATTTATCATCCGTACTTCTTCTATCGAAAACTGGAGGATCAATTTTATGAGGTTTCAAATCACTGATAACTAAAAACGTTGCAACCATACCTAATGCAGAAAGTAATACTGAAAGCTCAAAAGTAATAGGTACAAAGTCAGGATATGCAAAGAATGGTTTACCACCAATAATCATTGGCCAATCAACCACCATTATCCCCACTTGTAGCGTTATTGCTAACGTCATTCCTGTCATAGCAAATAAGAATGCTACGATAGGCAAACGAGATCGCTTGTAACCTAACACATCCTCTAAACCGTGTACTGGAAATGGTGTATATACCTCATGAATATTTACACCAGTTGCTTTAACTTGAGGTACTCCCTTCATGAGCACATCATCATCGTCAAATACACCAACTATGAAATTTTTACCTGCGTCCATATTATTTTTTATCAGAAGACGATTTTAAAACACTTTTTACTTCAGCCATGTTGATCACTGGGAAAAACTTAGCAAACAAGAAGAATAGAGTGAAAAACAAACCAAAGGTGAATAAATAAGTACCCATATCTACCATTGTTGGTGTAAAGTAAGACCAAGAAGATGGTAAATAATCTCTATGTAAAGAAGTTACAATAATTACAAAACGCTCAAACCACATCCCGATGTTTACTACTATTGACAACACAAAAGTGAAAGCGATATTTGTTCTTAACTTTTTAATCCAGAAGAACTGTGGTGAAAGCACGTTACATGACATCATAATCCAATATGCCCAAGCATAAGGTCCAGTAGCTCTGTTAATGAAACAATATGCTTCGTACTCTACTCCTGAATATGCCGCCATGAAGAACTCCGTGATGTAAGCAATACCAACAATAGAACCTGTAGTACAAATTACTTTGTTCATGGATTCAATGTGGTTGATTGTAATATAATCTTCTAACTTAAAGGTAACACGAGTAACCAACATCAACGTTAACACCATCGCGAAACCTGAAAAAATAGCTCCAGCAACAAAGTAAGGAGGGAAAATAGTCGTGTGCCATCCTGGAATTACTGAAGTTGCAAAGTCAAAGGATACAATGGTGTGTACCGATAAGTACTAAAGGAGTACATAAACCAGCTAATACTAAAGATAAGGATTCGTATCGTTGCCATGTTCTTGCAGCTCCATCCCATCCAAAACTTAAAGCACCATAAATAACTCGTGAGATTGAACCATCTTTCGCTCGATCTCTTACGGTAGCAAAATCAGGGATTAAACCGATGTACCAGAAAACTAAGGATACTGTGAAGTAAGTACTAATTGCAAATACATCCCAAAGTAATGGTGAGTTAAAGTTTACCCATAAAGAACCAAAAGCATTCGGTAATGGTAAAGCCCAATAGAAACCTAACCAAGGACGTCCCATGTGCATTACAGGAAATAATAAAGCACAGATTACAGCAAAAATGGTCATTGCCTCAGCTGCTCTGTTGATACTTGTTCTCCACTTTTGACGGAATAATAACAATACTGCAGAAATCAACGTTCCAGCGTGACCGATACCTACCCACCATACGAAGTTGGTGATATCCCATGCCCAACCAACTGATTTTTCTAGTCCCCACTCTCCTATACCGTAGAAGAACAGTCTGAAAAGGCAGTATCCACCAATTGCTAACGCAGTCAAAGCGGCTCCTAAAGCTAAAGCCCAACGCATATTTGGCGCAGCTTCTACCTGACGACATACATCTTGTGTAATGTCATGATAAGATTTACCTCCGGTAACTAAAGGCGGTCTTACGTGTGAAGTAACTTGCATATCTAAACTATCTCTTTGTGATTAAGCTTTATTTCTGATTTTAGTCAAATATGAAACATTTGGCTTCACATTTATCTCTTCAAGAACTTGGAAATTTCTTTCCTTATTCTCTTCATTCATTGCTATACTAATTCTACTCTTTGGATCATTCATATCTCCAAATACAATTGCATCGGTAGGACAAACTGAAGCACAAGCTGTAACTATCTCGCCATCTTCTAGTTTTCTACCTTCAGATTTTGCTTCTAATTTACCTGCTTGAATTCGTTGAACACACATCGAACATTTTTCCATAACACCTCTTGCACGAACTGTTACGTCAGGGTTCAGAACCATTTTACCCAAATCATCATTTGCTGGGTAGTTAACAGCACTAAATTCTCTTTCATCTACTGCGTTGTCAGAGTAATTGAACCAGTTAAATCTTCTTACTTTATAAGGACAGTTGTTAGCACAATATCTTGTACCAATACATCTGTTATACGTCATTTGGTTCAAACCTTCTGTACTGTGTGTTGTTGCAGCAACTGGACAAACTGTTTCACACGGAGCGTGGTTACAGTGTTGACACATCATTGGTTGGAACACTACTTCAGGATTATCCGCAGGAGTTTCTAACGCATCGTAACCACCTTTTTTAGAAATATTTTTCGCAACTAAGCGATCCTCTTCGGTGCTATAAGCATCTAATTCAGCTTGAGAAGCATAATAACGGTCAATTCTTAGCCAGTGCATATCGCGCTTTCTAAGTACTTCGTCTTTTCCAACTACTGGAACGTTGTTTTCTACATGACAACTAATTGTACATGCACTACACCCAATACATGAGTTCAAGTCAATTACAAGACCCCAGTGGTGATTAGGGTAAGCATGGTTTACAACCTCTTGATCAACACCTTTTTCTTCTAGTTCTTGGTATTCTTCTTTAGTTGTAGCTAAAGGTGCAGACCAAATATCAACTTCGTTGGGTTTTTGAGCTCCTTTTGAAGTATGAACTATAGGATAGTATCTACCAGCATCATTATGTTTTTTGTATTCAGATAAAGTAGCCTCTTGTACAATCGCACGCCCCATAATGGTTTGTTGCGTTTGTGTTTGTGCTAATTTATGAACTGTACCTACTGAAGTAATAGTCACTCCTGTAGCGGTATAATTTACTGTGCCATTTAGGAAGTTCACAAAAGGATAAGCATTTGATCCAATTGCTAATTTTCCTTCAGCATTAATTCCTGTTGGATTATGTATAAATGAACCTGATTTACCAACTAAACGCTCAGTTACTACACCTGCTTTTTCTCGTACCATACCCAAGGGCAATAGCCATTGTACCTTGAGCTTGACCTGGTTGAACTAATACTGGTAATTCAATTTTAGCGATCCCTGGCGCAACGATTTTAACAACATCACCTTGTTTATAGCCAAGAGATGTAGCGTCTGCTTGTGAAATGGCTACATAATTATCCCAACAAACTTTAGAAATTGGATCTGGTAATTCTTGTAACCAAACGTTGTTTGCTTGGTTACCTGACCCCATTGCTGTATTCGTATACAACACCAATTCTAAGCCTTCTGAAGGTTTAAAGGTTTTTGCTATTAAACTAGCAGCACCAGACAAATTAGTTGAAGTAGCACTCTCTTCTCCTTCTACATCATCTGTTAACTCATCATTTGATACTGCAATTGCCTTTTTAGTTTCAAAAACTCCTTTTTGAAGAGTTTTATCCCAAAAACTATCAAATAACAAATCTGATGATTGTGCAGTAAATAACTTCGACTCCCAAAAAGATCTTAAATAGTCATAATATGAAGTTGAATTACCACTCCAAGTCAATAAACTTTCTTGAGCAGGACGTAAATCTTTAAAGATAGGAGAAATAGTCGGTTGTATTAGACCAAACTTACCTACGTAAGCTTCAGTATCTCCCCAAGATTCGTAAATATTTAAATCAGAACACAAATAATCAACCAATGCTGAGGTTTCATCTATTCTGTCATTAAGTGAAATTTTCGTTTTAACTTTTGATAATGCTGCCTCAAGTTTTTTTCCAATTACTGAATCGTATACTGGATTAGCTCCATAAAAAATTATTGCATCAACTTCACCTTTTGAAACTTCTACTAAAAGTTTCGCTAAAGCTGCATCATTACCTTGTTTGAAATTACAAGGAGTAGAAAAATCTACCGTGGTACCTTCATTGTTAAGTAGTTTGTTAATTTCAGCAACAAATGACTGTACTGACACATCATTAGATCCGGAAACAACTAAAGATGCTCCTCTATTAGCCCAAAGTGCCTCTGCAGCTTTCGCTAAAGTTGGTTTAGTAGCTTTTAAAGTGGAGTTATATGTGCTAGCACCTGCTTTTTTTGCTAAAAGATTATATAAAGCTACAATATAACCAGCCTCTTCAGAAGCTTTTATTGGTGTTCTATAATCAGCATTCGATCCTGTTAAGGAAAGAGTCGTTTCAAATTGGTAATGAACAGACATATCAGACACGCCTTTTTTCAACTTTCTATTCTGAACGTACTGACTTGAAAATTCAATTGGAGATAACCATGATGAAAGAAAATCAGCATTGAAACCTACTATTGCTTTTGCTTTATCAAAACGGAATGAAGGAATAACTCCTCCATTAGCTTGTCTTAGCCCACTCATAGAAATTGGATCATATTGAACCAGTTTCGTAGAAGGATAAGCAGTTTTAAAGTCTTTTATCACCTGTTTTGTTGAAGGTGATAATATTGTTTTTGATACTATTCTAATGTTATTAGCCGATTGCAAAGCAGCTTTGATTTCTGTATCGGCATTTGATTTCGAAATTGGTTCAAACTGACCTTCGCTTGAGACTTTATGAAACTTTTGTAATCTCGAAATATCATACAAATTCAAAATGGAAGCTGAAACTTGTGCATTCAACCCTTTACCCGTAATGGAAGAAAGCTGATTTCCTTCTAAATGAATAGGTCGACCTTCTCTTGTTTTAATTAAAAGATTGGCAAAGTTATCACCATCATAATAAGTAGATGCATAATATAAAGCTTTACCTGGGTCAATGGTTTCAGGCTTATTCACATAAGGAATAACTTTTTTAACAGGTGTTTCACAAGCTGCTAAAGAAGCGGCTGCCACTCCAAATCCCATTAATTTTAGGAAATCTCTTCTAGAACTACCCTCACTGTCATTCGACTCGTTGAGAGGTAAATAGTCTGGAAATTCACGGTCTTTGTTTTGAAGAAACTCGGGTTCTTGGTTGAGTTCTTCAAGGCCTTTCCAGTATTTTTTAGTTTCTTTCATATCTATGTATGTATCAGCTAAATCTAAACTAATTTCTTTGAATTAATAGTGACATTTGGAACACTCCGTACCACCTATGTCTTCTACTTTCATTGGCTCTTTCTTGCCACTTTCTTCATGTGCTTTAAGCAAAGCATCGTAGTATTCGTTGCCTTGTGTATTTACATCAGTCTTTCTATGACAGTCGATACACCACCCCATTGTTAATGGCGAATATTGATATACGACATCCATTTCTTTAATTGGACCATGACATGTTTCACACTCAATCCCCCCCACTTTTACGTGTTGCTGGTGATTGAAATAAACTAAATCCGGTAAATTATGAATACGCACCCACTCGATTGGTTTTCTGTTCTCACCGTATTCACCTGTAGCTGGATCATAATCTATAGCCTCATATATTTTAGCTATCCAAGGAGAATCTTTTTTAATCTGGTTATGGCAGTTCATACAAATATTCGGAGAAGGTATATTAGCATGTTTTGCTTTTCTAACTCCAGTATGACAGTAATTACAATCAATTTCGTGATCACCTGCGTGAATTTTATGCGAAAAAGGTATTGGCTGCGTTGGAGCATACGCTTGTTGAACACCAATGTTATATAAACCACTCTTCACTCCGAACAGCAACCCAACAACAACTGCTATTAATACTACAATACCAATGAATGCTGGATGAGTGACTACCGCTAATAAACTGTGTTTTTGTTCTACGAATTCGTTTTCTTCTTCTGTTAACTCTTTTGTTTTTAAGGACTTCATCACTAAAGCCGAAATTAATACAAGGACTATTATTATTAAGACAAGAACAACTAAAACAACACCTAAAACTAGCGTAATAGTATCATCATTCATTGTCGATGAGACTTCTGTCACAACACCATCTCCTCCTGCAGGAGTATTGACAACTGGAGGCTCCCAAGTTTCTATGTAGCCCATTAAACTTAAAATCTCTTCATCTTTTAAGTTGAAAGCTGTCATTATACCACTCGACTTCCACTTATTATATAAAGCTACAGCTTCTGGGTCACCACTATCAATCATTGTCTTCGGACCACGTACCCATGACTTAATCCAATCAATACTATGACGATCAGTTACGCCTTGTAAAGCTGGACCAGTCATGTCTGAATCAATATTATGACATGACTTACAGTTGAGTTTAAACAACTTTTCACCTGCCTTAATAGTCGCCTCGTCTGTTGGGTAAACAGGATCATCTTGCGCCTTACTTAAAACAGGTACTAATACTAATGAGAGAAAAAACACCGTACCTACTACAGTACTTTTAAGAATTCTCGAAATCGCTTTTATGTTCATATTTCTGAGCAATCAATCGCTTTTATTCGCCACGAATTTAACTAGCACTTCCCATTATTCAAATATGAAGAAATCAACATTTTCAATAATTTCTGAAAGTTTAATACAACACCACTGTTTTTCAGCTTCTTACATATTTTATGAAAGCAATAAATAAGTAATTCAGAATGATTATAAATTACAAACAAGTAACTATAAGGCATGAAAAAAGACGCTTATTCGTTAAAAATGAGTGTTTTATAAATAAAAAGTACGCTATAACGAGTTACTATTGACTTTATTGCTCTAAATAATGTATATTTGATAATAAGATTTATATAATAATACTATGAAAAAACTCTACACAACTATATTTCTACTGTCATTAACTTCGTTGTTCTCAGCAAAAGCACAATGTACACCAGACGAATCAATTAAAGCTACAGGCATATTTTATGACGACGAAGTACCTTTTTGTGTTAATGAACCATATAATCAGGTTTTTCAATTAGCGGTAACTAATGATACTACAATTGTAATTGGTGGATTTACTATTCCTGCAAATGTTGATTCCTCCGAAATTATATCAGTTTCTGGAATGCCAAATGGTTTAACTTACTCCTGTCCAACTGAAAATTGTAAAATGATCAATAGTGGTGGTGATTACTCTCACAACTGCATGAATGTGACAGGAACACCAACTGATTTAGGCGACTACACGGTCATATTTACATTTAGACTTTATGGACTTGGGACTCAAATAGATCAAAAAGTTGAATTACCGTTAGATGTTACTGCTTGCATACCAACAGGAATTACTTCTGACATCTCTTCTAGAAAAAATATTTCAGTTTATCCACAACCTGCTAAATCAAATGCCAACTTAGAAGTAATGTTAAATTCAAGTTCAAATGTGACTGTTACTATTCATAATTTACTTGGACAAGAAATAAGCAAAGCATTTAATGGTACTTTAAGTGCTGGAACAAACAAAATCAACATCTCTGAATATATCAGCAATTTAGATTCAGGACTTTACATGATTACTACTGATATTAGTAACTCAGGTAAAAGTGAGAGCTACACAAAAAGATTAGTTATTGACTAATTATAAAATTCTATTGGGTGAATAAATGATTATTCACCCAATAGAATCTTTGACCTCCCCTATTTCAATCCCTACATGCACTACTGCATCCCCTCGGTGAACTAGGGGATTGTTATTTAAACCAACTACATAACCATTAGCACCACTTTTTACTACATTTTTTTCTTGACCAAAAGGATCTGTAATATACCCCAACTGTTGGTTTTTTGATACTGCTTGTCCATACTGTACCAATGAATGAAACAAACCAGATTGTTTTGCTCGAACCCACGAAGAACTCGTAATTGTAACGGTATCATGAGTCGGCTCTTGTGCTTTCGAGTGCATTTTCAAATGTTTCATCACACGTTTAGCTCCTCTCACTCCTTCATCTATCGCATACTGATCAAAACGAGAAGATTCACCTCCTTCATAAACAATTACTTTTTTGCCCAATTTAGAA
This sequence comes from uncultured Cytophagales bacterium, assembly GCA_963815495.1. Lineage (GTDB taxonomy): Bacteria > Bacteroidota > Bacteroidia > Cytophagales > JAAEPT01 > CAWFGW01. The sequence continues at coordinate 191,774 of CAWFGW010000029.1, forward strand.
GCCGCTTGTCGTCAATGAGTTAGGTCGAAATGGTGAGTTAATTAAAAAAGGTGCTGCAAAAGCTTTTGATAGTGCTAAACTTTCTTCATCCTTAAAAACACAACGTACTTGTGGATAGTTAGCTAAATCAGCTCCTCCTGTATGAAAATCGATACCATAATCGATTTGAGGAATAATATCTTTTAATAAATAATGTGCTACTCTTGCTGCTAAGGATCCATTTTTATTACCTGGAAATGAGCGATTGACATCTTTTCCATCGGGAACATACCGAGAAAAATGTATAAACCCGTAAACATTTAAGATTGGAATACATATTACTGTACCAATCATAGGTTTGTTAATCTTTTCATGAATAATTCTACGTACGATTTCAACGCCATTAATTTCATCGCCATGCAAACCACCCATTAAAAGTAACACAGGGCCATCTTTTTTAGAACGAGATACTATTATAGAAGTATCTATAGATGAAGCTGATGGTAGTTTTGCAATGTTAACATCTATCTTCTTTTCCTCACCAGGCAGTATTTCAATGCCGTTGATAATCATTTGTTTCATACTAACTAAGGATTATCCATTAATAAATTGCCTCATAGAGCTTTGGTACTATTGGTCGTTCTACTTTATCGGCTATATCTAATATTTCATGCACATTATGTTGAATATTTGTAGCAATAGTTCGCGTAGGCAAATCATTCTCTCGGTTATCAAAAGGATCTTCTATTTCTTCCGCCATCATTTCTAACCCAATTAAGAAGAAGAATTCAAACATGGCTAAAGGAATGGTGTAATAACCTAGAATATTGACATAGGCAATTGGCAATGATGTGGTATAAATCAGTATAAATATTTTCAAATAGGTATTATATGAAAAAGGTATAGGTGTGTTTTTAATGCGCTCACAAGCACCGGTTACATTGTTAAACTCTCCTAAGAAGTCTAATAACTTTAGCTCTTCAAACTCCCCTAATCGACCTTGTTTTCTTAAATCTAGCACACGGTTATGTAACATCTTCGCAATGAAATTGGGCTTATGATAAAAAGATTTGAGTGTTTCCAACTCTTTCTCCGACATACCTATCATCTTGTCTACCACATCAATCCCACGAAGATGCGCACTCAAAGCAAAAGCATAATTAGAAATGTAACGTGCAAAAAAAGATCTGTTTCCTACATCATCTTTTGAAAGTCGACTGTCTACTAAAAATGCTAAAGACCGACTTGTGTTGACCAAGTGTCCCCAATGTTTACGTCCTTCCCACCAACGGTCATATGCGGTATTGGTCCTAAAAACAAGTAAAACAGACAATGCTGCACCTATCCAGGTAAATAAAGCTGGAGAGATTACCTCCTCTACGCTGGCATGGTTAATTAATAAATAACAACCTATCCAACACAATACACCTATCAGCATTACCCTTACAAACAGGAATGAAAGTGTTTTACTTTTCCAAAAATGAAAGATGTCTTTGAACCAATTGGCATCTCCATCATATACAATCATACAAGCCAAATTTTTGTTGCGTAACAAAAATAGAAAAAAGCTGATTTTATAAAACGATAACTGTGGATATCATTTAAGCGAAGTTGATGGAAACAATAAGAATATATAGTTAATTAGAAGTTATCTCATTTTAACTGTATCCAATTTTGAAAGTCTGCATCGCAGAGAAACCAAGCGTAGCCAAAGAAATTGCCTCTGTATTAGGAGCTAAAGCCCGAAAAGACGGCTATTTTGAAGGTAATGGTTATCAAGTCACTTGGACTTTCGGACATTTGTGTACCTTAAAAGAACCTCAGGATTATCATGAGGGTTTAAAATTTTGGAACCTCAACACACTCCCTATTATTCCTCCAAAATTTGGAATTAAACTTATCAAAAATAAAGGGGTAAAAGAACAATTTAACACCATTAAAAAATTGGTAAATGCGGCTGAAGAAGTTATCAACTGTGGTGATGCTGGACAAGAGGGAGAACTGATTCAACGCTGGGTGCTGCAACATGCTGGTTGCAAAAAACCAATGAAGCGACTTTGGATTTCGTCATTAACTGAAGAAGCGATTAGAGGAGGTTTTCAACACTTAAAACCTGCAGAAAATTATGACCGATTATATTGGGCAGGAAGTTCTCGTGCAATTGGTGATTGGCTATTAGGTATTAATGCTACACGACTATACACCTTAAAATATGGCGGAAAAGGGTTATTACTTTCTATCGGTCGGGTACAAACCCCTTCGTTAGCTATGATTGTCTCCCGACATAAAGAAATCGAAGCATTTACTTCAAGTAAATTTTGGGAGCTAAAAACGACTTACCGTGATGTTGTTTTTGCATCAGAAAAAGGAAAAATACAAAGCTTAGAAGAAGCCGAGCAATTCGCAGATAGTCTTAAAGATTCTACTTTCACCATCATTTCTTTTGAAAAAAAAGAAGGAAAAGAGTTTGCCCCTAAACTATTTGATTTAACCTCTTTACAAGTAGATTGTAATAAGAAACTAAGTTTGGGTGCTGATGAAACATTAAAAATTGCCCAAACACTGTACGAACGTAAATTCATCACTTATCCTAGGGTTGATACCCAGTTCTTACCTGACGACATCTACCCAACCATTGAAGGTGTTTTAAAGTCAATGACGGGTTATTATGAATTGGTAAAACCACTACTAGGCAAACCGATTCGAAAATCTAAAGCTGTCTTTGATGATAAAAAAATCACCGATCACCATGCCATAATCCCTACCAACATTACTGCAAAAGGTTTAGCCCCAAAAGAACAACAGGTGTACGATGCCATTGCCAAACGCTTTATCGCTAATTTTTACCCGCATTGTGATGTCTCGAAAACAACTGTAATAGGTAAAGCGGTGGATATTGAATTTAAAGCAACTGGAAAACAATTACTCGCTCCGGGTTGGCGCGTAGTATACGGCACTGAAAAACCAGATGAAGACGACAATAAAAAAGATGGTGATGAAGAAACGAGTCAACTTTTACCCGACTTTCAAGAAGGTGAAAATGGACCACACCTACCTTTTTTAGAAGAAAAACAAACATCACCTCCAAAACCCTATACAGAAGCCACCCTGCTTAGAGCCATGGAGACTGCGGGCAAACAAGTGGATGATGAAGAACTACGCGAACTAATGAAAGAAAATGGAATTGGCCGACCATCTACACGCGCTAACATCATTCAAACACTTTACAAAAGACAATACATTAGAAAAGAACGTAAAAACATTGTAGCCACCACTACTGGTATACAATTGATTGATACCATTCAAAATGAATTACTAAAGTCGGTTGAACTAACGGGTGCCTGGGAGAAAAAAATTCGTGACATTGAGCTTGGAAAATTTGATGTGAGGCAGCTAATGATTGAAATGCGTACCATGGTTTCTGATCTAGTACGTGAGGTAAAATACTCGCGCGAGATTTCTAAAATTGAAATTGAAGAAAAAAAGAAAGCAATAAATAAACGTGTTAACAAAGACATCTCTTGCCCTAAATGTAACAAAGGCACCATCATTAAAGGTAAAAATGCTTTCGGATGTAGTGAGTATAAAGCTGGGTGTGGGTTTGTAGTTCCTTTTAACTTTAAAGGAAAAAAATTAACCGATTCGCAACTTAAAAGTATCATAGGAAAAGGTAAGTCAGGAACTATAAAAGGTTTTGAATTTGATGGAAAAACAAGTGAGGGAATTGTAGTCTTGAATAAAGATTTTCAACTTGAGCTCATTACGAAAGAAGAGCAACCATTACAATGTCCGAAGTGTAAAGAGGGAACAATGATAAAAGGCAATAGAGCCTATGGTTGTAACCGATACAATACTGGATGTCGCTTTATAATTCCATTTGAGTTTCAAAACAAAAAACTAACTACATCCCAATTAGAAACTATTATTAAAAAAGGACGTTCTCAGATAATAAAAGACCTTAACGGAAGAATAACTATCAACAAAAAGTTTGAAATAGAATTAGTACCAGCTAACTAAATTAGAAAGTATGTCAGAAGCAATAGACCCTCAATTTTTAGCCAACCAATTACGAAAACCTGAAGGTGAATTTGGTCAACAGCTAGCCGATGAGTTAAACAAAACAAACAAACACCTTACGCTTTTAACTTATAAGCAATTGAACTTACAACAAACCGAATCAGTACTCGAAATTGGTTTTGGAAATGGCAAACTTGTACCTGAGTTATTAAACATCAACCCTAACATTACCATCAATGGAATTGACTTTTCTGAAGAAATGGTTCAGGAAGCAAAGCTTCATAATCAACAGGATGTTGAACAGGGTAAAATGTTTTTTGAGACGGCTGATTTAAGTACAATTCCTTATTCGGATAATTATTTTGATTGTATCTGTACTATAAATACGCTCTATTTCTGGAATGACCCAGCTAACGACATCCTTGAATTAAAGCGCGTTTTAAAATCTGGCGGTAAAGTAGCTATTGGAATTCGTCCAAAAGAAGAAATGAAAAATTTACCTTTTGTCAACTTTGGCTTTCAGCTTTATTCGAAGGAAGAAGCTATGACACTATTAGAAAAGGCAGGATTTAAGACTGTTTCCTATCATGAAAATCTTGATCCTGAATTTGAGTTTCAAGGTAAGACCTATCAACTCACTTCACTTGTAATAACTGGCATAAAGTAATTATTAGTTGCTGAGATAAAGGTTGGCAAAAGCCACCATAGCTGTTACAATTCCAAAGAACAACCCCACTCCTGCACCTCTGTTTTTGTTCGATAAATGATCATAAACGACAGGTAAATTAGTAACCACAGCCAAGCTCAACGAAATGATAGAAACAACAATTTCTATATAGAAGTAATCTGGAAAAAATACTGCTGACAATAATGACAGTATTAAAACAGTATTATTTATTTTAATGATACGGATCACCCCTAGCCGACTTACTAAATAACCCAAAGGCAGTAACAACACAACGGAAACATAAAAAATCAATTCCCCAAAGAGCTTTGCTTCTACCTTAGAAACCCCATGAGGTTCGTTTAACATCAAATAAAATTTAGGATAAAGATATAACAACGAAACATGTCCGAAACCTAACATTATCGCTACCCAAATTATCCTGTTCCAGCTTGTTTTTTTAGTGTCTGAAGGCACAAGAAACAACTGTTCAACTTTTATCGCCTTTCGAAAAACAACACCTGCATGAAAAACAATTGCTGCCAGCAATAGAAAATACCAAAAACCTAGTTGGGGATAAAACCGATTTAACAATTCATTATTTAACATGAACACCGAGTATGAAGTAGAGGCGAGCACTCCTACCACCAACGGGAATTGTTTCGAGTTAGCTAAAAAGTCTAAACAAGCATTGATTGGCACATAAAACAGACTTAACAGTAATATCGAAAACACAATTCCAAAAACCAATACTTCAAAAGTTTGTACTTGCGGAAAAACAATAACTGTAACGATAAAAAGAAATAATATAACGAAAACGAACTTAATGATTTTTGAATAGAAGCGTAAAAATACAAACCGTCTATTTTTATTTATTTCATCAATCAAAAAACCTAATACAGGCGACAAGATTAAAAACATGAAAGGGCCAGTTGTAAACTGCTCCTTTCCCATTCCCATTTTAAAGAACGTGTATAATTGAAACACAAAAAATAACAAAGCAGTATTTAGATATACCAACTTCAGTAACAAGTTCCATTTTATATTTTTATTTTCATTCATACAACACTATGTACGTTGTAATATGTGAGAATGGTTGCGAATTTATTCACAACCTCACCTTAGCTAAACAGGCATAAAAAAAGCACTTTAAAGTTAACTTTAAAGTGCTTTTCAGCAGATATTTATAATCGATTAAAAGTCATCGGTTTCTTCCTCCTCTTCCTCTACCAATTCTTCGCTTGTCTCTTCCGAATTTTCACTCGAAATCGCTTTCTCATCTTTTACTTTAAGCACCATTCCTAACTTCAAAATATAATTAGAAAGCCCATTCACGATACGAAGTTCTTCAAAGGACATATCAAACTCTTTTGCTACGGTATAGAAATTATCACCTTCTTTAACCACGTATCGCTTACCGTCACCAATGTCAACAATTTGACCTTGCTGGTCACTCAAACTCATCCCAGCATCAACCATGGCACCGCTTGTATTATAAAACGATGAAGATGTTGATGCGTTTTTTGAAACTCTTAGGCGTTGTCCTGGATAGATGTTATCTCCTTGAATGTTATTTAAAACCATTAACTGAGCAACGGTTGTTCCAGTAATTTTAGCAATAGAATACAAGGTGTTTTTTGGAAGCACGATATAATAACCACTTCCATCGTATTCAAAATATTTAACTCCTGCATTATAACCACTAGTAGCAACTTCAATTGTTTTGCGGTTAGAGGCTAATGCTTCTTCGCGATTAAAATAGGGGTTAGCTGAAACGCCTGAAGCAGAAGAATGACTTAAAGTTTTAGCCGATATAATATCATCGTTCATTGTTCTTCTAACTCTTACAGGCTTAAATGCTGCCAATTCGCTTGCAGTAAGGTTGTTCATGTCTTTTAATTCAGTGACAGACATGTTAAATTGTTCTGCTACTTTTTCTAAAGAAGTACGCTCTGGAACCACATAAACCATTCCTTCTGATTCATGTGAGGCATTTCCACCTGAAACGTGGAACTCTACTCTTCTGTTTAATTGACGTCCAATTTCATTAGCATTTGGAGCTAGTGGTTTATTTTCTCCCGCTGAATTGATAACTATCGAACTCTTAGCCACCCCTTTACCAATTAAATAGTCATAAGCAGCCTTTCCTCTTTTTTGACCTAACTGATAGTTATAATCGTTTGAACCTATATTATCTGTGTGAGCAGTTAACTCAATTTTAATGTTATTATTGGCTTTTGCGTATTTAGCTAATTCATTTAACACTGCTTTACCTTCTGGTCGCACGTTTGATTTGTTAAAATCAAAATAGATGTTTTCGAACAACACTCTAAAGGGTTTATCTGCCGCTACTAACTTATCGAGATCTTTTACAGTTGTCGGTTTCTCTTCTACTGGTTTCTCTTCAATTGGCTTTTCTACGACTACCAGTTCTTCTTTTTCAATCTTTTTAGGCTCAGCATTCGTGATTAATTTTTCATTGCTAGCAATTACCTGTAAATCATCTACATGATAATTAATTTCTGTAATTAAATTACGCGCTGCATCATCATCTAACACCACACGATAATCTAAAGCTGGATCGAGGTTAGCAAAAACAAAAACACCATCTTGGTCAGTATAAGTAGTTTTTAACACTTCGTCATTTTCTTGGTTGACTAACATGACTTTTACATCAGGAATAGGTATTTGATTTTCGTCTATAATCCGCCCACGGATAGTAATAGATTGAGCGTCAATTGTATCTGTTTCTATTTCAGCAATTAATGCTTCTTTACTCATGATATTAAACATGTAAATATCATCGTTCCCTAAACCACCGTCACGATTCGATGATAAGTATCCTTTTTCCTTACCCAACACCATGTAAAAATCATCTCTATTTGAATTAAAAGGGAGCCCGATGTTTCTTATGGTTGAGAAATTTTCTCCCTTTGCCATAAAAATATCTAAGCCACCGAACCCTTCTTTCCCATTGGAAGAATAGAATAACACATTACCATCAGAATAGTAATTAGGCGACTGATCCGTCAATTCAGAGTTAACATTCGGTCCCATATTTATAGCTTCCAGCCATTTATCCTCCCCAGATTCCTCAGTAACAGTATACCAAATATCAGTCATTCCCATACCTCCTTCTCTTTTAGAGGAGAAAAATAGGGTATCATTAGTTGTTGATAAAGAAGGATGAGCATTCCATACACCTGTATTCACATTTGCATTAAGTTTAGCAGGTTCCTGCCACTCATTATTGGCTAGTTTCGAAACATAAATAGCACAACCTAACTGATCACCCTGAATTTTCACATCACATCGTGTAAAATAGTGCTTAGACGAATCTTTTGAGAAACAACCTGGTGTATCATTGTATTTCGAATTAAATACTTTAAAATCATTATTCGTTTTGTCATCAGGCACCAGTGACCAAACTTTTCCTTCTTTTAATCTCAATCGATACAAATCCAAAAAAGCTTCTCCTGTTCTTCCATAAACATCTTTAGTTTCTTCTGTGACTCTACCTGAAGCTATCTGAATGGATGTATCATTTTCCCAAATCATAGGTGAAAATTCTGAAAACTCAGTATTTACTGGAGCTCCAGGGTTGTGAAAGGTATAATCACGTTGCGGTCTTTTTAATGCGTCTAGCGCCAAAATCGCACCATTATAGTGTAAATTAGCTGTTTTTAAAAACTCATCATTACTTCCTTGTGGGACATAGGTAGCGATGAAGAACTCAAACTTTTCTACTGCTGGTTGGTACTTTCCATTAATTTTCATCATCAAAGCATGGTAATAAGATGCTAAAGGGTATTTATCACCAGCTAATTCGTCTGCTTTCTTATACCAGATTTCTGCCTTGTCGTAATCAAAAAAATAACGAAAACACTCTGCTAGCTGAAATACTGCATAAGCATTATCTGGATTTGATTCTAGTTCTTTTTTATAATATTCAGCAGCTGAGTAATATTCTTCTACTGCAAAATATTTATCTCCATACGCTATCGCAGCAGATTTTTTATCTTGTGCACTAGAAAAATTTATTGATAAAATCGTAATAAAGATAATTAGTATTAGCCTTTGTTTCATATTAATATAGATGTCTCTAAGTGACAATAAAGAGATTTATTAGGGTAATAATACCAAAAAATGTAATTAATAAGGCTTTTAAACAAATGTTTTTAATAAAACTCTACCCCTATTTTCTTTCCTTTTTTATTAAAAACCTCCCATTCCCCTATTTTTTTATCGTTTTCATAATATCCTGATTCTAGCAACCTTCCTTTAGTATCAAAATATTCCCACTTCCCAGATTTCAAATCATGCACATATTGCCCTTTAGCTTGAAGCTCACCATTATCATAAAAAGTTAACCATGCTCCTTCTTTTTCTCCTTCCGAATAATTTCCCTGAAACTCTACCTGACCTTTTTTATTGTAAAAAAACCACTCACCACTTGGGTTTCCATTTTCATAAAATGCCTTTCTTTTTAAAGCTTCGTTTTCATGGTAGAAAAGCCATACCCCTTCATACAAATCATCAATATATGTACCTTTTCTTTCTATCTTACCATTTTCAAAATAATATATTGCTTCACCATTCAAAGCTCCATTTCGATGGTTTTCTATTGATTTCAATGCACCATTTTTATAATACTGTTTACTTGCTCCATTCAGTTCACCTGCTATATAATAATCCTCTAAATTTAGTGTTCCATCTGGATAAAAAAACTGCCATACTCCATTCTTCTTACCCATAAGGGTATCTCCTTTTTCACGAATAGTGCTATCAGGGTAGGTTGATACAAAATTTTGAGCTAAAGAACATTGTACACAAAAAATGAAAATACAACAATTAATAATCGTAGATAACATCTGCACTTTCATCGCTCATATTTTTTATTTCTTTGATTTTTCCTGAAGGATGATAAAACTTCCAAGTACCCGACATTTCTCCTTCTGTATACTCTCCTTCTGCACTTTTCTTTCCTGTGCTCTCATGGAAATAGTTCCATTCACCTGTTTTAAATCCTGCAGAAAATGTACCAACTGCTGCTACCCCCCCTTTATCATAATAATATTTCCATGTACCATCGGGTAATCCCGCTTTATAGTTTCCTTCCGACAACTTATTACCTGATGAGTAATAACCATATCTTAAACCATTTCCATTTTTAAAAGAGCCTATATTCATTTCTTCACCAGTTTGATTTTTAGATTCTAAAACTGCTTTCAATTTCCCTTGATCAAATTGTTCAATGGTTTTTATTTTTCCATTCTCATGATAGGACACCCATTTATCATCTACTTCATCATTTATATAATGTCCTACTGATTCTATTTGACCATTTTTATAAAAATCAATCCACTCTCCTATTTTTTTTCCTGCACTATATTTACCAATAGTTTGAATTTCACCTGTTTCATAAAAAAACTGCCATTCACCTGTTTCTAAGCCTTCAGCAAACTGACCAGTCATATAAACTCCAGCCGAATCGTATAAACTAGTCCATTCACCAACTTTATTGCCTTCGTAATAATAGCCCATAGTTTTAACCCAGCCATCGCCATAAAACTCTAACCAATCACCTTGTTGTTTACCATTTAAATATGCTCCTTTAGCAGCAATATCCCCCGATTCATAATATTCAACCCACATGCCTTCAGGTTGACCGTTTCGATAATACCCGATAGTCAATTTAGCCCCTGAATCATAAAAACTTGTCCATAAACTATCTTCTGTTCCGTTAGTATAAAAACCAATGCTGGCTGTGTCACCCGTTTCAAAAAAAGTAATAAACTCTCCATTTGCTATTCCTTTATCATAAGTTGTAGTTGCTGCTAAGGCACCATTTTTATAATATTCTTTGCTTATTTGGTCTTCAAAACCATCAATAAAAAAAACTTCACTTTTAAGCTGACCCGTTTTATAATACGATTTTCCAATACCATTTTTATAACCGTTTTTGTAAGGAATTTCAGCAGAAATCTGCCCTTCTGGATAATAATACTTACGAATGCCATTACCATTTTCAAAAGAACCTTTATCCAGCAATTTACCTGACCGATCAAAAATATCACTTATGGCTATCAGCTTACCCTCATCAAATGTGAGCTCTTGCAACGCGCTGCCATTATCGTGGTAATACTTCCAAACACCTACCTCTAAACCGAGTTTATAGTTCCCTTCAACAGTTTTAAGACCAGTTTTTTCATCATTAATAAGATATTGTCCATTTTCAAGTCCACTTTTATACTCGGCATAAGTTAATATTTTGCCTTTTTCATCGTACTGAATAAACACCCCACTCAATAAATCATCTTCATACTCAGATTCCGTCTCAATTTTTCCGCTTTCGTAAAAACTCTTTGCGAGACCGTGTTTCGAATCATTTCTATAATGAGTTTCAAATTCCACTTGCGTACTATCATAAAAAGATATCCAGACCCCTTCTTTCTTCCCATCAATATAAGAACCAGTCTGTGAAATTATGCCATCTATATCATATTCTGTCCATTTTCCTTGCTCTAAGCCCTCAACAAATGAACCTATAACTTTGGTATTTGTATTCGCATAAAATTCTAACCAAAAACCATTTTCTAAACCATCTTTATAAATAATCACTTGCGCTTCTTCTCCATTTGGGTAATAGACACGTTGCTCTCCGTCTAACAGTCCATTTTTATAGTTAAACTCCTGAAAAATCACTCCGTTTTCATAATACTCCACATAAGTTCCGTGCCACAAACTATCTTTTACAGTTGCTTTAATTTTTATTTGATCACTGTCCTCAAAGTATTCTACATAGTCTTGCTGTGCAAAAAGTATAAAGGGTAAGAAAATGAGAAGCAGTGCTGTTTTCATGGTATATATTTTGTGTGAATATAGGAAAAATGAATAAAAAAAGCGGAATCTACTTGAAGACCCCGCTTTAACTTTTCTAATGATTTTACTGTTTATTTTTCTTCCTCAGTGGTTTTCTCTTCATCGCCACCTTTTTTGCAACAAGACTCCTTTTTCTTGCAACACTTTTTCTTTTTCTCCTTTTTTTCTTTTTTCTCTTTTGTTACTAATTCTGTGTTTACATCAAAGTAAAAAGATGTTGCACTTACGGAACCTATCGTCAAAAGAACGGCTAACGTGATTGATGAAATTAACTTAATCATGAATTGAACATTTAGTGTTTGAAGTTGTTTCTTTGTGATGAACTAAAAACCACAACGGCAAAAGTGAATAAAAAGTTTTCTAGACCTATAATTATTTTTTTGGTACTCATCTCTTGTACCATGCTCTACTCTGCTACTCAATTAACTTTCAACTATGATTTTGAGAGTTTTTTCCCAAAAGGTGATCCAGACCTTGAGTACTATATGAAACATCGTGAGAAGTTTGGTAAAGACAATACCTTTCTTCTTGTTTCTGCGAAAAACGAGCCATCGATTTATGATCCAAATTTTCTCAAGAAATATGATCATTTAGCCAAGACCATTAGACAACTAGAACATGTAAACGAAGTAATTACGCTGACTGAATTAAAAAATGAGTTGATTACACCCACGGGAGTTTATGGTGTTCCTTTTATTCATATAGATCAGCCTGAGAAATACAGCATGGATTCTTCGCTAATTGCCAACTATCCCGAAATAGTAGATAATTTAATTTCGCGTGACGCTCAACATCTCAGTATGATGCTGTGGGTAGATAGCATTGACACAAAAGAGAAAAACGATTTACTCATCGGAAGTATTGACAGTTTGTTACATGTCAGCGGTCTTGACACTCATTTTAGTGGTCGTTTTAAAGCAGAACATGTGTATGTAAATCGAATGCAAGTTGAATTAGGTTTTTTTATCATGTGTTCAATGGTACTCATTGTTTTGTTTTTGTACATGACCTACCGTTCATTTTTAGGAATCATTATCCCTCTTTTTGTTATTATGTTATCGGTTATTTGGAGCCTAGGAACTATGGCGATTTTCCATAAACCAATTGATATTATGACGGTCTTACTACCTACAATCATGTTTATTGTAGGGATGTCTGATGTAATTCATATTATTTCGAAATACGTAGAAGAACTTCGAGCGGGTAAATCCAAAGATGAAGCCATCAAAACTACCGTTAAAGAAATCGGAATGGCTACTTTTTTTACTTCACTTACCACTGCTGTAGGTTTTTTTACGCTTTATAGTACAGGAATAAAACCAGTTCAAGAGTTTGGATTGTTTACCGGTATTGGTGTTTTTTTTGCATTCATTATCACTCTAAGTTTATTACCCTTAATTCTGAAGAAATTCCCTACCGATAAACTTCTTGCTCAGCAAGGAACTAGTTGGGAACCGTGGCTTAAACAACTTTTTATTTGGGTTTTAAAAAACAAAAAATCGATTTCTTTCACAACCTTGGTCTTGCTTATTGTTGCTGGAGTAGGCATATCTACTATCAAAATTGATGTGAAATTGATTGATGAGTTAAATGAAGGAGACCCTTTAAAGGACGACTTTATTTTTTTTGAAGAAAATTTTTCTGGTGTACGTCAGTTTGATTTAAGCATCAAAGTAAAAGATAGCACAGAAAATCTGATTGCTTACGAAACCCTACTTGAATTAGAGGATTTACATCACTACTTAGAAGATTCTGTTGGAGTGAAATCAAGTATTTCGCCTTATACTATCGTTTGTGCAATTAACAGAAGTATGAATGGTGGAAACCCTGATTATTATCAATTGCCAAGTAAACAAGAGTTAAAAAGACAACAACGAATCCTGAAAAAAGCTGCTAAGTCCGACAAACTAGCTTTTTACATCACAGAAGATTTAAAGGAAGGTCGGTTGTTTGGCCGAATGGGAGATATTGGTAGTGACCTTATTAAAAAGCGATTGGACAACTTTGTATCCTATAAAAACAATTATAAACATCTTGAATTGAAAGCCACGGGCAGTGCGTTATTAATCGATAAGAGTAACTACAATTTATCTACCAATATGCTACAAGGTTTAGCTATTGCCTTTATTATTGTAGCTATTATCATGGGCTTTTTATACAAATCTATTCGGGTGATTATCATCTCGTTTATTCCTAATATAATTCCTCTAGTATTTATTGCTGGACTATTAGGCTTCACAGGAATTGGATTAAAAATATCTACAGCTATCATTTTCACAATTGCTTTTGGTATAGCCGTAGATGATACCATTCATTTTATGAGCAAATTGAAAATTGAACTTGAAAAAGGGAAAAGCAAACTATATGCACTTAAACGTACTTTTATTTCTACGGGGAAAGCCATTATACAGACGTCCTTTGTGCTGAGTGGTGGTTTTATGATGTTAATATTTTCTAATTTTAACGGTACCTTCTATACAGGTTTACTGGTAAGCATTACCTTAGTGATTGCAGTTATTGCTGACCTACTTCTAATTCCAATTTTGATCGCGTATTTTTACACGCCTAAAAAGTAAATATGAAACCAATTGTCTTTCTCCTTTTCTTAATGAGCTCTTTTCTTTGTCAAGCACAAGAAGAAGACGAAGGAAATTGGCAATTTCCAAAAACAAAAAAAAGTACCAAAGATGCAAAACCCATCGCTCATAAACTGAGCATCGGAACAGGACTAGCTAGTTACAATGGTGATTTAAACCCTTCTATAACTAGCATTTCTCCTGGAGTATATTTTTCTATAGGATTTAGGTATTACATTAGAAACAAACTGACTGTAAAACCACAATTTGCCCTTGTACAACTGAAAGGCGATGATGCTAAAACAGGTGATGAAATACGGAATCTGTCATTCAACTCAACAAATTTTGAATGGTCGATAAATATCGTTTACGATTTCTTCAAATTTGAACCTCGTTGGGATTTGAGAAAAAAAGTTTCACCTTATTCACTTGTCAATGTAGGAGGATTATTTTTTAACCCAACCGCTACATATAATGGAGCTACTTATGATTTACAAAGTTTAGAAACTGAAGGTGAAGCTTACAGCAAATTTACTTGGATAGCTGCTATTGGTTTAGGGACACGGTTGGCCATCACCCCTCGTTCGAACATTAACCTTGAGGTACGTTATACCTATTCATTCTCGGATTATTTAGATGATGTCAGTGGAACCTATCGCGACAATAAAGATTTTACAACCATTGGAGGCGCGTTAGCTGATCGAACTTCTGAGGGTGGCTTAACACCAACTAACACAGATGATGGAACGCATTGGACTGAGGGTTCACAAAGAGGAAGTCGTACATTTAGTGATGGATATTTATTATTTCAAATAGAACTAGAGATAGATATCTTTAGCCATACAATTGTAAGACCTATCTTTTAAACTATATCCTAGGCGTGGCGATTCGTTTCATCGAGTGATATTTCACACGATGTAAAGTCAAAGAAAATTCATAAGCACCTCTTCCACCAGTTAAAAAACGTAGTCCTGAAGTATTTAAATCGTAGCTAAAACCAATAGTATACGCTTCTGTATGTAATCCTAAAGAAAAGATAAATGCATCTCCAACGCGATGCCATACCCCCATTACCACATCTGCATTATCCAATAGACTTACATTCTTATTTTTATATGAACTATACCCTTTAAACCCTGGTTGAGTTTGAGTCATCTTATACGTAAAATACATTCCAGCATTAACCTGATTAACCAAATTCTGAACAAAGAAAATCGCATTGGGTGCAATATGAACCCGTGGAGTTACAGCATATTCAATGCCTGCATGTAGTTTATAAAGCATAGGGAGTCTACTGGTCGAAGTCTTGGTAAATGACTCATTTGGACGGTTAAGATGGTATAGAGCTGCTCCTGCAAAACCACTTACTCTCTTAGCATCATATTCCTTTTTGGGGTTATAATAATACATTATACCAAAGTTGAAATCAGGATAGAATGTGCTGTTTGCAAATCCTGATTCAGTAGGTGTGTACGAAGCATCAAAACCCACTAATGGATTAAATTGTTCTCCCCATTGTAAATTTGTGAAATCAATATTTTTTTGAATAATCCCCACTTGTCCTCCAAATGACATATCCTGCGAGTTATCTTTTGTCAAGGCTAAATTATATGCAAAAGTACCGTAGACACCTAATGTTTTAAAGTTACCATCTCCAGCTCGATCATTATAAAGCGAAACACCAACCCCACCTAAGTGATGTTCTCTTACATCATTTTTGTAAACAGGAACAATCATACTTAACTGACTAGTTCTATATGGTACGACAATGCTACTCCATTGTGTCCTGTAGTTTGAACTAAACGTTAAATCAGGCTCTTCCCCCGCCATTGCTGGATTCAAATACAATTCGGAAGAATAGAATTGGGAAAAAGCAGCATCTTGAGCGACTACAAAGAGTGTATTCACCAATGCAAAAGTAAGAACGATATATAGTTTAAGTCTGCTCATTTTTATCTAAGTAGTGTAATTGTTCCTACTTTTTCTATCGGTGTACCATCAACATATCTAGCTCGAACAATATATGTATAGACTCCCATATCCAATTGATCTCCTGAATTTTTATAGGTTCCTTCCCAACCAATACTTATTGCTTGACTGAAACTAGTTTGCTCATACACCTTTTCTCCCCACCGGTTATAAACTGTAAAAATGAAATCATCATCACTTACCCCAAACCCATACATTTTCAACGTTCTGTTTTCTGGGTTAGATGCGTTGGGAGAAAATACATTCGGCACATATAATAAGTGTGTTCCATTGACATAAATATTTACGCGCGCTGTATCGGTACATCGTGTGTCCTTGTCCGTTACTACCAATTCCGCTGGATAAGTACCTTCAGGATTATAATTTTTTTCAAAAGGTCCAGCAAAAAACTCATTCTCCATATCAGGAGCATTAAACGACCAATTGTACAGTAATTGATTACCCGTATTTGTAAAAGAACTTCTACCATCAAATGTTGCTGTCTCCGTAATGTTAATCGTTGAATCATTCACATCAATTATTGCTACCGGGGCTTCAGCTACTCTAGCACTCACAGTATCTCTACCAGTACCACACAGATTCGTATAGGTGACCTCTATTTGAACAGAATCATCCGTTATAAAGGGCTTATAGAAAGTTGTTTGTTCCCTATAATCATCAATTTCACCAAATCCTACTAACACTTCCCATCTTACGGTATCACCAAATAACTCGCCTGACCGTGCGGGTCTTAAACTGTCAATAGTTAAAATTATCTCTCTATTTGTACACTCTAAAGTATCAATCGGTCGAGCCCATATTAAAGGTGCAACAACACTATCTATTGAAATATCATCAGAGCTTTCACATCCAAATTCATTGGTTACCAACACTGAATATATTCCGCGTGAAGTTACTTCAACTGAATCCGCGTATGGGTTAGGATTTAAGAGACCAAACACGCCTTGTTTTCTCCATTCAAATGTTGTAGTCAGTGGGTACACATAGTTGATATCTGCTGAATTGGCATGAAGTACTATAGAACTGTCTGCACATATAAATGTAGTTTCATCACTTAAATCAGCAATTGGTCTTTCTTTAACTTCAATAAAAACAGAATCTAAATTGGAGCAACTTGTATTGGGAATCGTAGCCACTACTTGCAATTTAAACACACCTTCGGATTGAATAATAAATCGTGGGTTAGAACTGATCGTGCTATTAAAACTTCCACCTGACCATGAGTATGAAGGATCAGCGCCTGTGGTTGATAGATAAGCAGCGGTTGGATCTCCCCCCACAATCACATTTCCATCATTGATACAGACCGTATCTCTTAGCCCAGCATCTACTAATATTGAGTCATACCTTCTTATTCCTATTTGTACCGTATCAGTACAACCTAATAAATCTGCTACAACCAATTGATAAGCTGTTAAATCATTAGTTCCTACTGCTGGGGGGCTAATAACTACTGTGTCATTAGTTCCTAAAACCACTGAATTGAAAGGTAATTCTTTCCACTCATAGGTATATCCACCTGGTTTACCACCAGTTGCATTACCTGTTAATGTCACTGTTTTTTGTTCATAACATATGTCACCAGATGGGAATCTGCTTGGTTGACTAGCTACTAATTCACGTACTTCAATATTGACGCTAGCAAAATTTGTACAACCAGTTAATGTATCTCTTACATACACCTGAGTAGTTGTTGATGTACCACCTACATTAAATAAATTAGTTTTTGATGTAGTATATATAGGTGAATTATTCCATTGATACGCTACAAAACCCACACTATCACGAGCAGTAGCTGTTAACAGGATCTCAGTATTCGGACAAACTGTATCTTCATCAACGCTTAAATCAACATTAATATCAAATGCTCTCACTACCATTGATTCCTGTACAGGGCAAGTACTGCCTAAAATTGGAGTGTCAGTTATTGTAATATTAAGGGTTCTTTGTGCACCTATTGTGTTTGCACCAACAGTAGGTGTTGATGTATTTTGACCATCAGTATAGAAAACACCATTAGCACTTACGGGATTAGCCCATTGGTAAGTGTAATTACCTGACCCTCCACTTACTGACAAATTATCTATCATTTTTGGGACCCCAACACATACCGCAACAATATCAGCAAAAGCATTAGAGATATCTGGTGTTACTGTGGTGATAATCTCTGAATTCCATAGCACTTTAATACTATCCACTGACGTACAACCAATGTTATCCGTTACTAGTAATTGAATTGTTGAAATACTACCATCACCTGCGGATGCTCGGTTAATCGCACCAGGGTTAGATGTATTATTCACAAAATTCACTGTTACATCCGTAGTTGACCATAAATAATTATAGGGTGCTGTTCCACCATTGGTTAAGGAGGCGTTAAGGTTCAAATCATTAGTTTCACCATAACAACGAAGCAACGTATCCAAACCAACTGCACCAGCCACTGCATTGAATTCATAGATGTAAATGCTCACTGTATCCAGAGCTAAACAACCTGTAGTAGAATCATATACCGTAACCGAATAATCAGTATCCACAGTCGGGTTCACCACTGGTGAGGCAATAGAAGCTCCAGTTGGAGTCCATGTATAAGAATATCCACCAATACCTCCACTAGGGGTTGCAAATAAAGTATCTGCTAAACCAGCACAAATGTTCTCGTACTTTGCTGAGGCATCCACTGACAAGTTAATATTTGAAATTTTAACTGTATCCAGTCCAACACAACCTAAACCATCCGTTACTCGCAATTGAACAAAAGAGGTATCGCCCGTAGAAATGCTAATTGATGAGGTAGTCGTATCGGTTGGTAGTGCTACAGCACCACTAATTACAGACCAACCGTAAGTATATGTTCCTGTTCCGCCAGATGGTGTGGCTGCAGTTAAACTTTTAAACGTGTTGTTACAAATGTATAATGAGTCTTCTAAAATGTTTGCTGTAATTGCGCTATTCCAATAAATTACTATAGAGTCTGAATCGAAACAACCATTTTGATCTGATACTGTTACTGAAATCAACGTTGTATCAATTGGAGTGACAAGACCACGCATCAGTTGAAGTGTATCCCCATTAGTGGTTCCAACTACCGTTGCTTCTGAGCTTGAAAAAGTATTCCAACTATAACTGTAAGGCGAGATTCCTCCATTAGTGAGCGAAGCATCTATAAATATAGTTTCGTTGTCTTCATTACATTGAAACAATGTATCAAGTCCAGGTAACCCCGCAGAAGCGTTGAGTTCATACATCGTTATACTTACAACATCTTGAGCCGAACAACCAGTTGTTGAATCATAAACTGTCACCGTATAATCTGTATCCACAATAGGGTTTACAACTGGATTAATAATTGAAACATTATTAATGGCAGTATTTGGAGTCCAAACATAAGAATATCCTCCAATACCATCGTTTAACGGTATTACAGATAAGGAATCGATGCTTCCTACGCAGATATTACCATATTTAGCAGATGCTTCAACTTGAAAATTCATGCCTTCAACTTTAACCGTATCAAAACCTGCACAGCCTAAGTTATCAAGTACCTGTAATTGAATGTAAGAAATATCGTTATCTACTGTGTTTATATTAATAGTATTAGTCGTAGTGTCTGTCGGTAATGTTACTAGCCCACTTAACGCAGACCAACCATACGAATAAGTTCCTGTGCCACCTGTAGGAGTTACCGCTGTTAAACTTTTAGGTGTGTTATTACAGATGTAAAGAGAGTCTTCGAATATACTCGCTATTACTGGGCTGTTCCAATAGATAGCAACTGAATCAATATCAATACATCCATTTTGATCTTCGGCAGTTAATATTAATAAGGTAGTATCTATAGGAGTTACTAAACCACGAGTCAGTACAATAGTATCCGCTGTAGTTCCTCCGATAACATTAACCTCAGGATTGGAAAAAGTATTCCAACTAAAACTATAAGGAGGTGTTCCTCCAAAAGTAGTTCGGCCATCAATCACTAACGAGTCCTGATAAGCGCACATCACAATAGAGTCCAGTCCGATTCTGTCACTTGCTACAGCTGTTAAATCCAATACCTGAACTTCTAAACTATCTGTAGCTGAACATTTAAATACTGAATCATACACTACAACTGTATAGGTTCTTGTCGAGTCAGAAGTAAGTGTTGGCGACTTCATTGTAAAGTCATTCAACCCTATATCAGGGGACCAGTTATAACTAAAGTTACCGATACTATCTTCTAAGAAATTAACATCTAATTGTACATTGATATTTTGACAAACAGAATAATCGGAGGCTATTGCATCGATACGATAATCTACACCTATCACGACAACATTTTTAGTTGCTGAGCAATTATAGTCATCGGTCATTTCTACAGTGAAAATTGTTGTGTCATTATCAATGGAACTTACCCTTACGTCTGTTCCTATTGAATCTAAAAGAACGGCTGCTCCACCTGGACTTATTGTTTTACTCCACACATAGTTATATGGAGAGGTGCCTCCGCCCGATGTTGCTGTATTAATTGACAATAACGCTGTATCTGGTGTACAAACATACACTGTATCATCTACTAGTGTCGGTTTAAGCTCTGGATTCCAGTAAATAGTTGTGCTGTCAAATCCTTTACAACCTAGTTTATCAGTTAACTCTAATATCCAAGTGGTATAATCTCCTTCACTTCCGAAAGCAGCTATCGAAACATCCCTTCCATCTGTTGCCGTAGTTGCTGCACTATTATCGGTTGAGGTCGGTGATCGATACCAGTTATAAATATATGGTGCTACTGGATTACTAAATAAAGTTCCCCCCTTTGAGCTATCCGATTTCAAAACAATTTGATCTAAATAACAAATCGCTGATGTGTCTTTTATTTGAACATCAATAGTGATGACAGCATCAAGATTGTAAATAGTAACCTCTCCCGAAGCAGTATTGCTACAACCTGACACATTATCTGTTATGGACAACTCATAAGATTGTGTGTTATCAGTTATGGCATAAGGAGAACGAATTGACGTATTTAAAGTCGTTCCTAACGAATCCTGATATAAGTCATTGGCATCAGCAGGATCATTCCAGATAAATGTATAATTACCTGTTGCATTCGAATCTCTTAAAAACGCAACCAATAGCTTATTTGGAAAGTCAGCACAAATTGGGTTAAAACGCGGGTTAATTTCGAAGTCTAAATTGTTATTAATTATTGTGGTGGTATCATAAGCAAAACAACCAATTGGATCCGTAACTCTTAACGTAACTACAGAAGTATCCGAAATAGAATCCACATTAAAATAGACCGATGGATTTTGATTGTTATTCGCACTTATACCTCCTGCATCCGGAAGAATCACATTTCCCGCTATGCGAGTCCAGTTATAATTAAAACCTGTATTGGTTGAACCTCCAGTAGCATTTGAATAAATAGGCGTTACCGCATCATTACAAACATAAAAAGTATCTTCCTGTACTTGAGGATTGATTGTATTGTTCCAAACTACATCAGTCACGACAGTATCCATACAACCAATAGAATCAGTAACTATTAATTGATATTGAGAAGTCGAACCAGGTAAACCATCTGTGATTTGTACACCAACACTATTATTACCATTAATAAAAACCGATAAATCAGATCCACTTACTTTTGACCACTGGTATTTGTGACTATATGGCCAAACAGAAGTATTGTATTCTACCGCTCCAACCGAGCCGGATGCCTCTAAAAAAGCAGTATCGCCATCACAAATAATACTTTTGTTTTTAGAAACTAAACCACTTATTGGTTTAACACTTACAAATACTGAAGTATCAGCTTCACAACCAGATGCAAGGTGCTTCATATACCCGGTAAATCGATAAGTGCCAGGTGCAGTAGCACTGACATTTACGCCTTGTTTTGCAGATGGTGTTAATATTTTACTTGCAGAAAGCGATTGTTTAGTCCAACTATAAAATAACTCTCCAACAGGAGCCTCTCTTACAATAATACTTAAGGAATCTGATAAATTAGGGCAAATGACATCATGTTGCACAGAGGCGCCTATTGTCACAACGGTCAAACCAAAAATTACTGTATCTCTATCCGAGCAACCATATTGATCTTCTGCATAAACAAACACAGGAACGGTATCTGGTATAGGTGATAGTATCTCAACTAAAATAGTATCAACAAAGTCATCTCCGAGTTGTATAACTCCCACATCAGAAGGTCTAATGCTCCACTTATATTGGTAACCACCAAGACCACCAGTTGCTGATACATCCAATATCTCAAAAGCATTATTAACTCCATTCCCGCATATTGCTATCGAGTCTAAACCACCTTCAATTTCGGCAACAACAGGAGTATTGTAATAATAACCAACTGTATCGTAAGCAAAACAACCTACAGCATCTTTGACTCTAACCCTGTATGTATTTATATTACCAGCATTACCTGGAGTAGCATAATAACTAGGCTGATTTGTGTTAGATGTACTTGTATTATTATTACTTACATTCTGACTCCATTCATATGAATAAGCCCCTTTACCTCCTGATGTTGATAAGGTCATCAATAAAGAATCCCCAAAACAAATGGTATCTGAAGGAGGAATTATTGTGGTTGTTAAGTCCGTTACATTAATATTCGAAGTAAACTCGGTAGTACAAAACCCATTGTCTGCAACATATACATAAGTACCTATATCAGAGGTATCCACTCCATCAAACGTAGTTTGATATACATCAGAAGCAACAAGAGTTCGTATGTTTGTCGTTGTATTTAATCCATAAATAAACACAGAATCTGAGGCTAATGCGGATTGTACAAATAACGGTAAAGTATCACTTCTACAAATGGTTGAATCAACGGTCAGCGTATCAAACACTGGACGAGCAATAACTGTTATTAAAGTACTATCTAAACTCGTGCAACCCGTAATTCCATCAGTGAATGTGACTACTTGATAACCTGCTGTTGAAACATAGTTTGCAGCACCAACACTTCCATCCGTCCAAGAATATGTTCCTGTTGCTGTACTAGAAAGAGATGTGCTCAATAATGTAGAATCAAGATTACAAATGGTAACGGGAGTATCAGGTAAAACATCAACTGAATCAGGAATCAACACTGTTAATTCTACAGAGTCAGTTGCTAGACAACCATCATTGGTGACTACGGTTACCCCATAGATACCAGAGTCTGAAACTGTGAGCGTTTGTCCATTAGAATTATCAGACCACAGATAACTATAATAAGGAGCCCCAGCATCAAACGTATAAAAATCACGTTGACAAATGGTTTGATCGCTACCTAAATTTACTGTGGCAACAAAATTATTAATTGCAATGGTATCGAATAGTTCACAACCATTATTTGTTGTTATTTTTAAGTAATAAGTTCCAGCTACTTTAGCATTAAAATTTGGAGTGTTACTCACTACAATACCATTGATGTCTTTCCATTCATATGCATACCCTACAGCTACTGGGTTTGCTTTCAATAATACGGAGTCTTCTCTACAAATTGTTAATGCATCTGGCCCACCCGTAACCCGTGTAGTGGTATCAAGGTTAATAACTGGTATGGTATAATTTTCAATAATCACACTATCCGTCCCGATGCAACCATCAGCAAAATCAACTTCCAAATAAAACTTACCAGTTGAAGTTACTAATAACAACGAATCGGTAGACACTTCTGAAATTCCTCCTACTATGGTGCTATCACTCCAGCTGTATGTGATTCCATTGTTACTTCCGCCATTTAACAAGGCAGTATCTTCTGGACAAACCATATATGTTTTGACACCTGTTAAATTAGATGGAGACACATCAATTGTAGCGCTAGGACGAACTTTTTTTACTAAATCAAACGTGTCAGCGGCAGTACAACCTAATGAGTCAATAATATTGACAATGTATTGACCCGAAGTATCTACCGTTATTGATTGCGTCACCTCTCCTATATTCCATAAAATGGATGCAAAACCAGGTGATGTTGGTTCGTTGTTAGTAACCGTTAGTGTCGTATTTTCATTAAAACAAATACTATCTGTATCTATAGCTCCTGAAGTGGAAGCTATTTGCAACAACGCTGGATTTCTTTGAGAAATAGAAATACTATCATCATATATACAGCCAAAAGGTGATGTCACTGTTAGATAATAAGTTCCTAAAGAATCAATGGGAATGTTATGATTTGTATCGGCAACAGCTGCTGTAATTATTGAACTGTTTAGTGGTTTAAATGACCATTGATAGGCTCCCAAAGTTGAGTCAACTTCTAATTGATCAACACCAAATGAACCAGCACAAATTAAGGTGTCATTTCCTAAATCAAACGATGGAAGTGGAGCAACATATACTGTTCGATCTTCCGTTCCCTGACACAAACCTACCTGATGATTAAAGGAAACCGTAACATTCCCAGCACCTTTTGAAGGATCAAACACCCAATGTGTTCCATTATTTAAGACATAACCTGTTGGTGATGAAGTATAAAAGCCTGAAATATTCGAAGAATTCAACGTATCCAAGTCACTGTTTACACAATAAACTGAATCTAATTTAGAATTAGGGCTACTTAAGAAATCTTCGATTGCCCAGCGAACCACCCGATCATTGTCTGTATCAACAATATCTATAAATCCATTAACATAAAAAGACATTGCAGTCGGTCCATTAAGCTGATTTGGTGCACTACCACATTTTGCAAAAGGTAAAGCTGAAGGATCACCTATAAATGTCTTAACAGAATCTTCTTTTACTCTCCGTAAAGCACAATTGTCTTTTTCTAAAAAAAACAAAACACCTTGTCCATCAGATGCTACATCTATAACTCCATCAAATTTTGCCTGCGTATTCACTTCTCCATCTACAAAGCCTGCTGATCCATCACCTAGATATGTTGAAACCAATTTAGTACTTGAATTATAAACCCTTACTTGATTAGCAGTTTCATCAGCAATAAAAATATTTGAACCCTGTACTGATATATTAGCAGGTTTAGCAAATGTTGCAGCCGTAACGCCATCACCATTATTTATCCCTACAGCGCCAGTTCCAGCAATGGTCACTACTGAATTATCTAATAAGCTTATTGCTTTAATTTTATTGTTTTTTTGGTCTGAGACAAACAATGTATCATATGTTAAGTTAAGAGCTAACCCAAATGGACCATCGAACATTCTATTATTAGCATAATCTGCTGGATTATCACTATCTCCAGATAAACCATTTGCATTGATACCCAAATTTGATGATGGTCCTCCACCTACTAGAGTGGTTACTAGCCCAGTCCCAGGATCATACTCTCTAACTGCATTATTTCCGAAATCAGCAAAATATAAAACTCCATTAACAGGATTAGTCACCACACCTACAGCTGATTGAATTAATGCCGTACTGTTTGGCCCATCTAAAAAACCTTGGTCACCATTTACACCAACAACGGCAGTACCTACACCAAAAGTGTCAATTTTAATTATTGTTTTGTCTCTGAATTCCGAAAAATATACTTGGCCTAGACAATCAGTATAAATCCCCTGTGGCTGACCAAATGGAACTGATAAAGTTGTTTCATTTATAGTTTCACTACAAGGTGCCGGCAACACTGTTGTTGGCTCACTTACTGTATCCGCTCCATAACATCCTATCATCGTTACTAAATGACTACCTGGACCTGCTTGTTGTGGATCGAAATACCAAACACCAGCCCCCCAATTTACCCCCGGACCTTGAAAGGTATAACTACCTGGTAAATTATCCGCATCAGCGGCTATAATATCCTTAAAGCTTGAGGTACAATAGGTTTCCGTTGTAGGTCGCAAACCACTGAACCCTGCTGAACAATCATATGCGATTACTTTTGTTAACTGTGATTGAGAAAACTCACATTTAGGAAGAACTGCACCATATTGAAACTCAACTATATCACCATCATTAGTTGTCAACGAATAAGACAAACCTGCTGTATTTTGCCAAGCACTAAAACCTCCTCCATTAATATTATACCTTACTCTATAGTCAATTGCATCGGGTACAGGGTTCCAACCAAACACTACTATATTTGCTGATAAAGAAGTTACAAATGCATTGTTTGTTAAAGTAGAAGTAATTGGAGTTAAGGCTGAGAAATTGAAATCTGAGTTTAAATCAGGTTCTAACTCAAGGTTCATTTCACGATCGGGCATTAATATTCCCTTTTCCCATTTTCTAAAAACAGGTTTTGTCCAACCATAATTGATTTCAGCATCCTCACAAGGTTTCTTTAGTTGAAAACGTATACGTCCTACTGTAGCTGTCTCCTCTTTCTGGAGATAAGCAGATGTTTCTGGTGTATTGGTATTTAAAATACTAGTGAAGGGGTTTACTGCTAAGCGAAAAGTATTATTATCTGGAGTAGGCAAAACACTAAGTGTCATTTTATCATAAAAATTATTATCACTCCATCGAGGATTGGCATAAGATAAAACCATTGATGAATAGCTTACAAAATTCGTATCAACAAATGCCTCAAACTCACATTCTGCAAGCGCTACTGGTAAAGAAGTGTTGTTTTGAGCTAATATAGCAACTTCCAAATAACCATTAACAACTGACGGCTGTAAAGAAACCTTGATTCTTTGACCAAATCCAACCAGTACACTGATTGACAACAATATCCCAACGAGAAAAATTTTTTTCATAATTCGTCTATCAGTAGATAGCTAGCAGATTGCAAATTTAGGTATTTAAATACAAAAACCACCTAGTAACTATTTAATTCTCAAAAACACAGGTCTGTAAACCATATAACACCCTAAACATCAAGGTTTTCAAATCAAAATATTTGAGTTTAATACTTAGAGATAAGTTAAATAACACCTCCATTTAAAACCATTATTTTCAAATTATTTAGTTAATCATACATACCTTTCGCAAAAAAAAGGTAACATCAACAGAAAAAATTAGTGGATATAAAAATTTGGACAAGGCATTTTTTTGGTAGGCTTATTCCAACGTTTTTTAGAAAAAATATAAGTAATATTTAATTCATGAGCACCTCCTGTACCAATAACCCTAAGTGTACTTAAAGTATAATCATAGCTATAGGTAAAACTCATATTATAAGTCTTATACCCTCCTAAAAACACAAAAGACTCATTGTTTTGTAATTTTGTATTAAACTTTTTAAAAGGTATACCTCGATACCATCCTCCCAATAAAAAGTGTTTATAATGTCCATAAATACCGAGGTCAAATTGGTCTGACTTCCCTTGAAATTTATAATGAAATGTAGGGGTAATACTTACCTCTTCAATCGAAGGATCGTTTGCTAAACCTGAGGCATCTCTGCTAATAACAAAGCGGTATCCACCAGTCAAAGCTAGCTTCATAGGCAACTCTGATTGAGAACCTATAAACGATTGATTAGGAGTATTTAAGTGATGTGCTGAAATTCCTACCCAATATTCATTCGTATATAAGATACCTCCTGCTGAGATATCCGCATACGATTTCCTCGACTGAATATCAGAATAAGGGTTTGCTACCCCATTATCAAAACCTGAATCGCTATATTGTCTGGGAAAAGTAAGTATAGAATAATCAATTGTTCGAGAACTCCACCCCATTTGCATTCCAGACCGAAAACTATAATGACTATTAATGTGTAATTCATAAGAATACATTGCAGAAAAATCAACAGCAGATATTTGTCCATCCCCTTGTCTGTCATAAAAAATTTGAGCACCAAAGCCACTTGAATACTTTTTAAAGTATGTATCGTAAGAAATTAACGAAGTAATGTATTGAGAACTTCCATAAGTTGAGTTCCCTACTCCTAACCACTGCAATCGCTGGTGGCCCATCAACCTGTTTTTATGTCCACTTCCTGCAAAAGCAGGGTTTTGATATAAAAGCGCTTGATAAAATTGCGAGAATTGAATATCCTGCGCTACCGTTGTTATTGTTGATAATAACAATAGCGGAATGATGTATAACTGTATTTTAAAAAACCTTCTCACTTTTCTTACAATAAATCAAATATAGTATTTTTTTCTTCTAAGCTCATTGTGTAATTTACATCAAAACATAATAAATCTTATTACGTTAGTGCATACCTTAGAGTTATTACTAAGGCAACCTTAGTGAAACATTACTGGTCTTTTAATTGAACAAGGCTTTATAGAAGGTGTATTATATGATTATTTACTATAGACTAATACTTCTTATTTCTCTTTTTTCGTTTGTGACTTATGATACCGAAGCTCAAACGAAAAGAGAAGTTATGAATCTTGAGCTCGAAGCCAAAGAGTATTTTCAAAATTTTGAATTTTATAAAGCGCTTCAATCATACTTAAAACTAGATAGGTATGAACCCAATACACCTAATTATATGTATTATATCGGTGTTTGCTATCTTGATTTATACGATAGTGAAAAAGCTTTACCATACTTAGTAGAATGTGCTAAATTAGAAAGTTCTAATCTACCAAATTCACTTAACTACTACTTAGCTAAAACCTACCATCTAGAACATCATTTTGATGCTGCAATTAATTATTACAAGAAATATTTGATACAATTTCCAGGTTTAGACAAACATGAAGAAGTTAAACAAGAAATTGAAAGGGAAATAGCCAGTTGCTTATATGCTAAAGAGCTTTATAAAGACTCATTAAATATTGAAATAAAAAATTTCGGAAAGCCTATTAATTCAGCTTTTCCTGAATATGGAACCATATTTTCAGCCGATGGTGAAACTGTCATCTTCACCTCAGATAGGCCTAATACAACTGGTGGGCATGTTTATCAGCTTGACGGTACTTTTTATGAAGATATCTATATATCTCACAAAATTAATGGTGAATGGAGTGAACCTGTTTCAATAAGTAACAAAATAAACACTTGGCACCATGATGCGGCTGTTGCGCTTAGTCATGATGGACATCAGTTATTATTTTATAGATATAGCCACAACAGTTTACTTCACACTTCTGGTGATTTATACATCAGTGAATTTAAAAATGGTGAGTGGACTACTCCAGAACACTTACCGCATCCTATTAATACCAAGAACTGGGAATCTAGTGCTTGTTTTTCGCCTAATGACAATGAAATATTCTTTACAAGTGATCGAAAGGGGGGCTATGGTGGTACAGACATCTATAAATCACAAAAACTCCCAAATGGGTCTTGGACTGAACCAGAAAATTTAGGTCCAGAAATAAACACCCCTATGAATGAGGATTCACCCTATTTACACCCTAATAAATATACTCTCTACTTTTCCTCTAATGGTCACTTAGGAATGGGAGGATATGATATCTTTTCAAGTGATTTAGATATTACAAATAGAGTATGGTCAGAACCTGAAAATATAGGTTACCCACTAAATACCGCTGGTGATGATTTATATTTCACTGTCTCCACTGATGGTACTACCATTTATTTCACTGACCAACGGCATGATAGTTATGGAGATAAGGATATATATTATGCTAAATTCTTAAAAAAAGAAGCCGATATCATGGTTATCAAAGGAACAGTAAAAGACTCTATAAGTGGAGACATTGTCGAAGCTATAATTAAAGTACGAAAAAGTAACCAACCAGAAATCGAAAATGTTTTTTATTCAAATGCAATCACTGGTAAATACCTACTTGTTATGAACGAGGGTATTGATTACACAGTAAATATAGAAGCTGAAGGGTATCAATCATTAATAAAAGAATTTAAAACTACCAGTTTGCATGGCTATCATAAAAAAGAGATAAATATAACTTTAATTCCTCTTGAAATAGCATCAGATAATTAACTTAGCCACCTACTTTTTTGGCGTGATAATTCATAGATTGAAGTAAATCAATTATTTTATCTCTAAAATCTCCCTGAATTAATATCTCTCCTTCTTTAGCACTTCCACCTACACCACATTTTGATTTCAGCACCTTTCCTAAATCTTTTAATTCTTCCTCAGTGCCTGAAAAACCAGTGATTAACGTAACTTGTTTCCCTCCTCTTGATTTTTTATCTAATTGAACTTTTAAAACGTTATTACCTGAATCTACCACCTCCTTAAAAGCATCTGCGAATGCATAATTAAAATCAGGGTTGGTCGAGTAAACCACTCCTTCTCTGTCTTTTCTTGAGTTATTTTTTTTTGCCATCCTGCTAATATTATTTTCAACAAATTAAAAGAATCAATATACATTTCACAAAATGATGTTATTCTTTTCTCAATCGATAAGGTTTCTATCAAAAAAACTTAATTTAGCTATTCAAACGAAGAGTTACCAATGAAACAACAACCAAGCTTTGTTAAGACTGGCATATCGTTTTTAGAATATCGATACCTGCCTCACATTCTTTCAGGCATCTATTTTCTTATCATGCTATATGTTAGCTTCCACTATCACACAGTGGGTGATTATGGTCTCGAAACTGATTTTTACATGCGCTATGTACCCAATGCAGAGGCTTTCCTAGATGGTTCTTTGGTGATAGATGGCTTTCAGGGTCCCTTATACCCCATTCTATTAGGCCTTTTCAAAAGTATTGTTGGAGATTACATGAAGGCCGGACAATTAATTAACTGTCTGGGAATAAGCTGCTTTTTATTATCTATCACACTCATTCTAAGAAGAATTTTCACTCCTGAAATTGCCTTAGCAGCCTTTTTAATTACTGCCGCAAACAAACACATCATCCAAAACACCTACTCTTGTGGAACCGACATGCTATTCTTAGGGCTTCTTGGCGGTATGATTTTCTTTTTACTGCGTTCACAAACATTTCATTGGAAAAACATCTGTCTTACTGCAGTCTTTGCTGGATTAGCCTTCTTAACACGATTTAATGGCTTATTCATGTTGCTTGCAATCCTTTTTAGTTATTTCATTATCAACATTTATCATGTAAACTTAAAAACCCGGTTAGTTTTAAGCTTAGCAGTTACAACTATTTTTTTAGCAATTTATGCACCTTATGGTTTCTATACTCTAAGCGAAAAAGAAAGCTTTTTATATAATACAAACTACAAAAACGTAGCGTGGACCTATCAGGCAGAAGGTAAAGTTACTTGGGATGAATTTTGGCATGAGGACTGGTGTAGAAAAAACAATATTAACGGTACAGGTGATGTTGTTTTCTATGATTTCGGAGCCTTCGTTTCTAAATATACATCTACTTTAGTTTCAAACATCAAAGCAGATTTTGACCAACTCATCAATTGGTTTATTGGTATTTTAAGTTTTATAGGTTTGTTGAGCTACATCATCTACTTCCCTTCAAAAGGAGACCGAAGAGAGCTTAGTTTTGTAGTTATAAACCTCATATTCTGGGGAGTACTCGGGTTAGTCTTTTATAATCCCCGATTCTCGATGTTTCTGATTCCATTTTATGTAACAATGTCACTTCGAGTTTTTATACTTCAAAAAATTAATTTAAAAGCAGCTTTTTTAAAATACATCCCTCTTGCTCTGGGGGCAATTTTGTTTTTTACATCTATAAGCGAGGCTAAAAAACACAACAAAGAACTCATTGATAGTGGCCCAAAGGAAATGATTAAAATACAGCGCTGGTTTGATAGAAACCAACCCAAACCAGACCCAAAAGATGCTATTTTTGCTAGAAAACCCCATGTTGCTTATTTTACAGGATTACAGTTTGAAATGTTTCCCGTTGTAAAATCGTGGGATGATTTTATAAATCAAATCAAAGAAAAGAATGTTAAGTATGTTTATTACAGTTACTTTGAGTATAGCAACAGACCACAACTGCGTATTTTAACTGATCCAAAAAAAGTACCTTCACAACTTAAATTAATTCATATACAAGCAATACCTGGTAATTCAAAACAAGTACCTGGTTTTCTTTATAAAGTGGAAATTGAAGACTAATATTATGCCCATGGAATATTTAAAGCTCTTACGTGTCCATCAATGGATAAAAAATACATTCCTTTTTGCCCCAGCATTTTTTGGGGCAAAGATTTTAAATCCTGAAAATTTAAAGTTACTCCCCGCTTTTTTCGTCTTTTCATTCATTTCTAGTGCCGTATATGTTATAAATGATTATAGAGATATTGAGGCTGACAAATTACATCCAACTAAGAAAACCCGTCCTTTGGCAGCTGGTACAATTAGTAAAGGCACAGCGTTAGGTTTATTCGCTATTATGTTAATTATTGGTTTATTTGGAGCATTTTGGATCTCCCCCATTTTTCTAACCATTATCATTATTTACTTTCTACTCAATATTGGCTATTCGTTTGGATTAAAAAACACGCCTATTCTTGAAATTTTCATTGTCTCATCTGGTTTTTTACTACGAATAATTGCGGGTTCTGTAGCTTCAAACACACCTCTCTCCCACTGGATTATAATTATGGTGTTCCTACTAGCTATGTTCCTTATTCTAGCGAAGAGAAGAGATGATTTAGTGATGTACATTAATACAGGTACAGCAGCAAGGAAATCCATCACCCATTACAATTTAGATTTCATCAACTCGTGCCTAACGATGCTTAGCGCTGTTATCATTGTAGCTTACATTACCTACTGTGTATCGCCTGAGGTAATTCAACAGTTTAACAATCAATACCTATACGGCACTACCATTTTTGTGATTGCTGGAATTATGCAATACTTAAAATTAGCCTTAATGGATAATAAAAGTGGTTCTCCTGTTAAAACGCTCTATTCAGATAAATTTATTATAATCACTTTGCTGGGTTGGATTGTTAGCTTTTTTGTAATTATCTACTTGAATAAATTAGTATAAATGAAAGTTCACAACTGGAATAAATTCCCCGTAGTAGATGCTAACTTCAAAGCATTTGATGATGCCTCAAAACTACCTTTCGATTCCAACTTTATTGTAAGAGGGAATGGCCGTTGTTATGGTGATTCTTCATTGAACGAAAACATAGTATCATCACTTCGATTTAACAAAGCACTGGCTTTTGATACTCAAACAGGAGTTTTCACATGTCAATCAGGAATTACCCTTGATCAAGTATTACAAATTGTAGTACCAAAAGGGTGGTTTATGCCAGTAACCCCAGGAACTAAGTTCATTACTATTGGTGGTGCTGTAGCTTCTGATGTGCATGGCAAAAACCATCATTATGAGGGTTCTTTTAGTCAACACATTTTATCCATGAATGTGTTAAAAGCAGATGGTGAAATTATCACATGCTCTTCAACTGAAAACAAAACATTTTTTGAGACCACTTGTGGTGGAATGGGGCTAACAGGAATTATATTAGAGGTCACCTTTCAGCTAAAAAAAATTGAGTCTTCTTACATTAATCAGCGAAGCATTAAAGTAAAAAATCTTGAAGAGATGATTGATCTTTTCAATGAAAACCAACACGTAACCTACTCCGTTTCATGGATTGATTGCCTTACTAACGGAAAAGCAAAAGGTAGAGGTTTACTCAACTTAGGAGAACACGCTAAGTTGGATGAATTAAGTGAAAAGCAGCGACAAACAGTATTAACGCCACATCCGACTAAAGGCATCACATTCCCAATAGACCTCCCTTCGTTTTCTATTAACAAATTAACAGTTAAAGCCTTTAACACCCTTTACTATCATAAACAAACTAGTAAAGTAAAGGAATTTATCAGTCATTACGATCCATTTTTTTATCCTTTGGATGCAATATTAGAATGGAATAAGGTATACGGTAAAAAAGGATTTCTTCAATACCAATTTGTTTTACCATTAGAAACAAGTATAAAAGGTCTTAACATCATCCTAGATAAAATTAGAGATTATGGTCAGTCATCTCCTCTGATTGTATTGAAGCTTTTTGGAAAGCAAAATGATTTCATTGCTTTTCCAATGGAAGGGTATACATTAGCACTCGATTTTCCAATTAGAAAAGGTTTATTCGAGTTTCTTAACGAAGTAGATAAAATAATTCTAGATCTTGGTGGAAGGCTTTATTTAACGAAAGATGCCCGTATGAGCCCTGAAACCTTTCGTGCTGGCTATCCGAATGCAGAAATATTTATTCAACGAATAAAAGAGTACAATCCAGATTTTAAGTTTGAATCTTGGCAATCTAAACGATTAAACATCACACAATAATGGCTACAATACTAATTCTTGGTGCTACTTCTGATATGGCACAAGCGCTTGCCGAATTGTATGCGAAAAAAGGAGACGTTCTTCAATTAGCAGCACGAAATCCCAAAAGCTTAGCTCCAATAAAAAGTGATTTAGAAATTCGTTTCGGAGCAAAAGTTACCACCTACATCTTCGATGCCATGGACTTTAACTCTCATGAAGGATTTTATGATTCTTTAGATAAAAAACCAGATATCGCTTTATGCATGTTTGGATATTTAGGTGATCAAGGAAAAGCCATAGCTAACTGGAATGAGAGTAAACAAATAATCCAAAGTAATTATACTGGTGCTGTGTCTATTTTAAATATCATAGCCAATGACATGGAGGATAGAAAAGCAGGGGTAATTGTCGGTATCAGCTCTGTTGCTGGTGAACGTGGTCGCGTTAGTAACTACCTTTATGGAAGTGCGAAAGCTGGTTTTACAGCTTACCTTTCAGGTCTAAGAAACCGCCTTTGCAAATCTGGCGTGCATGTGCTTACCGTAAAACCAGGGTTTGTAAACACAAAAATGACGGAAGGACTACCGCTTCCAAAACCGTTAACTGCCCAACCAGAACAGGTTGCTAAAGCGATAGATAATGCTGTTAAAAAACAGAAAAACACCATTTACGTATTTGCCAAATGGCGTTTGATTATGTACATCATCAAATCAATTCCTGAGTCTATCTTTAAAAAGTTAAACCTCTAGTGATAATGAAAAAATTAGCACTATTTGATTTTGATGGTACCATCACTACGTCTGATACTTTTGTAGAATTTATTCGTTTCAACAAAGGGTTTGTGCGCTTTGCTATTGGTTTTTTTCTCTTGTCACCATTTATCATTGCGTTTAAACTAAAACTTTATCCAAATTGGAAAGCGAAAGAATTAGTAATCACCTATTTTTTTAAAGGAACCACAACTTCGGATTTTGACCAAATGTGTCAAAGGTTTTACAGTCAAAAGCTTCCAAGTTTGATTAGACCCAAAGCCTTGGAAGAAATAGCTAGACACCAAATAGCTGGTTACGAAATATGTATTGTGTCTGCATCACCTGAGTTATGGATAAAAGATTGGGCTGAAGAACAAAACGTACAGTTAATAGGTACTAAACTTGAAGTAGTAGAAAACAAAATTACCGGGAAAATTGCTGGTAATAATTGTTACGGTTTCGAAAAAGAATGCCGAATAAAAGTAGTTTATGATTTGGCATCGTATGACCTTATAGAAGCATATGGTGATAGCAGTGGAGATAAAGAACTGTTAGCATTAGCACACAAATCCCATTTTAAACCTTTTAGAAAATAGGTAAAGTTTCTTCTTTTTGGATAGCGCAACTATCAAAGATTTATTACTTTGATGTCTCCTGTTAATAATAATTAATGATTGACTCAATAAACCTACCATTTACTTCCTCCATACCAGAACAGGAACTATCTCTTCTTTTGTCCAAATCAAAAAAAATCACCAAAAATGAAGGTGAAATCATAACTCAACAGTATGGTTTTGGTGATAAATTCTACTTTTTACTGGAAGGCGAGGTCAATTTTTCTTTACAGCTTGAATATGACAAAGACAATTACGATTTAGGTAAAAGTAATTTAAAATGGACTCCCATTGGGTGGTCGGGTTTTCGTTATCCCAATCGATACGCAACCACCGTAACCTGCAACTCCACTTGCCTACTAATTTCCTGGGAACATGAAACACTAAAAAAACTATTTAAAAAACACCCTCTGTTGGGAGCTGTATTTTTTAATTTCACCCTTGAAAAGAGTCTTGTTTTAACAGAGGGAATACGTGAAAAGTTAAGCAGCTTTACCGCCAAAGAATGGGAAAACGTTACGCCTAAGTTTACACAAAATCAAGCTAGAGGAAGCATGGAGCCTTCTCATGATTTTAAAGATCTGCTAAATCAATCTCCCTTTTTTGAGCCTTTTGATGAAACTGAATTAGCTTTACTTGCTGCTATTGGTGAAGAAAAATATTATAGAAGAAAAGATATGCTCTATCAACAAGGTCATACCAGTGATGGGTTCTATATTTTAAATATTGGTCAACTTTTCCTACAATACTCACCTAAAAATCAGACACACACACAATCCTTAATGCGAAGTATCTCCCGTAGAGGAATGATTGCGGGTTGGGTAGGTGCAATGGACTCTATAAATAATGATGTAAGTGCTATTGCGGCACAGTACTCCAGTGTCTTATTTTTTTCTAAAGATAAACTTCAAGCTTTATTCACAGCACATCCATGTTTAGCCTTACGATTCTCAAAACGCCTATTATGGCTCTTAAGCAACCATTTACGAAGTGCTAGAACGCGTTTAATTTCACAACAATTTGAACAAGAAATTTTAGCGATAACAAACTTAATAGAACAAAACTGTACCCAGCTCAGTGTTACCTCGCCCCTTCATAAAGTCCCTCATTTATTAGATAGCCACTTAACGATAAAAGATGCTTTTAAATGTTTAACTAAAGTACTTAAAAAAGGAAATACATTAGAAATAAGTTTAGCAAACAATTGCTTAGACATTCTTGGACAAACCCACAAAGAATATCGTTTTTTTCAAGGATTAAAAAAAGTATATAAATCGGTTATTGAAGCAGATTCGAATGTAAGTCCAAAAGAGGTTAGAGATATCTCAGCGAAAGGATTCATTAAAACTTTTTCTCACTTACCCATTAAAATTAAAGGATTAGAAAATTTACCCAATAAAAGTGGAAACATTTTTATTTATAACCATTTAAAAAACCACCCTTATTACACCTTACCTAATCATTTTCAGCTCACATTGGATGCACATTTTATTAGTTCAATGATCAGTTACAAACACTATGGTGATGCAGGAATGCGGGTGGTGAGAGTTCCAAGAACTATAGAATACGGCCATCAGGACTATTACAATAGGCTCAACTATATTAATGTTTACACCAAAGAATCTGAAGCCTTAAACGAAAGTGAAACACAAAAAAAAGAGCGAAGAAGCCTTTTTTTTCAAGAAGCAAATAACTATTTAAGTCAAGGAGTCAACTTAATTCTTAGCCCTGAAGGAACAAGTTATAGCACCGAAGAATCACCTGGTGACTTCAAACTAGGTGCATTTCAAGTAGCTGCTTTAGCTGAAAAAGAACCATATATAATTCCTATTGCGTTTGCTAATTTTGATAAAAGAGTCAACAAAGCGACTTTCTCAGTAGTGATACACCCTCCTTTCAAATTATCAGATTATATAAAAGATAAAAGTCAGAAAGAGGAGCTTATTAAGTTTGTAAACAGTTATCAATCCACTTATAAATCATACGTAAAAGAGGCCATTTCTTTATCTAAAAAATAGCACATGAGTGATTTAACCGATTATTTTAATGAAGAAGTAGAAGAGTTAAAAACCAACAAATTCAAACTTCTACCTTGCCCACATAAAACCGTTTTCTATGGGAGCTCCTCATTCAGGCTTTGGCACAATATGAACGAAAACCTAGGTCGTGAGGACATTATTAATTTAGGTTTTGGAGGATCAACCCTTGAAGCAGCCAATTTTTATTTCGAATCGTTAGTCCTTCCCTTCCAACCTAAAAGTATCGTTTTTTATGGCGGTGATAATGATATTGGTAATGGTGACACACCTCAAATTATTCATAGAAATTTTTTTAAGTTTTTACGCAAAGTAGAAACCCATTTAGGTAGTGATTACCCTTTTACTTTTGTCTCCATTAAACCAAGTATCGAGCGAGCACACATGATTCCTGATATTCAGGAATCTAATCAATTAATTCAGGAAGAAATAGAGCGATGGACAAACAAACATTACATTGATATTCATTATAACATGTTAAACCCCGATGGTTCGGTAAAGCCAGAATTATTTGTTGAAGATGGTTTACATATGAATCAATCAGGTTATGACATTTGGACGAAAGCAATTTTAGAAAAACAAAATGAGATCTTCTAAGACAATTTTTGATCACGAAGGTAAAGTGATATTAGTGAAAAATTTCATCAAAGAGGATTTGACTAATCAATTACAAGATGAAATCACTTTTAAATCAGAAATGATTAAAATGTATGGTAAAGACATTATTGTTCCTCGGCTAGTTGCTTATCAGGGTGATTTAAACTATCAGTATTCAAATATTACACATTTAGCAGCACCATTCACAAACACTATTTTAGCTTTAAAAAATTCAATTGAAGCCTTTACTCAATTTGAATTTAACAGCGTCTTAGCCAACCTCTATAAAACTGGCACTGATTATATGGGGTATCACCGTGATAACGAACCTGAGCTTGATACTTCATTAATAGCCTCACTTTCCTGTGGTGCTACAAGAAAATTCAAATTTAAACATAAGAAAACAAAGCAAACAATTGATATTGTATTAGATAATGGAGATCTGTTGCTCATGTATCACTGTCAACAGGCATGGGAACATGCCCTACCAAAAAGTTTAAAAGTTAACCAAAAAAGAATAAACCTAACATTTCGAAGAGTAATTATAGCAGCTAATTCTTCTTATTAACTGTCTTCTTCGGAGATGAATAAGTATAATTAATTTTTATCGCTTGGGGTTAATGTGAATTTCATTATTAGATCTATTATTGAATTAATGGATAGCACATGACCAGACCTTATTTTAAATAATAGCTAAACCAATACCTTATTGTCACAATGGTGTGAAACAATAATATCCCCTTTTAATATAGGGACAACTTTATATACATCTTCCTGTAAACAAAACTCAATATCTTTACCAACATCTTTCATCTTGCTTAGACGCTGAACATGATTACAGTTCGCTAAGTACTCACACAAGTTTCCTCGCCCTTTTTCATAAGCATTCAGTGCTAGTAATGCTGCATCACTATCATGATTGTACTTTTCACCTAAAGCTTCAATCAATGCTCCAGCAAATAGCGTATCCTCCAGGTTGACTTGCCCTTTCCAACCAGCACAAACTACTACCACATCCATATCTCTTTCCAGGATATAAGAAACTATCGCAGTCTTATTTAAAAAAGCTCCAATCACTACTTCAGCTGCAAGCTTTGATTTTTCTATAGCAACAGTACCATTAGTTGTAGTCATTGCTAAACGCTCATTTTCAACGCAGTTATCAATATAACTAAAAGGCGAGTTACCAAATTTAAACCCCTCTTCTTTTACGCCATTTCTCTCTGCTGCTCCGATAAATCCTTTCAACTGTAACTCTTTACAGACATTTAAATCACATACCGGCTTGATTTCTTTTACGCCATTAGCCATTGCAGTTACCATGCACGAGGTGGCTCGTAACACATCAACTACTACTGCAATTTTACCTTCCAAATCGAAAAGATGAACTAATTCTGGGGACAAACAAACCTCAATATTTCTCATATTATTTCAAATCTTATCAAACAAAAGGAAACTTAACCACTTCGGCTTTTAATTTTCTATTTCTCACCACAACATTTACCTCCGTTCCTGCAGCGGAAAAATCTGTTTTCAAATACCCCATAGCTATGCCAACACCTAAAACTGGTGAAATACTTCCTGAGGTAATTTCACCAATACTCTCCCCCTTCATATTCTCTACAGTATAATGTGATCGGGGAATACCTTTGTCAATCATTTTTAAGCCAACTAGCTTGCGATTTACACCTGACTCTTTTTGTTTTAAGAGAATTTCTTTGTCAATAAAGTCTTTTGTGAATTTGGTAACCCAACCCAAACCAGCTTCTATTGGCGATGTAGTATCATCAATATCATTTCCATAAAGACAATAGCCTTTTTCTAACCTCAATGTATCACGTGCTCCTAGTCCTATTGGTTGAATACCGTACTCCTCGCCCGCTTCCATTATTTTATTCCAAACTTCTAAAGCAAATTCATTGCGTATATATACTTCAAATCCTCCAGCACCTGTATAACCTGTTGCTGAAACAATCACACCTTTTTTTCCTGCAAAATTTAACGTATCAAATGTATAATAAGCCATTGTAGACAAATCATGTGATGTCAATTTTTGAAGTGTAGCAACAGCTTTAGGCCCTTGAACAGCAAAAAGAGAATAACTATCTGAAATATTTTTTAACGTTGCTCCAAAAGAATTGTGCTGATTAATCCATTCCCAATCTTTATCAATATTAGAAGCGTTCACGACTAACATATATCTGTTATCTGCCAATTTGTAGACTAACAAATCATCCACTATGCCGCCTTTTCCGTTGGGTAAACAGGCATACTGAATTTTACCATCTACTAACTTAGATGCATCGTTTGAAATCACATATTGAATTAAGCCTAAAGCTCCTTGGCCTTCTACCATAAACTCCCCCATGTGAGATACATCAAAAATCCCAACTCGTTCTCGCACACAGTGGTGCTCATCAAGATCACTCGTATACCTCACTGGCATTTCGTACCCTGCAAAGGGAATTATTTTTGCTCCAAGTTCTTGATGTTTCTGATATAAGGCAGTCCGTTTTTCCATATTTACTTTGTCTCTAAAAACCAAACCCTAGTTGTTTGGGCAGCAAATTAAATGATTTTCTGTGATATGACGTAATTCCATGTTCTTGTATTCCTAACCTATGGTGCTTTGTCGGGTAACCCGCATTTTTATCCCACCCATATTCAGGGTGTTTCAAATGTAAATCTTCCATGAGGCGATCGCGGTGTGTTTTGGCTAAAATACTCGCTGCTGCAATAGATAAATACATACTATCACCTTTTACGATACATTCATGAGGAATTAACGGGTATGGGGTAAATCTATTTCCATCAATAATCAATAATTCTGGCTTGACTTTCAATTTATCTAAAGCTCTATGCATCGCTAGAAAAGAAGCATTTAGAATATTTATTTTATCAATTTCTTCATTCCAAACTTCAGCAATAGCAAACGCTAACGCATCTTGTTGTATTTGATCAAAGAAAAATTCTCGGTTCTTTTTTGAGAGTTGTTTTGAATCATTTAAAAATTTGTTTTCATAATCCCTAGGAAAAACAACTGCTGCAGCTACCACAGGGCCTGCCAAACAACCTCTACCAGCCTCATCAAGACCTGCTTCAACTAACTCTTTTTGGTAATATGATTGTAACAAAACAAATAAGTGATTTCCCAAATGTAACCTTTTGATATGTTTTTTTCGTTACTTTATATATATGAATACGTTTTCACGATACGGACTCTTAATTTTATGGCTATACTTGGCTAGCGCTTGTACTCCGCAAACTAATCAACGTAAACCAGGAAAACATTCTTCAACAAAAATTACCGGGCTCAAAAAACCAAAAGCACCAAAAAAAACCAAAAACTCTGATGAGTATTTTGTAAATCAAGCTGAGGAAATTATTGAAGAAAGTGAGAAAGCTGAAAAAGAAAGAATAAAAGCTCAAAAAAAGCAAGCTGAATTGGGCTATGCTCAAGAAAAGGCCAACGCTGAAGCCGCTGAAAAAGAAGACAAAAAGCCTCGTAAAATTAATACAGGAGAATTTACTTTTTACTAATTGTCTTGTTCACAAAAAAACAAACAAAACCCTTTATGAATGTGAAGGGCTTTGTTGTTCCATTTTTTTTTTCAAAGGTATTATCAAAGCGTAACCTGTAATTGAAGGGTGTATAACCCTTTTCTAGCTGAAACAAAATTAGTTCCATCTACATTATATGAATATACGGGTCTGTTTTGGTAATTTAAGGTAACCTTGTTACTATGTCCATTTTTAAACAAGTTAATACCTACATCATACAACCAAAGTGACTCGTCTAACGCCTGGAAATTAGCTTGTGTTAATGCACCGTAAGGCTGCAATCTTATTGATTCCCCAGTAAGCCTTACTGGTAGCAAATAACCTAATTGGGTGTAAGACATGTTTCCTGTCCCTAAAATTGGTGCAGCAGTCCCTCCACCATTCAAACTAAAACCATTACTTCCCGTTACAGGATTCATTGCTCCTATGTTTTGGAGGTAATTTGGACCAAATCCAAACCAGTATTGACCAAAATAAAATGTAACAGCATCTTTTCGGTCTGAATCTAAAGGCAAGTCTAAGAATACATCAGCCGCAAAATTTTCCATATTGTGTCTCACTGTGTCTCCTGAAAACTCACGGTTCCACATGGCGTCTTGTTGAAATTGAAAACCTGCACCAATTTTAAGCACTTTTTTAGTTCCTAAATATGATCCTTTTGCGTAGGGAGTTAAGTTTGATTCTTGCACAAAAAAGTCCCATCCAAAATACCCTCCAAATTGAGGATTAGGTGCTTCTAAATTATAATTTGATTGCAGTGATAGGGGTTGAGCTTTTCCTGATTGTTGAATTGCCATCGGAGTAGTTACACTTATTCGGTAGTCCAATTTTGAAAGTTGACC
This sequence comes from uncultured Cytophagales bacterium, assembly GCA_963815495.1. Taxonomy (GTDB): domain Bacteria; phylum Bacteroidota; class Bacteroidia; order Cytophagales; family JAAEPT01; genus CAWFGW01. Next base: position 234,316 of record CAWFGW010000029.1, read on the forward strand.
TTTTGCATACACACCTAATTTTCTTAAAAACTGGTCGGTTCTGTCATTCGTTGATTGTGCAAACAAAGGAGCATCCATACTTAGAATAGCCCCAATACTTGCTGATGAATATCTACTCAATCCGTTCCATCCGGTAAGACCAGCTCCCAAGGATAATTTTTTTCCTATGACTGCATGCTCAATTAACGCGTCATGAAAAAATATGCCTGGTTTACGTTGGCCATTAGGAGAAAAATTATTGATCCCCATTTGCATATATATAAATGTGTTTTTATAAACATTGCCGAATAATTGGATACGGGTTCTCCTTAAACCTATATCAAATCCATTATCTTGTATATCTCCATTGGGTGATAAGGTCCCTGCGTTATACTCACCATAACGTAACCATACCTGATTTAAAAAAGTGAATTTTATGTACTGTGAAGAGTCTTCATTTGCATGCAAATAAATTCCTTTAAAATCATTTTGAGCTTTAGAAGCAATGGACGCTGAAACTAACAGCAACACTAAGTAAATTTTCTTCATTATAACTTATTTATTGTTAAACCTAATCTCCAAAATAAGAAGTTGAATCTGAAAAGAAATTGAAATGAATTTTAAAATCTATTTTTTGTTTAGCCTTAACAATATACATTTGAGGGAAATTTAAAAAAGCTATACGCTATTTAAATGAACAATTCATATCTCTTAGTAATATTAACATTTAGCTTTTTACACGCTTTTTGTTCCAAAACAATAGAACTAACAGATAGTACCAAAGAAGTTTGGATATCGCGAAATTATGTAGACTATTTAATAGATGAGTCAAACACTTTTACGATTAACGATGTATTAAAAGCTGATAGTTCTAAATTCACATTACTTAACAAAGACCTTGTAAATAACAAACCTGAATCACATTATTGGATTCACTTCAAGATTAAATCTTTAGCCCAAGCCCAGTCTTTTCGAATAGAACTATATGACTTTGACATCGATGAAATTGAGTTCTACATTATTAACGATGACAATAAAATATCTGTCGAAAAATTAGGTTACAGGTATCCATTCAGTTCTCGTGTAATAGAACATAAAAACCCTGGTTTTAACATTTCAATACCAGAAAATCAAACTAGACATTACTATATAAAATTCAAGTCTAGTAGAAAAAACCTCTTTAAACCCGTTATAAAATCTTACGAAACCACGTTGGACTATGGTTTAAAAGAATATATTCTTATTGGAGTTTTTTGCGGCCTTCTTCTATTAATGATTTTTTACAACCTGCTGTACTTCATAATCTTAAGAGTGAATCACTACATTTATTATGTATTGTATGCTACATGCATGCTTATATACTTAATGATACGAAATGGCACAGCATTTCAATATTTATGGCCAAACATGCCTTTTTTAAATCCATACATGGACGACATCTCCCTTTATTTAGGCACTATATCAATGTTATTATTTACAATTTTTTTTCTTGATTTAAAGAATACAGAAAGAAAACTAAGACAGTTATTACTTTTTGCAGTAATAGCACGTACGGCTTTCTTTATTTATGGGGTTTTTTCTAATTATAATTTTCAATGGATAGTTGTTGATGCCATATTTGCTCAATTGGCTTTTGGTGTAGGTATTAAACTATACCGTGATAAAGTAAAATCTGCCCGGTGGTTTGTAATAGCATTTACTATATTAAATATTGCCTTTATAACTACAACTTTAGAAAACCTAGGGATAATCGATTCAAATGTATTAACCGTTTATTCTCTTAATATTGGAATTGTTTTACAGTTTGTCTTTTTATCTATCAGTATTGCTGAGTCGGTAAAAGAAACTTATAAACAAAAAAATAAAGCACAAGCTGAACTTTTATCCTTTCAAGAAAAAATAAACGAACAATTAGAGAGTAAAGTTAAAAGAAGAACAGTTGAGTTAGAACAGCAAAAAGAACTAGTAGAAGAAAAAAACAATCAGATAATGGCTAGCGTTCGGTATGCAAAAACAATTCAAACGGCTACCCTACCTAATGAAATCACATTAAACAAAATAAATAAAAACAACTTTATTCTGTATCTCCCCCGAGACATTGTCAGTGGTGATTTTTATTGGGCTTACGAACTATCTAAAGATGAATACATTATCGCTGCAGCAGACTGCACCGGTCATGGGATACCCGGAGCATTCATGTCTATGATTGGAGTAAATCTTTTAAATAGAATTGTTTCTGAAGGTCATCATATACCTAACGACATTTTAACTGAATTACATCAAAACATTCAACTAGTACTTAATCAAAAAGAAAGTAACAATTCTGACGGAATGGATATTGCCATTTGCCGAGTAAAAAGAAAGGAAAAAATTATCGAATATGCCGGAGCTAAAAATCCTTTTGTTTATATAATAAATAATGAGCTATACCGCATTAAAGCTACCAGAAAATCGATTGGTGGTTATGACCAAAAACAACACCTTGATTTTGAACTACATACCATCTCATATAAAAAGGACTCAATTACTTTTTTCTTGTTCTCTGATGGTTATGCAGACCAATTTGGGGCAGTCGAAGATAGAAAATTTTACTTATCTAATTTAGAAACCCTCTTTAAAGAAAATTACACTAAACCAATGAGCGAACAAAAGACAGTTTTAAGTGATGCTCTAAAAAAATGGATGGGAGCTGAACAAGAGCAAATAGATGATATTTTAATTTTAGGTGTAAAAGAAGGTTGAAATAACCCTCTCCTATCAACTTTATATGCCGAATAAGATGTTTATTATTTTTTAAACCAACCTTAATTATACATTAATTTTTCAAATAAAACAAATTTTTCTTTTTTTTCCCCGAGATTAAATAGACCTTTGATTCATCAATGCAGCTAATCGAGGGAATAAAACCTTAATATTATCTATGAAAAATTATCTTTTATCATTACTAGCTTCAATTATTTTTTTAAACGCTAACGCTCAAGAGCATAAACTAACTCCTTATTTTTTAAAGCAGGACTTGGCTTTATTTGAGAGTCTTCTAAAGATTCATCCAGGACTACATGAGTATACCACTGAAGAAAATTTAAATTTGTTAATCAGTGAAACCAAACAAGAAATAGAAAAATCATTAACACCACTTGAGTTTTATAAAAACCTTTCAATCATTGTATCCAATCTACAAGATGCTAATACACGCCTCTATGCAGGTAGAAACATCTATAATCACAATACCTTTTACCCGATTTTGTTTAAACCAATTGGTGAATCCTTATATGCCGATATTGAGGACCAAAATATCCCCGTTGGATCAAAGCTCATTTCAATTAATGGTATTAGTTGCTGACAGCATTTTGACTTCTATCAAAAAGTATATTGCCTCTGACGGATTTAATGAAACTAGAAAACTAAGAAAAATTGAAGCTTATTTTAGCCTATATTATTATTACGAATTTGGTAGCTCAAAAACGTATGCTTCAACCTACTTAACACCTGAAGGAACTGAAATAGAATGTAACCCTAGAAGGCTGTGACTTTGATGCTTTAAATAATTTAAATAAAATTCGACATTCTTATTCATACAAAGCACAAGAAAAAACAATATTACCCTATTTATCCTATACAGACAATCCAGAGGTAATACAACTTACTGTGAACTCATTTGGTGTAGAACCAACTCAATTTAAAAAAGAGTTGTCTCGCCTTTTTAATATAATGGATAATGAAGGTTACAAACATTTAATTGTAGATATAAGAAATAACGAAGGAGGGTTTAGAGAAAATGCTATTGAATTATTCTCCTATCTTACAAAAAATGAGTTCTCTCAAATTAAATCAAGAAGTATCAAAACTACAGATTATCCTAAACCACAATACCTAATCAATACGTTTAGCGATGAAGATTTTGATAATATCTATGCTGATGGATTAGTCTCTAGAGAAGATTCTAAAGTTCACTTAATGACCCCAAAACACAATTCTTTTAAAGGAAGTATATATGTGATGACTAGTGGTCTAAATACTGGAAGCGCAAGTCTATTTGCTATGAATGCTAAAAATGATGAGAATATTTACTTAGTTGGAGAGGAAACTGGTGGTAATTATTACTTCCACATGGGGGGAAGAACTGTTTATTATCAGTTACCTCACTCAAAAATCAAAGTTGTAATTCCAACGGAACGAATCGTTCACGATGTTGAATATGGAAATAATCCAGAAGCACAGGGTGTAGTGCCACATTACACAGTGGAACTTAACTTAAAAGATTTGATAGAAGGTAATGATAGTCAATTAAATTATATATTTAACTCTGCTTATTCCTAATAAAGAAAAATTACACCTCGTATCAAAACCAACGTTGCCTCACCAAAGTGTTCAAGCATCTAGATAATTCACTAAAAGAATTCACGCTATTTCAATTCTATCTTAAAGACATTAATCAGTCGTTGTTTATATAAACTACCTACAGCTTTTTTGAAATTCTTTTTACTCATCTGCAAAGCTACTTTAATTACTTCTGGATCACTTTTATCAGACAAATAGATTACACCTTTGTTTTTTCTTCAAATAAGCCAACAAAGACATCTGTATGTCCTTCAGTTGCGACATAACCTATCGGTTCTAAGACTAATATCCAACTTACCATCTTCTCTGATTTTTTTAATAAATCCAGATAATTTATCTCCTTGATGAACTTGTTTAAAAATTTCGTTTTGATAAACTAAACCTGAATACAAGTCATTAACAATAACATTAATCTCCAAGGTCTGTTTTATGATCAACTATGAGTTGGACTTCATCACGCTCTGACAACTCTGAAGCTGCTGGTAATAAAAAACTGGAATACTTAGCAGTGCCCACTAATCGGTCAGATTCTTCATCTTCATATAAATAGATGAGATAACTCTTTCCAATTTCCATTTTCATTTTTTGATTTCTAAAAGGCACAAAAAGTTGTTTATCTAGTCCCCAATCTAAAAAAGCACCAAAAGGATTTGTATCTACTACTTCTAAATAGGCAAACTTATTTAAAGTAACATAAGGCGTTTGTGTTGTAGCAACTAATCGATCTTCCGAATCAGAATAAACAAATACAGTTACCTCCTCGTCTAACTGGATGTTATTTTCTTTCACAAATCGACTAGGTAGCAATACCTCTTCGTCATCTTCTAAAGACATTAAATACATCCCTTGAGGCATCTCTCGGTTTGCTCTTAGTACATTGTAATCACCTAATTGAATCATATAATTTTATTATAACATAAAAAAAGCAGCCTTAGGCTGCTTTTTTTGCTTCTCTACTTCCTTCTTGAAAATTGGAATTTCTAACTTTTTCTGGCACTTCTTGAATATCCCAAACTAAACCAACGTAGGATAATAATTTCAAGATGTAATAAGTGATATCTATCTCCCACCAGTAAAACCCTTGTCGCGTTGATGACATGTAATAATGATGATTATTGTGCCATCCTTCACCTAAAGTTAATAAAGCTAAAATCAAATTGTTCCTCGACTCATCCCCAGTCTTATATCGTTGTCTGCCAAATTTGTGCATAATTGAGTTAATCGAAAATGTGCCATGGTATAAAAACACCGTACTCAAAAAGAAGCCTATTAACAAGGTAGACAAACCACCTTCAGGACTAACAATCATACTTATTGAACCACCATTTACAATTCCACCAATGGCTGCTACTGCTGTTGCCATTACGATAACAGGTACTAAGTGGTATTTATTTAACCATCTTAATTCTGGAAACTTAGCATAATCCTGTATTAACTTAAAGTGAGTTTCTTTATAATCAGGACCTAAAATCCATCCTAAATGAGAATACCAAAAACCATATAATTTCATTGAATGTGGATCGGCAGGTGTATCACTTGTTCGGTGATGTACTCTGTGATGGGCTGCCCACCAAAGCACTCCTTTTTGAACAGTTGTCTCTGCCATAAAAGCTAAGAAAAATTGAAACCAACGTGATGTTTTATAGGTTCTATGAGAGAAGTATCTATGGTAAACACCTGTTACAAAGAACATTCTAATAAAATATAATGATATACAAACAATCCAGTCAAAAGCAGTAGCTCCAGTCCAAATTGCAGCTAAAGGTATAAGGTGGACGAAAATAAAGCCAAAAGACCCTGCTCCAATGACGCCCGTTTTTCTTGATTCTAACTCCATTTATTTATTTTAATGATTACAAACTTACAAAATTTTGATTTATCATTCATCAAATATTACTCAATCAATGACGTGATAAATATCAACTTACTTGGGTGAACGTATTCTCATAACTCCTAATATCGCTACCTTTGAATTATAATTTTACATTATTATCCAAACAATGTTAATAACATACAAACACACTCAATTGTTCCTTCTTTTCTTCATATCCAGTCTAGTTGGTTTTGGTCAAAGAGAAATTGCTGACAGTAGTGTGCTTTTTTCTGCTTCGCATCTCCTTAAAGTCTCCAATGAGCAAAAAAACGTCATTCGGTATTTTAACGAAAATGAAGCTGTTATTTACCGATTAAAAGATGATCCAAAGTTAAAATTGAAGGGAAACATTGATGGTATTAAAAAAGACTCGATAACTATTGATGGAAAAACAATAGGAATTAATGACCTTACGTATTTAGCAAGCAAATCGCAAAAGCGAGAAAACCACTTCATAAGTATCATGCTAATTGTTGCAGGAGGAATTTCCACCACTTCGGGAATTGGGTTACTTAATTGTGGGAGGAACCGTTGCAAAAATAGTCGGTGCAACCTCTACACTTATAGGCGCACCTCTTTTATTTAGCGGAATAACGAAATATTTTCGAACTAACTATTTAATCCCTAAAGAAGGCTGGAAGATTGAAACCATACGACTTGGTGGCATTCCTGATTAAGCCCTTACTAACTCTATAATTGTGATTTCAGGAGGAATTCCTATCCTCCCTGGAAAAGCAATGTAGCCATATCCTCTATTGACATACAGATGCTGATTTTTTTCTGTATATAATCCTGCCCATTGTTTATACATGTATTTTACAGGACTCCATTGAAAACCACCAATTTCTACACCAAACTGCATACCATGAGTATGGCCAGCAAACATGATATCGATATCAGTTTGATTTTTTACCTGGGCGTCCCAATGACTTGGATCATGAGACAAAAGCAATTTCACGGGCTGTTCACCTATGCCTTGATAAGCTTTTGACAAATCACCATAACGAGAAAAATTACCTTTTGCGCCCCAGTTTTCTACTCCTATTATGCCAATTGATTCAGTACCAATTTTTATGGTTCTATTTTCATTTCGGAGTAAATCCCACCCCATGATTCGATGTGCTTTGGCTAAGTCTTTCAGATTTTGTGCTTTTGCTGCCGCACTACTCCATTGCACATAATCACCATAATCATGATTTCCAAACGTTGAAAAAACCCCCATATCGGCTTTTACTTTGGAGAAAATGGGAACATAATCACGTACCTCTTCTGCCTTATCATTCACTAAATCACCAGTAAAAAATACGACATCAGGTTTTTCATTCATCAGCATTTCTACGCCACCTTTCACGGCTGTTTTATTCCAAAAACTACCACTATGAATGTCAGATAACTGCGCTACCTTAATACCATCAAAGGCCTTTGGTAAATTAGGTAACACAATACGTTTTCGTTTGATGCGATAATCATGAGCACCACTGATAATGCCAAATCCTGTTGCCACAAAGGGTACAGCAGCTGCCACTGCCCCAGCCTTTAAAATAAAATCGGAGCGTGTAATTTGTTCTCCTTGTTGTGGTTCAACTAATGAGGGTGATGATTGGATTTTTGAAACCACCCATTTCACTCCACGAACCAGGTCATCAACAACAACAAAAAGAAAAAATATAAGTTTTGGAAAATAGTTAAGAACAAAAGCTCCAAAAATTAAGCTCCGCCAAACCACATTTGCCCGTTCGATTAAACCCATGAATAAACCTGCAACAGATACTAATACAAAAACACTTAAACTCCAATATAAGATTCGAAGAGTAGTTTGTAAATTAGAACTCAGGTTTCTAGTAAGGTACTTAATCCCTTGGTAGCCATAGAAATCTAAGGCTGCCAAGAAGAATAAAATGAAAATGAATACAGGAACTCTATGCATTAAATTTGTATCGTCTAAATGACAACCAACTACCAAATGCTTTCATAGTATAGAGAAAACCTTTTTCATAGAAATAATACTTCATTCTTTCTAACCCTAAGAACATGACAGGTACAACTATTAGGGTTAAGAAAGTTGCGAAAGTAATTCCGAAAATAATTGTCCACGACATCGGTCCCCAGAACAACACATTTTCACCACCAATGTAAATATCTGGACTATAACTACTAAACAACCCAAAGAAGTCAATATTAAAACCTATTGCTAAAGGTATGAGTCCTAATACAGTGGTAATTGCGGTCAGTAATACAGGACGTAAACGGGTCTTTCCAGATTTTACAATACTTTCAATTAAATCGTCTTTCCCAAGTCGGTCTTCTGTATTTAGATCGGCTTTTTTTCTATCCATTAATAAAATAGTGTAATCCAATAACACAATTGCATTATTCACTACAATACCTGCCAAAGAGATGATACCAATCATTGTCATGATAATGATAAAGTCCATTTGGAAAATAACCAAACCCAAGAAAACACCTATAGTACTAAAGATTACAGAGAACATAATTACAATCGGGGCACTTACGCGGTTGAACTGACCTACAATAATCATTAGAATTAAAAACACCGCAATGGCTAATGCAGACATAAGAAAACTCATTTCTTTGGCTTGCTCCTCTTGCTCCCCTGTAAACTTGAAGGAATATCCATGTGGCATTTGATGATCTTTCAGTAGTTCTTTAATCTGCATATTAATTTCATTGGCATTGTAGCCATCTACTACATTACTATAAAGGGTCACGACTCGGTCTAAATTTTTTCTGCGGATAGATCCCAAAGAATAACTGTTTTCCATTTTGGCAATGGAGTTAATTGGAATTTGCTTGATTTTACCTGAGGCAGGATCTCTAAAAGTAATCGGTTGATTCATAAGCGCATTAAAATCATTTCTCTCGTCTTGTTTTAAACGCACCATGACATCATAATCGTCCTCACCATCTTTAAATTTAGAAACCTCACGGCCATACAAAGCACCACGTACCGTTGAAGCAACATCATAAGTTGATACACTTAATCGTTCTGCTTTACCGTTGTCAATCACAATTGTTTTTTCTGGTTTTCCTTGTTCTAAATCGGTTTTCAATTCCTCAATACCCCGTATCGAAGAATGATTTATTATAGAACGTATTTTTTCAGTTTCCGCAATAATCACGTCATATTCTTCACCTGAAATTTCAATATTAATGGGTTTACCTGTAGGTGGACCATTGGCATCCTTATCAACAATAATAGTAGCATCAGGAAAATGATCTTTTGAAATTCCTTTACGAACTGCGGTCATTACGTTAGCCGTGTTGATGGTATCCCTGTCTTCATATTTCACAAACTCTATCTGAATTCGAGCTTTATGAGGAGTTGATGTGCTATTTGATGCAGCAGCATTGGGATCTCCTGGATCTGATGTGCCCGACCCTACTGCGGCTGAGACCATTTTTATCGCTCCGCGATACGGTTTCACGATTTCATTGACTTGTTTTTCTAAATCAAGTGTTACTTCATTGGTAACATCTATGTCTGTTCCTAAGGGCATCTCCACAAAAACATTCACATAATTAGGTTCATTTTCTGGGAAAAAGAGCACCTTGGGTGTAAAGATTCCAAACAACACAAAGGATAAAATCAATAACCCAAATGAACCAAAGAAGATGATAATTGGTCTTCTGTGAATCATGGCATTTGACAATACACCTTCATACCAATTTTCTAATCGAGGAAGAAAGTTGGTTTGAAATCGTTCTGAAAGAGGTGTTAACACATATACATTTAGCAGAAGTAGTAAAGCACTAAAAAAGAAAATGTTAGCGATAGATAAACTTGGCACTATGAACAATAAACCAAGTACTATTAAACCAACACACCACATCAATATTTTCTTCTTATCAAACTCTTCACTTTCTACTTTCATAAATACGGAGGCAAGTACAGGATTGATTACCAATGCCACAAAAAGCGAAGAACTCAATACAACAATTAATGTTAAGGGTAAAAAGTACATAAACTGTCCCATGATGCCTGGCCACATAGCCAAAGGTAAAAATGCAGCTAATGTTGTTGCTGTTGATGAAATAATCGGCCAGGCGATTTCCCCTACCCCTTCTTTTGCTGCTTGCATCGGGGTATAACCTTCATCCATCAAACGGTACACGTTTTCAACAACTACAATCCCATTATCTACCAACATCCCCAAAGCCATGATTAATCCAAATAAAACCATCATATTGATGGTTACACCCATGGCACTTAATATTAAGAACGACAACAGCATTGATAGAGGGATTGCAATACCTACAAACAAGGAGTTTCGTGTTCCTAAGAAAAATAAGAGTACTAATACCACCAGAATAACTCCTGAGATAATACTATTTTCCAAATTGGCTACTTGCGACCGTGTTTGATCACTTTGGTCAATAGAAATTGTCACAGTTAAATCATCTGGAACTGCTTTTTCTTCGTGTTGAGAGCGGTGAATGATATCATTAATTTTATCAGAGGCTGAAAGCAGGTTTTTACCACTGTCCTTGATCACATCTAACATAATTACGTTTTTACCTTCCAAACGGGCATAGCTTTCTTTTTCTTTCGACTCAAGAACTACTGGTGCTGCCAATAACTCCCGCAAATAGACTACTTGTTCGTTCTCATGTTTGACAATAATATCTTCTATCTCTGACACATCTTTAAACTCGCCATCAATTTTAATTGAAGTGATGACGCCATTTGTCTTCGCATTACCCGCAGTCATTGTTACATTTCTTCCTGAAATTGCATTTGCTACATCTTGAAAACTAAGCTTTAAAGAAGTTAATTTATGTACATCCAAATCTACTTTAACCTCCTTCTCTTCTACTCCACGAATAGCCACACTTGAAATTTCATCCAAATCTTCTATTTCATCTTTGTAATATTCGGCTATTTCCTTTAACTCGTTATTGCTATAGTTTCCGGATAGGTATATAAACATAATCGGAAACTCTCCAAAGTTGATTTCTTTAGCCTGAGGATCTTGATCTAAATCTGTTGGTAGTTCTGCCATTGATCGATCGATCGCATCTTTCACCTCTTGTAAAGCTTCTTCAACAACCATGTCGGTATTAAACTCCACTACAATAGAAGAATAATCTTGAAGTGATGAAGAAGTTATTTTTGTTACCCCACTTATTTCATTCAATTCTTTTTCAATTGGACGAGTGACTAATTTTTCAATATTTTCAGGGGAATTACCTGGATATGGAGTAGCCACATATATAGTAGGTAACTTAATTTCAGGAAAAGATTCCTTGGGCATGCCCATGTATGCCATTATTCCACTAAATAAAATAATAGCTGTAAGCACAAACACCGAAGTTCTATTGTTAACCGCAAAGGTGGTAAGACCAAACTCTCTGGTTATATTTTTATTTTTTTCTTCACTCATGTTCTTGCGATGCCTTCAAAATGAAAAGCACAGTTAAATCATTGAAATTTATAAACTGTCTATTTATTAAACTGAGATTAATTCACTACCTCAACTTTTGACTTATCTGAAATTGCTCTATAGCCTTGTGTTACGAGCATATCTCCTGCTGTAAGACCTGAATTAATTACCGTTTTTACTTGGTAAGTTTGGCCTGTTTTAACAATTTTTTTATACGCTTTATTATCTTTCACAACATATACAAAATCGTTTTTTCCATCATTTTGAATCACATTATTAGGGATCACTATCGTATTTTCAACTAACTCATTTCTCAAACGAAGTACCGCTAATAAATTGGGAGGAAGTACTTTTTTCTCTTTCGAAAGGCTACAATGGATTTTAAATGTTCTGTTATTAGGGTTGATATAGTTCCCTTTATAATTCACTTTTACATTGATTGTATCTTCTTGATATGGAAATCTCACTTGTACATCATCTCCAACTTTTATTTTATTAAAAAAAGCTTCTGATACGTCCGCATTAATATAAACTTCTTTGGTATTTATGATGCGCGCAAAGGGTGATTGTGGACCTGCCATCTCACCTGTTTTAGGATATATCTCATCAATTTTACCATCGATAGGAGAAGTAATAATGGCTTTATCAAGTTGCGTGCTTAGTGTACTTAATGAACGCTCAAGTGATTCTTTTTTATTTTTTGCCTCAAGAAACTGCATCTCAGTACCAACATTTTGATCGTAAAGTTTCTTTTGTTTCTGGAATACATCTTCAGCAAATGCTAATGAATTTTTCACTTCAGCAATATTTTTACGAATCAAATCGGTATCTAACAATGCTAGGGTCTGGCCTTTTTTTACTGACTGCCCATCTTGCACACGAATAGATCGGATAATACCTGCCGTTTCAGGCATAACCACTACATTTTGATCACTTTCTACCACACCATGCACCTCAACAAATGATTCAAAGGTTTTATTCTCCAGTTTTTTTGTGAATACTTTAGGGATGGCATCCGTTAATTTAGTGGTGTCAAGCTCTTCTATTTCTGTTTCTAACTCAGCTACTACCGTTTTAAGAGAATCTAATTTCACTTTTTTTGCAGCCAATTCCGAATGGTCAGCATCTGTAGAGCAAGCGACTATGAATGCTCCAAATGCGAGGTAAAAAAGATTTTTCATGTTCGTAGTATATTTTTTTCGGTTGTAAAGATTTTTATTCACTGTATAAGGTTCCATTGGCTTTTTCGTAATCTATTTTAGCAATAATTGCCTCATACAAGGCATTGTAATAGTTAGTTTGTGCATCTTTTAATGCCGTTTCAGTATCAATAACTTCATAGTTAGAAGCCATCCCTTCATCATATTTTATTTTAGTCACTCGGTATACCTCTTCAGCCAATTCCATATTTTGTTTTTGAATATCAATGGTCTTTAAGCTGTTATGTATTGTTAACTTAGATTGTAACAACTCCAAATCGATAGACTGTTCTAATTGCTCCATGTTATTGGTTACTTTCTCTGAACTAATTTTTGCTTGAGAAATTCGGTGTTTTCTTTGCATACTGCTAAAAATTGGTACATCGAGACTTAAACCAACCATCGAATAATTTCTCCAATCGCCTAATTGAAAGACATCACCAAACTCCAAGGACCCAATGTTAGCTCCTACGGTTCCGAAAGCTGCTAACGAAGGAAGCGCTTTCGCTTTGAAATTCTTCACATCCAATTCCATTAAATTTTTCTGAATACCTAACATTTTGTATTCAATCCTATTTTCATAACTCACCTCATCTTCAGGTAAGGTATTCATATCGTCTATTAGCGCATCTAGTTTATCAATTAGGACAACTATTTCTTTTTGAGGAATTCCCATTTGAAATTTCAATAAAGCATGACTGATTTGAACCATACTTTCCAACTTGGATATTTCAACATCTAAATTGTTTTTACTTACTTGAATACGTTGAACTGACACATTGTCCGCGAAACCTGCCTCACGCATTGCTTTTGTATCTTCATAAAGTTTATCAATTAATGATTTGTTTTTTCTTATAAGAGACAAACGCTCTTCGTTGACTAACACTGCATAATAGGCCTTACTTACTTTATCTACTACATCAATTTTCGTTTGTGTTACTGATTTTTCATATAGCTCTTTATACACTTTAGCTGCTTGAAGCCCTACTAAATAAGATCCATCAAAAATTAACTGAGTTGCAGTTACACTTGCATTTGAAGAATACTGAACACCAAAAGCTATCGGCACTACTAAACCTTCAGGTGCTGTTGGTTCAAACGCATTTGCAGGCAAAAACTGACTTTGAACTTTCAAATTGTTAATCAAGTCTACCTTACCGTTGATTTGCGGCAACCCAATAGAAACTGTTTCTTTTACTTTTGCTTCAGAACTTTGGTAATCCAACTTCGCATTTTTCATGGAAGTGTGATTTTCTAAGGCGTAGTCAATACATTGTTGTAGCGAGTAAGCGTTTGCTGATGTGTCTGTTTGCGCAAATGCACTACCCAACGACAGCGCAAACAACATCAAAAATTTATGTTTCATTTTATTTGTTTTCAACGATATAACTATTGTACAATTTCAACCCTTTCGGTGTGACTAACCCCATTACAAAGTGTTCAAACAACTCCATCTGAACATCTAACATATTGTATTTGGTAGGTGAGTAAATCATTGGATCATACCCCATCTCTACTTCTTGCATTCGCATTGTTGCTAATATTTCTGATTTAATTTCTTCCCTGAAATAACCTTCCTTTTTACCTCGCTCCAAGTTATTAACTACAGTTTCATAAATACAACAAACCTTATGTGAATTGAAAGCTTCCCATGCTTTAGAATGATATTTTTTCAAGTCAAAAAGTACTGACTGGTTCATTTTTGCAGCAAGATTGCGAATGAATTGCGCCATAAAAAACAATTCTTGAATGGCATTTTCACTTTTAGCGACTATTTCAGACACTTCTTTTTCATCCATGTCCATGTGCATTTGAGCCACAGACAAGACTAACTCATCTTTATCTTTAAAATGCTGGTAAATTGTTTTTTTTGAAACAGATAAATTGGTAGCCAAATCATCCATTGTGACACTTTTTACACCATAGCGCATAAATAGCTCTTCTGCTCCAGCAATGATTTTTTGTTTGACTTCTTCATCCATAAACCAAAACTAAGAAAACTTTAATCACTTAAAAAGTTTCCAGGGTTTTTTATCTCATGAAAATCACAAGAAAATTTAAATTCAAAGGATAAAAGCATACCTTCATAGTGAAAACCAACTTATTATCACGATTAATGTCTGACCAACTTGTCAATTTAGATTATCTCATAGAATCATCATTAAATGATGAAGAGTATGTAAGAATGATGATTGAGATGTATATTAAAAACACCCCAGCTTATTTAGAAAGCTTTAACAAGCATGTACAAAACAATGATTTTGAAGAACTGAAAAAAGCTGCTCATAAATTTAAAGCTTCTGTGGCCATCATTGGGATTGAAAAAGCAAAAGAATTAATTCAAGAACTTGAAAATATCTCAGATACGAACCATGAAAAAGCTAATGAGTTAATCTCACAAATAGAGGTATATTGTAGTGAATCTGTTATTTATTTAAAAGCTAAACTTGACTCCACGGATAATTTTTGTGATTAGAAAAAAACTTATCGACTATACCAAAATGACTCGTATCTATGGTGACTACTGTCAACCCAAGTTTTTCGCACACTTTTTTGACTTGTTTATTTTTCACTAATAAATCCCGTTTAGCTAAAAATATTAAAGGTTTATGTTGTAAGCTTTTCATTACCGTCTGAAATGGTAATGTCATCAAAGCATACATGTTCCAAACTCTATACAACTTAAAGCGCCTCGACTTTTGATTGAGTACCCGCAAAAAAAATTCTGTGGTATAACTATCTATTAACCGTAGTTTATTTGCTGTTTTAATCAATCCGCGATAGATACCAGGATAAAAAACAAAACTGTGAAAGAGCCTTTTAAAGAACCAGTTGGTAGTAGCTAATTTATAGACCTTACTCGGCACTATCCCATCGGGTGCTAAAAGTGTTAAATCTATTACCCGGTCTTTAAATAAAAATGCTGTATGAATTGCAACCCGAGCACCCAAGCTAAACCCTAGAATAGAAAACCGATTTACTTTTTCCACCTTTAGAATTTCAGCCATGTAAGCATGCCAATCATTTAAAGAAATGTTTTTTTTATGATAAAAGGTACTATAACCATGTCCAAACAAATCAATCGCTATCAGTTTATGATTTAATTGAATAGCTGCTGGAATATTCTCAAACAAAGCTTTACTTTGTCCAAATCCATGAAAGAGGACAAGCACTTGTTCACCGTGCCCATACACCACATAGGACAACTTACTCTTTCCAATCCGACAACTTGAATGTATCAATGGTGAAATATATTTCTTTCTTATAAATTGAAAATAGACTAAATGGGTTAATTTTTTAACTTTGCACCTCGAAAAAACACAATAGAATGCCACAAAGATATACAATTACTTCTGCTCTTCCTTATGCAAACGGACCTGTGCACATTGGCCACTTGGCTGGTGTTTATATACCAGCTGACATTTATGCCCGTTACCTACGCTCAACTGGTGAAGATGTATTGTTTGTTTGTGGGAGTGATGAGCATGGTGTTCCAATAACCATTCGTGCTCAAAAAGAAGGCCTTAGTCCGCAACAAGTAGTCGATAAATATCACACCCAAATTAAGGAGTCGTTTGAAGGTTTAGGTATTTCGTTTGATATTTTCTCTCGTACATCCAATGAAACACATAAGAAAACTGCTTCTGATTTTTTTAAAAAACTCAATGAAGAAGGTAAATTTGTCGAGAAAAAATCATTGCAGTTTTACGATGAAAAAAACAATCAATTTTTAGCAGATCGATATATTAAAGGTACATGCCCGCATTGCGGCAACCCTGAGGCCTACGGAGACCAATGCGAGAAGTGTGGATCAACGCTTAGTTCTGATGAATTAAAAAACCCAAAATCTGCCTTAACGGGCGAAACGCCTGTGAAGAAAGAAACTTCGCATTGGTATTTACCCCTTGAACAATATGAAGGAAAGCTTCGTAAGTGGATTTTGCAAGATCATAAAGAGTGGAAAACAAACGTGGTTGGTCAATGCAAATCGTGGCTTGACCAAGGTCTTCAACCGCGGGCAGTTACCCGTGATTTGGACTGGGGAGTACCTGTACCCGCAAAAAACGCAGAAGGAAAAGTTTTGTATGTTTGGTTTGATGCACCCATTGGCTATATCTCAGCCTCTAAAGATTGGGCTGCGAAAACTGGAAAAGACTGGGAACCTTATTGGAAAAATCAGGACACAAAGCTGATTCACTTTATCGGTAAAGATAACATAGTGTTCCATTGCATTATTTTCCCAGCGATGCTTTCTGCACATGGGGAATTTATTTTACCAGAAAATGTGCCTGCTAATGAATTTCTAAATTTAGAAGGTGATAAAATTTCTACTTCGCGCAATTGGGCGGTGTGGTTGCATGAGTATTTAGAAGAGTTTCCACATAAACAAGATGTGTTGCGGTATACACTTTGCGCTAACGCCCCAGAAACAAAAGACAATGACTTCACGTGGAAAGATTTTCAAACCAGAAACAACAGTGAGTTAGTAGCCATATTTGGTAACTTTGTCAATCGAACCTTAGTGCTTACTCATAAATATTATCAAGGCATAGTACCTCAGAAAGGTGAATTGTATGACATAGATCATGATGTTTTAGAGGCAATAAAATCAATTCCCAAAAAAGTGAGCGCCTCGATTGAAACTTACCGCTTTAGAGAAGCACTTGCTAACGCGATGGAATTAGCGCGTGTGGGTAATAAATACCTGGCTGAAACTGAACCATGGAAATTGGTTAAAACTGATGCGAAGCGTGTAGAAACAATTATGAATATTAGTATTCAAATCGCTGCTAACTTAGCTATTATCTTTGAACCCTTTATTCCCTTTTCTTCTAAAAAACTTCAACAATTACTGAATATTGAAAACACTGGGTGGAATACCGCTGGAAACATTGATTTCTTACAAAGTGGACACACTATCAACAGTGCAGAACTGCTTTTTCAAAAAATTGAAGACATAGAAATAGAACATCAAGTACAGAAGTTAGAAAACACCAAAGCAATGAATCAAGCAGAAAACATTAACTCTACACCAGAAATCAGCCCGGAAATTTCTTTTGATGATTTCACAAAGCTTGACTTACGCGTAGCGACCATCATTGAGGCTGAAAAAGTACCTAAAACAGATAAGTTGCTAAAACTTAAAGTTGATTTAGGCTTTGAGCAACGAACTGTGGTCAGCGGTATTGCGGGTTCTTACTCTCCCGAAAATATCATTGGACAACAAGTCACGTTATTGATTAATTTAGCACCTCGAAAAATCAAAGGGATAGAGTCGCAAGGGATGATTTTAATGGCCGAAGAAACAGATGGTCAATTAAAGTTTGTCTGTCCTTCTGAAGGTATTAGTGCTGGTTGTAAGATTGGTTAGATAGAAGTTAGATTGTTAGATATTAGAAGTTAGAAAAAAGTCAATTTCTAATAAATGTAACTTCGTTATTACATTTATATCTAAAACTTAACATCTATTAACATCTATTCTAGTGTAGAACTTTAAGCTAAATGCTAACAGCTTAATCTTAATCGTTATGAAAATTCATGGTGCGGTCGATTCCGATAGTCACAAAAGACTCGACTGTTTTTTTTGCCTTGTCTAACACAATAGATAACTCTTCTGATTCTTTGTTAGAAAACTCTCCCAAAACAAAATCCACTTGTTTCCCTTTTGAAAAATCATCCCCTACTCCAATTTTTAAGCGCGGGTATTCATTGGTTTGCAACAATTCTTCTACACTTTTTAATCCATTATGCCCCCCGGCTGAGCCTTTTTTTCTAAGACGTTGTTTGTGATAAGGCAGAGAAATATCATCCGTTATAATTAAAATATTTTCGGGTGCTAACTTCAACTCATTCATCCAATAACGAACTGCTTTACCACTCAAGTTCATGTAAGTGGAAGGCTTTAATAAATGTACTGTTCTGCCTTTGTACTTATAGCTTGTGACAAAACCAAATTTATCTGTTCCAAATGTTACACTTTCTTTTTCAGCAATATAGTCGACTATCATAAAGCCAACATTATGACGAGTGGCAGCATATTCAGCCCCAATATTACCTAAACCAACTATTAAATATTTCATGTTCTAAATATAAAAAGGCTGCTCAAATTAATGAACAGCCTTTTACCATATCCTAAAATATATGTTACTTATGCTTCTTCTTCAGCAGCTACTTCTTCCTCTCCCTCAACAATGGCCGTTAATGAACTTCTTAAAGCTCTTGGGATGATGATAGAAACGATAGATACTTGCTCTGGAGTAACAATACTAAAATCTTTAGTTTTTACTTCTTTTACTTTAATTGACTTACCTAATTCTAAAGAAGAAATATCAATTCCAACGAAGTCTGGCAAGTTAGCTGGAATAGCTTTTACTTTTAGTTTTTTAGATTTTAAGTAAACTTGTCCACCTTTAAGGATACCTGGAGAAACACCTTCTAATCGAACAGGTACTTCAACCACTACCTCTTTATCGTCAAAAATTTCTAATAAGTCAACATGAAGTAACATGTCACTTACTGGGTGAAATTGTACATCTTTCAATACACATTTCTTTTCAACACCTTCTACATTAAGGTGTACTATGTGTGCGTCACCGGTGTAAAGTAAGTCTTTGAATATGTATGCTGGAGAATGAAAATGAATATTTTCTTTACCTCCGTATAATACACATGGGACATTACCATCAGCACGAAGAAGTTTTGAATACTTAGTACCTACTTCTTCTCTTTTAAAGCCTACTATTTCTGTCGTTTTCATGTTTGTTTGTTATATAAATAATGAACTTATTGATTCGTGATTTTGAATTTTTCCTATCGCAGCTCCAAACAAATCACACATGCTTAGAACCTTTATTTTACTTGACTCTCTGCTTAAAGGAATAGTATCTGTAACTACTAGTTCTTCAAAAACAGAATTTTCTATGTTTTCATAGGCATTTCCAGACAAAACTGGGTGAGTACAAATTGCTCGTACACTTAATGCGCCTTTTTCTTTAATCAATTGAGCCGCTCTTGAAAGTGTGCCTCCAGTGTCAATTAAATCATCCACTAACACCACATTTGCACCTTCCACATCTCCAATCAACTGCATAGAAGCAATTTGATTGGCACGCTCTCTGTGTTTATCACACACGACTAAGTCTACTCCTAATTTTTTAGCAAATCCTCTAGCTCTCTTCACACCGCCCACGTCAGGTGACGCCATAATCAAGTTTTCCAAACCTAAAGATTTGATATAAGGAATAAACAACGAGCCGCCATCAAAATGATCGACTGGAAAATCAAAGAATCCTTGAATTTGATCAGCATGTAAGTCACAAGTCATTAATCGATCAGCTCCAGCAGCTTCAAGCATATTAGCTACTAATTTTGCGCCAATTCCAACACGTGACTTATCTTTTCTATCTTGTCTAGCATACCCAAAATAAGGTACTACTACTGTTACTTTGTAGGCTGATGCTCTTCTTGCAGCATCTACCATTAACAACAATTCCATCAAATTATCTGCTGGAGGGAAGGTAGATTGTACAATAAAAACATGAGAACCTCTCACGGATTCGTTAAAGTGTACACTTAACTCCCCATCGCTAAAACGCTCAGTAGTCACTGAACCGAGTGGAGTTCCGTATACTTTTGCAATTTTTTCGGCAAGAACAGTTGATGCTGACCCAGAGAAAATTTTTACAGATGAATTCATTTGGTAGCCGTTTAGACAAGAATTCCTGAGCGAATGACTCAGGAATCTTATTTTGTTGGTCTACTAGGGCTCGAACCTAGACTCTTCTGTACCAAAAACAGACGTGTTGCCAGTTACACCATAGACCAAACTTTCATCTCAAAAAGCAATACAGTAAAACCATATTCTTTCGAGGCGACAAAGATAGATATTTTTTTACTTCAACAAAACCTCTGCTAAAAAAAATAACACATGCTACTAGGATTTTTTAATAAGCTAAAAGAATAGAAGCAACTCAGGTTATTGATTATCAATTAATTTCCAAGTTGCAGCTATGTCTATTTTATAAATCTAAATTGAAAGAAAATGTTCCATAAGTAATGGTAACCGATCGGTCACAGGACTCACCAGGTATTTTTTCATAACCATAGTCAACTGATCGAATCAATTCACCTGCTGGTTTCACTGTGATTACCCCTCCTACGAACATCCTTTTAGTTATCCAGCATTGTAAATCAAAGATAACAGGATCTGTACTCGTAATTGCTGCTGTGTATGCTAATCCATTTCTATTAACCCCTGACGCATTGCCATAAATATGATAAATCTCATCAAAAGGACTTGATGTGCCTTCGTCAACTAGAATCCGTGTTCTTGTTGATTCCCAAGTAGTGACTTCTCCATTTTCAAAAATTAACTTGGCATCACTTACGTTTACTACCCATGTCTTTTTCCCTGCTATCAACCCTTTATTGGTAATAGTTTCAACGCCTTCTACTGTCACAAATTCTTGAGAAAAAAAAGAATTTTGTACGCGGTAATTAAGTAGTGAAACCTGAACTACAGCACCTGAATCCTGGTAGTGTCCTGTATAGTTCAAAACTACCTTTCCTTTTCGAATAATCCCATTATATTCACATCCAGCTTCTCCAAAATCTATCACTATTTCTTTTTTAGTGGTATTAATAGTCACATCTGCACATATATTAGAAGCTATTCTTGCTTTGTTAACCGAGTCGCTATTCTCAGTCATTGCCGTAAAAGAGACGGACAAGAGGTCGTCAAATTCTCTTTGATGTCTATTATTATCTTCTGTTGATTGGAATTCTGGTGTAGTATTGGGTTTATCATCCTCCATTTTATCATCGTTGTCTTTTTTGCATGAGGATAATAACACAGTGATTGCCAATAAGGCCATGAATAGGTAGCTCTTTTTCATATCTTTAGTAAGTTGAATGATATAAATATAACCATTTGAATTGGTTTTTTTATCGCGAATTTTTCAATCATAAACTCCACCAATTTAATCAAGGAAAAAATAGCTTGAAAACCATGATAGATAATCTATTTTTGTACTGGATAAATAAATAAAACTAACTCACATTTAATTATCGGGGAATAGGAAATGAGAAAATGGCGAATTGAAGACTCAGAAGAATTGTATAACATCAACGGCTGGGGTATAAATTTTTTTAACATCAATGATAAAGGCAATGTACAGGTTACACCCAAAAAAAACGGTGTTTCAATAGACCTGAAAGAGTTAATCGATGAATTGCAACTTAGAGACGTTTCTACACCAACGTTAATTCGTTTCCCAGATATTTTGGATAGTCGTATTGAAAAAATGGCAAGCTGTTTTAAGATTGCTTCCGACAATTATGAATATAAAGGTCAGAACTTTATTGTTTACCCGATAAAGGTAAACCAAATGCGACCTGTAGTTGAAGAGATTGTGAGCCATGGTAAAAAGTTTAATATTGGACTAGAAGCAGGATCAAAACCTGAGCTGCATGCTGTCATTGCTATCAACACAGATAATGATTCGCTTATCATTTGTAACGGGTACAAAGACGAAGACTATGTTGAGCTAGCACTATTAGCCCAAAAAATGGGGCGAAATATTTTCTTAGTTGTAGAAAAACTTAATGAGTTAAAATTAATTGCAAAAATTGCAAAACGACTAAAAGTAAAGCCTAATATTGGTATCCGCATTAAACTAGCAAGCACTGGTAGTGGAAAGTGGGAAGACTCTGGGGGTGACGGCAGTAAATTCGGATTAACTTCAAGTGAGCTTTTAGAAGCACTCGATTTTTTAGAAGAAAATAACATGAAGGACTGTCTACGTTTGGTACATTTCCATATCGGAAGTCAGGTGAACAAAATCCGAAGAATTAAAATTGCATTGCGTGAAGCTTCTCAATTTTATGTTCAGTTATATCGAATGGGCTTTAGTGTTGACTTTGTTGATATTGGTGGTGGATTAGGTGTTGACTATGATGGTACTCGCTCATCAAACAGCGAAAGTTCAGTGAATTACAGCATTCAAGAATACGTGAATGATGCTATTTCCACCATGGTTGATGTAAGTAATAAAAACGACATTCCTCATCCAAATATCATTACTGAATCAGGTCGATCACTTACTGCGCACCATTCAGTTTTAGTTTTTGAAGTGTTGGAGTCTGCCGAATTACCAGAATGGAATGATGATGTAGACATTATTCAAGAAGATGACCATGAGTTAGTAAAAGAACTGTATGCTCTGTGGGATTCCTTAAACCAACCTAAGATGTTGGAAACGTGGCACGATGCTCAACAAATTCGTGAAGAAGCCTTAGATCGATTTAGTTTAGGTATTATTGATTTAAAAACGAGAGCTCAAGTTGAAAAATTATTTTGGTCAGTAGCCAAAGAACTCCACGGCATGACTGAAAAGTTGAAGCATGCACCGGATGAATTGCGGATGTTGGCCAAATTACTTGCGGATAAGTATTTCTGTAACTTTTCGCTTTTCCAATCATTACCTGATTCTTGGGCTATCGATCAAATTTTCCCCATTATCCCTATCCACCGGTTAGATGAAAAACCTAGCCGAAATGCTACATTACAAGACATAACCTGTGATTCTGATGGTAAAATTTCCAACTTTATTTCTACAAAAAACTTTTCCCACTACCTTCCTGTACATCCTGTAAAACCAAAAGAACCCTATTATATTGGTGTATTCTTAGTAGGTGCTTATCAAGAGATTCTCGGTGATCTACACAACTTGTTTGGCGACACCAACGCAGTTCACGTATCTGTCCATAAAGACACGTACAAAATAGATCAAATCATTGATGGTGAAACAGTTGCTGAAGTATTAGCCTATGTGCAATATGATTCTAAAAAATTAGTACGAGCAGTTGAAGGCTGGGTAACTACATCGGTTAAACAAGGAAAAATTTCATTAGAAGAAGGAAAAGAATTCTTATCGAATTACCGATCAGGACTATACGGATATACTTATTTGGAATAAGATCAATATACCTACGAGATTTCCAAAATATCGTAGGTATATATAGTTAAAGTTTATTTTTAAAATCTTCGTATCCAAAAGAACGAAACAGTTCAAACTCATCCACTTTTCTTTACCATTCCTATTGAAGGAATATTTACTCCATTAAACGTGTTTGTTTTCACGGTGGTGTAATGAATCATATCTTCAAATATCAATTCATCACCGACTTTTATTTCTTTATCAAAAACATAATCGCCAATAAAATCTCCTGCGAGACAAGTCATCCCTCCTATTTTATATCTCATTTTATCGGATTCATTGGGTTCTCTGGAACCACGAATCATTGGACGGTAAGGCATCTCTAAACAGTCAGGCATATGATTAGCGATGGATGCATTAATCATTAAAATCCGCTGATTACCTTTTACAATCACATCTTCTACTCGTGTTAACAAATAGCCTGTTTGCCAAGCCATGGCACTCCCTGGCTCTAAAATAACTTCTAAGTTAGGGTAACGACTTCTAAATCCTTTTAACACTTCAATCATGTGATTGGTATCATAGTCTTGATGGGTCATCAAATGTCCTCCCCCAAAATTCACCCAACTGACTTTATTTAAATGCGATGCAAATTTCTCCTCAATAGTTTTTAAACAACGTTCAAAAGTAAAACTGTTGTTTTCACACAGCATATGAAAGTGTAAACCAGAAATGTCTGAGGGTAATATCTTCAGGAAGCATGTCAACGGTAACACCTAATCGCGAATCATAAGCACACGGATTGTACATTGCTGTGCCTACTTCTGAATATTCGGGGTTTAATCGTACCCCAATTTTCAATGTGCTCACTTCATTTTTATATCGCTCATATTGAGAAAGCGTGTTAAAAGTAATGTGTGAACTAATGGGAATCATGTGTTCCAACTCCTCTTTCAAATACACCGGACAACACAAATGTGCTTTTTTACCACCTTCTTCAAAACATAACCGCGCTTCACTTAGCGAACTGGCTGTAAATCCATCCAAATAGGTTAAAACTAAAGGAAAAGTCTTGTAGTTAGAAAATGCTTTTAATGCACCCAATAATGTTATGCCTGACTCTCGTTTCACACGATTCATCAGTTGTAGGTTTTTCTCTAGAAGTGTTTCTTCAATTACGTAACATGGATTGGGTATAGTAGTCATGCGTTATTTATTTTACCGCAAAGCTAAAAATTACTTATTAGAAAACCTCCGAGGTTTAAAAACCTCGGAGGTTTATACTATTTAAAAGAATACCCCTAAACGTACAGTAATTGCTTTTCCTCCACTAGGCTTGATACCTGTTTCCCAACGTACACCAAAATCAGCACCTGAACCTGAGGTGAAACCAGCACCAAAACCAACTGCATAGTTATTAGTACTATTCACTCTACCTCCTAATAAGTCAAGTTCTGGATAAAACCCACCATCTTGAGTATCTCCTGTTAGGTAATAACGCATTTGAGCGCCATAGTCTATGGATAGCGATGAACCACTTACTAAAGGCTTGGAAACACCTATCATCGGACCTATTTTGAGCGCCTCTTGACCAAATAAATAGATAAAGTTAGCCCCAACTATATTCGTGCTTGACGCACGTGTGTAGAGAAGGTTGCCACTGAGTTGTGCTTGAGCACTAAATAGTGTTGCCAACGCAACAAATAGAACTAGTAATGTTTTTTTCATAATCATTTATAAATTAAACTACCCATAAACTACACAAATTCTTGACAACAAAAAAGCCCAATCTTTCGATTGGGCTTTTCAATATTTCAGTTAGTCTTTTAAGACTAGAAGAACATACCTACTTGAATTAACAAACCTTTTAAAGATCCACCATCAGCTGAAATCATGTTATATCTAGCCGCGATATCAAAACCTGACTCTAACATATAACCAACACCAACACCATATTGTAAGTCCGTAGTAGATCCAGTACCATCAATTCCATCAATTGACAGCCTTGAAGTTGCTAAACCAACATTTAATTGAGGGTAAAAACCACCATCTTCAGAAGAACCACTGATAAAATACTTAGCAACTGCTTGATACCAGATAGCGCTTTGGGTAACACCTTCGAAACCTCCAACTACTGTAGCAAACCCAACTTCAGGACCTACTGCAAATGCATCAGAAGCAGAAAACAAATATTGTGCATCAATACCAATACCGAATCCTTCTGCATTTTCCTCTAAAGACTTACCTAGGTTTAAATGTGCACCAAACTGCGCGTTAGCAGCAAAGATTGTCGACACTGCTAAAGCAGCACTTAAGATTAATTTTTTCATTGTTTTTTAATTTTGGTTAAAATAATTTTGGATAACTAACTCGAAATTTCATTAAAAAAAACACTTTAACAACTATTTAAAGTTTTTTTTTCACACATCAAGCGTCTTTATTTTAGTTAACAGAAGCGTGATATAAGTGAAATATTGAGACAACAAAAAAATAATAAACATTTAATAAAAAAAACCAGGTGAATATAATTCACCTGGTTTTTTTGTTTGAAAGAAATTAAAAGAAAAAACCTGCCTGAATCATTATAGACTTCGCAGTAAAGAATTCTAATTTCGTTATATTATACCTGATGGCTACATCTGGGCCTGCTTCTAATTTAAAACCTGCTCCAACACCATACTGAAGTCCTGTAGAAGTATATGTACCCTCGAAAGCATCTTGTCTGTATTGATTAAATCCTAAATTAACTTGAGGATAAAACCCTCCAACTTCTGAATCACCACCTATAAAATATTTACCGATACCTTGAACCCATACTTGCGACATATTATCTGAACCTTCAGGTAAACCCATCATAATAGCTCCACCACCTTCAATACCTAAAGCTAAACCTTCGGTTACATCAAATAAACCTTGTGCATCGATACCTATGGCATAACCTTCTGCACCATCTCCTGTAGGAAGTTGATACGATAAATGAGCTCCTACTGATTGTGCGTTTACTGCAAAAAAAGACGACACTGCTAAAGCAAAACCTAGAATTACTTTTTTCATTAGAATTAATTTTGGTTAATAATTTTATTTAACTAGTGCTAATTTTCATTAAAAAATGCATTTATACAATAATTTAGTTGTTTTTTTAACTTAGATAGTGATTAAGAAGTTATAAAAACACATTTCAATAACAGAAAAAAATAACCAAGAAAAATAAATTCTCTTGGTTATCAGGATGTTATGTGAATATTATTTTCAGTTAGAACTTCATACCAACTAAAATTCTCAAGTGATTTGTCCGAACAGATAAATCACCATTTTCAAATCCTTCTTCACCTGAAAAGGTCACTGAACCCAAATTATACTCTAATCCAGTAGAGAAAATACCTGTTCTAAAAGAAGCTCCTAATTTAAATGGTACACCCGCACCTACTTCAACATCTCCTATTTGTTCACCGTCTTTTGTAGCTGCTCCTACCCCTATAAAAGTAGGTACAGCGTTAATATAAGCATCAAGTGCATTATCACCTATTGCTTTAGTAAAATAAACACCTGGAGAAAGTAATGCTAAATTGAATGAATAATAATCATAAAATTCTTGTGAACCAACAGCCGCTCCTAAACCGAACCAGATGGCGCGAATTCCTAATCCCATATCGCCACCGGAACTAAAGTCTGTTAATTGAAACATATTACCTATCTCAATACCTCCACCAATCATTCTAAACTTAAATTCGTCAGGAAGATTATCAGCACCTACATCAGTTAGTAAATAATTTTTTCCATAAAAGCCGATATGACCATTGAGAAAAAAACCGCCTTGAACTGGCTCGTCATGCCCTACAACACCATTTCCACCTGCATAAGAAGACACTAAGGTCATCAGTGCAACTGCACTTAGTAATACTTTTTTCATTACAATAATTTTGGTTAAATAAAGAACAGATAATAATCTAACAAAGATTAACTAAAAATCACTTTGGACAAAGAGTTATCATAAAAAGATTACCAAAACTTAGCGGGACAAATTACTTGGCGTTTTTTATCTCCAAAACGTACTCCGACAATAATTTCATGGGAATTACTACTGTAATTTTTTATTTCAGAAATCGTGTAATCAAATGCATAGCCAATTTCAAATGTATTATCGAACAAATATTCTACTACTAAAGCTATGGCATCTTTGTTTCGATAACTTATTCCTGCCCATACAAAGTCAGAGTACATTAACCGCAAGTTAAAATCAAATTGAACTGGTGCAGGACTTACATACTTTACCATTGCTGAAGGGGAAACGTACCACAATCTACTGACTTGAAAAATCCAACCTGCTGTTAAAAAATAGTGGTATTTTAGCAATGCCTCATTAGTAACATCGTTAGGATTATCTATCGTCAATTTATTCTGTAATAATTGATTTACTGATAATCCTCCAAAGAAATGGTCATTATGAATCCATCCACCGATATTCATATCTGGAATTAATTTGGTTTGTGTGTTCTCACCAATTAACTCATCAACTGTGTTTTGGACAAAATGGAGTTCTTCACCATAAATCCTAAATTCTTTTAAACCTCCACTAATTCCAGCAGAAATGGTAGTTTTTCTATTGACTTTTTGGTGAAAAGCATAAGTACCAAAGATACCATTATAAGCAATTGGCCCTGTTTTATCAGTATAAATATAACCACCTAAACCATGGTGTTGCTTTTTCTTTCTTCTTCCTTTTTGATTATCTGGATGGTTAATAGGTCCATGAAAGGTAGCAAACATTGTTCTTGGGCCAACATTGGTTGGGCTTCCATTAGCATTGTCCTGAAAACCTACCCATTGTTTTCTATACCCTAAACGTGCATTTAGAAAGGTATAGCTTCCACTTACCGCTGGATTAATGAGGTAATTATTCATGATATATTGACTATACTGTTCACGCTGCTGACCATGAACTTGAGTCAATGTGACTATAAATAAGGCGATATATAAAAATCTCTTCATTCTATCTGAATATGGTTATAGTTCCAGTAAAAGGATCTGGGTAATTACCGTCTTTATCATTTAGCTCCAACACATAATAGTATACTGCAGCTGGCATATCTCTTCCATCCCGTTGACCATACCATTGATTATTATAACCATCGGCTTCGTACACTAAACTTCCCCATCGGTTATAGATACGTAACGTGTTTTCTGGGTAGAACCAAATGTTTCGAATCCAGAAAGTGTTGTTGGTGTTATCACCATTCGGAGTCATCGCGTTAGGTATATCTATTTTTGGCGGAGCACAATCTCTAAGCGCAATGGTATCTCTCAATACACACCCTGGCGCATCTGTTTTAAACTCAGCAATAAAGAATTGCGCTTTAACGTTAGTGTCAGTTAATAAGATATTATCATTAGCCTCTACAAACTGACTATTATATGAACGGTAATTTTTGTTATCAAATGATTGATACCACCCAGTAAATCCTGTATAAGCATCATTATATACTCTTGGTTCAATCAATGCTATATTGTTCTCACAATTAGTATCTAGGGCTACAATTTCACCATACGGTAATGGTATCTCACGAATTAACACACTATCTGAAGGAATTGAATCACACTCATGAGACTCATAATCATCTTCATATACCACTGCTCTAAATTTAGTTGAACGTAATTCTAAAATCGAGTCCGTAGCATATAATTCACTTGGGCTAACTGACCGTACAGGGTTACCATTAAACTGTAATGTTGTCCATATTCCTTCTGGATCTCCTTCTAAAGCATATTGCCATTCAATCACCCCTTTATGTGATGCTAATTCTATATCGACAACACCTCCATAACATACTTTTTTATTTCTCAACAAATCACCAACCTCAGGCTTTTCGTGTACGTCTACCTTTTTAGAATTAGAATAACCAATTGGATTTTGTGTACACACTTCTGGTGATTGTGTCACCTCAACTTTAATTTCATCATCAAATACTAATGTTGATGATTCAAAAGTTAATGGATTAGTCGCTGAAGGAATTGGTTGATTATTCAAGTACCATTGATACGTTGGATTTAATCCTAAGTTTAGCGTATCTATAATAGTAAAGTAGAATATTTCATCTTCACACTTTATACTATCATCCACTACAATCGTGATTTCAGGAATCAATAATGGATCAACTCTAATCATTAATGTACTATCTACTGGATTTACAGCACATAAGGAATCAGAGTACATTTCTACTTTGACTACTGCATTGTTTGTCAAAGTTGTATCACTAAATCGCGTGCCTGCATTAGTAACTGTTATTGGGTCCACTTCAACATTTTGAACATACCACTTAAAAGTAGGGTTTTGCCCACCTCCTAATGAATCTTTCACATTGAATACTGCTTCATCATTTTGACAAATACGTGTTGGACCTGTTAATGATACCATCAAGTCTACATCCGGATAAGTAGTCACATCAGCAATGGTAGACGTGTCCGTACAAACACCATTATCTAATATTGCTCTGTAGAAGTTATTGGAAACTACCCCCACTCCTGTACCTGGACTCACTGTAATATTAGTGTCTGTTTCAATTGGTATGATTGTATCCCATACTAAACCATCCGCTGAAGTTTCCCAAGTAATCGTTCCATACGAACCCGTCAACAAAATTTCATCATTACTTCCATTACATATGGTATCATTGACGGCATCAGCAACACCACCGATCACATGAGGAATTACCTCAAGACGAGTAGGCGCAGAAGTGTATGAACAAATATTGCTGTTTGTCACCACTGCCCTATAGAATAGTGGAGATTCACCAGAAGTTGGTTGTACCATCATAGTATCATTGTTGACATCTACATTGGTAGACACTGACCAATTTTTAGTTGCTGATGAATCTTCCCATACGATATTACCTAAATAACCAGTCAAAATAACTTCCGCTGTTTCACCCTCACAAATAATGGATGGATCTACAGCCGCAGTTCCTGCCAGAGCATCCTCAACTACTTTAATATCTTCTACATCACTTGTGTCAGTACACTCACCTACTCCATATACCACTCGGTAATTATATACTCCTACTCCTTTAGTATCAGGAATAATTAAGGTGTCGTTATCAACTACTCCGTATTCTGACACAGGTGCATCTGTAAATACTCCTGGACTAGTTTCTTCTTGCCATTGCACTAATCCTTCATGACCTGTAGTAATTAGTAAGCCTTCATAGCCTTGGCAAATTGAATCAGGTATTGAGGTTAATACTCCGGCTACCGCTTGTGATGATACTCTAATTTCGGCAACTGTTGAACTATCTAAACATTCCCCTCTATGAGTTACCAAAGCTCTTACTCGTTGTGGAGATGTTGCTAATGTAGTTGATACCACTAAGGTGTCTGCTGTTTCTCCGTCTATGTTTTTCCAACCGTCTGTAGCTGTAGAATCTTGCCATTGAATTTTTATACCGTCATAACCTTGTAGACGCACCACTGTTGATTCGCCTTCACAAATATCCGGATCATCAACTACTGGTGTTCCGGGAATCGCTGCCGGATGTACAATCAAAGTATCCACACTTGAAGTATCTAAACAACCATTGCCTTGGTAGTTTAAGATTGCTCTATAGAATAAGGTATCAGCCGCTTCTGTCGGTAAGATGTTTTCCGTGACTTGACCTGTTAAAGTATCTCTCCAAACTTGATTTGAAGCACTACTTACTTGCCACTGGATTGCTCCTCGGTGTCCCGAGATACTTACTGTTGCTCCTTCTCCTGAACAGATTGAATCATCAATACTTACTACTCCACCTATCGCTAAGCTGTCTATTTGTAAGGTGGTGATTGATGAGGTATCTAAACAACCACCTGGGTTATTTGTAACTATCGCTCTAAATGATACTGGTGATAAGGAATCAGGATAGCTTACCCATACATCATCTGCTGTATATGCGATATCTGTCCATAGACCTGCTGATGCTCTGCTGCTATCTTGCCATTGGATAGTACTTGCTGTGTAACCTGACAATGTCAAGTTCGCTGAATCACCATGACATACTGGACTTGTTACTGCCGCTATCCCCCCTACACTACGTGGATTGATAATTAAGCTATCTATGTTTGAAGTATCAGCACACTGTCCTGAACCTGCAATTACTCTAAAGTATCTCGTAGCTGTTCCCGATGTTGGATAGGTTTCTGTTGTGCCAGTTCTCAATGGTGTTCTATTCCATGTACCTGATCCTGCAATACTATCTTCCCAAATCACTCCTCCAAATGAACCAATTGTGGATACTGTTACTGACTCATTTTCACAAATAGAATCTTCAACACTTACTACTCCTGCGATTGGTTGGGAGACAATCTCTAAAACTGTTGTATTCGAAGTATCCATACATTGACCTAATTGATTTGTCAGTATAGCTCTTAATGAAATATCTGTTTGTGATAATGGATACTTAACAAATCTGCTATCAGTTGTTGCAAATGGTATATTTGTCCAATTCCCAGCACTACTGCTATCCTGCCATTGAATTGAACCCGTATATCCTGTAAGGGTTAACAATGCCGAATCGCCATCACAGATAGGAGATTCCACTAGTGCTGTTCCTCCAACTGCGATTGGATGTACAATCAAAGTATCAATACTTGAAGTATCTAAACAACCATTGCCTTGGTAGTTTAAGATTGCTCTATAGAATAAGGTATCAGCTGCTTCTGTCGGTAAGATGTTTTCCGTCACTTGACCTGTTAAAGTATCTCTCCAAACTTGATTTGAAGCACTACTTACTTGCCACTGGATTGCTCCTCGATGCCCCGAGATACTTACTGTTGCTCCTTCTCCTGAACAGATTGAATCATCAATACTTACTACTCCACCTATCGCTAAGCTGTCTATTTGTAAGGTGGTGATTGATGAGGTATCTAAACAACCACCTGGGTTATTTGTAACTATCGCTCTAAATGATACTGGTGATAAGGAATCAGGATAGCTTACCCATACATCATCTGCTGTATATGCGATATCTGTCCATAGACCTGCTGATGCTCTGCTGCTATCTTGCCATTGGATAGTACTTGCTGTGTAACCTGACAATGTCAAGTTCGCTGAATCACCATGACATACTGGACTTGTTACTGCCGCTATCCCCCCTACACTACGTGGATTGATAATTAAGCTATCTATGTTTGAAGTATCAGCACACTGTCCTGAACCTGCAATTACTCTAAAGTATCTCGTAGCTGTTCCCGATGTTGGATAGGTTTCTGTTATTCCAGTTCTCAATGGTGTTCTATTCCATGTACCTGATCCAGCAATACTATCTTCCCAAATCACTCCTCCAAATGAACCTGCTGTGGATACCGTTACTGACTCATTCTCACAAATAGAATCCTCAACACTTACTACTCCTGCGATTGGTTGGGATACTATTGTTAGTGTATCGCTATTCGTGGTATCTACACAGATTCCACTGTTAGTTACAATCGCTCGATAGCTCACTGTGTCTATTGGTAATCGCGATAAATGCGACCAACTTGCTGTAGCAATGGTAGTGTCTCTCCATCCTGTACCATCATTCAACTGCCATATAAAAGTTCCGGTATGACCAGCTAACGTAATTGTTGTGCTTTCTCCATCACACACTGGTGTTGGTGACACAGTTACTGTTCCTGCCACCACATCTGGACGAATATCTACGATCGAACTGTCTGACTTAATATCACAACCTGGTACACCTGGCATCTGGATTTTTACAAATACCGTGTCTGTTGCCGTTACTCGGTAACTCGTTAAATCTGCAGTTGGCCCTGCTAGCGCTGTGGTGGTATCGCTTACACTAAACCAAGTATAAAGATAACCTAATGGCGCATCGGTAGTCACTGTTACTAATGTATCATTAGCTAGCCCACAAATAATCACAGAATCTGGTGAAACATCTGCTAGTGTAGGCTTGGTACAACAATTTTTTACAAACAATGGATGAATATCAGAGGTATCAATACACGAACCATTACCCACAATTGCACGGTAGAAATGGTTTGGGTTAGATGTATCAGGAGACACTTGCACAAATGTGTCTGCTGATGCTACTCCAATGTTTGTCCATGTACCACCTAATATAGAATCTTGCCACTGAATAATTCCAACTGAGTTGGCTAAGCTTATAATTGTTGTGTCTCCTGTACATAAAGTATCGATTCCTGTGATAGTTCCTCCTATTGCATCGGGATTAATCGTTACTGTTCCTAGTACTGATGTATCTTCCTGACAGCTGCTTGAACTATACGCTACTATTGCTCTATAATCACTTGCTACAACTGGCGATACGAAAATAGAATCACTATTTGCTGTAGGTAAACTTGTCCATGTATTAGTTCCTGTTGGTGTACTTTCCCATCGAATACTATCTCCTGTAAAGGTTAGTCCTATCTTGATGCTATCGCCAGGGCATATTGATCCACCACTTACTAGATTGGCTACTGGTTGTGGGTCTATGGTTATGATTACTGTATCTTCATCCACACAATTTGGTGTAGTACCTGTTTGATCATATACATAGATCGTATCCGTGGTTGTAATAGCTCCAACCACTGGATTAACACCCGATGGATCAAAATAGTAGTCTACGCTTGCCGTTATATCTGTTCCATTTATCGCTGGTAAGGTAAAGCTAACACACCCTACCTGATCAGCTAGTGGCGTGATTTGAGGTGTGTTATTTATTGTTACTACAAAACTTTGTTCTGTTTTACAGCTTGGATTAACAGCGGTACTATCTAACACATAATACGTCCCTGAAGTCGTGATGTAATCATCTTCAACATACTGATCACCTTGACCGTTCGCTGCCGAGTAATATGCTTCGTTGCCTGTTAAATTTGTTCCGGTGATTGCTGGTAACTGAACACTGTCACACGATACTAATGGACCTGGATTGTCTACCGCTGGAGCTCCTGGATCAGTTAACGTTTCTGTGGTAATGTTAGAGGTACATCCGTTTAAGGTCACCGAAATCGCTGTATATACACCGCCTACTAAGGTATCGCCTACTTCTATCTCGCCACTTGCATTGGCTAGAGTGGTGCCCGTTACTACTACCGCACCAGGGGTGGTATACGTCCAATCGTAACTCGTGCCGTTTATCAAGCCTTCTATGCGGATACTTCCGTCTTTGGCGCCACATACCGTGGGGTTGGTGCTGTCTGCTGTGATTACTGGACTCGCATTGATGTCTACAGTAAAGAACTCTTCATCAAAGCAGTTTGGTGTGGTACCTGTCTCAGCATACACATACACCGTTTGGTCGGTAGTGATATAATCTCCTGCTGTTAAGGCGGTGCCTGCTCCTCCTGTAGCCGTGTAATAGTCGCCTACTGTTAACACTGGCAACTCAAAGCTGTCACAGATCACCACGTTTGCTAGTGAATCTGGTGTTGGAGTCGTGTTGATGTCTACAGTAAAGAACTCTTCATCAAAGCAGTTTGGTGTGGTACCTGTCTCAGCATACACATACACCGTTTGGTCTGTAGTGATATAATCTCCTGCTGTTAAGGCGGTGCCTGCTCCTCCTGTAGCCGTGTAATAGTCACCTACTGTTAATACTGGCAACTCAAAGCTATCGCAGATTACCACGTTCGCTAGGGAATCTGGCGTTGGAGTCGTGTTGATGTCTACGGTAAAGAACTCTTCATCAAAGCAGTTTGGTGTGGTACCTGTCTCGGCATACACATACACCGTTTGGTCTGTAGTAATATAATCTCCTGCTGTTAAGGCGGTGCCTGCTCCTCCTGTAGTCGTGTAATAGTCGCCTACTGTTAACACTGGTAACTCAAAGCTGTCACAGATCACCACGTTCGCTAGGGAATCTGGCGTTGGAGTCGTGTTGATGTCTACAGTAAAGAACTCTTCATCAAAGCAGTTTGGTGTGGTACCTGTCTCGGCATACACATACACCGTTTGGTCGGTAGTGATATAATCTCCTGCTGTTAAGGCGGTGCCTGCTCCTCCTGTTGCTGTGTAATAGTCACCTACTGTTAATACTGGCAACTCAAAGCTATCGCAGATTACCACGTTTGCTAGTGAATCTGGTGTTGGCGTAGTGTTGATTGTGATGGTGAATGGTACTTCTGATTTACACGCTACCGTACTATCTAACACATAATACGTCCCTGAAGTCGTGATGTAATCATCTTCAACATACTGATCACCTTGACCGTTCGCTGCCGAGTAATATGCTTCGTTGCCTGTTAAATTTGTTCCGGTGATTGCTGGTAACTGAACACTGTCACACGATACTAATGGACCTGGATTGTCTACCGCTGGAGCTCCTGGATCAGTTAACGTTTCTGTGGTAATGTTAGAGGTACATCCGTTTAAGGTCACCGAAATCGCTGTATATACACCGCCTACTAAGGTATCGCCTACTTCTATCTCGCCACTTGCATTGGCTAGAGTGGTGCCCGTTACTACTACCGCACCAGGGGTGGTATACGTCCAATCGTAACTCGTGCCGTTTATCAAGCCTTCTATGCGGATACTTCCGTCTTTGGCGCCACATACCGTGGGGTTGGTGCTGTCTGCTGTGATTACTGGACTCGCATTGATGTCTACAGTAAAGAACTCTTCATCAAAGCAGTTTGGTGTGGTACCTGTCTCAGCATACACATACACCGTTTGGTCGGTAGTGATATAATCTCCTGCTGTTAAGGCGGTGCCTGCTCCTCCTGTAGCCGTGTAATAGTCGCCTACTGTTAACACTGGCAACTCAAAGCTGTCACAGATCACCACGTTTGCTAGTGAATCTGGTGTTGGAGTCGTGTTGATGTCTACAGTAAAGAACTCTTCATCAAAGCAGTTTGGTGTGGTACCTGTCTCAGCATACACATACACCGTTTGGTCTGTAGTGATATAATCTCCTGCTGTTAAGGCGGTGCCTGCTCCTCCTGTAGCCGTGTAATAGTCACCTACTGTTAATACTGGCAACTCAAAGCTATCGCAGATTACCACGTTCGCTAGGGAATCTGGCGTTGGAGTCGTGTTGATGTCTACGGTAAAGAACTCTTCATCAAAGCAGTTTGGTGTGGTACCTGTCTCGGCATACACATACACCGTTTGGTCTGTAGTAATATAATCTCCTGCTGTTAAGGCGGTGCCTGCTCCTCCTGTAGCCGTGTAATAGTCGCCTACTGTTAACACTGGTAACTCAAAGCTGTCACAGATCACCACGTTCGCTAGGGAATCTGGCGTTGGAGTCGTGTTGATGTCTACAGTAAAGAACTCTTCATCAAAGCAGTTTGGTGTGGTACCTGTCTCGGCATACACATACACCGTTTGGTCGGTAGTGATATAATCTCCTGCTGTTAAGGCGGTGCCTGCTCCTCCTGTTGCTGTGTAATAGTCACCTACTGTTAATACTGGCAACTCAAAGCTATCGCAGATTACCACGTTTGCTAGTGAATCTGGTGTTGGCGTAGTGTTGATTGTGATGGTGAATGGTACTTCTGATTTACACGCTACCGTACTATCTAACACATAATACGTCCCTGAAGTCGTGATGTAATCATCTTCAACATACTGATCACCTTGACCGTTCGCTGCCGAGTAATATGCTTCGTTGCCTGTTAAATTTGTTCCGGTGATTGCTGGTAACTGAACACTGTCACACGATACTAATGGACCTGGATTGTCTACCGCTGGAGCTCCTGGATCAGTTAACGTTTCTGTGGTAATGTTAGAGGTACATCCGTTTAAGGTCACCGAAATCGCTGTATATACACCGCCTACTAAGGTATCGCCTACTTCTATCTCGCCACTTGCATTGGCTAGAGTGGTGCCCGTTACTACTACCGCACCAGGGGTGGTATACGTCCAATCGTAACTCGTGCCGTTTATCAAGCCTTCTATGCGGATACTTCCGTCTTTGGCGCCACATACCGTGGGGTTGGTGCTGTCTGCTGTGATTACTGGACTCGCATTGATGTCTACAGTAAAGAACTCTTCATCAAAGCAGTTTGGTGTGGTACCTGTCTCAGCATACACATACACCGTTTGGTCGGTAGTGATATAATCTCCTGCTGTTAAGGCGGTGCCTGCTCCTCCTGTAGCCGTGTAATAATCGCCTACTGTTAACACTGGCAACTCAAAGCTGTCACAGATCACCACGTTCGCTAGGGAATCTGGCGTTGGAGTCGTGTTGATGTCTACAGTAAAGAACTCTTCATCAAAGCAGTTTGGTGTGGTACCTGTCTCAGCATACACATACACCGTTTGGTCTGTAGTGATATAATCTCCTGCTGTTAAGGCGGTGCCTGCTCCTCCTGTAGCCGTGTAATAGTCACCTACTGTTAATACTGGCAACTCAAAGCTATCGCAGATCACCACGTTCGCTAGGGAATCTGGCGTTGGAGTCGTGTTGATGTCTACAGTAAAGAACTCTTCATCAAAGCAGTTTGGTGTGGTACCTGTCTCGGCATACACATACACCGTTTGGTCTGTAGTAATATAATCTCCTGCTGTTAAGGCGGTGCCTGCTCCTCCTGTAGCCGTGTAATAATCGCCTACTGTTAACACTGGCAACTCAAAGCTGTCACAGATCACCACGTTCGCTAGGGAATCTGGCGTTGGAGTCGTGTTGATGTCTACAGTAAAGAACTCTTCATCAAAGCAGTTTGGTGTGGTACCTGTCTCGGCATACACATACACCGTTTGGTCTGTAGTAATATAATCTCCTGCTGTTAAGGCGGTGCCTGCTCCTCCTGTAGCCGTGTAATAGTCGCCTACTGTTAATACTGGCAACTCAAAGCTATCGCAGATTACCACGTTTGCTAGTGAATCTGGTGTTGGCGTAGTGTTGATTGTGATGGTGAATGGTACTTCTGATTTACACGCTACCGTACTATCTAACACATAATACGTCCCTGAAGTCGTGATGTAATCATCTTCAACATACTGATCACCTTGACCGTTCGCTGCCGAGTAATATGCTTCGTTGCCTGTTAAATTTGTTCCGGTGATTGCTGGTAACTGAACACTGTCACACGATACTAATGGACCTGGATTGTCTACCGCTGGAGCTCCTGGATCAGTTAACGTTTCTGTGGTAATGTTAGAGGTACATCCGTTTAAGGTCACCGAAATCGCTGTATATACACCGCCTACTAAGGTATCGCCTACTTCTATCTCGCCACTTGCATTGGCTAGAGTGGTGCCCGTTACTACTACCGCACCGGGGGTGGTATACGTCCAATCGTAACTCGTGCCGTTTATCAAGCCTTCTATGCGGATACTTCCGTCTTTGGCGCCACATACCGTGGGGTTGGTGCTGTCTGCTGTGATTACTGGACTCGCATTGATGTCTACAGTAAAGAACTCTTCATCAAAGCAGTTTGGTGTGGTACCTGTCTCAGCATACACATACACCGTTTGGTCGGTAGTGATATAATCTCCTGCTGTTAAGGCGGTGCCTGCTCCTCCTGTAGCCGTGTAATAGTCGCCTACTGTTAACACTGGCAACTCAAAGCTGTCACAGATCACCACGTTTGCTAGTGAATCTGGTGTTGGAGTCGCATTGATGTCTACAGTAAAGAACTCTTCATCAAAGCAGTTTGGTGTGGTACCTGTCTCAGCATACACATACACCGTTTGGTCTGTAGTGATATAATCTCCTGCTGTTAAGGCGGTGCCTGCTCCTCCTGTAGCCGTGTAATAGTCACCTACTGTTAATACTGGCAACTCAAAGCTATCGCAGATTACCACGTTTGCTAGTGAATCTGGTGTTGGAGTCGTGTTGATGTCTACGGTAAAGAACTCTTCATCAAAGCAGTTTGGTGTGGTACCTGTCTCGGCATACACATACACCGTTTGGTCTGTAGTAATATAATCTCCTGCTGTTAAGGCGGTGCCTGCTCCTCCTGTTGCCGTGTAATAATCGCCTACTGTTAATACTGGCAACTCAAAGCTGTCACAGATCACCACGTTCGCTAGGGAATCTGGCGTTGGAGTCGTGTTGATGTCTACAGTAAAGAACTCTTCATCAAAGCAGTTTGGTGTGGTACCTGTCTCGGCATACACATACACCGTTTGGTCGGTAGTGATATAATCTCCTGCTGTTAAGGCGGTGCCTGCTCCTCCTGTAGCCGTGTAATAGTCGCCTACTGTTAATACTGGCAACTCAAAGCTATCGCAGATTACCACGTTTGCTAGTGAATCTGGTGTTGGCGTAGTGTTGATTGTGATGGTGAATGGTACTTCTGATTTACACGCTACCGTACTATCTAACACATAATACGTCCCTGAAGTCGTGATGTAATCATCTTCAACATACTGATCACCTTGACCGTTCGCTGCCGAGTAATATGCTTCGTTGCCTGTTAAATTTGTTCCGGTGATTGCTGGTAACTGAACACTGTCACACGATACTAATGGACCTGGATTGTCTACCGCTGGAGCTCCTGGATCAGTTAACGTTTCTGTGGTAATGTTAGAGGTACATCCGTTTAAGGTCACCGAAATCGCTGTATATACACCGCCTACTAAGGTATCGCCTACTTCTATCTCGCCACTTGCATTGGCTAGAGTGGTGCCCGTTACTACTACCGCACCAGGGGTGGTATACGTCCAATCGTAACTCGTGCCGTTTATCAAGCCTTCTATGCGGATACTTCCGTCTTTGGCGCCACATACCGTGGGGTTGGTGCTGTCTGCTGTGATTACTGGACTCGCATTGATGTCTACAGTAAAGAACTCTTCATCAAAGCAGTTTGGTGTGGTACCTGTCTCAGCATACACATACACCGTTTGGTCGGTAGTGATATAATCTCCTGCTGTTAAGGCGGTGCCTGCTCCTCCTGTAGCCGTGTAATAGTCGCCTACTGTTAACACTGGCAACTCAAAGCTGTCACAGATCACCACGTTTGCTAGTGAATCTGGTGTTGGAGTCGTGTTGATGTCTACAGTAAAGAACTCTTCATCAAAGCAGTTTGGTGTGGTACCTGTCTCAGCATACACATACACCGTTTGGTCTGTAGTGATATAATCTCCTGCTGTTAAGGCGGTGCCTGCTCCTCCTGTAGCCGTGTAATAGTCACCTACTGTTAATACTGGCAACTCAAAGCTATCGCAGATTACCACGTTCGCTAGGGAATCTGGCGTTGGAGTCGTGTTGATGTCTACGGTAAAGAACTCTTCATCAAAGCAGTTTGGTGTGGTACCTGTCTCGGCATACACATACACCGTTTGGTCTGTAGTAATATAATCTCCTGCTGTTAAGGCGGTGCCTGCTCCTCCTGTAGCCGTGTAATAGTCGCCTACTGTTAACACTGGTAACTCAAAGCTGTCACAGATCACCACGTTCGCTAGGGAATCTGGCGTTGGAGTCGTGTTGATGTCTACAGTAAAGAACTCTTCATCAAAGCAGTTTGGTGTGGTACCTGTCTCGGCATACACATACACCGTTTGGTCGGTAGTGATATAATCTCCTGCTGTTAAGGCGGTGCCTGCTCCTCCTGTTGCTGTGTAATAGTCACCTACTGTTAATACTGGCAACTCAAAGCTATCGCAGATTACCACGTTTGCTAGTGAATCTGGTGTTGGCGTAGTGTTGATTGTGATGGTGAATGGTACTTCTGATTTACACGCTACCGTACTATCTAACACATAATACGTCCCTGAAGTCGTGATGTAATCATCTTCAACATACTGATCACCTTGACCGTTCGCTGCCGAGTAATATGCTTCGTTGCCTGTTAAATTTGTTCCGGTGATTGCTGGTAACTGAACACTGTCACACGATACTAATGGACCTGGATTGTCTACCGCTGGAGCTCCTGGATCAGTTAACGTTTCTGTGGTAATGTTAGAGGTACATCCGTTTAAGGTCACCGAAATCGCTGTATATACACCGCCTACTAAGGTATCGCCTACTTCTATCTCGCCACTTGCATTGGCTAGAGTGGTGCCCGTTACTACTACCGCACCAGGGGTGGTATACGTCCAATCGTAACTCGTGCCGTTTATCAAGCCTTCTATGCGGATACTTCCGTCTTTGGCGCCACATACCGTGGGGTTGGTGCTGTCTGCTGTGATTACTGGACTCGCATTGATGTCTACAGTAAAGAACTCTTCATCAAAGCAGTTTGGTGTGGTACCTGTCTCAGCATACACATACACCGTTTGGTCGGTAGTGATATAATCTCCTGCTGTTAAGGCGGTGCCTGCTCCTCCTGTAGCCGTGTAATAATCGCCTACTGTTAACACTGGCAACTCAAAGCTGTCACAGATCACCACGTTCGCTAGGGAATCTGGCGTTGGAGTCGTGTTGATGTCTACAGTAAAGAACTCTTCATCAAAGCAGTTTGGTGTGGTACCTGTCTCAGCATACACATACACCGTTTGGTCTGTAGTGATATAATCTCCTGCTGTTAAGGCGGTGCCTGCTCCTCCTGTAGCCGTGTAATAGTCACCTACTGTTAATACTGGCAACTCAAAGCTATCGCAGATCACCACGTTCGCTAGGGAATCTGGCGTTGGAGTCGTGTTGATGTCTACAGTAAAGAACTCTTCATCAAAGCAGTTTGGTGTGGTACCTGTCTCGGCATACACATACACCGTTTGGTCTGTAGTAATATAATCTCCTGCTGTTAAGGCGGTGCCTGCTCCTCCTGTAGCCGTGTAATAATCGCCTACTGTTAACACTGGCAACTCAAAGCTGTCACAGATCACCACGTTCGCTAGGGAATCTGGCGTTGGAGTCGTGTTGATGTCTACAGTAAAGAACTCTTCATCAAAGCAGTTTGGTGTGGTACCTGTCTCGGCATACACATACACCGTTTGGTCTGTAGTAATATAATCTCCTGCTGTTAAGGCGGTGCCTGC
This sequence comes from uncultured Cytophagales bacterium, assembly GCA_963815495.1. Taxonomy (GTDB): domain Bacteria; phylum Bacteroidota; class Bacteroidia; order Cytophagales; family JAAEPT01; genus CAWFGW01. Next base: position 276,888 of record CAWFGW010000029.1, read on the forward strand.
TCCTCCTGTAGCCGTGTAATAGTCGCCTACTGTTAATACTGGCAACTCAAAGCTATCGCAGATTACCACGTTTGCTAGTGAATCTGGTGTTGGCGTAGTGTTGATTGTGATGGTGAATGGTACTTCTGATTTACACGCTACCGTACTATCTAACACATAATACGTCCCTGAAGTCGTGATGTAATCATCTTCAACATACTGATCACCTTGACCGTTCGCTGCCGAGTAATATGCTTCGTTGCCTGTTAAATTTGTTCCGGTGATTGCTGGTAACTGAACACTGTCACACGATACTAATGGACCTGGATTGTCTACCGCTGGAGCTCCTGGATCAGTTAACGTTTCTGTGGTAATGTTAGAGGTACATCCGTTTAAGGTCACCGAAATCGCTGTATATACACCGCCTACTAAGGTATCGCCTACTTCTATCTCGCCACTTGCATTGGCTAGAGTGGTGCCCGTTACTACTACCGCACCGGGGGTGGTATACGTCCAATCGTAACTCGTGCCGTTTATCAAGCCTTCTATGCGGATACTTCCGTCTTTGGCGCCACATACCGTGGGGTTGGTGCTGTCTGCTGTGATTACTGGACTCGCATTGATGTCTACAGTAAAGAACTCTTCATCAAAGCAGTTTGGTGTGGTACCTGTCTCAGCATACACATACACCGTTTGGTCGGTAGTGATATAATCTCCTGCTGTTAAGGCGGTGCCTGCTCCTCCTGTAGCCGTGTAATAGTCGCCTACTGTTAACACTGGCAACTCAAAGCTGTCACAGATCACCACGTTTGCTAGTGAATCTGGTGTTGGAGTCGCATTGATGTCTACAGTAAAGAACTCTTCATCAAAGCAGTTTGGTGTGGTACCTGTCTCAGCATACACATACACCGTTTGGTCTGTAGTGATATAATCTCCTGCTGTTAAGGCGGTGCCTGCTCCTCCTGTAGCCGTGTAATAGTCACCTACTGTTAATACTGGCAACTCAAAGCTATCGCAGATTACCACGTTTGCTAGTGAATCTGGTGTTGGAGTCGTGTTGATGTCTACGGTAAAGAACTCTTCATCAAAGCAGTTTGGTGTGGTACCTGTCTCGGCATACACATACACCGTTTGGTCTGTAGTAATATAATCTCCTGCTGTTAAGGCGGTGCCTGCTCCTCCTGTTGCCGTGTAATAATCGCCTACTGTTAATACTGGCAACTCAAAGCTGTCACAGATCACCACGTTCGCTAGGGAATCTGGCGTTGGAGTCGTGTTGATGTCTACAGTAAAGAACTCTTCATCAAAGCAGTTTGGTGTGGTACCTGTCTCGGCATACACATACACCGTTTGGTCGGTAGTGATATAATCTCCTGCTGTTAAGGCGGTGCCTGCTCCTCCTGTAGCCGTGTAATAGTCGCCTACTGTTAATACTGGCAACTCAAAGCTATCGCAGATTACCACGTTTGCTAGTGAATCTGGTGTTGGCGTAGTGTTGATTGTGATGGTGAATGGTACTTCTGATTTACACGCTACCGTACTATCTAACACATAATACGTCCCTGAAGTCGTGATGTAATCATCTTCAACATACTGATCACCTTGACCGTTCGCTGCCGAGTAATATGCTTCGTTGCCTGTTAAATTTGTTCCGGTGATTGCTGGTAACTGAACACTGTCACACGATACTAATGGACCTGGATTGTCTACCGCTGGAGCTCCTGGATCAGTTAACGTTTCTGTGGTAATGTTAGAGGTACATCCGTTTAAGGTCACCGAAATCGCTGTATATACACCGCCTACTAAGGTATCGCCTACTTCTATCTCGCCACTTGCATTGGCTAGAGTGGTGCCCGTTACTACTACCGCACCAGGGGTGGTATACGTCCAATCGTAACTCGTGCCGTTTATCAAGCCTTCTATACGGATACTTCCGTCTTTGGCGCCACATACCGTGGGGTTGGTGCTGTCTGCTGTGATTACTGGACTCGCATTGATGTCTACGGTAAAGAACTCTTCATCAAAACAGTTCGGGCTCGTGCCTGTTTCATCGTAAATGAATAAAGTCACATCCGCACTGATTACATCAGTCGCATCATAACGCGTGCCGCCTCCGTTCGTTGCTGTGTAATAAGCTGGATCTACTTGGTTCGTACCACTTATCGCTGGCAAGGTGTAATCTCCACACGATAAGGTATCGTTGATGTCTTCTACAGTCGGTACTGCCTGGATGTCTATCGTAAATTGCTCCTCATCAAAACAGTTCGGGCTCGTGCCTGTTTCATCGTAAATGAATAAAGTCACATCCGCACTGATTACATCAGTCGCATCATAACGCGTTCCGCCTCCGTTCGTTGCTGTGTAATAAGCTGGATCTACTTGGTTTGTTCCACTTATCGCTGGCAAGGTGTAATCTCCACACGATAAGGTATCGTTGATATCTTCTACAGTCGGTACTGCCTGGATGTCTATCGTAAATTGCTCCTCATCAAAACAGTTCGGGCTCGTGCCTGTTTCATCGTAAATGAATAAAGTCACATCCGCACTGATTACATCAGTCGCATCATAACGCGTTCCGCCTCCGTTCGTTGCTGTGTAATAAGCTGGATCTACTTGGTTTGTTCCACTTATCGCTGGCAAGGTGTAATCTCCACACGATAAGGTATCGTTGATATCTTCTACAGTCGGTACTGCCTGGATGTCTATCGTAAATTGCTCCTCATCAAAACAGTTCGGGCTCGTGCCTGTTTCATCGTAAATGAATAAAGTCACATCCGCACTGATTACATCAGTCGCATCATAACGCGTGCCGCCTCCATTCGTTGCTGTGTAATAAGCTGGATCTACTTGGTTCGTACCACTTATCGCTGGCAAGGTGTAATCTCCACACGATAAGGTATCGTTGATGTCTTCTACAGTCGGTACTGCCTGGATGTCTATCGTAAATTGCTCCTCATCAAAACAGTTCGGGCTCGTGCCTGTTTCATCGTATATGAATAAAGTCACATCCGCACTGATTACATCAGTCGCATCATAACGCGTGCCGCCTCCATTCGTTGCTGTGTAATAAGCTGGATCTACTTGGTTTGTTCCACTTATCGCTGGCAAGGTGTAATCTCCACACGATAAGGTATCGTTGATGTCTTCTACAGTCGGTACTGCCTGGATGTCTATCGTAAATTGCTCCTCATCAAAACAGTTCGGGCTCGTGCCTGTTTCATCGTAAATGAATAAAGTCACATCCGCACTGATTACATCAGTCGCATCATAACGCGTGCCGCCTCCATTCGTTGCTGTGTAATAAGCTGGATCTACTTGGTTTGTTCCACTTATCGCTGGCAAGGTGTAATCTCCACACGATAAGGTATCGTTGATGTCTTCTACAGTCGGTACTGCCTGGATGTCTATCGTAAATTGCTCCTCATCAAAACAGTTCGGGCTCGTGCCTGTTTCATCGTAAATGAATAAAGTCACATCCGCACTGATTACATCAGTCGCATCATAACGCGTGCCGCCTCCATTCGTTGCTGTGTAATAAGCTGGATCTACTTGGTTCGTACCACTTATCGCTGGCAAGGTGTAATCTCCACACGATAAGGTATCGTTGATATCTTCTACAGTCGGTACTGCCTGGATGTCTATCGTAAATTGCTCCTCATCAAAACAGTTCGGGCTCGTGCCTGTTTCATCGTAAATGAATAAAGTCACATCCGCACTGATTACATCAGTCGCATCATAACGCGTGCCGCCTCCATTCGTTGCTGTGTAATAAGCTGGATCTACTTGGTTCGTACCACTTATCGCTGGCAAGGTGTAATCTCCACACGATAAGGTATCGTTGATGTCTTCTACAGTCGGTACTGCCTGGATGTCTATCGTAAATTGCTCCTCATCAAAACAGTTCGGGCTCGTGCCTGTTTCATCGTATATGAATAAAGTCACATCCGCACTGATTACATCAGTCGCATCATAACGCGTGCCGCCTCCATTCGTTGCTGTGTAATAAGCTGGATCTACTTGGTTTGTTCCACTTATCGCTGGCAAGGTGTAATCTCCACACGATAAGGTATCGTTGATGTCTTCTACAGTCGGTACTGCCTGGATGTCTATCGTAAATTGCTCCTCATCAAAACAGTTCGGGCTCGTGCCTGTTTCATCGTAAATGAATAAAGTCACATCCGCACTGATTACATCAGTCGCATCATAACGCGTGCCGCCTCCATTCGTTGCTGTGTAATAAGCTGGATCTACTTGGTTTGTTCCACTTATCGCTGGCAAGGTGTAATCTCCACACGATAAGGTATCGTTGATGTCTTCTACAGTCGGTACTGCCTGGATGTCTATCGTAAATTGCTCCTCATCAAAACAGTTCGGGCTCGTGCCTGTTTCATCGTAAATGAATAAAGTCACATCCGCACTGATTACATCAGTCGCATCATAACGCGTGCCGCCTCCATTCGTTGCTGTGTAATAAGCTGGATCTACTTGGTTTGTTCCACTTATCGCTGGCAAGGTGTAATCTCCACACGATAAGGTATCGTTGATGTCTTCTACAGTCGGTACCTCTATTATCGTAAAGCTTACAGCTTCTGTGTCCTCACATGCTGTAGTCGTATTGCGGATAGTCATTGTTCCTGTATATGTACCTGCAGCTATAGCTCCTAATCCAGATACAGTAATTGGACTACCTGCTAAAGCAGTATTGCCGATGTCCGTTAAACTTGCAGATGACCAGTCAATGCTGTATTGGTTAGGGCTACCGGTGGTAGCTGAATAAAGGATGTCAGCAGTTGTACTTCCAAAACATACTGAATCTTCTGCTCCTAAAGTAATCGTTGGTAGTGGATTAACAGTAATAGTTACTTGTGCCGTATCAGTAACAGGACTAGCACAAACAGCATTACTTAATAAAACCACTTTAACCACAGCGTCAACTGTTAAGGTATCAGTGGAAATAGATGTCGTTGAAGCAATAGGAAGCGAATCACCATTTACATACCAACTATAGCTTGGTGAGGCTCCCTCATCAGAAACTGTATTCACAGAAATATTAGCAGTAGATCCTATACATACCTCAGTTATTGGGTTCAAAGTAACATTAGGTGTAGCACTCAACCTAGTAACCGTAATATCATTTGATACTGCTGGGTTTACTGTAGCACATAATGCTGATGTTGTCATGCGCATCGATACTACATCTCCATTAAGTAAAGAATTGGTATTATATGTTCCTGAAGTTGCGCCAGCAACAGGGTTACCATTAATATACCATTGAAATGCTGGTGCACTCCCACCATTAGCAATAGTTGAAGTAAATCTTAATATACTCCCAAGGCAAGAAGGACTTGTATCAACAGAAATGCTCACGGAAGGCGTGATATATGCCTGCACACTTACATTCACCGTGTTCGATCTCTTAAAACAAATTGGGTTTGTAGGATCAGTGTTATCAGCAATTTCAACATAGTAAATACCATTATGAGCAGCTGCAGTTACATTTGTTAGAGTTAAGCTATTTTGATCTATTCCAGAAGAAACCAGTGTTGTTGTTCCTCCAGAAGTACGGTACCATCTGTATAGATAACCAGCTGGGGCATCTGTTGCAGTCACCACTATTGTTGTATCATTCCCTTCACAAATCTCTATTGTTCCAGTTGGAATTTTAGCTGTATCAGGAGCAATACAAGGACAAAACTCGGTAATATTAATTGGTGTTCTATCACACTCAATAATTGTTCGACAGTCTTCTTTGAATATCAAATCCCATGCAGGAAAATACCTTGTTGCATCTGCCCAATAATCATCAGTAAATTGTACCACTCCTGCTACACTTCCCGCAGCCAACGGGTAGGGTCCATTGCCACCAGAGAGCTCAACACCTGGGCTTGCCCCAGTAAAAAGTATACGATAAGTTTGCCCAGAATCGAGATAAGCACCAATAGGAATTTTTAAAGGATAGGTATTTACGTTATTATCAGCTGATTTACCTAAAAAAGTATTAGTTCCTACAGCAATAGTGTTACCAGCAGAATCAACCACGGTCATTTCAATAAAAAAGGAGTTAAATACATTGGCCCTGTAGTACGTTGTTAATGAGTCTAATATTAAATCCCTTTGAGCCTTAAATTCTAAAAAGTTAGCTGGATTTCCAGGCCCTGCATTTGTAGTAACATTTGGTGTATTAGGGAATTGAGAAATTAGAGGGGTTTTAGCAAGTCTAGTACAAGCCGCAGGTTGATTCGTATCACAAATAGCCTCTGTATCAACAACAGACCAACTAAACTGGTCTAAAGCCAAAGCATCTCTAAAGCCTTCGTTATTATTAGATTTATAACTCGTAAATCTACCTATACAATCTTCTTGATAGGTCGGGACTACATTAAATAAAAGTTCATTATTTGCAGAACCTGTTTCAATTTTATTATTAGGACTTCCTGAAGTTAAAATTACCCGATAGGTTTCGCCTGCTGTTAAACTTGCATTGATAGGTACTGTAGTTGCCCCATTCACATAATTGGGATAGTGTCTCACATCTGTACCATACGACCCTGAAACTGTTTGAGTAAAAATATCTGATGGATCATTGATGTTGACCACAGTCCACGTTTGGGAATAAGCAGAATTATTTACAAATGGATACGCAACAAAGGAATTCAGGACAATATTAGTTTCAACTTCAAACTCCCAAAAACCGCTTGGTGTAGTAATGTTTGTTGGGTTCTCCGCATTTCGTACTTTTTCCGTTACAAATTGACCATTTGGAAGCTGATCGGTAACTAGCTTAGGCCCAAATGTATACGAATTCCCTGTTAATGAAGGACCTTTTGGAGTTGGGTCAGCAAAACCACCGTCTAATAAAACATAAAAAGATGTGTCACCAGTTAAATTAGCAACTAATTCACTGTGAGTATACCCTGTATCAATTGGAGTACCACCAGTGGCTGTTGTATACCATAAAAACTTACTAGCGGGCTCACCTGTAGAAACTGAATCTACGGCAACTGTTACGGAAACATCACTTGTAGAACAGTAAGTAGTATCAAAAACATCAAAATTTGAAGTAGTAACATTAACAGTGTCTCTACCACTACCGCAACCTGAAACTGTTACATTAAGCACATATTGACCTGATGTATTGATGTATAATGAATCGGTCGTTCCAAATGGTGCAGCTAAAGCTACTCCATCTTTATACCATTGATAAGATGTTGCTCCGTCTATTGTTTCTCTTAAGGTTACCTCCGCTGGAGAACATAATTCCAAGTCTGCTCCTAAATCAACCGCAATAGCTTCAGGAAAAATTTCCATCATATCAGAGTCTGTTACTTGACATGGAGCGGAACCTTTAGTTACATCAACACGGTACTGTCCCACTTTAGTCGCTAAGAATGTAGCATTTGTACCAACTTGAGTAAACCCTGAACCACTATTATAAAACCATCTATAAGTATCCGCCCCACTTGCTGAAGCACTCAATAATTCACTAGGACTACAATCGGTTATATCGGGTCCTATATCTACTGTAATAGAAGGGCTTATTTCTGTTATTGTGATTGGAATAGATTCAGTATAACAAAAAGAAGTATCAGTCACAGAAACTCTTACTTTATAAACACCCCCTGAAGTAAAAGTCCGCACAGAATCATCAGCAGTAACTGGTCCAAGAGGGGTATTGTTTCGAAACCATGTGTACCCAAACCCATCAGGAGCATCAGATTTCACGGTCAAGGTGGTAGATTCTGCTGGACAAATCGTTGTTTTTGAAGCAACAATATTTACAAACCCCGGGTTATTCGTACAAGCTAAATTACAATACTCTGTTGCAATTACAGGTACTCTATCACATGGAGAATAGTAAGAAATCTTCCAATCATAAAAACCACCCCAAGTATTATTATTCTGTTTATTACCATCTATATGAACCAAATAATCATAATCATTACTTCCTCCTACACTGTAATCAGCACCATTTGCACAACGGTAAACATCAGCCCCAGTACCTGAAGCAAAGCCAATTTGGTAATTATTACCTACTGGAACAGTAATGTTTACAGGTACAGTTACTGTTGCAGTTCCAGATCCACACGGATAATCAGGTCTTGCTGTTCCTACTGTTCCACCTGTTCCATTAAGTATAGTAATAGGTAGAAAATTGGAACCGGTGCCTGTTGATGGAACACCTCCTCCACACGGACCATAATTTATCATCTCATATCGTATCGTAACTGAATCAAGCGTAAATTCCGAAAATACATCAAAAGTAGTTTTATGGTCATTGTTTGCATACCAAGCATTACCACACGTACTCAATGCGGCAGCTCCAATTTCATAGCCTAAAGTAGACTCATTCTCTGTTACATCTTCAACGTAAAAAGTGTAATTACCACCCGCTGATACATCAATACCATTATAAGATACTCCAGTATTCACAGAAACTCCACCTGTCTCAGTAGTATACCACTGATAGGTGTGACCAGCTTGGGTATTGCTTATTGAAAGATTAGTTGTAGGTGTGCTCGTTGAACAATAAATAGAATTATTTGGGGTAAATGTAACAGAAGACACCACAACTTCATCTGTTCTAACACCGCAATTAGGATCTGTTACTTCGACCATATATGTGCCTACTTCGTTAATATCAAGCGTAGTACCTGTTTCTCCAGGTATTTCTACAGCATTTTTAAACCACCTATAGGTAACAAAATTACCAGAATGCCCCCCTGTAAGTGTTGCTCTTATAGACGTTTGTACAGGTGAACACAATTCGATATCAGGCCCCAGATCCACATCATAATCCTCTAATACAGCTGCTAAATCAGCTTTAACACAAGACCCAGTTTTTTGCACACATAATGCGACTGTTTGAGCTGATGTGATAGTTACTACGGTATCTCTTGAGCCGTTACTCCAGAGCCATTCAATCGTTGGATCAGTAAAGTCGATTCCAAAGTCAGCAACTGTCACCTCCCCCGTTGTGCCACAAAGGGTAATATCTAAACCTAAGTCTGGTTGAGGGGATGGATCACCAAAACCACATCCAGGTACTAATTCCAAATCATCAATTGCAAAATCATTTCCGTTATTACAGTTATCAGCATTGGTGTTCACAATTTCAAAAGTTTGAATTCCCGAAGGCCCGGTGTAATAAACCGAATCAACATATTCAACCCAATCTCCCGCTGTAGGAGGCGCCTGAAAGTTTGTTCCAAAATTTAGTCCACCTAATTTAAAGGTAAAATACGCTAAATCAGTACCACTTCCGTTTACATACATCGACATCACTGAAAGTCTAAAAAAATACCATGTATTTGTTTCTACCTTCACACTCCTCATGTAGAATGAGTTAGGAACAGTACAGGAGCCATCAATCATATAGAAATTACCACTTCCTCCTTTACCCACACCAACAAAGGCAGGATTAAGATCACTTGCTAAGGTTCCAATTAGCACATCATCAGGGTTAGAAGCACCACCTCCGAATACCTGATAATTTGCATCAAAAGTAAAATCAGTGAATCCATCATCAAATTGAGGATTACTAATTAAATTATCACCTGTAGAAATCGTGGTGTCACAAGTAACTATTTGTCCTAAGACACCAGAAACACTACCTAATGAGATTAATAAACTGTAAAGTATTCGCTTAATCATGCTGCTGGCCGATTATATTAAAATCAAGTTTTAAAATTACATCTTTTATAATAAATATACTAACCTCTCGTTTAAATTCAATCTGCAAAAATTAATCAACTCAACACATTTATATAAGATTCTTTGTCTGATACGGTAAAACTCCTTATTTGTTATTGTTTTTTTTTCGTCTTTATTTAACGATAAACCAGCATAACAGTTTAAACTATCGAGATAAAAATAAATCACCATTTCTCCACCAGCCATTCTATAGCCCCATACATCAAATAATATAGTTTTTTAACCTGTGATTTTTTTTTAAATTTTTACCACAAAAATTACATCTAAAAGTGCGCACGAGAAGATTCGAACTTCCACAGGCTAAAGCCCACCAGCCCCTCAAGCTGGCGTGTCTACCAATTCCACCACGTGCGCATTGTTTGTGATAGGGGTGCAAATATAGTAAGAAGTTGTCAAGTTGGAAGGTTTCAAGTTTTAAAGTTTTGAATTTGAGGTTAGATTTTATCAGTAAGATCTTAGAATGTTAGATTGGAGATTTTACATATTAGATATTAGTAATAAGGTGTAAGACTTTTAGATATTTGAATATTCCTGAGGCTGTGTCTCCGCTACCTCGCTAGGTTTGTGAAGTCACAAACCAAGGTGTAAAAGTCACAAGATCTCAGCAGTTAGCTATTAGCACTCAGTTCTTAGCTTATTAAAAATTAGAAAATTATAGGTGAAAAGATGGAGTATAAAGCCTAAAAGAACAAAGACTTCCTTAATACTCAGTATGTCTCTGTTCTTTTAGGTTTATGTCTTACATCTTAACACTTTGTACTCAAAATCTCACGACTCTATAATCCATACTCTCTACTTAACACTCAATATCACTTAAAAAACTTAACAGAAACTTAACACGTGTTTCACGCCCTGTAAACATTACTATAATATTATTGTGGCGAAGAAAATAATACGTTATGACAAAGATACTTATTGCAGATGATGATATATCCATTTTAGAATTATTAGAATATAATCTTAAAAGAGAAGGATATGTGATTTTTACTGCAAAAGATGGCGAAGAGGCTATCAGGGTTGCTAAAGATGAGATTCCCGACTTAATTATCTTGGACATTATGATGCCTAAATTGGACGGAGTTGAAGTGTGTGAAAAATTACGAGCAGATTCTACTTTTGAAAACACATTAATCGTTTTTTTAACAGCTAGAACAGAAGACTTCACTCAAATTGCATGTTATGAAAATGGTGGTGATGATTATATTGTAAAACCAATTAAACCAAAAGTACTTGCTAGTCGGTTAAAGGCAATCTTGAAAAGAAAAATAAGCTCTGAATATGGTTCTTCTAAAAGTGATGAGTTTACTTTTGGAGAAATTAGCATCAACATCGAACGTTTTGAAGTTAAGAAAAATGGTGACGCTTTGGCTTTAGCTAAAAAAGAATTTGAACTTTTATTATTATTGTCCTCTAAACCTGGTAAACTATTTACCCGTGATGAAATCTTTAACAAAGTGTGGGGGGTAGATACGGCTATTGGTGATCGCACCATTGATGTTCACATTCGTAAATTGCGAGAAAAAATAGGTGATAGCTACATTAAAACAGTTAAAGGATTAGGTTACAAAATAGAAGCATAAGAATTAAACCATGATGAAGACAACTACCTTATTAATATTATTAACAAGCTTTACTTTTTCACTCACACATGCACAAGATACTTGGAACTGGGGTGATAATCCCAAGGAAGCAAAAGGAAACTACATGTATTTAAAGACATTGGTTGATGCTGAAAAATATAATGAAGCCGCAGCACCTGCTAATTGGTTGTTAATTCATGCCCCTAACCTTGACTTAGCACTCTATCAACTAGCAGGTACCGTTTATCAAAACAAGTTACGAGATGAAAAAGACCGAGACAAAAAGGAAATTTTAACTGACTCGCTTATCGCAATTTATGACAAACGAATGGCGCTATATGGAAACGAGGAATACGTGTTGAACCTAAAAGGTTTAGTAGCATGGCCTCACTACTATAAAGACAAAACCAAGCGGGATGAGATGTATGATCTATACAAAAAAATATACACGCTTAACGGAAAGGAAACTTATGAAATCAACTTGTTATTCTATTTCGCAGCAGCAACTCGAGAGCTAGATGCAAAAAAAATGACGGAAACAGAAATTTTGGATTTGTATAACACACTTATAGCTGACTTAGAGGCAAGAGGTGGTAAATCTGCTGACCACTATAAAGAAAAGCTTGACCAAGAGTTAAATGCGCACATAACAGTAGATTGCGATTTTGTACAAAACAACTACGGACCAAAATTCACTTCCAATCCTACAGTGGAGTTAGCAAATAAAGTTCAAAACTTGCTTGAGAAAAATAAATGTATCAGTAACGAACTTTACATTTCTGCTACCAACTATTTAATAGAACAGGAAGGTCCTACTTATAAAAATTTAAAAACACTGGGTAACATCTACCAAAACCAGGGAAAAGCAGATGAAGCATATGAAAGTTATTCTAAGTCCTTAGAGTTAGCTCAAAGTGACACTGTTAAAGGTGAATTATATATGAAGTTAGCATCTATTGATATACAAAAAGGACGAAAAAGCACTGCGAGAAGCAACATCTACAAGGCTATTGAAAAAAACCCAAGTCTTTCAGCCGAAGGTCACCAGACAATTGGAGATTTATATATGACGAGTGGTAGTGAATGTGCTAAAGGCGATGCACTGAGTGATCGATTAATTTATATCGCTGCTTATAATGAGTATAAGAAGGCTGGAAATTCTTCAAAGATGGCTACAGCCAAAGCCCAATTCCCAAGTGTGGAAGATATTTTCGTTAGAAACCAAAAAGTAGGCGACACCATGACTACTGGTTGTTGGGTTGGAGAAACGGTGACACTACAAAAAAGAGATTAAAAACTTATATAGCGGGTGCAAGGATTATGGCTTGCAATAATAAAGGGTTAAAACTGCGTTTTAACCCTTTTGTTTTTGATAACCTGTGAAATTTAGAATCGAACTACAGCACTTAACAATACAGGGCTACTATCAAGTCCTATCCTAAAACCAGTTGATTCGTTGTCAATCAACTGGTCAGGTTGTGCTACATCTGCATACGTTTCACTTCTCTTATACTTCATAAATTCCATTCCTATGAATGGTAAGACTTCTGCTCCCAAAATAATATTTTCAGCAACCTGATAGTTCACCCCTAAAACGAGTTTAACTGTAGGCATAAACCTTTTGTCAGACAAATCTCTAGAATAAGCGGATCTATAAATTGTTGAATCATTATTTTCTTGTCTAGAATAACTAGACATTGAAAACCCTAAATCAACACCTGTTCTCCACGTGAGCTTCTCGGTAATAGTTTTTCTAAATTCGACCCCAAAACTTGTTGATAGATTCAAACTTTTAATGGTTGTATTCTGGTAATAATCATCTTGGACATTACCGCCCTGATTATACTGACCTGACAGAGCATTAAAACGCCAAACCATTTTTTCATTACCGACACGGTAGGTCAACCCGAAGCCGTTCGTTAAACTAGAAGCGGTTAGACCTACCTCTCTGACTTTTGTTTTTACCGTTTCTTCGGTGTCTTGAGCTTTCGCTTGCATTAAAAAACATAGCGCAACGGCTCCTAAAAGATACTTTTTCATAAAATTTAAATTTTTGGTTAAAATGATTAAGGAGCTCTGACTTGGCTAGAAGTAAAAGGTTTAATCAATAATTGTAATTTTTTCCTATTTATTTTTTTGTGCGGAATCTAACTAACAAACCCTTAACCTACCCTTCTAAAACTTATTGAAAACATAAGTCATTGTTAAGATTCCCTTAACACTAAGCCCCTAAGTTTGTGGCATCTAAAAAGAAGTGAAACAAACTTTAATACTTAACTAAAAACAACAATTATGAAAAAGTTATTCCTAAGTATGACATTAGTAATGTCAATGGGGTTATTAATGACATCATGTGGTGAAGATGAAAAAAAACCAGAAGACTGTACTGACTGTCCAATAGAAACAGAAAAGGAAACGACAATGTCAGAAGTTGATTCTGATGTAGAAGGAAAAACATTAACAACTGTTACAATCGAAGATTTCGGAAAAGGAACAGGTACAATCACACTGTCAAACAAAAAAGTTTATATTCTTGAAGGAAAAGTATTTGTTAACGAAGGTCAAACATTGACAATCGAAGAAGGTACCATTATCAAGGGTACTGCAGGTCAGGGTGCTGAAGCATCTGCTCTAGTTGTAGCTAGAGGTGGTAAAATAATGGCAGAAGGTACTGCTGATATGCCAATTATCATGACCACTGCTGCTGATGACATCGTCAGATATTCTGATGGGACTTTAGAAGGTGGCGATAAATTAAACGCTGGAACTAAAGGTTTATGGGGTGGTTTAATTGTTTTAGGTAAAGCTACAATCACTAACAATGGAGAAACAGCTGTAGAAGGTATACCTACTACTGAGGTAAGAGGTCTTTATGGTGGAAGCGATGATGCTGACAACTCTGGTGTGATTAAATATGTTTCTATTCGACATGGTGGTACTGAAATTGGTGCTGGTAATGAAATCAACGGTTTAACACTTGGTGGTGTTGGTTCAGGAACTACTATCGACTATGTAGAAATTTATGCTAATAATGATGATGGTATCGAATTTTTCGGTGGTAGCGTAGGTGTTAAACATGCTTTAGTATCATACAGTAAGGATGATTCGTTTGACTATGATGAAGGTTATCATGGCAAAGGTCAATTTTGGGTAACATTACAAAGTTCAGATTCTGATAGAGGTGGTGAGCACGATGGAGGTCCTTCTGATTGTGAGACTTGTATGCCAATTGCTAAACCAGTTATCTATAACGCTACTTATATTGGTAATGGATCAAAAAGATTAATCACTTTTAGAGATAATGCTGGTGGTGAGTACCATAACTCAATATTTGCAAACTGGTCAAAAGGTATTGATATTGAAAACACAGGTTCTGAGCAACAATCAAGAAAAAGATTGGAAGATGGTGACTTAAAAATAATGAACAATGTATTTGACGGTGTGGCTGGTAATGACTTGACAAAGTTAGTATTAGAGGTAGATAAAGATGCTGCAACTGTAATAGGTGACTTATTAAGTGCCACAAACGTTAGTGGCAATACTGTCGCATCTACAGGTGTAACTGCAACCACTCCTGTTCCAGCAACAGAATTAGCTGCAACTGCTGCAACTGATAGCTGGTTTACTGCTGCTCCTTACAAAGGTGCATTTAGCGGAAGTAACTGGGCTGCTGGTTGGACAAAAACTTTCCCAACAAAATAATTAAGTTTAATCAACTATTACTTAAAAACCTCAAGCAATGCTTGGGGTTTTTTTATGTATTGAATGTTCAAAAGTATTTACTGATTTAACATTTATTTAATATTTCAATGAGGGAGTAGTAACAATAGACTAACATTTTTGCAGTGTTAAAAATAGACGGAAGAAGAAGGATATGAATTTCACAAAAACAATTTGCATAATAGCATTAGTTTTTACCTCATTAGTCATCAAAGCACAAACGGGTTCTATCAGTGGTGTGATTACAGATGGAAGAGACACTACTAACAAGCCAATATTCGGAGCTCAAGTTTTTATTCCTGGAACTACCTATGGTGCTTTTACAGGGATGAATGGCGAATATACCCTCACAAACGTCACACCTGGAAAATATGACATCACTGTTTCTTATGTATTAATAGGAAACCAAACAATAGAAGGAGTCAAAGTTGAAGCTAGTCAAAACTCAGTTGCTAACCTGGCAATGGGTGAGTCAGTGGAAAAAGAAGCAGGGATTAAAATCATTCTTTCAAGAAACGAAGCCTCTGCAACAACTGCTACTAATGAAGTTAAAAATGAAACTAAAGTTGTTGAAGTATTAGCTGCTGAAGAAATTCAAAAAAGAGGTGATAATAAAGTAGCCGATGCAGCTAAGCGCATTTCAGGGGTAAGTGTTGTTGACGGTAAATATGCTTACGTTAGAGGATTATCAGATAGATACACTAAAACACTACTCAATGGGTCCGAAATACCAGGTCTTGATCCTAATAGAAATGCCGTTCAACTAGACCTCTTCCCTACTTCATTTGTACAGAGTATGAAGGTGATTAAAACCTACTCTCCTGACCTACCTGCCGATTTTACAGGAGGTTTAATTGATATTCGTACCAATGACATGTTAGACTCATTTACTGTTAAGTTATCAGTAGGTTCAAGTTTTAATCCTCAAGTCACGTTTAATGATAATTACCTATTATCTAAACGATCTTCAACTGATTGGCTAGGCTACGACAACGGTCAAAGGGATTTTCCTGAAGAAGTAAAAAAAGGATTAGAAAACGGTGAAATACAAAAAGGATATTACTTTTTCCCTAATACTTACGACCAATCTGTGAAGTCTTTTAACAAAGAGTTTGAACCTACTAAGCAATCAAATTTCTTAAACCACAATATGGGTTTAGTTGTAGGTAATCGTAAAAAAATGCTTCGTAAAGATTCCATAGATGTCGGTAGAAGTTTTGGATATTTTGCTGGTGTAAACTACAGAAGAGAGTATGAATATTACGAAAATGGATTTGCGGGAGATTACGAACTAGGAGGTACTGTTGATGAAATCAGCTCCTTTAATCCTAAAAAAGAATTTACTGTAAGAAATGGTACTGATAACGTTTTAATTGGTGCTGTAGGAAATGCAACTTATCGCTTTAATAGTGACAATAAAATAGGTTTTACCTACTTACACAATCATAGTGGAACAACTGAGGCATCTTATGCTGAAGGTACACGTTCTGATAATTCGGAATTGACTGTTCGTGTTAGACAACTTTCATACCTCCAACGATCCATTAATTCAGGTCAACTTTATGGAGAACATGAAATTGACAGCGCCATCTTCAAAGCTCCTTTAAAAATAGAATGGTTTGACGCTTATACATTGTCTAAACAAGAACAACCAGACTTAAGGTTTTTCACCGATGACTTCTATGTTAATAATAACGGTGAAGAAGTTTATCAATTCTCAACTCAAATATACAACAAACCAGGTCGATATAGCCGAACTATGAATCAGAAAAACAATGATTTCAAAGTTCATTTCACTCTTCCTATAGCATTGACTGATACTACAGAATTAAAACTTAAGAGTGGCTTTTCGTCTGTTTACAAAAATAGAGAATTTAGAGAATCACGAGTCGATTTAATTTCAAGTCAATACGTTGATTATAATGGAGACATAACTGAATATTTACAAGATAAAAACTTAGGAGAGATCACCCTAGAGGACGGTTCAAAAGCACCGGGAATAGGCATCATAGACCAAACATTTGATCGAAATAACTACGATGGGAAAATGAAGGTATACGGCACTTATTTAATGGGTGAGTTACCTCTACATAGAAAACTAGACCTCATAACAGGTGCGAGATATGAAAGAACTGACATGACTGTTACGAGTCAAGAAGTTCAAATACCAACAGGTCAATTACTAAACAATGATGTTCTTCCGTCTGTCTCATTAATCTACTCCTTTTTTAAAAACAGATTTAAATACAACGAAGATTCCTCTGATTTCAAAAAACAAGATTTAAAATTAAGAGCTTCTTATAACAAAACGCTTGCTCGACCAAGCTTTAGAGAAATTGCTCCTTTTGCTACTCTTGATTATATTCTTGACTGGACATTAATTGGTAATCCAAACTTAGAAAGAACAACCGTAGATAATTATGATCTTCGGTTAGAGTTTTACCCTAATTCAGGCCAAGTAATGAGTGTTGCCGCTTTTTACAAACACTTCCATAGCCCTATTGCGCTTATCATCAATCCTACGGCAGGTAACACCGAGTTACAATGGAAAAATACCGATCAGGCCAAGCTATATGGTATTGAACTTGAGTTTAAACGAGATTTAGCTTTCTTAAAAGAAAACTGGACAATGATAGATGTTGGAGTTAATACAGCTATCACTAAATCCATTGACAAAATCAATCCTGATGAATTAGAACAAATTCGTTTACAAGATCCATATCATAAAGATACGCGTCCTTTCTTTGGTCAATCACCTTACATCGTCAATGCATTCTTACAATATTCTCATGATAGCTCAAATTTTTCAGCTAATGTGTCATATAACATATTCGGTGATAGAATAGCAATCATTGTTCCTGGTGGTACACCTAACATCTATGAAAAAAGTAGAGGAGAACTAAACTTAAACCTTTCTAAGAAATTTGGTGAACGATTAAGTGTTACAGTGAGAATAAAAAACATCTTAAATCCTGATTATAAATTCTTGTTCAAGTTTGCTGGAAATGACCCTGCATACGACAAGTTTAATGACCAGGAATACGTATTCCAATCCTATAAAAAGGGGAGACAATTTGGGGTAACAGCTTCTTACACTTTCTAAAAATCAACAACGAAAAAACGCAATAAATCACATATAAAATGAAACGTACATTTATCAAATTCTTATCTATTGGACTCTTTGTAGGCTTTACTTCATTTGCCTCATTTGCACAAGATGCAACTGCTGAAACAAATGTTACTACTAGCGATTCCGCTTTGGCTACCTCTGATTCGGTCATGTCTGAAACCGACACCGCTGTAGCTGAAGCAACCACTCCTACTCCTGCTGAAGAAGCACCAATTCAAGAAGCCGCTGAACCAACATTCACAGAAGTCATTAAAGGAAAAATCATCGAAGGTGGTACCGGCTTTATGAGTATCGTGTTGATCTGCTTGATTCTTGGTTTAGCTATCGCAATTGAACGTGTAATCACTTTGAACTTAGCGAACATGAACTATAAAAAACTGCTGGCTGATGTTAAGTACAAACTCATGAACGAAGGTGTAGACGCTGCGAAAGATTTGTGTGCTCGCACGAAAGGACCAGTTGCTGCCATCTTCGCGCAAGGTTTTGTGCGTAGTGATGAAGGTATTGCTGCAGTGGAAAAATCTGTCGAGTCTTACGGCTCTTCTGAAATGAACAAATTAGAAAAAGGCATGACTTGGGTTTCTCTTTTCATTTCTCTTGCGCCTATGTTTGGTTTCATGGGTACTGTAATTGGTATGATTGACGCTTTTGATGTCATCGAACAAGCGGAAGACATTAAAATTGACCAGGTAGCCGGAGGTATTAAAGTCGCCCTATTAACCACTGTTGCAGGTTTGATTGTAGCTGTTATTCTTCAAGTGTTTTACAACTACTTGTCTAGCACAATTGACTCTATTGCTGGTAAAATGGAAGATGCTTCTAATGAGTTCATCGACTTGTTAGTGGCAAGTGGGAAAGTGAAAAAATAGTGAATAGTGTGTAGTTAAAAGTGAATAGCAATTCTTAGTACTTAATATTCTGTACTCTAGTCTCTATACTCCAATCTCACTACTCTGTACTCAATACTAAATACTCCAAAATGGAACTAATAAAAAAATATTATACAACTGCATTTTACCTCTTAGGTGGTTTACTTTCTCTTTTGATTGTCATCAACATTGGTAAAATGACTGCAGCGCAGGATCCTGCTGTGGAAGCAGCTATAAGTGACAATACCGCTGGTATGGGGGTTAGCTTTGTGATGCCACTCATCTGGATTGCTGCGATCTTAACTATCGGATTTTCCATTTACAAAATCGTTCAAAACAAGACCATGCTTATTCGTTTCGGCATTGGAATCGTTTTGCTTGGTGTGTGTTTTCTGATTTCCTATGCTTCCTCTTCTGATGATGTAACCACTATTTCTGCAAGCATTCCTTTCACTGGTGGTGAATTGAAGTTTGTGGGTGCGATGGTGAAAACATTGTATGCCTTGTTATTTCTAAGTATCGGTGCGCTGATAGTTGGTGAAGTAAAGAAAATATTGAACTAAAATAGCTATGGTTAGAATTAAAAAAAGAGATAAAGTGGAGGTCAACTCCAGCTCAATGGCTGACATTGCGTTTTTGCTTCTGATTTTCTTTTTGGTGACAACAACTATCGCGAGTGAAAAAGGTTTACGGTTGATCTTGCCTGAAAAAAAAGAAGCTGAAACGGAAACCGAACAGATGAAGAAACGCAACATCTTTGAGGTCATCATTAACTCCAACAACCAAGTGTTGGTGAAAGGTGGAATTATTGAAATTCCAAAACTGCGGGAGGAAGCAAAAAAATTCATCGATAACCGAGGAAAACGTGCTGACTTGTCAGAGTCACCATTGGATGCAATTGTCTCTTACAAATCGGATAGAGGCACTAACTATAAAACCTACATCGCTGTGGTGGATGAGTTGGTCGGTGCATATTACGAGCTACGAGCAGAATATTTAAACATGACAGTAAAAGAATACTTAGCACTTGACCCGGAAGATGCGGAGCAAAATGCTTTGTTACTGAACGCTAAAGATGAATATCCTTTGACTTTGTCTGAGGCTGAACCGAATGATTTTAATTAAATAAGCTATAAGGTTTTAGCTGTTAGCATTTAGCTAATGGCTTTGAGCTAAACGATAATCGCTTAATAAAAATGGCAAAATTCAAGAAAAAATCGAACGTAACGCAGGAGATTCCCACCTCTGCCCTACCCGATATTATATTCATTCTGTTGTTCTTTTTCATGGTTACCACCAAGATGAGAAAAACAGATCCGAAGGTGGAAATCAAAATTCCTCAAATCACGCAATTGCAGGATTTGGACGAAACAAAAGAAGCGTTGGATGTTTACATCGGTTTCCCGAAGGATGCAGAAACATTTGGAACAGAAGAAGTGATTCAAGTCAACGAAAAATTTATCCAACCAGAGGATATCCATCAAGTGATTGCTCAAACATTGGCTAAAATGCCCATTCAGCGTCAAAGTAAAAACAACATCGTGGTCAATGTTCGTGTACATGAAGAAGCGAACATGGGTATTGTCATTGACTTCAAACAGGAGTTAAGAAAATCGAGTGTGCGAAATATTCACTTCACTTCTACTAAAAAGAAAGACGAGGTTATCTAATGAAAAACAAAGCTATCATACGCATTGCCGCTACGGCTATTCTCGGAGTTATCAGCATCGTTCTCAGCTTCAAAATTTATGGTTCTATCATGGCAAAAGACCATGAAATAGCACAAATAAAAATGGCTGACGACTTAGTGATTCAAAAATTAAAGAAAATCCGCGAAGCGCAAAAACTCTATTTTGATGTCAATAAAACGTATGCGAGAGATTGGAGCGACTTGCAGCATTTCTTAAAAACGGGACAAGTAGCTATTACCCAGGTAAAAGAAAAAATCACGCTAGTAAATGGGCAGGAAGAAGTTGAGTTTATCACAGATACCCTAAGTATTCGTCCAGCCATCGATGTGATGGAAGAAACAGCAGCCTTCAAAGCCACAGATATTGAAACCATCGCAGTCGTACCACTATCGGATACCCTCTTTGACTTATACGCCAATAAACTCCAAGGTTTTTATGTGGTAGAGGTAAGTGACCCCGCACCTATAAACCCTAGAAGACAAGAAAAAGGTGATTTAAAACCACTAAGAATAGGATCAAAAGCAGCGGCTACATTAAAAGGAAACTGGGAATAATTAAAGAGAATCAAGATGCAAGAACCAAGAGTCAAGATAAATGTGAAATCAGAAACATGAAACTCTATCATCTTAATACTTTGTACTCAATACTCTGTACTCTGTACTCAAGTCTCAATACTAACATCTCAATACTCGCTACTCAGTACTAATTACTCAATACTAAAAAAATGTTAATCATACTCGCATTTATCGCTCTACTTGTTTTGCCTGTGCTGGCAGTAGTGCTTTTCAATAAATATTATTCCGCTTCGTCAGTTAGCACTGCAGAAACGGCTACAATGGATGCTGTGGATTTAAAAATGTTAAAGCGCTATGCTGATGCTGACATCTATAGAAACCGTCCTTATGCTTTAGTAGCAGGTTTATTCATTACCATGATCTTTACTTACTTAGCATTGGAATATAAAGCCTATGACAAAGTGGTAATTGAGAAAAAAGCAGATGTAAGCATTGTAGAAGACGAAATAGAAGATATTCAAATCACGAACATCGAGCCACCACCCCCACCTCCTGCTAAAAAATCAATTGTGTTGGAAGTAGTCGAAGATGATGAATTGATAGAAGAAGTAGATGAACCAGAAGAAGAAGAAGAGTTAGAGGATGACTTTTATGATCCTGATATGGAGGTAGAGATTCCAAAAGAAGAAGTGGTTAAAGCACCTACAGTATTTCAATCAACAGAAATTCGGGCTGAACCTAAGGAAGGCATGATGGTTTTCAACAACAAACTGATGGGGGCTGTTTTTCCTAAATTACAAGCTTTAGGAAGTTACCTCGATGATGTAAACCCGGGTGTGGTCATGTTAAAATTTATCGTATTGGAAAATGGTCAACTTGCGAATGTAGAAGTCATGCAAGGAATTGACCCCAAAGTGGACCAAATTGTGAAAGCTGAATTTGCCAAAGTTGCCGACTACAACCCCGGGAAAAACCAAGGACAAGCGGTACGGTCACACATGCAGTATCCGGTGATTATTATGTTTGAGTGATTTGGAAGAGGGAAATATGAAGGATGAAGGTAGAAAGAGTAAAGTAGAAAGACGGGGTAAATATAGAACCAAGATACAAGAGCCAAGATGTCTAATCTCTCATATCTAATGATCTAATATCTAACTGCTCTGAAGCTAATAGCTTTAAGCCTTTAGCTGTTAGCCCCCAAGTTATGTGCATTTACCTTATAACCGCCCAAGGTTCGTGTCTCCACGAACCTTTTATGTTTGAATGATTTGGAAGGTAGAAATATGAAGGATGAAGGTAGAAAGAGTAAAGTAGAAAGTAGGGGTAAATATAGAACCAACGTACAAGAGCCAAGATGTCTAATCTCTCATATCTAATAATCTCATATCTGTTAGCAACTTTACCCAATATACGCCCAAGGCCGTGTCCCACGAACCTCAAGCTTAAAGCTAAAGGCTAATCGCTAAAAGCTCCTTGCTAACCAATCGCCTGCTTCAAATCCTCCAACAAATCCTCAATATCTTCTACTCCTACACTTAAACGAATCAAACTATCTTTCATGCCTGCTTTCATTCTTTCTTCTTTAGGAATACTTGCATGCGTCATAGTGGCGGGATGAGCACTAAGTGACTCAACACCACCTAACGACACTGCTAAAGTAAAAATCTTAAACCGCTTCATTACCTTCACTGCCTCCTCTACGGAATCACCTTTTAGTTCAAAAGACACCATCCCCCCAAAGTTTCTCATTTGTTTAAAGGCAATGGTATGACCGTGGTGGGTCATTAACCCTGGGTAATAAACATGCATCACTTTAGGGTGATTGTCTAAATACTGTGCTACCGCTTCTGCATTTTTACAGTGTCGATCCATGCGCAAATGTAATGTTTTTATTCCTCTCGAAACTAAAAAGCAATCCATAGGACCAGGCACAGCGCCACACGCGTTTTGAATAAATGCTAACTTTTTGTGCAATTCTGAGTCATTTACTACCAAAGCACCCATAATTACATCAGAATGTCCACCCAAATATTTTGTCACGGAATGTACTACAATGTCTGCTCCGAGATCCAACGGATTTTGTAAATAAGGTGTAGCAAACGTATTATCTACGGCTAATAACACCTCTTTTCTCTGCTTTACAAAACCAGCTACAGCTTTGATGTCAATAATATTCAACAACGGGTTGGTTGGCGTTTCCAACCAAACCAGCTTGGTGTTCGCATTGAAATACGCTTCTATGTTTTCAGCATTGGTTAAGTTGGCATAATGAAACTTGATTCCAAACTGTTGAAATACTTGCATAAAAATGCGATAGGTTCCGCCATACAAATCATGCGTAGCGATTACTTCATCACCCGGTTTTAAAAGTTTTAATACGGCATCTATTGCAGCCATTCCGCTCCCAAAACAGATTCCATGTTTTCCATTTTCCAATGCAGCCAAATTTTCTTCTAAGGCTGCACGAGTAGGGTTTTCACCTCTGAGCGTAATGATAACCTTTGTTTTCTGTTGGGGTGATTTGAACGTACGTACTTGTTTGGTAAATCGGTGGTACAACAGCTCCTGTTGTTTCATCGGGATGTTGACCTGCATGTATGGCTTTAGTGGCGAATTTCATGGTGGAGTATTGAGTATTGAGTAGTTAGTACAGAGTAATGAGATTGAGTACCGAGATTTTAGTATTAAGTACAAAGTATTTAGATGATCATATTCCTGATTTCACATTTATACTTTGTCTTGTTTCTCACTAACCTTACGTTTGATTTAAATTTTAGGTGAACTTATAACCCAAAACTTACGACTTTCTAACTAAATTTACCAAATCGAACGATGCTCAAAGCTAAAGAAACATTTTATTCTATACTTCCTTTCCTTATTTCCGGGTTGTTGCCGTTGACGTTCAGTAGTTTTTTTATTGGGTGGGTGATTAATCACAAAGAAATTTTTCTTCAGCTTACGTGGCTTGAGGTAATGATTTACACGGTAGTAGCTTCCTTGGTGATGGGATTAATGCTTTCACCGACAACGTTTGTTGCACTATTAAGTGGTTTTATTTTGGGATGGAAAGCCATTCCCTTTGTAGTGATTTCTTACCTCTATGCTTCAGTTATTGGTTTTTTCATCGGCAAATTTTTAGATCATGGAAAAGTGGAACGACTTCTAGCTCTATTTCCTAAGGGAAAAGCGTTCTTCGAAAATATTCAAAAGTCAGAAAAGCAACTTGTTTTCACCTGCCGACTGTCACCAGTGCTCCCATTCGCATTTACCAACGTGCTTCTCGCAGCCATAAAGACACGCTTCAGCACGTTTATCGTCTACGGCACACTAGGAATGCTCCCAAGAACTTTACTGGCTATATGGGCTGGAAAACAAGCTTCTTCCATTTACAACCTTCAAACTCGGGAGTGGACTATTAACTTTGAAACCCTATCCTTACTTTTCTTGATTGGTTTATCCATGATTCTGTTGATATTTATCTTAAAACGTGCTTTTAACAAAACAAACAACACCTTCTAAAACCTCTATCGGTATGGTGTCGATTAACGAGACACGTCTTTAGGATTTCTAATTAAAACCCTATTGCCACGATCATACGTTAAGTACCTCCAAAACCAATTGAGCGAGACTACTAGTTTATTTCTGAAACCAGCGATAGAAAGGAGATGAACAAACATCCAGACAAACCAAGCGGCCCGGCCTGCAAATTTTATTTTATGCGGTAAATCAACCACTGCTTTATTTCTTCCTATAGTGGCCATGGAACCTTTATCATTATATTCAAATGGAACTAAAGGTTTGTTATTAATCGAATTAAGTAAGTTCACTCCAAGCAGTTTACCCATTTGAATAGCTGTTTGCGCTACCATTGGATGTCCTTTTGGATATTTCTCCGTTTTCATGAGTGCCACATCGCCAATAGCAAAAACATTTTCTGTCGTACCAACTTTATTAAACTGATCTACAACTATTCTCGAATGTTCAATCACCTCTGAAGGAATGCCTTCGATGATGTTACCTTGCACACCAGCTCCCCAAATGAGGGTTTTAGCTGCAATAGTACTTCCATCTCCTAATGTTGCAGTTTCACCATCGTATGATTTCAACGTGGTATTCAAAAGTACTTCAACATTCAAATCGCGTAAATTTTCTAAAGCTGTTTCACCTAATTCTGGTGAAAGTCCAGATAGCACTCTACCGCCACCTTCTACTAGAACAATACGCATTAAGTTGCTATCTAAATCGGGATAGTCATTGGGTAATATATGTTTCCGTAATTCCGCCAGTGCTCCAGAAACTTCTATACCTGTGGCCCCACCTCCGACAACAATAAATGTAAGACAAGCTTTTACCTTTTCTGTTGAATTGCTTGTTACGGCTTCTTCTAAAGTAGTAATGATTTGGTTTCTAAGACCAAGCGCGTGATAAAGTTGTTTGAGTGGAAATGCCTTTTTAAAATTAGCCTCATTACCAAAATAGTTTGTTTTTGAACCATTAGCGATAACTAAATAATCATATTCAATATTACCAAGGTTAGTATTAACTGAATTGGCTTTAAAATCGATGCTTTCCACTATTGCCAAACGAAAGAAAAAATTAGTGTTATTTCCATAATGTTTTCGTATAGGTTCAGCAATTGAATCCGGATCTAAACCTAAAGTGGCAACTTGATATAATAAAGGTTGAAAAAGATGGTGATTATGACGATCTAACATCACCACTTGTATATTTTTGCTTTTTAATAATACTTGAGTAAGTCGCATCCCAGCAAATCCGCCACCTACTATAACTACTCGTGTTTTCCCTTCGACAGAAGGGACATGAAACTGTTCAAAACCACTTAACATAATCAATTTTATTTCAAAATTACACTTATTTTATTCGCTATTTGAGTCACTAGTTGTATTTTTATTTGTTTGCACATCGTGAATATAATTTGCCAAAAAACAAAGAAAGCCTCCTAACTTATAAGTGTTTTTTCTTTAAATTGGGAACTCAAAAGATTTGTATCTTATAAAAAATCAGAAACAATTGCTCAACATTTTAGTATCGAAATAAATGGAACTGACTAATCCGGTTGTTTGGGGAGTACCTTTTTTTATCGCACTCATTGTTATCGAAATCATTTACAGTAAAACACATGGAAATGAAAATCTTTACCAATGGAAAGATTTGTTCGCTAGCACTGGCATGGGTGTTGGTGCGGCAATTTTAGGTCCTGTTGTTAAAGTTTTATTTACTGGAGCTATATTCTTTGGAACCTATGAGCTTTTTAACCCTGAGGTAAATGGCGTTCGAACGAACATTTTAGGCTACCAGTCCTTTGGTTGGGCATGGTATGTTTGGATTATTTGTCAGTTTTTAGATGACTTCACCTACTACTGGTTTCATCGTTTAAATCACACGGTTCGCTTTTTGTGGGCGGCACACATTGTTCATCATTCATCGAGTAACTTTAACTTTGGAACCGGGATTCGAAATGGTTGGGTCACTCTACTTTACAAACCACTATTTTACATGTGGTTACCAGCTATTGGGTTTCACCCAGAAATGGTCTTAGTGTGCTTGGGTATTGAAACGTTGTGGCAATTTCAATTGCACACGAAATACGTGCCTAAACTTGGGTTCTTAGACAAGTTTCTAAATACCCACACCCAACATCAGGTACACCACGCCAGAAACTTAGAATATCTTGATAAAAACCACGGGGGCTATTTGAATTTGTTTGACAAAGTATTTGGCAGCTGGAAAGAGTTGGATGAAGAAATTGATATTGAGTTTGGTGTAGTACACGAACCAAACTCCTATAACCCTCTAGTAATTGTATCGCACGAATACAAAGACATTTGGAATGATGTCAAGAACTCTAAAAACCTTTATGAAGCTTTTATGTATACGTTTGGTGAACCAGGATGGGCTCCTGGTGATGCTTCCCAAACTGTGAAGCAAATGCAACGAGCAATGAAAAAAGAGCAAAAGAAAGCGAAAGCAGCTTAGAAAGTAACTAGTGATAGTTCGGCATTTTTCTTGGGCTCCGTTTTGTTTTTCACCAGTGAATGCTTACATCATAATGATGTGGCTAGATTTACAACATATACTATATCGATTATGAAAAAATTAATTTTAGGCTTTGTATTTACGATTTTAGTGTCGATGAGTTTTTCTTCTTGTAAGGAAGAAAAAACACGCCTAAATCAAATTGAAGAAAAACTTGAAAACCAATCAGATGATTTGAAAGGTGCCTCTAAAGACATCCGTAATGCCGCAGTGAATATGGAAGATGCTATGAAAAACTTTAAAGAAGCACTATCAAAGGTCGAAAATCCTGAGGATAGAGAAGAAATACGTCAACGAGTGAATGAGATGTTCGATGAAATGAAGGAAGAAATTAATCAATAATTTCAACTTAACTTAAGTAAGGTCGGTGAGGACATCGACCTTGGCTCAAAGATTCTTCGCTCCATTAAATTGCGCCTGCCTTGCCGGCAGGCAGGCTCTAAGTGGCATATCTACCGTGGTGTAACTTACCTCCTACCTGAAATCAGATTAATAAAGAAGAGAATTACAATCGCGCCAATGGCTCCGGTAAGAATAGTGCCTAAGGTGCCTGACCCTGCGGAAATATCTAGCTTACCCAAAAGCCAATAGCCTACAAAACTACCTATCAATCCGATAACAATGTTACCAATGCAACCCAATCCTGCGCCTTGGTAAATCAAACTTCCTAACCAACCAGCTAAGCGCACCTACTATTAAAATGTATAAAATATCCATTGTGTTTTATTTAAGTTCTTTATCAAAAAACAATGCTTTTCCAGCTGCTGGATCTAGCTCGTAGCTGCCAAAGCCAAAGTCTTTATATATTTTTTGTGCTCGTTTGTTTCCTTCCAATACTTCCAAGGTAATTTTACAACAGTCTTTTGTCTTTTGCTTCTTCTTCTATTTTTTCTAATAGAATTTTTGCAACCCCTTTGCCTCTTGCTTCAGGCACCACTGCAAAATCGTGAATGTTTAACAAAGGTTTGCTTTGAAGGTAGAAAACCCAAAAAAACAATTGGCTATTGCAATAGGTTTTTCGTTTTCATAAGCTAATAAAATCAGTTTGTGAGGCGTATTAATTAATCCTTCAATTAACTGCTGATGTAAACTGCTATCAATGGCTTTACCTCCACCCATAATATCTGTGGCATAAACATTTAGTAAGGCTAAAAAATCAGCCTGATGTTTATGAGACTTTAAATCGGTAGTAACTATTGAAATCATATTTCAAATTTAAAATATTTTTTAGTGCAATCTCTTTACGTGTCACATTTATGTCTACTATTGCAAAAATATAATTAGACATGTCTCTACTTTCAAAAGTTGTTCAAGTGCAGCAGATTTTTCAGGAGGTAACAGAACAGAATCAAGCTATTCAAAACCAATCGAATTTACAATGTATAACGGGCTGTGGTAAGTGTTGTCAAAACCCAAATGTTGCTGCGTTCCCTATTGAATTTCTACCGTTTGCCAGTTTCATTGTTTCGGAAAAATCAGCTTAGTTCAGTTTTTAGACGATCTCCAAAATAGTGAGAGTGACTTATGTCCTATTTACACACCTAATTTATCAGGATCTTGTTCAGATTATTTTAATCGAGGCTTAATTTGTCGTGTTTTTGGAGCTGGTGCTCAACGTGACAAACATGGACAACCACGACTAATTACTTGCTCGTTATTAAAGGAACAGCATCCAAAAGAAGTAAAAGCAGCAGAAAGTGCATTTCAGGATAATAAGTTTGAATACACTAGCACTTATTACGATCGATTAAAAACTATTTTGCCTTCACTGAGCCATGAGACCTTACCAATAAAAGAAGCTGTTCGAGTAGCTCTTGAATATACCTTACAATACTCGATTTACTCCAACCTCTCTGACTCTGATGAGTTTGATAATTTTGAAGATACTAGTCGGTGATACGATGTTATCTGCTTAAACTTGTTTATGACCTAAATCTGAAGGGTGATTAAAATTTTGGAAAGCATAATCAAACGATGGATCAAACAGCACACCGTGGGTGTTTAACCGCCTTAATACGTGCATCATACTACGGTTTTTAAGAGATTCATCTTCTACCCAGGCTTTAATCCGATCTAGTCCATGGACTCTATATATAGTGGCCGCTAAGGGTTGCAGATAATTCTGGGAGAGCGGTGCTATCACTTCATGTTTTTTGTCGCTCTCATAAGCTTCATAAATTTTACTCAATGCCTTCTCATCAAAATCAATCAGATCACAGGGCAGTATAATCAAATCGTGCTGGGGAAACTTTTCATAGACCGACAACATCCCTCGCAATGGACCATTAATACTAGCAATTGGTAAATCTACCACCAACTGATGATGATCAAAAAAACGATTATAAATCCCTTCTTGCGTTTCGTTTATGGAAATAACTGTGGGCGCAACACTTGAAAGAAGCGCAAACATTTTTTCGGCCCAACGTTCTTCTTCACGGACTTTAATCATGCCTTTGTCTTCTCCCATTCGGGTACTCAATCCGCCACAAAGAACTACGCCTAATAAGTTGGTTTTCATGTTTTGAGTATTAAGCAGTAAGAGATATGAGTTTTTAGCTATTAGATTGAATTAAGATTAAAATTTCGGCCTAAAAGAAAAAATAATTCATAATTCATAATTCATAATTCATAATTCATAATTCATAATTCATAATTCATAAATAAGTCTAACTAGTCGCTATTAATAACTCATTTCTATTAATTGCAAGGAAAGATTTTTTGGGAGATTCACAAACACTACAACAATAACTTTCTGGCAACTCTTTGAAACTTGTTCCTGGAATTATCTCTTGATCTAAATCACCGATTTCTGAAAAATAAACAGTTCCACAAGAAGCACATTGGTGTACCACATCATTAATCACCTTGGTGTTCATTACCCGTTCTTTTTCAACCAATAAGGGCTTTGCTGTGAAGGTAGCAAATTCCTTATACGCTTTCTCGTGATATAACTTAAATGCCTTTTGCAATACGTCTACCAAACCATTACGTGTAACCCATTTTTTAAAGACTTCAAACTCGTTGTAAGTAGGATTAAATTCCTTTCTGACATAAATCGTATAAGTGCTAATTTCATTTGAACCTAAAAATTTTAGTAGAGGAGTTTTTTCTATGATGATATGTGAAAACGAATATTGTTTATCGTTGTTGATACCAATAATGGCGCCTGTTGATGCGATATCATTTGCAGCAAATTCTTTTCGGATGTAGGCTTTTAATTCATGAGCATCGTCATCAAAATCATTAATTTGCCAGTTGAGCTCTGCCTGAGAGTGTCCTACATTTATGCCGTTCTGTGCCAGTAAAAACTTCCAATCTGTTAAATTCTCATTCGTGATCCCTTTAATCAATAATGATTTCCAAGGGGTAATATTCACAGACCCTATCATGTGTTGTTTACACAAACTTACGATAGCTTCAAGTTCACTAAATTGAAACTTTGTTTCTCGTTTATAGATGCCTAGCCAATAGTTTTCTCCACCATATGGGTGAAGCCCTTCATACGTATGAAATTCAGATACCTGATTTTGAGGTGCCAGTGTTGTTGGGGTTAACCTACCATGCAGTCGCTGATGTAAAATGCGGGTTTTTTCTTTGATTGACAATGAAGTATCTTTATGAACTACTTCATAATCAGCTACCAACCGATGAATGTCGTCTGAATGAATCAGGTAGGGAAAGTAGAACAAATCACCTCCTTTTCTATTGCGTAAATAGACATGCCAAAAGTTGACCTGATCGGAAGGGATACAGTTGACATCGCCATAAAAACTAAAGACTAAATCCTGCTTTAAATCAGTAATATTTACTCGAATTGAAGGGATCCAGTTGATATGATCAAGAATGTCCAGAATGATACCACCGCGCATCCAATAAGTAGATGGACTGATTCCCTCGGTTAAAAATGAACTAACAACATTGTGTTGTTGATACCCTTCTTCTCCTTCTATTTCGTAGGCAAAACCTTTGATGGATCGCTCAAAATGAGAAACACGCTCACGCGCTAACCGAATGATGATTTCTTGCCTCCGCCCAAATTGAAAATGGTTTACTCCAACCAACTTACACAACTCAATTAAATGGGCGAAATCGTCTGTTGCCAAACGACCACCAGGTACAAACAGCTTTATTTTTTTGTGTAGCATTTTGGAGTATTGAGTTATGAGTAATAAGTTTTAAGTAATGAGCTAAGCTAACAGCTAATAGCTTCAAGCTTTAAGCTTCCCTCAAGAATCGCTTTCACTTCTGGTTTACAACTACCACAGCCTGTTCCTGCTCCAGTGCATGCGCATAATTCTGCGAGGTTATCACAGCCTTTTTTAATTTCTTCTAGAATATTGCCTTCTCCCACAGAGTTACAAGAACATACCAGCTTTCCTTTAACCTCTTTTGAAACACCAGTACCTTGTAACAACTCCATGCGTTTGTCGCCTAATTCTACCCGGTTTTTAATGAGCTCCTTGAATTCCACAAACTCACTTTTGCTGCCAATCAGCACACATCCTACAAGCTTATCTTTATAGATAATACATTTTTTATATTTCCGTTGAGCCAGATCGGTAAAGACTACTTGTTCGTAATCTTTGTCATCTTTTGGTACTTCAGTCATGCCTACCGAACAACAATCAAAGCCTTCCACTTTTAAGATGTTCATCAATAGCGAACCTGTATATGGATTAGACGTGTCACCCAGTAGGTATTGCGACAACAATCCCGCTTGTTCTTCTGCAGCAGCAGTGATACCAAAAAGCTGTTTTTTAAACTCTGCAATTTCACCGATGGCATAAATACTGGGGTCGCTACTTTGAAAATAGTCGTTCACCACAATTCCTCTACCACAATCTATATCTGCTTCACGCGCAATTTCCACTCGTGGTTTGGTACCAATGGCAAACACCAACGCACTACACTCCACCGTTCGACCACTCTTCAATCGAATGGCTTGCAACGAAGATTCACCTATAAACTCTCGTACTTCGTCATTATAAATAATTTGAATGCTGCGATCTTTCAATTCCAAATCGAGCAACTGGCTTCCCAATTCATCTAACTGGCGTTCCATTAAACGGTTTGAACGCTGCACTACGGTGACGTGCACCCCAATTTTATTGAGTGAATCAGCTAGCTCTATCCCTAAAATACCGCCCCCCACAATGACCACGTTGCTTTTTTCTGCTGATTTTTCCCGAATGCGTTCTGCATCTGGTCGACTACGTAAAGTGAAAATACCATCCATTGCTTTAGGGATATTTGGCGGCATAAATGCGCCACTACCTGTAGCCATGATCAGGGTATCATACTGATGGTTAACCCCGTTAGAATCGGTTATTTCTTTGTTCTTTCTATCGATTTTATCAATGGAAACGCCTGTGATAATTTCACTATCCAATACATCCCCTGCCTCTTCATCAAACTTTAATAATTTCCTCCAATCCTTCTCGCCACTTATATATTCGGGTAATAACACACGGTTATAAAAAGGAACAGGTTCTTTGCTGAACACTGTTATTTCATCTTCATGGTTGCGTTCTCTGTACGACTTGATAAACTGGAATGCCGCAGCACCAGCACCAACGATGCAAATTTTTTGTTTAGGCTTCACAAACTTCTGAACTTCTACAGCAGCATACTTAAAATCGGGCTGCTTGGAGTATTCGTCCACAATGGTACTGGTTAAATTATTAGCCCTATTCAAGTCTTTATTCAGCACTTTACCCCAATGCATGGGTAAAAAAACCACTCCTTTTTTAATGTCTTCTGTGACTTTAGCTGGCACTTGTACCTCACCCCTGCTGTTCTTAATAATTGCTATATCGCCATCTTTTATCCCCCGCGCTTGTGCATCATCAGGGTGAATTTCTAAATAAGGCTTAGCGATATGTTGGTTCAGTTTTTCTACTTTCCCTGTTCGGGTCATGGTATGCCAGTGATCACGAATTCGACCGGTGGTTAACACCAATGGCAAGTCTTCACTCAATACCTCTGATTCATGCGCACTTGGTGTTGCGTAGAGTTTGGCTTTTTTATTATCTGTGTAAAACTGATTGTCTGAAAATAAACGCGAAGTTCCCTTAGTCGCACCAGCTGGATAAGGCCATTGAATAGATTTTTTAGCCTTCAATAAGTCATAGGTTACACCAGATACATCCAGATTCGTACCTGCCGTTAGTCGACCATGTTCCAAGTATATTTCTTCTGCATTTTTATAGCTAAAGCCTTTTTTATGGCCTAGAGCTTGAGCAAACCGCTGGATAATTTCAATATCTGGTATTGCTTCTCCTGGCGCTTCTATTATTTTTGGTACATAGGTTACTCTACGTTCGGAGTTTGTCATCGTACCTTCTTTTTCCATAAAGCCAGCAGCAGGTAATACTAAGTCGGCATATTTTACGGTATCGGAATTATTAGAAATATCCTGAACGACCACAAACTTGGCATTTTTTAAGGCGCGATCTGCTGCTCGAGCATTCGGCCAACTGACTAAAGGATTGGTACAGATAATCCATATGGCTTTAAGCTCCCCTGAATTTAATTTCTCCATCATTTTGGTTGCCGTCAGCCCAACCCGATCAGGAACGGAGGGCACACCCCAAAATTCTGCTACTTCTTGGCGATGTTGTGGGTTAGTGTAGTCACGGTGTGCCGCTAACATGTTGCTCAAACCACCGACCTCTCGACCACCCATGGCGTTAGGTTGTCCCGTTAAGGATAAAGGACCTGCCCCTGGTTTTCCAATCTGTCCTGTAATTAAAGACAGTGCTAACAGATTCAGGTTTTTATTGACACCGATTGAACTTTGGTTCAAGCCCATCGTCCACATTGAAATAAACCCTTTGGCATCACCAATGTACTCCGCAGCTAATCGTATTTGTTCTACAGGCACATCGCAAATTGCTGCAGCTTCTTCGATTGAATCTTCTAACACACTGGTTTTGTAGTCCTCAAATCCATCAACATGGTTTGCTATAAATGAGGCATCTATTTTCCCATCTTCAATAAGAATGCGTCCAATCGCTTTGAATAAATAGTTATCAGTTCCTGGCTTGAGTTGAATATGTAAATCGGCTAACGAACACGACTGTGTTTTACGAGGATCTACCACGACCACTTTGATGTTGGGATTCGCTTCTTTATGTTGTTCTAATCTTCTAAATAAAATAGGATGACACCAGGCGGGATTCGCACCTGCAATAAAGAAAGTATCGGCTAACTCTATATCGGCATAACTAACCGGCACAGCATCCTCTCCCAGCACTTTTTTATAACCAACTACTGCTGAACTCATGCACAAGCGTGAATTGGTATCAATGTTATTTGTTCCAACAAACCCTTTGACCAGTTTATTGATGATGTAATATTCTTCCGTTAATAACTGGCCGGACACGTAGAAGCCTACGCTATCGGGACCATGCTTATCAATAATCGACTTAAACACCTTTGCTGCTCGGTCAATGGCTGTATCCCAGTTGGTACGAATCAGCTGTCCACCTCGGTTCCAACGCATCATCGGGTGAGTCAGGCGGTCAGATTTATCCATCACCGTGTAATGCAACGTACGACCTTTCGAGCACAACATGCCACGGTTTACAGGGTGACTTTCGTCTCCCTCTAAACTGATTTTGTTGTAAGCATCTTTCTTAATCACTACACCACAACCTACTCCACAATAAGAACAGGTTGAATGGTATGTTTTTGTCGTTGTCTTAGCCATATTGTTAGCTTTAAAGATGTTCACTCACTCTGCATATACTAGGTAATTATGCTAGTATGGCTTCCTCTTCTTCATTTTCTACTGGAACAGTTTTTACTTGACTTCCCTTGATTTCCAGTAGCTCGTTTAATTGGTCTAGTCGCTCTTGCTCCTCTACTGCTGCTTGCTCATCCGCTTCCGAGAAACGAATTGCAAAACCAAGTAAACCAATTACTGCAACAGCCACTCCATAAAACATAAAACAGTCTTGTAATGAAGTTCCTGTGCGCATCATGTATTGTGCATAGATTACTGCCCCCACATTACCACCAGCACCAACGATACCGGCCACAGCACCTAAACTTTTTTTGTTGATGAAAGGTACCACTGAATAGGTAGCGCCCTCAGCCATTTGTACAAAAAGACTAAAAATAATCATGGTAACAATGGCTACTGGTAAATAGCCCATTCGGGAGAATAAAACAAGAGCAAAGCCCTCCACAATCATTACGACTACCAACCAACGCACTCTCCCTTGTAAACCAGCGGTTTTGGAAAACTTATCACCTAGCCAACCACCCATGGAACGGGCAAATAAATTCATTAATCCAAATAGCGAAGCAATAATACCGGCAGAGGTTTCCACTAAGCCAAATCGTTCTTGGTAATACGTAGCTGCTCTTCCATTGACAAACAACTCCATTCCAAAACAACCTCCGTAAATAGCGAACAATATCCACACCCGCTTGTCTGAAACAGCACTCATAAACAACCCTTTTTCACCTTTTTTGGCTTGTGGCCGCTCTTCTGGCATGTCAGCATAATTTCCCGATGGACAATCGGTGGTATATTTCCAATACAAATAAGCCACTACCAGCATTAAAGCTGCTGGCACAAACATCGCAGGACGCCATTTTGATAATTCTGATTCAGCAAATCCGAACGCTAACATTCCAGAAGCAATCATCGGCATTACCGCCTGAGTGACTCCACCACCTAAATTACCCCAACCAGCGGTAGTTGCATTAGCCATACCAACCACATTAGGTGCAAACATGACTGAAGTGTGATATTGTGTAATGACAAAGGAGGCACCGATGACCCCAATAAATAAGCGAGAAATGAGGTATTGTTCCCATGTAGTTACAAAAGAAGAAAGCGCTACGATAACTGCTCCAAAAACGAGTAGATAAATGTAGCTCTTTCTTGGACCGATTTTATCACATAAGGAACCAATACCTAGTCGCGCGAAAATAGTTACTGCAACTGAAGCGATAAAAGCCGTGAGAATTTGTGCTTGAGTGAGGTTCAAGTCGGGACCTATGGTTGATTTCATGAGCGGTGCATGCGCAAACCAGCCAAAGAAACATAAGAAAAAAGCCATCCAGGTAAGATGGAAGGTTCGCATTTGAACCGTTTTTAAGCTAAACAAATCAATTTTTGTAGCCTTCTGTGCAAGTGCTGCCATTGTTTGTGTGTTTTTGTTTGAGTTGATTGTCTGTGTTAGTAGCGAACTACTACTTACAAAGTAAAATAAAAATTACGTAACTAAGTAATTTTACTTAATTAATTTTCAAAAACTACGTAGATTATTTCCTAAATCAAGTCATTCATTATAAAAAATCAAGTATAGAATACCTCATATAATTAGATTATAACTAACTTTTGTGATTAAAAGAAGCATGATTAAAATGAAACACACTTCTCATTATATTTTCTTATTAATCACACTAGTATTATCAGGCTGTGCTACGACATCCTCTACTAATCTCTCACCGTCTACATATACTGAAGTAGAACCCATAAAACAATCCTTGTTTTATTCCGAAGAACAAACGATAAATGAAGAAAATATCCAACGAATATTAAATGGAGATATAGAAATTCCAGACACCGTCCGTATAGCTATCTACAAATATGCAAGCCCTTCAATCAACAAATACTATTCTTACTATTGGAATGACGAAGAGTATTTAAAAACCCAACAAAGCTATATTGATACCCTTATTTCACAAATAGAAAAATCGCCTCGGGTTAAAAAAATTATACCTGTACCCTCTTTAATGATTGGGAGTCAACCGAATATTACTCAACTAAGAGAAACCGCAGTGAGACTTCAAGCAGACCTTCTCCTTGTTTTTTCAATTAACAGTGACATTTATTATAAATATAAAGCCTTTCAAAAAAATGAAGCAAAAGCTTACGCCACGATTGAAACCTTACTTATGGACTCAAGGACAGCCATAGTACCCTATACAAATATTGTCACCAAAGAAACCTATATACAAAAAGGAGAAGAAGATTGGACCAATCAAGAAACCAAAAAAAGAGCTGAAAATGGGGCTATTTACCAAAGCTTGCTATTTACAGGAAAAGGTATTTTTGATTTTTTGGAACAATAAAAAATACCACTTTGATTCGAATTATGATACGCTCTAATGCTTAAAAAACTCCTTAAAATAACCACATTTTTTATTCTATTCTGCTTAGGTCTAATTATCATTTACTTAAGTGCTGCTTTTATATTATCACGCATTGCTGTTAACAGCAAAGTAGTCCCTAAAGACGAAATCACCGTTTTTATCTTAACGAATGGCGTACACACGGATATTGTACTACCCATAAAATCCGACAATATTGATTGGAGTCAATCGATAGCCTTCAACAACACTAACAGCAAAGACTCTTTGATGAACTTTATCGCTTTTGGATGGGGCGACAAAGGCTTTTATTTGGAGACCCCAACTTGGACTGATTTAAAATTTAGTGTCGCTTTTAACGCTGCTTTTGGCTTAGGGAAATCTGCTATGCATACCACTTTTTATAAACAAATGAATGAAAGTGAACACTGCAAACGAATTTCGCTTAGTAGTTCAGAATACCAGCTACTGGTCGAATATATCACCTCCAGTTTTCAAAAATCCGCCTCGGGTGAGGTGCTTATCATCAACTCTAATGCGAACTATGGAGCTAATGATGCTTTTTATGAAGGAATAGGAAAATACAGTTTATTTCACACCTGCAATACTTGGGCTAACAATGGATTAAAAGCATGCAATCAAAAAGCCTGTCTTTGGACACCTGCTGATAAAGGCATTTTTTATCACTACAATGATTAATCGTCTTTGATTTAAGTCTCGGCTCTAAAATCAATAGCAGTACTGATTTATCTCATAGCAATACAGCTGATTTAGTGTCTTTTTTGATAAAAAAACGACTATGATCTCTGCACACGAATTACACCAAGAACACAACCAACTGATGAGTAACTTATCGTTCATTAAAGTTGAAATTCATTTTATAAAAGATGTGATTTATGACCGTTCAAGCAAGTCTGAAAACAACTTTCAAAAGGAA
The DNA here is from genome assembly GCA_963815495.1 of uncultured Cytophagales bacterium. Lineage (GTDB taxonomy): Bacteria > Bacteroidota > Bacteroidia > Cytophagales > JAAEPT01 > CAWFGW01. Next base: position 315,187 of record CAWFGW010000029.1, read on the forward strand.
CGCTATGAAGACATTTTCGAAGATGTAAAACAACTTGCTGATTCTTTAGATGAACTTGAAATAAATAGTAACTCCTTAGAAGCTAAGATAAAAACCTTACTTGAAAATGGTATTATAAAAATGGAAGATCCCATTTTCCAAAGTGCAAAAGGAATGGGTGATCTATTAGTAAAAAAAGAAAAATAATTAAAGGAAGTGAAAAAACAACTTTTCAACTTGAAATAACACCTCTATGAACCTTAACGAAAACCACAATATAAGCAAACCTGTTTCGACTCACCTTCTTTTTAAAGGAAGTGAGTCAACGACTATTAGCTTACAAATTTTGAAAGGCGAACAATTGAAAGAACACCTCACCAAAGTACCCGCTTTTCTCCTTTGTGTTACGGGTGAAGTCATTTTCGAAAATGAACAAGGTTTGAAAAGCACCCTCCAATCTGGTGATTATATTCATATAGAACCAATGGTAAAACACTGGGTTGATGGAATTAAAGACAGCCAACTTATACTTATGAAGTAATTATAATTAATCGTTCTGGCATTTTATTTTTAAATACGAGCTTTTTTAACTTAACACCGTGTATAGACACTACTTTTTAAATCATTTTTTATTATGAAAAACCCATTTAACATAACCATATACTAAAAATTTGTGCTTGAATTATATTATTACATAAATATCACATATGTTTTTCATAAAAACAATAAATAGTAATTATGAAACAGGTTGACAACAAATGAAGTTTAAGAAGAAAAAACTTAAACGATATGTCACCTTTCATGCAAACACTTACAACGATCGTCTTCGTTCTGCTCATCATTCTACTTGCATTTCTATTTGCTGCTATGGGGTCATTGAACTTCCACGGTTCTCAAACATCTGAAATACAAGTAAGCGAAAGCACGCTTTTTTTGAGCAAAAAATAACGTTACAAACCCAACCATTAAACCTACTCATCATGATCAACATTTGTAAATCATTATTGCTTTCCTTCCTATACATAGCCGTGATTACATCACTGTGTATGGCGCAACAAATCAGAACTGGTTATTCTTCTGTACAATTTGATACTATAATATCCTACACGGATACTACTGAAGAGTACTTAATGCAAAACTTAAGTTATTCGCTTGGCAATACACCACTCCACTCCGGGTCTTTATTGACAAAAGACGGTCATACGTTATATTATTTCACTGATATTCTTACTGATTCAAGCAATGCTCACAACCAAGAAATTCATTATATCATTCGTGAGAATGAATCGTGGTCACTTCCTAAAGAATTATCAGAATTGAATAACGCCATGCACAACGGTATTCACTTTGTGTCGCATGATAAAAAAAGACTTTTAGTTTTAGGAGAATACCTGTCAAAAAACATTTCGAGGGAGGGGCTTTCGATGACTTGTTATGATGCTAAAAACGATAAATGGCATTTACCAGTACCTCTTAAAATAAAAAAATACTACAACAACTCGCTTAGCTCTTACTTTATGAATAAAGAAGAAGACGTATTATTGCTGGCAATTGATGGGACATCATCTTTCGGTCAACAAGATATTTATGTGTCATTCAAAATCAAAGGTAATAAATGGTCAAAACCAATGAATGTGGGCGGAAACATTAACACGCCAATGGCTGAGGGCACTATTCACTTATCAGACGATGAAAAAACGATGTATTTTTCTTCAAATGGTTTTTCCAATAGCTTTGGAGGGTTTGACATCTACAAAACAGAACGATTAGACGATTCATGGACCAGCTGGTCAGATCCAGTAAATATTGGAGCACCCTTCAATTCCAAAAATGACGATTTATATTACACTAGTGATGTAAAAAACATTCAATCGATCGTTTCAAGAGCATACTCAACTGAAATGGGAGTAAAACAATCCGATCTCATTTTATATACAAAACGAGACGTTCAACAAGATACTTGCATTGAGCTCTATGTAAATGTTTTTGATAAAAAATCATTAGAAAAGGTTGCTGCAGAGGTTAAAATCAAACACAACGAGCAATCACTTTATAGTTTCTCAAATGGACTAAACCCTGAAGCAATTAAACTACTTGGAAATGAAGAATACACCCTTGAAGTAAACAACAAAAACTACCTGAGTCATGAGACAACCTTCATCGACAAATGTACTTCTGATAAAACACGGGCTGTTGACATTTACCTTCAACCAAAACAAGTCAACACTGCTTGGGAGCTTGAAAACGTTTTTTTCAAGTTTGATTCTAACATCCTTTTAGAAGCTTCTATTCCTGCGCTTGAAAACATTAAAAACATCTTAGTAAAAGAACACGATTTAGTTGTTGAAATTTCTGGTCACACAGACACACGAGGAGACAATAACTATAACATGCTTCTTTCACAATCGAGAGCTAATGCCATAGTGGAATACCTGATTGAACATGGTATTGAAAAAGACCGCTTAAAAGCAAAAGGGTATGGAGAAACACAAGTAAAAAACCACTGTGCTAATGGCGTATATTGTGATGAAAATAAGCATCAAGAAAATAGACGGGTAGAAATTAAAATTTTAGAAATCAAAACTCCAACCCCCGTTAATTTCTAAATTATACCATTAACCATGCTCAGCGGCCGCTTATAATTGTTTTTGTTCGTATGTATAAAAGAAAAAAAGCGCGAAAAACACAACTAATAGGAATGAATGAAATAACAGATTGTTCATAGTTTTTTGTCGTTTTTCTAGCGTCAACTTGTTTTTTAGTAATATATTGGAGTTCGGTATTATTCTTATAATTCAAACTATATATAAATGAGCGACAGCATAAGACTTCAAGATCAAATAGACGCAAAACTGTTAGAGGAAAGAAAGGTGTTTTTGTGGGGACAGGTAGATGATGATTCTGCCAAGCATGTGGTAGACCGCTTGATGTACTTGGAGATGGTAGCTCCAGGAAAAGAAATTCAACTATTTGTGAATAGCCCTGGTGGTTATGTAACCTCTGGTTTTACTGTGTATGATACCATCAAAGCGATCTCTAGCCCAGTTTCAACCATCTGTACGGGTTATGCTGCTTCTATGGGTTCTATTATATTATCGGCTGGTACAAAAGGAAGACGTTTCATTTTACCTAATGCCCGCGTGATGATTCACCAACCAAGTGGCGGTGCTAGAGGACAAGCTTCAGACATTGAAATACAAATGGATGAAATTATAAAAACTAAAAAGTTAAGTGCTCAAATTTTAGCGGAAAACTGTGGTCAAACTTTTGAAAAAATCATGAAAGACTTCAACCGCGACTACTGGATGTCGGCTGAGGAATCCGTGAAGTACGGTATTGTAGATGGCACTATCGACAAAGTGGCTTAAAGCTCTTCTTTTTAAATATTGAAAAATGTCTCGCAGAAAATTCTTTCATTGGATTTTATTTGTGAGACATTTTTTTTGGAAAAAATTCGAATCTGTTCGACCTTACAAAATCGAGCTGTCATTGGATTAATTGGTTTGTGAGGACACAAACCAAAGCGGAAGATTTTGTTTTCTTTTTATCCATGTAAAAGAAAAAGCCAAAGCAGCTTGAACGGAAGGATTCCAAAAGACTTCAACTATCAATAAGAATAATTGTTATTATTTTAAGAAATTTCAAACTATAGAAATGAATGGAATAAGTCACTTGATAGATTGAATAGGTTAACTTATATTCAGTCACTATTGACTTTCATTATAACCATCCACGATTACACAATGAAATTTTACACCTCAATACCTCCTTCACTAAAACCTTTTTTCCAAAAAGAACTAACCAACTATCAAATTGAATTTACCAAAGGAAATTTGAAAAAAGCATGGCATCATTTGGAGCGAGCTCATATTATAGGTCAGCGATATCCATTTGCTCACACCACTGTACACTGGAAAATGCTGCAATTTGGCATCAGCATCAAAAGCACAAAAGAAGTTATAGGTCAATTACCAAGGCTATTGGTTGGAGGGGTAAAATCGTTTGTCGGTAAAATACCAGTTGGAAACCCAGGGGGTGCCAATGTACCTCCACTGAAATCTTTCACAATTGAACAAAGCATTCAAGACATCTTTAGGAAGGCAGGAGTTTCTTATTCTTAGCAATTTTTAAAATTATCCTAACACAATTCGATGAAAAGCGAAAAAGAAAAAATGCTTGCAGGCTTACCTTACAAAGCCTTTGGAGAAGAGTTGCTAAATGAACGACAGCATGCTAAGGAATTGGTGTTTGACTTTAACCACCTCCGTCCTTCTGAGGTGGAGAAACGCAATGAAATACTGAATCAACTTCTAGGAAAAACACAACAAAATTTCTTTATAGAACCACCTTTCCGGTGTGATTACGGATACAACATTGAGCTAGGTAATAACTTTTACTCCAACTACAACTTAGTTATTTTAGACTGTGCGAAAGTAACGATTGGAAACAATGTATTAATCGGTCCAAATGTAGGATTATACACTGCAGGTCATCCAGTCCATTTCGAAAAGCGCAATGAGGAATTTGAATACGCTTTTCCAATTACTATTGGCAACAATGTGTGGATTGGAGGGAATGTCGTTATCAACCCAGGCGTTACCATTGGTGATAATTCACTGATTGGCTCGGGAAGTGTCGTCACGAAAGATATTCCAAGCAACGTGATTGCATTAGGAAACCCCTGTAAAGTTCACAGAAAAATTACGGATGCAGACAAACCGTTTTATTATAAAGATTTAAAATTTTAGATGAAAATCTGGTAATTATTTCCCCATCTCAAAGCTTAAGTTTAACCATAAATCGGCTAATTATCTACTGCACCATCAGCTACCCAAGCTTTAATCTTTGCAATTTCGCAGTCACCAATCTTTTTTTTCTTATAAGGCATATTAATAAAACCAGGTAAGTGTTCAATATTGCCTATCAATAGCCCCTCATCTAACTTCGCTTTGATATCGGCATAACCAGCAAATAAATTACCATCTGCTTTGCGCGCATAGTCTTCACTGTTATGACAGGGTAAGCAGTTCGATTCTATTATCGGCCAAATGTCGGCTTTAAATGACATTTCTTCTGTTGAACAGTTTGCTGTGTTTGCTTCAGTAGTAGTTGAACCAGACTCTCCCCCACAAGAACTAAGTAATGTAATCGTGGCAAATAATGCAAAATAGATGGTTTTCATGGCGTTTATTTTTAGTGTTTAAAAATTATTCATTATTCATTATTCATTATTCATTATTCATTATTCATTATTCATTATTCATTATTCATTATTCATTATTCATTCAATTAATATTTCTGCTTTTCCTCGCTATATTCAGCTCCCTTTTCCTTACCCGCTTTTTTATTTTCAATCAGTTCATCTTCTGGTTTTTTCTTGGCAATGTATTTTTTCCGATCGCTATAGGGTGATTGACCACCTTCAAAATAAGCGACTATATCTTCTATTGGAATGGTATCTTTAATTTGCTCCGCGGTTTTCATAAAATGATTCCCGTGAAAATCATGACATTGTAAACAAGTCGACCATTGTTGCTCTTTTATCAACTGCGCATGCGACACATCCAAAGGATCGTTTTTCATTTCTAAATCCTCATGACAATTTTTACAATAGGTTGCTTCATTAATTTTTATCGTCAACCGCACATCGTTGTGTTCAAGGTGACAGGTTTCACACTCCGTTATTTCAATATTTTTCCGTGCATCAGCAAAACGAGTTTCCTTAAATCGATGCACTGGATGGCGATCATTGGGCCGATCGTGGCACCCTTGACATTTTTTGGTGTCTACATCTAAATGCCCAAACTCTACCTCGTTCTTTCTTGCACCAATTAAATGCATGAAATTCGCTTGAATTTGTTGAAGTGCCGTACCTGGAGCTTTGGTATGGCAGTCGACACACTCCAAATCCTCGTGTCCAGTATTCATAGGACCTAAGCTCACCAAGTCTTCGTTAGAGGGCATTAAAAGCACCACATAACCCACCACAGAGAGCAAAACTCCCGCACACATCCCAATTACTTGCCGTTTTCTTTTTGGACTGATATACATATACTAACTTTTGATAAACTGGACTAACGACCTTCCCAAAGCGTAGGTCTTTATTGAAATAGGTTTTACAAACAGGTACTTTATCTGTACTTTCTGGAGTCGATAGACAAAAGACAAACTAATGCCAATAAGCATTAACACGGCTCCCAACCACACGAGATTTATGAGCGGGAACCGAATCGATTTTATGGTTATCCAGTCGAGTGGTGAGGATAAATAAGAAAAGTGATAGGTTTCGTTTTCAGGGTTAAAACCATGAAAAACCAGTTGACTACCATCTTCTGGAATTTCACCGGCTACCACTTGGGTTACTCCTTCTTTTCGTAACAAAACGGGTTGCATTCGATACGAAGTATCTGCCGTTTTTAGAATTACATGTGCTTTTAAAGCTACCGTACTTTTGTCATCATAATTCAGCTTATTTACGGATTGCAATACTAATGACTTAGCACCTATCACGTCAGAATCGCCCATACTTAAAGTGAGTTGATGCGCTTTGGACCAGTCAGGTAGTTGGTTAGGGTCAGGAAAGTTAGACACATGGGTATAAATATCTGAATACAACCCTGTGCTAATATCTGGCGAAGCCACCACCCCCATTTGTGAGTTATACTGGATGCGAGGCTCGATACTAAAATTGGCTTTTTCTGAAGTAAAAGATACCCGGTAATATGAATTTTCAACATCAAGCGTTAATGCATCACCTTTTTTATATTGTTTTCCATCAACAAATAAAGGCTGTTTAACTTGAAGTACCCCTGGTTGAAATGTGGGTGCTACCGCTATTTTTTCAACTCTACTACCTAACGTTGTTTTAAAAAAGGCTTGTTCATAAACGACCTCGTAGTCGTTGATTTTAATCGGTTTGTCTTTGACCAGTAAAACATTCCCCGCTCGATTCATTTCATTTTCAAACTGAGTGGTTTCGGTCAATACTTTTTTATATCCTTGTGAAAACAGTACCCCCAACACAAGTATTACAAAACCAACATGGGCTAAGGCTCCACCTGACTTTTGAACAAACTCACGCTGCTTCATAAAGATTTTTATATTCATAACCGCTGAAAAAACACCCACAAGCAACAGTAAAGTATACTCTGCATTTTTAAAACCAAACCACACCAAAGAAGTCGAAACTAAGAGGGTGGTTATGATAATAGGAGTGAAAAAGGTGTCTAGGGTGTCACTCAAAAATTGTTTCTTACGGTAAAGGAGTTGAGCTACCACTGTTAATAGCATTAACACAAGTGAAAACCACAGTTGTATATCCGTGTAGTAACTCACCTGATCGGCTGGTGGGGCTAGTTTAAGCTGAAACCCTAAGGATTGACCCAACGCATTAATCACTGGAAAGGAGGTGGGTATCAATACTTGAAAAGCAGATAAAGCCAGAATCAATGCGCCAACTAATAACCAAAATTCAAAGTTGTTAACTCTAGGTTGTGCTGTTTCTACAACTGAAAAAAACCGTAAGCTACGGATATAAACCACCACACTTAAAACGAGAAAGCCCAATAAGAAAAATAAAAGCTGTCCTGAAAGCCCCAGATCCGTAAAGGAATGAACCGAAGAATCTCCTAAAATACCACTCCGGGTAAGGAAAGTAGAATAAATCACTAAAAGAAAACCGGCTATCGTCAACAGTACTAAGGGGTTTAATGCTTTTTGTTTTTTAGTGTAAACCACCATAAGGTGAAGTGCTGCCAGCAAAATAAGCCAAGGGATGTAAATTGCATTTTCAACGGGATCCCAGTTCCAGTACCCTCCAAAATTCAATGTCTCATAAGCCCAATAAGCACCCATTATCATCCCTAACCCAATAAAAAAAACAGCTGCCAACATCCACGGCATGGTCGGTTTTACCCAGTCGGCTATGGTTTCTTTTTTCAGTAATGCACCTAAACAGATTGCAAATGGTACTGAAGAAACTGCAAAACCTAAAAAGATAATCGGTGGATGAATGACCATCCAGTAGTTTTGCAGTAAAGCATTCATCCCGGTTCCATCTGCTGGTATAAAATCGGGGTTTAGTGCATATACCTCGCTTTGAATATGAGCTTTTAACAGTGAAAAAGGAGAGCTTCCAATGGACAAGCTACTGGATGGAAATTTAATTCCCATCACCATTGTCAACAACACTAATTGCACGGGAATCAAAAACAAGAGACCTTTTTTGACGACTTTATTTTTGCTGAAACTCAACACCACTATGATTAAAGCATTCCAAAAATTCCAAAGCAAAAAACTGCCCTCTTGCCCTTCCCATAAACAAGAAACTTTAAACCAAAACGGTGTGCTTAATGAAGTATGTTGCCACACATAATGGTACTGAAACTGATTCGTAAAAATCAAATAATACAAACTACACAACACCCCAATTACACTGACCAAATGTGATAAGGCGAAAGCTTTAGTAAAGCGCTCAGATAAATTTGACCGCTTTACTACGAAGCCCCAAGTGATTAATACTAGGAGAAATGCAGCATATATTAATATTTGACCTCCACTTGCTATCATTCGACTTGTAATACTAGTTCTTCAGTAACGGGATACGACATACAGGCTAACACATATCCTTTGCTGATATCTTTTTCTGTAAGGCAATTTTTGCCCACCATTTTTACTTCTCCATATTTCACCTTACACATGCAGGTAGCACATGAACCGCTGCAACATGAAAAGGGAATTTTTAATTTGTTCTGCATCGCGGCATCCAAAATGGTGGTGTTTGCAGGCACATGTAAACCGTACTCCTGCTTATTGATAATCAATTTCATGGTGCGTGCCTCGAAGTTCAGGTTTTGACTTTCGGGTTTAATGCCTTCAGGACTACCAGTAAAGCTTTCCATAAAAATTTGTTCCTCTGGCACTTCATTTAATTTCAGGCCTGTTTTTACAGCATCCATCATACCGCCTGGACCACAGATATAATATTCTGATTTTATTGAAACCACCTTACTAATGGATTTAAGTATTTCAGTGATCCGATCACTGGAAATTCGGCCTGTAAGACCATTCCAATATCTTAATGGTTTTTCCAAAATATGCACTGCACGAAACTTTCCCACATGTACTCGCTCCATTTCAGTGATGACACTTCTGAAAATCATGGTTTCTTCATTTTGATTGCAATAAATCAAGGTCACAAAGCTTTTAGGCTCTTTATTCAATACTGATTTAGCAATGGAGATTAAAGGGGTAATGCCACTTCCACCTCCAAATAGTACTACATGACGCTGAGTGACCGCTTTGGGTAATAATGAAAAAGTACCTCGTGGTTTAATTACTTCAATAGCATCTCCTGCTTTTATGGTGTCGAACACATAGTTGGAAACCACACCTCCATTAACTTTTTTTACTGTAACAGATAACTCCTTATCGATACCTGGCGCACTGTTTAAGGAATAAGCTCTGCGGTACTCCTCACCATTAATGGTAAAAACCAAGGTCAAAAATTGACCCGATTGATATTTTATTTTACTGAAAAAAGGTTGCTTAAAATATAAGCTTACAGCATCAGCTGTTTCATTTACCCGTTTTACTACTTTTAATTTTGTGCTATTGCCCATGAGTTGATTTGTTTATTTATAGTAAAAAGCTATGAAACCATGGTAAAACATGAGTGTAGTAAGTAACATGGAGACCGAAACATGCACAATCATCCAGCCTTGAAAATACCAGTCCGCTTTTAATTTAATTTCATCTGTATTCAGTAAGCCTAACAGCACATTTGAATAAAAAGAAAGACTTAAAAAGAACAAATAAGCAAATCCAAACCGCATGGCGTGAGCATAAAATACAAGCGGTGACAATGCCCCCATCCACTTATGGATGTTTGTAAATAAATAGGCATGTTGACTCCACTTTTTCACAACTTTAACTAAGGTTAAAGACCACTGAAAAAGCATAAACCCACCCAATACAAAACCTGACCACCGTTTGAAATATTCGCCCTGCTGGAGTTCATCTAAATAACTCCAGCGAAGGTCGAATAGCTCTTGTAAAAGGTATAGACCAAGCAGTGTGTAACCAATTGTCACATAATTAACTACCTTGTTTACCGACATAGGAATCTAAAATCTATTTTGAAGTTAATAAACCTTCAAGTGTTTCGGTTGAGGCTAACACTTTCACACTATCTAAAAACACTTCAGGAGAAGGGATATATAGTCCTTCACTAGGCCACTTGTCTCCAACCTCAGGTTTTGGTGAATTTTTAAAACCTTCAATCTCTGTCACATATTGACCTAACGTATTGACTATACCTGTTCTGTAAGCCGTGAGGATCTCTTGCACTTCAGTAAAGGTTAACATCTCTTTAGGGTAAGTCCACGTTGTTGCCCCCATAATGTCTCCTAATTTCCAATCAGTTTTGGTCGTTTCAGCATGTTCATTGTGACAAGTCACGCAAGGCATAGCCGAGGCGAAGTCAGGAAACATGGCGGTATGCAAAGAAGATTCCTCATCGTAAAAAAACTTAGGCATGGAGTCTGTTCGTATTTCAGCAAATAGACTAGCTTGTTTTCCTTCAAATTTATTGGCTGCACCAATTGGGAAATCAGAACCTAAGAATAATCCTAATGGCACGGTTCCTTTTTGGATATCAGACGAAATACCTCTGAGAAATAACGCTGGAAGTGGACCTGCCTCCACATCATCTTTTCGCCAGTCTTCATCAAATTTAATTCCTTGTTTTTTTCCAGGCCCTACAATTCCCTTCGTGTATAGTGTTCTCGCCACATCATTTTCCTTAGCAACAATGGCTAGCACTTTATCAACTGGGAAAATAGCCGCTTCACTTGTAGTCGATGTTCCTTCAGAAGTGGGTGAATCAGGCAATGCTTCGCCACCACATGAGCTTAAGAATAGCATGGATCCAAGCCCCATACTTACCATCAATTGTTTCATTTTACCTTTTTTCATTGTCTTAATCATTTTAAAGTTTTACAAATCAATGCCCTACCATGCTGGTAGAGATAAAGTTATAGAGCGATATAAAAGCCGCATCTACGTCCTCGGTGTACTCTTCTTTTAAGAGTTCTTTGATGGTTGATAGTAATATTGCCCCTACTGTGTCATAATGAATATTCTGAACACCGTAGCTGACATGTTTTTTACCCAGTTGTGCTAACTCCCATTTTACAGCTTCCTGATTGTGAAGTCCTTGAATTAAAACAGTAAGTACCTGAGCAAATTTCTGGTGTTGTGCCTCTTTATTACCTTTAAATAAAGGTCGGAGATTGGGGTGATAGCGAAACAAATTTTCATAGAAGAGTTCCGAAGCCTCTAACATCTGTGGCTCTAACTTTGAAAAAGTTGCTTGTACTAACTCAATCTCATTTTTTGTCATTATCATTTATTATTTCCAGAACTCATACCATTTTTTCGCTGGAGGAGCTGATGGTAATGTTGCGGCTGCTTCTTTCATCGTTGTTGCCAATACGGTATATACTTCTGTCCAGGCTCCCTTTACTTTTGGGGTAAAGGCATCTCCTAATCCCGCTTCAAGTGTTTCCAATAACGATGCACCCACAGTCTCATACATTTGATTGGTAACCCCATACCCTGCATGACGCTTTCCTAAATCTTGTACTGCTGGAACAATAGCCCCGAGATTGGTCAATCCATTTACAGCGGTAGCAATCATTGCCATTAATTTGGCACCCTGTTCTTTCATATCACCTTTAAACAACGCTCTTAAGGATGGATCTTTTTCAAACAATTTGCTATAAAATATTTCAGCTGCCTTATCTTTAATGGGTACAACCATTGCAAAAGAATCCTGAACTAATTTTACCTTATAAGGGGTTAAGCCTGCTTCATTTTCGACTTCTGAAGCGGCCGCTTTCATTGTGGTCGCTAAAACCGTATACACTTCTACCCATGCAGCTTTTACATCATCTGTGAACGCAGCACCTAAACCTGCTTCCAATGTTTCAATTAAGGCAGCACCTACGGTATCGTACATGGAGTCCGTTACCCCGTACATGACGTGGCGCTTACCTAAGTCTTGTACCGCAGGAACGATTGCTTCAAGATTACTTAGACCATTCACCGCCACGCCTATCATACTCATTAATTTTTTCCCTTGTTCTTTCATATCTCCTTTGAAGAGATGAGATAGCGAAGGATCTTTTTCGAAAAGCTTACTATAAAAGATTTCTGCTGCCTGATCTGCTATAGGTGCAACTTTGGCAAACGAATCTTGAACTAAAGCAACTTGATTTGCATCCATATTTCTGTTTTTTGATGAATTGATTAAAAGATTATTACTGAGGTCAATGTAGAAAAAAGTAATTTTACTACGTATAAATACGCAAATAAAAATTACGTATTTAAGTAATATTCTTGATTAGATACAATTACTTCTTGGTAGTGTTCAAAAAATCTAAAAACATCTTAAATCACTGATTTTCAATACCTAACAAAACACATTTTAAAACATGTTTTTACGCATAAAATTGGCAAACAAAGAACCATATTTGAAGGTTTGTTAATATGGTTGTTTACTGTTCGACTTTTGCAAAGTCGAACTATAGATAAAAAGGGATTTAAAATCCCCTTTATTTAAATTCATGCCGTTGTTGGAATTGTTTCCAACAACTCTAACACTTCTTATTAGGGAAAAGACCCAAGAAAAGCCTCTTAAACCCTGTTTGGTCACAAGACCAACAGAGGCGGGAAAGGGATTATAAATCTCGAATAGGAGAATTGTCTAACAAATTTGCAAAAATCACCTATTACTCTTCACACGTTGCGCTTCAATATTAAAAACTTCACTAAATAAGGTTTGGAAATGGTCATACCCAACGGTATCTTTTTTACAGACAAACTGCCAACTTACAATGGATTGGTTAATTATATGAGAGGTGGTTTCATCGTTAAAATCACTCACTTTAATACCCTCTTTTTTAGCCGTATCAAACACAAACTGCTGCAAATCTTCTTTTCGTAATTGAATTAATTGCTCCTTATATTTTTCAAAAGCATTGGTCATTGTTTTGACTGATTTCCATTGATTGAAGAAGTTAACTTCCTCATTGACAATATTATAAACGGAGTCAAGCTGCGTAAGGCGAGCGCGTTGAGTTTGTTCGTTGCGCTCTTCCATGTAATCAATACTGTAAACTAAATAAGATGGATTACTTTCAATAGCCACATCAACAGCTGCTGGTACAGATAAATCCAAGAAGTAAGTATAGTCCAATCCTACCTGGTTTAAATCAAGAAAGGCAGAATTAATTAGTGTATTTCGCGTGTTGATGGAAGTTAACACCACCTTATAATTTTGAATCTTCTGGGGTAATACGTCAAAATCTATTAGCAAGACACCATATTTCTCTACCAATAAGTCAGCTTTAGCCTTAGTACGATTACAAATAGTGATATTTTGATAGCCCATGGTCAATAGGTTTTTCAAGGTATCTTCACCATTTTTACCCGCTCCTATCAATAATATAGGAACTTTTTTGTTTTTAACCGTGAGTTCATCCACCAACTGAACTGCAGCGGAGGCGATGGAAGATGCACCCGCTTTAAACTCGGTCTCATTGACAATACGTTTGTTCAGGTGAAATACCTGATGTAATAGATGATGAAAAAGCACGCCTATGGTGTTGGATTCTGAAGCAAATAGGTAAGCCTCCTTCACTTGGTGTATTACTTGTATGTCACCACATACTTGTGAATGCATTCCGATTGCAACTTCAAATAAATGCCTGACCGTCTCTGATTCATCATTAATTTCTGTTACCATCACGCCTGACGGAGTTGCTTGCACTCCCATGACGAGAACAACACACTTTTTTAAATCAACCACCGAATATTTCTCTGAAGAAAAATAAAACTCAGTACGGTTGCAGGTAGACAAAATCATCAACTCGTCCACCTCAATAATCTCCTTTAAAGCAGTAGCTATTCGTTGAATTTCTTCTTTATGCAACGCAAATCTTTCCTTGATTTTTACTTCTGCATTTTTAAAATTGAAAGAGAGACATTTTATTTCCATAACCGAAATGTGTTTACGTAAATATACTTACTTTTTATACGTAATTAAAAAATTCGGTTACTGTTTTTTTTATATTAACTAAAAAAAAAACCACCTCAAAAACTGAGATGGTTTTACTAACATAAACACACCAAAATTAATGCTCAAGAAAATCGATCAAATACCCTCTGTAATCATAAAAATCAGGGTGATCAATTAATATTCTTCGGTTCCGTGGGCGTTCCATATTTACCGCCATCACATCTCCTACTTTTGCATAAGGACCGCTTGTCATCATTACTACACGGTCCGAAAGTAATATTGCTTCATCCACATCGTGTGTGACCATTATTGCTGTAATTTTTTCTTTCGTCCAGACGTCAACCAACACATCCTGCAACTCACCACGGGTCAGTGAATCCAACATGCCAAAGGGTTCGTCTAACAATAACATTTTGGGTTTCAAAGCAAAAGCTCGGGCAATGCCTACTCGCTGCTTCATCCCTTGCGAAAGCTCATTGGCCTTTTTATTGAAAGAGCCATCTAAACCGACTTTAGCTAAATAGTACTTCGCTATTTCTAAACGCTGGCTTTTAGGAATGTTCGAAAAAACCTGATTAACACCCAGCATCACATTTTCCAATGCGGTCATCCAGGGCATTAAGCTTGGTGACTGGAATATGACTCCCCGATCGGGTCCGGCTTCTTTAATTTGTCTACCGTTTAAAAAGATGTCGCCCGAAGTAACTTCATTTAAACCCGCTATCATGGATAAGATGGTCGATTTACCACATCCTGAATGTCCGATTATAGAAATAAATTCCTCTTTTTTTACCTGTAAGTTGAAATCTTCCAATACCGTGAAGTCTCCTTTGGGTGTAGGATATACTTTTTTCAAGTTTTTAATGTCTAACATCACATCAGCAGGCGCAATGGGATCTGCTGAAGTTTTGATGCCTGAACTGGAAAGTACATCGTGTAATGTTTCTGTATGTTTGGTTTCTTGTGTCATTGTGTGTGTGTTTTAAGTTCTAAGTTGTAAGTAGGGAGTTTTAGGTGGTAAGTTTTAAGTTATAAGTCTTAAATATTGAGTTTTGAGCTAGAAATGATGTTTTATAAAAATTGGCGCTTAGAAAAACCAAATTCATAATTCATAATTCATTTTACTCAGTACTCTATACTCTAGTCTCTCTTCTTATTTTCCGTGCCTGTCTTTCCAACAGATAATTTTTACGCCACTTCTTAACGGGGTAAGCTAATGAACGTGGTGCTAATAAATCTTCCGGTTGTGCATCTGGAAGTTTGTATTCGATGGAACCTGCCGTTCGTTTTGCTTCGGCTCCAACATCCATTAAATATTTGTTGACTGAATTTCTTAGTTCTTTAAACTTCGGGTCGTGATTAAAAGCCTTACGGTCACGTGGTCGTTCCAAATCAACCTGAAAGATGGGTCCTAGTGTTGCATTGGGACCAGGTTTTAACGGAATAATCCGATCAGCTAGATACAGTCCTTCATCCACATCGTTGGTGATAAGCAACACCGTTTTTTTATCTTTTTCCCAGATATCACTAATCTGGTCTTGCAATGAACCTCTCGTTAAGGCATCTAAAGCACTTAAAGGTTCATCTAACAATAATATTTTAGGATCCATCGCTAAGGCTCGAGCTACTGATACCCGCTGACGCATTCCTCCAGATAGTTCGGATGGTTTTTTATTTAATGCTGGAGTCAGGTTTACCATCTCCACATATTTTTTAGCTAAGGCTACGCTTTCTTTTTTTGACTGGTCTGGGAAAACGGTTGTGATGGATAACAACACATTATCCAACACAGATAGCCAAGGAAGTAAGGAGTAGTTTTGAAAAACCACCCCGCGATCTGGCCCTGGGCCAGTAATCTTTTGACCATTCAATAAAACTTCGCCTTCATCGGGTTCAATAAGCCCTGCAATCAGGCTGATTAATGTTGTTTTGCCACTTCCAGTAAAGCCTACGATTGCATTAAATTCACCTTCTTCTATGGTGAGGTTTATATTTTTTAAAACTTCAGTGCGGTTGGCTCCATCGCCATACCATTTACTTACATTTTTTAATTCTAATAGTGCCATTGGTTAGATTGTTAGATGTGAGATTGTTAGATGTTAGAAATTAGATGTTGGATTTTTGATATAACAAGTCTTGACTCTTGGTTCTTGCATCTTGATTCTTTCTACCTTCTACTTTCACCTTTTTACTTTTATAGACGTTAAGTCAACAAGTTTCCTGTTTCTGATTTCACATTTATCCTGACTCTTATAATGAGTAGTTAGTATTGAGTAGCTAGTACTGAGATTGTTCGAGGTTAGATATGAGGTCATTAAGTTTCATGTTTCTGATTTCATATTTCACAGTTATCTTGATTCTGTTTCTAACCCTGTCTTTCTACTTTACTCTTTCTACCTTCTACTTTTATATTTCTACTTTTGTCTTTTTCCCTGACTCTTACTTTTTGATTCTATTTGAGTAGCGAGTAACGTGTATTGCGTAGACAATAGTGAGTAGTGCGACATGAGATACCTTTCTGCCCCAGAATGTTGTGACTTGGAGAAACTCTTTTGTCTTGCTACCTGACTCGCTCTAAGACTTTTTTCCTGACTCTTGCATTTAGACTCTATTTGAGTAGCAAGTATAGCGTACTGTGTCGTAAGTAATGAGTAGTGAGACGTGAGATACCTCTCTGCCCAAGGCTGGAGAGATTTGGTATTTTTCTTTTGTCCCTCAAGTTTACCCATTCTAAGTTTTGGTTCAATTTGTTTCATGATTATTAGAGGTTTGATTGTTAGTTTTGAGTATGGAGTACAGAGTATGGAGTATTGAGATTATAGAGTTTCATGTTTCTCAATTCACATTTATCTTGATTATAAGTATTTGATTCTTTCTACCTTCTACTTTACTCTTTCTACTTTTTTAGATTATAGATGCTAGACTGTTAGATATTAGATGTTTGATATATGAAGTCTTGACTCTTGGTTCTTGTATCTTGACTCTTCTTTCTCACATCTAACAATCTAACTTCTCATATCTAATTTAAAACGTTAATAATTTCTGCAAGGACATCATGATTTTATCGAGTAAAAACCCAATACCACCAATAGCAAACATAGCTACTAAGATTTTCGCGTTGGAATCGTTGGCTCCGTTTTGAAACTGTTCCCATACAAATGAACCTAATCCTGGACTTTGAGCTAACAACTCAATCGCGATTAACACCATCCATGCTACCGATACTGTAATACGAATACCAGTAAAAATCATGGGGAAAGATGCAGGAAGAATGATTTTGAAGATGTTTTTCCCTACACCAAGACGTAAGACTTTGGAGACGTTAATAAAGTCCTTATCAACCGTAGAGACCCCCACACTTGTATTGACTAAGGTTGCCCACATCGAACAAAGCCCCACACTGATGAACGAAATCAGAAACGACTTATCCATGTCAGAGTCGGTCATCAACGTTTTTACAATCATAAATACCAGCAACAACCACACGACTGGTGATACCGGTTTTAAGATTTGAATTAACCAGGTAAGCGAACTTCTCAAGGTATCACTCAACCCTAAAACAATTCCAATGGGAACAGCTATAATCATGGCCAAAAATACGCCTGCGAATACCGTTTTTATACTCGTCATCACCTGATCTACAAACGATGGACGACCAGTGTATCGAATTGGGCTTTTACCTTGTTCAGCTCGTTGTGCATTAATCTTAGCCGTTTTCTCAGCAAATGCTTTTTTATCTTTTGAAATCAGTTTATGATCTGCTAAAAGCGACAAGTACGCATCGTATACTTGTGTTGGAGAAGGTAACGAGTTGGGCTGACATTTTTTTGCACCCGATTCAATGCATGCTTTCATTTCTTGAGCAGCAGCCTCTCCTTGGTCGATACGTGCCTTTTCTATTTTTCGCTCGGCTTCCATGTTATAAAGTGAACGAGCGCCTTGACTCCAAATTAAAAGTGTGAGGAGCATCGCTCCAATAGGGAATAAGATTCTTTTAAATACAAGAGTGGTGTTTTTTTTAGGTTCTTCCCCGCTGACCAACCGAATTAATGGCTCAAAAAAACCAAGACCTATCCAGTTCAATGATTTAATTATCTTCGTTTTCATACTATTTGTTGTTTGGTGTGTGTGTGTTTGTGTGTTGTGTAGAAAATTAATTCATTTAAAAGGTTGGAGCATCCGGGACACAACCCCCGGATGCGTGCTCCAACCAATCAACCAAACAAAGACCATGAGAAAATTATTTGCTCTAATTAAAACTCAGTGTGCTTGGCTGATTTTATCTTTTTTTACTTTTTATTTCCGATTTTAAACTTTTCCAAATATTCAAGCGGCTTAGTACCATCGTACTCGGTACCATCGATAAAGTCTGCTGTTGCTGGCTTATATCCATCAGTACTTGGAATATCACTTTCAGATAACGCTCCTTCATCAACCAATAGCTTTGCAGCTTTCATCCAGATGTCAGGTCGGTAAATATTCTTGGCTGTTTCATCGTACCAGGCAGCTTCTTTTTCTTCTGTAATTTGACCCCACCGTCTCATTTGAGTTAAGAACCATACAGCATCAGAATAGAAAGGGTAAGTAGCATTGTATTTGAAGAACACATTGAAATCTGGCAACTCTCTTTTATCGCCTTTTTCAAATTCAAACGTTCCTGTCATGGAATTTGCAATTACTACCGAATCTGCTCCTACATAATCAGGCATGGATAAAATGCCCACCGCTGTTGGTCTGTTTTTAGGATCATCCAACCACTTCCCTGCTTTAATTAATGCTTTGGTTACTGCTATTGCTGTATTCGGATTTTCCTCCACAAACTTCTTCGTCATTACAAATACTTTTTCCGGGTTGTTTTTCCAGATTTCGTAGTTGGTTACTACTGGAACACCAATTTGTTTGAATACTGCTTGTTGATTCCAAGGCTCACCGACACAATACCCGTAAATTGTTCCTGCTTCCAGCGTTGCCGGCATTTGTGGTGGAGGTGTAACGGATAACAACACTTCGGCATCCACTTGACCCTCTACGTTTTCAGAAGTATATAACCCTGGATGAATACCCGCAGCAGCTAACCAATACCTGATTTCGTAATTGTGAGTCGATACTGGAAACACCATACCCATTTTAAAAGGCTTGTTTTGTTTTTTGTACGAAGCAACAACCGGCTTTAATGCATCAGCTGTGATGGGATGAACAGGTTGACCATCTTTCATCGGTACATTTGGTTTCATTGCTGACCACACATCGTTGGATACCGTGATTGCATTACCATTTAAATCCATTGAAAAAGGGGTGACCAACTCGGCTTGACGACCAAATCCTGCACCAGCAGCAATCGGCTGACCTGCTAACATGTGTGAACCATCTAACTCACCATCAATAACGCGGTCTAACACGTTTTTCCAGTTGGACTGTGCTTCAATAGTTACAAAAAGACCTTCTTCTTCAAAATAACCTAACTCTTTAGCGATTGCCAGTGGAGCCATGTCAGTCAACTTGATAAACCCAAAAGTCAACTGCGGTTTTTCAATTTCAAGGGTTGTTTTTTTAGTACTATCTGCCGTCTCTTCCGTAGTGGTTGTTTCTGCACCACCACCGCAGCTATTCATAAAAGCGACCAGTAAACCAAGTGCTGATAACTTAAAAATGTGATTGATTTTTTTCATGATAAGATTGATTTTGATTTGATGAATGCTCGTTTAGAGCTTTGGTTAGAAGAAGATTCCCGAAGGAACCTTCTTTTGTTGAATTGATTGATTTTAACTTATAAGAATTTAGGCGTGAAGATGATTTGTGCCCATGACCACGTGTTGATTGTTTCACCTACGTCTGCACCAGCTTTCAACACTTTCATACTTTCCGTTGCACCTAATACTGATTGTCCCAATTTGAAAGTAACTCCGTCTGATAACTTACTCACAAACACTACATCTAATTCAGTACCTAAGAAGTTACCTGTTGGAACCTCTACTGCAGACATGAAGCCATGCAAATCAGCCATCAATGTGGATTTTTCAGACACTTTTGTTTTTAACTTGATATAAGGGTTGATCAAACCAACATTTCCATGTCCATTTCCAACGAAGAAATAATCCATGTATCCATTAAACTTGTGGTTTGTACCATACAATGGATTAAAGGCATTTGCGGATGTTCCTGTACCGTCTTCACCTGACATGTACTCACCCCCAATAGTTAACGTTGCCTTTCCTAATTTAAAACCTGCTTCAGCACTTAAGAAAAGTGCGGACACATCGCCCCCTCCCAAAAAATTAGTTTGATAATATGCTTCTCCAACTAATGAAACAGACTCTCCGGCTTTCGTTTCAATAAAACCACCTAATGTTTGCATGTTGGCAACAGTTGTGGGGTCAGCTAGAGAAGTATCCAGTACTTGAGTAGTATTATTATGTGTTAATAAGGAGAAGTTACCAGAGCTTATCTTCTTATTAAACCAAATAAACTGCATTGATTTATAGTTAGCTACTCCTGAGTAATAATTAGAAACTAACTTTCTAAATTCAGGAGTGTTTGCATCTTGATTAAAAGCAAGACCAACATCAACTGAAATACCTGATGAGTCACTTTTGTATTGATAAAGTGCTAGATCGTGCGAACGAGCCTGCATTGCCCAGCCTAAGTTTCCTAAGAAACGTGCTCTATCATAATCAAGAGCCATTCGACCAACTTTGATGGATGAAGCTCCGAAATTATACTTTCCATAGGCTTCAAACACATTGGATAAACTTGGATCGGATTTATAAATTTGATCTACTGCTCCCCATATGCGAACATCTTGTAATGATATTTTTAACTCATAATCAGGAGTTGCATATCCAAAATTAACTCGAGTTCGTTGCTCTGTAAATAAGGCTACATCCTGGCCTTCAATTCTAGGTTTTTTAAAACCATTTCTCAATTCAGTACGTGGAGTAACCTCTCCTGACAAGCTGAACTGTGCCGATGCGTTTTGTACCAATAGCACACCTCCTAGTAGTAAAATTGGTAGTAGTCTTTTTTTCATATCCGTTTTAGTTAAGTTAGTTTTTAAGCCCGTGTGTGATACTTATTTTTTGTTTAAGTATTTATACGTACAAACCTACGTAATCGAAATCTAACTAAACCATGGAAAACCACAGGATATGACAAGTTTTTACTCCATAAAAAAACCTGCTATTTGGCAGGTTTAAACTTTAATTCATTAATAAATAATGACTTAACTAATTAGCTGGCGAGATAAAAATTGTGCTCTGAAATTTCGTTTCGGAGAATATCAGCATTCTCTATTCCTATTTTCTTTCCTAAATTACGTACAACACCTTCTTTTTTTAGTGATGAAAGCATCCGAATAACCTGTTCTTCGGTCGTTCCAGAAAAATCTGCGATCTCTTTTCTACTGAGCTGTTGATTTAATAAGTTATTTGTCTGACCAAATTTGCGTTCCAGGTACAATAAGGTATCAATCACCCGTTCTCTCACCGTCATCTGCGCCAGCTTACGTACTTTAGTTTCACTTTTATTTAATTCTGAGGCATAAAAAAGCATTAATTCATAAGTGAGCGCTGGAATTGCTTTTAACATCTCTAACATCACTTTATTGGAAAAATTACACACCACCGTGTCTTCTATGGCTTCGGCAGATATGTGGTATTGCTCCCCCACAGCAAAGCCACGATGGCCTACTATCTCGCCATCCTGACAAAAGCGAACAATTTGTTCACGGCCGTTGATGCCGGTTTGTGCGACCTTGCATTTTCCTTTATAGATAAAGAACAACCCCTGAACGGGCGCTCCCTCAACGATAAATTGCCTTCCCTTTTTGCTAATCAGCGTGTTTCTTTGTGCTAATAAAGTCTCTCCTGCTGGTGTTAGACAAGTTTTTTTTATCAAGCAGGAGTTATTGGAACAGTCAGAGCAAGGAGTAGATGAAATAGCCATACTTAGTTTCGTTTGAAACAAAAGTAAGTAATTTTACTTATTAAAAACAACAAAAGTTGATTTAAGAAAATGAATTCCTACTCGAATCTTAGGCTTACAATAGGCAAATTCCACATCGGGGCGCGGAATGAACGTGTTAAACTAAACCGTCATTCCTTTAGGTTTACCATATTGTATTATTTCAAGGGAGAAGATTATCTTGAAGTAAATAGAAAGCTGACAGGGTGAACTATCGTCATTCCTTTAGGTTTACCATATTGTATTATTTCAAGGGAGAAGATTATCTTGAAGTAAATAGAAAGCTGACAGGGTGAACTATCGTCATTCCTAGTTTTCGTAGAACTATTTCCGGATTAAGTCCCTGTCAGTTTTATTAGGAGCAAGATTCAAATAGAAATTTGGGAAAGACCCATTATCAAAGGAATTGAATAATACTCCATTATTTACTTAAACAATAAAGGTATGGAATTTAACTGGTTTGTAGGTATAGATGTAAGTAAACAGACGTTTGATGTCGCATTTAAGAAAGGGTCTGAAGCTTATGTTCACACCAAATATTCAAATAATAAAAAAGGAATAAACGAGTTCCTAAAGTACCTTAAAATCAATAAGGTGTTTGTTAAGACTGGTTTAATATGTTTAGAGCATACAGGTATTTACACCCATTTATTACTAGACATGCTAAGTAGTAAATATGCAAACATTTGGTTAGAACACGCCTTGAGTATTAAAAGATCTTTAGGACTTCGTAGAGGGAAAAATGACAAGGTAGATTCAATGAGAATAGCAGAATATGCTTATCGATTTCAAGACCAAAGTGTGTTGTGGCAACCTGCCAGGGAAGAAATAAATAAGCTGAAAAGACTTATTTCGTTGAGATTTAGATTAATAAAAACAAAAAAACTGCTTAATGCACCTCTAATTGAAAGTGACGATGTTAAGGCTTTATCTTTTAATGATGTTAAACGGTTGACTCTGCCAATCATCAAAAAACTCGACCTTCAAATCAATGAATTGGAACAAGAAATCGATTTGTTAATTAAATCCGACCAGCACTTAAATAGATTAGAAGAAATCATAACATCTGTAGATGGTGTAGGTAGAGTAACTGCTTGGCAAATGATTGCTGCGACAAATGAATTTAAAGACTTTAAGAATGCAAGACAGTTTGCTTGTTATAGTGGAGTTGTTCCTTTTGAACATAGTTCAGGAAGTAGTATTTCTTCAAAACCAAGAGTAAGTCATTTGGCTAATAAACGAATGAAAGAATTATTACACCTCTCAGCCTTATCTGCAACGATAATGAAGGGGGAATTAAACGATTATTATAATCGGAAAGTAAAAGAAGGAAAAAACAAAATGCTTGTATTAAACAACATCAGGAATAAGTTAACTCAGCGAGTCTTTTCTTGTATCTCACAAAATAGAAAATATGAAAAATCTTATACTCATTCACTTGCTTAAACCATAGAAATCCAGAAAGCGAAGTAGAACGTAGCTTGTCCGGAATCTACCTATCATGGAAACGAATGCTTGGCTTACGATAAGTGGATTCTGCATCGAGGTGCGGAATGACGCTTGGAGAGTTTAACTCCCCCCTTCCATTCTAATTAATCAAATTATTCTGTAACGCTACGCGCACTAAATCTGCAGCATTGTTCACCCCAAGCTTTTTCATGATATTCAACCGGTGGGTTTCTATCGTCCGCACACTAATGCCCAACTCTTCAGCAATGATCTTGTTGCTTGCTCCGTTCACAACTTTGGATAGAATCTGTTTTTCACGCTTCGTGATGTCATACATAGACAAATCAACCATGGAAGCAGATCCCGTTTCTGGCGTTCTGACCTGACTTGGTGCTCCACCTACGGTAGTTAAGTATTGGTTGACGATAATACTGGAAATCTCACTGCTAAAGTATTTTTCTCCTGCAGCGACTTTATTAATCGCTTTTATAAACTTTATCTTATCCGTGTCTTTGAGGATATAACCATGTGCCCCCAGATTCACTGCATTCAACACATATTCTTCACGATCAAACATCGACAGCATTAAAATGCGAGTCTTCGTCTTTTGATTCACTAATTCTCTTGCGGCTTCTATCCCGGTCATGTCTGGCATGCTGATGTCCGTAATAAGCACATCAGGGTTATATTCAATTACTTTTTGGATGGCTTCTCTTCCATTGGATGCTTCAGCCACTACTTCTATGTAATCCTCTGATTCTATCATTTGCTTAATTCCTGTACGCACAATTTCGTGGTCATCGGCAAGCACTACTGTTATTTTCTGTTGTTCCTTATTCATAACTTTGATTAAATATATCTTCCTCTAAAGCTAATTCTACAAATATTGTGGTCCCTTTGGTGGGAACCGAATTAATATACAAGCGTGCATTAATTAAATCGGCACGCTCTCTAATGTTGTTCAATCCATTGCCTGATTCACGGGTACGGTTCAGCTTCTCAATTTCAGACAAATTAAAGCCTTGACCATCATCCTCGATAATCAAATTAACAAATTCCACATCGTTGGTCAATTTCACCTTAATAATTGATGCGTTGGAATATTTAATGGCATTGTTAATACTCTCCTGACATATGCGATAAAGTGAGATTTCGATGTTTTTATTGAATCGTTTGTCTATGGTGGACTTATCACTAAACTCTATAGGTATAGTCGTGGCATTTTGTGACACGGTAACCAGCTCACGCATGGCTGCGGACAAACCATAGTCTTGTAAAACGGTAGGTAATAAATCCGAAGAGATCCGCCTTACTTCACGAATAGTCGTTTGCAGCAAGGATTTAAAGTCCGCTAGTCGTTTCATTTCTTTCTCTTCGGTGGAAGAAAACGATTCCAACCCAAATTTTAAGGCGGTAAGCATTTGCCCAATGCCATCATGAATTTCTTGCGACATGCGTTTCCGCTCCCGCTCCTGCCCTGTGATGATGGAACTCGAACGGATTTTTTGTTCATACTGTTGCTTCAACAGTTTTGCTTCATTCATCTTTTGAAGCTCCAGTTCGGTTTCTTTTCTTTTGGTGATGTCCGAACAAATGACCAAATACTGATACAGCTGACCTTCTATCGAAACAATCGGAATAATGGTAACGTCCAACCAAAAGAAGGTGTGGTCCTTCGCATGATCATAAATTTCTCCTTGCCAGACTTCTCTACAGCGGTCGGGGTTGCGGATGTGCTCATAAACAATACTTTCTTCTGCTCCTAAATTATTCTCAAACAGCATTTTACCTAGTAACTGATCCAATGAGTAACGAGTGATGTCACAGTATTTTTTATTGGCATAGGTAATCTGGCCCTTGCTATCGGTTCGGATTAAAATGGTGGCTTCGTTTAAGGCAAAATTGATGTCACGTAGGTCTTTATTAAACCGCATCAGCGAGACATTGGCATCCCGCAATTCATTGGCCAATGCTTTCGATTTGGACTCAGACTCCACCAAATCTGAAATAACCGACTTGATTTTTTTACCTACCGGATTGAAGATAAAAATGACTTCCAGGAACAAAGTGAAAATTACTATGGAAAGCAAGAGGGTTTCTAACTGCTTGAGTTTCTCTAACTTGTCTTTGGCTTCTTCCGCATATTGCGAGACGATGGCATCCATTGCCTGTAAGAAAGCAGCCTCATTCTCTAAAATAAGCCGTTTATATTGTGGCACTTGAGAAAAATCATTGGCTTTTACTGCTGCCACTAACCCCTCTGAACCTGTTTTAATTTTTTGGTAATGCGGCTCGATTTCAATGAACAATTTATTGATTCGAGCACTGTTGGTGGGTGGTACATCCAATTCCTGATCACCATTTTTTAATCCGTTATGGAATTTAATCCATGTAGCTAAGGTCTTGGAAAACTCATCCTCATTCACTTTACCCGAGGCTACATCAGTCATCTTCAACGCCATTTTACTGATCTTCTGACTGAGCATCCTTTGCCGGCCCGCTACGTTCACAACATTGGAATCATTTTTTTGTTGTGAAATAATACGTTGTACCAATACGTAACTCGATACCGTAACCACTGCCACTGCTGTAAGGGCAATAGCATACATGACGTTAAAATATCTAAACGTTCTACGATCGGAGCGATCGGAAAAAACAAACTTACTTTTAAGTACGTTTTTCATTTTTGGTTTAAGTACAAGTGCGTAAATTTATAGGAATTTTACGTAGAAGTATGACAAATCAAGAGCAATTAGCACAAATCCTTAAAAAAAAGGGCATAGGACCAGAAAGCAGCAAAAGCCTGTTAGCTGAAGACATCGACCAACTGAAAACCCTCTTTTTAACCGATGACACCAGTTTAACTACGAAAGCTACGGTGCTTACCGCTTTACTGACGTTAGCACCTACTGCCATAGAAGCCGACTTTGTCGCTGAAATTCGCTCCAACCCCACGGACTTTTTACCGCAGGAACTTTTGCCTTTTATTACGGGCGACACCAATAGTTATCAATCAACTATTAATGAGGTAATTAAACACGAAAACCTGACATTTGATGCTGCTGAAACAGGGGCACACCACTTGTTTGACAAGTCGCCTGAATATTTAAAAGGTGCTTTTTTAGAGGCTGAACGCCTGAAAAGAGAAACTTACGAGGAAAATAGTGCCTTCTTTCAAGTACTGAAAAGCCATGTACCTTCTCAAAAAGCGAATATCAAAACCTTGATTGACCTGGGCGACAGCTACGATGGTTGCAACCGCACGCCTTCGCTCAATTTATTTTTAGCGTGTTTGTTGGCTGCTGCTGGTCACCCGACCATCGTACATAGTGTGGATGAAGTGGCTCCTAAGGAAGGGGTAACACATCATCAAATCCTAAAAGCGGCAGGTAAAAACCCTTTAAAGCAGACTTCTGAAGCGATTGCTGATTTAGAGTCGGAGAAAATTGGCTGGACCCACCTTGATCAACAAATCTATCACCCCCAACTGTATGGATTAAAAAAAGTACGTAAGGAAATGGTGAAACGTCCGTTCCTGGCTACGTTTGAAAAAATGTTGCAGCCGATTGTGGCGGAACAAAATTACGTAGTCTCCCAATACACACATAAACACTACAAATTGGAGGTTGCCCGACTGCTCCATGATTTCTGTTCTTTTGATAAAGCTATCCATGTGAAAGGAATTGAAGGCACGTGTATGATTAATCCTAAAATACCGGCTGAATGTGTTCTTATTGCTGAAGACATGAAAGAAATCACTATCTATGGGGCTGAACTGGGATTCCCCGATTCGTTAGGACGCTACGACAATATCACTCCTGAACTGTGCCTTTCTATTGGTTTGGAAATACTTCATGATAAAGATCTCCCTGAAAAAAACTTTCTGATTTTTCAAGGGGCTACGCTATTACATTATTTAAAGGAAATCTCCTTTGAATCAGCCAAAAAACTGTTAGAAACTACTTTATCGAGCAAAAAAGCGCTGCAACACTGGGAAAATCTGAAATAAAAACTACGTATTTTTATTGTTATTTTTACGTATTTATACTTGCTTTTTAGATTTTGTTACGTATTTTTGCTTAACAAATCGACAAAGCACACACAATGGATACATCAACAAACAAATCAAACATCGTTGTCATCGGTAATGGAATGGTTGGCTACAAATTTTTAGAGAAGCTTGTAGCGAAAGGATTACACGAAGTATATAATGTCATTGCCTTTGGAGAGGAACCCTACGTAGCTTACGACCGCGTACACTTGTCGGAGTACTTTGCTGACTCTGATTTTGAAGCGTTGCAAATGGCTCCAAAAAACTGGTATGAAGAAAACAACATCACGCTATACTCTTCGGATCCGGTGATCGATATTAACACAGAAGCAAAAACTATCACTTCCCACAAAGGATTAACCATCAACTACGACAAACTTATTTTTGCATCGGGTTCTGGGGCTTTTGTTCCTCCGATTGAAGGGGTAGAAAAAGACGGTATTTTTGTTTATCGGACCATTGAAGATTTAGATGCGATCATCTCCTACGCTAAAAATGCCAAAACTGCTGCTGTTATTGGTGGTGGTCTGTTAGGTCTGGAAGCTGCAAAAGCATTATTGGATTTAAAACTAGAAGCACACGTAGTCGAATTTGCGCCCCGTCTGATGCCCAGACAGCTGGATGCGGATGGTTCGGATTTTTTACAGGCTAAAATTGAAGCTTTGGGTGTCGGCATTCATTTGAATAAAAACACAAGCGAGTTTGTTGGTGAAGGGAAGGTTCGGGCCATGCACTTTGTGGATGGTTCCGAATTACCTGTTGACATGGTGGTTATTTCTGCGGGTATCAAACCTCGGGATGAAGTAGCTAAAGCTGCTGGTCTCGAAACGGGTACACGAGGCGGTATTGTGGTTAACGACAACTTGGAAACCTCTGCCCCTGATGTGTACGCAATCGGGGAATGTGCTTTATACCAGGGCATGATTTACGGACTTGGTAGCGCCTGGGTATGAAATGGCTGATGTGGTGGTCAACAACTTCATCGAGCAATCCCGCTCATTTTCACCGTATGACATGTCTACCAAATTAAAGTTAATTGGCATTGACGTGGCTAGTTTTGGTGATCCTTTTTGTGAGAATACGGAGCACGACTCCATCGTGTATCAAAACAAGAAAAAAGGGGTGTACAAACGCATCAACATTACCAAAGACGGTAACTATTTATTGGGTGGCATTTTAGTGGGTGATGCGGAGGAGTACAACATGTTGCTCCAAATGACCCTCAACAAAATGAAGGTGCCCGAAGATGCGGAAGCTTTAATTATCTCCACCAGCGGTGAAGGGGTTTCCATGGGTGTTGAGTCGTTGCCTGACACGGCCATGATTTGTTCCTGTGAAAACGTCTCTAAAGCGGCCATCTGTAATACGGTGAAAGACGGAAAAACAGACATCGCTCAAATTAAGGCATGCACGAAAGCAGGTACGGGTTGTGGGGGCTGTATGCCAATGGTGAAAGACCTCGTGAACTATACCCTTACGGAAATGGGTGTTGAAGTGAAAAACGTGATTTGCGAACACTTTGCGTATAGTCGTCAGGAATTATTTCATCTGATTAAGGTAAAGAACCTTCAAACCTATAAAGAAATCTTAAAAGAATACGGCACCGGCTGCGGTTGTGAAGTCTGTAAGCCTGCGGTCAACAACATCATTGCAGGACTTTATAACCTCAAAGTGGTTGAACAAGATACCACACTGGATACCAACGATCGCTTTTTAGCCAACATTCAACGGGGAGGAACGTATTCGGTAGTCCCTCGGGTTGCTGGAGGTGAAATCACACCCGAGAAATTGATTGTACTGGGTGAAGTGGCTAAAAAATATGATCTTTACTGTAAAATTACTGGTGGACAACGCATTGACCTATTGGGGGCCAAACTCAACGACTTACCCGACATTTGGTCGGAGTTAATTGACGCAGGTTTTGAAACTGGTCAGGCGTATGGTAAATCGGTGCGGACCGTTAAAAGCTGTGTGGG
This sequence comes from uncultured Cytophagales bacterium, assembly GCA_963815495.1. Lineage (GTDB taxonomy): Bacteria > Bacteroidota > Bacteroidia > Cytophagales > JAAEPT01 > CAWFGW01. The sequence continues at coordinate 344,681 of CAWFGW010000029.1, forward strand.
TTCTACCTGGTGCCGCTTTGGAGTGCAAGACTCGGTGGGTTTTGCCGTGGAAATTGAAGAACGGTACAAGGGACTTCGTTCACCGCACAAGTTAAAGTTTGCTGTGTCTGGTTGCACCAGGGAGTGTGCGGAAGCACAATCAAAAGATATTGGAGTCATTGCTACGGATAAAGGTTGGGCGATGTACGTCTGCGGAAATGGTGGGACCAAACCACAGCACGCGGTCTTATTTGCGACCGACATCGACAAAGAGACTTGTCTTAAATATACGGATCGGGTGTTGGCCTTTTACATTCAAACGGCTGATCCATTAGTGAGGACAGCTACGTGGTTCAACAAATTAGAAGGTGGCTTAAAGTACCTTCAGGACGTGGTCATCAACGACAGCTTAGGGATTTGTTCCGAGCTGGATGCCTTTATCCAGCACCATGTGGACACCTACTTCTGCGAGTGGAAAGATGTGGTCGACAACCCTGAAAAAAGAGCAAAATTCAAAAAGTATGTCAATGATGACTCCAGCGAAAGCACCTTAGAATGGGTCGCGGAAAGAGGACAAAAAGTACCAGCGCCATGGACTGCGTAGAAGTTCAATGTTTAAGAAACTTAACACTTTGAACTCAAAACTTACAACTTACAACTCTAAACTCAAAAACAATGACCACACAACATATTATCGCTCCAGACAAAGTAACGAAATGGTTTAAAGTAGCCGCCACGGACCAATGGTCGTTTGACGGTGGCGAAGCCGTAAAATATGGCAACGATGAAATTGCCGTATTCAACTTTGCCAGCCGTGGCGAGTGGTTTGCATGTCAAAACTTATGTCCGCATAAAAAAGAGATGATCTTAGCACGAGGCATCATTGGCGACAAAGCAGGTGAACCTAAAGTAGCATGCCCATTTCATAAAAGACAATTTTCCTTAACCTCTGGTGAGTGCCTTGACGACCCCTCGTGTGGCACGATTAAAACCTATCCCGTAAAAGTAGAGGGCGGGATAGTGTATGTGGGCGTTGAATAATTTGTGTTCTCCTCAGTGCCTTCAGGTCCCCAATTTTTTGAAGGTTACTGAGGTTTTTTTAATTCATCTAACAACTTGATATCAAACAGTCATTATCCGATGATTAAGCGGTTAGTAAGTGCTTAATCATCGGATGTTTTTTTTACTGCTTTACAATAAAGGGTGCTATTCGCTTTTAAATTAAGATTTTGTGTTACTTTAGAGAAACAATAAAACATCTATTGTATATGACACATGTGTCATATACAATTGTTAGCCACCACAAGACCATAAAATTTCTTTTAATGAAATATGTACCTGATTTAATACCAGAACAGCATAAGGTCAAATCTCTAAATTTCGAGAAACAAGCAACCAAACAAAAACATCCATCATGGTGGACAGCTATTTCAACAATTGGTGTAATATTCTTTCTGTTTGGCTCTTTGGTAACCATTTTTTCAAGATTTTTAGTTGGAGTCACTTTTTTGAGTGTAGCTCTCCTCATGATACCTAAAGTACACAGCTTTATTGAATCAAGTCTGCGGTTTAAGTTCTCATGGATAATAAAAACCATATTGATTGTAATATTATTATTACCCCTTTCCTTTCTCAATAAGCATTATGCAGAAATAGAAGCTGAGCAAGCCAGGTTGGACAAGATAGAACAAGAACGAATTGAAAGAAATGAAGTAGAAAAAAAATTAGAAGCTGAAAAAATCGAAAATGAAAGAATTGAAAGACTTGCGTCATATTTGACCACTTCAGATAAATTATTTCGAAAGAAAAAAACAACAGAAGCAATATCACTTCTTGACTCGGCTCTGCTAATAGCTAAATCTGAAAAAGACACTATCACGACAATTAAACTTGATTATTTATTAAAATCAAAAAGATATTCAGAAGCAATAGACATTTATAACACAAAAATATCTCAACAGTCCAATCTTGGAGAAAACTTGTATCTACGAGCCGTTTGCTTAAGCAAACAAAATAAAACTCAAGAAGCTGTGAATGATTTGCACAGGTCAATTGAATTAGGTTACGAAAAGTCCCAAATCATGTATGACAAAATAAACCCTGAAAGAAAAAGGGTCATTGATTATATAACGAGATGCTGTGATGGCTCAAGTTCTAGAGCAAAAGGCAGTGGTGCATGTTCACATCATCGAGGTGTTTGCAATTGGAACGAGCCTGTTTATCAAACCTATAGAAAATATTAAGCTCATGAACAATATTTTTCAAAATATAACACTAAGAGAAAAGAGCTTTCTTCAAAAGGTATTTAACCAAACTCCTGAGGAAAACTCTATAATTGAACTCAATAATCTACTTGCAAACAAATCCATTGCAGAAATAACTCAAAGTGACATCAATGATATTTGTAAAAAATATAGATTTAACATTTTTAAAAAGTTTCAGTTAAATCTTAAAGAATTTTATGCGACTCACCTTAATTTTTGTCTAAATGACAACCAACTTTCAGAAACTGAATTAAGCGATTTAAAACGTCTGAAAGAACTACTCAATCTCAAAGAAAATGACGTTGTCAAAATTCATGAAACCATTACTTCTAGTATTTATAGTTCAAACTTTTCAGATGCAATATCTAGCGGTCGTTTGTCCAACGAAAAAGAAGAATTTCTAAATAAGCTGCAATCAGAAATTAAATTACCTGAACAGCTAGCAAAGAAAATATCTGAGGAGTTAAGGGGTGATTTTTTAAGAAATTATATTCATGAGGCTGTTTCAGATCAAAGGCTGTCACCTGATGAGTTAACCGAACTTGAAGCAATCACAAAAAGTTTGAACATCAACCTAAACGTTGATAACGAGACAAAAAACCAATTAGAAAAATTTAAGCTTTATTGGGTTATTGAAAATGGTGAGATTCCTACAATTGATGTCAATATAAATTTACAAAAGAACGAATCATGTTATTTCGCTTCAAAAATTGATTGGCATGAACAACGAACGGTAACCCAACGAATTAATTATGGTGGACCTGTTGCCCGAATACGCATAGCTAAAGGAGTATATTATCGTGTTGGTAGTATTTCTGGACATGCGGTCAAAAAAGACGAGTGGAAACTTATAGATTCGGGTACTATTTACCTTACCAACAAACGCTTAATCTTTGTTGGTCAAAGCAAAAACACTAACATCAGACTTAACAGAATACTTGGATTTACACCTTATTCGGATGGAGTTGAAATTGACAAGGATACAGGAAGAAAACCACTCCTTTCCTTCACACAAGACATTGAACTATTTTCAATGCTATTATCAAGAGTCTTAAGCGATATATAAAGGTGGCTAACGCTATATATGAAATTATATCTGGTTCAGTGGGTAATCAGAGTTTTGTGGTTACTTGTGAGTACGCCAAATCTGCGATTTGGCATTTATATCGAGAAAAAAATTAAACGCCAAACCGCAGGTTTGACTTTGTGGTAATCCCGAAAACTTTCAGGAAAAAGTTCATTGCTTTCTATTCAGCTATAATTCATATATTTAACGCTGTGAAATCCCAATAAAACTATTATGATAGAAAAAGTTAATGGTCTTTTTGTAAGCGATAGCTTTTTTGATTCACCCTTCTATGTTTTTATTAAAGCCCCTAACGTATCATTCACAGAAATCCTAAATGAGTTGAACTATGAAACAGTTGAATTAAAAGGTACAACAGAGGAACTACTTCCTAAACTCTTCTATATGTACCAATTAGGTGATTGGATACTCATAATGGATGGTTGGCACTACGGTCTGTATCATGATGAAAAATTCCAGATAAATGTAAACGAACTTGGTAACCGCTTTGACATAGTTACGGGACTAATTGGTGATTCTGATAATTCCTATGAATACCAAATTTACTCGAAAGGAGAATTAATAAGACACTACTATTATTATGAAACTCATAATTCTAGCGAAGTAAAGAAAGACCTAGGTGCGATAAGAAATTCTGAAGATGCGTTCAAAATAAAAATGACCCTAGAAAATCGAATGATTGATTTCCTAAAGTCTGAAATTGATTCGCCATTTAATGTTGATTTAGAACTAGTTAGGTTTTTCAAATGTAGAACAGATTCATAAGAGAAAGAAAATAATACAAAGGGTAAGAATTGACAAACAACTAATGACAAAATCAGTCAAAATATAAGGGTAGACGAAAAATACCCCACTCTCCTAATGGCGCGCGTTGCGCCAGCAAAACACGTGCAACTGCAAGCCCAACTTTTTAAGCAAAACTAAAAAACAACCAACCACATCATTTCCAATAACACCAAAGCTCATCGCGCTGCCCTACCGCCCCTAATGGCGCGCGTTGCGGTAGCAAAACGCGTGATCTAAGCCTAGCCCCGAATAGCGCGCGTTGCTCCAGCAAAACACGTGCTACTGCTAAGCCTAGTTTTTCAGCAAAAATAAAAAACAACCATCCACAACATTTTTAATCACACCAAAGCTCTTCGCGCTGCCCTACTGCTCTGAAGCTTTATGCTTTCGACTTTCTTCTGGTCGGATACATGACTTGTTGCTCCTTAAATTGACCAATTTCTTCACGGAGTGTTTGATTGATATTTTGTATTAGGTCGTTTTGGAATTTCATAATCTCTAATAAATCGTGCATTGCGTTTAAGTTTTCTAGTTGTTTGTAGACTATTTCTTCTAAATCGGCTTTGGTATATTTTCTACTCATTGTTCTAAAGTTTTGATGGATAAAAGAACAAGTCAAATGTAAAACAAAATTACATTAATGTAAAACAATAATGCATTTATGATTATCATTAATGAAAACTAACTTTTCATAAGTGCATAAATGAGTTACATTTTGTACATTCGAAGCGATGGATAACAAGCTCAACAGAATTAAAGAGGTTTTGGTAAGGCAAGGTGTTAGTCAAAAAGATTTGGCAGCTCAACTTGAAAAAAACGAACACACCATTTCAAACTGGTGCATCAATAAATCACAACCACATCTAAAGGAACTGTATCGAATTGCGGAAATCTTAAAAGTAGATGTTTGCGACTTGCTCGTTTCTTTAAAAGAAAAACCATAAATAAACCCTCATCTTCATATAGTTCTACAGTCGGAAAACTCCTAATATCAAATGCTTTTTTTACTTCTTTACAATAAAGTGTGGTACCAGCTATAAAATTAAGATTTTGTGTTACTTTAGAGAAAGTAATTATATAAGCTGTATATGCACAACGGTGTGCATATCCAACTGTTAGCCTTAATAAAATTATAAATATGAAAAAAATACTTTTACTATTAAGCTTAAGTTTAGTGCAGTTATCACTTGTTGCTCAAATTGACACAACTGACTTACTATTCTACTCCACGTTTGATGGGACTTTTGACGACCTATCAAAAAATGAAATAAGACTTGTCGATTCAAATATCACTTTTACTACTGACAGATTTGACAATCCAAATTCTGCAATATATTCATCCATATCATCCTATCCCCCAAATGTCTATTTATCAATTATCGACTCAAACTATTTTAAAAACATATATGAAAACGATTTTACAATTTCGGTTTGGATAAAGTATGCAGGTGATGGTTCATACAGTATTGGACATATCATAAAAACAAACGACCTTCAAATACGAAACAGTCAATACATTGATTTTGGCAATTTCTCATGGAATGACCCAAATAAGCCTGACTTCAGTGAATGGCATCATTTTGTTTGGACTACTATGGGAGACTCAATTGTTGAGTATTTGAATAGTGAACCGGTGCGAAAAAGGCATAAATCTACAGCTTCAAATTCTTTCAATAATTCAAAACACTTATTATTACAAGAACTTAACGGAAGTGCGGATGACCTTGTAATTTTCAAACGTTCTCTCAATCAAAGTGAAATTAACACACTATATTCTACAAATAATGTCATTACAGGTGTTTCTTCAAAGTTAGACAAAAATCCTTTGCAGATTCCAAACCCTATTTCTGGGAAAATATCACTCCCTGAAAACTATGAAGTAGTTAGTCTAACATCTATAACTGGACAAGTTCAAATAGAATCAAAATCAAACATTCTAAGCCTCTACAATGTTCCTTCTGGACTGTATATGTTGAAGATTAGAAAAGCTAATAATTATTTCACCCAGAAGATTATTGTAAAATAAGGCTAACCCTCTGTATGAAATCATGGCTGTTTCTGTGGTTTATGTGGCTTTAGTCCTTCATAGATAGTCCGTCAATCTTGCGGATTGACATTGCAGCGGTGGACGAATTTAGCAAGTCAATCTAGTAGATTGACTACGTGGTAATCCCGATAGCTATCGGGACGAAATTTCATTATATTTAATTCATCCAAGTAAACGTTAGCAAACATTAAAACCATACGAACTAATTATGAAAATAATTTTATCAATTTCATCAATTTTGCTTTTAATCAACTTTTCAGAAGCTCAAACCTCAATCTCTAAAAAAGCTCAATATGTTTTTGCCTCATATTCAGCAGATATACCTTGGTGGTCTAAAAATGGGTTTTATGATCAGTCTTACACTGGGCAACAATATCCTTCTGACGAATTGACTACGGAAGTTTGTCTATCTTCTCCAACGGACACTATTTTCTTCACCGATTTTGGGTTTAACATTCCTACTGATGCTGAAATTGCTGGTGTTACCTTAAACTTATACAAAATAGAAGCATTTAATAATGATGTAAAAGACACTTTAGTTTCTTTATGGAATAATGAAGTAATAAGCTCAAATCTAGCTATAGATAACACTTGGCTACCTGATTCTGTAGTTTATGAATATGGAGCAACTGATGATTTATGGAATAGTAATCTAACACCAGAAATAGTGAACTCCTCAAGCTTTGGTATTGCTTTTCAAATGAAAACTCTTAAATGGTGTACTGGAGCAACTCTAGGTAATATAGAATTGACTATTCATCTAAAATCACCAGTTCTTTCAACTGATATGATTTTAGAAACAAATGATTTAAGTATTTTTCCAAATCCAACATCAGGCAACTTCACTATTGATTCATATAGAGGTATTGTTGAAGCATATAGAATTCTTGGCACAAATGGTGAGTTGGTCAGTGATAAAATTACTTCCAATGGTTCTATTGAAATCAATACATCAAATCTTAACAAAGGAATCTATTTCATCCAAGTTATGATTGGCGGAAATTGGATTACTAAAAAAATAGTTATTGAATAATACGTTTGCTAACACCATGCATCAAATCATGGTTTTGTTGTGGTTTGGTGAGGGGGTGGCTCTTCGCAGTAAGCCTCTCTAATCTAGCAATTTGAATATGCAGTAAACCGAAACTATTTTACAAGATAAAAACGCCTCGAATTACACAGTCAACGTTAACAATTTCAGGAAACACCACAACAACAGAAAAATAGGTGAAATTTGACAAACATTTTCCGACAGAAAGACTTAAACCCTACATCAAATACTTTGTAGTGTCGGAGAATGAATTGGAAAGTGAATACAAAGTATTTCCGTCCTCGGGTTTGGTTATCGGTTTCCAATATAAAGGACATCTTACAACGTTAAAAAACAATACGGAAAACAAACTAAAATCAGCAGGAATTACGGGTATATCAGACAGCTACAAAGTCTTTAAAAATTCACCCGATGTCGGAACGATTTTAGTGTACTTTACCGAAATTGGTTTTACGCATTTTGCTTCGCACCCAGCTAATGAACTTTTTAATTTAAGCCTTTCTCTTGACGATATTTTTGACAAAAACAGCCTAGTAGAAGTTGAAGAGAAATTAGCATTTGCCAATACAGATAAACAAAGAATAAATATAGTTGAGCAGTTTTTAGTATCCCAGTTAAAAGCTATTCAAACAGATAATTTAATAGTTGAAGCAGTTAAACTCATCTATCAAACTAATGGAACTATACGCATAAAAGAGTTGAACGAAAAGCTACTTATCAGTCAAAGTCCTTTTGAAAAGCGATTTAAAAAAGTAGTTGGAACAACACCTAAGAAATTTGCTTCTATTGTTCGTTTCAACATAGTTCTTGATAATCTGAACGAAACCAAAACGCTGACTGAAATCTGTTACGAAAATAATTTCTTTGACCAAGCTCATTTTATCAAAGACTTTAAACAATTTACGGGCGACACTCCGCAAAATTTTCAACGTTTCTTATAGAGAAACGATTTTTTACAATTTAAAGAGTTTTTATCAACGCACCTTTGCATTGTAATCTTAATGTAAAAACAAATGCTAAAATCGGCATTCCTATTTTCAAGTTTGAGCATTATGGTTGCGTGTAATTCAACAAGTTGTTTAACAATTAAAAATCAAGAAAAATGTTTACTGTAGAACAAATCAAAGCAGCCCATAGCAAAGTCAAGTCAGGGGCGGACTTCCCTTCTTATATTCAAGACCTGAAAAAATTAGGTGTAACGTACTATGAAACTTTTGTAGCAGACGGACATACCGACTATTATGGAGAGAATGATTATAAAATCACTTCCCCTGCAACATACGAAAAGTTAATAGTCGCAGGAGAATCTAATAAGGTACAGTTTAAAACAGATTTAAAAAAACATCAGGAGAGCAAGACGGATTATCCGACTTTCTGTACTGACTGTGCCAAGTCAGGTATTGAAAAATGGGCTGTTTGTACGGAAAAAATGACTTGTACTTATTTTGACAAAGCAAGAAATGAAATTTATGTGGAAGAAATTCCGAAATAAAAAACTGCTTATAATAATATTAAACGCCCTCACAAGAAAGAAAGAAATGGGTTGAGCTCGGGGGCATCATTAACAACAATGCAGGCGGAACCCAAAGTAGTGTAGGCGTTGAATAGTTTGTGTTCTCCTCAGCACCTTCTGGCCCCCAACTTTTTAAAGGTTACAGAGGTTTTTATATTTTTTTCAAATACCCCTGTTGAGTGTACATTATTATCCATTGATTAACCGTTTAACAAACGCTTAATCAATGGATATTTTTTTACTGCTTTATAATAAAGTGTGTTATCAGCTTTTAAATTATGATTTTGTAATATATTGTGAACTACAAAATATATAATCTGGATATGTTGACATGTCCACAAATCCAGATGTTAAATGCAATTTGAGAGATGAATAAAAATCAATCTTCATTAATAAATTTCATTAAACAAATCATTCCAATCAATGAAAGGGATGCCGAGGAAATTGCCAATGCCTTTCACTTTGCAAAAATTGAAAAAAATTCACTTTTTCTAAAAGAGAATGAAATTAGTGACGACTATTTTTATCTTCAAAATGGATTAATGCGGGTTTTTCTCTATGATTTAGAAGGAAATGAAATAACTACCGATATTTTCACAGACAATAACATAGTTTTCGAAATCACCTCTTTTTTTAATCGCGTTAAATCTGAAACCAATATTCAAGCGATAACAGATTGTACAGGTTATCGCATTTCGTACGAAGAATTAAACAAGCTGTTTCATGATAAACCTACTTTTAGAGATTTTGGAAGAGCTATTTTAGTGAAAGAGTTTATCGCTTCCAAAAAGAGAAACTATGCTATGATTAATCAAACTGCCGAACAACGTTACCACCACTTATTGACTTCAAAACCTGAAATAGTAAAACATGTACCATTGAAATATATAGCTTCATACATCGGTGTTACAGATAGTACATTAAGTAGAATACGAAAGAAAAAATAACCGATGTGTTTTCTTGCCTTTTGTCAAGTGAAGCAAATCTTTTGATGGTCTAATTTTGTGTTTCACTAAAAAATTACAAAATGGCAGATCTTTCAATTTTACCCTCGCTTGGGCTAATCTCAACTACCCTACTTACTCTTTGGTTATTTTATAAAGCTTCTAATCACAAAAAGCCACTGTACGCCATTATCCTATGGATGCTTATTGTAGGTGTATTAGGAATAACTGGGTTTTACCAAAAATCAGATGCTTTTCCACCAAGGTTCACTTTATTAATTGCTCCGGCTATTTTATCTATTTTGATAATTTTCACCAATAAAAAGAGTAGGATTTTTATCGATAGCCTTAGTTTAAAACATTTAACCATCTTGCATATTGTCCGCATTCCAGTGGAGATTATTCTTTATGCAGTTTTTTTAAGTGGATTAATTCCTGAACTAATGACCTTTGAAGGCTATAATTATGATGTCATATCAGGAATTACAGCGCCAATCATATACTATTTAGCATTTGTTAAGAAAACAATTGGGCGAAAAAGTCTTCTAATATGGAATATCGCGTGCTTTGGACTATTGATTAATATAATGGTAATAGCAGTATTAAGTGCAAAAACTCCCTTTCAGCAATTGGCATTTGATCAACCCAATATTGCAGTAACTTATTTTCCTTTTGTATGGTTACCAGCCATTATAGTTCCGATCGTTTTGTTTTCACATTTAGCTAGTATAAGACAGTTGGTATTAAAAAATAAATCAACTTATTAATTGCTTCAATTGCCAGTGCAAGCATCCTTATAAACTTTGTAAGTAAGGATGCTAGCTTGTACAGCTTTACCCACCAGATTTAATCCTTCAACGTTCTTAGATGGAAAATGCCTCTATCAGTTCGCTTTGCTCGTGTCAGGGCAACTTACTTGCTTTTGATCAAGCCAAAACACTAACTTGTTGAATTGTATACAAAAAAAATCACATAAAACTGACTGTCAACACTATATTCGTTAAAACAAGATTTTTTTAACAATGTAATTTTTTCATTAAATTATCTCAAAATTAACGAAAGTTCACCAAATGAATGTTCTTATTAAACTTATGTGTTTAATTCTTCTGGTATCTGTTACCGGATTTACTTTTGGTCAAAGTACACTTCTTAGTTCAGGAGGCACTGTGGCAACTTCAGAAGGTTCACTCAGTTATTCTCTAGGACAGCTTAATAATCAAACTAGTTCAATTTCAGAATGGTCAATTGTAGAAGGGGTTCAACAACCCTTTGAGGTATCACAACCTTTAGGAAACGAAGATGAAAAGCTAGCTATCGGTATATCAATGTATCCCAATCCAGCCAACGATATAGTTGTTGTAACTACTGAAAATTTTCAAAATTTGGAACTTACGGTTTTGGATATAAACGGGAAGGTTCTTCTGGAAAAGAAACTTACCGATAAAACAACACCGGTTGATATGAGTGCATTTTCTGATAAAATTTATTTAATAAAAATTAATAATGATTTTCAATCAATTAGGACATTTAAATTAATTAGAAAATAACAACATGAAAAAATATTTCTCCCTTTGCTTGATTGTTTGTTCTCTCAATATGTATGCTCAGACACCCAATAAGATGAGTTATCAGGCAGTCATAAGAAATGCTACCAATGAACTTGTTACTAATGCGGCTGTTGGTATGAGAATTAGTATTCTACAAGGTAGTGCCTCTGGTAAGGTGGTCTATTCAGAAAGTCATACCCCAACTACCAACCAAAATGGATTGATCAGTTTAGAAATTGGTGGAGGCACCGTGTTGTCTGGTACTATTTCTAACATTGATTGGTCAGATAACACTTATTTTGTTCAGACGGAAACCGATACAGATGGAGGCACGAATTATCAATTAATGACCACCAGTCAGTTGTTGAGTGTTCCATATGCCCTTCACGCTAAAACGGCAGCTTCGGTAACTAAACCAGTACTGTTAGAACCTTATATTTTAGGAACTTCCACGTATGCAGATAATGCTAGTTTTTACTATAATGAAAAATTGGGATGGCAAGGAGCAAATGAAGCCTGTAAGGATGCTTATCCGAATGAGCGATATGCGAGAGCTTTCACAATGGATCAGATAACACAAGCATTAACTTTAGGTAACTTTTCTGATAATCAAAACTATAACGATGTTCCTTTTTGGGTTATAACCTCCTCTGTGACAAAGGGGGCTAGCTATAATGGTTCAGGACTCAATAATGCTGCAAATCTATCAGATGGCCTTAGTGGTGTATCTACAAAAGCCATACAGGGAAAAATAACATTCGACTTTAAGTTAGAAAGTACTAATGATGAAGAGCATTATAAAAACGGTCCATTGCAAAGATTTTTCACCGTTGAACAGGATATTTTCTCTTCAAGTACTAATCTCCCATGTCTTTGTGGTACCTACAAGCCTGCTGAGGATCAGTAACCCACTATTGACAAGGTTTAAAGTTTTCTAAGATTAACACCTAGTATTTTTAATTTTGGTTTACTGAAAGTGAAAAAGAAGCTAATATGCTATTCATTTCCCTTTCAAAAAGAGGGAAAATAAAACTTCCTATCGCGGACAAGTTTTGTGGTTCTTACTACGGGCGCTGTCTGGATCAATTGGGGGTAAATTGGGTAATAATTTTTGCCCTGAAAAACTTTAGTACTCCAACCCAAAAGATTAGCTAAATGGGCAAAGCACCCTGTAAAGTTTCAAAACCACAGCTCAAAAGTCCCTCTTACAACAATAAATTTAACAATTAAGTCATCGTTACTTTATATATAATCCGTATTTTACCATAGCTTAAAAAACCAATGCTGATGAAATATTTAATCCTTTGCGTAATACCACTTCTCTCCTTTTCCTGTAAAAAAGACAAGAATAAAATCATGGTTGATTTAAGCCAATTTGATCAAATAACGGAACGATATCCCTATGGAGAAATAAAACCCACCATACCTGTTAATTATTTTGAGCTCTTGATTTCTTATGGTAGCGATGATGAAGTATTATTTAGTTCAGGAACTAAATGTTCTGATGCTTCAAATCCTACGGATTGTGAAATTCAATTTGACTCATTAAAAAGTCCCTCTGAAGGTTTTTCTTACGGTTGCTTGCCCGATTATTGCTATAAATACCTCAAATATCAAAGGGGTAATGAAATTAATGTGCTCACTAATACCGATGAATTAAAAACCTTTTTTGGAGAAATTGACTCTAAGTCAGAGGCAATCATGTTAGTTGTTTCTGCAAACTACAATTTCAGTACTCAAGACAAAGAAACAGGTGCTATAAAAGTATCCGATGCAGGATATGAACTATTAGTAACAAAGCTGGTGAAAGACTGTAACCCAGTTCAAACGAATAGGTACCACCTGGAAATTACTAAGGCTGGAGAAATCAATATTTTAACAGAAGAAGAGTATTCTGTGTCTGAAGGGGCATGCATTTAATGTCCCTAACCTATTTTATATAATTATAGCTCGTTTGTGGTTTACTTGCCCAAATCGTGTGCCTCGTATTAGACCGTGTGTGTATATTTTTTTAATCTTTTCAATCATTAGGCTAACGAGCTAAAAATAATTTTAACTGGTTCTAATCGATTAATAATCTCCCTGTATGTACAAGATTTTCACCCTTCCAAATCATATAGAGATATATACCAGAAGAGATTCCTTCCAAATTAATTTCTTGTTGTAAGGAACCACCAAGCTGCAGCGTTCTTTCTAAAACACCATCGATCGTCATAATTTCAAGTTTTGTATTCGGACTAAGTGATTCGATTGTAAATACACCAACCGATGGATTCGGATAAACATTGATATCAGAATCAGTAGAAACGCTATAACTTTCCAACCCGGATACAACTGAAGTATCACCGTTTAGTCGAACGATATGATTGGCTGAAATACCGTTATAACTAGTAAAAGAGCCCCCAATTAGTATTTTCCCATCAGATTGACGATTCAAAGCAAAAACACAAGCATTTGCTCCTGAACCCACTTCGAAAGTCTCGTCAACTGCCCCATCTCCATGCAATCGGACAAGATGACTTTTATCAGATCCATTAAAATAAGTAAACCAACCGCCCACTAATAACTTATCATCAGGTAACAAGACCAGCTCTGTAATACCTGATCGTGCATTAGAGCCCGTTCCTACATCAAATGTATTATCTATTGAGCCATCTGTGCGTAGTCGGCACAAAGAACTTACATTTTCCCCATTTAATTTATCAAGTGCCCCCGCCACGATTATTTTACCATCTTTTAGGACCAAGATGGAGGACACTGTTCCATTTACACCAGTTCCTATATCAAAGGTATTATCCACAGATGCATCTTCATTCAATCTTAAAAAATATCGTTGTGATGAACTCCCATTATAGACATTAAAATTACCTCCTATCAAAATCTTACCATCTGGTTGAAGAGTGATTTTTTGCACTAGAGCACTTCCTCCAGAACTAGATCCAGCTCCTGTTCCTGTATTAAAAGTTTGATCTACCGCACCATCCGCATGTAAACGAACTAAACCTTTTTTTGAAACACCATTAAACGAAGTAAAGTCCCCGCCTACCACTATTTTTTTATCTGGTTGTAGCGCTATTGCATAAATATTACTATTTGCAGCAGTACCGATAGTGAAATCGTTGTCAATAGTACCATCTTGATGTAAACGAGCAAATCGATTTTGTGTAATACCGTTGAAGGCAGTAAACTTCCCTCCTAACAGAATTTTTCCGTCAGCCTGTAATACTATTGCTCTAATTACTCCATTAGGCCCCGAGCCAATCTTAAATGATTCATCAATCGAACCATCAGTATTCAATCGAACTAAGTATTTTTTAACAACACCATTAAAAGAAGTAAAATCTCCCCCTACGATCAACTTATGATCTTCCTGTTCAACTATTTGAAACACAGTACCATTTGCTCCCCAAGATTCGTTTTGAAACGTATTATCTAACGACCCATCCACATTAAGTCGTACCATACGATTTGAAAACTTATTATTATACCCAGTAAACCAACCACCAACTAATATTTTACCTTCATTAAGAACTACGGTACTTGTAACACTTCCAGTAGCACCAGAACCTATATTAAAAGTAGGATCAATAGATCCATCTACATTTAATCGAGCTAAACTATTAAGAGCAACACCGTTAAAAGCGGTAAACTGCCCCCCAATTATAATTTTATTGTCTTGGTGAATAACAATAGAATAGACGTCTCCAATGTTTGCTCCTGCACCAATATCAAAGGAATCATCAATGGACCCGTCTGAATTTAAACGGACTAAACATTTTTTAGCAACCCCATTAAAAGAAGTAAAATAACCGCCAACTAATATCTTTTGATCTTCTTGTACAGTCACAGTATTTACCCTACTACTAGCACCAGACCCAACATTAAATGAGCTATCGATAGAACCATTCGCATTCAAACGAGTTAATCGCATATGGGACGCTCCGTTAAAAGTATCAAAAGCACCTCCTACCAGTATTTTACCGTCTGGATTCAGAACAATACTATTCACATCATCATTTGCCCCGGTACTTATAAATGAATCATCAATAGAACCGTTTGTAGTCAATCGCACCAAACGGTTTTTGGATGCACCATTAAATGTGGTAAACTCGCCTCCTATAAGTATTTTCCCATCAGGCTGTACAACAATTGAGTTCACATGACCATTTGCTCCTGTTCCTGTATCAAACGTTTCATCAATCGACCCGTCTGAATTTAAACGTACAACACGGTTGTTAGAAATCCCATTAAATGTGGTAAACTCCCCTCCAACCAGTATTTTCCCATCATGCTGTAGTGCAATTGACTTCACCCTCCCATTGGCACCTAGCCCTGTATCAAACGTCTCGTCTACTAAGCCACCCGCAGTCAAACGAATAAGCCGATTCACAGGTAATGTTCTGTAAAAAGCAAAATCACCCCCGACAAGAATTTTCCCGTCAGGTTGTGTTTTAACAACATGAACTGGCTTACTGAAAGTACCTAGACCAAGACTACTTCCATCTGGATCTCCAGGCCCTGACGCTATAACAAACGATTGAAAAAAAAAGAAAGTGAAAACAATTACTGAAGAGAAAATAAATAACCTCATTAATAATCCGTTTTATTTAAAGATGATACAAATACTAAAAGCATTATAATTAATTTATACTAACTCTCATAATAAAGTAACTGCATACTCTAACACAGATATCAATAAAACTACTCATACCATCAAAAAAACAAGGTTTATAAACTTACTTTATCTGTTAGTTCAAATTCTCGAAAGGTTCGAAAGGAATTAAGACCTAGTTAAGTAGCTAAAATTAAAAGTTTCTCAAAGTCATACCAGAGCTGGTAAATAGATCTTTTATAAGCGAGTACAAACAACCTATACATCCATGTAATATTTAACCGATTATGTTATATTGTTTTTAGGTTATAGACACCTTTATGAGATAATAATCTTTCTACTAAGTAGATTTATTGAAACCAACATAATGACCTCAAAAATTTCCGAATACCTAAAAAAGTTAGTTCAAGTCACCGAAGAAGAAAGTGCCATTTTTAGTGCTTCTTTTAAAGAAGTTAAGGTGAAGAAAAGGCAATTCATTATTCAACCCAACTTCACTACCAAACACCGCAACTATATTGTAAAAGGTGCCTTTAGAGCTTATGTGGTGAGCAATTCGGGACAAGAACACACCATCAACATCGCCATTGATGACTGGTGGATTACCGATTACAACAGTTATATATTTCAACAACCCGCTACCCTATTTGTCGTGGCTATTGAAGATAGTGTTGTGTTACAAATTGACTATGAAAAAGAGCAGGAATTGAAAGCATCTAACCATAAGTTTGAAACATTTTTTAGAATAATTGCTGAACGTGGTTTGGCTTTTCAACAACGTAGAATTTTGTCCAACTTAACTCAAAGTGCTGAAGAACGATATGAAAACTTTGTAACAAAGTACCCGCACATTGTTCAACGGGTTCCGCAGTATGCTCTAGCTTCTTACTTAGGCATGACCACAGAGTTTTTATCACGAATAAGAAACAAGAGAACATAAAAAAGTTGAACTACATCAACGAAATTTCCTAAACTACTTCATTTTTCTCCACTGAAAGTCATCACAACTTTGTAAAGTCAATAGTGACAAATAACACGTTAACACAAAGTACAATGACAACTTTACAAAAACGAACGTTTACAATTCCTACACAATCGGAAGTATCAGAAAACAATCAAGCAATTTTTGATAACCTTAAAAAAAATTTGGGCTTTGTGCCAAACCTTTATGCCTACTACGCAAAAAATGAAACATCATTAGGTGATTATTTAACTTTACAGAATCGCAAATCAACACTATCAGCTAAGGAAAGAGAAGTAATTAATTTAGTAACGAGCCAACTCAACGAGTGTCGCTACTGTCAATCGGCACATACCGTTATGGGGAAAATGAATGGTTTTACGGATAACCAAATCATCGAACTTCGAAAAGGAACGGCTACTTTTGATAATAAATTAGATGCTTTAGTAAAATTTGCCTCTGTTATTGTTGAACATAGAGGTAAGGTAAGTGAAGAAGCCAAGAAATTATTTTTTAGTGTCGGTTATACTGAGGCTAATATGATTGATGTAGTGATGACTATTGGCGACAAAACAATTAGCAACTATATGCATAACCTTACAGGGTTTGAAATAGATTTTCCATTAGCTGAACAAATTTAAAACGCTACTAATATGACTAAAAAGACATGGTTGATAACAGGGATTTCCAGCGGATTGGGCAAAGCACTTGCCCAATCGGTTATGGAAACGGGCGACTTCGTGATAGGAACTCTCAGAAAGCAATCGCAAGTAGAGGCCTTTAATAAGGAACATAAAAAAAATGGTTTCGCCATACAACTTGACATTACCAATGAAGACGAAATTGATAAGACTATTGAAACTATTACTGCTAGGTTTGGTGCCTGTGATGTTTTAGTCAATAATGCAGGAGTTGGTTTTGTTGGTGCTATTGAAGAAACTTCTATGGAAGAAGTGCGAACCATCTTTGAATCTAATTTCTTCGGAACATTAAAAATGACGCAGGCAATTTTACCAGGCATGAGAATGGCTAAAAAAGGTCATATCATACAAATTTCTTCACAAGGAGGGATAAAGGCTTCCGCAGGTTTTGGTATTTACAATGCCAGTAAGTTTGCGTTAGAAGGTTTTACCGAAGCATTAGCCCAAGAAGTTGTTCCGCTTGGAATTCAAGTTACGCTGGTGGAACCAGGTCCATTCCGAACCAAGTTTGCAAATAATGGATTAAAAGAAGCAAAAAAGAGCATTGAAGACTATTCGGAAACCGCTGGGACATTCCGAACCAAGTTGAAAAGTATTGATGGAAAACAAGAAGGCGACCCCGTAAAAGCAGCAAAAGCTATTATTGACTTGGTCAACTCCAAAAACCCAACCTTGCGTCTACCGCTTGGCAAAGCAGCTTTATTTTCCATCGAAATAAAATTAGAAAGTGTAAAGGCTGACTTAGAAAGTAATCGAAAAATTGCTGAAAATGCAGTATTTGAATAGCATAAACTTTTACAACATATTATGGGATATACAAATAGTAGGACCGTCAACTCTCCTACTATTTTTACAAGTCCGTAACTTTGATTTTATACTTTACTATTTATTTACTGCAAAAACTTTTGATATCTCCTAAGCAAAACACCATTTCAAACTGATTTTTTCATTTACTTTGTTCTTATAACGTTAATCTTTTGCAATGAACTTCTATAATCATATCTTGGATGTTAAATCCTTGGCTTATTTTTCTCAGGCATGGTATTCAAAAATTGATTTTAAAAAGCACTCACAAAATATTTACATCCCAAAATCATCGGTGTTTATTTCTGTTTTATTAAACGGAGAAGTCCAGATTAAAATAGACAAAAACAAGCCTCTACCCAGCCCTATTTTCAGTATTAATGGAGTAATGAATAAAAAAAAGGCAACCATCCATTTTAATGATGTTGTTGAAAGTATTGGCATAGAGTTAACCTCACTGGGATTCAAAAAATTATTTGGGTGTTCGCCTATTCAACTTCATGATCACTATGCAGACATGAATACACTTATCGATTTTAATGAAGTTAGCTTAATACAGACCATTCAATCATATCCGACCATTCCTCAGAAAATTATTTTTTTACTTGCTTATTTGGAAAACAACTTCAATTCTAAGGTTTACAAAGATGACTTTTCAAGAAAATTATATGCTATTCCTTCAAAAGAGTTAATCCAATATGATGTCAAAAAATTAGCCGATAAATTTTGTCTGGGAGAAAAAACATTTATCAGAAAATTTAAAGAAGAAATGGGCACCACTCCTAAAAACTACATCAATATACATCGGTTTAAAATCGCCTTTTCACAATTGACCTCACAGCACAACATTACTCTTCAAGGGTTAGCTAGTTCATTAAATTATTACGACATCCAACATTTGATTAAAGACTTTCAAGTGCATACCAACCTTACCCCTTATCAACTATTGGAATCAAGAACCGATTCAACAAAAAAGATTTGGAACGAGTGATTTTTGTCTTTTTTTTACCAACACACTATTCGCAACGAGATTTAACTTTACAAGCAAAAATAAACCTCAGTTGCTTTGATATGAAAAATATTTACTTCCCTTTTACAGCTATTCTCGCATTTTTATTTATAAGTACTTACGGACAAACCAACAAAATCGAAGTTTTTCAAATTGGAACAAAAGTCAATTTCATTATGAATAGTTGCGGCCAAAATTTACCTGAAACTCAAGGCAAACTACATTTTTGCGATGCTGCAGGAAATCTGGGCTATGTTGAAAACAGTACAGGATTGAATGATAGAAGTGTAAACTTTATGATTCAAAACCATTATAACGAAGATGAAATTTACTTTACTCCATCTGGTATATCGGTAAGAAAAGAAAACGGTCAATGGGAAAACATTCCCAAAATCGCCATACCAATCCGTAGATCAAATGGCGACTTAGTAACCGATGCTACTCAACTGCAGGGTGGTGTTCGACTACCGAACGGCAAATTGCTTTTTGGTGCACAAAGTACAAGCACATCTAATTCAAACGTGTACATCTATGATTTTGATACTAAATCAATTTCCAGTGTATCATTGAATAAGATAAGTGCTCCAGCAGAATTTATATACAACGAAGCAGCTGACTTAACCTATATTCTGTCTTATATGGGAAGCACTAAACACCTCTCTATTTATAAAAATGGCGTAATTATCTCCACTGAAGAAATTCAATCTTCATTCAGCATAGCTTATTCCAATAGACGCGATTCATTTTATCACAATGGTAAAATTTATATAGGCACACCACAAGGGTTAGCTGTTTTGGACGTCACCACAAGAACCTTTAAACTAATTAATGCTTCCTCAACACCTTCATTGACCTACAATAATGCTTTCGACATCACCCTTGATACAGTCACGAAAAATGTTTGGGTTATTAATACAGATGCAAATAATGGAGCAATCAGCAAATTTGATTTGCTGAAGGATTCCATTTACAATTATACCATTCCTACCGTTGCAAATAATCAGGTTAATTATAAGTTTCAAAAACTAGCCGTAAACAATGATAAAGGATGGTTAGTTGCTTCTAATTTTGATGGATTGCTATCCTTTAATGCTAATCCAGCCAGTTTAACGCTCACCGAAATCCCCAAAAGTGAAATTGTCACACTTGGATTACCTTATACCTATGCACCGAACAACGTGTTTTTCTTGAACGAAAAGTTTTATTTCACCACAATTTCCTTCTCTTCCGGAGTAGATAAAAATTATGAAGTATTAATCCATGAAAATGAAACCAACTTATGGTCTGGAAGAAGCGATGACCAAAAAGGCAATCGATCATATGAAATGAACAGACGGTTTGAATTTAGTATCCCTGACACGTTAGGAGGTATCTGGTGGTTTAATCCATCCGATAACTTTATACTTTATCGGTCTAACAAGGAAAAAGAATTTTCAATAAATGTGAATTATGGGTTATTTTCTTCTGCGCTAGGCACCAACGAAAAACCTTTAATGACCACTTCTATTTCTCCCAACGGCCTTTCGTTAATTGATACCAGTGGAGTCACGCTAATTGAACCAAAAATTTCTTCAGCCTCTACAATTACACACTACAAAGATCAGGTTTGGATTCACAGTGGCGACCGAAAAAAACTATATGTAATAAAAGAAAATGTATTAGCGAAAGAATACGCCTTAGACAATAGCTTCAATACTTTTTATAAGATAGGTCTCGATTCAAGCGGGGTGGTCTGGTTTTTTAAGTCAACAGGATTAGAGTCAACCTTAAGGAAATTTAACCCAAACACCGAAAGTTTTACAGATTTTAATAAAGCTGGTGTTGGCACACCGCTTGAAGTAGTTACTGGCCCAGCTGGTACGGTCGTTTTCTTAGGTACCACGGGGTTAATTTTTTACAATGGTACTAACTTTGAAACGTATCCTTATAATGGCATTGTAAATCTAAGCAAAGTTCAAACTGCTGTTTTTGATGAAAAGGGCACGCTTTATTGCCTACAAAATGATCCAGCAAAAATCATTTCAGTAGAGGGACTAGGTTCTGAAGTGATCACTGGAAATGTGAATATTATACTTGAGGGGGTAAACACCCTCCTACCAGCACTTGATTTCTACCGACCAAGTTCATTATCCATTGATAAATACGGTGCTATCTGGACGAATGCCTCTCTTGCCTCTATCAAAATAGTAGATAAGGATACAACCCCTCAATTCCGTTTGTTAGGGACAACACCTTTAATCACCTCCCTTGATAAGCAAGAGCAAGTTTCTACAGAAAATCTAGTTCATATTTATCCAAACCCTTCTTCAGACAAGGTTAGTGTTACCACTAATTTTAAGGAATTCACCCTTTCCATTACTGACATGAAAGGTCAATTAATCTCAACCTTTAATTCACCCGAATCTTTTTCAGTAGAAGAATTAGCAAACGGGTTTTATCTTTTAAAAATTGTAAATGGACAAACAACCATTACAGAGAAGTTGATAAAGAATTGATGAACGTCACAAATTGAGTGCGCTTTATTGGTAGATAAAACTTGTTATTATTGAGTTTAGTTTTCGTCAGCTTAACTTAACTTAAGCTATTACTCCTATCCTAAATTTATCAAAGTAAATGCAGTTCTGGCTCGACAAAGCGTTTACCGCTAACGAAATCTGTTAAAACACCTCTAAAAAATATTCATTTGAATTTATCGAAGTATAGTAATAACCTATCCTACCTTTTTTCTATTAAACCCATAAAAATGTGATCCATTCAGAGCCTTTGAATGCACATATACAAAATCTTATTCCATTATTTAATTTCTCCGATTGATCTCGGGTTTGTTTTAAGCAAAGTTTTCACCTAGGAGGAAGCTATATACTCATCAATAGGATAAAAAAAGTAACTTTAACCATGCCTGTGAGTAATTTCAATATAGATGGTTTAACAAGTGAACAGGTAATTCTTTCAAGAAAGGAATTTGGAAAAAACACGTTAAACTACAAACAAGAAAACACCTTTTTTAATGCTATAAAAAATGTTGTGAAAGAACCAATGGTTCTTTTGTTGTTAGTAGCATCTTCAATCTATTTTATCAGCGGCAACACAGGCGATGGATTTTTCCTTTCAATTGCCATTGTAATTGTCTCTGTCATCTCTTTATATCAGGACGCTAGAAGTCGTAATGCACTTCAAAAACTAAAAACCCTTTCACAACCCAATTGCAAAGTAATTAGAAATGGAAAGACAGAACAAATAAAAAGCGAAGACTTAGTCGTTGGCGATAGCTTGATTGTAGAAGAAGGTATCTCTGTTCCTGCTGATGGAAAAATCATTCATTCAAATGATTTTTCTGTTAACGAATCCATTCTTACGGGTGAATCTTTATCTGTCTTTAAGGATAAAGAACAAGCAGACAATCTCATTTTCAAGGGTACCACAGTCGCGAGTGGTTTAGCTATTATTACCGTTACAAGCATTGGCAATGAAACTAAATTAGGTAGAATTGGCAAGAGTCTTGAAAGTATTAAAGATGAAAAAACACCCCTGGAACAGCAAATAAGTAATTTTGTAAAAATCATGGTGGTTATTGGTACTGCTATTTTCTTAGTGGTATGGTCTATTAATTATTTCCATTCATACAATTTATCAGACAGTCTATTAAAAGCACTTACTTTAGCAATGAGCATTTTGCCAGAAGAAATCCCGGTGGCCTTGACAACTTTTATGGCCCTTGGTGCTTGGCGTCTAATGAAAATGGGAATTGTCGTAAAACAGATGAAAACAGTTGAAACGCTAGGTAGTGCTTCAGTGATTTGTGTCGATAAAACAGGAACCATTACAGAAAATAAAATGAGCTTGGCAAAACTTTTTGTGCTGTCAACCCAACATATTTCAAATCCCAATAACGAATTAACGAGCGAGGAAAAGCAACTGATAACCATCGCCATGTGGGCAAGTGAACCCATTCCATTTGACCCTATGGAAGTGGCTTTGCACACTGCATACAAAAACTTAAAAGTGGATGATGAAAGGCAGAAATATAAAATGATCCATGAATATCCCTTAGGTGGAAAGCCCCCCATGATGACCCATATTTTTGAAAATAAATCGGGAAAAAGAATTATTGCTGCCAAAGGAGCACCAGAAGCAATCATCAACGTTTGTGATTTATCAAATGAAGAAAAGCAACAAATTGAAAAAGCGATACAAACGATAACTAGTGAAGGGTATCGTGTATTAGCGGTAGGCGAAAGTTCTTTTGAGAGAGATCATTTCCCTAAAACACAGCAAGAATTTAAATTCACATTTAGAGGAATAGTCGCCTTTTATGACCCTCCAAAAACCAATATACATCAGGTATTACAAGATTTTTATAATGCAGGTATTAAAGTAAAAATCATTACAGGAGATAACGCTGAAACCACGACTGCTATAGCTAAACAAATAGGTTTTGATGAGTTTGAGCATCGATTGAGTGGCAATGATTTGACGCACTTATCAGAAGAGGAATTGCAAGATAAAGTTATGCAGACCACCATTTTTACAAGAATGTTTCCTGAAGCAAAATTACGAGTCATTAATGCCTTAAAAGCTATTAATCAAGTTGTCGCTATGACAGGCGATGGTGTTAACGATGGGCCTGCTCTAAAAGCAGCGCATATTGGTATTGCTATGGGGAAAAAAGGAACTGAAATAGCAAAACAGGCTGCATCATTAATTTTATTAGAAGATGACTTGTCTAAAATGGTGAATGCTATCGCAATGGGTAGAAAGATTTATACAAACCTCAAAAAAGCGATTCAATACATCATATCTATTCACATACCTATCATTCTTACCGTTTTTATTCCCCTGGCGCTGGGATGGATTTATCCTAACATTTTTTCACCTGTACACATTATATTCCTGGAGTTAATCATGGGCCCCACCTGTTCAATTGTTTTTGAAAATGAACCCATGGAAAAAAATACTATGTCACAAAAACCGAGACCATATACTACCAATTTTTTCAACTGGAAAGAGCTTCTATCAAGTATTATTCAAGGCCTGTTTATCACTGTAGGCACCTTATTTATCTTTCAATATTCTGTTAACCAAGGATTAAACGAAGCACACACCAGAACAATGGTCTTCATAGTATTGATAGCCGCAAACATTACTTTAACACTTGTCAATCGATCATTTTATTATTCTATGCTAACTACATTAAGATATAAAAACAGCATGGTTTTACTCATCATTGCCATAACCGTTAGCATTACAGGACTACTCTTATTTATATCTCCGCTCACAAGTTTTTTTGAATTTGAAACACCTAAAATATCAGAAGTACTTTTTTGTCTTTCAGTAGGATTTATCTCTGTAATATGGTATGAGTTAGTAAAACTCATCACAAGGCTGCGAAGTGAGGAACAATTATAGCTTTAAAAGCAACTGTCGAAACTCATTTAACATCATCGCAGTGGCGCCCCAAACGATTTCCCCATCAAACTCAAAACAGGGAACGTTAATAGAGCCACTACTAATCTTCAAATCACGTTTCACCAAACTCTCTGGACTAAGAAGTTGATCGATACCAACCTCTAGTAGTTTATACACTTCAAAGGTATCGGGTTTAAAAATTGGCTCTTCTTGGAGCATGCATACATAAGGATGCACTATATAACCGCTTGGAGGAATGTATACAGACGTCAAACTACCAAATACGTGTATGGCATTACGCGGCACCCCAATCTCCTCTTCAGTCTCTCGCAAGGCGGTTTGTTCCAGATTGACATCCTCTTTTTCCTTTTTACCACCTGGAAAACTAATTTGTCCACTATGAAACCCTTCGTAGACATGCCTTTTTGTTAACACAAAATGCATCTCGTTGTATTTTTTATATAAAAGAATACATACTGCGCTTTGTTTAGGGTTGGGATTGTCCTTGTAGGCTTTAATTCTTAAGGAGCTCGATATTGGGGCTAACTCTCGGTGTGCCAAATCACCAGGAAGAGGTTGCTTTAAAAGTTGGGTTAAAGTTATTATATCCATTGAACTAAAAAAGAGCCTTACGGCTCTTTTATTATTTACTCAGAATCTTAAACTCTGTTCGTCTATTTTGCTGTCTACCTTCATCTGTTTCGTTTGTTGCAATTGGTTTGGATTCTCCATACCCTTTGTATTCAAGACGCTTGGAAGAAATACCTTTGTCAACCAAATAAGCAACAACAGCTTTTGCTCGGTCTTCTGAAAGTTTTTGATTGTATTCGTCAGAACCTCTGCTATCGGTATGACCAGAAATCTCAATTCTTAGAGAAGGCACCTCATTTAAGAAATTAATCAAACGAGTTAATTCTGGAATCGATACATCGCGCAAAGTAGCCTTATCAAAGTCAAAAAAGATGTTTTTCAATACAATAGAGCTTCCTATAACCACTTTTTTCAACAAGACTTCTTTATTTACTTCATTATAGCCTTCACTAGCAGGAATGTCAAAATTTTCTGAGTGAAACAAATAGCCATCAGCCTCTACAGCTATCCCGTAATTTTTTCCAGAAGGTAAAGAAACCAAAAATTTACCTGTCGAAGAGTTGGAGGTAAATGTCGCTACTTTTTCATTTTTCTCGTTATCTATTAATTCAATAGCTGCCTCAACTGGTTTTAAAGTAATGGCGTCTAAAACCACTCCTTTAAGTAAAGTAGTCTGGTTTTCAGTTATTGCAATTAAAGGCTCCACTACTTTTTCAGAAACTGGCGCAATAATGTTAGACAATAAATTATCTTCAGATAAAGCAATTACTTCTTTTTCTGGACCTAAGAAAGTTATCTCATAAATATCTTGTTTCCCATAACCATCGCTGCTTTCCGTGGCATAAAACCCTTTCCTACCATTGGCAGTAATAGTAAAGAACACATCATCGTCAGGTCCATTTACTGGATAACCCAAATTTTCAGGCTTTGACCAGCTCCCATCTTCTTGTTTTACTGTTTTAAAAATATCATAGCCTCCCATTGAGTCGTGTCCTTGGGAGCTGAAATAAAGTGTTTTACCATCTGGATGCAAGAAAACCCCATTTTCATGGTAAATCGTGTTAATGGTAGTCCCAATATTTACTGGATCATTCCATTTTTTCTTTTTTTCATCCCATTCGGTATAAAAAATATCATGCGTATAGCTTCCATCTTCAGCCAGTACATCAAGCTTCCCCATATTGTCATCAGGCTTATTACTTACAAAGTAAATTGTTTTTTTATCTAACGAATACACCGCTGATGATTCGTGGTAACGCGTATTAATATGCTTATCCATTTTTTCAGGATGTGTCCATTTATCGCCTTTAAGGGTAGCTTCATACAATACGCCATCATAAGTAGTTGCATTATAAAAAATCATGTGAGAACCATCTGGAGTCAATGCTACTGTAGCATCCTGACCTTCTGTGTTAATCGGGTGCCCCAAGTTTACGGGAGTTGTCCATGTCTCGCCTTCACGGTGTGTGACGTAAATGTCTTCATAATAATCTTGTTCTTTTCGATCTTTTAAAGCATCTTTTTCAGTGTATTCATGCGAACCCAAAGAACCAGGTCTACGCGAAGTAAAATACATCGTAGCATTGTCAGCAGTAATTACTGGTCCATATTCTGGCCACTCAGTATTAATCACACTTCCTACATTATTCACAAAAACCCGTTCTGGGTTTGCTGAATATTTTCTACCTGCATCACATTCGCGGATGTGCTTTTCATACACTAAAATTTGTTCTTCAATTTCACGTTTGTTTTTGCTTGTCTTTCCTGATTTTAAATGTTGTTCATAAACACGATACCACTTAATTGCTTCGTTCCAATCTTCATGCTCATGATGCGCACGACCTAACTCCAATGCTATGTCATCAGCAACATACGGATCCAATTTATATGCTCTTTCAAAATAATCTACCGCCTCTGCACGGTGTATCGTTTCGATAATACACTTACCAATCATGTAATTGAGCATGGCATGGTTTGGATTAAAAGCATAGGCTTTTTTTAAGTGTCTTAAAGCATTTTTTAACTGAAATTCCCCTTGATGATAGAGGTGTTCACCTGTTTCATACTCTTCCACAGCTTTTTTAAATCCCTCTTTATCATTAGGGAAATTTTTCTTATCAAAATCAACTTGCTGTTGAGAAAACCCGACAACCGATAATGAAATTAAAACAAATAATATTACGTATCGCATTTTCATATTAGTTACAACTTTGCTGTAAATATTTTTCCGCATTTTTCAACCCCATTTCTTTAGCCTTACTCCAATCTTTGCAAGCACCATCAAAGTCACGAATCATTTCTCTTGAAATACCCCTATTAAGATAAAAGACTCCATTATCAGGATTTAGAGAAATTGCTTTAGTATAATCTTGAATTGCATTTTCATACTTCGCTAATTTATAACTAGCATTTGCCTTATTATTCCATGCTAAAGCATAATCATCTTTCAATCGTATCGAATTTTCAAAATCCTTTATTGCTTCTTCATATTGACCCAATTCTAGCTTACTTCTACCTCTATTGTTATAGGCAATGTAATAGTCAGAGTTTAGCTGTATTGCTTTAGTATAACTTTTAATTGCCTCTTCGTTATTTCCCATTAACCTTAATACACTCCCTAGGTTATTATGGATATAAGATTCATTTGGACTTATCTCAATGGCCTTCTGGTAATCTGCAGCAGCTCCTTTATAATTTTCTAATGCTCTGCGTGCACTACCTCTATCATTATAAGCATTAACCAATGTTTTGTCATAATTAACTGCCGAAGTAAAATCTTTTTCTGCTTCTTTATAATTAGCATTTAAATATGCGATAAGGCCTCTATGATAATATCCCATGGCATGAGTCGGATTTAACTTGAGATGTTCATTCAAATCATTTAAGGCGCCTTCAACATCTTTTAATTTTTCCTTTGCTCTTGCTCGACCAAAATAGGCCATTGTACCGTCTTTTTGACGTGAGATCACCAACGTGTAATCTTCTATGGCACCCTTAAAGTCATTTATATCATAACGAGCTGTTGCTCTATTTAAATAAGCTTGCGTAAATGTAGGGTCTAAGCTTACTGCAGTAGAATAATGAGAAATTGCATTTGCGTAATTTTTTTTGTGAAATGCATTTACACCTTCATTATATGCTTTTTGTGATTCCCTGATTTTAGATTTAGCAGCATCTTCCACTATAACCAGTTCTTCTTTTTCTTGTAACTCATCAGCTGTTTGTGCATACATAACCAGACTAGAAATCACACTAAAAAAAAAGATTAATAAATATGTTTTTTTCATAAAATGACTTTTTACAACTGTAATATACTTACAAACTAAGATTTTAAAAAATTATTAATCTTTCTGAAAAAAAAATCACAAAAACTTCGGAGATACTGATAGGTTTTTCCCACCGTTTGTCCAATCATAAAAACCTCTTCCAGATTTTGCTCCCAGCTCACCAGCAATCACCATATTCACTAATAAAATGTTTGGAGCAAATTTAGCATCACCAAATCCTTCGTAAAGCACTTCTAAAATATTCTTACAGATGTCTAAACCTATATAATCAGCCAATTGAAGTGGTCCCATAGGATGTGCCATCCCTAATTTCATAATTTGATCAATTTCACTTACACCTGCTACACCTTCATGCAATGTATGTATAGCTTCATTAATCATAGGCATTAAAATTCGATTGGCTACAAACCCAGGAAAATCATTCACAACAACTGCCTTTTTACCTATTTTCTCGCATACAGAAACGATGGTACTTGTACAGGCTTCTGACGTATGATAACCATTAATAACCTCCACCAACTGCATTATTGGAACAGGGTTCATGAAGTGCATGCCAATGACTCGCTCCGGTAATATCACAGCTGACGCCAATTTTGTGATTGAAATTGACGATGTGTTGGTAGCTATAATTGTTTTATCGGAAACTACGCTAGCAACCTCCTTTAGTACGTTACTTTTTAGAGTTACATTTTCGCTTATCGCCTCGATAACTATAGCTGATTGCGGAAAAATAGCTGTAGTTGACGAAATTAAAGATATACGTTGTAGGGCACCCGACTTTTCATTTTCAGTGACTTGACCTTTTGATTGCTGTCTGCTCAAATTATTTTCAATAGCAGCATAGCCTTTTTCTAAAGCAGTCTGATTTATGTCCAACAACTGGACAGCAAACCCGTTTAAGGCAAAAACATGAGCAATGCCATTACCCATGGTACCCGCACCTATGACACAAACCTTCATTCTTGGTTCACAATTAAGTCTGACCGCTGAATTAACTTGAGAACCAACTCATGTTTATCACCATCGGCATCAATAAGCTTTATCAAGATATTCGGATTGTCTTTGTTTTTGTCAATGGTAATAGACTCTACCCTGTTGTCGGTCAATCGGGTGTTAATTTCACTCTGTAAACTTTGAATTACCTCACCTATTTCTAACTCTAGTTTACTCGGGTTATAAGAAGTTGTAATCATATATTATTCATTTTTTAAAATGTGGATAGGTTTCTTAAACCTAAATTCAAACTGGCTTACGTTTTTCTTATATATTTGTTACCGCATTTTGCATTAACATGGGAAAAGAACTTTATAAGAAATTTGAACAAGAAGCGCTTAACTGGATTAAACGTTTAGAAAACTACAACGAAGGTCCATTTAAGAAAAAAAAATCTGACAAAGAATGGTCGATGGGAGAGCTTTATCAGCACCTATTTGTGGCGACTCTCCATTTCCACATCAAAAATTGTAGAGATTGTATTATAAAACAGAATGGTAAATCAGGAGGTGGCAGAACATTTAAAGGTTTTCTTGCAAGAACTATTGGTTCTTATCCTTCAGGAAAATATAATCCTCAAATCAATCAAGACTTCCCACCTCAACAACCTGAAAACATCTCTATCTCTAAAGATCGTCTGATAAAACTTTTAAAGGAAATGGAGAAATTAAGCCAAGAGCTCAACTCGATTACAAAAGCAGATTTAAAATATAAAATAGAACATCCAATCTTGGGCTTTCTGAATGCTAAGGAGTGGTATGAAGATGTTGAACAACATTTTCAACATCATAGAAAACAACGTGAAAAAATAGAGCAAACATTAGTGATTAATTAATGTTTACTGTTTTTCTAACCAAATAATCACCTTTTCTGGAATTTAAGTGCACCATTTCACCAATAAACCCTGCCAAAAATAACTGAACACCACAGATTAAAGCCACTAAAGAAAGGTAGAACAAGGGTTGATCAGTGACTTCACGTACAGCGATTTTATGGCTTAATCCTATTAATTTTTCTATAATAAGCCAAGCAGCAGTACCTACCCCCAAAAGAAAAGAAATCATGCCCATACTGCCAAAGAAATGCATTGGTCGAGTTCGGAATTTCGAAACAAAGGTAATTGACATTAAGTCTAATAGACCATTCACAAATCGCTCTAGCCCAAACTTAGTTTCACCATATTTACGCGCACGGTGTTCTACAACCTTTTCTCCTATTTTAGAAAAACCTGCCCACTTAGCAATCACAGGAATGTAGCGATGCATTTCACCATAGACATGAATACTTTTCACCACATCCGAACGATAGGCCTTTAAACCGCAGTTAAAGTCGTTTAATTTTACTTTGGAAACCCAACGAGTGGCCCCATTAAATAGCTTGGTGGGAATTGTCTTTGACAAGGGATCATACCTTTTCTTTTTCCAGCCAGAGACTAACTCATAACCATCTTCAACAATCATTCTATATAAATCCGGAATTTCATCAGGGCTGTCTTGAAGATCAGCATCCATGGTAATCACCACTTCACCTACCGACTCTTGAAATCCCATGTGCAATGCAGCCGATTTACCATAATTCCGTTGAAAAGAAATTCCTTTAACATTCGCATCTTTTGCAGCTATGGTTTCTATTACCTTCCATGACGAATCTGAACTACCATCATTTATAAATATCACTTCATATGTAAAAGAATGTTCATTCATTACCTTTACAATCCATTCATGGAGTTCTGGCAATGATTCTTCTTCATTAAATAAAGGTATTACAACAGATATATTTTTTTCAACCATCATTATTTCCTAAATACAATTGACAGAAAAACAGCATAAAAAAAGCCAAATAAGCTAAATCGTAAAATTTTATCTGAAAGAATACTTCCAACAGTAGTTTCCTTTAATTGATTAATTTGCTGATATATTTCTTCTTTTGTCCTTCCTGAAGCAATATAAAAATCCATGTTTTTTAACAATTCCGAATTTTTAATCACAATACTTTCATTCAAATAGTTGGGGTCAAACCAATAAAAAAGAAGCATTAAAAAAAAGGAAAACAGGACTAACGAACCAATTATCACCCCTTCCGACAAGATTATTCCTTGCCAAAAACGTAACTCGCCATTGTTATAATATTTTTTAAAAAAAAATAAAGTAATGCCACAAAAAGGAATCGGTATAAAAGCTTCCAAGCCCATGAGCCTGCTAAATAGAGGAACACCCGACAGGTACAGGGACAGAAAATAAACTACACACAATAGTCCGCTTACTATAATTGGTTTTAAAGCAACCTGGATATACAAATTCCTCATTAACCTATAGTTTTTTTAACAGCCCTTTATTGAAAATAGCTATAGCTTTTCCATTTAACTTCTTCCCTATGAAAGGGGTGTTTTTTGATTTTGATGCAATCATTTTCTCCTCAAACACCCATTCTTGTGAATCATCAAAAACAGTAATGTTAGCAACACTACCTTCTTCAATTTTGGGATACTCAATTTTCAAAATGCTTCGAGGGGCAATGGTCAATTTATCAACTAACTCATTTATGGATAATTTAGCATATGTATTCGCCACAGCAAACAACGTTTGAACTCCAATAATACCAAAATCTGCTAAGTCAAACTCTAACTGTTTTGCTTCGGTATCATGAGGCGTATGATCAGAGACGATGCAGTCAATTACCCCTTCTTTTAATGCCTTTTGTAGAGCTTTAATGTCTTCTTTTGTTCGGAAAGGAGGGTTAACTTTATAATTAGAATCAAAATCAGCAATCACAGCATCGTCAAAAGCGAGCTGATGAGCAGCGACATCACAAGTTACATTTAATCCTCTTTTCTTTGCTTCCCTTATTAAGGCGACAGATTCTTTTGCTGAGATACATGAAAAATGAAAGCGGCCACCTGCATAGGTTAATACTTCCAATACTTTTTGAATGGCAATAGTCTCAGCTAAAGCAGGCATACCTTTCAAACCACTTAAAGTGCTATTTATACCTTCATTTACTACACCTTCTTTTACCAGGTATTTATCAAAAACTTTATTGATAATCACACTGTCTACTTTTTGAAGGTACTGTAATGACTTGAGCAAGATGCCTGTATGCCAAATGTTGTTTTCGCCATCGCTAAATGCTGCTGCTCCCGCGTTATCCAAATCTAACATTTCAACTAATTCTTCTCCTCTGTTTGATTTAGTTACCGATGCATAGGGATAAACATCAACAATATTGGATTGAGTTCTTGCTTTAATA
This sequence comes from uncultured Cytophagales bacterium, assembly GCA_963815495.1. Lineage (GTDB taxonomy): Bacteria > Bacteroidota > Bacteroidia > Cytophagales > JAAEPT01 > CAWFGW01. Next base: position 377,509 of record CAWFGW010000029.1, read on the forward strand.
TATTCTAAGACATCTTTCGTGTCTACAGTGGGTTTTGCGTTTGGCAATGTACCTACACCTGTTACACCCCCAAGAGCTGCCGAATTTAAAAGTGTTTCAAAAGTTTCTCTGTGCTCATAACCAGGATCAAGCGACTGAACACGCATATCAAGCCAACCTACAGAAATTTTTAAGCCAGCGCAATCAAACTCTTTTTTTGCAGACAGCTTATCACCAATCTGAGTAATTATTCCTTTCTCAATTAAAACATCCTTATTTTGCCCATTATACTTACTTAATGAATCAACTATTACGGCATTTTTAAGAACTAAACTCATTTTAAATAATTAATCAATATAATCTCAATAAAAAAGAATACTAGTGATAAAGTTAGGCAATATTTCCAGATTGAAACACCTGATTTTTCACTACTACTAAAATTTTCATTCCAGTTATTAATGGACAAATTCTCTACTGTAGCTTCAGGAAACATGTTCTTAACTTCGTCATCCGAGTAAAACTCCATTTTTGACTCACTTTTATTTAAGTTAAAAGCAATCTTAGCAAAAGTTGAATCATTTTTTTCCAGCTCATATATCCCAGGCTGAATAACATATTTACCTGCATCAAATACGATTTCGGAATTAGGCCCTAATGTGAAATCAATAAGTAAATTATCATTCTTCGACTTTAAACTAATTTTATCATTCACACTAAAATCACCTATTAACGTTACTTCATCATCGATAGAATAACTCAATTGTGTATTTACATGTGTAGAAGACATTGCTATTTTATACATGATAGGAACAAACAATGCATGAGTATGAATTCGTGTAAAGTCATTGTTTAAGGGAACTGTAAAAACATATAATTGATCTTTCTTTGCCAACAAAGGTGATTTGTCTAAAAATGAGACAATACCATTGCTGTGATTTTGCGACAATATGATCATCTTTTTACTCGTGGTAAAATCAAACTTTGTTTTATTATCACTAAAAACACCATCAAAAAAGTTGTCGTTTACAGTTGAACTTAAATTATAAAAAGTAGTGTCTTCAACTAATCGGATCATTCCGACTTGATTTTTCAACTCATTAAGAATTAAATCTTGCTCACTTAAATCTGTAGGGGGTATATAAACAATGGTACTTGTCATTAACTTGGTTTTTAACAGTCCCGCTAATAGTTCATTTCCTTTTATCTGATCAAATAAAATAACATTAAACTTAGACAATTCATCTATGGATAAGTTAGCTTTTGAATAGGTGGAAACCTCAAATGTCGGTTCATTTTCATATACTTTTTTTATTAAATTATCACCTCCATTTTCTGTTAATACAGCTATAGGAATTTTATTACCAGTTGACATGGTAAAAAAATAAGTGTTATCGAACACAACATTATCATCTATTTCAAGTCTGCAAGCGTAATCTCCTGATTTTTCAATAGTGAAATCAAACCTAAGTGATCCTTTACTATTTTCTATTGTAGAAGTAGCTACTTGTATGTCGTTAATAAAAAGTTTACACGTCACATTAGCAGCACCAGTACCGCTTGAAGAATAGTTCACACTCAATTGGCTAACTTTACCTAATTCAACAAATGGTGATTCTAGCCAAACAGAATCAATAATCACATTGAATTTTTCAAAATCATTATTTAGTCTAATAATTTTCCAATTTGTAAAATCTTCCTCATCACTTACTGAGATTGGTTTTTGGAAATCACTTATCAAAACCATTTCACTTTCACCATCATTTAATGTTGATATTCTATTAATATGATTATAACGAGAAATAACTTTTGATAAATTGAATGGCGCATTTGCTATTCCAACTTCATCAAGGAGTTCTTTAAAAGCATCCTTCGTATAAAAATAAAGTCCTTTTTTATCGAGGTTATTTTCATTCAGCGTAGCTGATTCGTAAGTATCAAGATCAGCCAGTATATACTTCTTTACAGTTTCCAGTACCCCAACATTTTGAGTATTTATACTAAGAGAGTTATCGATAAAGTAAACTCCATGCTTCTGGTCAGAATTTGTTTTACTCGCTGATACCAAAAAACTTAAAACAGCTATAATGAGAAATAATAAAGCTAATACTCTAGAAGTAAGAACAGCTAAGTATTTAAGTTTATTGACTTTATTTTTTGAGTGTATAACTTGTTGTAAAAAAACTGTTCGTGAAAAAAAAACTTTTTTAGTTTTTACAAAACTCAATAAATGAATAATAATAGGGATTAGCAGAAAGAAAAATAACAACATATACCCTGAGTTTTCAATTCCCATCAACCAAAACTACATAAAAAAACCCTTTAGGGATACTAAAGGGTAGATTTAATTTATAAATAAGGTTGGCGGCTACCTACTCTCCCACATATTATTGCAGTACCATTGGCGCTACGGGGCTTAACTTCTCTGTTCGGAATGGGAAGAGGTGAACACCCGCGCTATAACCACCATTGTCTTTTGAGTTGTAAGTTTTAAGTTATGAGTTTTAAGTAGTTTGATATCCATTCCATATCAACTTAAGCTCATTACCTACTACTCTGACACAATATTATTATTGATCATCATATAAAGTGGAAAGAAAAACTAAGATACTAAAGAGCTTCCAAGAAAGACATTCAGGTAATTAGTATCACTCGGCTTTGACATCGCTGTCTTTACACCTATGACCTATCAACGTCCTCATCTAGAACGACCTTCAAGGGAAATCTCATCTTGAGGTCAGTTTCGCGCTTAGATGCTTTCAGCGCTTATCTGATCCAAGCATAGCTACTCTGCACTGCACCTGGCGGCACAACAGATACACCAGCGGCTTGTCCAACTCGGTCCTCTCGTACTAAAGTCAGATCCTCTCAAATTTCCTACGCCCACAACAGATAGGGACCGAACTGTCTCACGACGTTCTGAACCCAGCTCGCGTGCCACTTTAATGGGCGAACAGCCCAACCCTTGGGACCTTCTCCAGCCCCAGGATGTGACGAGCCGACATCGAGGTGCCAAACCACTCCGTCGATATGAGCTCTTGGGAGTGATCAGCCTGTTATCCCCGGAGTACCTTTTATCCTTTGAGCGATGGCCCTTCCATGCGGAACCACCGGATCACTATATCCTACTTTCGTACCTGATCGACTTGTCGGTCTCACAGTCAAGCACCCTTATGCTATTACACTCTACGCATGATTACCAAACATGCTGAGGGCACCTTTGAAAGCCTCCGTTACTCTTTTGGAGGCGACCACCCCAGTCAAACTACCCACCACGCAATGTCTCCCTGCGGGATTAGACTCCAGATAAATAAAGGGTGGTATTTCAAGGACGACTAACTAACTCCTAGCGAAGCCAGATCAGTGTCTCCCACCTATCCTACACATCATTTACCCAAAGTCAATGCGAAGCTATAGTAAAGGTTCACGGGGTCTTTCCGTCCCGTTGCGGGTAAACGGCATCTTCACCGTTACTACAATTTCACCGAGCTCATGGCCGAGACAGTATCCAGATCGTTGCACCATTCGTGCAGGTCGGAACTTACCCGACAAGGAATTTCGCTACCTTAGGACCGTTATAGTTACGGCCGCCGTTTACTGGGGCTTCAGTTCAATGCTTCGTCTTGCGACTAACATCCCCCCTTAACCTTCCAGCACCGGGCAGGTGTCAGGCCTTATACTTCATCTTTCGATTTCGCAAAGCCATGTGTTTTTGATAAACAGTCGCCTGGATCTTTTCACTGCGGCTCACCCGGAGGTGAGCGCCCCTTCTCCCGAAGTTACAGGGCGATTTTGCCTAGTTCCTTAGCCATGAATCACTCGAGCACCTTAGAATTCTCTTCTTGACTACCTGTGTCGGTTTACGGTACGGGTAGCCTTACAATTAACGCTTAGAGGTTTTTCTTGGAAGTCTGATTAGGATCACTATCCACGCATCCGAAGATTTGTGGTACTATCGGGTTTCAGCTAGATCAGCGGATTTGCCTACTGTTCTAATACCTACACCCTTTAACGAACTATTCCGTCAGTTCGCGGATCTTTCACTACTCCGTCACCCCATCACTTCATAAGGCTAGTACTGGAATATTAACCAGTTGTCCATCCACTACCCCTTGCGGGTTCGCGTTAGGTCCCGACTAACCCCCGGATGATTAGCATTGCCGGGGAATCCTTAGTCTATCGGTGTGCGGGTTTCTCACCCGCATTATCGTTACTTATGCCTACATTTGCTTTTCTAATCGCTCCAGCATGTCTCACGGCACACCTTCAGCGCAATTAGAATGCTCCTCTACCAGTGTATATTGCTATACAATCCAAAGCTTCGGTGATAGATTTTATGCCCGATTATTATCGATGCTCTGTCGCTCGACCAGTGAGCTGTTACGCACTCTTTAAAGGAATAGCTGCTTCCAAGCTAACCTCCTGGCTGTCTCTGCAACTGAACCTCCTTAGTTCAACTTAATCTATACTTGGGGACCTTAGCTGTTGGTCTGGGTTGTTTCCCTTTCGGACATGGACCTTAGCACCCATGCCCTCACTGCTGTGTATATCTATTAGCATTCGGAGTTCATCTGGATTTGGTAGGATTTGACTCCCCCTAGTCCAATTGGTAGCTCTACCTCTAATAGACTCAACCACAACGCTGCTCCTAAAAGCATTTCGAGGAGTACGAGCTATCTCCCAGTTTGATTGGCCTTTCACCCCTACCCACAACTCATCCAAAGACTTTTCAACGTCAACTGGTTCGGTCCTCCATCCAGTGTTACCTGAACTTCAACCTGGTCATGGGTAGATCACAAGGTTTCGCGTCTACCTCCACTGACTATACGCACTATTCATACTCGCTTTCGCTCCGGCTCCATCACTTAGTGACTTAACCTTGCCAGTGAAGAGTAACTCGTAGGCTCATTATGCAAAAGGCACGCAGTCACCCCTAAAGGCTCCTACCGCTTGTAAGTATATGGTTTCAGGTACTATTTCACTCCCTTACTCAGGGTACTTTTCATCTTTCCCTCACGGTACTTGTTCACTATCGGTCTCTCAGGAGTATTTAGCCTTACCGGATGGTGCCGGCAGATTCAGACGGAGTTTCACCTGCTCCGCCCTACTCAGGATACTGTTAGGTAATATAAGCTTACATGTACGGGATTTTCACCCTCTATGATTGACTTTTCCAAATCATTCCATTTTACTTATATAGTCCACGTTACAGTCCTACAACCCCTAATCGGCCGTAACCGATTAGGTTTGGGCTATTTCCCGTTCGCTCGCCACTACTT
>CAWFGW010000030.1:0-86587 GCA_963815495.1 uncultured Cytophagales bacterium
GGTTCGCTGACCGTTAGTGAAGCAGGTATATATAAACTTATAGTTGATTCATTAGGTTGTGTCACTGAAGATAGCAAAGAGATTACTTCTGTGTTGCCAATGATTAATTTGGGAAGTGATTTGGATTTATGTAGTCCTGCAACGGTAACATTACAATCACCAATAACAGGTCCTACTTATTCCTATACTTGGATGAAATTTGGTTCAGAAATAAGCAGCTCAAAAAGCGTAACCATATCAAGAGAAGGTGTTTATTTGCTACAAGTAAGTGCGGAAGGTTGTGATCCAGTACAGGATGAAATAACAATCAATTCAAACTTAATTATGGTACAAGATGATACGCTATGTGAACCTGGTATAGCAATGCTCAAAGTACTAAGTGAAGGAGATTTTGTTTGGTATGACCAAGCAACTAATGGTATAGAACTAGGAAGCGGCTCAACATTAAGCATCCCAGTAAATAATACTAAGACGGTATATGTAGAAGAAACAGGAGGGACTAGCGTAAGTGTAGGTATGAAAGCGCCAAGTTTTGATGCAAACAAAACATATGACGATGATCGCTTTGACAGAAAATTGAGTTTTGAGGTGTTCACGACATTAAAGTTAGACTCGCTGAGTGTGTGGTCCTCTACAGCAAGCAAAGTTGTGGTTAGAGTTGTAGCTGCGAACAATGCTACCGAAGTTTATTCAATCACGCATAATAATGTTATCCAGAACCAAGAAAATAGACTGAAAGTGGGTGTTGAACTTGATCCAGGTACCTACTATCTGGATTTTGTGGGTACGAATGGACAGTTGTATTATTCCAATGAAAACGATCTCAGCATCGCTTTTCCATATACTCAAGCTGGTATTATTTCAATTACAGGAGGATTTCCTACCTGGATTACAGATAAACCCTACTATATGTTTGCCTACAACTGGAAAGTTACCACAGGTAATCCATGTGACAGAACCCCAGTTTATGCGATAGTTGATCCTGGAACTTGTGTTTTAAGTAATTCCGAATCACAGAAAGAAGCCAATTTTACCATTTATCCTAACCCAAGTACAGGTATAATTAACTGGCAAGAAACGACCAAATGGGAAGTGTATTCAATTTTGGGGGTACAAGTAGCAGAAGGGAACGGCAAGACGGCAGATTTATCTAACCAGCGAAAAGGGTATTATATATTAAAAATAAAAAACAAATCGATTCCTTTAATTATAGAATAACATGCAATTTAACTAATACTGAGGGTGTCCTGTTTTCAGACACCCTCAGTTATTTTTCGTCTAAATCCAAGATCTTATTTCAGTTCTTACTCCTTAAATTTATATTTCTATATTTTTATCAGTTACTTACAGCACAACTGAAATATTGATATAAAATGCAAAAAACCGTTTTAGTATTAGGAGCTAACTCAGACGTAGCAAAAGAAGCCATAAAGAAATATATAGAGAAAGGTTTTTTTGTATATGCAGCATCAAGAAATACCACTGAGTTAAAACAGTTTGCCGAGGATAATAAATTTACGAAAGACCAATTTGATGACCGTTTTTTTGATGCTTTAGCTTTTGAATCCCATAAAGCTTTTTATGAATCATTAATAGAAAAACCATCCATAGTATTGTATGCAGCGGGCTTTTTGGTCACAAACGAGGAAGCTTTCGAAGATTTTGAAAGTGCTTTCACCATGATGAAAACAAATTACTGTGGTGCCGTATCTATTTTGAATATTGTAATGGAAGATGATTCTAACACCAAATTAGAACGAATTATTGGCCTTTCCTCGCTATCTGGGGTACGTGGACGAAAAAGCAACTTTATATATGGCAGTACGAAAGCGGCTTTTACACAATATTTAGCTGGACTAAGACAACACCTAGCAGAGCGGAAAGTAATCGTGAATGCTTTTATAATTGGATATGTCGACACCAAAATTAATAAAGGATTAGAATTAAATAAGTCGCTAATCATGGAACCAGAATTTGTTGCGGACAAAATTGTTAATTCTAATTCATCTTTTATTCAGGTACCAGGTTGGAAATGGAAAAAGATACACCAAATTTTGAAAGTGCTTCCAGAATGGGCTGTAGCAAAATTACCTTAGAAATCAGATAAAATAGGGTGGGGGTAATCATTTAGTGATTGACAACATTAGAGTATTTCATAACTTGGAGGTGAGATGGGTAAGATCACAAAATGGAAGGTAATTTGGGCATTAATGACATTAATCTGGGTGTTTCATTTTTTGCTTATTCTTAATACAAGTATTATTTTAACCAAAATTTGGTTTTGGAATTTGTCTGCATATTTCACCCCGGTTTTCCTAATTTTTGAAATTTTTGTTTTGTTATTATTACTTTTTTTTAGAAGATATAGGTTATCATTAATACCTGTTTTTTTATTAGTCATTTCTTTTTCCATCATCAAGGACACATTGCAATTTCATGACCCCCTAGAAAGTAATAATCCTGCTAACAGCTTAAAAGTGTTAACCTACAATGTGGCATTAATTCCTTATGATGAAATAAATGTTGATTCCGCTTCTATTGACACAAATGCTAGTAATGAATTTTATCAGCTATTATTACGTGAAAAGCCAGATGTACTGTGTTTACAAGAGTTTCACCATGTAGATAGTGAGCATATGGATGTACTTTACACATTGATTGATCAATATGGTTACCAATATTACGTAATGACGCCTGTTTTTTTAAAACATTATAAAGGATATAGTGGGCCCATTATTTTATCTAAATATCCAATTATTCACGACTATAATCACAAATTTGAAAAAGGTGATAATGACTTAAATCACCTACTTGCAGTAGATATTGTACAAGGTATCGATACTGTTCGGGTGATTAACGTGCATTTAAAATCAATGTCGATTAGACCTTCAAAAGATGATAATTATCAACGGTTGAGAAACGGATTTTATATCCAAAACACACAAATAGAAGAAGCCTATGAATATGTTAAAAATAGTCCATTCAAAGTGATCTTTTGTGGTGACTTTAATTCCCTTCCTTATAGTTATACCTATCAATTTTTAAAAAAACATTTAAAAAATACCTTCGATAGGCGGGGAAATGGTTTTGGATATACCTTAAACCGATTTCCTTATTTCGTCCGAATTGATAATGTATTTACCTCCCCAGAAATTACCGTCAAATCGCATAAAGTATTGAGAGAATATAAACAATCAGATCACTTTCCTGTGTTAGTGGAGTTAAGGTTGAATAAATAATTTAGTGTTTGAACATCGTTACTGATCCAAATTCGCTGTTCTTACCTCTAATATCAAATAGTTTTTTACCTTATACTTTTAAGCATATTATTTAAAAAATTAATACCGATAAATCTCACCTTCATGGTGAATTTCTAACTGTTTAGCACCTTCTTGGACACGCCCCACAATCTGAGCAGGAATACCAAATGATTCACTAATAGAGATGATTTCTTGGGCAAATTGTTCATCCACATACAATTCCATGCGGTGGCCCATATTGAATACCTTGAACATCTCTTTCCAGTCGGTGCCACTTTGTTCGTGTATTAGTTTAAATAAAGGAGGCACAGGAAATAGGTTGTCTTTGATAACATGTAGCTCATTGACAAAATGAAGTACTTTGGTTTGTGCGCCCCCACTGCAATGTATGATTCCATTAATATTTGCGCGCATTTTATTTAAAATAGCCGCAATTACTGGTGCATACGTTCGTGTAGCTGAAAGTACCAATTTGCCAGCATCTAACTCAGAATCTGTTTTATCTGTTAAATTTTTCTGACCTGAATACACTAAGTCTTTCGGAATTGTGGAATCGTAGCTTTCGGGATATTTCTCTGCTAAAGTTTTGTTGAAAACATCATGTCGAGCAGAAGTTAAGCCATTGCTTCCCATACCTCCGTTATATTCATTCTCGTAAGTCGCTTTTCCGTAGGAAGCCAGACCAACAATTACATTGCCTGGTTGAATGTTGGCATTGTCAATTACCTCTCTTCGTTTCATGCGAGTAGTTACGGTACTGTCTACAATTATAGTACGCACTAAGTCACCTACATCAGCAGTTTCCCCACCCGTGCTATATATTTCGAGGCCGTTTTGGCGAAGCATTTCTAAAATTTCTTCCGTTCCGTTGATGATTTCAGCGATAACCTCGCCAGGGATTAACTTTTTGTTTCTACCAATAGTAGAGGAAAGCAAGATAGGGTGGGTAGTTGCTCCGACACATAACAAATCATCTACATTCATGATAATCGCATCTTGAGCGATACCTTTCCATACAGAAATATCACCAGTTTCTTTCCAATACATGTAGGCTAAAGAAGATTTTGTACCAGCGCCATCTGCATGCATTATTGCACAATAATCCTGATCTCCAGTTAATAAGTCTGGAATGATTTTGCAAAAAGCTTTAGGAAAAAGCCCTTTATCGATGTTTTTTATGGCATTGTGTACGTCTTCTTTTGAGGCAGAAACCCCGCGTTGCATGTATCTTTCGTTCATCAGAAGTGGTTTAGAATTACAAAAATAAAAAAAGGACTCAATAGGAGTCCTTTAATTCTAGTTAATTATAATCTTAGAAGAGATTGTATTAAACTTCTTCAGCTACTTTACTCAACAAATCATCCATCCAGCTATCGGGTAGTTCATTGATTCCGATTTTTAATTTTTCCGCCCACGCAACGGCTATGAATTTAAGCTCTTCATAGGTAAATCGTTGCTCAATCATCTCAAAGCTATCTTTTTTATAGATGATAATATCTAAGGGATAGCCTACGTCACTGGCACTAACGCGGGTAGAGTCAAAAGAAAGAAACCCTGTTTTTAAAGCAAACCGAAGCGAAGAATCGTAAGTTAAAGCACGATTTAAAATGGGTTGACCATAACCTGTATTTCCGATAATAGAAAAAGGAGTTGCTTCACCAATTTCTATCCAATTGCCTTCTGGATAAAGTAAAAACAACTTATGATGATCGTCATCTTCTAGCTGGCCGCCTACAATCGTATGAAGGTTGAAGAAAAGCCCCGAAGCCGTAATGGCTGGTTTGTCTTCTGTAGCTACACGTCTAAGCTGTTCTCCAAAAGCATTGACTGCCTTGTACATTTTTTTGTACTCAATTCCATTTTCTTTAATAGCTTCTTCAAAGTAAGTCACTGCCTTATCCCGAACAGACCGCAGACCGGAAGTCATCAGGAATAAACTATTATTTCCAACTTGGTGAGTTGTAATTTTTTTAGCTGTTGTTGTGTGGGAACCAGAAGTTATTCTAGTATCAGCCAATGCAACTAACCCGCTTTTAACTTTTATGCCTAAGCAATATGTCATTGTTCAAATTTTATGCAGACAAACTTAGAAAATAACGATGTATCATTACTGTTTATTTTCAAAAAATTCTTGGTGAATTAAGTCATTTAAAACCAGTAAATCTTTTAAAATCTTATTTAAGAAGTCTTCTAAAGTAGAATCGATTTCATCGTAATTGAGGTACTTGAGAAAAGCTGTCATCTTAGCGGATTGGTACTCTACTGACTCTCTATGAAAATGGGACCACGAAGAAGTATTCTTAATTTTTTGTATTAAAGTATTAGCCTCAAAGAGACTGTAAGCAATGGACCTAGGGAAGTCTAAATTGGTGATTAAAAACTCACAGGCATTACTTTGTTGCACCGATGATTTAAATATTTTTCTAGACATATCCGTTGCCTCTAAAATATTTAAAGTAATCAACCATTGGTAGTTTTCAATTGCTTGACTCCGACTTTCTCCTTTGGTAGCATTTAGTTCAATAAGCGTATTCAGAAGTGTTTTTGTTATATGAATAGCTCTTTCAACACTAATACCTAATTTGATAAAAGCCCATACTTCATCGTGCAAAAGCGTACTTTCAAGCTTTGAATGAAAAGAGGCAGATGTTTCTTGTATACTGTGCGTGAATTCATATAGCCCCCTCGCTTTTAAATAGTCTCCATTGAATCCACTTGCGAAGTGGTAGTTCTTATTTACATTTTCCCAAACTTCATTCGATATTAAATTACGAATACTTTTTGTGTTCATTCGAACAGCCTCTAAATTGCTGAGTATGGATGAATTGGAGTTGGCATTGATGGCTACATCCCAAATAATTTCACTTTCTTCAGGAATTACTTCACCGGGAACATTTCCCGAGGACATAAACAAAATGGATCGAAGGGCTAAATCTCTATACTCCAGCATAGTTGAGTCCATCGTAGAGAAATATTTTACTTGTAGGTAACGAGCTAAATTTTCGGCTCTTTCTTGATACCTCCCAATCCAATAAAGGGAGCTTGCTTGTCTTGATAACATATTGTTTATATTAATCTTCTACTACCCAAGTGTCTTTAGACCCACCACCTTGAGAGGAGTTTACTATTAAACTTCCTTTTTTTAATGCCACACGTGACAATCCTCCCTTCAAGACATACTCATAATCTTTTCCCATGAGTGCGTAGGTGCGCAAATCAATATGTCTCGGGTTAAATGTTTTTTCAGCATCTATATAAGTGGAGTGCAAGGATAGACTCATAATGGGTTGAGCAATAAATTTGCGCGGGTTAGCTCTTAACTTATCTTTCAAGTCAGAAATTTCAGCTACCGTTAGCGTATTACCAACTACTACTCCATAACCTCCACTTTCGTCTACTGGTTTGATAACCAGTTTATGTATGTTTTCTAATACATAGTTGAAATCCGATGGGTCTTCGCAGATGTACGTATGTACGTTATTCAAAATGGGTTCTTCACCTAGATAATATTTAATGATTTTTGGCACATAATGATAAATCGCTTTATCATCAGCTACACCAGTTCCTGGGGCATTTACAATTGTTACGTTTTTAGCAATATAGGCTCTCATAAGCCCTTTTACACCTAACATAGAGTCTTTGTTAAAGACTTCTGGATCTAAAAAGTTGTCGTCAATTCTTCTGTAAATGACATCAATACGAACAGCGCCTTCCGTAGTTTGCATATATACGTGATTATCTTCCACAAACAAATCACGACCTTCTACTAATTCTACGCCCATTTGTTGTGCTAAAAACATGTGTTCATAATACGCGGAGTTATACATTCCGGGTGTTAATACCACACAAACTGGTTCGTCAAAATCCTGAGGACTTACAGTGTGCATCATATTTAAGAGCTCCATTGGATAATCCCAAACTGGTTTAATGGCATAACTATTAAAAAGATCGCTCAATGATTTTTTTAGTGCTTCTCGATTACTTAATACATAACTCACACCTGAAGGAGACCTTAAATTATCTTCCAACACATAGTTATTACCATCGCTATGTTTAATTAAATCAGTACCGTTGATATGACAATAAATTTTCCCTTTAGGAAGAAACCCAACCATCTCTTTGCAGTAGTGGGGCGAACTTAATATCATCTCTGAGGGCACTATCTTATCAGCGAAGATTTTTTGTTTAGTGTAAACATCTTTCAGAAAAAGATTCATCGCTTTTGAACGTTGAATAACCCCTTTTTCAATGGTATCCCATTCACGGTTTTGAATAATTCTTGGGAAAGGGTCAAAAGGAAAGATGTGTTCTTTGGTGTTTTTTTCAGAATAAACTTGATACGTAATTCCCTGATTGAAGAATGACAGTTTTATTAATTCATTAAGCTTATCGAATTGTGCAGGGCTTAATGAATTAAAAACACGTTCAATTGTCTGATAGGGGTCCTTAACTAGTCTTGTTTTAGAATCGAAAACTTCATCTAAACAGTTTTCGGGTATGTTGTATGTGTCAAAAATCCCCATAATTATACCTTTTAAAATAATTGATAATATGTTTTGGTCAAGCTAATAATAAGTTAACTTGGTGCAAACAATACTTAGAAAAATAAGTAGTGTCACTTACATATTCTGGTAATAGTTCAATTTAATATAAGTAAAATTACATGGCAGTTCACGCAGCAATTAAACATAGTACAAGTTATAAGTACGATAAGGCGATTAACCTGTCTCCACAAGTTATACGGTTGCGCCCAGCTCCGCACACTCGAACACCAATTTTGGCTTATTCTTTAAAGATACTTCCTGAGAATCATTTCATTAATTGGCAACAAGACCCATTTGGAAATTATTTAGCTCGTGTTGTTTTCCCAGAAAAAGTGACGGAGTTTAGTGTAGATGTGGAGGTCATTGCAGAGATGAAAGTGATTAATCCTTTCGATTTTTTTGTTGAAGAATATGCCGACAAGTTCCCTTTTAAGTATACCGACATTTTAAAAAAAGAATTAGCACCTTACTTAGAAGTTACCGAGTCAGACAAGGTATTACTTAACTGGGTGGAAGAAATCAAGAAATTTTTTGGACAAAACATTGTTGATTTCTTGGTTTCAGTCAATGCGAAGCTCTATAACGATGTTAATTATACTATACGTCTTGAACCTGGAATTCAAACGCCTCAAGAAACCTTGGAAAAAGCCTTAGGTTCATGCCGTGATTCCGCGTGGGTATTGGTTCAAGCATTGAGACATATTGGTTTAGCTGCTCGATTTGTCTCAGGGTATCTTGTTCAATTAAAGCCAGACAAAAAATCAATTGACGGTCCATCGGGTCCTGAAGAAGATTTTACGGACTTGCATGCTTGGTGCGAAGTTTATATTCCAGGAGCAGGTTGGATTGGTTTAGACGCTACCTCAGGCTTGTTTGCAGGGGAAGGGCATATACCCCTTTGTTGCACACCAAACCCTTCTAGTGCTTCCCCAATCACAGGTTTAGCAGACCCAGCAAAAGTTGAATTTGGGTATTCCAATCAGGTATTTAGAATTCATGAAGATCCAAGGGTAACCAAGCCCTATTCTGATGAACAGTGGAATAAAATTGATAGTTTAGGAGAGTTAGTTGAAAGTCACCTACAACAAAATGATGTGCGACTGACCATGGGGGGTGAACCCACTTTTGTGTCAAAAAGTGACATGGAAAGCGATCAATGGAATACGGGAGCTGATGGAAAAGACAAACGTGAAAAAGCGTTTGAAATGACAGAGCATTTGAATCAGGCATTCGCTGATGGTAACGCAATGGTGCATATCGGCCAAGGTAAATGGTATCCAGGCGAGCCGGTTCCACGATGGCAAAATGGTATTTATTGGAGAAAAGATGGATTACCAATTATTAATAACAAAGAAGTTTACGGAAACCCAAACAAAGATTATAAATATACTTTTAAGCAAGCGGAGGTATTGTTGAAAGAAATTTCTAACCAATTAAAACTACCAAGTTATAACCTTCAGCCAGCTTATGAGGATGTATATTATTATTTATGGCAAGAAGATCAGTTGCCGGTTAATATTAATCCGCTACGTGTAGGACTTAATGATTCACTTGAAAGGAAAACCCTTTCAGAAGTTTTAAAAAATGGATTAAATAATCCAGTAGGGTTTGTTTTGCCCTTGGAATGGAATTTCGAAACTAACGGATGGTTAAGCTGTGCTTGGGAGTTTCGGCAAAAACACATGTATTTAATTCCTGGCAACTCTCCAATGGGATTAAGATTACCCTTAAAGTCGTTGCCACACATGGTTCCTGCTCAAAGACAGCATGAGGTAGAACGAAGTCCATTCGAATCGTTGGGTAGTTTACCTGACTACCACCAGCAAATACAGCAACAACAACAAAGTGATTCCAAAAACTTAGAAGATGTTCCAAAGGATTGGTTATACCCAAAAGAAGTAACTGACAATCAGGAGGAGAAAGAAGAAGGCTTTTTTGTGGTCAAAAAGAAAAAAGCTACGAAAGACGAATTTGAACCAGAATTCAGAGTTCATACCATTAAAACAGCCTTAGGTGTAGAAGCACGGGAAGGAAAACTGTATGTTTTCTTTCCTCCCTTTAAATATATTGAGCAGTATTTAGAATTACTAGCAATTGTGGAAGCGGCAGCACAAAAACTCGCATTAACAATATTGATAGAAGGATATGAACCCCCTCGGGATAATCGGATAGAAAAGTTAGTCGTTACACCTGACCCCGGTGTGGTTGAAATTAATGTACACCCTGCGAAAAGCTGGAAAGAGGTATTGATTAACTACAATCATTTATTCAAATGTGCAGACAAGTCAGGGTTAGGTTCAGAGAAGTTTATGTTAGACGGTAGGCATATTGGTTCTGGTGGAGGTCATCACATTACCCTTGGTGGCACAACCCCGACTGATAGTCCACTGCTCCGAAGACCAGACGTCTTGAAAAGTTTTATCACGTTTTGGCAAAATCACCCTGGTCTCTCCTATTTATTTTCAACGGCTTTTATTGGTCCAACAAGTCAAGCACCGCGTGTGGATGAAGGGAAACCAGATAAACTATATGAACTTGAAATTGCACTTAATCAAATAAAAAAAGGGGAAGACACTCCTTATTGGTTAACGGATCGGTTACTTCGAAATTTATTAACGGATCTTACTGGTAATACTCACCGTTCAGAGTTTTGCATTGATAAATTATATTCGCCAGATAGCTCTTCAGGAAGACTAGGTATCTTGGAACTAAGAGGATTTGAAATGCCACCAGACGAGCGCATGTGTGTTGTGCAGTTGTTGTTGGTACGCACGTTATTTGCTTGGTTTTGGAACAAGCCCTATGAAAATAAATTAATAAGATGGGGTACAGAACTACATGATAAATTTATGCTTCATCATTATGTGAAAGAAGACTTATTAGATATCTGTGAGCAACTCCAAAATGACGGGTACTTCTTTGATGCAGATTGGTTAGAACCATTTTTCGAGTTTAGATTTCCTCTGATAGGCACCATTCAGCAAAAAGGAATTTCACTATCATTACGAACAGGTATTGAGCCTTGGCAAGTATTAGGAGAAGAGATGTCTAGTTCGGGTACCGCGCGCTTTGTAGACTCATCAATAGAAAGAATCGAAGTAAAAGTAAGTGGAATTAACGAAGAGCGATATGCGGTTTTATGTAATCAGCAACGTATTCCTTTGCGGAGCACAGAAACAAATGAAGAGTTTGTGGCAGGTATTCGTTATAAAGCTTGGGCACCACCTTCTGCACTACATCCTGTTTTGCCTGTTGATGTACCTTTAGTGTTTGATATTTATGACCTATGGAATCAAAAATCTGTTGGTGGATGCACCTATTATGTAGCACACCCAGGAGGAAGAAATTACGACACCTATCCTGTCAATTCTTATGAGGCAGAAGCACGAAGAGAAAGTAGATTCTTCAACTTTGGTCACACTCAAGGCGAGGTTCCAAATGTGGTAGAAACAGTAAGTCAAGAAACAACTGCAGGTTATCGTTATGTTGATCGGGCCTATAAATCAACTATTGTAAATGTTCCTTTAGTAAAGCCAGAAATTGACAAAGAATTTCCATATACGTTTGATTTACGAAAGCGAAGAGCATAAAAAAAGCGCGTGGTTGATCCACGCGCCATATGTAGCATGATAGTCAAGCTAGCTATGAATTAACTTTTGTAGCAGCATCCAAAATAGAATCATCTACTTCATATTGTACTAATTCACGTTTTAAATATTCAACCGTGATGTTTTTGGTAGGTGCAGAATATTGCATAAACTCATTAATACTTTCTACTACATCATGCGATACGAAACGAGTTTCAGAAGCGTCAATGATAATTTTAGAATCCATAGGTACATCATGTAAACTAAGTAGCAGTATGTTTTTGCTTAAGTAGGTAACCTCCTCATTTAAAGTAAAAAGCACAAGATATTTATATGGACCTTCTTTCTTACGTTGGACTTTCACATCAAAAGGTTCTTTACTTCTATTGTCTTTAAGAATATAGAAAATAGCAACAATTAACCCTATGATGATACCAATGAGTAAATCAGTTAAAAGAATTGAAATAATTGTGATAAAAAAAGGTAAATATTGCCTCATACCGAGGTTATACATTTCTTTAAAGAGTTTCGCGCTTGCTAAATTATATCCTATCATGATGAGTATTCCTGCCATACAAGCAAGAGGAATTTTATTCAATAAATCAGGTACAAGGAGGACAAACAACAACAATAAAAAACCATGAAATATAGTAGAAACTTTTGTTTTTCCACCTGAATTGATGTTTACAGAACTTCGCACAATAGCCTGAGTCATAGGTAAGCCCCCCACTAATCCTACAACAAAGTTTCCTATACCTTGAGCAATTAATTCCTTATTTGTTGGAGTAACCCGCTTTTCTGGATCAAGTTTGTCAGTTGCCTCGACAGAAAGTAAGGTTTCTAAACTGGCAACTACAGCTAAAGTAAACCCCATACTTATAATCAATTTATATTGTTGAATAAGTGAATCAAAAAAGAGTGGGTCATATTGCCATATCAGCGTAAAATCAGGAGTTTTCAAACTTGTAAAGAAACCTCCTAAACTTTCATAAACTGGGATATTGACTAAATGCGTTTTTTCAAGTGCTAAGTAAGGAAAAAACGAGAGAAATATTTCATTTAAAATCACTCCAAATACAACTACCAATAATGGAGCTGGTATAGCGCTTAGGTATTTTATGCTTTTTAAAGCTTTAGTTTGCCATAAAATTACAATGGTAAGAGAAATTATGGTGATAATAACTGCACCTAAGTGTGGGTCAGCTATAGCATTAATTATTTCCGTAAATGTGTTTTCACCATCTGCCTGAAAGAATTCGACATCTCCTTCAGCGTCTTTATCATCCCCTAATCCGTGTGGTATTTGTTTTAATACTAGTAATATTCCAATGGCTGCTAACATTCCTTTTATCACACTCGATGGGAAATAATTGGCTAAAACCCCAGCTTTTATGTATCCAAAAATTATTTGGAAAATACCTGTAAGTACTACCCCTAATAAAAACATTTCATAAGTTACTCCAGTCATCGTCAAGTAACTTAAAATGATTGCAGCTAATCCAGCTTCTGGTCCGCTAACCCCCAACTTAGAACCACTAAAAAACCCTACAACTATACCTCCAACAATTCCTGTAAGAATACCAGCAATTGGAGTTGCACCTGATGCAATTGAGATTCCTAAACAAAGAGGTAGTGCCACTAAAAAAACAACTAATCCAGCAGGTAAATCATATTTAAGATTCCCTAAAAGAGAGTGTTTCTCTTCTTTTATTTCTTCCATTCTATTATTTATTTGAATTTGAATATAATCATTTTTTAACTTTAGCTATTAATCTTACTTATTTTAGGTATAAATCATTATTATGAAATATGGCTAACTTTAAAAACACGTACATCATTACCTATACTGGTAAAACAGATGCTTTTCATTATGAGGATTTAGAGCTGCAAATAGATACGCCTTATAATTGGAAACGCTTAAGTGACATAGTACCTTTTTTTGAGTTAATAAAATTGAGTATTCAAAAGGATTTCGAAAAGTATGATTTACTAAAAATTGAAAAGATAGTATAATTAAGTTTAATTTTTAAGTTAAAAAAGCCTCATAACATTACTGCAAGGACGTTACTAGAATGTAATTTACTCCCCCGGTAGGATATGAACCGAAAGCCTGTTCCGCTTTAAGAGCGGAAACCAATAGATTAATCCCGCAGTACTGCGGGGCTCTACCGCTGTGTGGCTTTATTCACTAATCAGCAAAGGAAATTTTAATCATTAGCTTTTCGAAGGCAAAGCTGAATAAACGCTCTACTCTTTCGCCTTTTAATATATTTTTCAACAGCCATAGCCGAACTACGCGAGTTACCAGTAGGCAAGGAAGCTTTTAAAACCCATGGTCGGTGTTTAGAGGTAAAAGAATGGGTCGAAAGCCGATTGTGAGAAATGAGTTGTTCGAGAGGAATGTGTGAAAACACTACATAATAAATGTCTGATTGTTGACTCAAAAGTATGTAAAACCAAAAATATATATAAAAATAAAAGCCTCTCAATATATAATATTGAAAGGCTCTGTTGGTTTTGCTCCCCCGGTAGGATTTGAACCTACGACCAATAGATTAACAGTCTACTGCTCTACCGCTGAGCTACAGGGGAATTTTGTTTTCCTTTTTCGTTCAAAAGGGTTGCAATATTAGGTTATTAACATTTAAAATTCAATAGTCTACTCAAGAAAATTTTGAATAAATAAATGAAATACTGAATACAGCTAAGAAAATCATACCTAAAATAGCTAACACGTGTAACCATTTCTTTGGTTTATGTGATTCGGAAAGCCCTGTTTTATAGATGACTGCATAATTAAGCCATGCTGCTACGGGGGCAACTAAAAATGACATAGCCGTGGCAACATCAATTAATTGCTTAAAGTTTAAGATTGGCTGACCCGCTTTTGTTTCCATGGTGCTCCCCAATATGATGAGGATACCCCCACTAATCGTAATAATCACCCATAACAGATAGTTTTTTTTGGAATCAGGGATTTTGGATTCTTTCAACAAGTCGATTATTCGGACCACAGATCGGGTATACCCATCCACTAAAGTGAGAGAAGTGCCAAACATTGTGGAGAATACCGCAACAGCAATGATAGTATAACTCCATGCGCCAATGTTACTGGTGAAAAGGGTCACTAATTGGTTAGAGAATACGGTAGCATTATTAGACAATTGTTCTCCTGTCCCATAAAACACATAAGCACCAAGGGTGAGAAAACATAAAGCCGTAAATACGGTAACACCATAACCGATATTAAAATCTAAGAGGGTTTCTTTTAGTGTTGGATGATACTTTGTTTGTTTAATGCGCTCCTGGGTCCAAAGCGATGCCCAGGCACTCATATCAACCCCCATTGGCATCCAACCCATTAAAGCGATCATAAAAGAGAAGCCAGCCGCATTGTAGATAGAAGGAGCAACAAACCCTTCCACCATTTCTGGTTTACCTTTTACTAAAATCATCGCTGTGGCACCCACCACAGATAAAAATAAGGCTACCCCTATAATTTTTAAAGAGCTATCTAGAATTGAAAATTTGCCGATAGCTAATAGTAGTAACACCACTAGACTGATTCCAATTATCCATGAAGTGGTCGATTCACTTGAGGCTTGAAATAAATTACCCAGCAAACCACCAGTCACTGATAAAATAGCAGCAGTAACAATAAACATCGAAACCAAGGTAATCCCCCCATACAAATACAACGTCCAGTCACCTATTTTTTTATAACCCTCTAATACAGAATCACCTGTAGCACTGGTATATCTTGAAGCAAATTCGAAAAAAGGATATTTAAAAAAATTAGCGAGTAGAATAATATACAATAGGTCAAAACCATAATCGGCACCAGCGCGTGTTGATTGCACTAAATGGGAGCCGCCAATGCAGGTACCCGCGAACATAATGCCTGGCCCAAGGGTTTTTAGTAAATGATTTAATTTTTCAGACTTAGCCATAATTGGTTGAAGGTTGTCAAATAACGCACAAAGCTATAAAAGATTTTCTTTCATCTATCAAGACATAATGACATAATAATTTCGTGTTCAATCACAAAACAAGACATAATGACTTGTTTTATTGCGTTGGTATAATTTTCATAAGAAGGAGTATCAGAAAATTAATGTTCAACAAAAAATTATAATATCATGAGCTTAGTAAAACATAATTCAGCACCAGCGTATTTTCCGAAAGGGTTTAGTTCAATCCTCGATAATTTTTTTGATGACAATTATGTAAAGTCAGCCAATGAAATTGCCTTTAGACCCACGGTGGATATATCCGAGTCAGACAAAGATTATCGCTTAGAGTTAACAATTCCTGGAGTAGAAAAAGAAAACATCACCATTGATTTGAAGGACAACTTCTTAATTATTTCGGGTGAACGGAAGAAGGTTGAAAAAGAGTCGACCAAAAAATATTTAAAAGAAGAAACGGTTTATGGATCATTCAAACGATCATTTCAGCTGCCTGAAAATGTCGATGCAGAAACAATTACGGCTGAACTAAACCAAGGCGTCTTATCTATTGTTATTCCAAAAGATGAGAAAAAGGTCTTGACAAAAACCATCTCAATTAAATAAATTTGGTAATAAGTGTTAAGATAAAATTAAAATGTCATTCTGATTAAAAATTAGAGTGACATTTTATATTTCACTATAATAAAACAGTATAAGTAAGCGTTTTAGTTACTGGTTTACAATGAGATTACTTTAAAATAATTTAATATGAAAAAGCAAATCCTAAACATTTTTGTTGCCGCACTGGTGAGTGGAGGAGTTTCACTTGGTGTAGTAGAATTTTTTGAAAATGAAAATCAAAAAATTGAAATTCAATCGCATCATCAACCTGTGGCTATTACTCATGCTTCTAATGTGAATGCCATGGGAGTGAGTTCAGTAGATTTTACTTTTGCAGCAAGCAAAACCACTAATGGAGTAGTTCATATCAAAACTTACCGAGAAGTACAACACCAATATTATTCTTCTCCATTTGATCAACTTTTTAGAGATTATTATGGAAATAGATACCAACCACAACAGCGTCAACAACAAGCAGAACCGCAACAGCAGCGAGCTGGCTCAGGTTCTGGGGTTATTATCACTGCTGATGGATACATTGCTACCAATAACCACGTGATTGATGGTGCCGATAAAGTTGAAGTAGTTTTGGATGATAGAAGAAGATATGATGCAGAAGTAATTGGTCGTGACCCAACAACAGATCTCGCTTTGTTAAAAATTAACGAAAAAGAGTTACCCTATATTGAATTTGGAAACTCAGATGATTTAAAAATTGGTGAGTGGGTTTTAGCTGTAGGTAATCCATTTGATTTAACCTCAACTGTTACTGCGGGTATTGTTAGTGCAAAAGCTAGAAATATTAACATCCTCAGAGGAAAAACCAACATGGCTATTGAATCATTTATTCAGACGGATGCTGCTGTAAATCCAGGAAATAGCGGAGGCGCATTGGTCAACTTAGAAGGGAAATTAGTGGGGATCAATTCAGCGATAGCTTCACCAACAGGTGCGTATGCAGGTTATTCATTTGCAATACCAGAAGCGATTGTAAAAAAAGTAACTAATGATTTATTGCTTTATGGTCAGGTTCAAAGAGCCTTGTTGGGTGTTTCAATTGCTGATGTGACCGCAGAGTTGGCTGAAGAGAAAAAGTTAGTCACAGTGAATGGTGTGTATGTTGCAGCGACAGTGGAAGGTGGTTCTGCAGAAGAAGCAGGTATTGAAGAAGGAGATGTTATTATTGCTATTGACGGTTTATCAGTAAATACGTCATCAGAATTGCAAGAAGCTGTTGCCCGTCATCAACCAGGGGATAAAATTGATGTAAGTGTGATGCGCGATGGTAAGAGGAAAGACATCAATACCGAATTAAAAAACAAATTAGGGAATACAGATATTGTGAAACCAGATGCTGTAGCTATTGTGGAAGTATTAGGATCAAAGTTCCAACCTATTTCTACAGAAGAAAAGAAAAACTTTAACATCAATAGTGGAGTGAAAATCGTGGAGTTAGGTGATGGAAAGTTTAGAAATGCAGGTATGAAAAAAGGTTTTATCATTATTTCAGTCGATCGAAAACGAGTAGAAACGCCTGCAGACATTATTGAGATCATGAGTAGCAAGCAGGGAGGCGTATTAATTGAAGGAATAAACCCAAATGGTGAAAAGGCTTACTATGCAATTGGGTGGTAAGTAAAAAACCCCTTAACTTTGGAGCGCCCTGTGTTTAACAGAGGCGCTTTTTTGTTTCAATAAAAAAAGAAGAGATTATGAATATTGATCACGTTTTTAAAACCTTAAATATTGCACCAATTAACAACGGAGCTTGCACTGGTATAGAATGGAAGGAAACCACTGGTTCTTCTCATTTTAACCACTCGCCAGTAGATGGCATGCGCTTACCAGAAGTTATTTGGGCAACACCAAAGGAATATGAAACAGTGATTACTACAGCAGAAGCTGCATTTTTAGAATGGAGAAAACTACCAGCCCCACAACGAGGCGATGTAGTGAGACAAATAGGAGATGCTTTCCGATTATACAAGCAAGCATTGGGAACTCTTGTAACACTCGAAATGGGAAAATCTTTGCAGGAAGGGCTAGGAGAAGTGCAAGAGATGATTGACATCTGCGACTTTGCGGTTGGGCTATCTCGTCAATTGTATGGTTTAACCATGCACTCTGAACGTCCAGAACATCGAATGTATGAGCAATATCACCCTTTAGGAATTGTAGGAATAATCAGTGCTTTTAACTTTCCTGTTGCCGTATGGTCATGGAACACCATGTTGGCCGTAGTTTGCGGTGACGTGTGTGTTTGGAAGCCGTCAGAAAAAACGCCTTTAACAGCGTTGGCTTGTCAGCACGTGATTAGGGAGGTTTTAATTAAAAACAATGTTCCAGAGGGTGTATTTTCATTGCTAATAGGCGATGCCGAAATTGGTGAATTAATGTCCAACGATAAACGAATTCCATTGGTGTCAGCTACTGGTTCAACCAGAATGGGGAAAATAGTTTCGGAAGCAGTATCCAAGAGATTAGGGAAATCCATTTTAGAATTAGGCGGAAATAACGCAGTCATAATTTCAGAAAAAGCCAACTTAGATTTAGCCATACGAGCGGTGTTGTTTGGTTCGGTAGGAACCTGTGGTCAACGTTGTACCACTACCAGACGATTGATTGTCCATTCGTCAATATACAATGAAGTAAAAGATCGATTGGTAGCAGCATATAGTAATTTAGTCATAGGAAATCCACTAGAGCCGCATAACATTGTTGGTCCTCTTATCGATAAAGATGCCGTAGTTAATTACCTACAAGCTATAGAAAACGTAATGAATGAAGGTGGTCGATTGTTAGTGGGTGGTGAGGTGTTATCAGGAGAAGAATATAAGTCGGGGACCTATGTAACGCCTGCAATAATTGAAGCGAATAATGATTATGCTACCGTTCAAATGGAAACTTTTGCACCTATATTATATCTCATTAATTATACTGGCGATGTGGAAGATGCAATTGCTATTCAAAACGATGTAAAACAAGGTCTTTCGTCTGCTATATTTACACAAGACATGCAGGAAGCAGAGCTTTATTTGTCTGCACTGGGTAGTGATTGTGGTATTGCAAACGTGAACATTGGAACTTCAGGCGCGGAAATTGGTGGTGCTTTTGGCGGTGAAAAAGAAACTGGTGGAGGAAGAGAGTCGGGTTCTGATGCTTGGAAAGCGTACATGAGAAGACAGACTAACACAATTAATTATGGAAAAACCTTGCCTCTTGCACAAGGTATCAATTTTAATATTTAAGTTTAGGACAGGTAAAAGAACAAAACTATTTTTGGCTATGAAAAACAATGCAGTTATGCTAGTTGACGACAGAGAAGTCGACAACATTTTACACGCAGACAAGATTAAAAAGGCAGAGTTCGCAAGTGTGGTTTATCAAAGTAACTCCGCTGAAAGTGCACTTGATTTACTAAAGAACTTAGCACTTATTTCTACTAAGAAAGAGAATAAACTTCCTGCTTATATTTTTGTCGACTTAGACATGCCGGTAATGGATGGTATTCAGTTTTTGGAAGAGTTTGATAAAATGGATGACTTCATCAAAGAATCTTGCCGTGTAGTAATGCTTTCCGCTACAATGAATACGGATGACATCCGTGAAGCAAGGACTAACCCTAGTTTGTATAAGTTTCTGATGAAGCCGCTTAATGTAAAAGACTTGTTAGCACTTTAATTCTTTAAGCTAATGTAGACCTCATCATTAATATTAAGGCTTGTATTGTCCGAATAAGCGTAGAAAACACCGTTTTCATTCGTAAGTTTTACAAGTTGCTGGAAACCCCAGAAATCAACCCTTACGATGGTGGCTTTAAAACTATTTGTCGATTTTTTTGTCGAGAGTGATAATTTTTCAGGCCTAACAAATCGTAAATTTGAATGACCACTAATACTTCTTAAGTCACTAACAGGACCAAAAAACTCTGCAACATATTTAGACTTTGGTTGAAAATATAGTTTGTCAGGCGTACCAATTTGTACGATTTTCCCCGATTTCATCACGACAATTCGATCTGAAAGTGCAAGGGCATCTTGCGTGTCGTGAGTGACAAAAATAATAGAAATTCCTTCTTGTCGAACAATCGCTTTAATTTCGTTTTTTAAACGTCTTCTTAAAGCAGGGTCAAGCTGGCTCAAAGGCTCATCCATAAGAAGCAATTTGGGGCTTTTAGCTATCGCTGAAGCAAAAGCGACTCGTTGTTGCTCTCCACCACTCATCAGTCGTGGGATGGAATTTTCCCTTTCTGTAAGTTTAAATAAATTGAGAAGGTATTTGATTCGTTTGTTTACATGTGAATCGTTGAATCTTCTTAGTTTATATTCAAGTGTCTCACGAACAGTGTGATTAGGAAAAGTGTCATAATCTTGATCTACTTTTTCAATTAAAGGGTGACCTAGAATTAGTAAATCTTTTGGTCCTTTCACTCGTTCTCCTTCTAGGTTTATTAGTCCTTCATCGAGATCTTGATAGCCGTTGATTAGTTTTAACAAAGTGGATTTACCACAGCCACTTTCACCCAAAATAGAGACAAATTCATTTTCTTTCACATTCAATGAAACGCCATTTACTGCTGGAGAATCTCTCTCAGGAAATGTTTTTTTAATGTTTTTTATCTCTAATAACACGTGCTAAATTTTAAGATATGGTGCAACTTTAACAAAAACACTATCAGGTACTAATTGATTTTTCTGTAAATCTTTTACCTGATTGAATCCACCAAATTTTTGCCTAAAATTAAAGATATTTTTAACATACTCATATTCTAAATAAGGGTGTTTTAATAACTCTTTGAAAGTAGCTTTGTTTAGATCAAGTTTGATTACATCTTCTGAAATAGTAGCAGTGTTTTTAATCAATATTTCCACGGTTTCTTTAGGTATGCCATATACTTCATAAAGTTGCTCTGTATTATAAAATCCCCCTAAACGATTTCTGTATTTAACAATTCGCGAAGCAAAAACTTTTCCAATCCCAGGTAATAGTTGAAGCTCCACACTATCAACGGTTGAGAGGTCAAAAGTTAAATTTAATGGACGCGGCTTTGGATCTTGAGGGTAATAACTTACTGGAGTTGACGGGGTGCTTTTTTCTTTATTTAATTGTTCTTGATTTGCTTTTTGAACACTTTTTTCAGGAAGTTCAATGTACTTCTCTAACTTTTGATAGATTGAATCAGGAAAGCCATATATCTTGGTCAAATCTTTTTTAATCCTAAATTTTCCACCAGCTTCTCGATAGTTAATGATGCGGTTAGCAAGATAGTTAGGCACCCCTAATGCTTCGAAATCTGTTTCTGTGTTAGGATCAAAATGATGTAATTTTACGGATGTTGATACAGGTTTATGTTGTTGGATTAAGGAGTCTAGGTCAGTAATAGTAAGTGATGAAAAATATGGACTTTCATTCCCCATATTGCGGTAGATGAAAGTTCCGAAGATTATCAGCAGCATTAAAATAATCAACACTAAAGTACCTCTAGCTTCGCTATGAGAAACATAAAAATAGTCGCGAGTAATTTTAATCAGCTTTTGCCACATAAAAAATCACTTGTTGTACAGTCGATTTACTTATCTTTAATGAAAGCTAAGAATTTCTGAAGCTCGTCTTTAACAATTGGAAGTAAGAGATAAAGTCCCATAATGTTGGGAAAACACATGGCTAATATAGCACAATCAGAAAAGCTAATTACTGCACCCATGCTCGACATTGCCCCTACCACTACAAATATGCAAAAGATACCTTTATATAGTATTTCATTTCGCTTAGAGACACCAAATAAATATCCCCATGCCTGTAATCCATAATAAGACCACGAAATCATTGTAGAAAAAGCAAATAATACAGCCGCTACCATAATAATATACTGCGCTCCTGGAATTACACTAGCAAAAGCTGACGAGGTGACTTCAATTCCACCAACACTGCTTTCAGCATTGTAAAAGCCTGTGATAATAAGAACAACAGCTGTCATTGTACAAACTACCACTGTATCAATAAACGGTTCTAAGAGGGCTACAATTCCTTCACTTGCTGGGAATCGGGTTTTCACTGCAGAGTGGGCAATGGATGCTGACCCTATGCCAGCTTCATTCGAAAAGGCAGCACGTTGAATACCCACAATCATCACACCTATAAAACCACCAAATGCGGCTTCTGCATTGAAAGCACCATTTATTATAGCCATAAAAGCTGTAGGGATTTGATCAAAGCGAGCAAAAAGAATGTAAAGTGCTGCTGCTACATAAATGACTACCATGAAAGGTACAATTTTGTCAGTTACTTTGGCGATACTTTTGATTCCACCAATAATGACCACACCAACCAGTAAAGCCATGATTAGGCCAAAGATAAAACTCGCAGTAGCAGAATGTTCAAAAACGCCAATCGAAGCCATTTGTTTGTATGCTTGATTCGATTGGAACATGTTACCACCACCAAAAGATCCAAACACACAGAACACAGCAAATGCTCCCGCTAGCAACTTCCCAAAGCCAGCGAAACCAGGTTTAAAGCCAGCTATGCCATTGCTCAGGTAATACATTGGACCACCATGAACGGTACCGTCTTCATCAATTTTTCTATATTTTACTCCTAAAGTACATTCAACAAATTTTGAAGACATCCCCAATAGACCTGTTAAAATCATCCAAAAAGTAGCACCAGGACCACCTAATGAGATTGCAGCAGCTACTCCAGCAATATTTCCCAAACCAACTGTGCCAGATAATGCGGCTGTTAATGCTTGAAAGTGTGTTACTTCTCCTTCATCGTCTTCACTACTATAATTCCCTTTAACAATACGTAATGCCAAAAGGAACGATCTTAAATTGATAAATTTAAAGTAGATGGTGAAAATTAATGCACCTATAAGAAGCCAAAGAATAATGAATGGGATTTTAACACCTCCTACTTCGAAGTAGGCTAACACTACTGGTTCAACAAAGCCATAAACAAAACCATCAAATAACTCTGTAACCAGATTTCTCTTTTTAACGGCTTGTTCTGCAAATACAGACGTGATAGAAATTAAAACGAGTAATGTTGTGCTGGTAAGTCTCTTCATAATTTATAGTTCTAGTTTTTTCATTTGTTCATCCAAAATTTGGATTCCTTCTGTGAAACTATGGGGTTTATATCCCAATTCTTTTCTTGCTTTATCGATTATAAACCCTGTTTTTGGAGGCCTTTTAGCTGTTTGAGAGAATTTGCTCCCATCAGTTTCGGTTATAAATGATTTGTCAAGATTGAAATAATTAGCTGTGAAGATGGCCATTTGATAAGGGTTCAAAAAATCTTCCCCTGAAATATTATAGATGCCAGTAGCATTATTTTTAGCAATTAAGAAACACCCTTGAGCCAAGTCTTCTGCGAGCGTAGGACTTCGCCATTGGTCGTTAACCACGTTTATTGGTTTTTTGTTTTCGATGGAATTTTTTACCCAAAGGATGATGTTGGAACGACTCATACCTTCGCAGATGCCATAAACTAATACGGTTCTGGCAATAGCCCAAGGCGCTGTGCATGACTGAACTATTTTTTCCGCTTTAAGTTTGCTTTCTCCATAATAACTTACAGGATTAGCCATCGCCTCTTCCGTATAAGGACCAGCCTCACCGTCAAAAATAAAGTCAGTAGAAAGGTGAATTAGGTGGATATTGAGCTTATTGCAGGCATTTACTAGATACTGAACGGCAGTTACATTTAATAAATCACATCCTTGTTTATCTTCTTCACACTGGTCGACATTTGTCATTGCTGCAGTGTTGATGATATAGTCAGGGCGGTATTTTTCTAAAACTTCATTCACATCACTTTCTTTTGTGATATCCATTTGAGCATAGGTATATCCTTCTTGAAAAATCATACGGTTTTCCCCACGTGCAGTAGCAATTAAATCATAGTCACTAGTAGCAATTAAGTGAACAAGTTTTTGACCTAAAAGTCCATTGGAGCCGGTAACTAAAATTTTCTTTTTCATTATTTATCGTAGGTATACCCGTAAAGTTTTGTGATTTTTTTTCGCTTGACTTCTTCCACCGTCACTGTCATAGTGATGTCTTTCATAGGTCTGTTCATCGCACCAGTTTCTGCATTTGCTATTTTATCAACGACTTCCATTCCTTTAATGATTATCCCAAACACGGTATAATGTCCATCTAGATGTGGAGTACCTTCTGAATTGTGTACGATGTAAAACTGCGAACCACTGGATTCTTGTTTTGGATTTACCATGTCACCTTTTCTTGCTGCTGCAAGTGCCCCCTTTACATGTTTGTAATTGGTGAATTCTGCGGGTATTGTGTAACCTGGTCCACCTTGACCATCATCAGCAGGATTGTCATTTTTAGAATTAGGATCACCACCTTGAATCATAAAATCTTTGATTACGCGATGAAAGGTAGTGCTATCATAAAAGCCTTTTTTAACTAACTCGATGAAATTGGCTTTATGTTTTGGTGTTTCTTCAAATAAAATAAAAACCATATCACCATATGCTGTAGAGATGGTAACTACCGAGTCATATTTTTTCTTTTTTGGTGGTTTCGCTTCTGAAGTATAGCAAACTAAAAAAGCCAATAATATAAAAGTGAATCTTTTCATTGTTATGATTTATAGTGTTTTTCGTATATCTTCTAATACTTTATCGCCACCCATGGCCATTATTTCTTTAGCTAGAGAAGTACCTAGTAATTCAGCATCTTGGATACGTGCTGTTAACGTTTTTTTTAAGAAATTTTGTCCGTCTAAACTAACAATGCCACCATTAATAGTCAAGGTTTCGTTTTCAAGAGTACAGTTAGCAAACACAGGGATGCTACAACCACCGTTTAAATATTTTAAATAAGCACGCTCGGCTTTTAAACATGATTCTGTGTATGAATCATTGCATGCTGCGCGTATTGCTTCTTTTTTTTCTTTACTTAAGGATGTTGCAACTTCAATGGCAATGGTTCCTTGACCCACTGCAGGGATAAACTTTCTGAAAGGAAGTTTATAAGAGATATATTGATCCATTTCCATTCGATGTACCCCAGCATAGGCTAACATAAGGGCATCACAATGTCCGTCTTGGAGTTTTTGGAAACGGGTTTGTAAATTACCCCGCATATCTACAATTTTTGCTTGTGGATAGAAATGCTTTAAAAAGGCCACTCTTCGTGTGGATGAAGTACCAATCACAATATCACCCTCAATGGATTTCGTTTTATCCATTGCAACTAATACATCATTCACTTCTTCTCGCTTGGTAAAGGCAATGATTTCTAGGTCTGGTCCCAAATCAGATTGTAAATCTTTTGCTGAATGTACGGCAATATCTACTTCACCACTTAACAACCCGTTTTCAAGCTCTTCAGTAAAAACGCCTTTACTGCCTATCTTCGATAAAGAACGATCAAGTATTTGGTCTCCTTTAGTATCAAAAGAAACAATTTCTGTTTCCAGCCCTACATCTTGAAGAAGATGTTCAATGTGATAGGTTTGCCAAAGGGCTAATTTGCTTTTACGTGTTGCTATTCTAATTTTCATGGAATTAGGCTTTTAGCAAGGATGATAAGTTTAACGATAAATCTAAGAAAGTAATCTTAGGATTTGCATTTCTTTCCAAGTGGAAAAAGGCAGTATTTAAACTAGAGCTAAAAGCCATCATTTTATCCATCGTAATTACTTTAGAGAAGTTAGCGACAAATGTTTTTTCAGACTCTTTTAATCGAAGAAGCTGGTTTGAGTCGCTTTGAAATAAAAGCAGGTTACGCGTCATATTGATTCCAAACTGTAACAAGGCTTTTTGATTTGTCTTACTGAGTTTTTGAAAATCTTCAGAGAGAGTGACTAGTTCGGTTAGGTTCCGCGTAAAGCACAGTCGCATCCATGTTTGAAAAAGTTCGTTGCTATCACTTTCTTCCCCAAAACAAAGCTTTAGGGCTTCATTAACATTGTTTTGCTCCAGTTGGGAAGCATGTAAGGCTTGCTCTTCGGTGATTCCAAATGTCTTTTGAAGTGTTTCAGAAACTTCATTGGCTTGGTAAGTGGGGATGGTAACTATTTGTGTTCTCGATATGATGGTAGCCAAATTGCTTTCCAAACTGTTAGAGATGAGTAGGAAAAGCGTTTTTTCTGGAGGCTCTTCTAAAATTTTTAAGATGGAGTTTGCGGCTGCCTGATTCATCATTTCTGGAAGCCAGATGAATACCATTTTGTATTCACCTTCAAATGCTTTTAAAGAAATGTTTTTGACAATATTCCTGCTTTCATCTACCGAAATAATACACTGTTTATTTTCTGCTTGAATAAAGTTGGCCCAGTCTGGTAAAGAACTGTAGGGATTTTGACTCAAAAAAGAACGCCAGTTAGCAATAATTTCTGCGCGTTGTTTGTCTTTATCTCCTGAACCTAATGAGTAACTTGGAAAGACATATTGTACATCAGGATGAATATGCTTTTGCATTTTTATACAAGAAGAGCATACACCACAAGAATCATTAATATTTCTATTTTCACAGTTAATGTACGATGCATAAGCAAGGGCCATAGCCATGTTGGCTGATCCCGTGGTACCCAAGAACATTTGTGCGTGAGCAACATGCGAATCAGCGACTGATTGAATCAGTGATTGTTTAACATGAGACAGACCTACGATTTGTGAAAATTGCATAAACGCTCAAATATATGCCTATTTTGATAGAAGAAAAAATACAAGGGGAAAGGGGGTAGAAAGAAAAAAAGCGGCCATTGGCCGCTTTTAATTTTTAGTTTTGCTCTAGTTCTTTTTTCAGTTCCTCTGAAACCGGAATGCCTAACTTTTCAAATATTTTCAGCGTTAGGTTATCTCCTTTTGATTTTGCATATAAAACAATGGATGTACCATTGCTAGTCGAACCATTGAATACATAGTCATATCCATTTTCTTTCGCGACTGCTTCGATAGCTGCTTCAATTTCGTCCAAAACAGGTGCTAACAATGTTTCTTGCTTTTGCATTAACTTCATTTGTGCATTGTTTTGCATATCCTCAATTCTATTTTGAGCATCTTGAAGTTCTTTTTGCTTATCAGCTTTTACAATGTCAGACATCATCGCTTCCCCTTTTTGATACTGAGCCACTCTTGCTTGAAATTCCTGAGTTTGTGTTTGGATGTCTTTTCTATACTGATTAGTTAATGTTTCAATCTCTGATTGAATTTCTTTCATTTTAGGATGTGATTCCAAAATGAACTCTACATTGGTGTAAGCTAATTTTAAGCCTTGAGCGTGAATACTTAACGATGCGATAGCTAATACTGCTGTTACTAATATCTTTTTCATATCTGTGTTATTTATCTTTTATTATCTATGGTGTCTGTTTTATCTCCTAATCCTAATTCTTCTAATACATAATCTGTATAGTCGTGTGTTGGGTTGGTGTAAATCATGACTAAATCTGAAGCTTTGTCAAATACGACTTGCAAATGATGACCCTGTGCTACTTTTTTAACGGCAGCAAACACTTTGTCTTGTACTGGTTTTATTAATTCTTGGCGTTTCAAGAAAACAAGACCTTCAAAGCCAAATATTTTTTTTTGGTATTCTTTAATCTCTTTTTCCTTTTGCATGATTTGATCTTGCCGCTTTTGCTTCATTTCTTCGGTGAGAAGAATCTCTTCTTTTCTAAAAGCATTGAACATCGAATCAAGAGAAGCATATTTTCCTTCAATCTCCTTTTGATAGGTTATTGAAATTTTATCTATCTCTTTTTGAGCTTCAGCATATTCTGGGACTTTTTTGAGCACATACTCGGTGTCAACATATCCAAATTTTTGAGCGCTTACTTGAAATGCCCAAACCGTAAGTAATACAATGATTAGTTTTTTCATGATTAAAGCTGTTTTTAACGTAACATTTGACCAATTGTGAAGTGGAATTGACCGCCATTTACACCCGGCTTGCCTTCTATTTCATCTATACCATTACCCCAATCAAAACCAATTAAACCAAATGCGGGCATAAATATTCGGACACCCATACCATAAGAACGTTTGATGTCAAAAGGATTTACATTGCTATATTGGCTCCAGTTATTACCACCTTCCATAAAGGTTAAAGCATAAATAGTTGCAGCATTGCCCATTACAATAGGATAACGCAATTCCATTACAAATTTATTATAAAGTACCCCATCACTTCCATCACTTCCTACGATAGTATTGTTTCCATAACCTCTGAGACCAATAATATCAGTTCCGAAATAGAAGCTTGACCCTGCTCCTGAAAGACCATCACCACCGACTTTAAATCGTTCAAAAGGCCCAACTCCAAGTTGACTATTATATGAGCCAATAAACCCGAAATGTGAACGAAGGTTAAGAACAAGCGGGTGTTGTTTTTTTTGATCTCCCAAGTCAAACCCTGTGCCAGTTTTTCTATTATGTGTCAATCTAAAGAACCAACTATTGTCAAACATCCATTTATGGTATTCAATAAATCCTTCATGTAATGGTTTATCAATTTTTGATTTATCGAAAAGGGAGTAAGGAGGAGTAAATGCTCCGCTTAATGAGATAGTAGAACCCGTTGTAGGATATAGTGGTTGATCCAAATCGTTTCTAGAAATCGTGGCGGTATAAGCTAAGTTATTTGCACTACAATTTATACAGTCTTGATTGATTTGAAAATTATTTACATCATAATTAAGTAGTGACAGCGTATGTCGTAAGGTAAAGTTGTCATCAGGCCATTTCAGGCGTTTTCCTATACTTACCGAAATTGCGTTTACAGAAAATTGTCCTGTTTTGGTACCTTCGTTATTAAATCTTCTTTGTTCGTTTCTACTTAGGTTTACAGAGAATGAAATTGGTTTTTTACCACCTAACCAAGGTTCTGTAAATCCCAAAGAGTAAGCTCTAAACCCAAAATTTGCCTGAAATCGTATTGAAAGTTGTTGACCATCACCCGTTGGTAGAGGACTCCATGATTTAGGTTTTGGGATATTTCTTATTGAGAAATTGTTAAAAGATAGACCTAGCGAACCAACAAAACCTACGGCACCACCCCAACCGCCAGAAAGTTGCAGCTGGTCACTTGGCTTTTCAACTAAAGAATACTCTACGTCTACGGTTCCATCTTGTGGGTTTGGTTTAGGGTTTATACCGATGGATTGTGGATCAAAATATCCCAGGGTTGATAATTCTCGCTGGGTTCTGATTAGATCAGATCGTCTGAATTTTTCCCCAGGAATAGTCCGTAGTTCTCGGATAATTACATGGTCATTTGTTTTGGTGTTACCAGTAACAGATACACGGTTGATCGTGGCTTGTTGCCCTTCAAAAATTCGCATTTCGATATCAATGCTATCACCATCTATGGCAATTTCAACAGGATTAATATTAAAAAACAGATAACCGTAATCCATATATAAGGAACTAATATCCAAACCTTGGGGATTAAAATTTAGTCGCGTATCTAATAGTTGTTTATTATATACATCTCCTTTTTTAATGGATAAAACTCTGCTTAAAGTATCTGCACTATATTTGTAATTTCCTGTCCAGGTTATGTCTCTGAAGTAATATTTTCTACCTTCTTCAATGTGAATATCAATATTAAGATGTTTATCATCCACCTGATAAACTGAATCTGCGATAATTTTAGCATCCCGCATTCCCAAGTTGTTGTAATAGGCAATCAATTTTTGTTTATCTAGTTTATAATCGTCTTTGACATATTTAGATCGTTTAAAAATTCGGATAAACTTCTTTTGTTTGGTCTCTTTCATTTTTTTCCTAAGTTTTTTAGGATCTACTTTTTCGACACCAATGAAATTGATTTTTTTAATTTTTAACTTTTCGCCTTTGTCTACATCATATTTTAAGATAATGTGGTTGTCTAGCGCAGTGTCTTGATATTGTGTTACACCTACTTCAGTTCCGTAATAGCCTTTTTCCTCATAAAAATCATATACTTTATTAGTGGTGTTTTTTATTAAAGCGTCAGAAATTTTTTGGCCAGTAATAAAACCAAATTGCTCTCTTAAATCTTTTGAATGCCCTTTTTTAATTCCTTCAAGATAAAATTTGGAAAGACGGGGGCGTTCTTTTAAGTAGATTTCAAGAAAAATATTTTTGCCTTCTACCTTCGTGATATAGATTTGAATATCACCAACCAATTGTTGTTTCCAAAGTTTTTTTAATGCGTTAGTTATCGCATCGCCAGGAATGGTAACTTCATCACCTTCTTTTAAGCCACTTAAAGAGATGATGGTATTTTTATCTAAGTATTCTACACCACTTACAGTGATCTCTTTGATAATATATTTTTGAGGGTTGGCATAACTAATTCTAATCAAATCCTGCTCTTGAGCACGTAGGTTAGAAAATAGGCCAAAAATGAATATTCCAATTACAAAAAGCTTACTTCTCATCTACTAACAGTCTCTGTCTTTAACTGATCTCCCGTTTTGCCAAATCTTCGCTCTCTTGATTGATAATCACGAAGAGCTTCTTCCAAATGTTGTTTTCTAAATTCTGGCCACAAAGTTTCGGTGATATATATTTCCGAATATGCGATTTGCCAAAGTAGAAAATTACTAATCCTAAATTCGCCACTAGTCCGAATTATTAACTCAGGATCAGGCATTTTTGCCGTTGATAAATGGTCTTGAATCAGTTGTTCGTTTATTTGATTTGGTGTCAATTCACCATTTACTATTTCTTGTGCAATGCTTTTAACAGCATTTATAATATCCCATCTCCCACTATAGCTAAGTGCTAAAGTTAGTGTCATAGATTTATTATGAGCTGTTTGATTAATTACCTCAAACAGCGTTTTTTTACAATTTTCGGGCAAACGTGTGATATCTCCGATAAAGTTAAGTCGGATGTCATTTTGTTGAAGATTGTCCGTTTCGTTTACAATACTTTGTACCAATAACTCCATTAAAGCATTTACTTCTTCAATTGGTCGGTTCCAGTTTTCTGTTGAAAAGGCGTAGAGTGTAAGATATTTAACACCTAATTCACGACACCCTTCAACGGTATCTTTAACGGCATTAACACCATTCTGATGACCAAAAACACGCTCCTTTCCAGCTTTTTGAGCCCAACGACCATTCCCATCCATGATTACGGCAATGTGTTTTGGAATTTTGTGTGTATCAATTTTGATCTTCTGGTTCATAATCCCTAGAAATTGGGCTGCAAGGTACAAAAAAAAGCTTCTTTAAGAAGTTTTTATTAAGGCATATTTATCTGCGGACATCTTTGGGTGAACACTCTGGACATTTTTGCTGGTAGAAGGTATAACTTAAGTTTAAACCTAGAAAGTAATACCAGTCTGCAGGTGTTGAGCTAGACAGTAATTGATCTTCGTTAATCATATCAATTCGATCATAAAATGTTTTTCTGATTCCATATTCAAGACCAAGATTCCAGTTCGAAGAGAGTTTGTACTTTAGTCCCACTCCAAAAGGAATTGTGATTGTTGCATGATTTTCATCTCCAAAGAGTACTGTAGTAGCAATACCTCCAAAAAGATATGGGCTCATGAAAAAATTTTCTTTGATGTCTCGGTAATTAAAAAAATTGTATTCATAAATAGCAGCTATCTCCATTATAGTCCTAGAGAAACTAGAATCTATGATTCCTAAGTCTGGAACTGCAAATGAGTTTGAGCCTTTGACTTTCCCTATTAAAAGGTTTAGACGGAAGACGGATACTTCTTTTTTATGATTATGGCGGTAAAAAGCTTGAAAGCCAGGGGAGAAATTTTTGTATGTAAATTCTGGTGCTAAGTCACCAGTATAATTTAAACCTCCAAGACCAAATCCAACTTCCATGTGATGGTCAAGCTCATAAGCAGATTGTGCAAATGAGGTGGTTGAAGTTATTAATATTGCTATGAGAAAGTATATTCTATTCATCATCCAGCTTAGAACGAAAGGGGTTTGAAGTTATTGCAACCTTAGTGAGACTTTATCCCTTAAATTTAGGAGAGGCCAACTTAGGATGGAAAATGTAAGTGATGTGAAAGCCTGTTACAATGTACCAGTCGTTTCCCGTTCCACCACGTTGTTGCCCATTTTCAAAACCCTTGGTATAGCGGTGTCCTTCTGGACTTCTATAAGTACCTAAGGGATTGTTTTCTGAATAAATTGATGGATCTGATAAATAATATTCGGGGGTAAGGGGAGCAAAATTAGCTTTATCAGTAAAAGAACCACCTACATCATCCAAATAGTCAGTAAATGTTTTTCTCCATCCCACTTCAAATGCAACATCCCAAAGCACACTAACTTTATAGCGAACACCAATACCAAAAGGTACTACAACCTGAAATCGAGAATAAGGTTCAATAGTGCTCCCATTTAGATTTTGTCCCTCAGTACCCAGTGGTTGTAATGCTACCCATTTATCTTCGGGTGCAAAATACCCTTTCGGATTGTGGTATAATAATCCGATTCCTAAAAACCCATATGGGGTTAATTTGATTCTTTTTTCAACACCTTTTCTGTTTTGAAATAAGTCTATTACTCCATCAACTTTAAATTCGAATAAGTCATTTCTAAAAGTGAGGTTGCGGGCATTTCTGTATAAATCCCAACCCTCCATATTGCTACTTTTTTTGTCGTCACCTTGAATTCTTCCCCAACTTATGGCTGTTCTGGCGGTAACGCGCGGGTGAACTCTTTTTTCTAGTACACAGCCTAAGTTCCAACGCGTAAATTTTAATGAAGTAGCTACAAAGCTTTGACCAGCATCTAACTCACCAAAGTAATTTATAGCATTGATTGTTGGTCCAATGCTCATATATTTTGACTTCTTTTTAAACTTTTGTGCTTCCACAGAAAGTATGCTTGAAATTAAAATAATGCTTAGTAATAGTATTTTAGATGTCTTTTCCAATCCTACAAATGTGGATAACTTTTCCATATTTTCAAAATATCTTTTAACCACACACCTAGTTTCTAGCATCTAGTCCCCAATTCAATTTATTTCGAAGTACGTTAAAATAGTTAGAGTCCTCTATTTCAATGAGTTTGGTTTTAAAATCTGCTTTTGAAACAATTATTTCCTTATTGGCACCTATTTTTTTTGAGCGGTAGTCAAGTGAAACCAAAAAGCTTTTGCTTCTTCCTTCAATTTTAAAACTCAAGGTACAGTTGTCTGGTACAATGAGGGGTCTTACATTTAAATTGTGAGGATTAATTGGAGCAATAATAAAATTATTAGTAGTTGGCATTACTAGCGGTCCTCCACAACTTAAGGAATATCCAGTAGATCCCGTTGGAGTAGAGACGATTAAACCATCAGCCCAATATGTGTTTAGAAACTCACCATTAATATATGCCTGAATAACAATCATTGAAGAGGAGTCCCTTTTTAAAATTGCAAATTCATTTAAAGCAAAGTTATCTTCTCCAAATAGCTTGTCCTCTGTATCCATTTGAACTAATATTCTTTCACTCACCGTATATTCTTTATTGAAGAATTTTTCTAATGAGTAACTAATTTTTTCGATTGGAACGGTTGCCATAAACCCAAGTCTTCCAGCATTAATAGCTAGAATAGGGGTTTGTTTACTTTCAATATAGGTTACGGTTTCTAAAAGGGTGCCATCCCCACCTATACTAAAGGCAAAGTCAATATTTGGGAGGTCGTCTTTTCCTTCGAAGACTATGGTTTCCATTTGCACATCATTTTTTAATAAGAATTGATGTAATGGTTCAATAACGTAATAGGTTACTTGCTTTGCTTTTAAAATGTCAAATATTTGTTGAATATAAGGTAAACAACTTTTATTGAATGTACGTCCAAAAATAGCAATTTGCATAAATGCTCGTTAGATTAGTTAGCGCTTAAATCTAAGAAATTAAGTATTCAAATACTTAAAAAGATGCTGTAGGCGGTCGATATCTTCATCACGTTCATTTGTTTTTCCAAATTTACCTACAATATTATATTCATGACGTTCTAATGCAGCAAAAACACTTGGTACATTTTCTTTATCTAATTTAATGCTTAGCAGTAATTGGGTTGGATCGTCATTATACGTTCGAATAAAGCTACTCAACAAACGAGCGCCATTTGATTCAATAATACGGGATATTTCCCCTAACGAATAGTCATTGGACTTAAGTAAAATTTCAAAGACACTACCCGGACTTCGGCTAGCACTCCATGTTCCGTAACCTTTTAACACGTCTTCAAAGGTGACTACCCCTTCAAATGATTCTTGAGAATTGATGATAGGTACTATTGATAGTTTATTATGGACTAACACGTGCGTGATATCGTAGATATAATGCATTGGTGATAGTGAAACGTTCTGAAAGTCGAGTTTGTAGTTTGAAACAGAGCCAGAAGTATCGTAATTATTGAGCAAAGCAGTTTCAGAGATTATCCCTAAATATTGTTCTTTATATACTACTGGTAAATGGTATAGTTTGAATTCCTCCATAAAGTCTAACGCTCTTTGAGAGCTATCAGTAGGTTTGAGGGAAGGAATATTAGGATTGATGAAATTGCTAGCTATCATAGTTGCTTCAGAAAATCTTCGAATAACTTATTAAACTTTTCTGGACGCTCCATCATAGGGGCGTGTCCGCATTTATCAACAAATTTTAATGTGGAATTAGGTATAAGACGATTGAATTCATGACCTACCATAGGCGGTGTTATGGTATCATTTAAACCCCAAATAAGTAAAGTAGGAAGTTTCAACGTAGGTAA
Organism: uncultured Cytophagales bacterium; assembly: GCA_963815495.1. Taxonomy (GTDB): domain Bacteria; phylum Bacteroidota; class Bacteroidia; order Cytophagales; family JAAEPT01; genus CAWFGW01. Next base: position 34,669 of record CAWFGW010000030.1, read on the forward strand.
ATCATCCGATAGATTATGCCGTTGAGCTGAACGAGCAATTGAAATCATACGAAGGCACTTTGGTGTACTTTTCGTGACTTCAAACACATCATCAACTAATTCTTTAGTAGCTATTTTAGGGTCATAAAAAGTATATGCCACCCGGTCAGCAACAAACTCGTAATTGCCTCTTCTAGGGAAACTGCCTCCCATAGTGTCTTCGAATAAACCAGAACTACCTGTTAGCACAAGTCGTTTGACGTTGTTTTGGTTTTTTAAGGTATACACAAGCCCCAAGTGGCCTCCTAAAGAATTTCCGATGAGCGTAAAGTTCTTCAGTTCTTTAAACTGAATAAAACGTTCAACATATCTTGTAAGCCCTTTTATGGTAGCTTGGGTAATATTGATAGTATAAATAGGAATCATTGGAATAATGACCCGATAGTTTTTGCTAAAGTGCTTGATTACACCATCCCAATTGCTTAAAGCACCAAACAATCCATGTAGCAGAAGCAAAGGTTCCCCCTCACCTTCGTCTATAAATTTAAATTTACCTTCTTGTTTTAGTGTGAATGACATATTTCAACAATTTATGGGTTACAAATTAAGAAATAGTGTTTACAATTAACCAATTTTTTAAAATATCCATTCCGAAGGTCGTTAAAATTGACTCAGGATGAAACTGAATTCCCGTTATTGGTTTAGTTAAATGGCTAAAAGCCATGATGCTATTGTCATCCAAAGCATGAGCCAACGGCTTAAGAGGAGGTGCAAGTTTATTTATTTCCCAGGAGTGATAGCGAACAACGGATAATGGATTAGAAAGTTGTTCAAAAACAGCCGATTGTGTGTGACTGACTTCTGAAACTTTGCCATGTTTTGGTTGTGACAATTTCTTTAAAGAGCCTCCATAAAACTCATTAAGGGCTTGATGTCCTAGACAAATCCCTAAAATAGGATGACTTTTTTCATAAAGTTCGATGATTGATAAAAGTTGATTCGCATTTTTAGGGAGTTGTGGTCCTGGAGAGAGAATGACACCTTCATACTCCATTTCACAATACTTTTCAAGGGGCAAATCATTTCTTAAAACATGAGTTTCTTTGCCGAGTCGATGAAAATATTCCGCCAGGTTAAGCGTAAAAGAGTCGTAGTTGTCGATGATTAAAATCATTGGAGCGGAACTAAAAGTTCATTAATAGCGTCAACTATACCACGTCCATAAGGCACAATTTCAGAAACCGTATTTATCAGTGAGGGGCCATATTTAACCAAATAAGGAAATAAGATGGAGTCTTCTACAACATCATTTGGTACAACAATTTGAGCTTGGTTCATTAACCATAATATGGTGCTTAAACCAAATGCCCATTTCAAAGCACCAAGTATTGCACCGGCAATATCGTCTACTTTCCCTAATAAGGTAATGTCAAGGAATTTTTTGATGAGTTTGCCTGCCAGGTTAATAAGTAAAACGACAGCGATATAGATAAGTACAAAAGAAATTAAAGGTAGAAAACTTTCCGCACTGATATAGGGTCGTATTAATTCGATGCCAAGGTGTAAGGTTTTGAAAGCAATAAGAATCGCTAAAACAAAAGCGAGCAGACTTACAACTTCCATCACAAACCCTTTTGTAAAACCTTTATAAGCACCCCATAAAAGAGGAACTAATATGATGATATCGAGTAATTTCAAGACTTAACCTAACAATTCTTTTACAGTTGTCGAAATTCTTCGTCCATCGGCACTGCCAGAAAGTTCTTTTGAAGCCACACCCATTACTTTTCCCATGTCAGCAGGACCCGAGGCACCAACTTTAGCAATAATTTCGGCAAGTTTAGCTTTTAACTCATCATCAGAAAGTTGTTTAGGAAGGTATCTTTCAATGATTTCTAACTCGATCAACTCAGTTTCCATTAAATCTTCACGGTTTTGTTGTTTATAAATCTCCGCAGACTCTTTCCGTTGCTTTGCTGATTTCATTAATAGGTTCAATTCTTTTTCAGGAGATAACTGTCCTTCATTGCCTTTTTCAGTTTCTGCCAGTAATATTGATGACTTCAATGCGCGAAGTGCTCTCAAACCGTCTTTATCTTTTGCCAACATCGCTTTTTTGATGTCTGCATCAATTTGTTCCTTTAAACCCATTTCGTGTAGCTTATTTTCTGTTAATTTGTTCAAATTTAATACAAATTCAGTAGCATGACTAAGCTTAGTGTAAATATCAATAAGATAGCGGTGATCAGAAATTCGCGAGGAGGTAATAATCCTGATGTCATAAAGACGGCAATGAATTGTGAAAAATTTGGCGCAGAAGGAATCACAGTCCATCCTCGCCCCGATGAGCGACACATTCGATATACGGATGTAGTAGCGCTTAAGAAAGTTGTGACTACCGAATTAAATATTGAAGGCAATCCTGACCAACGATTTATGCAATTGGTTCGTGAAACAGTGCCACACCAAGTGACCTTAGTTCCTGATGCTCCGGATGCTATTACTTCGAATGCAGGTTGGGATACTATTAAGCACCAGGCTTATTTGACTGATTTGGTAGCAGAGTTTAAAGCGTTAGGAATACGGACTTCCATCTTCTTAGATCCGAATCCAAGTTTAATTGAGCCGGCATTACAAACAGGCACCGATCGAATAGAGTTATATACTGAAAGCTATGCAATAGCATATCATAAAAATCCGGAACATGCGATTGAGCGTTATGCCGAAACGGCTAAGGTTGCGACAAATTCGGGGTTAGAAATTAATGCTGGTCATGATCTGGATTTGGATAACTTAGCCTATTTCCATCAAAATATTGAAGGATTAAAAGAAGTATCCATTGGTCACGCATTGATTTGTGATGCGTTATATTTAGGATTAGAAAACACGATTCAATTGTATTTAAGACAACTGAAATGAAGCTGAACTTTAAAAAACTAGGAGAAGGAAAACCGCTTGTTATCCTTCATGGATTATTTGGCACCTTGGATAATTGGATTACTGTTGGAAAAATGTTGTCAGAAAATGGATACGAAGTTTATCTAGTTGATCAACGTAATCATGGTAAATCACCCCATAGTGATGAATTTAACTATGACGTGATGGCGGAGGATTTGAAGGAGTTTTTAGAACAACAAAATCTAGCTTCTGCCATTATTATGGGTCATTCAATGGGGGGGAAAAATGCGATGCTTTTTGCGACCAAGTATCCTGAAATGGTTGATAAATTAATTATTGTAGATATCGCTCCTAAACATTACCCACCACATCACGAAACTATTATGAACGCTTTTCATAGCGTGAAAGTAGAAACAGTGACCAGCAGAAAAGAAGCTGAAGAGCGTATGATGCCTCTGGTTGATAATGCTGGAGTGCGCCAGTTTTTATTAAAGAATTTAGATCGTATAGACGGTTCCAACTTTCAATGGAAACATAACTTATCGGTAATTGAAAAAAACATCAACGAAATAGGTCAACCATTGGAGAAAAATCAAGTGTTTGATGGACCAACTTTTTTCATTGGAGGAGCAGCATCAGATTATATACAACGAGGAGACCGACAAGTAATAATGCAACATTTTCCTCAAGCAAAAATAGCTTCAATAAAAGGAGCAGGACATTGGGTACATGCAGAGAAACCCGATGAATTTATGGATGTTTTATACGCAATGTTAAATGGGTAAACTAGTACTAATACCACTACCACTCGCTGAAAATACAGTTGAAAAAGTAATTCCAGACCAAGTAAAAGAAGCCGTACTGGAATGTGATTTATATTTGGTAGAAGAAATACGAACTGCCCGCAGGTATGTGAGTAGTTTGCGATTGGGTTTAAAAATAGAAGATCTTCGGTTTGAAACCTTAGATAAAAAAACTAAAAAAGAACAGATTATTCACTTTTTCACCAATCCTAAGATTAAAACTATTGGGGTGATGTCTGAAGCAGGTTGTCCTGGGGTGGCTGACCCTGGCGCGTTGGCCGTGCAAGTGGCTCATGAGAAAAAGTGGAAAGTAGAGCCCTTGGTAGGACCTTCTTCTATTATTTTAGCACTCATGGGGTCAGGCTTAAACGGACAATCGTTTACTTTTCACGGGTATTTGCCTATTGATCGTCCTAAGCGTATTGCTCAGATAAAGGTAGTGGAAGGGTTAAGTACTGCTAATCGTCAAACACAGATTTTTATTGAAACACCTTATCGCAACAATCATATGTTGGAAGATTTAATTAAACAATGTAATCCGACAACCTTATTATGTGTCGCTTCAGATGTGACTGGCGAAAAGGGTTTTATCAAGACAATGCCAATACATGCGTGGAAGAAACAGATAATTGATTTACACAAACAACCCACGGTTTTTTTATTACTCGCCCAAACCGTTCGATAGTATATAAAAATTTATAATTTTGAATCCGTAAAAATTTTATAGTTAATGTCATACCTATTTACTTCAGAATCGGTATCAGAGGGTCATCCTGATAAAATTTCCGATCAAATATCAGACGCTATTTTAGATGCCATGCTGACGCAAGATGTGAACTCACGAGTTGCTTGTGAAACCTTAGTAACTACGGGTCAGGTAGTGCTGGCAGGCGAAATAACCACAAAAGCCTATGTAGACGTACAGACTGTCGCTAGAGAAACAATTAAAAAGATTGGATATAATTCAGCTGACTATAAGTTTGAAGCTGAGTCGTGTGGCGTTTTAGTTTCTTTACATTCACAATCTCCTGATATCGCTCAAGGGGTAGATGAAGGTGCTGGTACCGATAAAGAACAAGGTGCTGGTGACCAGGGGATGATGTTTGGTTACGCCAATAGAGAAACCAAGGAATATATGCCGATGGCATTAGCACTATCTCATCGTATCATGAAAGAGCTGGCTGACATTCGCAAAAACGAACCAGAGGTAATCGGTTATTTAAGACCAGATTCTAAAGCTCAAGTAACGATTCAGTATTCTGATGATCATGTGCCTGAACGAATAGACGCCATTGTAATTTCTACTCAGCACGATGATTTTGATACTCCTGACAAGATGTTAGAGAAGATTCGTAAAGATTTAGTAGAAATTGTAATTCCACGCGTAATTCCTGCTAAGCTTATTGATAAAGACACGAAGTTTCACATTAACCCTACAGGAATTTTTGTGATTGGTGGACCTCATGGTGATGCTGGATTAACTGGAAGAAAAATTATTGTCGACACCTACGGAGGTCGTGGCGCCCACGGTGGTGGTGCATTTTCAGGAAAAGATCCTTCAAAGGTGGACCGTTCAGCAGCATACGCAGCACGACATATTGCTAAGAATGTGGTAGCCGCTGGAATATGTGATGAAATATTAGTTCAAGTAGCTTATGCGATTGGGGTTTCTAAACCAGTTTCATTAACGGTTGACACCTACGGAACTTCAAAGGTTAAAATGACTAATGGTGAGATTGCCTTAAAAATTAAGGAGATATTTGACATGACTCCTAAAGGATTAATTACTCGCTTGAAATTGAAAAACCCAATTTATTTACCGACAGCAGCTTATGGACACATGGGTCGTGAGCCTTATACAGAAAATGGTTTAGAGTTCTTCACGTGGGAGAAGTTAGACTATGTAGATAAGGTGAAAGCAGCTTTTGGGATTTAATCGAAGTTGAAATATATAGTTATACTTAAGGGGGTAGTGTTCGGCATTACCCCCTTTTTTTGAACCGTAACAGAGTTAGTAAAAAGAATAATGTATTAACAGATGTGTTCGCTTGGATGCATCACAAATCAAATACGGATTTAATTTTTCTTACATTTTTATACTTGAAAATTTCATTTGAAAACACACAATGAGAAAATAAATTTTATATTTACACCACTCTTTAAGATTCTTTAACGCTATGAAAAAAACAATCAGCACCTTTTTTATACTCACCACTGCAGTGTTGTTTACTGCTTGTCCATCAAAAAAGGACAAAAGTGAAGAAAAACCAACGTATTACCTCAACCAGATGATGAAAGACTATGTCATTTTTCCTGTAGGTAGCTGGTGGGTATATCAAGACTCTGCTAGTGGAGTATTGGACACGGTAACAGTAACACGCTCTGAAAACAGTATGGTTGATCGTGAAGACATTAGTTACATTTATGAATACCAATCTATCCGGTACCATAGCTCTTATTATAATGCTGAAATTATTGCCGGGGGGGGGGGCGTAAACTATAAATACAATGAAAACCCGCCACCGACTTTTATTCCCTCAACAGTATTTCATTCAAATGAAAAAGTGGATTCGATACGTCTTTACTCAGGCTACCTCGTCCGAGAACAACTAGATAGTTTAGAAATAAAAGAAACTACTTATAGAGAAGTATTACAATTTACTACCACACGCCACACCTATAATCTATTACCAGAGTACACCTTTTATGCTCCCCATGTAGGTTTAATCCGCAAAGAACTGTTTAACGGTACGGTGTGGGAGCTAAAAGAATATTTTATTAACCAATAGTTTTCTGTTTTACCTTTTAATCCACTCTAACTATGAAAAGATTTTTTCCTTTTTTGGCTATGCTATGTATAACATGGCAAGTAGCGGCCAACATCATGCTAACAAATTGAGTATTATTTCCGAAGAGATTGTTCCCAGTGAAACTACCTTCGCGCTAAAGTATTATCTTAAAACTACAGAAGAAACACACCTACAAACGCACCGTCTCCAATTACCAAGGGACACGTCAAGGAGCAAGCGAAAAACACGGAACATCAATGACGATGTCAGCACCTTAAAAAATATTCTACCAACGCGTTTAATTATTATTGTCAAATGAAAGTAAAAATTGATATTAGTTCTTATATTTATGTTACTCTTTAAGATTCTTTAACATTATGAAAAAAATACTAAACACCTTTTTAATACTCAGCACTGCAGTTTTATTGACGGCTTGCCCTTCCAAAAATGATAAAGGAGAAGAAAAACCCATTTATTACCTCAACCAACAGATGAAAGACTATGTCATTTTTCCAGTTGGGAGCTGGTGGGTGTATGAAGATTCTGCTATAGGGGTTTTAGATACGATTACGGTTACGCATTCTAATAATAAGATGGTAGATAGGAGAAATTTAGATATCATCTACGAATATCAATTAATAAAATACAATAGCTCATATTATAACACAGAAATTCTTGCGGGATCGGGAGGGCAAGGAGCGATTAGGTACAGTGAAAATCCCCCCCCGACATTTATACCTACTGTAATGTTTTTTTCTTCTGATGAGGCGGATTCCGCAAGTTTATATACTGGCTATTTAGTCCGAGAAAAACGAGATAGTTTAGAAATTAAAGATAGCATTTACAGTAAGGTGTTACAATTCACCACCACAAAATTTCAGCATAATTTACTACCAGAGTTTACCTATTACGCCCCTCATGTGGGTTTAATTCGCAAACAACTCTTTAACGGTACGGTTTGGAACCTAAAAACCTATTTCATTAATCAATAATACTTTTCACCTTTTAATTCAATTTTTATGAAAAATTTCTTTTTGTCTTTGATAATACTGTGTGTATTAACGAGAGTATCTAGTGCAGAAACAGCACACACAGTTCATCTGCAATTAATTTCTGAGGAAATTTCGCCAGAGGCTTCTTCCTTCACACTTCATTATTTACTTAAAACTTCAGTTGATTTAGAGTTGATTAATTATCGTTTTAAGTTGCCTGTAGGTGTAGTACTTACTTCACTTGACCTACCTCTTAGTTTATCTGCAGGTGACTCAATCGTGTTTCCAGCTCATTTGAAATTCACTGAAAGTAAGGTGTCATTTTTTGCTCAAACTATTGGATTAATAATAGAAAATGAATCAGGAAACCAATTTAAAACCAATGGAAAAATCTATTTTACTCCGTGGGCAACTGTGCAAAGTTGGAATCACCCCGATTTTTATGGCAACCCAACACAGCGATGGTTAGGCACTCAAGCCACCAGCGATTCCACACGGATTAGTTTATTAAAAAGTCAAATACCAACATCAGATGTAGAACCAACTACTGATCATAAAACGAACGTACAGTGGGTAACTATTTCAGGGTTGGCTTATGAGATTTTAATGACTAGAGAAAAAGCTGTCAATTATATCAACTATAGCGGAGATGATCATCCACAACCAGCAAATGCTCGCACAAGCGGGTTTCTGTGTGCAGATAAAAAGGGTACTGTTCGGGGAAGACTTATGCAATGGTATAATAATGACCTTGATACGATAGTTGAGTTTCCCTTACAATATATTCATGTTCGTTTGCGAGATAATGATCCTTTATTAGATGATCAACTCGGGAGTACCTATACAGATGACAACGGTAATTTTGAAATAAAGTACGAAACGTGCCAGTTGAATGAAGGGGATCTCGAACTTTTCTTAGAATTTGTGGCTAAAGCGAGACCTTATAATGGAGAAAACATTCAGGCGTTAACTGCACCTATAAATGTCAATATTTTTAACCTTGATGGGAATCAAGTACAGGAAAAGGTTGTTGTAGGGTCTGTTGGGGATGATTTTCACAGAGATATGGGTAATTTATATTTGGGAGATGAAAGTTTTATGACTGTACATCGTGCGTTCCAATGTAAAATTTTCAGTCAGCCACATTTAACTAGAAATAGTTCGTTGGACATCTTGATGTATCAAGAATATGAAAATAGTTTTTACCTTCCCAATAGATTGGTCGCATCTTCGTTAACACCAAAAATATTTTTACAAGATGGAGATGAAATTACGGAAGAGACCATCTACCATGAATATGGTCACCATGTATTTTATATGGCTACTAATTATAGGGAATTGCCGCTTTATCTGGATAAAGAGGGAAGCCACTCTTACTTTAGAAGTGATCATCCTTACGGTGCTTTTAACGAGGGTTGGGCGCATGCTTTTTATTTTATGATGGATGCTCACCGCAGGTTAGAGGATCAGGAGTACGGATATGAAGAGGGAGGGTGGCCAGAACACGAGGTGTTAGGCATAGATTATATAAGGCCTTTAACCGATTACAATTATACGAAAGGTCTAGAATCAGAATACCTGATAGGTGCAGCCATTTATGATTTATGGGATGGGGAAGACAAAGGTTTACCGCTAACCCCAACACGACAATACCCTGGTTTTAATGATGTGGATCTATTTTCTCCTGCGGGTACTATTAATACAGTTCCTGAGACTAGCTGGTCGCCCGGCAATGAAGATGATGTAAGTTTAGGCTTGGATCAAATTATTAATGGACTTGTGGGTAATCCTTTAAATACTTTTCAATTTTTTGTAAACATAATTAAAAGAAATGGTTTTGAAGGCGAAGGTTGTAATACCAACTTACAAAACATAGAAAAGGTGTTTCGTAATAACTGGGTAGTAGGTGACATTGAAGCTTATCGAGCCGGTTTAGGTACTCAAATGTCCTATCATAACAATCGTTTTACCCAGACAAGTGATACATTAATATACGGCTATGTTCCTAACATAAATAAATTATGGCTAGTAGGAAATTTTTTTGAAAAAAGGATGCGCTTTGTTTATAACACCATGAATTTTAATTGGGTTGAAAACAACATAGTAGCTCCAGGAGATTTTTATACAGTAAATAGTAATTACGAACGGATCAATCAACCATTATTGATTGATAGACAAGAGAATGACACTTTTACACGTACCATCACCTTTACTGGCGAGGTCGACTATGAACTGTGCAATAACTTAAGCATTACAGTTAATAGTGGCATATTAGATCTTCAAAACCAAGGGCAGTTTATCATTTCTCAAAACGCTATTTTAGAAGCAAACAATAGTTTCGCTGAAATAGTAGTTAGGGAAAACACGCAATTGACAATTTATGATAAGGGCATTTTACGATTAAATGGAGGTGGTGCTCGACTTAATTTAGAAGGAGAGCTTCATATTTATCCGGGAGGTACTTTGTCAATAAACGGACAGACTGCGGGTATTAATGTGAGGGGCAATGGGAAAATCATCATCCATCCTGGCGCATATGTTTGTGTGAATGATGAGTTGCACATGTCCTTTTCAAAATCCATGGCAGAACAGTTGGAGTTTACGACCTATCATTTAGGCGTGCACCCCGATTGGCAAAACCAGTTTGGCAATGTGGGCTGTTGGAAACTTACCTATGCCTTAGCTTCCAACTTGGGTCTTCAGCTGGTCAGAACCAATCAACTGTCCTGCAACAACACCAACTTTGGCTACCAAATCACAGGACCTCAACTGCCTGCCGATGCCCAAATCTGCTGGTATTTCCCCAGTACATGGAACAGCTGGGTGACAGCACAAAATTGTACCCCATGGGTCACCACTGCAGACGGCACAGTCAACAACTGGCAGCAGGGCAATTATCAAGGTGGGGAAGTATCGGTAATTGTCAAAGCCAATGGAAAAATTCAAGAGCTCATAGATGTGGTACCCTCATCAGTAGCGCCTAATCTTACGCTAATTGAACCTACAAACTTTAACGGTACGCTGGATTTATGTACCACGAATCGCTTAGAAGTAGAAGCCAGTGCAGGTACCACTCCTTATGAGTTTAATTGGACAAATCATTGGAATTTGAATTATGGACTAACAACTCAGAGCACTAAATCTACCCTAACGTTGGAACCAGAGCAATGGGTGTTTGACCTGCAGACGTTTCAGGTGAATGCCAAAGATAGTAAGGGCTGTGTGACCAATACCATTGAAGTTAGCGTGACACCTTCCAGCAACGATGCGTGGATTCCTCGCCCTTTGAACTACCCCGAGTCCGCAAATAAAGCTACCCTTACCTCCGTGGGAAGAATAAACAACAACTTTGTGTTAAGCAAAGTCAGTGAACATATTTATTTTACCGATCACGCCAACAAGCTACGTTATGCTACATTTGATAACGACATTTCAAAATGGGTTTATTCGGAAGTATTGGCAGAAAATTCAGCTGGTTCGGTAGCATTGGTTGAAAACCAGAGTGAAGTGGTGGTCTATTTTAAATCCACCTCCAACAACGTTCAATCCGTACGCTATGACCGAATTTCTAAAACCTGGGGGCAAGCTATAACCCACTCAACTGCTAATGAACTACAAAGTCATTTGTATGTTAACAGTCAAAATCAACTGTTTTATCGAAGCACCTCTAATCAACTGGTAAGAATTCTTCCTAATAATTCAAAGCAAGTAGTGGCTACAGATGTTGCTGGAGTAAACTTTCTGCAAGTGGATGACAAGCTGTTTTTTACTAAAGCAAATGGCAGTGTGAACTATTTAGAGATGAACACCAACCAGGTGGTAAGTGGGTTTGGAAGTAATGCAAAAAGCGAAACGATGTTACGTGCTGATAGCAAGAAGAATGTCTATTATTTAAACACGAACGGTGATTTTCAACAAATTCCTTTTAATGGAACCAATTATAATCTAGCAAAAGCACTTTCCTATAAACAAGCTCCAAGCACCGCATGGAAATCATGTATCGGATATTTCGATATTAATAAACAATCCGATGTGTTCTATTATGTTGGAAGTAACCAGAACGTTTATCAATTGTATCAACGACCTACTGGTGAGTGGGAATCCGTCAACTCAAACAATTTCCAACATAACAATGCCTATGGCTATATTGAATATCGCTATCCCCATGCTTTTTATATGTCTGATAATGTAATTTATAATTTGTTTTATTTTGGAGAACAGGGGTGTAATGCGCTACAACGAGAAGGTACGAGTAATTTTAGTAGTGATGAATCAGCTTACTTTATGACTTATCCTAACCCAACGCACCGTTCTGTGACACTTCAGTTGAAAGATATCGATGTAAAAGGTCGGTTAGAATTAATAAGCACAGTAGGAGAAGTGGTGTTTTCAGAAGAGATAACAACACATTTGTTTGAATGGAACTTAGAATCCGTCAACTCAGGACTTTATTTAGTGGTGCTTAAAGATCTTCAGGGAACTATTATTCAGTCAGAAAAGCTGATGGTTATCGAGTGATTTAAACTTTAAACATCCTAAATGTTAACCAACCAAAACATGTTCATAAACACTCCTTTGCATTCTCAATTTATGAAGCTATTTTTGCACTTCGTTTATATATTTAGATCATGCAAAGAGACCAAGAAATATTTAACCTAATCAGCCAAGAAGCTGAAAGACAAGAACACGGTATTGAACTAATTGCTTCAGAAAATTTCACTTCAAAACAAGTAATGGAGGCAATGGGGAGTGTTTTAACGAACAAATACGCTGAAGGGCTTCCAGGCAAACGATATTATGGAGGTTGTGAAGTAGTAGACGAAGTTGAAACAATTGCTATCGAACGTGCTAAAAAATTGTTTGGTGCTGAATGGGCTAACGTACAACCACACTCGGGTGCGCAGGCAAACACTGCAGTAATGTTGGCTTTTTTAAACCCAGGTGACAGCATTTTAGGTTTTGACTTATCTCATGGTGGTCACCTTTCACATGGTTCTCCTGTCAACTTCTCAGGTAAATATTTTGACGCTCATTTCTATGGAGTAGAAAAGGAAACAGGTCGCGTTGACATGGACAATGTTGAACGCATTGCTAAAGAAGTAAAACCAAAATTGATTATTTGTGGAGCTTCTGCTTACTCAAGAGATTTAGACTATGCACGTTTCCGTGAAATAGCTGACGCAGTGGGAGCTGTATTATTAGGAGATGTTTCTCACCCAGCAGGTTTAATAGCTGCGGGTATTATGAATGACCCTATTCCTCATTGCCATATTGTAACAACGACTACTCATAAAACCCTTCGCGGTCCACGTGGGGGTTTAATTATGATTGGTAAAGACATAGAAAATCCTTGGGGCTTTAAAACGCTTAAAGGGGAGGTGAAAAAATTATCTCAAGTGTTGGATGGTGCTGTATTCCCAGGGACGCAAGGTGGTCCGTTAGAGCATGTGATTGCTGCTAAAGCAGTAGCCTTTGGCGAAGCGTTGACAGATGAATATAAAGCTTACGCGAAACAGGTGAAAGCTAATGCAGCCGTTTTAGCTCAGTCGATGGTGGATTTAGGGTATAAAATCATATCTGGAGGCACAGATAATCACTGTATGTTAATTGATTTAACTTCAAAAGGAGTAACAGGAAAGCAAGCTGAAAATGCTTTAGTTAAAGCTGATATTACCGTGAACAAAAATATGGTTCCTTTTGATGAACGTTCTCCATTTGTGACTTCAGGCATGCGCTTAGGAACAGCTGCTGTTACAACTCGAAATATGAAAGAAGACGACATGAAAAAAATCGCTCAATTGATTGATCGTGTGTTGACGAACCATGAAGATGAATCAGCGATTTCTGAAGTAAGAAGAGAAGTAAATGCTTGGATGAAAAATTTCCCACTATATAAATAATTCTAGCCCGTCATTCTGACTGCAGTGAAGAATCTCTTAATTGAGAGTAAATCGTTTTCACAATGTTGAGATTCTTCACTGCGCTCAGAATGATAGCTATGACAAATCCCTATGCTTGATCAAGTTGATGATAAAGGTTTAAATAAAATCTTGGCAAAGCGTCAAGCAGGAAAAAGCGTGGAACCGGCTCAAGTGGAAATGACTTTTTTAGAGCACTTGGAAGAACTACGTTGGCACTTAATGCGATCAGTGATTGCCGTGTTGGTGTTAGCCATTGTTGCTTTTGTAAGCAAAAAAATCGTTTTCGGAATTATTATACTCGGTCCCTCTCGGGTTGATTTTATTACTTTTCAGTGGTTATGTCAACTAGCAGAATTAGTAAAAATTGATGCCTTGTGTTTAAATGAAATGCCGTTTACTATACAAAGTAGGCAAATGACAGGTCAGTTTGTAATGCATCTAACGTCTTCATTTGTCTTAGGTTTAGTGGTTGCTTTTCCGTATTTATTTTGGGAAATGTGGCGATTTATTAAACCCGCAATGTACAGTGCTGAGCAAAAAGTAGCTCGTGGAACTACTTTTTTTGTCTCCAGCTTATTTTTCTTAGGAATCTCGTTTGGTTATTTTATTATTGCTCCGCTCTCTATTAACTTTTTAGGAAGTTATCAAGTAGATGACTCCATCATAAATGAGTTTGATTTGACCTCTTATGTGAACACCTTAATTATGTTGGTGTTGGCTTGTGGTATTATGTTTCAATTACCAGTGTTTGCTTATTTCTTTTCTAAAATAGGGCTGTTAACACCAGAATTTATGCGGAATTATAGAAAACACGCATTTGTTTCTATATTAGTGATATCAGCAATCATAACACCACCAGATGTGTTAAGTCAGATTTTGGTATCTGTTCCAGTATATGGGTTATATGAGTTGAGTATTAAAATTTCTGCTCGAGTAGCAAAGAAATATCAAGAACAAATAAATAAAGCATAATGAAAATTCCAATAGGTGGCGATCACGCTGGGTATCAATATAAAGAGGCAATCAAACAATTTTTAGTAGAAGCAGGACACGAGGTCATTGACTTTGGTCCCGATTCAGAAGCTTCATGCGATTATCCAGACTTTGCACACCCTTTAGCAAAAGCAATCCACGAAGGTAAATATCCTTTAGGAATCTTAATTTGTGGCAGTGCTAATGGTGTAAATATGGTCGCTAACAAATATGCAAATGTTCGTTCTGCAATGGCCTGGGAAAAGGAGTTGGCGGTTTTAGCCCGATCGCATAATGACGCAAATATTGTAGCACTACCAGCACGCTTTATATCATTAGAAAAAGCAAAGGAAATAGTTGAAGCATTTTTTTCAACAGAATTTGAGGGAGGAAGACACGAAAAACGAAGAGATAAAATTGCTATTTGTTAATTACTTATTCATTCAAGAAGAAATGTAGTTTACAGATGAATCTTGACTGTTTATTTTCTTATAATTATGCATAACGCCTTAATTTAAAAATGAAGCATTTAATTCTTTCAATATTAACTATTGTTTTTGTATTACCTTCTATTTGCCAAATTGTTGAAATTCCTGACTCAAAATTTAAAGAGGCTCTGGTCAATTATATACCAAAAATAGATACTAACAATGATGGAGAGATTCAACTAAGCGAAGCTCGAGTTATAACGGATTTAAACGTTAGTTATCAAAGAATCAATTCAATGGATGGTATTGAAGCTTTCACTTCTTTAACTTACCTTAAATGTGATTATAATAACCTATTGTATATTGATATTACTTCTCTATCTAAACTAAAGTCTTTTTCTTGCTCGGGGAATGATTTATACAATTTAAATGTCACAAAAAACACCTTGTTATTTGGACTTAACTGCTCCGATAACAATATATCTTCTCTTGATTTAACCAAAAACTTAATGTTGGACAACATCGGTTGTCAATATAACTCAATATCGTCATTAGATTTTCAATTTAATTCTAAGCTTCGATTTATTGATTGTTCAAATAACTCTTTAAGTTCGTTAGATGTTATGGACCTTGAAAATTTAACCACTCTAAAATGTCAATATAATAGTAACCTTGATGTTGTTTGTATTAGTCCTAGACATGTTTCAGATAGTAAAGATTGGAGCAAAAGTGATTACACAGAATGGAGTCTTAAATGCAGACAACCAAAACCAGATACCTTATATTATAACCCATTTAATTCCGCTCCAAAAACAGATAATGTTCTTATTGATATTTATGGTTTTGAGTATTTTGAAGATTCGGTAAAAACTTTTGATGGTTCTGGTTTACTTAAGGTTGGAGCGTACTCAAATTCTATGTTCATAGATTTGTCTAGACTTTCTGTATCAGATTATGACTCCGTAATTATAGAATACAATTTATATACAAGAGGGAGAATGGAAAAAAACAATCTACCACTACCAAGCACTAGTTTTGGTACATTCGATAAATCTAGTACCGTTGCAGTAAAAGGTAACTTTTCTTTAAGTGGAAGCTATTACAGGAATATCGATTCCTATGAATTATATATTGATAATTTGAGAGTGCTGGGTTATCCTTCTAAGCTTATAACTGACTTGGCCATCCCTATTGCAAACAAGCAGGAAATAATTGCAGCTTATGATATTTATGGACATCAATTAGATATAGATAATTTACCAATTTTAACGCTAATAATTCTAGTTGATTCAAAAAACAAAAAAAGTAAAATATTTTATACTGAATAAGCTAAGTAGTTAATGATGGTTTTTTCATGAATTCTTTTTCGGCTATGGTTGATCATGGTTTGAAAGGAGGTGTTTAGCTAATAAGTTATAGTGCAAAAATAATTGTGCTACAAGTTTTTTTTCAATCGAATTTGAAGATGGAAGACATGAAAAACGGAGAGACAAAATAACTGTTGTTAATTATTAATCAGGACAAACAGGTCGGTAGTTTTTAGCTTTACGACTTGGTTGTCTATTCTTTTTATATAAATCTAAATAGTAAACTAAACTTACTTCGAAAGCACCAACGGTACGCGTGGCAGGCGTTAAACCCGATAAATTTGAATCGTAAGAAGCTCCCAAAAGAAAATTTCGATATTGGGTTCTAATCAAAATAATGAAAGCATCACTTTTTGTAAGTGCTTTTCTGTTTCCAACCATTCGATAAGTTCCACCAAATTGTATGTTTTTAAAATCCTTAAATTCAGCATCTAAGAAGTTAAATTTCATCATTCCACCCACACTCAACTCATATGCATTGGCTTGTGTATGATAAAATCCGAGAGGAATAATTTCTCTATGGTGAGTGATAGGAATTTGTCCTTGATAATGAATCACCAATTTTCGAGGAAGTATGGATTCGTTGTTCTCATACAAATTTTGTTTAGGTGTGTTTAAGTGAAATAAGCCAATGCCAAAGGTATGTTTTGCTCGTTGGGAGGGAAAAGAGCTAAAGGCAATTCCAGTCGAGATGTCTGTATAGGTCGTATTATTAGCAGGAAAGACTTCACCTGTTGGCAAATTAGGGTCGTAGGCTAGACCATTCCATTGGTTGTCAAAAACTCCCTTTGAAAAATCAACAGAGTTTCTCCCAAATGCCGTCATCAAGCCAATACTCAAATAAGAGGTTGATTCACGATTGAGTTTCTGGCCATAGGAAAAGGATAATCCACTGTATTGCGATTCATAGTTGAGATCTCCCGCTACATCATGATAGAAAATGGCGCCTATACCAAAATAACTACCGATTAAGTCTTTTTGTCTTTTTATTAAGCCATCAGCAGAAAATATGGTGGTATTAAAAGGTGTTGCTTTATTAACATATGGACCCCGAATTGTTCGCCATTGTTGTCGGTAAATGCTGCTCAGTCGTAAATCTTTATTTTTGAAGTCGAAATCAAACACCCCTGTCATCGCAGGGTTTAAATGTAAAGGTGAGGCATAGTGTTGACTAAAATGCAGGTCTTGACCTATTCCGGAAAAAGGAACAACAAGTGTGATCAAAACTAGATGAATTAGTCGCATAGTTTATTAATACCATTTTAAAGATAAAGGTTACTAGCTAGAATTAATAGTAAGTGATAATTGTCTTATGCAAAGCAGGTTCTTTAAAAAAATGATACCTTTGCGGGTCTAAAAAATTATTTAAAGAAATGAACAAGCTATTATCTCTACTCTTTATTTCAATTCTATTACTTTCTACCTCATGTTCTGATAAAGAAGATGGCGATGTTGAAGGCATTATTCTTATAGTTAATCCAGAAAGTCCAACTTATTATAAAAACCAAGGAGATCCTGTCGCGTTTTCTTTTAATGTTAAATCCGAAGAAAAAATTCAATCAGTAAATGTTTATAAACAATCTAGTAATCAACTTAATTCGGAGAGGGATACAGTTTTTAGCACAAGCCCAAATACTACTTCATATAATGGTTTTTATGAGTTTAGATACCAAATACCTCAGGACGAGAGCGACTATGAGAGATATACATTTGAGGTAAGAGATGTACTTAACCAAAAGAAAGATCAATATCGGATTGTATATCCAATTGGTTTATTGAAATCATTTGAAGTAAAACTAAAGTCATCTATTTCCTCTTCTGAAAATGGTGGATTTGATTTAAAAAATAGAAAAGTAATTTTAACTGATACCTCGATTGCTACTTTAGCATTTTATGACGCTACGGATACGCTAAATAATAGCTCAAAAGCTTTATCAAATAAATGGATTGGTGTCAATGGGACTGAGTTTGTGAGAAATAATGAATTTAATTTTGCTCAGGCATCAGCTAAAACAGTTAAAAACGCTTTTGAAAGTAGTAATGCAGTAAGTCAAATAGGAGAAATTAAAAATAATGACATCATTCTAATAAAGTACAAAATATCACAAACTACTGTAACCTATGCAGTGGTAAGTATTAACAGTATTACTGATGAGGTCGGTGCAGAAAATGATGTTTATAATTTTGTGTTAAAATATGCACAATAACTATTCAAGGAGTGTAACATTTCCTTCTTGAAAGAACTCTTCCCCATCCCAAAATGTCGCTCTACAGGTATAGGTAAATACTTGGGGCGACATTTTTGTTCCTTTATAAATACCATCCCAACCTTGTTTTTTGTTGTTAGTGTAAAAGACTTCTTCTCCCCAACGGTTAAATAATCGAAATTCAAGTTGTGTGATGTTAATGGCTCGCACATATAGAATGTCGTTTGATAAATCATCATTTGGAGAAAAAGCATTAGGTATAAAAATGTTTTTCAGACATGAGTCAGGGTGATATATAGAAATGGGGTAATTAGTTGATACCGTGTCGTTGGTTATAACCGTCAAATTAACGTCAAAAGGACCTTCACTGTCGTATTTATGTTGAGGATTTTTTAAGTTGGAAGTAATACCATCACCAAAATCCCATAACCAACTTTTTGGTCGTTCACAGCAAATACAGTCGTTATCTTTGAGACTTCCTTTGAAATATACGGTATCTGTATAACAACGAGGAACTTCCGCTTCTATGACGACTTGAGCCAAGTGGTCGGGGTAAATGGTAACCGTGACACTGTCTCTATCAACGCAGGTGTCTTCCGTAATAGTCACATAATAGGTTGTAGTTTGTAAAGGGGAAGCGACAGGGTTAAGGCAATTTGTGCAACTTAAACTTGAAGAAAACTCCCATTCGGGATTTGAACCCTGTAAAACATGTAGGTTTGTAGAGCTAAACCGACATAAACTAGTATCTCCCTCAACTGCTAAAGAGTCTCTCACCTGAACAATAATTGAGTTTGCAATAGCTGATTTATTACAAGTTGAGTCATTAAAAGCACGTAAGATAATTTGATAAATACCAGCTGAAGAGTAGATATGTGATATGCTTTCAAAATTTGAAGTATCTAATACACTACCATCTCCAAAATCTAATTGGAATCTTTTACCATTTACAGTAGAATTTATTAAATCAACACGTTGAAAATTACAGGAAGTAGAAGAAGAGAAGTTGGCAATAAGTTCTGGTAGTACAGTTATATCAAAGGTATCCACTTTTTCACATTGGGAGGTATCTTTAACAGTAATGAGATATTGTGAAGAAGAATTTCCAGAAAATACGGGGTTAGGTATAGTTGCATCGTCTAAATCTGTAGGCGGAGACCATTCAAAACTAGCTTCAGCACCAGTAGTGGTTAAATTTAAAGGTATTGTTGATCCCTCACAAATCGTGTCATAATAATGCTGAGGAATAAGTAGTTCAGGTATATAAATAGTTTTATATGCAGTATCTTTTCCCACACAAGTAGTTAAATCCGTTGCGATTAACATTACTTCATAAAAACCTGGAAATTCATAAGTATGGACTTGGTCTTGAAGAACAGGATTAAAAGCACTATTACCATCCCCAAAATCCCAAGTAAAATCAATTCCACCAGAGCTTGTATTTTTAAAAATGATTTCTTTAGAAAGACAGCTATCAGGAACTTCAAAGTCAGCGATTAGTGTAGCTAAGTCAAATTTAAATACACCATTGTTACAGTTTTGACTTAAATTCCTTTTTGGATAAGTGGCATCACTTCCATCATCTGGTTCAGTAGGGAAATCTCTAAGTCCACGACAACCGCTGCAAACCGATTGGTAAACAATTCCTCTAAAATCAAAACGACTAGTACCTCCGTCTACATGTTCTTCAGAAGTTGGTCCACCGAAATAGGTGGAATATATAAGCGAATCAGCATCTTTCGATAATGCTGCAAGATAAAAATCACTTCCATCAGTTGTTCTTTGATAGGCATTTGGCGTAATGGGCATATTTTGCGTATTCCCCCCGTTGTAAATCCCAACTGGGAAAAAAAAGTTGCCAATAGTTGTTCTAAAAACACCCCCTTCTTGTTGTCTATTTACAGCTCCTCCCCACCCCGAAATAAATATGTTTTCACATTCGTTTACTAAAAAAGCAGTTGGTGAAAGGTTAGGAATAACCGGATTTAATGAATCCGTATCTCCAATTACGGTGGAGTAAATCGATGTGCTTAAGTCAGGCGATAACTTTTGAACAAACAACCCCGAATTCGGATTTGAATAGTTAGATTTAAATATGGGATAATTTCCTTTTGTTTGCCCTAAACCATACACATTATTATTAGTGTCTAGTTGCACAAAATAGGTTTGATCAAATTCTGACGTACCTAGGAATGTTGAGTTAATAAGTGTAGAACCATCCGCAGAAAAATGGCTGATAAAACCATCTACATTTCCTTGAGAAGAGCCAATGTGTACACCTGGAGTGGTCGGAAAATCTGGACTATTGGTTCCCCCACCTACATATACCTGTTGTGCTTTATTGGTTTGAACGGAAAAAGCACCATCGGATTCTGTTCCACCAAGATACGTGCTAAATAATAAGTTGGTGAGAGTAGGGTTCATCTTAAAAACTACCCCGTCACTTTGTCCACCCCCAAAGGTAGCTTGAGCTGGATTTATCATTGGAAAATCAATAGAAGAAGAAGTAGAGGCTACATAAATATTGCCTAAACTATCTAAGTTGATGTCTCCTCGCAATTGATCACCATAATTATTAGTTAGTTTTGAGTGCGTTTGAATTAGGCCATCGTTTCCACTTCCACCAACAAAAGTTGCATTCATAATCGCACTTCCATCTGGACTTAACCGAATAACAACGATATCTGTTCCGTTATTAAATTGATAACCTCCAACAGTAGTGATAATTTTACTGTCATTTGGATTAGTGGTTACTTGAAAGTTAATTGGCTCACTTCCACAAATAGTGTCTTTATTTGCTTCAATTTCTAATACTTGATTTCGTGTGTTTACTTCGCTCAGGCGAAAAGGAGGGGTAATAACTGTTATAGGGTTTGTACATCCAAGGGAAGAACGAAAAGCAGCTTGGATATTGTAATTTGAGAGAGACAATCTGTTATTTGTTATGGAGGGATTGGTAGTAGTCAATTGGTTTCCGTTTATAAACCAACTATAGCTAGGACTATTACCACCATTCGTTGTCTCTAAACGGAGGGTGACATCTTCATCACATGAAGTGTAGGGGTCTGCAACTATTCTGGCTGTGGGTGTTACCGTAGTGGCCGTATTATTAACAGTTATAACATTAGAAAAAGATTCAGGATTAGTCGCACACGATAAATTATTTGTCACCACTAATTGAATAGTGTTGCCATTAGCAGGGTTGGTAATGGTAAAAGTTTCAGTTGTTGCTTGCTCCAGGCCATTCACTCGCCACGAATACTGAAAAGCATTGTTTTGAAAGTTGAATGTAGGCGAAAAGGTATAACTTCCTCCACTACAAACAGGTAAACTATCGCTGGCAATTGAAACCGTTAAAGGAGTAGTGCCATCTGTTAGAACGATTGCCTCTGAGGTGTCAGTAGCTGTGACTGGGTTACATGAGTTATCGGTTAATATTACTTGTATGCGATCGCCAATAGTTGGCGTTGAGTATGTGAACATATTGCTATTAGTACCTACCGGTATGCCATTTACCAACCACTGAAAAGTAGGCGCATTGGCAAACTTACTTGTGGCCGTGAAAGCAAGAACATCGCCTGGACAAAAGGCTGCATCGGAACTGGAAATAAGAACTTCTGGTTGTGGAGGCTGTTTTATTGTAATTATATTTGAGTTAATCAGTTTATCCTGAGAACAGCTATATCCACTTGTTAAACGCGCTTGTACTTGGTCATTGGGGCTGAGAGTGGAGGAGTTAAAAGAATTGCCAGTGCCGCTGGGTATACCGTTGACTAACCAAGTAACATCCGTTTCGCTTCCGTTAAATAGGATATCATATCCATTACCAGGGCCCATGGGGAAATTTGCTGAAGAAGTTGTGCCTAGAATGTATAACTCATTATTTTCATTCACAACAGTACTAGTTGGAATCTCCGCATCAGATCCACCAATAATAGTGGAATAATGAAGAAACGTACCAGAAGAGTCAAATTTCATAATTCCCATATCGGTGTCTCCCCCTTGAATGGTGTCTTGAAAGGCTCCTAAAGTAGTTGGAAACCCGTTTGGTAAACGGGTTCCAAAGGTCCCACTGGCAGTTGCGAATAATGTTCCACCAGTATATAAGTTACCTCTTCGATCATAACAAGCGGTGTTTCCCCAATTATCAGCCAAGGATCCTGAGGAAGTGGAGAAGATAAGTTTGGGGTCAATGACTAAAGGATAATTTTTATCATACTTTCCTAGTTTATATCGCAAGGTAGAGTCTTTTAACACATAATGACAGGCTACTTCGACACGTTTGTCACCAATGGTTTGGTAGGCAAATGGCGGATCTTCAATCACATTGCCTAGTGTGGTTTGTATAACTAACTGCTCACCATTCAAATAGACTTTACTTGCACCAGAATATTGAAGTCTAATTTTTTGGGGTTTGGATCCGGGCTTGGCAATAAATTCATATTTAGTTTTGCCATTTTTTTGAAAGATACTTAAATCCGTATTGGGATAAATATTGAGATAATCGATTTGTTGGAAGGCACGCACTTTTTGAACCCATTTTGAGGGGTCATTTCCTTTGATATAATTGCGAACTTCTATCAGGCTGTCTTTACCCACTACCGTTGCTTTGTTTGCGCCTAAAAAATCTACTACAAAACTGTGGTGATCTATTTCTGCTGATTCTACAATTCCTTCATGGGCTTTTTCTAAAATCTCTTTTTCTTTGTTAGCATCATGGAAATGATAGAACAAGGAAGTTTCTCGAATAATCATTTCTCCACCCGGAAAAGGGGATATATAAAGTCCATCAGAAGGGTGTTGTCCTTTGTTTTCGATAAAACGGAAATGATCGAATTCAGTAAGTTGAGCGTTTCCACACAACCAACTTAAAAAAAATAAAAACACTAAAAAGAAGGAATTATTATTCATGGCTAACTGAAAAGTTACAACAATCGCGGTGCTTTTCCACGTGTTAATACTTTAAATAATAAAATTGTAACGCCAAATACAGTTATTAATTTAAAACCATAAAAAAAACCGCTCAACGAGCGGTTTCTAATTTGTCATACAGTTTCGAGAAAGCTAAGATGGCATCTATCGATTTTTTTGAAGGTTCGAAAAATGTTTCTTCTAGTTTTCTTTTTGTGTCTGTGAGTTCGAAGAATGCTTGTGATTTTTCATCATCACAAATTATTTTTTGTTCGATTTCGGAATTTTCCTCTTTCGAGGTTTCATTGTACACGTATCGCAATACGTCATGTTGGGTAGTTGTTTTTATCATACGCTAGAGTGTTTGTTTGATTCATTTTTTTTCTAAGGTTTATGAGCGCATAGCGCATTCTGCCCAAGGCAGTATTAATACTTACTCCAGTAGCTTCTGCAATTTCTTGAAAACTCATTTCGGCATAATGCCGCATTACCAACACCTCTTTTTGAGAGTCAGGTAAGGTTTCAATCAAAGCACGTACTCGCTTATGTGTGTCTTCTTTTATTTGCTGATCTTCAAAAGAAGATTCACAAAACTCCATGGTATTAAACACATTGGAACCATCTTCAGTTAAAATAGTTGGGTAACGTTTTTGTCTTCGAAAGTGATCAATGGCTAAGTTGTAAGCGATACGGGCAATCCACGGAGCAAACTTACCTTCTTCATTGTACTTTCCTCGCTTAATGCGATCAATGGCTTTAATAAAACTTTCCTGAAGTAAATCTTCCGCGATGTAGCGGTCTTTAACGATAAGCACTATGGTTGTGTAAACTTTACGCTTGTGTCTATTTAAAAGCTCAGCAAAAGCAGACTCCTGTCCATTTTTATACTGTGACACTAGTTGTGCATCACTCAATACGTTTTCTATCATGTCTGTATTCACAAATTGGTAACGTAGAGTTCTATATCGATATTGTATGGGTTAGAGTGAATAATTAATTTATGTATCTATTCAAATATAATAGATTTTCATTTCACAAAACAGAAACCATTCTCTAATTGTTTCGGTTTATACAAAATCAGCATAAGAGGTAACTTTCAAATCACAAAAAAAGAGTAGATTGCCACATGGGCTTATTCACAGAGAAAGAGTTGGAGCAGTTGGACCCCAAGGAGTATATCATCATCAAGGGGGCAAGGGTAAATAACCTTAAAAACCTATCTGTTGCTATTCCTAGAAACAAATTGACAGTGGTCACGGGTGTCTCAGGGTCAGGTAAATCCTCGCTCGCTTTCGACACCTTGTTTGCCGAAGGCCAACGGATGTATGTAGAAAGTTTAAGTTCCTATGCACGCCAGTTTTTAGGTAGAATGGAAAAGCCCGATGTGGATTATATTAAGGGAGTTTCACCTGCTATTGCCATTGAGCAAAAAGTTTCTTCAAAAAACCCACGTTCTACTGTTGGTACCACTACTGAAATTTATGATTACCTCAAACTTTTATACGCTAGAATTGGCGTGACTTATTCCCCAATTTCTGGTGAAGTGGTAAAAAAAGATGACGTTACAGATGTAGTAGAGTTTGTGAATTCTCATGAGGAAGGTACAAAGTTAATGGTACTTGCTCCCTTAGTGGACAGGGGAAGAAAAATAAAGCAAGAGCTGGAAATTCTTCTTCAAAAAGGGTTTTCCCGAGTTTGGAGAAATGATGAAGTGCAACTCATTGAAGAAATTCTTGAAGAGGCAAAAAATTTCAACGAAGTACAAATAATTATAGATCGGGTAGTTGCTGGGGGGGATGAGGCGAATCAATTTCGTATAGCAGACTCCGTTCAAACCGCTTTTTTTGAAGGGGAGGGTACGTGTAGCATTCAGGTTTTAGGGGGATTGCAACGTCAATTTTCAGATCGTTTTGAGTTAGATGGAATTAAATTCGAAGAGCCAACAACTAACTTTTTTAGCTTTAATAATCCATATGGTGCTTGCAAAACCTGTGATGGTTTTGGGCATGTCTTGGGAATAGATGAAGATTTAGTAATTCCAGATAAATCGCTATCAGTGTATGAAGGTGCGATAGCTCCTTGGAAAGGTGAAAAAATGGGTCAGTGGTTAGTTCCTTTAATTAAGAAAGGTATTGAATTCGATTTCCCTATTCATCGACCATTCAATGAATTAGACGAAGAGCATAAAGCACTGATTTGGAAAGGCAACAAATACTTTGATGGGCTTCATAAGTTCTTTAAATTTTTAGAGTCACAAACTCACAAAATTCAATACCGTGTCATGCTTTCCCGTTATCGCGGAAGAACGGTATGTCCCGACTGTAAAGGGACTCGTCTGCGAGCAGATACCCAATATGTCAAAATTGACAAGAAACATTTAACGGAGTTGGTGTTGCTTCCTATCAATCGTTTAGCCGCTCATTTTGAGCAAATAAAACTGACTGCACATGAAGAAAAAATAGCTAAACGCATCTTAAACGAAATTAAGAATCGACTTAAATACATTAACCAAGTCGGATTGGGGTATTTGACTTTAAATCGGTTAACACAAACACTTTCGGGTGGAGAGTTTCAGCGCATAAAACTTGCTACGTCTTTAGGAAGTGCCTTAGTAGGGTCTATGTATATTTTAGATGAACCAAGCATCGGTTTACACCCAAGAGATACCACCCAGCTTATTGATGTGTTGTTGGAGTTGCGCGATATGGGTAACACCGTGATTGTGGTAGAACATGAGGAGGAGGTGATGCGCGCAGCAGATCAAATTTTAGATATTGGTCCAGATGCTGGTAGTCACGGAGGTGAGTTAATATTTGAAGGAACCCTCGACCAGATGCCTGGTTCAGAGTCATATACCGCACAATATCTTTCCGGCAGTTTAACCATTGAGGTACCTTCCAAACGAAGAAAATGGTTAGAGAAAATTTCTATTAAAGGAGCCCAAGAAAATAATCTTAAAAATGTAGATGTGGACTTTCCACTCAACACACTTACCGTTGTAACTGGTGTCTCAGGGTCAGGGAAATCGACTTTAATAAAACAAATTTTATATCCTGCTTTAAAAAAACGGTTTGGGGAATTTATTGATGTAAAATCAAAATACAGGTTGTTAGAAGGAAGTTTAGATAGAATTCAAAAAGTTGAGTTTGTGGACCAAAACCCTATTGGTAAATCATCTCGTTCTAATCCAGTCACTTATATTAAAGCTTATGATCAAATAAGGGCCTTATATGCTGACCAGCCCTTGGCAAAACAACGAGGATATAAGCCTGCACATTTTTCGTTTAATGTAGATGGTGGCCGTTGTGATTTGTGTCAAGGAGAAGGAGAAGTCACAATAGAAATGCAATTTATGGCAGACATTCGATTGACCTGTGAGAGTTGCAAAGGAAAGCGATTTAAGCAAGAAGTTGTCGAAGTAGAATACGAAGGAAAAAGTATTTCAGAAGTATTGAAATTGACAGTTGACGAGGCAATCATCTTTTTTCAAAAACAACCTAAGTTAATAGAAAAATTAATGCCACTACAACGAGTGGGTTTAGGTTACATCACTCTAGGTCAATCTTCTTCCTCTTTATCAGGAGGTGAGGCACAACGTGTGAAGTTAGCTTATTTCTTAAGCAAGGGAGTGTCGGAAGATCTCACTCTTTTTATCTTTGATGAACCCACTACAGGTTTGCATTTTCACGACATCAAAAAATTATTAACAGCTTTCAATGCACTAGTAGACATTGGACATTCGTTGATAGTAATTGAGCACAACCAAGAAGTTGTAAAGTGTGCTGATTGGTTAATTGACTTAGGTCCCGAAGGAGGAGAAAATGGTGGTACGGTTATGGGTGTAGGGACGCCAGAAGATGTAGTAAAAAATGGAAAAGGATATACTGCTAAATACTTGGCAGAAAAATTAGAGAAAAGTAAGTCCGTTTTTGTTGAATAAATTATCTTTGAATTCTATAAAAGAAAATAACATCATGGGAAAGAAAATTGTAGCAGGAAATTGGAAGTTGAATAATAATGTAGAAGCCTCTACAGAACTAGCCGCAGAGTTAGTTGATTTATTAGCAAAAGAAAAAGTCAACAATGTAACCGTAGTGGTTTGCCCAACTATGGTTAACTTGATTCCTGTGCAACAGAAAGTAGCTAAGTCTGACATAAAAGTTGGAGCGCAAAATTGTTATTCTAAAGATTCTGGGGCTTACACAGGTGAGGTTTCAGCATCTATGTTGAAGTCTGCTGGTATCGAATATGTGATATTGGGTCATAGTGAACGAAGAGAATACTTTAACGAATCAGATGAGTTTTTGGCTGAAAAAGTTAAAGCAGTATTGGCTAGTGGATTAACTCCAATTTTTTGTTGTGGAGAGACCTTGTCCCAACGAGAAGCGGGTATTCACTTTGATTTTGTTAAAGAGCAATTAACAAAGGGGTTGTTTGACTTAAGTGAAGAACAATTTTCTAAAGTAGTGATTGCATATGAGCCAATTTGGGCCATAGGAACAGGAGTAACTGCAAGCACAGAGCAAGCTCAAGAAATGCATAAAGTTTTACGTGATCACATCGCTTCAAAATATGGTGAAGGCTCAGCAAGAGCAACTTCATTATTGTATGGAGGAAGTTGCAAACCATCAAATGCCCAAGAGTTGTTTGCTTGTGCAGATGTTGATGGTGGTTTGATTGGTGGTGCTTCGTTGAAAGCCACTGACTTTGTGGAAATAATTAAATCATTCTAATTGAGATTCCTCATTTCAATAGGACTCTTATTAATATTGATGCCTGTAAAGTCAGGCATCAATATTAAACCTCAGGTGGATTACTGTAGAGTGTTTGGAGCTATATATTTTGAAAAAAATAAAGACTTAGCTGACTACTCAGTTTATGTAACCACCACAGAGGGTTTTGCTGATGTCGTGGTTTTTGAAGAAGAAAATCATATGATGGCAGACGATAGCGGTTTGTGGTACATTACAGAGGAGCGGGGTTTTGCTGATTATATTTTATACCTAGAAAAGGAACAAGGTTTGGCTGATTTCAGCATTTTTTATACGGATGTTCAAGCCTTCGCAACCTGTAATTAAATGACAGCATTATATTTAGAAGTCAACTTTGAAATTTCAGCTGAATTTTCAGATTTAATCATAGCTGAATTAGATCAGCATGGGTATGATTCCTTTCAGGAAACAGAGACAGGAGTTCAAGCTTATATTTTAATTGATGAATTTGATGAAGAAGTCATTAAAGATTTGCAACAACAATATGAAGATGTCGTGGAATTTAACTATTCTGTTTCAGAGTTAGAAAACAAAAACTGGAACGAAGAGTGGGAGAAAAACTTTGAACAAAGCATAATCAGTGATGAATGCATCGTTAGGGCTTCATTTCACGTTCCTGATAAGGAATATAAATACGATATTGTGATTAACCCCCGAATGTCTTTTGGAACAGGACATCATGCCACCACAAGCATGATGTTGCTTCATGAACTGGACATGGACATTCAAGGTAAAAAAGTGTTAGACGCTGGCTGTGGAACAGGCGTATTGGCAATCATGGCAGCTAAGCTCGGTGCTAGCGAAGTTTTTGCCTATGATATTGATGACTGGTCTTATAATAATGCACTAGATAATTTTTTGTTGAACAATACGCAATCAATTGAAATTAGTGTGGGAGAAGTAGATGTCGCCATTCAAAACCGACCGTATGAAGTGATTTTAGCGAACATCAACAAAAATGTTTTGCTTCAAGATATTCAGCACTTTGCTAATATTCTTCAAGAAAATGGCTATCTTGTGTTAAGTGGCTTTTATGAAAAAGACATTGAAGACTTGATGAATGAAGCGAAAAAACATGATCTGTCACTTGAAAATCAGAAAGAAAAAGACGGTTGGGTTTCGCTGCGATTGAAAAAGAATAAATAGGATATGACAAATAAGCTTTTAGCTATTTTCCTGATTTTTTTATCTAGTTCCTTGGTTTTTGGACAAGGTAAATTTTTTGATGAAATCCATGAAGAAGTAAAAGCGAAGAAAAACCCAAGTGGTATACAATCTAGTGCCGACTTTAAAACACTTTGGGAAGGTGGTCAGTTGAAT
Organism: uncultured Cytophagales bacterium; assembly: GCA_963815495.1. Lineage (GTDB taxonomy): Bacteria > Bacteroidota > Bacteroidia > Cytophagales > JAAEPT01 > CAWFGW01. Next base: position 64,028 of record CAWFGW010000030.1, read on the forward strand.
GGCGAACAAAAAAAACGATTTGTTGAACTGATTGTGGCATTGAAAAGAGGAGGCTTTCCTATAACACCTACTTACATACAGAATTTAGACATTATAACTTTTGCAATTAATAAGAAAGGGTTGACCGGCTCAGCTATTGATTCGTTAATTATTATGCAAAAGAAAATCATTGAGAAGGTTCCGAAAGGTAAATCAATGAATCAAACGTATGATAATTTAATTCGATTTTTGAAATCAGACACTATATATTCTGATAACAAACATACCTATGTGGTTTCAGGAGGGAATTTTAAGATTCATTTTATCGAACAACCAGTAGTCGTTGAGGAAGAGGTTGTTGAAGAGGAGGTTAAAGAGGAAACTTCAGACGGAGGGTGGAGCAATGATAATGCTTGGGATTCATGGGATGAAGAAGCAACTGAAGATTCTTGGGGTACAACGGATAATTTTGAAGACGATCCTGTAACAGAAACAACTACATCAGCTTTAGACTTAGCATTTGAAGAGACTTATATTCCACCAGCAAAAGGACCTGTGATACAGTTTGAAAATGTAGATATAAACATGTTTTCAAGTGGAGATTCTGTGGTGACTATTGAGGGGACCAATGCAAATTTACTTTTAGATAAAAGTCAAATGATAGGCGAAGGTGGGACGTTTAATTGGACGACTGCTGGACTTACAGAAGAAGTTAAAGTGAAGTTTAAAAAGTATACTTTTTTCATAAACAGCTCAAAAATTGAAGCTGAAAATGTTGCTCTCACTTACCCGCAAAAATTTGACGGAGAAGTTGAAGGAATTTTTGAATACCAAGTTGAGTCAGTCAGCAATGTAGAGGATAAATCTTATCCAAGGTTTATGTCTTATAAAAGTGATGTAATTATTAATGATTTAGGTGAAAACATTAATTACAAAGGTGGTTTTTCACTTAAAGGTAAAACAATACATAGTTCTTCATTAAGTGGTGGAAAATGTAAAATTGAAGTTTCTTTTCAGGACACCTTAAAATTTCGTGCACGAGCAAAAGATTTCAAAATTGGAGATTCTTCAATTACTGGTTACCCAGTAGCTGTGACTATTTATGAACATGGCGATTCAATATATCACCCTGGGATTCGTTTAAACTATGATCAAAAATCTCAGGATTTGAAACTTTATAAAAACCATAGTGTCTTTAAAGCAACACCGTTTAAAGACAGTTATCATAAAATAGAAATACTTGCTGATGCGATATACTGGAATTTAGCTGATACAGTTCTTAGTTTCACGAACATAAGCGCTAAAAATGAAGTTGCTGCATATTTTGACTCTTTCGATAATTTCCAATTGAAGCGGTATGCTCAATTGCAAGGTCTCTATCCTTTTCACCCATTACAAATGGCAACCAATTACGCCTATCAAAAAAACAAGTTCTCTTTTTACGCAGAAGAACTCGCAAAAGCGTATAAACAAAATTTAAATCAAGTTAAGTCAGCCATGTCAGGTTTAATGCAAGCGGGTTATATAGACTATGAGCCAAATGCTGGATTGATTATTATAAAGGAAAAAGCAAAACATTATCTGTTAGCCAGAAGACATAAAACAGATTATGATTATTATTCTATTCGTTCGGTAGATCCAGGGGGCGCCAACGGCATTTTAAATCTTCAAAACAGTGACTTGACAGTCTATGGAGTTGATGAGTTTGTGATCAGCGATTCATTAAATGTTGTTTTATACCCTACAGATAGAAAAATAACAATAAAAGAAAACAGAGATTTTGTCGCAGATGGAATGATTACCACGAATAACTATCGATTCATTGGGAAAAATTTTAATTACAATCATTCAGCGTATGATATTCAATTAGTTGATATTGATTCCATTGAGTTTTATGTTGAAGTAAGAGACAGCGTTACAGGCAAAGTTATCGACAAGAAAATTCTTGACAATAAATTAACCTATTCATCTGGTACTCTGACTCTGGACGAACCAGGCAATAAATCAGGAAAAAAACGCGACCCACGTTACCCTCATTTTGACGCAAATAAAGGAGCATCAATTTATTTTACTGGTAAAGAAGTATTGAATGGAGCTTATGACTCTTCAATATATTATAAAATACCTCCTTTTGACGTAGATAGTATGAGCGGAGACCTTTCTTCTATCACCTTTGATGGTACGTTTATATCGGGGGGAGTTTTCCCAGATATAGAACAAAAAATGGAAATTCAAAAGGATTTATCTTTTGGCTTTAAACGAGATGCACCTGAGGAGGGGTATCCGATATACGGTGGGAAAGGTCGCTTTTTTGGATCAATTTCTATGGATAGTCGTGGTTTGAGAGGAAAAGGACGAATAGAAATGGGAAATACAGTCATCGAGTCAAAAGATTTTGTGTTCTATCCTGATTCTGTTGAAGCTATTGGGGAACATGCTTATGCTAAAGCTATAAGTGAAGGTCCAAACACCGCTCCTAACATGACCGTTGATGATTATGAGTTAAAATGGAATGTCAGCAAAGATCGACTTGCTTTGTCCAGTTATTCTTCACCGATTTATTTGTACGACAGTTTGGCTAAGTTAAATGGTACAGTAGTAATGTCTACCTCAAAAGGAATGTCAGGACAGGGTATTTTAGAGACAGAAGGTTCTTTAGTCATCTCACAGGATTTTAGTTTTAAGAAAGAAAATTATGTAGGAAGGAATTCACAGTTTGAGATATTGTCTGATGTAGAAGGTAAACCAGCTCTTCGTTCCGATATGGTGCGGGTGGATATGAATATAAAGAAAGGAGTAGCGAATTTCAACCCAGAAGAAAAAGGGTTTGCAAGTAATGAGTTTCCTTATTTGCAATACAAAACTTCAATTGATAATGGTGTTTGGGATATGAATGCCCGAACAGTGACTATGCGAATGCCTGAAGGTGAAGATATTTCGAAGTCCTATTTTTATTCAACTAATAAGAGCCAAGATTCATTAGTCTTTAATGCAGAAGGTGCTATTTATTATATGGACTCATTAAAAATGGTTGTTTCTGGGGTACCTGAAGTTAGAGTTGTGGATGCAAGTATAGTTCCAGATAAAGGAATTCTTGTGATTGGAGAAAAAGCTAATATTGACTCCTTGCATAATGCCGTTATAGTAATGGATACAACCAACAAGTTCCACAGATTATTTGATGCAAATATTAAAATTAATTCAAAAAACAATTTTGCTGGAAATGCCAAGTATCAATTTGTCAATTTTGAAAAGGATACGTTGGCTATTGAATTTGATAAGTTTGAGTTAATAGAAAGAACAATTTCGAAGAAGAAAACAGAGCTTTATACCAAAGCCAAGGGAAATGTTTCTCCAGAAGATACCTTTTTCTTAGCGCCTAAAATTCAATACCAAGGGGAAGCCACAATGGAGTCGGATAAGAAAAACCTCGATTTAGACGGTTATGTGAAACTGAATCTCGAAGGTATGGAAGAATCCTCCGAATGGATTAAATATGAAAGGCATGATACCTTAGATGAAGTACGAATTCCTATTGATCAAGACAATGAGGATAATAAAAACAATTTTACTGGAATTGTCTACTCGAGAGGTCATCGTAAACTATATCCAGTATTTGTCGGTAAGAAAAAGTCCGATGGCGATTTTGTTATTTTCCATGCGGAGAACATGTTGACTTATGATTTTTCTACACAAGAATTTGAGGTGAGTACCGAAAAGAGACTTCATAATGAAGAATATGAAGGTAACTTTTTTGCCTATCATGAGGGTAAAAAGAAATATAGGTATAGTGGTAAGTTTGATTTACTAGACGAGGAAGATGTTGATGTTGGTAATGTAGACGTTCGATTTGGAGGTTTTGGTGAAACACGCATTTTAGATTCTTTGTACAAAATTCGAGGAGTAGCAATTGTTTATTTTAATGTTCCTTCTATTGATAAATTGGGAAAACACATTGCGGAAGGTGTGCGATTACTGAGCTTACCTAAGAAAATCCAGAAAAATGATAGCTTGTATGTGGCTGTGGCAAATTTAGAAGAAAACAAAGCCGCAATCAATTATAAAAAGACGTTAGAAAAATCATATGATCCATTGTACAAACAAATAAAGGGTATGGATGCTGCAATTGGTTTTTATGATTTGAATTTAAAGTGGAACTCTGACAAAAATGCTTGGTACAGCGTTGGAAAACTAGGTGTTTCAAATATTGGGAAAAATGATATTTCTACTTATATAGACGGAATAGTTGAAATTAAAAACACCAATAATGGTCCAGATGTAAACATTTATATAGCGTTGACAGAGAGCATGTGGTGTTATTTTTCATACAGTCAAAGCTCGTTGTTAGCAATGTCTTCTTTTAAGGAATTTGATGATGAAGTAGCTAGCAAAAGTGAGTCTGCTAAAAATGAACCCAAGGGATTGTACTATTTTGCCTTAGCAGATGATTCAGATTTAAATCGTTTCACAAAACGATTTGCTACCGACTATGGGGCGGAACCAATGGAAGTTAAAACGTCTTATCCTATTATTCAAGAACAGGAAGAAGAAATCGAAGATCAATTTAGTGATGAAGAATTATTTGAAAGTGATGAGGTTGAGGAGTCTACAAAGAAACGAAAGAAAAGTAATTCTGGTTTCTTAGATCAAGTTTTAGAGGAAGAGCTTGACGAAGAACCGATAGAGGAAGAAGAGTCTGTGGAAGACATGGATATAAAAGACAAAAAGAAGACAAACGATAAAGAAGAGGAAATACTTCAAGGGTTAGAACAAATTTCTAGTTCGACAAAAGAAGAAGAAACTCTTCAGGGACTTGAAAAATTGTCTGATCAAACTGAAATTAAAAAGGAGACTTTACCACAAAAGCAAAAATTGGATAAAGAGGCAGACCTAGAGCATATGATCGAAGAAATCAAAATAGAAAAGGAGGCTTCAAATGCACAAGATAAAGAAGAGGAAGTGCTTGAAGGATTAGAGCATTTATCTGAACCTGAAAAAACAGAAACTTCTGAAGATCAATCAGCTGATGAAGAAGAGTTTTTTGTGGAGGAAGAACTCGAAGAAGAGAACGAAGAAGATTTCTCAGACAAGAAAAAAAAGAAAGATAAAAAGAAAAAAGATTCATCCGATGAGGATGAAAATTAAATGTGACGCTATTACGTCACGCAAGTAGAAGGATATGAGTTTGTTTTGGATAGTAATACTTTCAGGAATATTATTAGCCTATTTAATAGGATCTTTTCCAACGGCAGTAGTCATCGGAAAGATAAAAATGGGAATTGATATTCGTGACTATGGAAGTGGTAACGCAGGAGCAACCAACACCTTTCGGGTGTTAGGGACACGACCTGGCATTACGGTGATGGCGATTGATGTTTTCAAAGGCTACACAGCTGCGACCTTAGCACAATATACATATAATTTTGGTTTTGTAATGAGTGACAATAACTATGTGGCTCTACAAATAGCCTTAGGTATGGCCGCAGTTATTGGACATATTTTTCCCATTTATGCCCGATTCAAAGGAGGTAAAGGTGTTGCTTCACTTCTAGGTATTGGTCTAGCATTAAACTTAGGCGCTGCACTAGCATGTATATTAGTGTTTCTTATCGTGTTTTTATTGACCAAATATGTCTCATTAGGATCCATGATTAGCGGGTTAGCTTTTCCTATTTTGATCAGTTTTCCAGCCTTTAATAATTTTGAGAAACCCAGTGAGGTGATGATTGGTTTTGGAATCGTTGTGTTTCTTTTATTGGTGTTGACACATAAAAAAAACATCAAACGCTTAATAGCGGGAGAAGAAAATAAAATAGACCTCAAGAAAAAGAAACAAACCGAGTAAGACTTCTACATTTTTGGGGCTTTTCTTAGTTTTATAGAATAGATTAGAACTATGAAAGCATATATAGAAGAAAACAAAGACCGATTTCTCGAAGAACTTTTCGCCCTACTGCGCATTCCAAGCGTGAGTGCGGATAGTAAATTCAAAAATGATATACTCGCGGCAGCTGATTTCATCAAACAAAAATTAGAAGCAGCAGGCTTAGATAAAGCAGAAATCTGTTCAACAGCAGGTAATCCAATCGTATATGGCGAAAAGATAGTAGACACTTCTTTGCCAACTATTTTAGTGTACGGACACTATGATGTGCAACCAGCAGATCCGTATGAATTGTGGGATTCGCCTCCGTTTGAACCAGTCATCAAAAATAATAAAATAGTTGCTCGTGGAGCTTGTGATGACAAGGGTCAAATGTATATGCATGTAAAAGCCTTGGAAACACTTTTGAAACACGGATCACTTCCTTGTAATGTCAAGTTTATGATTGAGGGTGAGGAAGAAATCGGCTCCAACAACTTGGAAATTTTCGTGAAAGAAAACAGAGATAAACTTGCTTGTGATGTTGTGTTGATTTCTGATACAGGTATTTTTTCAAATGAAGTGCCCTCACTTTGCACTGGACTGCGTGGGTTAAGTTATATGGAAGTCGAAGTAACGGGTCCTAACCGTGACTTGCATTCGGGAATGTATGGCGGTCAAATCGCCAACCCCATTAATATTTTGTGTGGAATGATTGCTTCCTTGCACGATGAAAATAATCACATCACCATTCCTGGGTTTTATGATAAGGTGCAGGAAATAAGTGCTGCCGAACGAGCGGAAATGGCGAAAGCACCGTTTGTTGAGGAGGAGTTTAAAAACGCGTTAGGCATTAATGCTGTGCATGGAGAAAAAGGATTTTCCACCTTGGAAAGAAACTCGATTCGACCGACCTTAGATGTGAATGGGATATGGGGGGGGTACATTGGTGAAGGAGCAAAAACAGTCATTGCTTCCAAGGCTTATGCTAAAATATCGATGAGGTTGGTTCCTAACCAAACGTCAAAAGAAATTACCGATTTATTTACCAAACACTTTGAAAGTATAGCACCGCAGTCGGTGAAGGTGAAAGTAAAACCCCATCATGGAGGTGAACCAGTGGTTACCCCAATCGATTCTATCGGATATAAAGCGGCTAGTCGTTCCTTTGAGCAAGTCTGGGGCAAAAAACCCATTCCAATGCGCGAAGGAGGTAGTATTCCAATAGTTGCTTTATTTGAAAATCAATTAAAGACATCAGTGATATTAATGGGCTTTGGTTTAGATGAAGACGCCATTCACTCACCCAATGAAAGTTATGGTATATTCAATTATTTGAAAGGCATTGAAACAATCTGCCATTTCCACCAAAACTTTGCGGAGTTGAGCAAATAGTCGCTACCATTTCGTCATCCTGAGGTATCAGAGGATTCCCTTTGGGGCCTGATGGCTCCTATACAATCAAAACGAATTAATTGCGTTAATCGGGCGTTAGCACAAAGAATGAAAAAACTAAACATGAAAAAATCGATAGTTCTGCTTTTAATAAGTTGCTTAACTTTTGCTTTACAGGCACAAGACTTAGTAAAACCACCGGTTTGGAAAATTTCTCATTCGCCTAAAGAAGTTAAAGTTGGTGAAACGGTTGAGTTTGTTTTTGAAGCAACATTTCAATCAGGATGGCATTTATATGGCGCTAATTTTGACCCCAACTGTGGACCGATTGTGACCACCATGACGTTTGAATCTACTCAAGGATTCGAGTTAATTGGAATATTAGAATCGCCTAAAGCAAAGAAAAAATATGATGATATATTTGGTTGCGAGATCACTTATTTTGATAAAAATGCGCGGTTTACTCAAAAAATAAAAATTACAGAAGAAAACGTTTCTTTTAAAGCCACCTATGAATGCCAGTTGTGTCAGGACGATGGGATGTGTATCCCCTTTGATGGTCCGATAGAATATAGTTTCAAAGCAAAAATTATAACTGAAAAGCCTGTTGAAAAACTTACAACTGCAGAGACAGAACCTATAAAGAAGGCGATTGAAAAAGTAGAAAAAGCAGTGGTAGAAATGGGCGATGTGGTAGCTAAAGAAGACTCTACGTTGGCAGCTACAGATTCGCTTGCTCAAGTTAAAAAAGAAAAAAACACACAAACGTGTAAAGAACAGCGAAAAGCAGGCTGGGATGATATCATAATACATCGCTTCGAAGGAGATGAAAAGCAAGGCTCAGATTGGAAAGATTTAGTGTTATTTATGTTGTTGGCTTTTGCTTCCGGTTTAGCCGCACTCATGACTCCTTGTGTTTTTCCAATGATTCCAATGACAGTTACATTCTTCACTAAATCATCAAAAACACGAGCACAAGGGATTAAAAATGCGTTGATTTATAGCTTTTTCATTATCGCCATTTACACCATCATTGGTGTTTTGGTGAGTAAAATAGCAGGGCCAAGTTTTGCGACTACCATGGCCACCCATTGGCTGCCGAACAGTATTTTCTTTATTATCTTCATTCTATTTGCGTTGTCGTTTTTAGGGTTATTTGAAATCACATTGCCTAGCAGTTTCATCAACAAGATGGACAGCCAAAGTGATCGTGGTGGACTTGTAGGTATTTTCTTCATGGCCTTTACCATTGTATTAGTTTCTTTCTCGTGTACTGGACCAATTGCCAGTACTGTTTTAACCCTCTCTGCGGACGGACAGTGGATCAAACCTATTGTAGGTATGTTTGCTTATTCGTTGGCTTTTGCATTACCTTTTGGTCTGTTTGCTGCCTTTCCGGGTTGGTTAAACAGTTTGCCAAAATCGGGTGGATGGTTGAACGAAGTGAAAGTGACTTTAGGCTTTTTGGAGTTAGCTTTTGCTCTAAAGTTTTTGAGTCAAGTCGATCAAGTAGAAAACTGGGGAATCTTAGATCGTGAAGTGTTTTTGTCGATATGGATAGCTATTTTCTTTCTTATCGGAATATATCTATTAGGTAAGTTTAGAATGAAAAGCGATAGTCCAATTGCAACTATTGGTGTATTTCGAATTTTGTTGGTTGTGGCGACTTTCTCATTTACCACCTATATGATTCCAGGTTTATGGGGAGCACCATTAAAGTTTTTATCCGGGATGTTGCCACCGCCAAGTACACAAGATTTTTATTTGACCAATCAAGATTGTTGCAAAGGCTCACAAAGCACTTTATGTGACAAACCCATGTACACATCTGATTTACACTTGCCGAATGGTATAGAAGGCTATTTTGATTTAAGACAAGCCATCTGCTGTGCCCGAGAGCAAAACAAGCCGATATTCTTAGACTATACAGGTAAAGCCTGTGCTAACTGCCGTGAGATGGAGCAAAAAGTATGGAGCGACCCAGCGGTGAAGAAACGCCTGCAAGAAGACTTTGTGGTAGTAGCTCTTTATGGCGATTATAACAAAATACAGTTACCACTAGACGAGTGGTACACTACTGAGAAAGGCAAAGAAATTAAAACCATTGGCAAAGCAAACTCTGACCTGTTGTTAAGCAAATTTAACCGCCAAGGTCAGCCATTTTACATCCTTCTTGGTGTAGACGAAGAACAAACACAAGACGGAAAAATAGTCTTAAAAGAGCTGAATGCTGCTCATGATTTTAATACCAACATTGAGGAGTACATTGAGTTTTTGGATAAAGGGAAGGCTAATTATCAGAAACTATACAATGGAGCCAATTAATTTTTTTTTACATGGTGTCGAATACTTAATAGTTGGTTTTTTTGTGCTCGGATTTTTTTTCGCTTTAAAAGATAAATCTTATGGGTATGTAAGAAATGGTAGATTCAAAAGAGAGTTGCGAGATAAATATAAGAACGCAGCAACGAAAAAAGAGCTCTCATACTTAATTAAAAATGCAGAAGATGAAAAAGATAAACAGATTTTTTTAAATATTATTAAAAACAGGAAAAGGAGTAAAATAATGTTTTTGTGTTTTGGAATGAGTTATGTTGTTTTTTTAATTATAAAAACTTTAGTAGAGCATCAATAAAAAGGTTAAAACGTAACATTATTTATTCCGATGAATCATTCTTTCCGGATTTTGACGAGTATCTAAAACATCCGTTACATAGATTGCTTCTGCTTTAATGAGGTAGATGATTTTATAGTTTCCTGATATTAAAAATCGGTGTTTTTGATTTGTTGTGCAACTTGGGTGCTTTCAAAGTCTTTGTAAAAAGAATAAATTTCTTGAAGTCTAAAAATGGCTTGTTTGGTCCAGACAACTTTCATTTACCATTTTTTGGATTCTTCTATTAGACGATCCAAGTCCGTATAATCTCCGTTTTCAATATCGGTGTTGGCGTCTAAAGCACGGCTCATTAATTCTTGTTGTGTTAATACTTTTCCAGAAGGATTCGAGCCGACAACAGGGTTTGCTTTGTCCAGTAAACTTTTGATTTGATTATAAAGATTCAAATCATCTAACTCAACTAATTGCCTGATTAATAAATATTTTTGTGCTTGTATGTTTGGATTTGCTTCCATTGACTAAAGTTAACGAAAAACTTTTTTAGAATGTTCAAATCAATGAAAAGGAAATGATGGTTCTTGTACTTCATCTTCTTTATTTGGATTATTACCACTTCATTACCCGTTGAGTAATTTCTTGAGTTTTTATGATATACAATCCGGAATTCAGTTGATTGAGATCAATTACACTTGCGGTACCTTTTTTCACGATAACTCCCTGAAGGTTAACTAATTCAAAATACGCTGGTTCGTGCAACATAATTTTATTGTTTTCCATGAGTAAAACTTGATCTGCTTCAGCGATGTCATCATCATTCGCTAAAACAAGACAATTTCCCTCTACATTTAATATAGAGGTGTTAAGAGGATATAATCCATCATGGATACATTCGCCAATAGGTGCTTGTAGATTGATTACATCTAGTTGTATCTGATCACCATTCTTCAAATCATACTTATTAAAATCTAAGTCTGACACTATCGTGGTATCCACTATATTTCCATTAACGAGTACTTTTGCAATTACCTTGGTAAGTTTTTCTTGCGTAATCACAGATTGGGTAATTTCATTAGATAAGTAAAACAAAATGCTTTGCTGATCATAAGCACAACTGTTTAAGTTGCCTCCTTCTAAAAAATTCTGATCGTTGACAAAGTCAAAATTCATTATGAGCTTGGGAATTTCGTGAATGTTTACCACTGCAACTACTTCACCATTTGCCCCAAAAATATGGTAGGGTTTGTTCTCTAATGGATAATTAAGTGCGTACAGGGTGATTGAATTAGTAGTGTTAGTATATTCAAAAAAATCTGAGGTATAATGTCCTGAAAAATCAAAAGAGATAGTCAACTGGTCAGCACAATTTGTTGTCGTCCAATTAATTTGACCACCCACTATTTCATAGCTACCTTGAGAAGCAAACGCATCAGTTATCTGTGGAGCTTTAGGAAATAAGCCTAATGTAAAAGCATCAAAATATCCTTTAGAATTAACTCGAAAAGTTTGCTCACTTGGATCAAAATCAATCTTTCCACCATTCATATCACCTCCGTAATAGCCTGATATATATACCTTTCCTGAATCTGAAACGGAGATAGCTTGTGCATAATCATGTCCTATATCTCCTATTGATTTTCCATATACAAAACCTCCTTTAACATCTAATTTAGTTATAAAGACATCATACTTACCTTCATCATAACTGCTGTGTAAAGCTTCAGATGAAACATGTGGGTTGAGGTCAACTTCACCTGAGAAGTAGCCAGTGAGGTAGGCATTACCGTAGGAGTCGAGCGCAACATCTTTAGGATATATATAACCGTCTTTTTTTAACGCTCGTACCCAAGCATAGTCGTCAGTAACATATCTTTTCAATAAAAACCCTTCCCGTGAGGTCGTTGCTGTAAGTCGACCAATTGTTGAAGACCCATTGAAATGTACCGTAGAGCTATAGTTCCCTGCTAACAAAAGACCCGTAGCATTGACATCAACACCAATACCAACATCTTCCCAAGTAGATCCGAATGTTTCCCATGTTTCTGTTGCGCCATCAAGTAAAATTTTCCCAAGAAATATATCCTCATCTCCGTTGGAAGAATAGGTCGCCATTTCGTTAGCTACCTCTAGCTGGATAGTTCCAAAAAACCCTCCCGTGACCCACAGATTGCCTAAACTATCCACACTAAAATCATTTAATCGATCATTTTCCGATCCCCCGAAAGTTTTTTCCCATACAACATCTCCTTGGTGGGAAAGGTTTTGTATATAAAAATCATGATCTCCTTGAGTAAAAAAAGTTTCAATAGAATCCGCAAATGTGACACCGAAGTATACACCATTGTCATAGGAAGCGAGTTGTATATTTGCCCATGTGTAAGGCGGCCCTAGGTCAAAATTCCCATGATATGTTTTTACCCAACGAAAGGCTCCTTCTGACGATAGTTTTAAAACGAAAGCCTGCATAGTTTCAGTTGATCCCGTATTCACTAAATACTCTGATGTACTTGGATCAAAATCACAAATTCCACGAAAAGTACCTGCAACATATACATTACCCGAGTCATCAACACTTATTTTTAATATCTCACTAGTACCGTAATTTTTTAATTGTAACACTTTAGCCCATAGAAATGCGCCTGATGAATCAAATTTTTGAATGTACCCTGCAACTTCACCGCTAATTTGGATAATGTGTTCTCCAATACCTGGGTCAAAATCTGGTTTAGCGGAAGTCGTGCCCACCACATATAAGTTGGAATTTGAATCACAAAAATTATCCCTAGCATAATCGACATAGCCCGTATTTAAAGTTTTTACATTGTTGAAAGTGGCATCTTGTGCAGATAGCGTGAAAAATAAGAAGCCGCTTAAACCAAAAAGGATTTTTTGAATATTCATTTTATGGAGTTTAATGATTGTAACTAAGCTAATAGTTTGTATAAAATTATCAAAAAAGATTTTATACTATTCCGTAAAAAAAGAAAGCCAACCCATTGGGAGGCTTTCTTTTCATGTAGCATACCTTATGTTTTCAAACTAGTTTTATTCTTTCACAAAACTCCCGGAGAATGTCTTGGAATCTGTAATAAACTGATAATAATACACCCCACTTTTTAAGTTTTCGATATTGATGTAAGCTTTATTAGAAGTCTTCAACACCAACGAACCAATGTTGTTATACAATTCAAATGAACCAGTACCGTCTGCATTGATCGAAATAAAGTGGCTAGCAGGGTTAGGATAAGCAGAAACACTACTTTGCAATTGTTGACTGCGCTCATTTTCAATTGACGTAACAATGTCATTATTCACAATACTCACAACCTCATTAGTGACTATAGGATCATTGAAGTCAAAGAAAATAGAGGCTTTGTTTTTAATTACAGTACCAGATACATTCCCAGCTTTTTGCTTAATTGAAAAACGGATGAAACCATGACTAGCCGGTTCGTTGACATTGCTATCTGCTAATAGGATATTTCTAAATAACCATTTCACGGTGTCTCCAGAGAAACTCATTTCATATTCATGACTAGCATCAAGCATGTTTATAGTTGTTAAGTCAAGGTTTGTTGAAATCACATCTTCAACTCGAACAGTAAATGCCGTATCAGTTCCCGTATTTTGAAATCTGATAGTATATTCGAAATTCGTTGTATCATAGATATATCCTTCAGTAAACGCACCAACATAAGTCACTAATTTATCATTTGGATCAAAAGACCCTGTTACCGTAGTTTTAAAAGTGGTATTGTCATTTGTCGGCACATCGTCCGCAGATACCATAGTCAATAGTGCAGTACTTACTAATTCAGTTCCTAACGCTGTTTTTCTATCTAAAACAGCATAGAAAGTTAGGCGTTTTGTAGCACCACTTTCTACCGTTATATTTTCCCAAGTAAGTGTTTGTCCTGAAGTTGTAGTTGGTTTGTTTTCACCGTCAAGAGAGGTGTAAGTTAAATTATTATCAAGTGTTACTGTTAGGTTTGTGGTTAACGGATTTTTACCTCTGTTTTCAACTGACACATAATAGGGCATGGTGAAGCCAGGACGGTTTCTAGTGCTGTTGAGGTGAGTGGCCAAATCATTCGTCTCAAGCAAATAGGTATTAAGGTTGTTGTCAATATCTAACATAAAGCTGTTTGAAGTATAGACATTAAAGGCAGCCGAGAAGTACTTCGGATCCGATACAAAGACCCTCGATAATTGGGCATCATCAATGCTATCGTATCGAAACTCAAAATACCCATCGACATCTGTAACTGTTGACCAGCCGTTGTTGGTGCTTACAGTTACTCCGGCAAACATGTTGTAGCTTTGTGTGGTACTGTTGTAACTACCACTTTCACGTACATACCCATTTACAAAACCACCGCAATTTTCTCCTTTTTTAACTACTATTTCCGGTGTTATTACGGGACAACTTCCATCATCAATAGAGTACTCAGCTAAAAAATAAGTTCCCGGAAAATTTATTGTTACCGTATCGTCCGACACATACGAAACAGAACTTCTTGGCTGCCATCGAAAATATTCTGAAGCTGAAATAGGTTCTACACGTCCTAACACCACAGTATCTCCGGGGCAAATGATTGTGTTTCCTTTTATCACGTCCACCATATCGCGAACCTCATTTTCAAGTAATTGAATTATTAATGGACTCGTTTGAAATTCTGGTTGAAATTGTTGGGCATAACAAGGGCAGGTAATTGGTCCATTTAATCTTTTTACATAAAGTGTATCTCCCGATTGTAAATTGAGCTCATTCCAATCTTTACTTTGTTGCTGTATGCCGTTAATATAAATATGTGCATACTCATCATTTAAAAAACAATGATCTGTTACCATCCAAGTATCATAGTAAATTCCCAACGGGTCAGTTCCGTAATCAGAGCATAAAAATAAGGTGTCATTTCGAATATTATTAACACTCGTATAGCCAATACCGAATAACTCTGATGGGGCAGATTCTAGCACAATTTCTACCATTACCTCGTTGTTAGAGTTGATTATTGAAAAGGAATTACCCAGACTCCACATATCTTGTATTTCTATATCTACACTCGTATTGCTGATTTGACTAATCATTACATTTGAAAAAGAACTATATGAGTCCCCTACTTCAAACTCTATTTGAAGTCTATTAAACTCGCCACATTCTTCTACTGGCCAATAAATTTTTGTTCCATCATCGTAAGCAGGATACATTCCTTCTGACCAATAGCCTACTATACCAGGTGGTTGCGCATGTAGTGTAGAAGTAAGTACAAAAAGAAAAGTGAAAATGTAAAAACGTGTCATAGTTGAAAGATTTAAAATTTTAGTGAAAGTAAGTAATTTTATGGGGAAATTTAAGGTGAAAACGCTATTTATGTCGTAGTCTGTCCTCACAAACCACTTCTCAACCACTTTCACTCTCCTATACCTTTCAATATCTGCTTTATCACGCAGGCGGTTCGTTGTTGACTTCGCAATTCTTGTAGCTCTACGATAGCCAAGTAGATTTATAGCCAAATCATCTACTAATAAACATTCAACATCATTTTTATTTAGGAGGTTAATGTATTCTGAAAAGTCTTGGTTAAAAATATCAGCCATTTCTTTTTGTTGCTTTAGCTACTGTTTTATCTAATCGTAACACACTCGGGTGCATACCATGATTGATACAATTTAATCGCTACTATTCACATAAGCGTTCAAAAGCTGTTTTTTGAAAAGTCCAGTAAAAAATATCTTGTGAATCTTTTTCTTCAACCTTTCCAACAAAAGTTGGTTTTCGAATCATTCTCATATGATAAATGCTTTATCTAAAGATACAAAAACGATTCAAAAGTTCTACCCAAACAACTCCTCAAACACCTGACTTAACTTCGAAAATTCAAAAATCTTAATTTTCATTTTCGATTTGTCGAGGGTTAGTTTATTGAATTTCGAGATATAGATTTCTTGAAACCCTAGTTTCTCGGCTTCGTGAATTCGTCCTTCGATACGGTTTACCGCTCGCAATTCCCCACCTAAACCAATTTCACCAGCAAAACAACAGGTTGGAGAGATCGTCATCTCTTCAAAACTGGATACTATAGCTACACAAATGGCTAAATCTATTGCCGGATCATCTACTTTCAAACCTCCGGCAATATTTAAGAACACATCCTGTACCCCTAAGCGAAAACCGCCACGTTTTTCGAGAACAGCTAACAACATATTCAAACGTTTGCTGTCATAACCGGTGCACGACCGTTGAGGTGTTCCGTAGTTGGCGGGACTTACGAGGGATTGTATTTCTATTAATAAGGGGCGGTTGCCTTCCTGAGAAGCTGCGATGGCGACACCACTTAAAGCTTCGTCCCGTTGGGAAATTAAAATTTCGGAAGGGTTGCTGACTTCACGTAAACCATCGCCCAACATTTCATAAATTCCTAATTCGGAAGTAGAGCCAAACCGGTTTTTAATGGTGCGCAAAATGCGGTAACTCAAATGGCGATCGCCTTCAAATTGTAGTACGGTGTCCACCATGTGTTCCAGTACTTTTGGTCCAGCAATAGAACCGTCTTTGGTGATATGTCCTACTAGAAACACAGGTACTGAAGTTTCCTTGGCAAACTTCAACATCTCTGCAGCACATTCTCGTACTTGTGAGACGCTACCAGCCACAGATTCAATGTAGGTAGAATGCAAGGTTTGAATGGAATCAATAATGACCACATCAGGAGCGAGTTGCTCAATTTGTTTAAAAATGTTCTGGGTATTCGTTTCCGCTAATATGTAGCATTCCTGGTTGTCTTTACTTATGCGTTCCGCGCGCATTTTAATTTGTGATTCACTTTCTTCTCCCGAAACGTAAAGCACCTTTTTCCCCGCGAGAGAAATAGATAATTGAAGTAATAAGGTTGACTTTCCAATTCCTGGTTCACCTCCTAACAAAACCAAGGAGCCGGGTACAATTCCACCACCCAATACACGATTGAGTTCCGCATCTTGAGTTACAATTCGAGCAGTTGTGTCAATGGCAATATCGGCCACACGAAGAGGTCGATTAGCGATGTTTTTTTCAGAGCCCGTTTTCCATGAACCTTTTTGAGGTGTTTCTTTTTGTACGACTTCCTCTACGAACGTATTCCATTCATTGCAGGAAGGGCATTTGCCTAACCATTTAGGAGAGTTGTAACCACACGATTGACAGAAATATGTCGATTTGATTTTTGCCATGATTTTGGAGTAAACTACAAAGTAGTAAGTTCTATTGGTTCATCGCAAGTATTATTAATAACTTGATGATGTGACAACAGTTTTTAATTCAAAAAAGAGAAGACATGAACTATAGAATAGAAAAAGATACATTGGGAGAAGTACAAGTTCCTGCAGACAAATATTGGGGTGCTCAAACCCAACGCTCTTTGGAAAATTTCAAGATTGGTAACCAAAAAATGCCTATTGAAGTGATATATGCTTTTGCCTTGCTAAAAAAAGCTGCCGCAAAAACCAACGTAGAGCTCGGTGTTTTGGATAAAGAAAAATCAGATTTGATTGCACAAGTCTGTGATGAAATCACCAATGGAAAATGGGATGATCAGTTTCCTTTAGTTGTATGGCAAACTGGTTCAGGCACCCAAACCAACATGAATGTGAATGAAGTCATCGCCAACCGCTCCCATGTGTTGCGAGGAAATAAGCTAGGTGAAGGCGAAAAATTCATTTTAGCCAATGACGATGTCAATAAGTCTCAATCGTCTAACGATACTTTTCCTACAGCCATGCACATTGCTGCATATAAGTTATTGATTGAAAACACCATTCCTTCAGTTGAAAGGCTAAGAAATACCATCATGCAAAAAAGTGAGGAAATGAAGAAGGTAGTTAAAATTGGCCGCACCCATTTTATGGACGCTACTCCATTAACACTCGGACAAGAGTTCAGTGGTTATGCCGCGCAATTAACACATGGATTAAAGGCATTAAAAAATACCCTGGCACATTTATCTGAGCTGGCATTGGGTGGAACAGCGGTAGGCACAGGTTTAAATACACCAAATGGATATGCTGAATTAGTGGCAAAAAACATTGCTGAAATTTCTGGTTTGTCCTTTAAAACAGCAGAAAACAAATTTGAATCATTAGCTGCCCATGATGCTTTAGTGGAAACGCATGGAGCCTTAAAACAATTGGCAGTAAGTTTAATGAAAATAGCCAATGACATCAGAATGTTAAGTTCTGGTCCGCGTTCGGGAATTGGCGAAATTAACATCCCTGCCAATGAGCCGGGTTCCTCCATTATGCCGGGTAAAGTAAATCCCACGCAGTGTGAAGCATTAACGATGGTCTGTGCTCAAGTGATGGGTAATGATGTAGCGATTTCAGTGGGTGGCATGAGTGGACAGTTTGAGTTAAACGTTTTTAAACCAATGATGATTGCGAATTTACTACACTCCGCTCAATTGTTAGGTGATGCTTGTGTTTCCTTTGAGAAACATTGTGTGGCAGGAATCGAACCCAACAAAAAACGCATTAAAGAACTGTTAGATAATTCGTTGATGCTCGTGACAGCATTGAACACAAAGATTGGCTATTACAAAGCAGCCGAAATAGCTAATGCAGCTCATGAAAATGACACAACGCTGAAAGAAGAAGCAATTAGGCTAGGTTATGTTAGTGCTGAGGAGTTTGATCATTGGGTTGATCCCTTAAAAATGATAGGAAATGATTAAGAATCATTTTAAATTTTAAGCTTTAAAGCCTTTTTTTTGTCATTCTAAAAAAATTATCGAAATTGGGCTACTCTAATTATATAATTATGAATAAAGTCGTTTTTGCCTTAGCGCTAGTCATCACTTTTGGTTCTATGAGTTTCGCCCAAACGTTGACCAAGGAAGAAGAAAAAGAATGGAAGAAAAAACTGAAGTCAATGAGTCCTGCGACTTTCAAAGCTTTGGTAGAAAATAAAGACAAATACAAAGAGGATGTTATCAATTTACAAACTCGCGTAGATGAATTAGAGTCTGAAAACGAGCAAATTAGTTCTGAAATAGAAGATTATAAAGCAGCAGCAGCGGCAGCAGAAGAAAAAGCACAACAAGCAGCTTCTGCACCAGTAGCGGCAAGTGGTGGCACTACAACTGCAGCTCCAGGTGTTGTGTTTAAAGTTCAAGTAGGTGCTTTCAAAAACTTTGATTTAACAAAATACTTTGATCGTCACCAAAACTTTAGCGGTGAAGTTGATGCAGACGGAACTATGAAATATACCTTGGGTATCTTCAGCGACTATTGGGAAGCTGATAAATTCAAAAAATATATGAGAGAGATGGGCGTGAAAGGTGCTTGGATTGTCTCTTATAAAGACGGTAAAAGAGTCAACATCAAAGAAGTGTTAGAAGGATCGATCTAATCAGTTAACTAAACAAATAGTTAAGAAGCATCTCGATACACATCGGGATGCTTTTTTTATCTAAAACAGCGTAGAATTAAGATACAAGAACCAAGATTTTTGAAACATGAAACATTTACATCTCAAATCTAACTTCTCATTACTGACATTCTCACATCTAACAATCTAACATCTAACAAATGGATATTCTTTTTTTAATTATTGGAATAATTGTAGGGGCGGGCGCTATGTGGTTTGTAATGAAAGCCAAAATTGATTCCCAAGACACCAAAGAACAAGGTGTTTCGCAGCTCGATTATCAGTTGTTAGCTCAGGAAAAAGCAAGAATTGAAGAGCGAGCCAATTTAGCAGCAAAAGACATATTGGATTTCAAATCAGAACTTCAACAGGCTAGAGAAGAAAATGTAGATCTTTCGCGCAGGTTAGAAAAATCCATTGCTGTATTTCAAGGTCAAGAAACCCGCATGGTGGAGCAACGCGAAGAAATAGAGCGTTTGAATGAGAAATTTCAAAAAGAATTTGAAAATATTGCCTCAAAAGTACTTCGTCAAAATAGCGAACAAATTAACCAGTTAAGCAATGAAAAATTAACGCTGACATTAAAACCACTGGGTGAACGCATCAAATCATTTGAAGACAAAATTGAGCGAAGCGGTAAAGATCAAGAAGGACTCAAAGAACAAATTAAACTGCTACACGAGTTGAATAAACGTATGGCAGATGAAGCACATAACTTGACTAAAGCCCTAAAAGGAGATACAAAAAAACAAGGAAATTGGGGAGAGGTGATTTTAGAGCGCGTATTAGAACGCTCAGGGTTGGTGAAAGGACAAGAATATGACACACAGTATTCCACACAAAATCTAGAAGGAAAATTAATTCAACCGGATGTCATCGTGCGGTTGCCTGAAAACAAACACTTAATTATCGATGCTAAAGTTTCGCTCGTAGCGTATGAACAGGTAATTAATGCTGAAAGTGAAGAGGAACGGGTAATGGCTCTTAAAGGCCACGTAATTTCTGTTAAAAGCCATGTAAAAAAATTGAGTGAGAAAGCATATCAAACTTCGGCAGGTTTGAATACTCCCGATTTTGTGTTGTTATTTATCCCAATCGAATCATCTTTTAGTTTAGCCATTCAAGCAGATATTGATCTATTCAACTTCGCCTGGGACAATAAGGTGGTCATTGTTTCTCCCTCTACCTTATTGGCAACATTACGAACCATTTCTTCCATCTGGAATCAAGAACGACAAACTAAAAACGCGATAGAAATTGCTCGACAGAGTGGAGCGTTGTATGATAAGTTTGTGGGGTTTTTAGCTGATATGGAAAAAATAAATAAAGGGTTGTTAGTTTCCCAAAAGTCCTACGATGACGCGATGAACAAACTCTCAACAGGAACTGGTAATTTGATTACGCGTGCTGAAAAAATTAAATTGTTGGGAGCAAAAGCAACTAAAGATATAGACGAAACGCTCATAGAGCGATCGGAGAATCAATTTTTAAGTAAAGAAGACAAACAGGATTATAATGAATAATACCATTATTCCGTATAAAAGTAAATCTACTTTATAATAGGGTTTTAAGTTTTTTTTGTCTTCTTCCTCACTCATATTATAAAGTTAAATGATTATTTTTCTCTTATGACTTATCGCTGGGATTTTCTGCCATCACCTTCAGAAGAAGCTGTAACCTCACTTTCAGAGGCCATAAATATTTCACCTTTATTAGCTGGAATATTGGTACAGCGTGGGGTGCAAACTTTTGACCAAGCTAAAACTTATTTTCGGCCAGAGTTAACCGATTTGCACGATCCATTTTTAATGAAAGGACTTGCAGAAGCGGTTAATCGTATTTCTGAAGCCATTCAAAACAAAGAAAAAATATTGATCTATGGTGATTATGATGTCGATGGATCAACTTCTGTAGCGTTGTTTTATGGTTTTTTTAGAAACTATACATCTTACTTAGATTATTATATTCCTGATAGATACACAGAAGGATATGGCGTTAGTGAGCAAGGAATTGAATATGCCAAAGACAACGACATATCCGTGATTGTCACTATCGACTGTGGTATTAAAGCAATCGGAAAAATTGCCAAAGCGAAAGAATATGGGATTGATGTTATCATTTGCGACCATCACCGGCCAGGAATTGAGTTACCGCCAGCATTTGCTATACTGGATCCTAAGCAAGAGACCTGTAGTTATCCCTACGATGAATTGTGTGGCTGTGGTGTAGCATTCAAATTGATTCAAGGCTTTTGCCAACAAAATGGGATTGATGAGTCGGAAGCCTTTAAATTTTTGGATTTAGTAGCTGTAGCGACTTGTTCAGATATTGTGCCCATAACGGGTGAAAATAGGGTGTTGGTAAGTGCTGGCCTAAAACAGTTAAACACCAACCCAAGACCAGGTCTAAAGGCCTTAATTGAATTAGCTGGGTTTAAAAAAGACTTGACGGTCACCAATGTGGTCTTCGGTATTGGTCCCCGCATTAATGCGGCAGGCCGAATAGATCATGCGCATGGTGCAGTAAAATTATTATTAGCAGAAAATACGGAAACAGCTTATGGCTTTGGAGTAAAAGTGAATGAAAAAAACAACCTGCGTAGAGATTTTGATTCTTCGATCACCCAAGAAGCGCTACGAATGATAGAAGCAGATGCGAACTTGTTAAAAGCCAAATCAACGGTATTGTTTAAAAATGATTGGCACAAAGGAGTAATAGGAATAGTCGCTTCTCGCTGCATTGAAAACCATTATCGTCCAACCATCATTTTGACAGAATCAAACGGAAAAGCAACGGGTTCAGCGCGTTCGGTGCATGGGTTCGATGTTTATGAAGCCATTACTTCATGTGCAGATTTGTTAGAACAATATGGTGGACACACCTATGCTGCAGGCTTGACGATGAAAATTGAAAATGTAGCTGCTTTTCAAACCATGTTTGAGCAGATAGTAGCAGCTACAATCACTGAAGAGCAGTTAGTGCCTAAAATTTCAGTTGATCAAATCATTACTTTTGATCAAATCACACCTAAGTTTTTTGCGATTTTATCTCAAATGGGCCCCTTTGGTCCCCAAAACATGCAACCTACTTTTGTAACGGAAAAGGTGCTAGATAATGGTAAATCACGTATTGTAAAAGAAGATCATTTGAAACTATGTGTCAAACAAGGTGATGTTGAAATGCATGGAATAGGTTTTGGTTTGGCACATCACTATGAAAAAATTAGAACAGGAGTGCCGTTTCATATCTGTTATAATTTGGAGGAAAACCATTTTAATGGGAAAACCACTTTACAGTTGATGGTGA
>CAWFGW010000031.1:0-222794 GCA_963815495.1 uncultured Cytophagales bacterium
ATTTAAACACAACTACTTAAAAAATCCATCCTTGCTAATAAGGATGGATTTTTTTATACTCCTATTCTTGCTTTATGGTTTTATCCATCAAATTAGCCCCTAACATACTGTACCGAAAACTTGTTTGCTATTTATTTCAATTACTCCCAATCTAATTGATTATCAATCTATATTGTAGTCAATGAATGATCTATCTATTGTGTTTTCACTTGTATAAATCGCCATTTCTTTTTATCTCCAGCATAAAACACTGGGGCGTCTGCCTTTGTAGTTAAATCAAAATAAGTGGGTAACGGAATGGTAGAAAATCTTTTTTCTTTGTCATCATAAATAGCATTTAACTGCATGACCTTTCCTTCTGGGTTTACCTGCATCAATCTTGTTATCACATTCTTTCCCCCTTCATACATTTTAATTTTTGTGTTTTCGAAATACACCTGTGAATTGGCACTATGGTCATTATAAACCAGATACAGTTTATCATTACTTAAAAAAGAAGACACACTGAACTGAGAACATTCCTCACATGGATATTCTTTAATAAAATTGTTCCGTGTAAGATCCACACTTCCTCCATAATTGGTATAACTCTCACTTTTACTTTGTTCTTTTACAATACCCTTATTCCATTTGGTTTTCCCATCAGCAGAAAAATAACTTAGATATATATTGCCATACGTGTATCTTCCTACGGCAGCGCCTAAATTATTTACTTGAGTATTATCTTTGGAGACATAAAATCTGTGAATTTCTGATACACTGTAGATACCACCATCGGAAGCCCGGTGTATATCCATTAAGCTCAGATAAGGAATGCCTTCCTCTATGCTGTTTTTTAGAACGCTATGCCAATTTGTGTTCATTAAAAAGGGTTTATCAAAGAGGTTAGTACTAAAAAAAGCAATTTCATGTGTTTTTGAATCGATTTCAAAAGCTGCTATCCCTTGAGTTATTATGTTGTTTTCGTCAGATAAATTTTGGCTTTCCTGCACCTTTCGGTAAGTCTTCTCTATACTAGACACCATTGCTGTACCAATACATTTTCCATTATCGTTTTTCAGAAGTATTTCGGTCGGCAAATAATTACCCCAGTTGGGTTTAATTTCCTTTGCCGAGCCCTCTTTGAAAGAAATAAGCCTATGTTCTTTTTTTAAGAGTGGGTTAGTCTCTTTGTCGTTGGAAACTGTAATGTTAAAAAGAAGTGATTGATTATCTAAAACCAAAAATTGATTCACCTCTAAAGACGCGTCCTGCTTTTTAGTGACTTCAAATTCTTTCTTGGTAGTAGTTAAGTCGTTGCTATTGCAAATAGTTACACTTAATTTTCCGTTTTTTTGCTCCGAAAATGGTAACGCAAAAGCGAAATGTTCTTTATTGGGGGAAATGGCAAATAAGTAATCTCCCATATTACCTAATTCAAATACCATCTCAAGAGGAGAAAGATTTTTGTAGCTGTTGAGACTTGCTATATCTAATAATTTACCTGAATGTGCACCCGTCTTAGCATCAACTTGTAACAAAGCAACAGACCGAGACATGTCACTTTGCGATAAAAAATGCAGCTTAGTATAAAAAACAAATAACTTCTCTTTAAGGAGTATTATATCCCAAACGAAGTATTTATCTACGCTTTCTTTTTTAAAAAAATCTAATTCAACGGTCTTTTTTAAAGCTCCCGTTTCATCGTAATAGTCTATATAAGTAGTACTACCATTTCCCACCGTATATTCTCCTTCTCTGAGGAAGTAGTATACTCCATCAAGTTTCCCTATATACTTACTAGTAGTTGTTTTTTTAATTTTTGATATCTCATTGCTACTGGATACGGTGGTTTGTGCGGTAGTATTCAAACAAGCACATATGATTGACAAAATTGTAAAAAATAAGCTTTTCATTAAAGTTGAGTTTTAGGGTGTATACTATTGAATAATTTTAACGATTAAAAATATCACTAATTTGGATAAAAACAAACAGTACACCCATAATACCCTTGCAAAGATAATTACTAATTCGAGACCGTAAGGATTTTTAAAACGATTGCTTTTTTTGTCTTGCTTCTTGATTCTTGACTCTTGGTTCTCACTATCTTTCTACCAATTAGATGTTAGACTGTTAGATATGAGAAGTTAGACATTAGCGTTTTATCTTGATTCTTGATTCTTGCATCTTGGTTCTCACTGTCTTTCTACCTTCTACTTTACTCTTTCAACAAGTTAGATGTTAGACTGTTAGATATGAGAAGTTAGACATTAGCGTTTTATCTTGATTCTTGGCTCTTGCATCTTGGCTCTACACCTGTCTTTCTACCTTCTACTTTATTCTTTCTACCAATTAGATGTTAGACTGTTAGATATGAGAAGTTAGACATTAGCGTTTTATCTTGATTCTTGATTCTTGCATCTTGGTTCTCACTGTCTTTCTACCTTCTACTTTACTCTTTCAACAAGTTAGATGTTAGACTGTTAGATATGAGAAGTTAGACATTAGCGTTTTATCTTGATTCTTGGCTCTTGCATCTTGGCTCTACACCTGTCTTTCTACCTTCTACTTTATTCTTTCTACCAATTAGATGTTAGACTGTTAGATATGAGAAGTTAGACATTAGCGTTTTATCTTGATTCTTGGCTCTTGCATCTTGGCTCTACACCTGTCTTTCTACCTTCTACTTTATTCTTTCTACAAGTTAGATGTTAGATTGTTAGATATGAGAAGTTAGACATTAGTGTTTTATCTTGATTCTTGATTCTTGCATCTTGGTTCTCACTGTCTTTCTACCTTCTACTTTATTCTTTCTACCAATTAGATGTTAGATATGAGAAGTTAGACATTAGCGTTTTATCTGGATTCTTGGCTCTTGCATCTTGGCTCTACACCTGTCTTTCTACCTTTTACTTTATTCTTTCTACCAATTAGATGTTAGACTGTTAGATTTGAGTAGTGAGATGTTAGAGGGTTAGAATTTCGATTTCTTTAGTACTTATACTTTAGTCTTTATACTTTCTACTTTACTCTTTCTACCAATTAGATATTAGACTGTTAGATATGAGAAGTTAGACATTGGCGTTTTATCTTGATTCTTGGCTCTAAACCTATTTTTCTACCTTCTACTTTACTCTTGCTACTTATTTTCTTTTTTATATCATTTGCTTGGACGGTGCAGGGGGCTCAAAAGCCTCTCATGATGTTTTTTGCTACAAAACAGATAATTGATAATATTACCGGCATGGAGGATCTTTTATCCATTGAAAATACTCCTCTTCAGTACCGTAAAATGCACCTATAGTAAACCATAGAAAAAGATCGTGATCTGAAGGTTTAAAAGCATTTTTTATGTTTATTTTCTTTTTCAATTTAACAGGTCTCCACTCTACATAAAATACTATCCGTTGTTTGGCAATCAACTCATCAACATCAGAATAGTATGACAACTTTACTATATACTTATCTTTTCCATGCTTGCGCCACCTTACTTTTTTTTGTTTTGAAACCACATACTCTCTCAATGAGTCAATTTGGGTGTAAATCGTGTCGTTTTCTGTTGAAAAACCAGAAAACCCCATAAGACTGAAAACCACGAACAATAATATCTTAATCATTTATTTCTGTTTTTTTAGAGTATTATTTTTTCAAAAAGGTTATGAATTGATCGTTTCCTAATACATCCCTAAACCTCATCCCAACTGAGTTACCATTTCACTTATCATAAAAGTAATCCGTTGTTTTCAGGAAAATAACTATCACTCTTTCAAACTTTCATTAAAAACCCTAAGACCTTGCTCCAATATTTCTTTCTCTGAAGTAGAAGAGAATACCTTTGATGTATTCGGCAAAACAGCAAACTTTTCAGGAGCGTACCTAACATGAGCTACAACCCCTTCATAACCTCCAAATAGTGATGGTACCCCATGATAAATAAAAAACACACCTCTGGAATCACTTACCCACTTAAATAAGTAAACCTTTAACTCCTCTATTTCTTTTTTTGATGGTTCATCAGGTTTTATTGAATCTAGTTTTTCCCTTAACATTAATAGCATAGAATCATTTGTAGCATAATCTGAAGTAAAATCATACTTAAAAAAAGCCTCCTTTAACATTATTACTTCCTCGTTAGATAATTCCATAATCATCTTTCTTTGCTTTTGTTCGACACAAGAAAACAACAAAAACGAGACTACAAAAAACATTAAATAATTAGCTCTCATCAATACCCTCCTTCTCTTTTTCTTCCATCACCACCTCTTTTATATTTCAACTTACTTATAAGAAAACTCTTTTTCGTATCACCTGCCTTGTCGGCAGACAGGTTTGCGTGTACGGTGCAGGGAAAGGTTTCTTCGTATCTTTTGTATGGAAATGTGAGTATTGCCGAAGCAATTGAAATAATTATCGTAAAAACAACACATTTAATCATTGGAAATAAGCCCTAAACTATCACCAATTCCTTTTTTAGTACCGAACAATTTTATATGTTTCAGTTGATGTAATTACAAAATATACTCCGGAAGCATAGTCAGAAAGATCCACTTCTGTTGATTCACCTTGCTGTAACTCAAACCCAGTTACATCAAAGAGACGCCAACTTTCATGCTTCAAAAGATTAATTCTACCGTGTGTTGGATTAGGGAACAGGTTACTTAGCTTTTCTACATCAGAGGATAAGGACACAATCATTGGATCCTCAATTGTAATATTATCAAATCGAATGGAGTTACCAAAGCTTGGATGAAACTCAAAAAGAATTATAACATCAGACTTACCTGAAAACTGGGATATTGAGATAGAGTCTGAGCCCCACTCTTTATCTTTTGGCACAAAAAAATTGTAATAATAATTAACATCAAACGGGGTTGTTAATAAATCTTTTCCTAAATAATGCGCTATCTCATGCCATGTACTACCGCAGTCATCACTCATCTTTATTGATAAATACTCATCTTCGCCCCTGCTTTCTGCTGGTAAAGCATACGAATAATCAAACAAAAGCCTCGCATCGGTAAACGATGTCAAATCCAGTGGCGGTGATTGGGCTTTGACTAAATAAGTAGCATAACCATTTTGCTGATCAATCATATCCATTAACAATGATTTACTACTTTTGCCATAAGATCCTACAGTATCTACCTTCCAGTGTGTATTATAATCAGGGTTTGCAGTTGTCTTCCAAGTGTTTTCTATCTCAAAATCCATAATATAGGAACCTATAACTGAAATATTTTCAGTATTAACTATTTCTTCAAAATAGATTGAATCTGTTGAGCCGTCAGCAAAGTGAGCAAATATCTGTAAACCAAAACTTCCTGTTTCAAAATAAATCATACTGTTGGGTGTATTAAGTTGACGGAGTGTATCATAAACATTCTCCCCTTTTTCAATTAAATACTCATAATAATCAGGCATAGGCACCCCATAAGACTCGTTAAAAACAGCAACCCCCAAGGGTGCACATCCTTTAGTTGTTCCTGCAAATTTAATATCCCAATTAAAATTGCTGGATGAAACTTCTTTAAGTGAAATATTATCTATAACGACAAAAGAACCATAACCATATCTATCCAAAGTAGCGTAACCATAATCTGTCGCACATTCTAATCTCACTAGTACGTTGTTTCTGTCACCCGAAGAAATTATCACACTATCTTTTTTCCACACTCTTTGACGCCCCTTCCTATCAGGTGATATTTGTTTGCTACCATCCATTACACGAAAATTTAAACTTGACCAGCTATCTTGATAGCGTTCATAATTCAGTTTGTAATGGGTGTTTTTTTCTGTAGCCACACAAAAACCGACTGACGAAAAATAGGGTTTATTGTAACTTAACCATGGTGAAAAACTATCAAATGCACCTGGTTTCACCACCCCATCTACTGATTCATGATCTTTACCCTCTAACACAACAGCATTGGTACCCCCAAGTTGTTCTGTTGAAAAAACACTTGCATTACTACTGTCGTTTTTGGTAAGTACCAACGGACTTACATCTAAGTTTTCAAAATCAATATTAAACGGAACGT
Organism: uncultured Cytophagales bacterium; assembly: GCA_963815495.1. Taxonomy (GTDB): domain Bacteria; phylum Bacteroidota; class Bacteroidia; order Cytophagales; family JAAEPT01; genus CAWFGW01. Next base: position 6,018 of record CAWFGW010000031.1, read on the forward strand.
TTACAAAACCTGCAACTGACAAATTGAAATCCAGATGATTATTCTCCATCACTTTATCTAACCCTTTATGTACGGATACAATGTCTATTGAAAGACCATAATTTCCAGTTTGAAGTGAAAAAACTGGAAATGCAACCCATTGAGTATCCAAAGGAGCTAAAGATCCAGACCAGCTCACTAAAGATAATATCTCTGTACCAGAATTAATAACCACTTCACAATTTGTAATTGTCTGAGAACCATAATTAACTAAAGCAACCTGTGCTGAAAAATCTCCCTCGCACATAGTCTGATCAAGTCCATCAATTGCTATAATTCCAACATCAATGTTATTTGAAGGTAAGCAATCCCAAGGGCGTGCAATACTCTGTTTATAAAAGTTAGCACTTTCTCTTACAATATGATAGGAATGGAGACCTGTAAATCTACCAATACTCATATCAGTATGATTTAAACCAAGTGCATGCCCTATTTCGTGAACTAATACGCCATTGATATAAGAATTTATGACCACCGTACCGAATGCGGCACTCCCTACGGCCAAAGGAAAGTACGCAAAACCAGCTACATCCCTTTGGCTATTAATTTTGTTGACGATCCAGATATTATAAACCCTGTTTGTATTTAACCCTGTGGCTAGTTTTATATCCAAAGCAGGTGCGCCTCCTGTCGTATCGTAATCAATACCTTTCTCGATATAACCATCAAACTCTCGGCCATCGAACCTTCGAATAGCCGAAGAATAGTTACAATCGTCATCTAAGTTGGCGAAATAAAACTCTACTTTTGTATCAATACCTTCTCTTCCGTCAAAATTATTCTCATACGTTTCATCATATGGGTCGTATTTTTTTCTGTAATAAGTATTTAGATACTCCAATGAGTACTCTATGGCACGATTAGATAGATTTGTCCCCACCCCAACTGGTTCACCTTCGTGTATGATGTTATATACGACAGGAATCCTTATCACCTCCGCGGTATCTGGTATCGCTTCAGGATAAATAATTTTTTTTCTAAGATTCGATTTTTGATGATGTACCGCCTTTACATCATCATGTGTACAACCAGAATGAATCTGTGCATAAGTCGAGAAACCGAAAATTAAAAAAGAGATTACAAATAAGTACTTTTTCATTGATAAAATATTCAAAAATTTTATACTAATATACGTCATTTAAAAGAATACGACAATCTTTTCACCTCTGATTTTGGTGTATCTAACTCTACATGATAACCATCAGTATATACTCCTGCAATATTTAATTCTTTTGTAGAAAACCAAATTACCGAAGCAAAAATCAATATTATTAACAGATATTTAAACACCCTCATTTTTTTGTCTTTCTACCTTCTACTTTACTCTTGCTACTTATTTTTCGGGTCATTTGGGTGGACGGTGCATTGCAATTCAGCACTTCATAATACGGTTATGAAATCAATGATAAACCTTACCAATTTTTTCCTCATCGAATGTGATAATTAGTTCATCTACTCCTCCAAATATTTCAAAATCAAATTTATCTGTACAACAAATAATTGAATTGTGACAGTACCCATTATAATCAACTGTCTCAATTTTTTTCACAATTAATTTTTCTTCAATAATAACAACTGATTTATAATCTTTCTCCTTAATATCCTTTTTAGCGCTTTTACTATCAACTAGAGAAATATCTTCTGACAAAGACCCCGAACTTAAATAAATAGTTTTTTCTTCAAAAGTTGAAATACTAATATAAACATACGATTCAGGGTAACCCTCATTCCATATGTACCCTTTAATTTCTGTAATAGACTTATCAACAAGATTATTCTCTAGGCTCTCCACCTCCGCTTCACTAAGATATCCTTTCATTAATCAACAAGGTTAATTTTTTTTATTTGATTTTCATTCAACACAAAGAGTGACTTATTACATTAATTTTTAATTTCTCTCAGATTATGGGCTTGCCAGTATTCACTCGTTTGTTTAATAAAGAAAAACACAGGCAATCCACTGATTGTCTGTATTCAAATTAAAAAACATTTTACTAATTCTCATCTATCTTTTTTATCGGATTGGTTTTTAGTTTACAAGTATCTTTTTTGTTAAAAATAGTTACCCCTGTTCTATTGTGTTAGTTTATATCTTTTAGAAGCTTTCGGCTCAAGCCGCCTGGGCTTTTCCTTTTTCATTCATAAAAAGGAAACAAAAATCTAGACGATTTGGACGACTAGTGTTAACAGTATTAGGACGCACATTTTATATCCCTTTCATCTACCCAAATCGTCATATGAAACGCAAAAATTGTAAAAAACTAAATTTGCCTGCAAACTAAAGTTCAATCAGATAAAATATTTTACTACTTTTCGTCTTTCATTTTATATCTTTTTTATGTTCCGTCAACAGTACCACACTTTTTTAAAACGAATGGTTTTTGAAGGCAAATGCCCTGCTCATATTCTTCAACAAATTCCTTACTCCACTGCTTATCGGTGGAAGTACCAAACTGACTTTTCTTCTTATCACGATTTTGGAATTGATGGAGTTGAAAAACTAAATCTTGTCTTTTCTCAGCTACAGCATTCTCCTTCTTTTTATTTTACTATTGCCCGGCTTCATGCCAGTTTTTCCAAGTTGTTTGCTCACTCTTCGTTGTTTTTTGAGGTGCTTCGAAACAACAAACAAACCGTAGTTGATACTATTTATCGTGCTGCTAATTACATTCCTCTAACTTCTGTCTGTAATTGGTTGCGCATCTCTGTTCATACTTACCGTTCCTGGAAAACTGAAGTTACGTTACCATGTCTTGCTTCCTCGATAAAAAAGTGTTTAACCAATAAACCTAATCAATTGGCTTCTAATGAGGTTTCACAACTGGCTAAACTCCTTTCTTCTCCTTCGTTGGCACATTGGTCTATCAAATCTATTTGTCATTGGGCGAGGCGGAAAAACTTGGTTTTTGCCTCGCTTTCTACTTGGTACAAATACAACAAATTACTCGGTATTCGTTCTGCTGCGTTTAGAATCCGAAAGCCTAAGTATGAAAGCTTACGGGCATCTCAAATCAATGAATTTTGGCATGCAGATGTGTCCTTGTTTAGAACCTCTGATGGTGCTGTTGCTTACATTTACACGGTCGTTGATAATTTTTCTCGTAAGGTGCTGGCTTGGAATGTAAATGAAAAACTTTCGGCTCAAATCAGGGTTGAAAGTTTAAAACAAGCCTACCAGTTGGCTTTGAAAAACAACGTAACTTCCACTATAAAACTAGTAGTGGATGGCGGTTCTGAAAACAACAACCATATCGTAGATCTCTTTGTAAAGAAAAACAACCTTCAAAAGCTCATTGCTTTGAAAGATATTCTGTTTTCTAATTCGATGGTGGAAGCGGTAAATAAACAAATCAAATACAACTGGCTGTTTCGCAAACACATTCCTTCTATTGTGGAACTTCAAAAGGAACTCACCTTGTTTTTTGAGGAACACAACACCATTAAACCTTTAGATGCCTTGAAAGGCTACACGCCCGATGAGGTATACTTTGAAGAAGTTTCTTTAACTGACCCGCCTTTTGCCCTTGAAATGACACAAGCACGCGAACAACGGGTGATTTTTAATAAACACAACGCTTGTAAGCTGTGTTTAACCTAAAGAGTATATGTCAAAGAACGATTCTTCTTTTTTTTCTTCTTGGCTCTTGTATCTTGGTTCTCACTATCTTTCTACCTGCTACTTTACTCTTGCTACTCCCTTTTACGCTCTCCTTCTGTTTCATCTCACTAACCCTCCCCTCCTATCCTTAACCAGCTATAAATCAGAATCTTCCTTATAAGGAAACTTCTTTTCGTATCATATGCGTGGACGATGCAGGGTAGAACTAAATGTAACATTCCTCCTTCAACTATTGGACTTGTAGAAAAATGATCAAGAAGACCAGCACTATTACCTGATAGTAATGAAGCATCCCCAGGTGGTCTACTCTCTCTTTCTATATACTCCCAAGGACTATTCTGAGCAGAAGGAGTTTTAACCCCATTAAAATCCATTGCATCATCAATATCTCCTTCATCAATTACAGTAAGCCACATTCTGCCACTGACAATCTCTTCCCTATCAATATCAATATCATTAAAGGAAAAGTTAATTGCATCGCTGTAAGTCGTAGAAACCAAATTACCACTTGCATCAAGGTTCTGTGTGCTAGTCTGGTAATATGCCCCTGCAACAGCTTCTTTACCATCATCATGGGTTCTCCAAAATGATCCATCAGGTCTAAATTGATAAAGTGTATCCCCTAGTGGATCTGAAAACCAAATAGGATTTCCCGCAAAACAATTGTATTGACTAATTGAAGGGTTTGGCTTCGGATCAGTATTCCATCTTCTTATTAACCTACTGTCGTATTCCCAATACATGGCGGTGTAGTGGTTTCCATCACCTGCTAATTCGTCTACCTTTTCTTGTGTATTGTGTCCGTATAAATATTTTTCTTTCTGGAAGCTTTGTAAAAACATCCCGCCAGCGAAATACTCATAAGCTGCTAATGCATCACTTGTCTGGTCTGCATTTTTACGATCCGAAAGTACTAAATGAACATTACCTAAATGGTCTTTAAATTCGTAATTCCTTAACCCTAAGTAGTGTTGTTTTTTTGTTACACCTGCTGTTAGCTGCATCCTTTCTGAATTTTCTATCCCTGCAGTATTATAATTCCCTAGTCGAGTACTTCCATAGATGTAGCGATCTGCTATTTTTAAATCCCCCTCACTCTTTTTATCATATGTGGCTAACACATTTCCTGTCGCATCTAAAATATAATAGGTTGAAGTAATGCCTCCACTTGGGTCTATCACTTTTTTACCTATTCTATTATACAATGCATCGTAGCTAAAGTATAAATTAGATTTAGTACTGTTTGGTTTACGAATTACAGCTGCCACTTTTCCAAAAGCTGTCCACTCGATGCGCCCTATCTCCTCACTCGCATCTGCTATTAAGTTTCCAATGTCATCATAACTGTAGTTGTCCCTGTTCTGATCTTCGATATCGTCTGTGTGTAGCGTATCTGTCGCAGGGTTATCATCTACCCAACGTAATCGATTCGTGTTTTTTAAATAACCTTCATCTACCTGATGGTAGTTGTACACCATCGCATCAAACTGGTTGCCGTTTTTATCCCAACGGTTTAGGGTGTCTATGTTGCCGTTCGCATCGTAGCTGTAGCTGGTGCGGAATTTATTGCCTCCGCCTGCCAGCTGGCTGCCGGTTATTCTATTCAGTTGGTCATAGGTAAACTGCTTGGTAAAGGTGGTCTGCATCCCTTCTTGAGCAAAAGCTGGCGTATGCGTTGTCATCGTGCTGATGTTCCCATTATACAGGTTTTTACTCATAGGCGTAGCCTCTAGGCTGGCTGTGCCTATCGGAGTATAATCTTGTTCAGTGGCGGTACTATAATAACCCAGCGCATAAGCAAAGTTTTGGGATTGTACGCCTTTTAACCAACCGTGTAAAGTATAGGCATAGTCGCACTGGTCAATGTCGTCTCTTCCTGTTTTTACTCTGGCTAATGGACCATGGGCATAATAATCGTAGTTGGCTTCTTTGTTCCAAATCACTTCATCAGTACTGGTTTCTACTTGCGTTATACGGTTGTCTGTATCGTAGCTATAGCGGTGGCTAAAGCCATCGGCTTCGCCTCGTTGAAAGTGCACTTGCTTTACGTTGCCGCTGATCAGGTTGGTATTAACGAGGTAACTCAATTCTATGAATAGGCTCATAAGTACTCCCTTTTAAAAAACGCCTTTTAATCTCTTGCTCTATTTCATCGGAGAAGTTATTTTTTTTCAAGTCTAGAAATTTCTGATAGTCTAAATATCTATCTTCAGAAGAAGAATCTAACTTTGGATCGTTAAAGGCTAAAAAATACGTATCCTCCCCCACTAACAATAAAGGGATGTTTAAAGTAAAATCACTTTTTTTATTATAAACTACTTTAAGTATAATTAGCCCTTCACAATTATTAAATAAATTTTCACTAATTTTTTTTTCAATTTTAATAATAGAATATTTCTTTAAAATCTCCTTTTTAATGCTCTTAAAGGTTTTTCTACTAAGACATTCATTCCGCTTTATAAAACATCCGTTTACATTAAAAATTGAAATATTAAGAAAAAGAATTATAAAATATTTTGTCATATTGGTTATTTTTATTTGACTGGTCTATAGGTTTGAATATACTCTTTACTCCCTTCTATCTCTGCCTCAAAAGCTTCTTTTTCACTTTGTGTGACATTATCATTTTCGTGATGTTTATTCAACCAATGAGTTCCCTCATGAATTCCAGTATTATGCACATCTTCCAGATCACTATCGGGTAAATTATATGAATCATCAAAATAATCTTCAGCTCCAGATTGAATATATCCTTCTTCATAATCTTTTTCATACTCACTAGGTTCTTCGTTAATCCATTCAGTTAAATATTCTTTCTTAATTTGTCCGTCCACAAAATCCCCATTTTCGCTCATCAAAGTAACCTCAATCATTTCGTTATCCCCTTCTTTTAAATCATCATATCCTTTTTTAGAAGTTGTTATAGCAATAGAATTTGCGTCTGTAACTCCAGCTATAAGTTTATATTCAGGTTCACCATTTGCACCAGGAATATATGCTACAAGCGGCTTGTTAGTAAGTGAAACTTTTACTTTTCTTTTTTCTTTTAACATTGCTATTAAGACTTCTTCTCCTTTGTTTGTCATTTGAAGTGCACTAATAAATTTATCCGTACCCCTTTTAATTGCCGATTTACTGATTTTTATTTCACCAGTTTTCTGATTATACTTTACTCCTTTTATTTTCTTTCCATCGGGATCAATAAAAATCACAGGATTATTAGCCACAAAATTATATGGAGAAAAAGCAGGATATTTAATTGCTAATGGATCCAAACTCAACCATCTCCCCAACCTTACATCTAAAATTCTAGCCCCAAAGTCATACGAATTCCCCTTCCCTTTCAACTTATCATCCCTCTCCATTCCATTAAACCCAGCCCTAAAAGCCCTCCTCTCTATACTCTGAGCAATCATACCAAAAGGAAAATATTCATTAGCTGCCAATACATTATCATAGTTACTTGTTGCTAATCTATCTAAAAGTACCACCCGAACAGAACCCAAATGGTCGTTCAATTCATAGCTTTTTAAGCCTATCTCGTTACTACTTTTGCTTATGTTTCCTTCAATTGTAGCCACTGCGTTTTCAGTAGATGCATAATAAATACCTATTCTATTTGCACCATACATGTGGTGTTCTTTTACGGCTAGTGGTGTATCATCCTCTTTTTGGTAAATGCTCATCACATTGCCCGTGGCATCTCTAAGATAATAAGTAATGGTCTGTTTTCCAGCTTCTACCACTCTTTTTTCTACTCGGTTGCCCATTGCGTCATAGTTGAAAAATAAATTCGGGAGGCTGCTACCTGCGGTCCTTTTTACGGCATGTACTTTTCCGTAGGTGGTCCATTCTATCTTTTCTATTTCTTCGCTGACATCGGCTATTAAGTTTCCAATATCGTCATAGTCATAGTTATCTCTACTTTGGTCTTCTATATCATCTTCGTGTACAGCAGCTGTATTGGGGTCATCATCTACCCAGCGTAATCGGTTGGTGTTTCGTAGGTATCCTTTGTCTACTTGGTGGTAGTTATAAGCCATAGCATCGAACTGTACTCCGTTCTTATCATATCGGTTTAAACTCTCAATATTTCCATTGGCATCGTAGCTATAGCTGGTTTTAAAGGTGTTAACATTTATTCCTCCGATGACTTTGCTTTCTTTTATCCTATTGAGTTGGTCGTATTTGAACTGTTTGGTAAACGTAGTTGGCATCCCTTCTTGTGCAAAGGCTGGCGTGTGCGTGGTCATGGTAGTGATGTTGCCATTGTACAGGTTGGTGGCTGTAGGCGTGTTCAATAACTCATTTGTTCCTATGGAGGTGTAGTCGCCATTGTAATATCCTAAAGCATAACTAAAGTTGTTTCCTTTCACACCTTTCAACCAACCGTGTATGGAATACGCATAATCGCAGTTTTCTACATTCTCCCCAGTAATTACTTTGGCTAGTGGACCGTGGGCGTAGTACTGGTAACTGGCATCTTGTTTCCAAATTACGTTATCGGTACTGGTTTCTACTTCCGTTATTCTATTGTCTGCATCGTAGCTGTACTTGTGGTAAAAAGCATCTTCTTGCCCAGCCTGATAGGCTACTTGTTTTACATTGCCACTGATTAAGTCAAATTCATAGTCTAAGCGTTTTGAAAGCAGTCCGTTGTCTGTTCCTATCTCCTGCAACAAACTTTTTACATTTCCATGCACATCGTAGCTGTAGTGTGTCGCTCGATTGTAGCTGTTTTGGTCTCCGCTGTACTGTTCATAGTACGCCACCGAGGCTACCCGCGGTCGTAGGTTTTCTTGGGCAAAGGTGTTGTCCGGTGTGGTAAACACGGCTCGGTCGTAGTAGGTTTTGGTGACCTGCACCCGCTTGCCTGTGGGTATAAACGTATTTTGAAAGTAATTATAAGCCACCTGACTTTCGTGGTGGTGGGGTTCTAGTGTTGCCCTTGTCAGCAGCTCCCCTACTTCGCTTACCCGGTTCAGGTCATCGTATATGGTGTAGCTGTAGGCATGTATTTTTCCACTGCCCGCTACGCTGATGTTTTGGTATTGGGTTTCGCCCAAATACTGTTCGATGTTGTATTGTTTGGCATTTTGCGACAGCACCAGGCGCCCTACCTGGTCGTACCAGAATCGGCTGCTGATGTGTTGGCTTTGGTCGTTGACCGTACCCAGCGTGTTCACATCCGAGTACACCCCTTCGCCCTGGTTGTTCAGGCTCAGTAGCGGACTGTGGCTGCTGTTGTTGCTAAACTGACCTTCGGGCTGCCAGTGGTAGCCGCCATCGGTGGTTTTCAGCACCAAGCCTCCGGTGCCGCTGATGTAACCTTGCAGGCGGTCAGTAAACTGCACACTCCGCAGGTTCGCTGGCGGTATGCCTGTGCCCTGGTCATCGGTAATGTTGTTGTCAGTAGGCAGCTTTTTGGCTTGTTTGCCTGTGCCAATGTTGATGGCGGCAAGCGCGGGCTGGTCGGCTTGTTCTACTACTCCACTCGGCACAATGCGGTACGCGGTACCTCCATCGCCTACCAGGTAGCCGTAGCCATCGCTATCCACCGTAAAGGCGTGCAAGGTTTCCGTGGCGGTCAGCTGTACGGTGTAGTTGGTACCTGGGCTGCTCAACAGCAACTCGTTGCCCCGCAAAGCCCAACTGTTGCCTTGTGCATCGGTATACAACTGGTTGATGGGCTGGTTAGCCGTATTTGATCCATTGATGGTCGCTAGTGTGTAAGTAGTACCATCAGCATAATTATAAATCGCTCCGCTGGCATTGCCGATCACAAACCCATTGCCTTTCAGCGCTACCCGGGTGATGTCGGTGGTGTTCGGGGCAAAGACTTTGGTAAAGCTTTCCCCTGCATTGGTGCTTTGGATGATGGTGCCTGCCTTGCCAACAGCTACCAGTTTGTTGCCGTTGGTAGCGGCATCGGCTATGGGGGCTACTTTAAAATTAGCTGCGGTATTCCAGCTGATGCCTATTTTGTAACTGATCGCTGCACTATTGCCTGCTGCCAGTATGATCGGGGTGGCTGCATTGATGACGTTATAGCCTGTCAAGGTGACATTTTCACTGTTCCAGCTGTTGCCTGTGCGCTGATACACGCCTCCGCTTTGGGTCAGCAGGTAGTTCGTATGCATCGATTTTACCGGGGATGTCAGGGTAGCAACATCTTCATTCAGCTCCAGCGTTTCGTTCATCACATTCAAGCGATACAATTTATTATCTGAACCCGCTAGTCGAAGTAAACCATCGGAGCTTTGGGTGGCTTTGATGAGGTTAGCGGTGGTGTTGGTTTTTTCAAATGACAACCTATTTTCATTTGATAAGTGCTTGAAAATAATGCCATTTTCCGAAGTAGTATAAATGCCACTGTTAGTACCTTTGCTCGTAGCAAAAAATGCACTGGAAGCGGGTTTCAGTTCTATTGGCGCTGCACCATTAATTACGTGGTAGGTGCGGTTATTATTGTCAATATAGGTATAGCTGTCCGGGGAACTTCCAAAGGCAAAGGACTTGTAACCATATTGATAACTTTGGGCGGTTTGCCGCAGAGGTGTATTAGAAACGCTGATGGTTGGTGTGGTGGTATTGGTGATGGTAATTGGCTTAATCACATGCTGGGCGGTGATGCCATAGAAGGCTGTACCTATGCGTTTTATCTCCACAAATTGCTCCTGAACCACGGTACCCAATACTGTTGTAGGTTGTGCTGGCGTACCAGTGGTCATACTCATCCGTAAGGGATAGAGGTTATTATCATCATTTACCAGCAACACATTACCTTCTACTACAAAGGATTTAATGTAATAAATGTTGTTCGTACTCAGGTTGTAGGTAAGGTTGGCGGTAGCGTTTAAAATCTGCTGACTATTGAGTGAAAAATAGTCGTTTGTGCCATCAAAGTAATAACCCGTAACTTGTGTATTATTAGTTACTAAGGCAGTGAGTGTTCCGCTGTTATTTACTCTCGAAGCAGTAGTACCTTCATACATTACGATTCGCCCGTTGCTGTTTACCAGTTGCGCATTGGCGGAAAAACCATTTCCTACTGCGGTAAAGTTACTACCATCGCTACTCATATACAGCCCTGTAGTGGTCTTGGCTACATGTACTTGCCCATTGCTCACGTACTTGGTTATTGTACCCGATACATTCAGGCTGCGGTGATAAACCAGGGTGTTGTTGGCTGTTTTTCTAAACACATAAGGCGCACGAATCACTTCGGTATTCACCCCATCAAATACAACCACATCCGCATTGGTGATGGTAAGATCTTGCTTTACAAAATTCAGGTTCTGCGGTACGTTTTGGCAATCGCCCGACACATACACCTCACCTGCTCCATCACTGGTGTTGGCGGTTACATACCATTGGTTATCAATGATGCGAATGTCGGCAATGGTTTTACCACTCAGTTCGGTAGACAAACTACCTAACTGAGTGGTTAAAAACTGGACAGCGGTTGTCACTGGTGACCAGTTTTGTCCGCCATCTTCGGTTTTCCAGAGTATACCTGTTTCTTCTACTATATAGCCTTTATTAGTATCGAAAAAATGCACTTTAATTAAGTTGTTTCGGGTAGGTCCTTGAAGAACCGACCAGTTGGCTGCGCCATTGCTCGCCTTTAACAGCAGGCCTCCGGTGCCTACGGCATAATACATTTCGCCCGTGAAGCCGGCACGTTGGATGTCGTTGAGGTCGCCCAGATTTAAGTTCAGCCCGGAAGTAAAACTCTCCCCGCCATCGGTGCTGGTGTAGAGGTATGCCTGGTTGGCATCATTCGCAAAAGACCAAATAGTGTTGCTATTGGCATCCAGCGTAGCGACCATCTGGCCACCCAGTAGGGTATACGAACCCTCCGATTGCCATAAGTCCTGCTGATTGTTGTCCGGCACATCCTGAGCAACTAGCTGGTTAAGCGAATTGTAGGTGTAGGTAGTCGCCAAGGTATGCTGGGTGTATACGTTTGGCGGAGTGGCGTTCGGGTTTGTTTCTGCCGTGAGCCAATAGTTTTCTACTGCCGCTGTTTGTTGCGGAGTAAGGGCACGCACGCCCTCCGGAGGCACCGTGCTCACAAGGTTGCCCACACGGTCGTAGTAATATAGCGTATAGTGTTGTTCTTTATCGGTGAAACTCATGGTGAGGGTTTCTTCCAGCGAATCCATTACCGACTGGCGGTACTGTTCTCTAAAATCACGCTTTACGGCTTCCAGGTATTCATCAAACCGTCTTAGCGCGCTCGCATTGGCTTCAAACTGTAGGCTTGTGGTACACTCGTCCGTGTCTAAGCGTTCAGGTATTTCATAGGTAAATGACTCACACACTTGAGTGGTCGGTTCACAATCCGTTTTTTCCAGGATGGTCACGCTCTCTACCAACGCGGGGCAATTGGCGGGGTTCGTGGTGTGCGTACGGGTAAGTGTGTACGTGCCTGCTGTGTCTACCGGCAACATATCGGCTTGTGGGTTAGCAATGTTTACATCAAGTGAGGACCATTGAATGTCGTATTGCGGGTAATAACGTGCTACCAAGGTCAGCGATCGTCCGGTACACAGTTCTATTTCGGCTTGGTTCAAAGACGGAATCACCACTACGTCCTTAATCGTCACCGAACCGGCAGTAGTACAGCCTTTCGCGTCTACCATCTGATACGTGTACGTCTTTGTTCCCACCAAGTCGGTTCGGTCAAAAGAAGTATTTCCGGGTTCATCGGTCCAGCTGATGACCTCGCCCCCATTCCCACTGGTAATGGTGACATGGGCTTCGCCAAATCCCTGAGCACAGGTAGGCTGTACGGCATTGACCTTACTTGTTAACAATGCGGAAGCTCCTGTGACTGTAAATGATTCCGTAGCAGTGCACCCTAATGCATCACGCACAACCACGGTGTAACTCCCTGGTTTGGGGTCAGTAAAGCCTTGTTGTGTGGAGCTGCGGGTAAAGGTTTCATTGCTGCTTTCTTCTACAAATTCCCAGTCGTAGTAATAGGGTTTCTTTCCCCCGGTCACGCCAAATTCCAAATCCATGGTCTCGCCTCCGCAGGGTTTGTCAAGCGTGGTACCGTTAAAGGCATCAATTGTTAAATCAGAGTTCTCACAGCGCGGTGGAACGACATTTTGTGTGCCTATGGAGAATACTTCAATACGCCCACATTCACCTTGAAATACAAACACCTCATGGGAACCACTGCAGGCATTAATAATTTTCACCGTACTGCGGTCGCGAATCGCACGAAGGCCATTTGGCTTATCCAGCAAGTCAATTAAATTCGTTTCATCCCACAAAATCACATAGTCTTCTAAGTTGATGCCCTCCTCAAAAACCAGCGTAGCAGTACCATCACATGTTTCTGAATTGGTCGCCTTGGTGCTGTCGATGGTAAAAAAATCAAGGGAATCACCACAACCCGGGTGGGTGTAAGTAGCCGTTCCTTCACAGTCTTGCTCATCCGTTACCGTGATGGTATAGGTCGTATTCGCTAATCCTGTTTTAGAACGCCCGTATTGGTTGGTTAACAGGGGATCACTTTCCCAGAAATAAGTGTAAGGGGCGATACCGCCATTGGCAATAACGGTTGCGCGGTTTATTTTTTTATCATACACCACAAATGGCTGTGGTTTGTTCACAGCACAAGGGTCATAGAGGAAAGAAAATCTGCCCGTACAACCTTTTACATCGGTTACATCTACCGTATAGTTCGTTCCCGGAACTAAATCGGTTCGCTCATTTTCGGTCGTGCTTTCATTCTGGTCGAGCCATTGGTAGTTGTAAGGGGCTGTACCGTTTTCCACTGTTAAGCGTGCGCCATTGGGACTGAGCGTTTCATAGCTAATGTCAAAGGGCAAGGGAGCAACTAAGCCAATGGTAAACGTGACCGGATTCACACAACCTGATCGGTGTACCTGTACTTTATATGTTTCTGCAGCTAAGCCGGTTTTATCCCATTGATAGGCATCGCCCTGAATGATGGAAGGTGTAATCCAGGTAATATAATCACCTGTAATGGAGATAATATGAATTTCCCCATTGGCTGCGCTGGCACATTGCGGATTGACTGGACGATATTCTAATTTGATTGGAGCACACACCGGTGGCACGACACACCCTGTCGGAAGAATAAAATCGCTATAGGCACTGACAAGGTTCCCCTGGCGCACCCGCACTTTTAATGTGGTAGGATTGCCTACTAATGTCAGGCTACTGATATCCAACGTTTGACTGGTGGCAATAGGTGGCAAGCCGGTAAACGGATTAACCCATTCGTAACTCAACCCCGAAGGCAATGGCAAAAGATTTCCGCTGGCATCGCGCAAAATCGGATTGATGGTGTAACTACACCCCTGACCCGATACCGATAAACTTAAGGTATTGGATATAGAAGGGCCATCTGTTAATACGAAATCGTTATTGGCCTCATTCCAGACCACACACCCTTCGGCTTCTTTTCGAATCACGACTTGATAACTGCCGGCAGGCAAACCAGAAATACTTGTTCCTGTGCGTGAACCCACAAATCCGGTACCTGTCCAACTGGCAATAGCTCCGTCAGGCAAGGGCAGGTTTGCTAAGGTTAAACTTCCATCATATTGACCTGCGGAAGAAGGTATATTTTTGATGACCTGAGGTACATAATTAAGGCTGGCGGTGGTAGGCTCACAATAGATTTCTCTTCTAAAGACCGTAAAGGGATAGTTGTTGCAGTAGCTGTCTGTCACCGTAACGGTAAAAGGACCATTTCCCTGCGTTTGTGGCAGTTCATAAGTACCTAATGAACCATCTATAGCACTTCTGCTCGGTACATTATACGGAGAAAACCCCTCAAATTGGATGGAATAAGGTCCGGTAAGGTCTTCCGAGATGGTTAATTCAAAGCTATTATTTACAGCATAGGCAGGGTTTTGGTTGTTGAGCACACTTATTTCCGAGCGCACAGGTTCCGGCACTACCACGCGTTTAGTGGCGCTGAGTTGCGTGGTGAGATCATATACGGTAATGGTATGAGCGCCAGAAGGAAGGCCTTCAATTCGTAAATCGGTATCGTCATTGATGAGGTTGGACGTGCGGTAATTATTGTTTACCCCACCATTTACTGTAAGCTGCACTACGCTGGGCTGCGCACATTTTGCACCAGTGGCTGTATAGTCAATGGATAAACCTGAGGTACAGTTAGGATTGTTTGGGTTTGGACACGGACATGTGGGATCACTTGGGTGACATACAGTAGGATAACACTCCTTAGGAATTCGGAAAATTACTTTGCCAACATTTCCTAAACCATCTTTTACCTGAACTTTAAGGTAAGTTGGTCTGCCAAACAAAGGCAACGAAGAGACATCGTATTCTTGCGTAGTGGCTAAGGGTTCATCCGTAAGGGGGTTCGTCCACAAATACTGCACAGGTGCCATCAATGCCCCGGGTAAAACAGTGCCTGTGGCGTCTTTATAAGCCGCTGAAATCGTTTGTTTACACGTTCCTGAAGTTACGAGCGTTAAAGTCGCATCAATTGTTTTTCCATCTACTAAGGTAAAGGTGTAAGGAGACGACATACATAAGGTTGTTGTGTTTTGTAACAATAGCTGATACGTGCCTGCACCAAGTCCCGAAACGGCAGCTCCTTCTTTGGTACCGGTGATTCCCTTACCCGACCAGAGTGCATTGTAACCGGCTGGTAGGTTGGCCAACGTAAGCATTCCGTCTGTTTCACCTTTAAAACTTGGGCTTTGTACGGTAACCGAAGGGGTGAAATTATCTAAAGTAGCATCCAGACACTGGCTACGGTATACTGTAAAGTCATATGCTTTACAATATTGGTCGGTTACTTTTACTGGAAAAGGACCGTTACCTGCTGTGGCGGGCAAACTAATAGGCCCCACAGTAAGCGTACCGGCAGTGGCCGTTAAATTTTTTAACTGGTAAGGTGCTAAAACACCTAGTTCTACGTCATAAAATCCGGAACCAGCATTGGTGATTTGTAGCGAGAAACTCGTGTTCACCGCCTCTAACGGGTTAGCACTATTGATGACCTCAACCGTAGCCACTGGTGCTTCAGGAATAACTACTGTCTTGTATTCCACAATCCCTTTCTCCACATCGCGCACCGTAATGACTGTTTCACCGACTGGTAATCCTGTAATGGTTAACCCATGGTCGTTGGTTACAGGGTTTGACGTCTCGTATTTACCACTTCCTCCACTAATGGTCAGCACTGCCCGACCTCCCAACCCACACGCGGGTGGGGTTTCCACCACATCTATTTGCAAGCTATCTGTCGTTCCGCAAGAGGGGTCTAGCGCTTTATCACAACAAGGAGGAGTGTCACAGCACGTAGGGTTCAACGGATTAGGACAAGCTGCACAGAGCGGGTTCAACGGATCAGGACACCCACCTCCGGTAGTTCCGCAACCGTCTTTCTTGCCATCCAAGGTGATAGTCGATCGTTCACCCAAACAGTTAACTACATTCACCAGAGAATCCTGACAAGGTTGAGCGAAGGTGGCATTGGCTTCTCCTTCTGGATTAGCTACGGTGATAACCAACCACGGACACTCAACACATTGACCGTCCACATAGATAAGGTTTCCGGCTAAATACTCCACCGATACACGGCAATCATTTTCAATGATTATTTCATTATTAACGACCACACATGCTGAATTACTTTTACATCCTTTGCTATCTTCTACAGTAACACAGTAAGTTCCGGAAGCCATGCCCATAAAATCACGTGTAGCGACACTTCTTTCATTTATTTCGTCTGACCATTTATAGGTATACGCGTTATCATTTCCACCAGAAGTGATGACGGTCGCCACTTTATTGTTTAAGGCAGCCGTTGCCACTACTGCTGTAGGTTCTGTGATAGAAAAATCTAAGGTGTCTTCTGCACATCCTTCCAACGCTACAATTACGCTGTAGGTGCCAGCAGGTAACCCGGTGACGGTACTACCAAATAAAGTAGGCATACCGCTGCTCCAATTAATACTTGCCATTTGCCCGCCTGTCGAACCTGTTCCTCCACTTGGTACAGAAGGTGTACACGAACAATTAGCTGTAGCAGGCGATTCAATTAATCCATTGTTTGTATACGTACCACTGCCCCGGCATAAGTCTATCGTTCCCGTAAAACGTCCTGATCCATTTACTAAAACGGAATTAGCTACTTTAATCGAAGCGCAAGTATTCCCAATTCCTTCAGCCGTTGTATTATTAATAAAATCTTTGGTCGTTAATAAACTCCCAGAGGCTCCTTTATAGATATTACTATTAAAAGTGGTGTTGTTGTTTACCGTTATGGAGCCATTATTCATGGTAGGTGCATCATGCAAAAAATTGTTTCCTACTGTAATGGTACAATTGTTTATGATAGAACCTGAACCGTTGTTATGTAATGTATTCTGTACGCTTACTGATCCGTTATTGGTGAACACAGCGCTATTACTGATATTAAAACTTTGATTAAATACGAGGCTATCGGTGTTGTATAACAAGCCGGAACTGGAGTTGATACTAAAGTCACCATGACAGGTGAACTTTCCGTGGTTAAAGAAATTGCCGTTAAACCCTGCCCCCTGTACTGTAAAGGAGCCATAGTTCGTAACGGAGATATGCGATTGTAAATTAAGATTTTGAGCGTTTACCGTCAGATTTCCATTGATGAGTAACGCAATCGGTTCTGTAGTGTTAATATTAAAATTTTGAATTTGTGCATTTCGACAAATCACCACGGTACCTCCTCCGCTAAATTTAAAATCACCCGAAAAATCAGAAGTTAAATAGATGATTTGGTTGTTTAAAACCACTTCACCTGAAGTCTGTGTGTTTTCAACAGCACCAGCAGGAATAGCATCACAGGTTAAATTAGGTTGCTCCGGGGTAGCACAAACCAGCGGCTCGGTAGTGGGGTTAACCACCACTAATTGTCCATCTTTCCAAAGTTCGGCCTTCCCGTCAAACGCATTATGGCAGCTAGCTGGGTAGGTTTGTACCTGTAAGTTGCAGGTCGGCTGTGCCACTACTACTCCCGATAGGAGAATAATACATACGATTGGTATAAGTTTCTTTAACATATCTCTTCGTTAAAAGTGATTATTTTTATTAGTTGACATCAACTTTTTCACATTGTGTAGCTATGGGCTGATTGGCATCCGAGTTGCCACTTGTTTCAGTATTCACACTAATGACTACAGGATGGTAAACATACGCATCAGGGTTTCCATCTACAGTTTCAGTAATGGCTGCATCCGCAAAGAATTTATTGCTCAAACAAATCCCCGGAACCGTGCACGAGGTAGTGTATGGGCGAATGTTGGTGAAGTAGTTAATCTTCGTGAAATCAACCGTGTTTGTGATGCCAGTAAAATCACGAGGGACAACAGACACTATCCATTTTTTATTTTGTGAACCAAGGGTATAATTAAGATTTCCGATCAACTCTAAACCAGAGAGAGAACTGCTCCACGTGATTGCATAGTCAGCTAATTCATTTACATAAGCGCCATTGACATCTTCTTGCGTGAACCCGAGCAAATAGCGTATGGACTCTTCGTAAACATCGGCATCTTCCATCTCCAATGGAGTGGTTTTTGGATAGAAGTCATAAGGTTTTAAAGGTATTCCCTCCTCATATTCTGTATCATCAACATAGGTAAGCGTGTTAAGTAAAGCCAAGACATTTTTAGGGTAAGTAGTTGTCACACATATAGGATCAAAAGCGCATGTTTGAAGATTTATCGGTGAGTCAGAACCCGATCCGTTGGCGGGAGCAGAAACTAGTGTTCCTTCAATTTGAAATTCATACCGGTAAACACTGTTTTCATCTTTGTTTGCACCTTGCGGATAAAAGTTTGCCGAAGAGGCATCTGCCAATAATTGGGTGAGTGCTGTAAACTCACCAGGAAAAGATCTATTTAAATTCACAAAAGCTTTCAGGATAAATTTATTATTAACCGTAGGATCTGTGGTAATACTTGCAATTTGCATCCGCTCAAAAACTTCACTGGCAGTTAACACATTATCCAGAGCGGGAATGCCACTATCCGAAAAATCCAAATGAACCGTTACTTTATTGTTGCCAGTCACTGGGCTTGGAATAATATCTCCCTTAAGAATTTTAGTCGCTGTGTTGTAATCACCGGACCACGACAATTGTGTGTTGTCATTAAATGCGGTACTGATAATGGTATTAAACTCTACTCCTAAATTTAAATTAGGAACACTGGTAAAGCAATTGAAATTAGCGGCCTGCCCATCCAATACTTGTGCTTCTAGTACCTCTTTTAAGAACTCCTCTACCTGCGAAACAATAGGACAGTTTCCACAACTTTGGTACGAACGAATTGCCGCTTGATTAGCGATGGCATCCCCTTGGTTTAGCAATCCAAAATTACATTCCGTCTCGATATACTGGGCATTACCATCCGTATCAACCACGGTTTCATAACACACTTGTGAGGGTCCCCCATCTGTTGCTCCATCAGGGATAGAAGGATAAAACGATCTGATTTTATCATCATACAAATAACTGGACGTGGTATTACAAGTTTGTGTACCATCATAAAGAGGAATGGCATTTAACCTCCGAAGAATTCGGTTTTCTACTCCTGAACTGTTTAAATAATTACAATAATTTTCTCTGAAAGAATTCCACCCATCACAATATGCGTTTATCCTATTTTGCCATTCCTCTAAACCGGGAACATAATCATATTTGGTCAGCATTCGTTTTTGCTCCATAGAACCTCTAAACGAGCTATTGCCGATACAACCGTTATAATACCTACCTTGAATGGCATTTTTTGTAGAAAGTTCTTTTACAATTTTTTGTCTTTCCGAGAGGTAGAGAGCTTTAAAAGACGTCCATTCTTCAATGTCTTCCGCTTTGAATTTACCACTATCACAATTAGCATTTTTACAGGCTGCATTCGGGTTAGGGCAGTTGACTAAAACGGTAGAAAACTCTGCCATCGAATAATACTGATTCGGAACGAAAGGGTCTCCATTCGAATTCTTCTTTTTAAAATAGTTGTTCACTTTAAAAGTTAAACGATCCTTCAATTCCTGTGGTACTGCAGCACTATTAAACAAGGGATCATTTTGAAGCACACTGGGCACATAATACGTTTCCCCGTCTATTATTTCTGAAGCAACGTAATTCCCTAATCCATCTTCCGGGGCATTCACATTAATTAACGTCTCTTCATAGTCATTAATTTCAGGTCGTGAAGTACATTCCAGATAATATCCAAACTCAGGGTGATAAGGCACCAAATAATTAGCGAAGTGAGTCTTCCAATAACGTAAAAACACACGCACATCTGCCAAGTTCTTCAGCGGTATTTTGTACAGCCCGGTAGCCGGGTCTTCAGCAATTAGCCCCGCAGTTGAAGTAATACCAGGGCTATATTCATTATCTCCTATTTTGGTGATATAGGCATAAGCAATGCTTCCATCTTCATAGGCATAATTTGTCTCGGTGTAGGTAGCATTTTGTAAGTTTTCGGTGAAAAGAAACTGGTTTTTAAAATTTTCGGCCACATTTTTCCCCGGTACATCCACTCTAATTGGGCGTTTCCATGTCGCTCTTGAGAAATTATTCCCATTACTCCTTAAATAGAGATTAGGCATCAGCTTGTTATTGGAATTAAAAATAGACATGTGAAATTTCCAGGGAACAATAGCGGGATCGGAACTTAAAGAAGGTTCATTGGTAACCGGATCAATTTCGACCTCGAAATTTTTAGAATCCACATCTAAATCCGCAGAGAGATTGTCCGAATCCATGGAAGTGAGGTTAGATAAAGCTAGATTTTTTTCACGCACTTGCCCATATTGACCATCCGGAGCCATGCTCGCCAACATGCCGTAAAGAGCAGACACACAGGTCGTGTTTTCTAAACATATAATTTCACAGCGCTCAAACAACCTGGCTTTTTCTTCTGCAGGAAGCGATTCATCTCCATTAAGGCTTTCCAATTCATCGATTAAGGTTTGAATGCGTTGATTACACTCTGAACAAGTCAATCCACACCCCCCAAAATCAATACTGTCATAAGCGGTCATCAGAAAGTCATTGTCTTTTAAAACACAGGTATAGTTATTATTAGACAAGTATTCTTCCAGATAGGTGGAGAGTTTGCTTTCGTTTATGCGCACCTTTTTCACTAAGCGGTATTGCCCTATCGGAAGCAGTTCAGGGGCTACTATTTTATTGATGTTTCGATGCTGCTCGCCTACAGCCTCTCCAAAAGCCGCAGTAGTAGCTGTGGTCTCCGAAAAAATCACACTATTGCATTTATCATAAAGTGATAAGGTAGCGTCAAAAACGCCTGCTAATTGCAGTTGTACCGAATCGGAACTGGTAATACTTTTACATGAAACTGTATGTGTACCTGCTGTTAAATCATAATTAAATGTGTAGGCTGTAGAAGTAGTCACCGGAAAAGGATAAATCATTGTTTTGCCTTTCAAATCGCTATCCAGCTTATTTCTGTCAGCCGTTAAAATGGAAGAAACAATAGGCCGCGTATTTTCTCCTGGTAAGTCATCTAAGCCAGTAGCGTTACCACCAGCAAGCGCTGTCGCCACTACTTTTCCATTCAAATCTAAGTAGGACACAGATAATTGACCATTCGGATCTATTACTGCATTTTTTTTATAATGCCCGCTTACCCCTATTTGATTACCAAAAAGCCGTGATATTTCAGCTTGCAGGGGAGCGCCATAAACGTATTTTGTTTCGTGTCCGGAGCCTAAGTTATGCGCATCACCTACACCGGATTGATAGGCCACTCGCCCAGTATTGTCGTTGGTATAATATATTTGAGAATAAGGGTATTGCTTTGCATCGGGCAAGAGGTTTTTATTGATAAGGTTCTGACCTGTATTTCCATTTTCTTGAAATTTGTTATTTTCAGAATAGTACTTCGATGCTCCGCTTGCGGTATCAAGTTCTGGTGCTATGGGCACACAGCCCGATCCCAGATCCGCTATGTCGTAATCGGTTTTATTAATGGTGTTTTTTCCTTCTGTCACATTAAATTGCGGCCGATAATGATAATTGGTTTCTTCGCTTCCTTCTACCGGAACTGGAAGAGTGTTAATAACAGGACGACCATTGTAGTCATAGTATGTTTCCCCGACTATGGCACGATCGTCACTATTTATTTTTGTGACCGCCTGCCGATTTCTTAAGGATCCGTCATGATAAGATACTACCGCTTTATTTCGACCTTCTTCTGTAAACACGATGGAGGATTGCCAGTTCAAGTTGGTCTCTAATCCGTTAAATTTAAAAATATAGGCATCCGGTACATTTACTAAAGAGGTTTGGTTTTCAATTACAGACCATTCCCCTTTCACATCGACCAGCTTTCCGTTTACCGTGTTTTTCCCAACAGCCCTTACGCGAAATACAACCACACCTTTTTCATAGAGTAGAGGAATAAAATACCCCTGATTTACCGTGGAGATTCGCGTGCTGTTATTCCGGAAAAGATAGTCCCTGAGAACAACTTTTTTCTTATCAAAGGTTGCTAAATCGTTTTCACTTTGATGAGATATATAGGTCCACTCCAACTCATAGCTATCAGGCTGGTAAGCAACGGATTGACTATTCACTAGACGCATAGGACTATCCCAAGAAACATACAGCGAACCATCACTTAAAGAACCATCGGCTTTTGTAACAGGAGCGGTATAATGTATGCCACTAACAACATCATCGGGATAAACTAAGTTGTGCACTATCCCGTGACAAGCTAATGATAAATCAACCTGTGGAAACTGACTTAAACCTGAGACAGCTACAACTTCTGCCTGAGCACTAACTGCATTATCCACCTTTATGTAATCAATATCAACAAATGAGGCTGCGGTGATTTTAACTGCTAAGTTTATCGGTTCTTGTTTAGTGAAAAACTGACCATTCAATTCGTATTCATAGGTCAACAAAAGTTCTATAGCTACTTCTCCAGAGGCAGGGTTATCTGCCCGTTGCGGAATGGAAAGCTTTAAAAGGGCATAAGGGTTTTCATAAATAAACTTACGATCATCCAAACTAGTCGCTAAGTCAGGATTGCCCACTTGTTTTAATTCGGAATAGCGTTCGCTTTGTACAGAAACTGTTGCTCCAATTGTAAGTGCTGAGTTTTGTAAGGTTTGTTCTTTGTTATATTCCTGTGCATTCGCAAGATGTATGCACACAAACAAAAAGATAAAAACCAATTTTAATATTTTCATATCGTAGGCCGTTTTAAAACGTGGTCGATGACTTATTTAATTTTACTTTGATTATTTCGCGTTTCCTGAATAGTATAGACGCCTCTTTCTGTTTCCTTTTTCACCCGCACCAAAATACCTTCATCATCATATTCATAAAGAGTGGCGTAGTTATTCTCATCTAATACTGCCGTTAACCGTTGTGTAGCCGGGTCATAGACATACGACTTCATATTACTTCGAAACGGATGGATTCGGATGTCATCAAAAAAAGCATCATTATCGCCATTATTCACGAGTTCTATCGCAATATTGTAAGCATCGCCTGGTACCACAAAAGAAGCTTCGATGCGCTGCCATCCATCGATGATGGGTCCTGTAGGTACAAACAAGGGTAACTCACTAATCAATTCATCATTAAAAGTCACTTGGATACCTGCATTTTTATAACTATCAGGGAGCGGTGCTTTTGCTTTCAAAACAGTGTTATACGACTCTTTTACCCAAGCTCCTAAAAGGTATTCGTGACCTACTAGGGGAGCCAATGAAGTCACACAGTTTTCACATGGCGGCTTAGGAATACAGAGTGATTGCTCCACTATTTCTATCTTCCCCAGATTTCCACTGCTTACTTTTTCCCTTTCAACACCTCCTATGCTGTTATACTTATTTAGGTCGAATGAAATAGTGTTCTCTATTGTGCCTACTGATAAATTCTCATTCAAGGTATATTTTACTTCTACCAGTAATTTGTTGTTACCAGCTAACACATAGCTATTTGTTTCCGCGATGATTTGTGAAGTTTGTGGGGATAAGTTCAAAGGAACGGGGAAAAACTGACTGGAAAGCTCTACATTCGGGTTTGTTTTGCTCACTATTTTCACGCCATTGGCTCCACCGGAAAAAGTACCATTTTGAATCACAGGAATGGTTAACTTTATATTGCTAATGGAATTCTGATTTTCATTGGATATTACATACTGTACTATCAACTCCTGACCTGCTGTATAATCAGAAAACGCCTGTTTATCAGATGGGCAAAGTACGGATAGCGATGCGCTTACTTTGTCGTAATCGCTTCTATCTACCTTCCATTTGTTTATATCTTCATCAGAAAAATTATTGCCATTTGTATTTAAAATAGCTTCATAACCAGAATTACTGGCTACAGCATTTGCTTTCACATACACAGGAACTAGTATATACAACGCTTTGGGTACACCGCAATCAATTGTATTGTTGAGTGTCGCATTGATGGTAAGCGTTCTACCGTCAGCAGCTTTAGTGATTTGAATGTTTTTATAATACGTTTTATTGGTACTCGAATTCTTCTTCTTGAGTTGGTAAGAACCAATAACACCTGTTTCACTGACTAATACCCCGTCAAAGTCGGATTCAAAAATCATGTTTTCATTGAGTTGATAGGTTAAATCAACAATGTTGTACGTTGCCTTATATTTAAGATCCTCTGGGCTAATTTTAAGCTGTATCGTATGGTAAGAACCAGGAGAATAACTTACTACAGCGTTCGAAAACACACCCCCTTCAGGACTTTCATATCGGTCTTGAAAAGATAACCCTGCCTCACACGAATTGTTATTTTTAATAGGTTCTGATTTATAATTTTTTTCAGCATCAATATCTTCATAGCTTACTGTGAAAATTTTTTGATCATTCGGAATAGGCTTTAGGTTGGAGAGTAGCGTCAGGTAAGTAATTTCAAAGTCTTTTGCTACCGTAGAGGAATTTTGAGCTGTGTAGTTGCTTATAAAAATAACCGTGGGATTATCTTCGCCAAAAGTAGCTTGGTTATCAATAATTGGAGCCGTTTTTGGCTGTGTCGATGTAGAAATTAAATAGGTAATTGAGGGTAGCGTGGTGTATTGACTTAAATCAAATTTTAACTTTAATGCCGATATTTTAGCAACACCGGTTGGGTTCAGTATTTTCACACGTGAAGGAGTACTTCCGAAAGTGGTATACATCGCATTTGCCTCAAAGTGAAACGAAGCAGAGGGGGCGTTGATATCAAAATCACAATGTTGAGTACAGAAATTAAATGGCTTGTTCAAATGTTCTATCGAGGGATATAAAATAGCATTCGTAGGGGTAATAGCCATACTTAAAATAGAGCTTCGTGTTTTTGTCCCTACGCTAACGGTGTCTCCTCCACAATTTATAAATGTGGCACCCTCGGCTTTTAAAACCACTTCCTCCGGCTCAATACTAGTTGTAGAAGTAGTTACATTAAAGTAAAAACGAATGACATCATATGACGAATTATTATATAAAAGGGAGTTGTTTTCATCAATGGTAAACACCCCATTGTTCAGGGTTATTGACGGACTTTCTACTACTTCTTTATGAAAAGGATTATCTGGGTTAAATAAAACAGCATTGATATAGGTTAATTTAGCTGTAGGATAAGCAAGCGTTATGCTTGGCTTTTCATTCAGACTTCCCGCACTTCTAATGCTCACATCGACATAATAGGGGTAGTTCCCTTGATTGGAACCATCACTATTTTTTTCCTGATTGTGAGTGAACGATAGCAATACATCTCCACTTATTTGAGAAGCTTTGGGAGTGGTGAGTTCGCTCATATCTTGTTCTATAACAACACGTTGTCCAGAGGATATTAATTCTGCGGATAGCTCAAATTCAAGCGTGGACGTTACAGTGGTTGTACAGTTTTGAACGACATTATTTAAAAGCGAGTTCAGGAAAAAATTAACCGACTTCTTTCCATTTTGCACCGGTGAGAAAGGGATAACATACATCCCAGGAGAAGGGTTAGCAATAAGCGATGAATTAATCAAAATAATATCATTATCCGCAGATACGGCACTATTCCATTCTACTCCATCTGGCAACATTACTTTTAACTGATAGTCAGTATAATTATCCGTGTCATAACTGATGGAAGCATCTATCCGAAAATATTGTCCCTTATTAACCGTAGACTTTACATTGCCGTCATTGTCCACTATAGCGGTATTTACTTGCGCGTAGGAACACACCGTAAAAGCGAAAGAAAAGAAAGCAAGTAATAGATGATGTATATTTTTCATATTCATTCGCTTTTTAATCGCAAGGATCTATTATTTTAATAATTTTCGAACTTGACTTAGCCGGTACTTTATAGGCATTTCTACCCGTATGTGATTCTGTATCTACCACTCCTTGACCAGCATCGTTTTGCCGAACCCGCCAACTAAAATGATCGTCATTACAGTCGCCATAATCATAATCTTCAAAGCCATCAAAAGCAGTTTCCCGATACTGTGAATTGTTAGCCGTAGCGACTTCTAACCTACGCCCATAACCATATTGTGCCATCGAAAACCTACTTAGCGCGTCTTTATTTTCAATCTCTAATCCAAGCGGGTTATAATTTTCTATTTGGGTTATAAACTGCCATTTCTTGCCTGCTTCACCAGAAACGGATTGGAGATAATGTTGCCCTGGTACCCAATAGCTCATGAAATCAGTAAAATACCCATCGTTTCGGACATTTAACTCTCCGTTTGTTTTTTGCTGAGTGCGTTCAGTCAAATAGGTCAGATTTTTGAATGGCCTTAGCTGGCCCTGCTCACCAGTAATAAAAGGATTTGTCAAAGAAGTAGATTGCTCACCACAGTTACAGAACCCTTTCCATACGTTTTTAAATTCAACAGCTCCAGCGCTTAGGACCTTTGCATTGGTAAAGTCTATTTTATTATTCACCACAGGATTTTCTAGGCAACTTACCGTAGACACAGGAGTCATCGCAACATTACGTGCACCAGATCGTACTACTTTTCCCCATTTTAAATTAGTAACTGGAGAACCATCTTTTTTTAATAATTGGTTTAGCACTTTGTGGTAATACACCCTAAAATTTTCGTTATTCTGCGTGGTGCAAATGATTTCGTCACCATCAATTAACAAGTTTGCCACAGCATTTAGAGCACTAAATTCTAAGCCCTCATTCTGATAGGCTAAGCCCATTTCCTGATATGCCCAATGTGCAGGGTAAGCAAAGTTATATACTTGATCACCATACTCATTTTCAACGCGACTCAATAGGACATCTCCTGTTTCTTCATCCCAAGCCAAATTTTCACTTGTAATTGTCTGTCCATAATCTTGCGTAATGGTTTTTGTTAACACACCATACCTGTTCACCACTTTAGTAGTCGTGATGGAAGAAAAAATTGTCTCTTCGATATTTATATCAGGAAATGCTGAAATAATCGGTATAATAAACGGGGGAACGAACGGGGGAATCCCTTTAAAAAATGACACCCTTACATTCACATCTGCTCCACCTCCACTGGTAACTTGGTGATACAACCGCGTATCATTCACAACATCTACTGTTGTTCCTAACTCCTTACCATCAGTGGATATTACATTCAGGTCACTCCCGACCAGAGGCACCTTACTATCAATTTTGGTGGGATCAGTGGCATCTAGCTGGTACTCATAAGTGATCAATGATACAGGCACCGTATTTCCTGAGGAACCATCAGGCATCACTTTTACAGATTTTGGTTTTCCATGCATGTCATTGAGTTCTATCATATATCCTTGGGAGCAATAAACATAATCATGCGACTTAATCTTTAATGGATTTAGCGAGGATGATTCATCTATATATGGTTTCAGGCTTGTTTGGGACACGCGTGTGGGAAAATCAAACGCGGTAAAAAACTCATTTTCAACATAGCCTGTACCATTACTCTGAAGTGCCTCCACATCGTACTGTTCATTGATAACTTTTATAGGTGTAGTGCTTACTTTTCTGTAACCAATAGTCGGAGCAGGAAAGAAAGACTCGCCATAAGGTGTTTCTGAATAATATTCTAAATCCGGAGCTAGAGGTACTTCATCGGTGGTTTTCACTAATTTTCGTATCGGGTTTTCTTCTCCACCAATCACTGGCTCATAGGCAGCTACCCCCGAACTAATCAATCGGCTTTCGGGATTACTTATATCTTCGAGTATGGTATAATCATACCGTTGTCCATAGCCTGCTTGTTCTTTGATTATTGAACCGGGATCATTTTTCTCTTGATCTGACAACATCGCGTTCCATCGATCAAGCATCACAATTGCTTTTACACGGTGTCCTCCTCCTAATTTTATTTTATCGTGTTCATACAGCCGCACAAAAGATTGACTTGCATCCATTTGTTGGCTGTGCCCATTGGTCTTCATATACAATTGAAACCCAAAAACAAACTCTAACACACTGGTTACTGATGAAGCTATAGCTCCAACTACCTGTAAAAAACCATTATCTTCTGCATTGGAAGAACCCATTAACTCCCTACCATAATGCAACTTAGCATATAACCATCCGTTTTTCACAAAGGGGTGAATAGCGCCACTCAAAAAGCCACCATTAAGACTTTCCGCTTTTAACTTGATGACCCCCGTCTTATATGTTTGTCCTTGCTTAAGCACTTCGATTTCTGACTCCCCCTCAAACCCACAGTAACCAGTTACCCACTCCTGCATATTTCCAACAACACCGATTTTTATTCTGTAATTGAGTTCGCGAATATCACCTAAATAATTTCGAATAAAGTAGTCTTTAGCTTCTTCAGGACTACTTGCAGTAAACCCTTCTCCCAAATCGATGTGTAGATATAGTTTTTCACTTAAGTTATCGCCACTGCCATATAGTTCTTCCGAATTGGGTGATAGCCCCGTTTTACTGTTACTTACACCTTTAATCGTGTACATACGCATGGCCTGTTTGTCTTGTACAAAACCATAATCATCGCTCTCGTAATGAATTCGCATTTCGCCTCCCGTTGGCGTAAAAATTCGAGTCATGGAATAGGCTGCAGCATATTGATCTGACAATGTTTTATTTTGTAGCGTGTAAGGAAATGCTTCGTTGCCTATGTTAGCTTGTTGTGCTTTAAAAACTCCCCATCGGTCGTAGTTTTTACTACTGTAGGGGAAATTAACATCCATCGTTCCATCAAAATCTGTGTCGGCATAGTCAAACTCATAAGGATTTAAAACCCCTTTATTAGAATTCCCATAAGTAAACCATACTTTTTTAAGTGTTAACTTTCCTTTATTGACCAATCCATTTTCTGCTGTAGCAGCAGCAAGACTATTAGGCGTTTCAGGACATAGAGAATAATTATAGTCAAAATGCACTGTTTTCAGCGATTCTTTTTTCCCGTTTAGTTTATCCGGCTTAGCAAAGAGGTCTATTCTGTCGATACATTTTAGTCTATTCCCGGCACTAACCGCCTCAAAATCTGTTGTGCCCACACCACCATTATCATCTTTAACACCTAAACCATCCAATCTGTCTTTTAAATGAAACTCTGCAATATGCGTTCTTGTCTCGATAGAATGTAGATACCAAATTTCTTTTGTTCCATAGCTGTAACTAGCCTTGTCATCTTCTCTTTTACCAGCTAAGCCGTCTGCAAAATTGGCTTTACCTTCTTCGTAGGGTGTGCGCCACTGATACTTCTCCGAAGTTCTGGAATAGTTAAATTTCACATAGGTGCCCAAATCATTGTCGGATGGTCCTGGAACACCGTCACTATCCACATAATCAGAAGAAAGTATATAATTAAGTAAATATGAGGATGCATGTGCCGGCACCTGTGTCTTTTGATAATAATGGTCGATCCCGTTTTTATTATTTAGGGATGCATCTGTAGTATTGTAATCGACTAATCCGGAGGACCGGATAGCATTAATGGATTCATCTCCTATGTCCACACTAAAAGTAACGTCCTGCTGATCGTTATTGTATACAGGGATGCCGTACACATAACGTTTGCCTTGTGAATTAGTCACTTTTATTTCGGAAAGATGATGTGGTTTTTTTTGCTCCGTTATTCTTGGGATTTCCTGCTTATGATAGAGTATATTAGTTTCACGATTGATGGCTGCGGAATTATTGGAAATTGAAAAATCATTAGGGGTATGATTATATATTGGGGTAAGGGCAAATTGAGCTGCCTTTGAAGCGGTCAAATAAGAGAACGATTCGTTTCTATTTCTCCTACTCGCACGTAAATAATTTAAATCTCCATTTTTATTAAATCCCCCTTCTGATCCATCTTTCTTTAAAAACTCACCCGTTACTTCTCCTGTATGCAATTTATATTCATATAAATCATCTTTAAGCAACGTGTTACGGTAATAATTCATGTTGTTTTCAGGAGCCATGTCTCCGATACGCTTGAAAAAAATATTTTCTTGTATGGAGTTATTGATGCCGTTCAACGGATTAATCTGCGTCTGTATGCGGTTATGTGACCATCTACCTGCTTGTGCCTTGGATTGTATATATTTAAAGTCCACTCCAACTTTAATATGCGACATCAACCCACCCCAGTCGTTTCCGTTATACCCCCCATTCAGCGCTAAATCCGGAGAAATACCTTCGTCCGTATGGATGTTGTCGCCCACCGTAACCACATCCCCTCGGAACAAACGATATGAACCGCCTATTCCTTCACCCTGTACAGTGAAAATATCGTAGGTATGGTTAGTAACAGGCATGTTGGTGGTATTCTCATTGTATCCTGCATCCTTTTCACGATTAAAATCCATCACTGACTCAGGGTTTTCGGAAAGCCCTTCATACATAAACCCGTATGAAGAGTTACTCTCTTTCTTTGATCGATCAAATTGACCATTGTAATACCCTCCAAGGATTACAATGCTTTTATCGGTTAAAATATTTTGTATTTTTTCCGGAGTAATATTCAGTGTTGCATTGACTGAATAAGTATCAAAATTGATTTTAGTGGGGTACGTCTGTGTTGCAAATCCCTTAAACCCACTAGTGGAAAAACCTCCTCCATTTTTCTCATCGGGTACAGCATTAAATTTAGCGAAAGGATTTGATGTATAATTAAAAGAAGTGCCTAAACTTAACCCTTTTGCGCCTTCTCGTGAAGAAAAGGGAAACCCGATTCGGGCATCCAACGTGGCTTCACTGGTGTTGGTTCTATGGGTGGTTCTAAGACCAGCACTTGGCGTAATCCCCACACCACTTTCTGAACCTACACTTAAGCTCAGACTGGGTACTAAACTTACACCCAACTTAAATTTACTATCGTCTTTCGCAGTTTTTAATGGGATGTCTAATGAGGGGGAATAACTATAAGAAAAACCAAACCCATTGTAGGTGTTATATGAGATGTTGAAGTTTTGGCTTATTTTTGCTTGAAATGTCAGAAATTCCTTTTTTGCATCCTTACCTGGAGGAGATATGGTAAGACCAAATGTTTGATTGGGCTTGCTTGTGTGTTCAGTAATAATTTCGTCTCCTGCAAAATCATCGGGAATACCTCTCACACTTCTGTTGATGGCACCAACATTTAAATTCCACCCTAAGCCTACCCAAGAGGCCTCTTGATCGGGTGTAATGCCAGCAGCATAATTAATATTGATAGGATAACCACCTACATCCATTAAAGGAATGTTGTAAGAAAAATCACCTGTAAACGGATCCACTAAATCGGTATTGCTTGAAGATGAAAATTGCTGTGCTTCAGGCTGAGAAGGTCCCGAGGTGAGTGCCAACGAGTTTGTAGGTGCCACAGACATCAATACGGTGATGAGGAAAAAAACAGATATTCCCTTTTGATACTTTCTAATACAGCGAAACATGTCTATATTTTAATTTTTGGAAATGAATTTAACTGTGATTCTGATATACTTAATTGTATATCTTTAACTCCGTAGTCCTTCCCTCTGACACAAGCGGATAGGGATTTATCGGTCATGTTTTGTGGTACCATAGCAATTAATCGGTTGGGTTCATCAACTAGCCGCGAAGGGAAAAATTCAGTAAAAAAATGCGTTAATGTATCCCCTTCTCCTGTCACTATAATTAGATTGGAACGTAAGGACTCTTCCAATAACTCTTCCTTGACTCCACGAAGAGTAGCAGTAATTTTTTCGGAATATGCTATATAAAAAAAATGATAGTCTTTTTTATCGAACCACACTTTCTCCCAGTCTTCTGTGCTCTTCACCCGTCTATCTAAAGCGGCTTCAAATGTTGCGGGATGATACGTTATGCTGAGGTCAACGTTTTTACTTCCCTGTGCATCATGTGCAATTCCGCGTTGTTGTAATAACCACTTTCGGTATTCTGGTAAGCTCAACGAGTCTTTACTTGAAAGAAAGGAATGTGTGGCTGCTAGTGAGCTAGAGTCGCTATCCAAAAACACCGTCTCCTGCGTATTTCTTATATTCGATTTTGAGCAAGCACACAAGCTTACTATCGATATAACACAGAAATACCTGCAGTACCTAGAACTGAGAAAAAGCAACAGCGCCTTCATTTACTATTTTATACATTAAAAACAAACATAGCCTTGGCTCAAAACATTAACAGTGAACGTAATGAAACCAAACAATTACAAAAACCCACTTTAAAAATCCTCCGCTACTAAAACACATTCACGGTCTCAATCCTAAAATCCAACTAAACTTTTGACACTAAACCTTTCTTTCATTATCCCCATCCCGTTCGATTAAATCAATTGGGACATAAAATGGGTAGCGGATAATGACCTACTCAACTAGCTTCTCCAGTTACACCTGACAAATGTAAGTTTTGTGTTTATTATGTCAACACTTTTTTTGCTTTTTTTTCAACTGTGAATAAACTTTTAATTTTTCCTTCACTTTCTTATGATATAATTCAACCCGCTGGTAGCAATAATTTAATCAGGTTAACCTTTAGGCAGGTTTACGAACTTGAGACTTGACACTCTACATGGCGCGCGTTGTGTAAAAAAACGCGAGACTTCAAACACGCTTAAAGCTACGCACTAAAAGCTCTTTCAACTCCTTGGATGAAACTCATGCATCACTTGTTTTAAATAATCACGATCAAGGTGTGTATAAATCTCTGTAGTGGTTATGGATTCATGACCTAGCATTTCCTGAACCGCTCGAAGATCTGCCCCTCCTTCTATTAAATGTGTAGCAAAAGAATGACGAAAGGTATGCGGACTAATATTTTTATTTAACCCCATGGCTTCTGCTAACTGTTTAATTATTGTAAAAATCATGACTCGAGTCAATTTCGCACCCCTTCGGTTTAAAAATACCACATTTTCATTTCCTGGTTTTATTGATAAATGCACTCGTATTTCTTCCAGATAGCTTTTCATAAATTTTAAGGCGTCAGTGCCAATCGGTACTAATCGTTCTTTATTACCCTTCCCAACTACTTTCAAAAAACCTGCATCAATGTATACATTTGAAATTTTTAAGTCGACTAATTCGGTCACACGCAGTCCTGAGCTATAAAGCGTTTCTAATATTGCTCTATTTCTTGCCCCTTCTGGTGTAGACATATCAATGCAGTCAAACAACTGAACTATTTCTTCATAGGAAAGGGTGTCTGGAAGTTTACGGCCAATTTTTGGTGCTTCGATTAAATAAGCTGGATCATCAACAATATAATCCTCAACCAACAAAAACTTATAAAACGCTTTGATACCTGAAAGCATCCTAGCTTGGGAATAAGCACTCATTTCTAACTCATATAAATAACCCAGAAAAGCTGATACGTCTTCTCCATCTACTTCTAGAGGCGACTTATTGATATTGGAGATTTCTAAAAACTCTTTTAGCTTTACAACATCCCGAATGTAGGCCTCTACTGAATTATCAGATAACGAACGTTCAAGCCGCAAGTAATTTTTAAATTGCTTAATATAGGAGTCCCAATTCACGGTTTAAAAATACATATTCAAAAATGAAGATTACCATAATCAATGGACCAAACCTCAATCTTTTAGGAAAAAGAGAACAAAGCATCTATGGAAGTCAAGACTTTGAATCGTTTTTTAATGAATTAAAAGAAGAATTTTCAGGTATTGAGTTAACCTATTTTCAATCCAATCACGAAGGGGCTTTAATAGATAAGATACATGCTATTGGCTTTCATGAAGATGGAATCATCCTTAATGCTGGAGGCTACACACATACTTCTATTGCCTTAACTGATGCCGTGGCCGCAGTAACTACCCCTGTGATGGAAGTACACATTTCAAATATCCACGAGCGAGAAAGCTTTCGTCACCATAGTTACTTAACACCTAACTGTGTAGGGATGATTATGGGAGAAGGCTTAAATGGATACCGAAAAGCCATTGAACATTTTATCACTAAAAAATGATTACTTTTTACCCTGGTCCTTCAAAGCTACATTCCTCTGTAAAAAAGCACTTTGAAATTGCTTTTGATAAGGGGTTGATTAGCTACAATCACCGCAGTCGCGTTTTTTCAAAAATTATTGAAGAAACTACTGAGACACTTCGTAAAAAACTGAATGTACCAGACAATTATTATGTAGCCTACACTTCTTCAGCAACTGAGTGCTGGGAAATCATAGCGCAATCATTAGTAAAAAAGAGTTGTCTTAATATCTATAATGGTGCTTTTGGTGAAAAATGGGATACGTATACTAAAAACCTTTCGGGAAAATCATTTAAAATACAATTTGATAAAAATGATTCGTTAGCCAACACCCCTCTCATCAACCAGACATTTGATGTGGTATGTTTGACCCAGTGTGAAACCTCCAACGGAACAGCTATTTCAGGTGATGAAATAAAAAGTATTCGAAATCAATATCCTGAAGCTGTTATCGCTGTTGATGCGACTTCTTCCATGGCTGGTATTGAAATTGATTTTACCCAAGCTGATGTTTGGTTTGCCTCTGTACAAAAATGCTTTGGGTTACCTGCAGGCATGGCAATCATGATTTACTCTCCTAAAGCAGTTAGTCAAGCACAAGAAATTGGTGAAAAAATTCACTACAACAGTTTTAGTAACATTCACCAAAACGCAGTAAAACATCAAACGACACATACCCCCAACACACTCAATATTTATTTATTAAATGAGGTGATGAAGGAATTACCTAAAATTGAAACTGTTTCGAAACGTATAAAATCTCAAGCGAACGACTGGTACAATTTTTTTGAATCATCACCACATTTAGATTTATTAATCAAAAATATCGCTTGTCGGTCAGACACCGTGATAGCCATTGAGGCGGAAGAATCTTTAATTGATGATATCAAAGAGAAAGCGGAAGAAGCTGGCATATTACTAGGAAGAGGTTATGGCCAGTGGCTAAATAAATCGTTTCGGATAGCCAACTTCCCAGCAATTAACCAAGAAGAAATTTTGACCTTAAAAACTTTTTTCAAGAACTACTTTAACTAAGCATTGAACTATGATTGTAATGTACACCGATGGTGCAGCAAAAGGAAACCCTGGAAATGGAGGCTATGGTGTCGTCATGAAATTTAAAGATCTAAGAAAAGAGTTTTCAGAAGGTTTTCGAATGACAACCAATAACCGAATGGAATTATTAGCTGTGATTGTAGGCTTAGAGGCATTAAGAAAAGAAGGTTCTGAAGTATTGATTTACTCCGACTCAAAATATGTGGTTGATTCAGTAGAAAAAGGATGGTTGTTTGGTTGGGTAAAAAAAGGGTTTAAAGACAAAAAAAACGTAGATCTCTGGAAACGTTTTTTAGTCGTATACAAAAAACACCGTGTGAAATTTAAGTGGGTAAAAGGTCATGCTGGTAATATAGAAAATGAACGCTGCGATGTACTGGCTGTGCAGGCTGCTGAAAGCGATCGCTTGTTAATTGACGAAGGTTATGAACGTGAAAACGGACTCAGCATCTAGAAAAATATTACACCATGATTTTTCAATTCTCTTAAAATCGGATCATATAATTCTTTTACAACTGGTACATGTACTCCAGTTAAATCAACCTTCCCTTCTAAAAATAACCGCACAGCTATCCCTAATGGAAGCCCAACAGTTTTTGCCATGGAGGTATGCTCTGCATCTTCCCCTTTAACCACCATTGACACAGTCTTACTCAGTTTTTCTTTACTTAGAACATACTCAAATTGGTGTTGCATTACGACCATATCTTTGTCTTCTTCCCGTAACTTCCATTTTGATTCTAAGAGTTTTTGTAACACTTGTGCAGGTGTGGCTTTTTGTAAGCCTATAGGTATATCATCTAAAACACCTAACCATTTTAATTTAGACAACACCTGACTATTAGGCTGCAGTTTAAAAAAATCAGTCAATTTTTCTTCAACTGATTTGGTATCACTATAAACTAAGTAAGTATTGGTAAACTCACGATAAGTCATGAATTCCACACCCTCTAACTCATAAGAATCATCTGTCATTCCCAATTGAACAAATACATCCCACGCTTCACAAAAACCTTTCTTACGTAGAGTACCTCGAAAGATAGTTGGAATATTTTCTAAGCCATATAACTCACGGTACTTTAAAGAATCTCTATTCGCATAACCATCAAAATCACCATAACCATTTACTGTAATAGTTTCTAAGCGTTTAAAAAGATTATGGTACGTAATGTATTTGTAATATCCGTTTCTTATAAATTTAACAGTACCTTGCCCTGCCAGCACGACATTACGGGGGTTCCAAGTAAACTTATAATTCCAAGGGTTATCATCAGATTCTGGCGCTACTAAACCACCAGTAAAGGATTTAAACAAAGTTATTTCGCCTCCTTGATTTTTTATCGCATCAATTTCTTGCATGGCAGACATGTGATCAATACCCGGATCTAACCCTGTTTCCATCAAGATAAGTACACCGTTATTCTTAGCTTGCTGGTGGAGTAGCTCAATTTCTTTCGATACATATGAAGCAGTAAACAAAGATTTTTTTAAATCGACACATACTTTTGCTATGTGTATGTGCAGATGAGCGGGTAACATCGAAATTACAATATCAGCTTTCTTTACCTCCTCAAAAAGAATTTCTGAGTTAAAGACATCAAATTCTATCGCTTGAGAGTTAACGATTCCTTTTGTTTTTTCTTTTGCCGATTCAAAAGAGGCATCACCGACCGTCAAAAACCAGTCATTTTTATCAATATATGGTTTGAGGTAGTGAATCAAGGATCCAACAGACCTGCCTGCTCCTAACAATAAAATGTGTTTTGTTTCTCCCATCATACCAACTCGTTAAAAAAATAAACATATTACGACCGCATAAAAGCGATGTTAGATATCTTTTTTGACTTTCTCTAATTCTTTACTTGTCTTCAATAATATATTTTGAAGAGTAATATTCTCGTCTTTATATTTTTCTGTCCTTCTTCTCAAAGCGGAATTTGAAGACTCAAGTTCATCAATAACCTCCTCCATTTCCTTAAATTTATCTTCCAATTCACTTTGCTTCCGCTCCATTTCATCTTCTTTAATACGCATCTGCTCAGAGG
The DNA here is from genome assembly GCA_963815495.1 of uncultured Cytophagales bacterium. Classification (GTDB taxonomy): domain Bacteria; phylum Bacteroidota; class Bacteroidia; order Cytophagales; family JAAEPT01; genus CAWFGW01. The sequence continues at coordinate 43,191 of CAWFGW010000031.1, forward strand.
TTATTTGCGATTGTTCCAGTAATTTTTTAGTTCGCTCGTTAACCTTAACCGTATTGATTGTTGAAGCAGTAGTCTCTGCTAACTTCTCAACGAATTTGACTTGATAATCTTCAAACTCAAAGAATGAAGCTATCTCAATAACTCCAAAAACTTCATCATTCACTTTCAATGGAACGATTAACAAACAACTAGGTGTAGCATCACCAAGCCCAGAAGTAATTTTTATATAATCAGAAGGAATATCGGTAATGTATAAGGTAGATTTTTCTTGCCAAGATTGACCAACCAGTCCGTCACCTTCATAAACAGTTTGTTCTAAATATTTTACACGATCCCAAGCATAACAGCCAACAAGCTTCATGTAAATGTTTTCAACATCATCATTATTGATTATAAAAACACCCCCTTGATTCGCATCAAGATACTTAATCAATTCACTTATCAATGCTGTTGCTAACTCTGATACATTATCACTATGTTTACGAAGAATTTCTCCAAACTTAGCCAAACCACCCGTACTCCAGTTACGTCTTTTATCTTCTTCAGCTACTTTTGCAAGGTTATCACGCATAATCAAAAGTGAGTTACCCAACGTATCATCTTCACTTAATGGTTCGTATTCAGACTTAAAGTTCCCCTGTCCAATTTCTTTAGAAAAATCTGAAGTACGCTTCAACCCGTCAACTAAGTTATTTAATGCAACTGACATTTCACCAATTTCATCTTGGCCAGCATCAATTGTACTTTGAGGTAAGACTCCTTTACCCATTATTAACAAAACATCCTTCAATTTATTAATTGGGCTAACAATGGATCTAATGGTGAAAAAAGCAATCAAAACACCACTAAGCAATAAAAAAAGCCCTAGCCATAAAACATAAACCCGCAACCTATCAAAAGCTTCTTGCATTTGAATACTTGCTTTGTCAGCATAAGTGTTTTGACTTACTATGATATCTTTGATGTTGTCAAGAATATCGTTAATGTTATTATTTATCTCACCTGTTTCAAAACTATTCAATAACTCAAACTTCATTTCAACTCTGCTTGAAGGCTTCCAGTAATCTTTTTGTTCTGCATACGTTAGCATCATATTGTGCTGAACACCAATAACCGTATCAATGGCAGCTACAATTGAATCCATCTGTTCTTTATCCGAAATTTCCCATTCCTTAACCAGTGTAAAAAGTTTTTTCTTTAATTCTGGGTATTCGTATTCATAAAGCCTTACTAGTTCAATTTTACTTGGTGTATCATCTTGATCATCCTGAAGCCATGCGGTTGACAACGTTTTTGATCTAATCAACAACAAGTTTAAATCCTTTAATTGAGTAATTGAAGGAGTATGCACATTAGCTATGCGTTCTTTCAGACGCTCCGTTTTATTTAAAGTTATAAAAGTTAGTATACCATTAATAGTAATTGCTATTAACAAGACACCAAACCCTAAACTCAACTTACGACCGATTGTAAATCTCAACTTCATTACCTAAATCTGTAATTCATGAATTATCTAAAATAGATGAATATTTTATTGTTGACAACTCTTAAGATATAAATACTTTTATTCTGATCACCATAGTCCGCTTTTATTGGAAAAAAATTCAATAAAGTATATCTTTCACTTATGAACATGCTAAAAGGTCTTTCATCACTTTACGGAAAGTTTACTTTATCTTTCTTTATCATCTCTGCGATGTTAGCACTTAGTATACTTAGTTTGCTTTATGCTCATGAAAGAAGTGAGCACCATACTCAATTAAGGCAGCTAACAAGTTCTTTAATTTTAAAAATTGATGAGATTAGTATATATGGTAAAACATTAAACTATAATAATATTGATCAGAGAGTAGAATATTCTCAAAAAATAGATGAATTCAGAAAAGAGTTTGACCTTCTTTTAGAAAACAAACTTGAGAAAATTTTCAAAAAAAACGATAGTACAGAAACCACACTGTTTCTCAACACTCTTACTCAAGAAGAACAACTACTTTATTTCTCTCATGATATCTGGAATATGATAAGAAAAAATGCTGATTATATCCAATATAATGAAATTACTTACGACAGCGTTTACACACAACTTGAATTACAAAGAAAATGGGAAACAGACTCCCTAATAAAGTTTTTGCCTTTGGTTAATGATGTTTCTAAAAAAGTATTAACAAAAGAAGCGAAAATAGCCTTGTCAAATATAGATGTACTAAGTAGGAGCTTAAAAAACAAACTTTGGGAACTAAGAAAACTACATCACGAAAGACAGAAAAACAGTTTCTCCATATTTTCAACGGTCTTATTGATAATACTATTCATCAATTTATTAGTTGTTTTTATTCTATATAAAGTTATCAGCAACCAAACATTTAAACCCTTACAAAGGGTTAAAGATGATTTGATTTTTAATTTGAAAAACAAACGCTTCTCCAAACTTAATTATGAATCAAATGATGAAATAGGTAAAATAACAGAATCAATTAATTTTTTAATTACTGACAACAAAAAAGCTCAAGACTATATCAACAAACTTAATTTGGATAAAATTGAAAATGCAGAAATAGTTAACATGGATAATTCAAGTCCCTTACAACAATCTTTAGTTAATATGCATGATCAACTCAGAACTATTGCAATCAAAGAAAATCAAAGAAACTGGACTGTTGAAGGACAAACAATTTTCTCAGGATTACTTAGTAAGCACAATTCTGATTTTGAAACACTATGTGATGAAATTATTAAAAAATTAGTCCAATACACTGAAGGATTGCAGGGTGGGTTATTCGTCCTCAACAGAAATACAAACACGCTAAAGATGGCATCTTGTTATGCCTTTGATAGAAAAAAATTTGTAAATAATACTATTGAAAAAGGCGATGGTATAGTTGGACAAGTATGGCAAGAACAAAAAAGTGTATTTATAACCGAGTTACCTGAAGACCACATGGTTATTAAATCTGGACTAGGAAGCCAAGCACCAAAATGCTTATTAGTTGTACCTTTAATTGAAAACGGAATTTTATATGGTATTATTGAGATAGCCTCATTCAAAATTTTCGAACAGTTTAAAATTGATTTTGTAGAAAAAATAGCTGAAAATATTGCCACATCTTTAGCTGGAGTAGAAACTACAAAACAAACACAACTTTTATTGAGTGAATCTCAAGAATTGACTTTAAAAATGAAGGAACAAGAAGAAGAAATGCTTCAAAATTTAGAGGAACTTCAAGCAACTCAAGAAGAAATGAGACGTAGGGAAATGCAAAAAGATAAGGAGTTATTAGAAATACAACAACAAACAAACAAGAAACTCCAAAATGCACATGAGAAAGAAAAAGAACTTCAAGAAACCATTATTAAGCTTAAAGATGATCTTGAAAAATCAGTCACTGACAATAGCGTAATAAGAAAACTAAAAACTACAATTGAAGAACTAAAGTCTGAACATGAAGTCAAAATAAAAGATTTTGAAGAGACTATTCGAATAAAAGAAATGAAAGTAGATAAAATGAGGAAAAAACTTGATAATTGATAATTAACTTTTTACACCCACCATGTGTGATATCCATTCATCAGACGTTTTAAAACTTTTAATTTTTTTAAAATATAACCATAATATAGATTTTTCAGGCTATGCTCCACGTTCATTTGAGCGTAGAATAAACAAATTTATACTTCAAGAACAACTTAAAGGACCTATTAATATCATTGAACACATCAACCAAAATTCTGATTACCTAAACTATTTGATATCTGAAATAACAGTTAATGTAACCTCCTTATTTAGAGACCCTAGTAGCTGGTTAGCACTTAGAAGTCAATTAGAAAACAGTAGATTAAGAAATAATAAATCAATTAAAATTTGGGTAGCTGGTTGCTCTACCGGTGAAGAAGTTATTTCGATTACTATTATTCTCTATGAACTAGGCTTATTAAATAAAACTGAAATATTAGCTACAGATCTTAATTATAAGGCAATTTCTTTAGCAAAAAAAGGTATCATTTTGAAACCAGAGTTTCCTCAGTTAAAAAAAGCATATATTGAATCAGGTGGAACTAAAGAGCTGTCTATCTATTTTAATATCCATAAAGAAAAACTGGTCTTTAATCAGAATATGACAAAAAAAACCACTTTCGAACAACACAACTTAATTTCAGATGTAATAATTAATCATGTTGATTTAATAATATGCAGAAATGTGTTAATTTATTTCAGTCAAGAACTCCAAAACACTGTTATAACACGTTTTCATGAGTCATGTAATAAAGAAGCCTATCTATTTCTGGGTAGAAATGAATCATTAGACTGTATACCCTCTTCTAGTCTTTATCAATTAATCAACTATAAAGAAAAAATTTATGCTAAAGTATGATTCTAAATACATCAATAGACTAAAAATTCATCTTTACGGAAAAGAATAATAGTTTAGAAATGATTATTAAGTTTAAAATCGTTAAATTTTATAGCTAAAACATAAACTGTTTTTTAATTCAACGTGAATGCGGTAAATTAGATTTAATCTGTATGAAAGGAAGTGTAAGAAATGTTGAACTTTTTTTATTGGTGATTTTTTTAATCATAACAGGTCCTCTAGTGTATTCTCTTTACAACTTTCAAGAGCAACTAGCAATCGATTTAGGAATAAGTCCTGCTATAATAGCTGAACATACTGATGTGACCATTTTGAAGTTGATGGGCTTTTTTATTACAGAAATTTTTATCGGTTGCGCAGGTATTTTTTTAATTTTTAGGGAATTAAAAAAAGTCAACTCTACTGATTTTTCTGAAATGCTTGATGATACTGTATACAGCGAAAACAAAAAAAATGAAGGGAAAACTTCCAACTCAAACAAAAAAACTCGTGAAATATCAGAACAAAACATTATTGATGAAATAAATAACATTCCTAAAACCACTACCTTAAAGGAATTTTGCAACCAATCATTAAGCATAATTGCAAAACATTTTGAAATTAGTCAAGGCATTTTTTACATCACCTCAACTGAAAACTCCAAAAATATTTTATCATTAATTGGTGGTTATGCTTACTATAAACCTGAAGATGGTGAAACTAATTTTCTTTTTGGTGAAGGTTTAGCTGGTCAAGTCGCAAAGGCTCAAAAATTAATCAATATTAAAAATGTACCTGAAGGTTATATCAAGATAATTTCTGGTTTAGGGGATGCAACACCAAGTAATTTACTTATCATTCCATTAATAGATAAAAACAAGACTTTAGCAGTCATGGAGTTGGCATCTTTTAATGTCTTTGAAAATAATGAAGAAGAACTAATCACTAAATTATCAAAACTCTTAGTTAAAAATTTATTGATAAAAATGAAAAACAATGATCTATCTTCTAAAGAGGCTTAATATATGTTTGGAAAATTAAAAATATCAACCAAATTAATACTCCTCGTATTTTTTTTAGTCGCTATTGGAGTTATATCGGTAAGTTTTATATCATATGACACAAATAAAAAGTCATTAGAAAATCAGTACATTTCTAGACTAACATTACTCACAAAAGTATACCAAGAAAACATTAACCGATATTTTGAGAGTACTGAAAAGGACATGACATATATCCTTCGAAATAATGATTTAGTATATAACTTTCAGGCATTAAATAAATATGCATTACGTGGGGGTGACACCGCTAAGTCCTATAGAAACTTTTACTACGACATATTCAGAGATTTTCAAGAAATAAATCAATATGATGATATCTATTTACTAAGTGAAAAAGGTATTATATTATTTCAATACAATGATTCAACATCTTCGGGGCATAAATTTAAGAATGTTGACAATCAAATAATTGATTTAAACATCAAGAAGTTTCATGTTAACAAATCAATTCATGAAGGGAAAAACTTTTTTGTATATGTAACACAACCAATCTTAACAAACGAAGGTAAATTAACTGGTGTTTTAGTATGTAAAATAAACGCCAGAAAAATCTTAACAAAAAGTAAACCCTCACTACCAGAAGCTGATAATTCAATTGAAATCCTCACATATAAACTTTATAAAAATGACATATATAGAATGTCTGAAAGCTCACTACCAATAAAACTTTTTTATAAAGACAACTCGGATGACCCTTTACATGTTTCAGTTAAAAAAATGAAAAATGAAATTGGTTCAGGTCCGTATACACACATAGATGATACTGAAAATTTAGCTGTATGGAAACATTTTGACACATTAGACATCGGAGTGCTTATAAAAGTAAAAACAGCCACGGTTTACACAACCCTCCAACGATTTAATGCTTATACCGTTCTTACCGCTGTATGTTTATTAATTATTTCATTGATATTAAGTAATTTTTTCTCTCGCTTTTTAACTTATCCAATTCTAAAACTCAAGAAAGTACTTGGTTTAGTTAGCCACGGTATTCTACCTCGTGAAATGGTTACTCCCCTCCAAGATGAGGTTGGAGAAATGATTGTCATTGTGAATAAAATTGTAAAATCACTTAAAAAAACAGCAGCATTTGCACAAAAAATTGGAGAAGGTGATTTTAAGACTCAATTTAAACCTATCAGCAATAAAGATATACTTGGACACGCTCTACTTAATATGAGCGAAAGTCTTCAGAAAGCCAATTCAAAAGATAATTTACGAAATTGGATTGTTACTGGCGTTGCTGAAATTGGTAGTATTTTGAGAAATAATAACACAATAGTAGAATTAGGTGATGCAGTATTAGAATACATATGCAAACGCACGAATGGTGTGCAAGGTGCACTGTTTATAACTAATGATAGTGAAGAGTATTTAGAACTTAAATCGAGTTATGCATATAATAAAAAGAAGTATTTAAGTGGTAAATTTAAATTTGGAGAAGGTCTTATTGGGCAAGCTGCTGTGGAAAAAGATATCATAATTAGAACAGAGATACCTCCTAACTATACTTCAATTACATCAGGTTTACTTGGTGAAAAACAAGTTTCAAGTTTATTGATTATCCCTTTAATAACCAATGAGAAAGTATATGGTGTAATTGAGTTAGCAAGCTTAGAGAATTTCTCTCTTGGTGATGCTCAATTCATGAAAGAAGTATCTGAAATTATAGCTAGAACTATTTTTAACATAAAAGTTAATGAAAATACAAAAAGGCTGCTTGAAGAATCTCAGAGGATGAGTAGTGAGCTTAAAATCCAACAAAATGAACTTAAACAAAACGCCATAAAAATGGAAGCTTCGCAAGTTCAAATTCAAAAAACTAATGAAGAATTAGAAAAGCAGATTAACGAAGTAAATAATGCTCAATTAAGAATTCAAGCTTTGTTACAAAATGCGTCAGAAGTAATAGTAATATATGATAATGACGGTATAATTAAATACGTCAGCCCTTCCCTAGAACCGCTTTTAGGATATGAAGAAAGTGACTTAGTTGGCAAAAGTGATTTTAACTTAGTGAACAAAAGTGAACAAGGTTTGTATGCTGAAATGTTTAATAAGTTATTAAAGAATTCTTCTGAAACTGTAAGCATTCAAATCTCCTATTTCAAAAAAACAGGAGATTTAATTTGGCTGGAAGCAACAGGAAAAAACCTTATTAAAGACCCTGCAATTAATGGCATTGTTGTGAATTATCGTAACATTACAGAAAGAAGAAGAGCTGAAGAAGAAGAAAAGAAAAGAGGTCAAATGCAGGCCTTATCTGAAAACTCTCTTGATTTAATTATCAGGTTAAGCAATAAAGGTAAATTTTTCTATGTTAACCCAACTATAACAAGATTAACAGGTAAAACCCAAGAAAGTTTACTAAATAAAACTATAGCTGAAATTGATATAAATGAATCCATAAAAAAAGATTTAGATAACATATGTAAAGATGTATTTAGCACTGGAGTAAAATCAACAAAAGAGGTAGAATTCCCTACTATTGCTGGCAATCGAATAATGAGTCTCAACGCGATTCCTGAATATGGCAATAATGATAAAGTTAATTCGATTCTTCTGGTAGCCCATGATATCACAGAAGCAAAAGAAATTGAAAATGAAATAAAAGATAAGAACCAAAAAATAAATGACAGTATCAATTATGCAGAAAATATTCAGGAAGCAATACTACCTGATAACTCATTAATAAGTAAAGTACTTCCTAACTCTTCAATATTTTTTAAACCAAGAGATGTAGTAAGTGGCGATTTTCCTTGGTTTAAACAAAAAGGAGACGACATATACATTGCTGCAGTTGATTGCACAGGTCACGGTGTCCCTGGTGCTTTAATTTCATTAGTTGGCTATTTTTTACTTAATAATATAGTTGAAAACACAAGCGATTTGTCCGCAAGTCAAGTACTTGATGCACTTGACAAGTCAGTGACAAATACTTTCAACCAAAATGTTGACTCATCTAAAATTAAAGATGGTATGGATATCGGTCTTTGTCGAATTAACTTAAAAAAGAAAGAAATAGAATATGCAGGAGCAAATAGACCGCTCTACCATGTATCTCAAAAAGGAGATTTATACGAGTACAAAGGAGATAAATTCCCTATAGGTGGAGGAAAGGCATATGTGAACAAAACTTCATTCACAAACAATGTGTTTAACTATGTCAAAGGTGACTCGATTTATTTCTTTTCAGATGGGCTTCCTGACCAATTTGGAGGACCTGACGGCAATACCAAGTTAGGAACTAAGAAGGTCAAAGAAATCTTAGCAATTGAATCAGAATCCATTGATAGCGTCATGATTTCACTTAATGAAACTTTTGAAAATTGGAAAGGTAACACTAAACAAACAGACGATGTATTATTAATAGGTATTCGCTTTTAGAATATACATTAAGATACCTTGCTAGATACATTTATAAATGAGTGAAGTAATATTAAAAGCGCTCACGCAACTTTTTGCTATAATCACAAAACAAGACTCTGGTGCAACAGAAGCTGAGTTTAAATTTATAGAACAATTCTTCAAATTAAGACTAAATCCAATTGAAGTAACTCCATACATCGATTTATTTTACACCTTTTACTCCGAAAAGAAAGGTTCAAATGAAATTAATATTCAAAAAGAAAACGAAAAAACACTTCGGAGGTCAAAACTAACATCTATGAGAGATTCATTAAAAACACTCTCTATATGTAAAAAAATCAACAATACACTTACCCAAAAACAAAAAATAGTAGTACTAGTTGAATTAATAGAATTAGCAAATTATGATTCAAATTTTACCAAAAAGCGAAAACAAATAATTGACACTGTAGCAATAGTTTTTAATATTTCCAATGAAGAATATTTGGCTATTAAAACATTCGTAACAAGCTTTGACAGCAAAGATTTAAATCACGAATCAATATTAATAATATCTTCTGATAAACCGTCAACAAGCAAAACTCGTCATATTAATTTAAAGCTTTCAACTAGTACAATCATTTTCTTGCAGGTTAAAAGTGTTAATCTCTATTTTTTAAAAAAAATTGGGCCAGATGTAATTAAACTCAATAACATTGAGATCGACCATAATCAAATCCATTTGTATACTAATGGCAGTACACTTGCTATTAGTAATGGTGAATCCATCTATTTTAGCGATTTAGTCGCACATTATAACAACACTAGATTAACTTCTCAGGTTTCATTTAACTGTCATAATGTCAATTACAAATTCCCAAATGGCACCAAAGGACTTCATGACATAAATATTTCTGAAAACAGAGGAGGTCTGATAGGTATTATGGGAGGTAGTGGCGCTGGAAAAACAACACTTTTAAATGTATTAGCAGGTATTGATAAACCTTCTTCTGGAGAAATAACTATAAATGGATATAATATCCATCAAGAATCAGACACAATACAAGGATTAATTGGATATATAGCTCAGGATGATTTACTTATTGAAGAATTAACTGTTTATGATAACTTATACTTTAATGCAAAGTTATGTTTCAAAAATAAACCTGATGCTGAAATAAAAAAAACAGTAATAACCACTTTAAGTAATTTAGGTCTTATTCACATTAAAGATTTGAAAGTGGGAAGTGTTTTAAATAAAAAAATAAGTGGCGGACAACGAAAGAGACTAAATATAGCTCTAGAATTAATTCGAGAGCCAGCCGTGTTGTTTGTTGATGAACCAACATCAGGTTTATCTTCTCGTGATTCTAACAATGTAATTGACTTATTAAAAGAATTATCTCATAGAGGCAAACTTATTTTTGTTGTTATACATCAACCATCTTCAGAAATCTATAAAAAATTTGATAAAATGTTTTTCTTAGATAATGGTGGGTATCCAATTTTTTATGGTAATCCAATTGATGCAGTTATCTATTTCAAAAAAATAACAAATCAAATCAACAGCTATCAAGGGCAATGCTCTGAATGCGGAAATGTTAATCCAGAGCAAATATTTGATTTGATTGAAGCCAGAGTTGTAAATGAATTTGGGGAAACGACTATGCAAAGAAAAGTCAGTCCCGCTCAATGGAATGATTATTTTAAAAGTAATCATCAAAGTCTTTCTAACCCAAAAATCAGTACCAAGGAAAAAGGAGAGTTAAATATTCCAGGCCGATTTAAACAATGGTTAACATTTATTATGCGTGACGGTAAGTCTAAATTAAACAATACAGCTTACTTAATCATAAACATCCTTGAAGCCCCTCTTTTAGCAATACTTTTAAGTATAATAATACGGTATAATGACGATCCCTATGGCGGTTATTCTTTTGGTTATAATGAAAACATACCCGCATACTTATTAATTAGTATCATAATCTCTTTATTTATGGGACTGTCTATAAGTGCTGAAGAAATAATCAAGGATAAAAAAATCTTAAAAAGGGAAAAATTTTTAAACCTAAGTAAATCAAGTTATCTCCTTTCTAAAATGAGCATATTATTTAGCATTTCAGCATTTCAATCTCTTTCCTTTGTTATTATTGGTAATTATATTCTTGAAATTCAGGGAATGACAACAAGCTATTGGCTGATACTTTTTTCGTGTGCTTGTATGGCTAATATGATGGGGCTTAATATCTCCGCTACTTTTGACAAAGCGGTAACAGTATATATCCTCATTCCCATTTTATTAATCCCCCAAATGATACTAAGCGGAGCTATTTTTGATTTTGAGAAATTAAACCCTTTACTTTCAACGAAAAATACCCCTCCAATAATATCGGATTTAATGGGCTCACGATGGGCATATGAAGCTTTAACCGTTGAACAATTTAAAAATAATGAATATGAGAAAATGTACTTTGATTTGGATCAAAAAATAAGCCACATTAACTTTTATCAAGCATACCTGATACCTGAATTAGAACATATTTTAAATGAATGCGCATTACTAAGTTCTTCTCAAAAAAGAAATGAGAGTGCTTTAAGACAAAAACTCAATATCTTAAAAAAAGGAATAATTAAATTAAGTAAAGACTTTCCTCAAACCCACATACCTGTGGAAATCAATACTGATAACTTCATTAATTATACCAATCACAATTACCTATCTTACTTTAATTATCTAAAACAATTACAAAAAATTCTCAAAATAGATTATAATTTAAACCTTAATAAAAAAAAACAATTGAGTATAATCTTAGATAGGGAATACAAAAAGTTAGGTTATAATTCGTTTGAATCTTTAAAAAAAGATTACTTCAATCTTAGTCTAGACGATTTATTAAGAAACGTTAATACTAAAGCAAGGATTGAATTACATAAAGGTGAATTCGTCCAAAACATTGACCCAATATTTAAATTACCCTCTGAAAATGGTTTCTTCAATTATAGAACTCACTTTTTTTCACCTTCAAAATTAATTTTTGGAAAAAAAATTGGAACTTTTTGGTTTAACATTTCCGTATTATGGTTTATGACTTTTATCTTATATATTAGTTTGTATTTCGATATTTTCAAGGTATTAATAAACACATTTAATAGAATAACTATTCGCAAACATGAGATTTAACGCCAAAGAAAAAAAAGGAAAGCTAATATTATCAAGTATTCTTATAATATTAATGGCTTCACTATCTTCTTGCTCTAGCCCCAAAAAGCCATCTAAAAATGATATTTTAGCATCTCTTGATTCTATTAACCATAAAAATGAGCCCCTTACTATAAACACTGAGGAACTAAACAGCTTATTTCAATCAATTCCATCACCATTAGAAGTTTCGTTTTTAATAAAGGAAGTAGGTGGGAAATACAATAAAACTTATCTTAACTCTGTCGAAAACAAGAAAAAATATACTACTGGGCACGAAAAAGCGATTAATCTTGGTGTGTACAGTGCTGACTTAGCATATTCTAACATTTTTAATAAAAATCAAGATGGTATATTTTTTTTAGACGCAATCTCAGAACTTGCTAACGAGTTAGATTTAGGTCATTTTTTTGATTATAACACATTAAATAGGCTAATGAAAAACGACAATAATCTAGACTCACTTTTATTAATCACTACATCAAACTTTGAGAAAATTAACAATTATTTGCAAACTCAGGATAGATCTCAGCTAAGTGTTTTAATAATTGCTGGTGGGTGGATTGAAGGGCTTAACTTATTATGCAAGGTTAATAAAGCCAATCCTAATGATGATCTTAAAGAAAGAATAGGTGAACAAAAGGTTGTATTGGAACAGTTATTGCAATTATTAGAATATTATAAACATGACAAGTATGTAGCTGACCTTACAAATGACTTAAAGGCACTTAACACTATCTTTGATAAAGTTAAAATCAATTTAGTTGAGGGAGAATCAAGTTATGAAATAGTTGACGGAGTAATGAAGGTGGTTGACAATAGTTATAGTGAAGTAAGTATAACAGAAGAACAACTTTCATCTATATCTTCGTCAGTAAAAAACATAAGAAATAAAGTCACAAAAGATTAATTTCATATATGAAAAACTTTATAATCATACTATTCTTAACTTCTACACCTACTTTATTCTCACATGGTCAATGTAATCCTCAATCGCACAAAGAATTTTGTGTTGAACAACTTTCACCAGGTTACACTTTTATTAAGTCTTTTCCGATTGAAAAAATAAAAACTAATGCAAATGGTGAAATCGAATATTCATTTGTTTTCAGTAAGGGGACTAATTATATGCTTACAATATCTGATAACAATAACACCCCTAAAAACATAGAAATTATCTTATATGATCCTCAACACAAGAAATTAATAAGTAACTACGATAAAAAAAGCGATAGTTTTTTCCCAATTCAATATACCTGCTCAAATACTGGGGTACATTACATGACATTTAAATACCATGGAAGTGGTGATCAATGTGGTTTGAGTATACTTGGGTTTAAAAGATAAATCCTACTCAAAAAATAAAAATAAGCTAATGGTATAAGTTGTTAATGAGTTGATTGATTGACTTTCTACAGTATCAATTTTATCATGTAGATTAATTAAACCCAGTGAAAAACGAAGCTCAGGAGAAAACTTGAATAATTCATAGTAGATATCTAACCCAAATCCTGCTTCAATTGATAAATCTTGTCGAGGAATTTTCAAAAGGTCGCCATTCGCTTCGTCTTTGTTCCCCCCTACAGCAAAACCTGGTTTCAAACCACCAACCATATACATTCTATGATTCCCTCTTCTTTGTGCTTTATATTTTACTAACAAAGGAAACTCTATAAAAGAAGATTCAAACCTTAAAGTATTTGTTCCAACTTCTTCGTTCGTTGATTCATAATCAATTAATCGGTTGTAAAATGACACCGTTGGTAATAAACGTAAATCAAAAAATTCAGCTAACCTCATATTCAATATAAACCCTAGAGAAAACGAATAGCTTCCAACAGAACGAATTGATTTAAAAGAGTCTTGGGTTAAGAAATCATTAGAATGCTTTAACCGAAAAATTGAATAGTTGCTCCCTACAGAAAATCCGTAATGCAAAAATTTATTATCATAATTAGGTAAATTCATGTGCTGTTTTGTTTGAGAAAACCCAGTCAAACTAACAAAACATAACATGAAAACGATGATTATTTTTGTCCAATATAAATTGAACTTATTCCAACTGTTAATGGCTTCCATTTAACTTCTCTAAATCCTTCTTTCTTCATTATTTCCACAAAAGTCTTTCCATCAGGAAAAGCTTTCACTGAATTCGGTAGGTAAGTATATGCCGAATTGTCTTTTGATATTAACTTCCCAATTAAGGGTAATATTGCGCTAAAATAAAAATTATATAATTGTTTGAAAGGAAAAACATATGGTTTTGAAAATTCAAGTATAACTAACTTGCCTTCAGGTTTTATTACCCTATAAATTTCTGACAACCCTTTTTCCAAATCCTGGAAATTTCTAACTCCAAAGGCAACAGTAACTGCATCAAAAACATTGTCTTTAAAAGATAAGTTTTCAGAGTCCCCCAATTGTAAATCAATTACTTTTTCAAGGTTTAGTTTGTTTATTTTTTCAATGCCAACATCAAGCATTCCTCTTGAAATATCTATTCCTTTGATTGATTTAGGCTTAAGTATTTTATATGCTTCAATAGCGAAATCCCCAGTTCCTGTAGCAATGTCAAGCATTACCTGTGGGTTGTCCTTTTTAAGAAGTTTAATTGCTTTCTTCCTCCAATATATATCAATACCTAGGCTCAAAACATGATTTAGTAAATCATATCGTTTAGATATGCTGTTAAACATGTTTGCAACCTGATTTTTTTTTGATTCAGAACTATTTGAATACGGAACTACTACTTCTCTTTCCAACTAAGTAAATTTTATGTTTCATAACAGTAAACATCACAAGATAAGAATTGTTTCAGAGAACTCCATTTAGAAAGTGGTGTGAGAAAATTATTTAGACAAAATAGTAAACTCAGTTCGTCTATTCAACTCTCGTCCTTCTTCTTCATCATCATTTGAAGCAAGAGGTCGTTCAGACCCATACCCTACAGCTGTCACTCTATCCCCGGCTATACCTTTATTTATTATATAGTCTCTTACAGCACTTGCTCTTTGTCTAGATAACTCTTTATTGTAAGCACTGCCACCGATAAAATCTGTATGTCCACTTATTTCTATTTTCATAGATGGATTAGCGTTCAACATTTTTACTAATTTTTCAATTTCATTGTAGGACTCTTTTTTCAAAGTAGACTTACTAAAATCGAAATATACGTTTCTCATTATGTTCGCTACATTTTCTTTTGGTTTTCTTAAACCTAGTTTTCGCTCTAATACAACTTGTTCTTTTGCTGGTGAAGGCACTTTTATTTTCACTGTTTGAAATAGATACCCCTCTGATTCTACTAACAGTATTACTAACTTTGAATCTTTATTATTAAAAGAAAAATCAAACTCTCCAGTAACCTCTCCGCTAAAAAGTTTTTCATCAGTATCTTTATCTACTAACTCTATATAAGCCGTTATTGGTTCCTGAGTGTCATAATCAAAGACTTTAAAATTTAAAACTACGGCTCCTTTAATGGAATCTATCTTTGATATTGTTGAATCTGAGTCTTTTACCTCACTCCCATCAGCTGGGTAAATTCTATACAAGTCATTCTCACCTTTACTATCTTCTTTAAAAGTAGCATAATACCCTGTTTTTCCGTCACTTGCCATGGTGAAATATAAGTCATCATCTGTTGAATTAATTGGATAACCTAAATTTTGAGGCTTGGACCATAAATTTTCATTGGGGTTATAAACTGATCGATATAGATCATACCCGCCCATGCCATCATGTCCTTTTGAACTAAAATACAATGTATTGCTTTCAGACACGAAAAAAGGTCCTTCTTCATCATATTCTGTATTAATTTGATTACCTAAATTAATTGGTTCTCCCCATTCGCCATTTTCGTTTTTTTCTGCTACATAAATATCTGTAGCGCCTACACCTCCTGGTCGGTCACTTGAAATAAATAATTTATCCCCATCAGAAGTTTCAAAAGCTGAAACTTCTTTGTACTCAGTATTGATAGGTGCCCCCAATGATTTTGGTTCTTCCCATTCATCATATACTTTTTTTGCCAAAAAAATATCTCCAGCATTTTCTGTCTTATAGATGTATAAGTCTTCACTAATTGGCGACAAACACAAATTTGACTCATGATTTTCCGAATTAATTTTCGGGCCCATATTTTGAGGTTTAGACCATTTTTCACCATCAAAGTTAGAAATCCATATGTCTTCAAAATATTTATTATCTACATCTTTCAATATCCCAACTCCTCCTGCTCTTCTTGATGTAAAAATTAGCTTCTTACCATCTTGTGATAAAACTGGTGCATAATCATTTTCTTCAGAATTGATATCTTCACCCAAATTTTCTATCTGAACACTGGTAGGTGAAGATATATAATCCTTAGCATTTCTACATTCGTATATTCTGCGGTCCGCTCTTTCCTTTAATTCTTCCGTATCCAGACCTTCAAAGATCCTTCTATGGATTTCAACTTCTTCTTTAAATAGTTTATAATATTCAATAGACTTATCAAACTTATGCGCAAATCGATAACTCTCAGCAATTTTAAAAAGGATCATGTTAGTGTACTCAGCATCTAAGTCATATGCTTTTAAAAAAAAACCTACTGCTTTAGCTTTACTATGAGACGTTCTTAAATAACACTCACCGAGTTGATAATTTGCTCTAATGTTATCAGGGTTTTCAGTTATTGCTTGTTGATATAAACCGATAGCGTCTTCAAAATCACCAAAAGCATACATTTCATCTGCTAAATCAACTAATATCTTATCCGTTTGAGCAATCGTAGTTATGTGTATAAAGGTCATACACCCCAACAACAAGCTGAAAAATAAACACTTATATTTTATCACATTCAAAGCCTCTTTCACAGTAAATATAATTATACGTTTAAATGATTAGAAAGTTAGAAAATATTGACCGTTAGAATAACTAAATCAATATATTTTGTCTAGTCAATTTAATTTAACCTCAAGATAAGTTAAACACTTGTCTTAAAAACTTTGTACTTTCGGGATAGAAATTATGAAAATAAAACAAGCTAATTTTTCTAAAAGTAGTCAAAGTATAAACGAATGTCCTCGACCAGATAGACATGAATACGCTTTCATCGGGAGATCAAATGTTGGTAAGTCAAGTTTAATTAATGCTTTAACAAATAGGAAAAGTTTAGCTAAAACATCTGGAATACCGGGAAAGACTCAGTTGATAAATCACTTTGAAATTGATAATAATTGGTATTTAGTTGATTTACCAGGTTATGGTTGGGCAAAAGTTAGTAAAAGTGAAAAAAATAAGTGGGGAAAGTTTATTGAAACATATTTACTTAATCGTGAAAACTTAATTTGTATTTTTTTGCTTATTGATATTCGTCATGAACCACAAAAAATTGATTTAGAATTTATTGAATGGCTCGGTAATAACCAAAAACCATTCTGCATTGTATTTACAAAGGCTGATAAATTATCTAAAAACAAAATTACTCAGTCGGTCAGCTTTTATCAAAAAGAATTAACTAAATCGTGGGAAGAGCTGCCCAAAATCTTTATAACATCATCCGTTAACTTAAGTGGTAAAGAGGATATTTTATCATATATTTCTGAATTAAACAACAGTGTAAAACTGGATTTGTAAAATCTACTGAATTATATATTTTTGTAAGATTCACTAACATTAAAACACTTGATATGAAAGAGTTTAAAAGAATTATATTAGCCGTAAGTATTTACCTAATTTCTAGTCTTTTTTCAAACATTCACGCACAGACTGTAGGGAACACCGCTGGCAGCGCAACAAAAGGTAGTCTACCAATTGCAATTCACTATGAAGGTGGAAAAGATGCATTATTAGAAAAAATACAAGAAATTATGGTATATCCACCATCTGCAAAAAGAAACAGACGACAAGGTGAGTGCATCATACATTTAACACTGCTTGAAGATGGAACTATCCAATACCCTAAAATAGTTAAAGAAATAGGTGCTGGAACAGGCGCAGAAGCATTACGAATTGTGAAAACTTTAAAATTTAATGCTCCAGGTTATGTTGCTGAATACAATATTCCAGTTAAATTTAGCCTCTAAAATTAGAAATTATCATATATGGAACTTAAGGATATAGCTTCAATAGCTGGAAAAAGCGGTTTATTTAAGGTGTTGAAGCCTACGAGAACAGGAGTTATACTTGAATCTCTTGACGAAGAAAAGAAAAAAAGTATTGTTGGGGCAAATGCTCGAGTTTCCCTTTTGAAGGAGATTTCAATTTATACGACAAGTGCTGAATCGTCATTGATGTTGGAGACTGTTTTTGACTCCATATACGAAAAACATAAAGACGAAATACCTGTAAATCCAAAATCAGACCCCGCTGAGTTAGAGAGTTTCTTAGAAACTATCGTTCCTGATTACGATACAGAGCGTGTATACTTGTCTGACATTAAAAAATTGGTGTCATGGTATTCGACTTTGGTTAAATTTTCTCCAGAGTTATTTTCTACTAAAAAGGAGGAGACTGAAGAAAAACCTGCTAAGAAAGATACGGCAAAAAAATCTACGACAAAAAAAACAGCTACACCTAAAGCTACTTCAACAAAAAAGCCAACTACCAAAGCAAAAACCACCACTCCTACTGCATCAAAGGCTAAGAGAGGTTCTTAAATATGAAATATCATCAGGAAACTCACTGTATCATTCACTGAGTTTCCTGTTTTTGTGATTGAAATAAAAGATATCGAGTACCTAATTTTTATAGAAGTATTGGCCAAAAACCGATAACTCCCACCAATCATTACACTAGCATCTACTTTATTCACTTCTTCCAACGAATTTTTCGATAAAGCTGATGACACTTCCCCATTCAATAAATAACCAATTGATGGTCCTCCTTGAAGTTGAAAATATTCATTAAGATTATAGCCCAGCATTAGAGGTAACTCTAAATAGTTTAATTTATATTTTAGAAAAAAAGGGGTATCAGCATTACTACTACTTCCTTTTTGAAAGTATAAAATTTCGGGTTGAAACAAGAGTTTATCCGACAGCGGAGATTGCACAGAAACACCAAACTCCAATCCTAATTTGTTATAGCCAGCCATTCCATCGCCATGAATTTGCGTTGCTGCTGCTCCTGCTATTATACTTGCATTTTTGTTCTGTCCTATTGTGACAATTACAAATAGAAATTGTAAAACTAATGTTATAAAAAGAGATTTATTATAATTGATTATCATTTTTAATTTTTTTAAAAAGTTCTCTACACGACCTAAGAACTATTTGATACACATTTTCAAACCCATCATCATTACCATAGTAAGGGTCTGGCACATCGTAATTACCACTTGAATAAACATCAAAATCTCTCAATAAAAAAATTTTCGATTTATATTCACTCGACTTTATCGAATTAAAATTCGAACTATCCATGGGGATTATGTAATCAAAATCTTGCAAATCATGATTCTGAAATTGCCGAGCTCTAGAGGAAAGTAACAAGCCGTGTGAAAAAGCTACTTCTTGCATTCTTTTGTCTGCCAACTCCCCTACATGGTATGCACTAGTACCACATGAATCTATTTCAAAAGACGCCCCTAGTTTATTTTCTTCTACTATCTCCTTAAAAACTCCTTCAGCTAATGGTGATCTACAAATGTTACCCAAGCATACAAACAAGACTTTTATGACACTCATATTTCAGTAGAATTATTTTTGAATGTTAAATTAAAAAATATTTTTTGTTTAACTGGTTACCATTCTTTAGTTCATAGTATATACTGTTAAATATGTTAATCTAACTTCATATCCTAGATTAATCTATTCATATCCTAATTTATTTGTTTTCTATATTAGTAAAGGACTTCGATATTCGAAGTCCTTTACTTTTTATTCCCATTTCATCAATAAGTGTTGGTATAAAACCTTGAAAATCCACTTAATTCAAAGTATTATTGCAGAGTAAAAATTGTCTAAATTAAAATCAAAAACAATATGTCATTAGTAGGAAAAAAAGCTCCTGAATTTAGTGCGCCTGCAGTTATTAACGGGACTGAAATAGTAGAGGATTTTTCGTTAAGCCAATTCTTAGGAAAAAAGGAAGTAGTATTTTTCTTTTACCCAAAGGATTTTACGTTTGTTTGCCCAACTGAACTATTAGCTTTTCAAGCTAAACTTGGTGAGTTTGAAAAAAGAGGCGTTGCTGTGGTGGGTTGTTCAACAGACACCGAAGAAACTCACTTAGCATGGTTGACAACTCCAAAAAACAAAGGCGGAATTGAAAGTGTAAAATATCCTATAGTGGCTGATACGGCTAAAACTATTGCGACAAATTTTGGTGTATTAGGAGGTGACTATACTTACAATGATGATGGTGAATTAATTTTTGAGGGAGCTCCAATCGCTTATCGAGGAACTTTTTTAATCGATAAAGAAGGAATCGTTCGACACGAAGTGGTTAATTTCTTCCCTATTGGAAGAAGTATTGACGAAGAGTTGAGAACAGTGGATGCATGGCAATATTCTGAAAAACATGGTGAAGTATGTCCTGCTAACTGGCAACAAGGTGAAGAGGCTATGAAAGCCACTAAAGAAGGAGTATCCGATTATCTTTCAAAGAACTAATCCTATAGCAAGCAACACAAAGGCTATCTGAGTGAGTTATTTCTTATGATCACATCCAGATAGCCTTTTTTATTACTAGTTGATGAAATTAATATACGTTACAGGAATTTGGCTCTATGGATTAATTGCTTTCCTATCATCATTTTTTAATAAAAAAGCTAGGCAATTTATCAAAGGAAGAAAAAACCTATTTTATTTTTTACATAAAGAAATCAACACTAATCCAGGTGAATATATTTGGTTTCATTGTGCCTCTTTAGGTGAATTTGAACAAGGCAGACCCCTAATAGACTCCATCAAAAAGAAATTTCCTTATTATAAAATTATCATTACATTTTTCTCACCATCTGGATATGAAGTGAGAAAAAAATATAGTGAAGCAGATATAGTCTGTTACCTCCCTCTTGATACAGCATCTAATGCAAAACAGTTCATTGCCATTACTAAACCCAAGGCTGCTTTTTTTGTTAAATATGAGTTTTGGCATTTTATGCTCAGTGCGCTAAAAGAACAAACAATTCCCACTTATTTGGTTTCGGGTATATTCAGAAACTCCCAAATTCAATTTAGACCCTATGGAAATTTCTTCCTTAATACCCTAAAAAATTTTTCACATTTTTTCATTCAGGACCAACAGTCCGCAGACCTATTACACAAGTCTGGCTTGACAAATTATACAATCACAGGCGATACACGGTTTGATCGTGTTGTACAAATAATAAGTGAAAAAAAAGACATAGATTATATTGAACGATTTGCAAAAGGATTTGCTTTACTCGTATCAGGAAGTACTTGGAAAGAAGACGAGTTGATATTGGCTCCCATCATCAACTCAGAGTTACCGCTACGTCACATTATTGCCCCACATGAACTATCTGAAAATCGATTAAATTCAATTGAGGGGCTAATTAACAAACCCTTTATCCGTTATTCAGAAATACGTGCTACCACTCATATTGAAAATTTTGAAGTGATCATTATCGATTCCATAGGTATACTTTCACACCTTTACAAATATGGGGCTTATGCTTATATAGGTGGTGCCTTTGGGAAAGGGCTTCACAACATTTTGGAAGCAGCCACTTTTGGAATGCCTATTTTCTTTGGTAAAAACTACAAGAAATTTAATGAAGCATGTGACTTAATCAACTTACAAGGTGCTTATTCCATTTCCTCAACAAAAGAACTACAGCACTTGCTAGGTGGCTTTATTTCAGATTATTCAAAAAAGAAGTCAGTTGATCTAATATGTAAGAACTATGTTAATTCAAAAACAGGTGCTACTGAAATAATTGTTAAACATTGTGTGGATGCAGGAGATTTATGAAAGGAATAATCACAAAATCTACTGGTTCATGGTACAAAGTGTTATTAGAGAATAACACAGTAATTGACGCTAGATTAAGAGGTCTTTTTAAATCACATGACTTAAAATTAACTAACCCAATAGCAGTAGGTGACTCAGTTGAAATTTTTAAAGAAGATAATCAGCATACGTACATAATTAAGGAAATTGAAAGTCGGAAAAATTTCTTTTTAAGAAAATCAAGTCGGAAAAATCATCATTTTCACATGCTTGCATCCAATATTGATTTAGCTGTTTTAGTGGTTTCGTTAAAACAACCAAGAACTTCTACTGGGTTTATTGATCGTTTTTCTGTTATTGTAGAGAAACAACACATCCCCGCTTTAATTGTTTTTAACAAGGTTGATTTATTAAAAGAAAAACATCTCGAAAAAGCGCACGAGTTAACCCAAATCTATAATTCAATAGGGTATCAAACCTTACTTTGTTCTGCTGAAACTAACCAAGGAATTGATGAGTTAGCGTCAGCTATTTATGGAAAAACCATCATGGTCATGGGACACAGCGGGGTAGGTAAATCAAGTTTAGTCAACTGCATTTATCCAGACTTAGACCTTCGGATTGGTGAAATATCAAACTTCACTGAAAAGGGCACCCACACCACTACACATGCGGAAATGCATTTATTGGAGGATGGTACACGCTTGATTGATACCCCTGGAATAAAAGAGATTGGCATTGCTGATGTAGAACCTTATGAAGTTTGGTACTATTTCCCTGAATTCACTAAATATGCGGGAAATTGTAAGTTTCATAACTGCACTCATGTGCATGAGCCCGGTTGTGCTGTCTTAACACAGCTAAAAAAAGGGAATATTAGTGAAGAACGATACAAAAATTATTTAAGCATTATGGAGGATGAATAAATCACACCAATAAAAACCGGAGTGCTAATCCAATTTGCCCATGTCGTAAAGCATCATATGCCTCGTAATATAAACGTTTATTTAAAGCTTTTTCCTCTTCTTTGTTTTCAAGTAGTTGCCTTACCTTCTGACAAATTTTTAAAGTCGATTCACCAAGGTTGTTTCCTTTTTTAAAAAATTGTTTTCCTAAGCTAGTAGTCAATTCTCGCTTTGCCATCAAAGGTTTCTTTACACAAGCAAATTTCCACTTGCGAGAAGCTCGAACAACAAAATCAAAATCTTCATACGCTAATGATTCATCATAACCATAGAGATCATTAAGGACTTCGCGTTTTACTAACATGGTACTAGCATAAATACAATGTCTGGCTACTACATGAGAAAACACATCTCCTTCAGTAAAAAAATCATCTTTATTTACCTCATACAACCTCTCATTATGCTCATCCACAAAAATTAAATCGGAATATACCACCCCATAATCTGCTGGTAAGTATTTGAATTTATTCAATTGCTCAGTTATCTTATTCGAGAACAGATAATCATCCGCAGCTAAATCAACAATGTATTCACCTGAAGATTGTATAAAAGCCTGATTAAAACTTTTACATAACCCCAGGTTTTTTTGGTTGAGTATTAGTTTTATTTGAGAATATTTTTTTTTGAGTCTTTTTACAATTTCAATACTGCCATCACTACTGAAGTCATCTACTAAAATGATTTCAGTATTCGTGTAATCTTGATTTATAACTGATAACAAGGCTTTCTCGACAAAATTTTTATGATTAAAACAACTAAGAATTATGGTCACTCGCGGTTGCATCATAGACTATACACTTTTTTCCAAATTGCAAAGTTCAATACTCGCCACACCCAAGTAGAGTTCATATTGGAGTTAGCCATAATTTTTGGCCAATCACTACGTAATGATTCAACATTAATATACTCTGCTAAATCTGGGGTTATATACGCAAGCAACTCTTTATTCATTTGTTGAATCCAGCTAATTTCTGGGGTATAAAAACCAATCTTATCTTTTCGATTATAAACTGTTTCTGGTAAAATATCTTTAAAAGCTTCACGCAGTAAGATTTTATTTGTAGCCCCACATATTTTAAAACGAGAAGGAATAGAAAAAACATATTCAATTAATTCAAAATCATCTGCAAAAGGCATTCTGCTCTCCACAGAAAACCGCATCGAATTCCGATCAGCAGTTCTGAAGATACCTTTCAATACATTTCCTGTAAAATCATACCTTAACAGATTGTTTAAAGAAGGTTTAGGAAACGATTGTTTTTGATTGTTTAAAAATAAGTCTTTTGAAAGGTACATTGCATATGGATGAAATTTTTCTAACCGAAAATTACGCTTAATTGACTCTTTGATAAAAAGTTTTTTATCAGCAAATTTATTACTCTTACTGAATAATAATTCTGTAAATTTTGAAACATCACCGTGGGAAAAAGACTCTCTAATCAACTCAAAATAATGTCGGGAATAACCTCCAAAAAGTTCATCTGCTCCTTGTCCATCAAGAGTCACTTTAATTCCTTTATTATTAATCAACTTCATCAAATCAAACTGAGCAAAAGTACTAGTGTTATAAAATGGTTGATCTTGGGAATACACTAAGTCCTCCAAATGACTTAAAAAATCTGAAGTTTCTGGATAGGATTGACTCCACTGTTCCTCTTTTCCTTTCATAACTTCGGAAGCATACCATTGCTCGCCTTGGCCTTTGTAAGATGAAGTAAACGTTTCTATTTCTTGCTTCGTTTGTACATATGAAACCAGTACAGAACTATCAATTCCTCCACTTAAACAAGCTCCGACTTTAACATCTGAACGAAGCCTTAGATTAATTGAATTTTCGACAAGTTTTGTCACCTCTTCAACATATTGTTTAAAAGCTCCCTTATCGTGTTTTCCCCACGTCTGAATCGTTTTTAAATTGTAATATTTTTGAATTTTATATTCGTGAGTCTTTAAATCATAATTCATTGAATGTCCTGCTTTCAACTCTTTTATTTCATTAAAAAAAGTATCACCAACAGGTTCATATATCGCATTCACTAAATATTCTCGTACGGCTTCTTTGTTGATAGAAATATTATCGGCAATAGAAATTTGAGTTAACGCTTTTATTTCGGAAGCAAAAGCAAAGACTTTATCTGTATTAATATAATATAGCGGTTTAACCCCAAAACGGTCTCGAGCGATAAAAACTGATTGATTAAAAGTATCATAAATGGCAAATGCCCACATGCCATTTAGTTTGTTTAACATTGCTTTCCCCCAAGCTTTAAATGCGGCTAAAAGTACTTCTGTATCACTATTTGAATGAAAATGAAAATCCTAAGTTCTGTAATTCTTTTTTTAGTTCTAAATAATTATAAATTTCTCCGTTATGGATGATATAATACCTATTGTCCTGACAGACCATTGGTTGATGACCTAAAGAACTAGTATCTAAAATGCTTAATCGCTTATGTAAGAATACAGCCACCGCATCTCCTACTTCACTTATTGGCAACAACTGATGTTGTTTAATTGAAATTGATTTAGTTTGATTTCCAAAACAGCGAACCACTTCATTATTCGAACGAATAAAAAGATATCCCTCATCATCTGGACCACGGTGATGAAGGATGGTTGCAATTTTTAAGATATCATCTTCCAAACCAATGATACGACTGTTGTTTCTTTATTATTGCTCCTAAACCACACATATTGATTTAAAAATACACTTTCAAAACATAAATCGTTAATTTTAACAAAACTAGATTTACAACTTTGCTTCAAAACATCATAAGTTCCTTTTCAACTAAGCTTCTTTCAGCTCTGTTTTCATTTTTAACTGTGTTATTAACCACACAATTTTTAGGCACTGGTGGTCGCGGTGAGGTGGTTATAATCACATCGACCATTACCATTATAATGTTATTAAATGGGTTTATCGGTAGTTCTGCTCTTGTGTACTTAACTCCAAAACGAAACTTCTATCAATTACTTGTCCCCTCTTACTTATGGGCTTTGTTTAGCTCTTTCGTTGTTTATTTTTTATTAACTACTTATAGCAATAGCTTTATAGAAATCAAGTTGCTTTTTGGAGAAACAAATTCTACATTTCGCGAAGACACGATTTTTCACATTGTCATTCTAGGGTTTTTAGGTTCTTTATTTGAAATAAACCTGTTAGTTGTGTTAGGTAAAGAAAAAATACTAACTCATAACTTATTAGGGCTAGGAAGAGTGTTGTTGATTTTTGTGATTTTAGGATTCTTATTCTTTGTAAATACACCTAGTGTCTCTTTTTATATTCAAACCTTACATATTGTCTATTTTACAATTTTTATAAGTAGTTGTTTCGTTTTAGTTTCATTCAAAGAAAAAATAGAAAAAAGTGGTTTTTTTAGTTCTGGAAAAGATATGTTGAAGTATGGTTTTCAAGATCAACTCTCAACTATTCTCCATTTCTTAAATTACAGAATTTCTGTTTACGCTCTTTTCTTCATATATAGTAAAACAGAAACTGGAATATTTTCTGTAGCCTTATTTTTAATGGAAGGTGTTTTATTAATTAGTAATAGTATTTCTCTAGTTCAATACTCAAAAATTGTAAACTCAAGTGACAGGGGTTATAATGAACGATTAACTCTTGATTTATCTAAATTAACTTTTTTACTATTACTTGGCTCATGCGTAATTTTAGCCAGTATTCCTTCTGATCTTTACCAGTGGATGGTAGGTAAAGATTTCACAGGCATCAATTGGTATTTTACACTATTAACCCCTGGAATTGTCGCCTTTGGTACAACACAGGTATTCTGCCATTATTATTGCAGTTTGGGTCAGTTTTACCACAATATTATTGCTAATGCTTTAGGGATGATTGCTTCATTAATTGGCTGTTACATCATTATACCAGCTTATGGTATCGAAGGAGCTTGTTTAACGATAAGTGTAACTTATTTAATTGTAGCCACTTATTTGATAGTCTACTTTTTCTCAAAAAACAAACTCAAAGCTAAGACAATTTTTAGTTTACCAAAACTACAGTTTTAGCAACTTGGTTAACAAACCTTCAAAAAACGAATTTTCCCACTCACTTTAGCACCAATATTTTTTTTGAACGAAAATAATCCTTCATTGATAATACCATCAACCGAGACTGTACCAAGATCAAGTTGATTAAATTTATTTTTATTGCACCAATTATAAATATATTCATTTAAGAAAACTAAAGGGCTAAATGAGCGATAGTCCAAGTTATCTGCCATATAAAAATTATATAAAATTTCTTTATTTACCACAATAGAAACAGTACAAGCGATAAGTTTATCCTGTTCATAGCAACCAAAAAGTTTATATTCATCGAACTTATGTACTAATTTTTCTAAATGATTTCTTTCCATAGTCAACGGATACCCTTTAGCTTCACGATTCTCTTTTAATAAATCATATACTTCATTAAATTTAGATTTTGGTAGTTCATAGTTTTGATATCCAGCTTTTAAACTGCGGTTAAGTTTATTTTTCTCGCTTGAGCTCAATAGCGACCAAAAAGTCGTTGGTGGATTGACTTCGATATGACAGTTCGTTTCACTACCACTAATCTTAAAGCCGTGCCTTTTTAACAAGTTGTCCTGTATCGCCTCTATTGCTGGAGCATAACTTGAAGGGGGGAGACGGAACTCAATCAGTTTTATTTTTCTTGCTTGTAATTCTACTAACACCTCTGAAAGAAAACAATCTATATCTTCTAATTCTACCTCTTGATGGAAATCTAATCCCCCAAAAGGCGCTTGTAATAAGCTAATCGCTTTATCACCTAAAATTGAAAAATGAATTGCCGCAATTATTTTGTTGGACTTGTTTAATCTGAATGAAATAGAAGGTATTGTGTTATTTACTTTTAAAAATTTTACTGAATTGAAAAAGAATAAGCTTTTATAGCCCGAATCGCTCAAATTCCGATCTACTTGTGTTTGAAATGACATGTAAATTATACTATTGATGCTTTCTTATCGTATTTCATACGTGTAAACACTTTAAAATCACGTACGTAGTCTGCTTCTAAAAACTTTTCTGAACAGAGACAAAGAAGTACCGCCCCCTCAGAAAAGACAAACCTTTTCCAATGGCTAGTAGGAATTAACAAACCTTCTTTAGGGTTGTCTAATTTATAATGAAATACGTTGTTTTTTAAGTCATCTAGCTTCACCTCTACTATCCCATTCAAACAAACTACAATAGTTTTGTTTTCAAGGTTGGCATGGTTACCACGTTCATTTTCATTAGGTGTACCATGAACCCAATAAACGCGCTTGACAGGGAAAGGCATAGATCGGGCAAATTCAGCAATAGAAATTATACCCTCTCCCTCTTCTCCTACTGAATCGAATTGAATAATACTCGGTTTCTTCTGATTCATCGTTGTTTCAAAAATAGCACTATTAAAATGAAAATCATATTAGCACTACATATTTTACAAATAGGCTCCACAAAGAACAATTTTAATGAATAAACAAACTTTCTTTAAACAACTAACCATTATTGATTTTTATCAATAAAATTTGGGTTGGGTAATTCGTGTAATCTGCTCAAGTTTAATAACTTTGTTGCCCTTGAAATTCATTGTATAAATTTAAAATATAAACAAAATGAAAGTTACTGTTGTAGGTGCTGGAGCTGTAGGCGCTAGTTGTGCAGAATACATTGCTATTCAAAATTTTGCCTCAGAAGTAGTTATAGTTGACATCAAAGAAAACTTTGCTGAAGGTAAAGCAATGGACTTGATGCAAACCGCTTCTCTTTTAGATTTTGACTCTAAAATAACTGGTAGTACTAACGATTACTCAAAAACTGCTGGAAGCGATGTAGCGGTAATTACAAGTGGAATTCCACGTAAGCCAGGAATGACACGTGAAGAATTGATTGGTATTAATGCTGGAATTGTAAAAACAGTATCTGAAAACTTAGTTAAACATTCTCCAAATGTTATCATCATTGTGGTAAGTAACCCAATGGATACAATGACTTACTTGGCTCACAAAGCTACGGGGTTACCAAAAAATAGAATTATTGGTATGGGTGGTGCTTTAGATAGTGCTCGTTTCAAGTACCGATTAGCTGAAGCCTTAGATTGTCCGCAATCAGATGTAAGTGGTATGGTTATCGGTGGACACAGTGACACTGGAATGATCCCTTTAACTCGTTTAGCAACAAGAAACAGCGTTTTAGTTTCTGAGTTTTTATCTGCTGATAAATTAGAAGAAGTAGCAAAAGCAACAATGGTTGGAGGAGCAACATTAACGGGTATGTTAGGAACGAGTGCTTGGTATGCACCAGGAGCTGCAGTTTCTGCAATGGTTCATGCCATAGCAACTGACTCTAAAAAGATGTTCCCATGTTCTGCTTTCCTTGATGGTGAATATGGTTTGTCTGATATCGCAATTGGTGCACCTTGTATCATCGGAAAAAATGGTATTGAGAAAATCGTTGAAATCAAATTAGATGCTGCTGAAAAAGCGAAATTAGCTGAAAGTGCTGATGCAGTTAAAAAAACAAATGCTTTGTTAGAAGTATAATAGCTGCATTTTTATTTTTAAAATGAATAAATCAAACAAAAAAGCGAACCTCTTCTTTAACCTAGGGGTTCGCTTTTTGTTTTTTTCAACCTTACTTTTTAGCTGCAACACGAATCCAGAAGATACCGACCCAAGACCACAAACAGTTACAATTGACTATTTATTAGAATTAAAAGCACCTCTATCAATAGCCAAATACGAAATTCCTGAAGACAACCCACTAACCATTGAAGGTGTTGAACTCGGAAGACATCTTTTTTACGAAAAAATATTATCCAAAGACTCTACCGTATCTTGCGGTAGTTGCCACATTCAATCACATGGCTTTTCAGACCCGAAAAAATTTAGTATTGGCGTTGATGGAAAAAAATCAACCCGACAGTCGATGAGTTTGTCTAACTTAATTTTTCAAAAAGAATTCTTTTGGGATGGGCGCGCTTCAAGCTTAGAAGTTCAAGCCTTAGATCCAATAAAAAATCCATTAGAAATGAATTTATCAATTTCAGAAGCTGTTAACCGATTAAATAAATCAGAAAAATACCCTCCTTTATTTGAAAAAGCATTTGGAACACAAGAAATAACCTCAACCCTACTCGCTAAAGCCATCGCTCAGTTTGAACGAACACTCGTTTCACAAGACTCGAAGTATGACAAAGCCAAACGTAAAGAGTACACTCCAACTGCATTAGAAGAACTAGGTGAAGATTTGTTCTACAACCACCCTTTTCCACCAGAAATAAGAGGTGGAAATTGTGGCGATTGCCATACTGGTTTTTTTCAAAGCCAGTTTCTCTATCACCGTAATGGCATCGATAGTTCCTTTGCTGACGTGGGTAGATTTTCTGTTACAGGAATTCCTAGATGATCGCGGAAAATTCAAAACACCTACCTTACGAAACATTGAATTGACAGCTCCATATATGCATGATGGTCGGTTTGCTACTTTAGAAGAAGTACTTGATCACTATAACGAACATGTAAATATTAATAGAACCGATATTGACTTATTGATGCAAGACACTAATAATGATACGAGTAGTTCTTTTTTAGCATTAACGAAGAATGAGAAAAAAGCAATCATTGCTTTTCTTAAAACATTAACCGATGAAAAATTCATCAACAACAAATCCTTTTCAGACCCTAATATAATTGATAACAATTAATTATATTTGCTACTCTTGTTGCGTTTAAAAAAACATATTAGTCAATTATTATTAGCATTAGTGCTAATCAACACACTTTCAAGTGTAGTTGGTTATTAGTTCATTTTATGCTAATCAAGACTTTTTTGCTGAAAATTTTTGTATCAACAAAGCAAAACCTACACTTTGTGCAGGATCCTGTTACTTAACGAAAGTTCTTGAAAATATGCCTGACCAACAGGACATTCCAGTTGAATTAAAAATAAGTCAAATTTCATTCGAATTCATTATAAATCAACCTGTCAGTTCTAGTAATCAGGTATCTGAATTAACAGTTGAAAATAATCATTTATCTGATTATACTATTTTTTATAAATCGTTGTCAAAAGATTTATCTGCTCCACCTCCTAAGGGTTAATTTACTAATTAACATTATCTGCAAACAGTTGTTTGCTATTCACACAATTTATTAAACCGTTGACGTTATTTTATGACTATTTTATGTCATGAAATGGTGATTGACATACTCTTAATTAAAATGAAAAAATTAACTATAATACTATTAAGCTTAATCACTTTATCATTAACATTTTCTTCTTGCGAAAAAGACGAAGACATTAAAAAAGATGATGAAAAAATAATCATAGAAGACGATGAAAAAACTGTCACTACTGGAACTGTTCGATTAAAAATCGACAATGGTTTTGAAGGTGAGTTATTTTCAACTGATAAAGAATATATAATTGAAAGTGGTGACACCATTCAAATAAGCATGATGCGTTACTACATCAGCAATGTTTACTTAACAAAAGAAAATGGTGATACTGTTAAAATACCAAACAGCTATTATTTAATAGATACAGAAGGTAAAGAAATAGAAATTAAAGATATTCCTACCGCTACCTATACAGGCTTGTGTTTTGGACTTGGTGTGGATAAAGATGCTAATCATGATATTGCCAGAAACGATGGTGATTTAGATCCTAGTGGTGCTGATGGAATGATTTGGAACTGGAATAGTGGTTATAAATTCATTAGAATAGAAGGTGATTATAAAGGTGATACTTCATCTGGAGGTTTCAAATTTCATATTGGTACTGATGCAAACTATAAAACAATACACTTTGGTGAAAATATGTCTAATATGAGAACTTCAACCGATGGTGATCCTATGAATATGTTTAAAGCGGTAATATCAGAAGGAAAAACGACTGAAATACACCTTAGATCAAACCTTGCTGAGGCATTTAAAACACCTAACACTATTGATTTGGATACTGATAAGTCAAGCACATGGAGCAAGTACTAAGATTGCTGATAACTACGCTGAAAACTTCTTTGAATTACACCATGTTGAAGTTCAGTAACTACATTTCTTTATTTCTTTTTTTATTATTATTCTCAGGTTGTTCATCTGAAGATGATCAACCTGAGAATTTATTGCCTACGGTTTACCAGTTAGACGCACCTAGCTATTTTGGAACTCCTATTGAACATTCTGAAAACAAACTAACACTAGAAGGAATTGAATTGGGAAGAAAATTATTTTATGACCCCATTTTATCAAAAAACAATGACATTTCATGCGCTAGTTGTCACCAACAAAACAAAGCATTTGGCGATCAGAAATCACCGTCAACGGGTGATTCAGGAATTGAATTAGAACGTAACTCACCTACACTTTTTAATTTAGCATGGAAAACTGATTTCTTTTGGGATGGTGGTGCTTTTAACTTAGAATCTCAAATTCTTGGACCACTCACTCATGCAGATGAAATGGCATCGAACTTAAATGAGCTCCTTGATAAATTAAACAATCACAAAACTTACCCTTCTCTTTTTCAAAGACGCTTTTAAAGATACGATAAAAACAAAGTACGTTCTATATGCTTTAGCTCAATTTCAAAAAACACTCATTTCAAAAAACACTTCATACGACTTATTTCTTGAAAAGAAATATACCTATACTTCCACAAGAGTTAATGGGGAAAAACCTCTTTGAAAAAAACTGTACTTCATGTCACAGCTATCCTCACTTTAGCGATTTCGATTATCATAACAACGGACTTGATTCTACTTTTAATTTTACAGACCCTGAAGATGTTAAACTGGGGAAGATACCGCATTACTTTTTTAGAACTCGATAAAGGGAAATACCATACACCATCACTTCGTAACATAGCTGTTTCAGCCCCTTATATGCATGATGGTAGATTTAAAACCTTGGCTGAAGTCATTGAACATTATAGTAATGGTATTAAAAACAGCATCTATACCGCTCAAGAACTTCCTAAGAATGGTTTTCAGTTTTCGATAGAAGAAAAGCAAGCATTAGAAGCCTTTTTAATCTCCCTTACTGACGAAACGTTTTTATCTAATTTATCATTTTCAAACCCAACCAAGTGATATGTATAAATTAATCACCACTCTTCTCGTACCATTCTTTCTTTGTCTTTTATGCGCATGCAATACCAAAGATCAACCACCAAAACCAGCACAAGAAACACCAACCACTTATGGAAAACTTAAAATTTCATTTGTCAATAGGTATGAAGATGTTCCTTTTGAATTAGATAAAAAATATCCCTTAGAATCGAAGACACTATTTCTATTAGCGATATAAAATATGTCATCAGTGATATCACGTTAGTAGACACTACCTTTGGTTTATGGAAGGAAAACAATAGCTACTATATTATTGATCAAGAGAAAACCAACACCATAATTATTGATAGTATCCCCACAAAAAAATATTTCAAACTATCGTTTGATTTAGGGTTTTCAAATAACGATTTGTCTAATACATCTCTTCTAACCTTTCAAAATTCAGACGAAGCGGCTGAAACAATGCTAAGTAATGACAAAACAAGTAACCTCCACATCAAAATAGACGGAAATTACTACACCAATCTAGATACAACAGGCAGTTTTACCATTAGAAATAAAACAAAATCATATTCAAGCAACTATTTATTTGGTGACTTAACACCACATCGAACTACACACAATGTACCCCATACTCCTGTCAACTTAATTTTAGAAGAAAATAAAACGATTGAAATTGAAATTACTGGAGATATTTATTGGTTATTCAACTCACCTTATGCGATTGATTTCGACAACAAATATTACAGAAACCCAATTAATCTTAATACCACAATCTTTAGCAATTATAACAGTGGATTCTTTACATATAAACTGCTAAGTGAATGAAACAAATAACAATATTATTCCTCTTTTTAGTTACAAAAAACTTATGGGCATGTGATGCTTGTAGCATTTATGAGTTTTCACCCTTACAAGCAAAAAGTTATGTTGGCCTATTTTATAGCTATAGCTTCATGAATGGTTATAGTTCTTTAAACAATCGTTCAAACTTTACTTTTAATGGTGCCAACTTACGATCATATAATAATGCTCATACTGGGCATTTAGTAGAAAGCAAAAAAGTTAATGCCTTCACAAAAAGATTACGAGTCATATCAGTCAATTGATGTAAGGTTAAATTACAATATGAATAATAAATGGAACTTACTAATAAACATACCATTCGCAAAAAACAGTATTTATTTTAATGAAGTGATAGATAATGGTTTGATTGATGACAGTCTTAGAATTCATCAAGGTATTGGAGATGTTTTATTAGCAATTGATAAAGTATCGATCATTGAAAACAACAGACTAAAACACACTTTTAAATATGGGCTAGGGTTATTTTTACCAACAGGTACCATCAAAAACGAACCCAACATCGACCCAGCACACTACACAGGGCGAGGTGGTTTTGAACCTTTATTAAGGTTATCTTATAGCTTAAAAGTAAATCAAACATGGGGTAATGCAACTAACTTATCTTATTCAACAGGTACAACATATAAAAGTAACAACATGAATTATACGTTTGGAAAACGGTTAAACATGCAAACAAACCTGTTTTATAGTTTTAAAACAGGAAATAATGGTATCATTCCTATGATTGGATTGTACTATGAACACCGAAGCAACTGATTTACAAAATGAAATAAAAATTGAAGGAACTTCTGTCAATGCTTTATTCACAAACTTAAGTTGCGGTTATAGTTTTAAATCATACTTAATACGTCTTGAGTGGCAAAAACCCATAGCCCAACAAACAAGTAATTATCAATTGAATAATACAGGTAGAGTAAATTTTATGCTTTTATACAACTTTTAAACACTACAATTTACTAATCTAATTGAACGTTTTTTTTTAGCTCTTGATAGGTCATTACTAATCCTCCATCTAATGCATCCCCAAATATGACAACCACAATCATGTAATTTATCGTAACAATATTAACTTTACGGTACTAAAGCATTACTAGCGTGATCTTTTTCACCAATTCAACCTTGCAATTATGAAAATAACACATGTATTAATTACTCTACTTTTTATTACTAACACTGCTATTCATCGCCAAGATAATTGCGGTTTTCACTACAAAAAAAACATTACTATAAACGGAAGCAGAGTTTCTGGAGGACCACATATTAACTTTCCTGTTTTAATTTCTCACACTGATACTGACCTTTCAGCTGCATCTGGAAAAGTGACCGATGCCCAAGGTGATGATATTATTTTTACCGATAACTCAGGAAATCTATTAGATTTTCAAAGAGAATCATATAACTCTGCCACTGGCCAATATGTGGCTTGGGTTAAAATACCAGTACTAACCGCTGGCACAAACGTCATCATTCAAATGCTGTATGGTAAAGCTTCAATCACCACAAATCAATCCACAACTTCAACTTGGTCATCTGGCTACGAGGGTGTTTGGCACTTATCAAACTCTGTTTCAGACAATTCTGATAAAAATATTTCAAGCACAAACAACGGATCAACAGACGCCTCAGGAAAAATAGGTTCAGGAAGAAATTTCAACCGTCCAAACCATTGGATTGAATTGAATAACCACCCTAACAAAACCACTAATTTTACTATATCAGGGTGGATTAACACTTCTAACAACACCCTAGGTGGGCAACGAATTTTTGCTGATGACAGAAATAATAACGGTGGATATGCACTCAGCTTAGCAGATCCTGGAGCAGGTAGTCTTCGTTTTTTTTCTCGAGGGTCTAATCCTGTATCGCTAGATTCTCCCAACAACCTAATATTAAACAATACTTGGTACCATGTGGCCGCTGTTGCTGATATCACAAATGGTATTAAACGCATCTATATTAACGGGGTGCAAGTAGCCAGCGGAGCATTTACAAATACATGGGGAACTGATGTAGGAAATGCATCAATAGGTGGTGAAGTTACTGGAGCAGAATCAGGAAGCCGATTTACTGGTAGACTTGATGAAATTAGAGTAGCTTCAAGAGCACTATCTGCAAACTGGTTAGCCACAGAATACGCTACACAAAACCAACCAACAACTAGCGTTGGTACAACTACATCGGGAGACTTTTACACGGTTAGTAACGAAGAATTTTTTGGTAACCCAGATGTATTTGGCGACAATGTCTGGAACGCATACTGCTACAACGTTGCATCATATAATAACACTAACTTTGACTTCAGTGATTATAGAGGTTTTTATACTCAAGCTGGAACAAATTTCAGCTCTTCTGATTTATGGAACATTAGTTCAAACCCCTCTACTGCTACGGGGTACGCAGGCTGTGCAGTAACAAACGACCTACATGTGGTACACTATAAAAGAAAAGGGTTTACCTGTGGGTTTTATCAGATAAACATAGCAGGAACTTCTGGTGAATCTGGTCACGATGATGCTGCAAAACTAATTATTGACGGCATACAGCAGTGGTCCAATACAGGATGCTGTGCAGCCAGAAACAACGTCTGGACAGGTTACTTAGGTGCTAACTCAGAAGTTGAGTTTGTATGGTCAGACAATGGAGGAGAATCTTACGGTCGCGTAACATTTATACCACTTGATCACCCGACAGTTAGTCCTGATGTAACCATTTGTGCTGGTTCAAATACTACATTAACGGCTAGCAATGCGTCAAACTATGATTGGACTTTAAACGCTACTCACTTGATAGCACCACTTAATACAGCAAGTGTTGTTTGCTCTCCAGCAGGCGCTACTCCTAATTCTGTTGAAACCTATACGGTTTCAACTACTGATGCTACCACAGGATGTACATTATCAAATACGGTAGATGTAACCATAGACCCACTACCATCAACAAGTGTTACACCAACTACTGCGGGCCCATTTTGTGGCTCAGGTTCAACAAACGCTATTGCTACGGGTGCTGCGACATATACTTGGTCACCCATGATTGGTATAACCGTAAACTCCGCTAGCGGAAATGATGTCACCATCAATGCTGCATCTACAACCACTTACACAGTCACAGGATCAAATAACTGTGCGACCAACAGCGCCATCGTGACCATTAATATTGATGAGATAACAGGAGACCCAAGCATTTTTGGTGATGAAACTTGGAATGTATATGTCTATGATGGTAATAATTTTAATACCTTTTATGGAAACTATGAACACAACACACTTAATTTTGACACAAGGGATGTATGGTCTAACAATGGCTCCCCATCAAATGCTGCTGGATATGTAGGGTGTGACGTTCCAAATGATCAACATTCGTTTACTTATAAAAGAAAAGGGTTTGATTGTGGTTTTTATCAACTGGACATTCCCAACCACGATGATGGGGTTAATTTAATTATAGATGGGGTTTCCGTATTTTCTCAAAATGCTTGGTTTAATAACACTTACAAAGCAAATGTATGGCAAGGATACCTTGGAGCTGATACTGAAATTGAATATAGAATTAGTGAGTCTGGTGGTGGTTCTAATGGTGGTTTAGCATTCATTTATCTGAATGGTCCTGAAAATAGCACTAATGAAACCATATGGAATGGTAGTACAAGCGCTAACTGGTTCATCGCAAATAACTGGTGTGGAGATGCTCCTTCAGAAACAGTTAGTGCCTATATTCCTCAAAACACCAATAATGAGATTGAAATTAATGCAGATAACGCTAAAACAAATTCAATTTTCATTCAGTCTGGTGTAACATTAACAATAAATCCATCTCGTCAATTGGATGTTTATGGCTCATGGATTAATAATGGAACAATTACCCCTAGTAGAGGTTCAATTAATTTTAAAGGTAATAATCCAATTACAATTGGTGGTAGTAGCATCAGTTCTTTTAATGATCTTGTTATTAATAATTCGAATAGTAATGCAATTACATTAGCTCAAAACATTCAGATTACTGGCAGTATCACATTTACCAACGGTCATATCTATACAGGTGCTAATCGCGTGATATTTCAAGATAATGCCACCTCAACAGGTGCATCAGACAGCAGTCATATTTCTGGGATTGTAAGAAAGGTTGGTAATGATGCATTTACTTTCCCCATAGGTAAAAACAGTTTATATGCGCCAGTCAGCATTACAGCCCCATCTGATGTCGCCCACTATTTTGAAGCTGAATACTTTGATACTGATCCTGATGCTTCGTTTGACAACTCTTCGAAAGCGAGTTCTATTGATCATATTAGCACACGAGAATACTGGAACATTACTCGCAACACTGGTCCAACATCTGATGTGTCGGTTAGTTTAAGTTGGAATACAGAGCGAAGTGGTGTTGTCCAAACTCCTTCGGAATTGTTATTAGTCCACTGGAACGGCACTCAATGGGAAAATTTGGGTAACGGAGGAACTTCAGGCACAAATGGTAGTGGAACAATAACCTCGGCAGCTGTAGTTGCTGATTTTAGTCCATTTACCATTGGATCTGGCACACCAAACAACCCATTACCAATAGAGCTTGGCGCATTCAACGTAGTGCTAGACAACAATACGGTAAAACTTAGCTGGACTACCATCTCTGAAACAAACAACGACTATTTTATTATTGAACGATCAAAAAATGGTGAATCATGGGAACAATTACGATTAGTAAAAGGAGCTGGAACCTCTGGTCAGCTTTTAAATTATAGAGAAATAGATAAAACCCCTCTAGATGGAATAAGCTATTACCGACTGAAGCAAGTCGATTTTGATGGTCAATATTCCTTCTCACAAATTAAAGCCGTAGACTCTAAAAATTTTCAAGCGACACAACTTTCCCTCTACCCTAACCCAATTAGCGGTGATGTCGTAGTTTTAAAATCTGAGAGAGATATAATTAATGGAGTTATAACAGTATTCAGCATTGATGGTGGCGTTATATACCAAGATAGTAATCTGTATGGTAAGGAAGTGGAGCTATTCATTCCAAACCTTGGTCAAGGCACTTACATCCTAGAAATTAAAGAGCCAATAGCGGTAAGTAAGGTGAAATTGGTAAAATATTAATACAATTAATTTATACGATATTCTCCTTTCATGTAAAACTTAGCTTTACCTGAAATATACACCCGATTACCTGCCAACTCACATTTTAACACTCCTCCACGTGCAGAAACTTGCTTGGCATTCATTTTTAGTTTACCTAACCTTGCAGCCCAAAAAGGTATTAATTGCGTATGTGCAGAGCCCGTAACAGGGTCTTCATTTATGCCTGAAGCTGGAGCAAAAAACCGAGAGACAAAATCACAATCATCCCCAGGTGCTGTAACAATAATCCCACGAATTGGTATTTTAATTAGATCTTCAAAAAAAGGATCTATCTTCCTTACCTCTTCTTCATTTTCCAATAAGACAATATAATCATCAGCTTTATAAGTATGGTAAACTCTTCTATCTAACCCTTCTTCTAAATACTGCGGTTTAGCACACTTAATAGGTATATTCTGAGGGAAATCAAGTTTAATCCACCCCTCCTCTTTGGTTACATAGAGCATCCCACCTAACGATTGAAACTGAATAATCGCTCGCTTTTCATCAAGAAATTCCCACAACACGTATGCAGCGGCTAAAGTGGCATGACCACAAAGCTTCACTTCACAGTTTGGTGTAAACCATCTGATTTGATACCCCTCCGCTGTTGGCACAAAAAAAACAGTGTCTGAAAGATTGTTTTCTTTAGCTAATTGCAACATTATGTTATCAGGAATCCACTTATCAAGCGGGCAAACTGCAGCTGGATTTCCAGAAAATAACTCATCTGAAAAGGCATCTATTTGGTAAAAAATATTTGACATATATACTTTATTAAACAGTCGTATAATCTGGCTATAATTCACCAAACACG
Organism: uncultured Cytophagales bacterium; assembly: GCA_963815495.1. GTDB lineage: Bacteria > Bacteroidota > Bacteroidia > Cytophagales > JAAEPT01 > CAWFGW01. The sequence continues at coordinate 82,892 of CAWFGW010000031.1, forward strand.
CAATGATTTTTTGAAAAAAAATTATTTTTTCAACTAAATAAAATTTAAAAGTATTTTTACCATTGTAAGTCAATATTTGATTACCTGTGCATGCTATTCAACTCCATTGAATTTATTCTTTTTCTACCTATAGTTTTTATTGCTTATTGGTTAATAACTACTAAAAACATCCAACTACAGAACATATTTATTCTTCTGTCTAGTTATGTTTTTTATGGTTGGTGGGACTGGCACTTTTTAATCCTTATTGCCTTAAGCACATGCATTGATTTCTTCTGTGGATTAAAAGTACAGAGAAGTAAAGCACCCAAATTTTTCTTGTGGGTGAGCATATTGACTAACTTAGGTCTATTATCCTATTTCAAATACGCTAATTTTTTTATCGATAGCTTTATCAGTTCCTTTTCATTTATAGGTGTTCCGTTCAACGAGTTCTCATTATCTATCGTTCTTCCAATTGGCATCAGTTTCTATACTTTTCAAACCTTGAGTTACGCGATAGATGTGTATAATAAAAAAATTGAAGCTACACACGACTTTATCTCTTTTGCAGCTTTTGTAAGCTTTTTTCCACAATTAGTAGCTGGCCCAATAGAGCGAGCAGCACATTTATTACCTCAGTTTAAAACAAAAAGAACCTTTAACCTAGCAAGAATATATGATGGACTAAAACAAATCCTTTGGGGACTATTAAAGAAAATCGTCATTGCTGACAACTGTGCTGAGTATGTAAATATTGTTTTTGAAAATTCAAATTCAATGTCCAGCAGTACGTTATTGCTAGGTTTATTTTTCTTTTCGATTCAAATTTACTGTGATTTCTCTGGTTACTCAGACATAGCCATTGGTGTAGCACGGCTATTTGGTTTCGACCTTATGCAAAATTTCTCATACCCCTATTTCTCACGAAATATCAACGAGTTTTGGAAACGTTGGCACATTTCATTGTCTACTTGGTTTAAAGATTATATATATATCCCTCTAGGAGGAAACAAGGTCTCTCGATTCAAAACATACCGAAACATTGCTTTAGTTTTTTTAATTAGTGGTTTGTGGCATGGTGCTAATTGGACCTTTGTAACCTGGGGAGCAATTCACGCGATACTATTGATAGGGTTTTCATTAATGAATAATAACCGTAAAATACTTTCCCATATTCAATCCAAAGATTTTATTTCCATTATAATTACTTTTTCAACTGTAAGTTTATCATGGGTTTTCTTTAGAGCCGAAACACTTTATCAAGCATTCAATTATTTATATAGGATTTTCACTACCTCTATATGGAAAAGTCCAGAACTACCTAATGCGTACATCCGCACTTTAGGGTTAGTTTTACTCTTTATATTTATGGAGTGGATTGGAAAAGGAAATAAATATACCATTGAAAAAACATTTAACAACCAATCTCGATCTATTAGATGGACAATGTACGCTGCTATAATCTTGATCATCGGTTTATATATGAAAACTGAAGAGACTCCCTTTATTTACTTCCAATTCTAGGTTGAAAACATTCCTTAAAACCATAGTGCAATTCACCTTATTTTCAATAGTATTCTATGTTGTTGGCATTATCGTTTGTGGATTAATATTTCCCCCTAAATTCTTTGAGAACCTACCTTATTATCTAAGCGATACAACGTTAAGGTTAAACGACATACCAAAAAAAAGATCAGTTAAACTGCTTTTTATAGGTTCATCGCATGCGTATCGTGGATTTGATCCACGTATATTTGAGAACGAGGGATACACTTGCTTTAATCTTGGCACCAGCTCTCAAACGCCAATTCAAACCAATTATTTACTAAAAAAATATTTAGATAAATTAAATCCGCAAACAGTCATTTATGAAGTTAACCCAGAAATTTTAGCCAGTGACGGCTTAGAATCCACTTTAGACATTATCGCTAATGACCACTTGAACCTTGAAAGCGTTGAGTTAGCCTTGGACACTAAAAATATTAAGTCATACAATACTTTTATCTATAGCTACTTTCGGCAAGTTATCGGCATAAAAAATCAGACTCCTGATATTTCACATAAGGGGGATAACTATATTGAAAATAGTGGTTATGTTGAGAAAATATATTTTTTTGACACCACTAATGTTATAAAGGAAAAAATTGACTACCAGATAAGAGCAAGTCAACTCTTGGCATTTAAATCGATTATCGAACAATTAAAGTCATTCTCGTGCACTATTATTTTGATACAAGCACCTGTTTCTAGGCGCGAATACAACCAATATACAACTACTCAAAAAGCTGACTCAATCTTTAATAGTTATGGCACATATTACAACTTTAACACCAATCGGAAATATCTATCTGACTCTCTTCATTTTTATGACTCACACCATCTGAATCAAAAAGGTGTTATTATTTTTAATAAAAAGGTATTAGAACTTCTTTAAAAATCATTCCCAATCGGCTTTAATCCATTTAATTTTAGCAAAGCTAGTCGCATATTTAGAAGAAAGACTTAAAAATTTATTTTGATTCTCAATCATCTTTTGTTCCCACATATTTAATTCAAAAAGCGTGCTCTCCCCCATTCTATATTTTAGTTGTTCAGCAGTTACTAACTTGGTATAAGCAGAAACAGAACTTTCTAAGGTTGTCAGTTGACTTTTCAACAAATTTGTTTGTCGGTATTGGTTACTAAGTTTGTTTGTTAACTCCCTTTCCTTCAAGTCATACATCAATTGAGAATCCTGGATTTTAATTTTTGCCATCTGCACTCCAGCTCGTTCGGAACGAATTAATAACGGAAACTCAAAACTAAGCCCCCAGAGTTGGTTATCTCCAAAACCGTCAAATTGAGGCATTACACCCTCAGATAATAACAAGTACTCAAAGTTCAACTTCGGTCTAAGTTTTTCCGCTTTTAGTCTCCTGTTTGCTATTGCTTCTAATCGTTTCGCTTCATAATAACGTAAACTTGGGTGTGACTCGTTTAAGTTGGAAATACTGTCTAATAACTGCATTTCCTCATCAGAAAAAGTTAGCTGTTGCGGCACTAAACCTTGTTTCAACACAAGGGTATCGTCCCAAAGAAATGTATTCATAGTCAGAAAAGATTCAATAGCACCTTTATTTGCTTCAAAAAAATCTTGATACCGATCCTGCCATTGTACAAAAGCTTTTAAGGTGTCATTAGCGGCAGATTCTCCAACGGAAAACTCTTGTTTTACAAATTCAAAACGCTCTGTACTAATCTGGGTGGCTATTAACAAGTTATCAGAAGTATAATGGAATTTGTACCAATCCCAATACGCAATGGATGCTTCAAGCAATAAATCATTTAAGGTTAGTTCCGATAGCGCTTCTTGTTGTACTTGCTGTTGCTTAGCCATTCTTAACCCAGCTCTGTTTTCGTCAGTTAACAAACCAGCACCCAAAGGAACTGATACTCCAACATAGCCCGTGCCGTCCTTAGGTGTATAATTTTCTGGATTTAAAAAGAGACCTGCATTATCCCCATATCCAGCCTTCAATTCAACACCTGTAATTGTAGGAACTGAAACCTCTGAATTAAAGAGGGTGTAATAATGCTTATCCTGAAAATACTTTTCTTTTAATTTAGATTGAACAACAGGGTCAAAATTCCCTCTAGCAAAACGAACCAGTGCATCACCCATTTCTCCTTGTAAAGCTGCCCGTTGAGCAGTGGGGTGAAATGTAGTAACTAATTCTAAAAACTGCTCATAGGATAAGGTATCTTGAGCAAAAGAAATATTAACAAATAGAATAAATACTACTGATAATCTCTTCATATTATTTCGTATGATATTTCTTATCAATGGTTTCGTCCAGTTTATATTTACTTTTATCCCCATCATAAAAATCTGGTGGAAAACCATTTATTTGTCGCCAGATTTCATACCAAATAGCTACATCATTTAATAAGAAAATACCTCTAGCTCCAGATCCAAGGGTCAACTGTTCTGGCCACTCTTCTTCCTCATAATCTGGAATAACTAAAACACGGTATAGTCCATTATCACTGATATTTCTATCTACAGCATATACTTCTCCCCCGAAGGAACCAAAAGAAGTATTTGGCCAACCAGAAAAAACTAGACTCGGCCATCCATCAAAAATAATTCTATTTCTTTCACCAATGTTTATCAGAGGTCTATCCATTGGTCGCACATAAATTTCTACTGCCAAATCATGCTTAGCAGGAATAAGACTCACCAAGGGCTCACCCTCTTTTACAATTTCGCCCAAACCTTTTTTGTAAGTTTTAAAAATATATGAATCTTGAGGAGACAAAACGATATAGTTGTTTTGACGGATAGTAATATTCTCTAACTTATTTTGTATTTCATTAATTTCCTTCTCTGCATTATTTAAATCTGACAGGACTGAAAATCTATCAGACTGTGCTTTACTTATTTTGGCAGCAAATTCATTGTAATAATTTTGAGTACCTATAATAGCATTCAGTAATTCATTCTGACTTACTTCAAGTTTATTTTCATAATTAATTAGGTAGTTTTGTGCTTTTTGGTATTTCATTCGAGCACTCTCCCAATCTTTTCTTGATTTGATACCGAGATTATAGAGTGAATCTGTACGTGGAAATCGTATTTCTTCAATTTGCACATTAACTTGTTCAGCAATAAGAGAGGAGCTATCAGAAGCTACTTTATTTTTTCCTTGCTTTACTTTATTTTCATACTGTTCTAACTTTAACGTAAACTCTTTGTTCAAAGCTGCTATATTTCTATCAAGTGCCTTAACTTTGAATTCATACGATTCTTTGGCCTTCTTTTTAGAAGCTAATTGAAATTTTAAATTTTGAAGAATATTTGGAGAAAAATAATCTGTTTTCACTTCACTAATTAGCGCTAACGTATCTCCTTTTTTAACATGTTCACCCTCAATTACAAACCACTTTTCAATTTTACCTGACAAAATAGAATTGATTGTATGTGGTTGTTGTTCAGGTCTTAAAGTAGTCACTTTGCCTTTACCATCTACATTCTGAGTCCAGGGAACAAAAATAACAAACAATAATACGCCTAGAAAAATACCAATAACCCAACGTGCAAGCTTTTTTGCTTCACCTTTGCTTTGGACTTTTTGAAATGATTTAAATTTTAATTCGTCAATCATATTCTATCTACTATGTTTCAAAAAGTTCATCACTATAAGGCCTAGCATAAATCTCATCAAAGGTACCTTCATCTATAATTACTCCTTCTTTAAGAACAACTACTTTATCACATCGTTTAGCCATTGCTATATCATTAGTAGCAACTAATAACGTCCACTCTTTGTCATTAGAGGTCAAATATTCTGAGATTATTTCTTTATCTTTTTTGTCTAGATGCTGTAGTGGTTGATCCATTACGAATAAACGTGGTTTTTCAGCAACACTTCTAGCTAAGTTAATTTTTGCTGCTACACTAAATGGTATGGTTACATCATTTTGAACGACATGCGTATCAAAACCGTCAGGCAATCCTTCAATAAAAGATTTTACTAAAACAATTTGAGATGCTTCTAACACATCTTTAAATGAAATATCATCACGTCCCATACTGATATTTTCAGTAATGGTACCATTCATTATTTCGTTTTGAGTCAGGTTTTCCCCCACATATGATCGTAAACTCATCAAGTTCATGTTTCGAAGTAACACGTCATTGACTAAAATACTTCCTTCATATTTATGCAGAAGACTTGCGGATAGATTTATAAGCGTGGAGCAACCTGATGCAGCAAACCCCATCACACAAACTTTTTGTCCCGATTCTACTACTAAATTTAAATCACGAAGTGCTTTGTGTTTGTTTACTTCATAACCATAACTCACATTTTTAAACTCTATTTTAACTCCTTTACCATTGTCAACTTCCTCAAAAGAAAGTCCTTCATCTGATTCTATTTCTTTTTGTGTAATTGCACTTATTTTCTCAACTCCAGTTAATACATCGTATATGGTCTCCATCCCACTATAAAGCTTTTCAACAGAATTTAATATCAGAATGATAATGATTTCTGAAGCTACAAATTGTCCTAAATTAATTTGTTTGTTAACCACTAAAGCACTACCTATTATTAGCAACCCTCCAGTAATCAAAACTTTAAATAAAATTATGAATTTGTATTGTAGCATTAGCACCTTAAAGTGCTTTTTACGTGCATCCACATAGTTAGAAACCATATCATCCGTGTGATTGATTGGCATATCCGTATAACCTGCCAACTTAAAAATGTTCATTGATCGCGATAACTCTTCCAACCAATGAGCTACCATATATTTGTATTTAGATTCTTTTAAACTAGTATCTAAACCTTTTTGAGCAGTGAAGCGAAACAGTAATATAATCACCACAACCACTAAAATTCCATAAAAAGCAAAAATAGGATGATAAAAAGCCAATAAAACTAAACTAAATAATATTTGAAGAACAGATGCTGATAAATCAATAATTAGCTTTGGAAGACCTTTTTGAATGGTCATGATATCAAAAAATCGATTCATTAATTCTGGAGCATATTCTTTCAATAAAGACTCTACTTTTATTCTAGGAATTCGAAACGCAAACTCAAAGGTAGCACGTGTAAATATTCGTTGTTGTAACCGCTCAATAATGGTATACTGCATTATTTGTAATGCGCTGGACAAAACTATACCTAATAAAACCACGACAATTAAAACAATAAGGGAACTACTCACTCTTGCAACCGTCACTAAAGACATAATTGCTTGTATACCTAATGGAAGGGATAAGCTAATGAATCCACTCACTACTGCATACAAATAAACTAAGGCTATATCTTCCCGCTCTAAAGATAAAAGATTAAAAAATTTCTTAAGAGGCCCTCCCGTTAATCCTTCAATATAAGTTCCTGCCATTAGTTTTTTATATCTTGCTTTTTTACAAAAATGAAATATACTGCAAAACTAACAAATAATTGATACCAAAAATTACTTATATATATCATTAATTAAAATGTTCGATAAAAACACTGCCTCAAAAACACGAAGCCGATTTTGGACAATATTTGGAAAAATGATGTCTCCAATACCTAATGCTGAAGGGATGATAATCAATTGGATTAACTATAAAACTTCAATCAAAGACATAGCTTTTAAAATGGATGTTAACAATAAACAGGCTACTATCAGCATCAGCATCACTCATAAAGATAAAGGTATTCGCGATTTATATTTTGAACAATTTGAAGAATTTAAGTTCTTACTTGAAACGGAATTAAATGAAGTCTGGATATGGACAAAAAACACAACTGATTCATCGGGAAAAGCAATAGCTTCTATTCATACTGAGTTAAACAATGTTAACATTTTTAATGAAGATGATTGGCAGTCAATTTTTACTTTTTTTAAAACTCGCATTATCGCTCTTGACTCGTTTTGGGTTGATGCTAAAGACATTTTCAAAGATTTAGAATCGTAATATTGGCAAAGTAAATCTTCAAAATGATGTTTTTTATTTATTTTAAGTCAATTATATACGTTTCAAACTTTCTTTGAACGAAAACGTTACTTACTTTTAGATTAAATGAAAAACTGCATGCGATTTATAGGAGAGAGGGATATTATTCATTTTCACATTACTACTTATTCAAACAATTTTTGCTCAACATACTAAGAAAGAGGTTTCAACTAATCACCACGACAAATCTATTGTTACTGACTCTGTATCTACTGACAATGATACATTAAACCTTTCCCCAGATGCAATCTATATCGAAATTAAAAAAGGGCAAATGAGTCCTTACAAGAAAAAATATGCTTCAAGTCTGTATTGTATGGTTGATGCTTCTCCTGATGACTTAACCAACTTTTGGAAAGACAAATTCAAAAATGAATATGCTATTCGACTCAAAACTAAACGAGGTATTTTAGTGGCAGAAAACATCAACTTACTTGAAATTTCAACCCGAATGGTAACCATGTATTCTACTATCGAACAGGTGGAAAATCAAGCCAAAATAAATGTAGTATTAGAGGTTAATAAAGGGATATTTGTTGACTCCGCATTCTACCCAGAAGATTACATCAAATTAAAGTCGTTTTTACATAAAGCCATTAGACAATATTATGTAGACTATTACAACATTGTATTAAGTAACCTTCAAGAACAACACGATGCCTTGTTGAAAGAAAAACAATTACTTATTAACGAACAAAACAGAATTAGTCAAAGTCTGATTAGAAACAACCAAGATGCTTCAAATGCTAGAAAAGACAAACTAGCCAATTCAACAATCGTGATGAAATCTGAATCAAAAATTCGGTTAAATGAAGAACGATCACGTATCAATAGTGAAAAAATAGACCTATTACAAAATGAGTTTACTGAATTAACGGCAAACCAAGATACTTCAACAGTATACATCAATCAAAAACTTGATCGAATGAAAGATATCGAGAAGGAAATTAAAAGAGCAACTTCAGATTTAGAAAAAGCTGATAAGTCAATTCTCAATGCTGAGAAATCAAAAAACAAAGCCGAACTAAAAATAGCTGAAGCTGATGCCAAAATACGAACAAGAGGAACAAGAAATTGAAATGGAACAAATTAGTATGGAGCAAAAGAAAAGTGAACTTGAAACCTTAGACAAAAAGTTGGATATCAAAAACAAACAGATCAATCAAGTAAATCGAAAAATAATAAGGATCTTTTAAACCAAGATTAAAAGATCCTTAAAACAAAATTTATTATTTGGAGCGAGAAGCATTTTTATTTCGCTCTGTTTGTAACTCTCTATTAATCTTCATTTCTCTTTCCAAAGCGCGTTTCTTATGCGCCTCATATTCTTCATTCAATTTTTCATAATCACTTTGAGCAGCAACAGTTAACTTATTACTTCGAGCAAAGAGTAGAAACATAAAAGCAGCAATACCAATTAATAGAAAAACAAACACATACATTACTGTTGCAAAGGTCACTTTTGAAGTTTCACCCCAAAAAGACATAATTGAATCTTCCCGTTTTAAACTCGCCTCTAAATTTTCTTGAGTAGTTTTTAAGTCTAAGGTCAACTTGTTGATTTGTGTAGCCTGATTATTAATGGTAATTTCATGAGCCTTAATAATTGACTTTTTGTCTGAAATTGTATCTGCTAAAGTTTCGAAATATTCTTTCAATTGTGGCTCTGTTAATAAATAATAGCCACCATAAAACTTTAAGTTCTCTTTTCTAATTTCATACTGCTTTTTAATGCTTTCAGCTTCTTTCCAAGCATCATCATCTCTTGAAAAAGTTGTTACTGACAGTGTCAAAAACACGAATAGATAAATAAATTTCATTTTTCTTTTAGTTCAAATTTTGCGCAAGATAGTAAAACAAGCTTTTTTAACAGATATTATTTTTATTTTAAAGTAAAATGAAGAGAAAAAAATTTCAACATTGGGTCAATAGCAACAGAAAACTTATCAGACAAGTAGGAGTATGCTTTAGTGTTTTTATGTTATTGTTTTGTTATGTATTCTATTTCCCTAACACGCACTTCAAAGCACTTACCGCTGATTTTTATGTGAAAGAAGACCAATCTTATTATCAATTAAAAGCTAAACTAGTATCTGAAAACATTATAAAAAACTCATGGAGCTTTGAGTTAGCTGCACTTTTTTATCACCTAGAACAAGATTATCAATTGGGCTTATTTCAAATCCCCAAAAACAGCAGTAACCGAGAAATACTCTTATTACTTACTAAACAACCTAGAAAAAATGTACTCGCTGAAATCCGTTCGTATAGAAAAAGAAAAAATGTTTTAGCACGATTTTGTAAAAAACTAGACATAAAATACTCCGCTCTTTCTGATGCCTTAACTGACAGTTTATTTATTAAAGAATTAGGACCAGAATTTAACTCCGAAAACGTCTATTCAATATTTATTCCTGACACGATTCCTGTATTTAAAAATGCAAGAGCTAAAGAAGTGCTCTTCCAACTCGTGAGACATTACAAACAATTTTGGAATATTGATCGTGAAACGAAAGCTGCTCGTCTGGGACTTACTTGTGAAGAGGTATGTGTTTTAGCCTCTATTGTGGAAGCAGAAACCAACCACGATGATGAAATGCCTTGCATCGCGGGACTTTATTTAAACCGACTACAAAACGGAAAACGATTACAAGCCGATCCAACCATCTCCTATATTTTAGGACATTCTGTAAGACGAATTAAAAGACGCCATACTCGAATTCGTTCCCCTTACAATACTTACAGAAAACGAGGATTACCTCCAGGACCAGTCTTCACTCCATCTATTGCTGCCATTGAGGCTATTTTAAATGCTGAACAACATGACTACTATTTTTTCTGTGCCAAACCCGACCGTAGTGGTTATCATACTTTTTCCAAAACCTATAAAGAACATTTAGAGATCTCGAAAAAATATCATTCACATTTAAACAAAAGAGGCATTAATTAAAAGCATACATTTTTCATGTTGTCCAATGCAAGTAAAACAACTACCTTTACACCTTATTTAATACTAAAGTAGATTCATCATGTTAAACATTGTTTTATTTGGCCCTCCTGGTGCAGGAAAAGGAACTCAAAGCGAGAAATTAATAGAAAAATTCAATCTAGTACACCTTTCTACTGGAGATATTTTTAGAGCTAATATTAAAGGAGAAACTGAATTAGGCAAACTAGCCAAAAGCTATATCGACAAAGGTCAATTAGTGACTGATGAAGTAACTATTAAAATGCTAGAATCTGAGGTTAACAAACACAACAATGCTGAAGGTTTTATCTTTGACGGGTTCCCTAGAACTACTTCACAAGCCGAAGCACTTGATAAATTTTTAGTTTCAAAATCAACTTCAATCACTTGTATGTTAGCACTAGAGGTAAATGAAGAAGAACTAAAAACTAGACTAGCCGAGAGAGCAAAAGTGAGTGGCAGAGCGGATGACGCAAACCCTGAAGTGATTCAAAACAGAATTAATGTTTATAATGCAGAAACAGCTCCTGTAGCTGAGTATTATAAAAAACAAGGTAAATACACAGGCATTGAAGGCGTTGGTTCAATAGAGGATATTTTCCAAAAACTAAGTGACGCAATAACCACGCTAGTGGCTTAAACCAACTTAATTATATCGAGCAGAAAAAGGAACATTCCTTCTTCTGCTTTTTTATTTCATTCTTATTCAAGTACCCTATTCATGGCTCAATCTAACTTTATCGATTACGTAAAAATTTATTGCCAATCTGGAAGTGGAGGAGGCGGTTCAGCGCATTTTAGACGTGAAAAAGCTGAACCAATGGGTGGGCCTGATGGTGGTAATGGTGGACGAGGTGGTCATGTTATTTTAAGAGGGAACAGCCAATTATGGACACTTTTACACTTAAAATTCAATAAACATCACCGTGCTGAACATGGTTTAAGTGGCGGTGCTGGAAACAAGACTGGTAAAGATGGTGGTGACATTATATTAGAAGTTCCTTTAGGTACTATTGCGAAATATGATGAAACCGGAGAGACGCTACTCGAAATCACTGAAGACGGTGAAGAGGTGATTTTGATGCCTGGTGGAATGGGAGGACAAGGAAATACGAATTTCAAATCATCGACCAACCAAGCACCACGCTATGCACAACCGGGTGAAGTTGGCTTAGATGGCTGGATTGTTTTAGAACTAAAAGTATTAGCGGATGTAGGATTAGTAGGGTTTCCCAATGCTGGTAAATCAACACTTCTTTCTGTAATTAGTGCTGCAAAACCTGAAATTGCGAATTATGCGTTTACCACATTAGTGCCTAACCTAGGTGTTGTCTCCTATCGTGACCACAAGTCATTTGTGATGGCAGATATCCCTGGAATTATTGAAGGAGCAGCAGAAGGAAAAGGACTTGGTACTCGTTTTCTTAGACACATTGAACGTAACTCTATTCTTCTATTTATGATTCCTGCTGATGCAGATAACATAAAAAAAGAATACGACATTTTACTGAACGAGCTACGTAAACACAATCCTGAACTGCTTCAAAAAGAACGCCTTCTAGCGATTACAAAAAGTGATATGTTGGATGATGAATTGATGGAAGAAATGAAAGCTGAAATTCCTATCGACTTGCCTTCAGTCTTTATATCATCTATTACACAAAAAGGTTTAGTGGAGCTAAAAGATCTAATTTGGCAAAAAATAAATCAGTAACACAAATTAAAAATCATAGCCAAAGGTGAAGTAAAACTCTTTCCCTTGATTTACATAATCCTCTATTCCCCAAGCAACATCAAACTTGATATAATATCCCAATAGCATTGACCGCATACCAAAGCCATACCCCATTAAGAATGGACTCTCGTAGTTGGTGACTGTTGCTTTAAAAGGACTTTGAGGTCTTTCAATTACTTGCGTATTGATATCGTTATCAGTGGTGAACACATTGCCTTGACTCCATGCGGTTCCAAAATCATAAAACCCGACCACTTGTAAGTTTCTAAAAAAGCTAGAACCCATGGGAGCCTTATGAAACATTTTAATGATAGGTACCCGAAGTTCATTATTCACTAAGAAATAGCGGTAACCATAGCGTGCATTATACCTAAAGCCCCTCAAATTAGTAGCATAATCAGCAAATAGTATCTCACTATTGTTTACTCCAGGGTTAAATGCTAAAGGGTTTGGTCCACTCCCTCTAGGGTCACTGGAGTTTTTCAAAAACAACCAACTATCCATGCCTCCTATCAAAAAATTCTTTCGTGAAGGGCCAAAAAATTGCCCCAGTGATGCGCGTGATGCAAAGATCATTTCTCGATAGAGTTTAAAATATTTTCTTACATCAATGTTTAATTTAGCAAAGTCTCTAGACGAATTACCAGGAAACACTCCAAAAAACCGAGTGCTTGAATCACCTTCGAAACGGTTCCCAAAGTAGTTGTTAGTGCTAAACTGAATTTTTATACGCGCCCCCTCCAACATATTAAGTCCATTTTCTTTTGTATTATCAAATACATATTCCACACGATAACCTGCATAATGATTTACAGAATCAGGTAATGGAGCAGTGAAGCTATAATTTGTATATCTTAAATTTAAATACGTTGGATTAAACGACACACGGGACACTTCATTAAACGGATGTGAAACACCAACTTCAAACCTGTTTAATACATAATTATGAGCAAAGAACTCATTGTTGATTAAATAATTTTTACGGGAATATAGTGCACGAAAATCTTGTCGGTATTTTAATAATTCATATTCCCCACTAACACTACTACTTCGTAAATCTGTTAAAGCAAAAATATCAAAATTAATCCTGTGGTTATTCATCATATCAGACAGACTTGTATGAATTAATGCGCCAGCACCTCTTAGTTGATCTATTTCAAGTGTCGTCACCAAGTAATCCACTCCCATCTTTAACTTCATAGGAAACGGGCCATAAATTTTATTGTTAGGGTATGTATTTGTTTCCTTTTCTTTTTTCTCCTCAGCAGGGTCTTTTTTAACTACCGTGTCGGATCCAAATGTGAGTAAAGAAATATCAATGTCTTTTAATAACATATCAAAGGTTTTTACTTCTTTTGGTTTCTCTGGTTTGTAAAAATCACTAGCTGATAAAGTTTGATAAGTGGTATCTAAATTCAAAAGGGAGTCAATGTATAAAAACTCCCTACCTTTGTTTCGAATAACATAAGCAACATGCTCTCCACCTTTTGACATACTAATAGCACTTATATTTCCTTTAAAGTTGGTTTTTTGCTCGTAAGTGGAATCTAACCTGTTATATCTATACAACTGTTTGTTATGATTTACATTCATTAAAAAATAAGCTTCCCCACTTGCCGTTAACACTGGATTATATGTTGCAATTGGAAGATTAGTCACTCGGTTTAAGACGGGATGTTTCTTGTCACTATCGTAAACAAAAACATTAAAATTATCCGTAATCAAGGTGTAATCACCATTGTCTTGTCGTAAAGTATCATTTAAACGATTAGAAGAAAATACGATGTTACCTGTGCCATTTTGATATTTCGCGTCTATATCATCATACAAGTCTTTCGTAATTCGTCTAGCTCTATCTTCTTTATAATCATAAATAAACAAATCACTTTGCCCGTTTTTATAAGCGGTAATAGCCATTTCATTGTTATTTCTGTTATAATCAAATGAGGTAATTTGATCAAACGTGCTGAAATATTTCGACTCTTTTTTTCCTGTTTTGATATTCTTTGTAAAAAGATAAGGTGTCCCTTTTCTGTATGTTAATACCGACAACTCTTCTTTTGAGCGCCAACCAACAAGGGGCACACTATAATCCACTTGTTGATCAACTAACTTATTACCCTTTCTATAAAATAATTTCTTTTTACCTGTTTTAGTATTGATAATGGACACCCGCTCCCGCCCCATAAAATTCTCACTATAGGCCATCAATGATGAGTCAGGGTTATACGACATTGAATTGTATTGATATTTACGTTTATTAAACCTTCGAACCCGGTTTTTCTTATCTGCAAAAACAGCTAAAGAATCTACAGCCATTTCTTGTAAATAATAATTTTCCCAATACTCAATAAAATCTTTATAAGCAAGACCTACTGCACTCTCTATACTCATTTGTTCGCTATGTGTAATTCGAGAAAGGTTTAAAACACTTGAAATAGTACTTACGCCATAGGTTACTGCGATATAGTTCCAAATGCTTTGACCGATAATTTTTGCATCATTACCGATTAGTCCACGTGGGTCAAAGTTGTTTCGGATCACTAAATCACGGACCACATCATCCATTTCTGTATCCCATCCATGCCCAATGTAAGCAGCTGCCCCACCCACAAACCACTCAGGCATATGGAGCAAATAAGAACTTTGTACAACATCTTTCAAACTCCCGCCAAACAACATAGAGTTAATTAACATATCAGCAACTGTTTCGCTGATGTCACGTTTGAACTCGACATAATTACCCGTAAAGGCTAACTCTTTCTTCGATTTTATTAGTCGTGTTTCTCCACCGATAAATGCCCTTTCTTGAATTCCGATATTCGACTGTCTTAAATCACCTGGTGAATTGTAAACCATCAAATTAATTTTCCTGAAAGGATAATACCCTACGATTTTTGAAATACGTGAATAATCTTCTTCTGCAATTCTGGCTACGTTGAAAGCCAAGTTTGCCCCTTCCTGATAATAATAAACATGAAAATGTTCTGTACTTATATATTTCCAATCAAACGACTTGTGTTGCACTCGGTTTTTGCCAAAGTTCACTTGTGAAGATTGTGCACTTGCACCACAAGCAACTAAAAGTATCCATATGACTGAAAATAACCGCTTCACTTTTTAACTTCTGAGTACAACGTGTAATATCGTTTTATATTGACTTCTTTGTTTAATTCTGATCTTTTTTCTAAAAAGTCTACAAAATGAGCTGCAAAATAAGGCGATAAAGTAACTCCTTTTGTACCCATTCCATTAAATATCATGATGTTTTCAAAATCAGGGTGTTGACCAATAAAGGGCCGTCTGTCTCTCACAGTAGGTCTTATCGCTGATCGTTGTCCAATTATTTGATAAGGAGCGTTGAGTACTTCACCCATCTTTTTTGCAATCATTTCTCTTCCCTTTTCGGTCACTTTATTTTCAAAAGTACGTTCATACGAAGCCCCTAAAATAAACTCTTTATTACCAATTGGCAATATATAACCTCCTTTGCTAATGATCTTATCTTCGGGAATGCTGTCAGAAGTTATTCGCAACTGCTCACCTTTAGTCACAGCAAAAGGTAACCATGAAAAATACGGATTGTTTAACGCAAAAGGACCATCGCAAAAAATTACTTTTTTAGCTTTAACATCCTTATATAATACCCCTGTCTCATGGTGTTCGAGACGGTCATAATCAAATTCCTCCGATCGTAAACGGTCACATTTCAAAAAATGATGACGAGAAACTTTTAAAAACTCTTTAGTCCATAAATTCCCTCCTTGTAAAATATCTACACCACCTCGTTGTTTTTTAATCACCGTATCATAAGCAGCTGTATCGATTTTAAAATCCAAGTACCCGTTAAAATTTTTATCGGCTGATTTTGAAATGAAATCATTTTCCTCTTCGATGGTTTGAAATGGCTTATAGATTCTTTTTTCAAATAAAAATTGAGCTTCAAGTGCTGCTTCTAATTTTTTATAAAACGACAATGCAAACGGGAAAATTTCATCCGCTTTCCATGTTTTAACAATCCGCTTACCTGTAATTGCACTCATCAACCCAGCAGCTACTTTTGATGAAGTTTCGGGATAATCTCCATCAACTATCATAAAAGACACGTTGTTGCTTTCAAGCGTATGAGCCAAAACAGTTCCTGCCAGTCCTTGACCTACTAATAGATAATCATATTCCATAAAAGCGGTAATTTACAATTAACTTAATTGATTTTTCGTCTATAATCCTATTTTTGTAGTCGCATATGATAAATGTACACACGTTTACCTTCAATGCTTTTCAGGAAAACACTTATTTATTAGTAAATGAGTTGAACGAAGGCATTATTCTAGACCCTGGTTGTTATGAACAACAGGAGTGTTTAGAGTTAAAAAATTTTATTGAAACCAATAAAATTAATGTAAAACTGTTATTAAACACGCACTGCCACATCGACCATGTGCTAGGCGTGGAGTTTGTAAAAAGAACTTTTGGAGTGATGTTACAAACACACCAAATTGAAGCACAGGTGTTAAAAGCTGTTGAGACCTATGCTGATGTATATGGTTTTCCTAAATATGAAAAAACAACTATTGACAGTTATTTATCTGAAGGAGATATTATACAATTTGGAATACATTCACTAAAAGTACTTTTCACCCCAGGTCACTCGCCTGGGCACATCGTTTTTTACAGTGAAAAAGATGGTTTCGTCATTGGTGGTGATGTGCTTTTCAAACAAAGCATTGGGAGAACGGACTTACCCGGTGGTGATTTCGACACACTTATAAGGAGTATACACACCCAATTATTTACGCTTCCAGACAACACGGTAGTTTACCCAGGTCATGGTGAGCCAACAAAAATTGGTTTTGAAAAAAACAACAACCCCTATTGCGCGATTAGCTAAATGAAAAAATTAAAACAGCATATCCCAAATGCCATCACATGCATGAACCTTGTTTGTGGTGTTTTAGGAATCGTATTAGCCTTTCAAGGTAACTTATCAATCGCTCCTTACTTAGTGTGGACAGCATTATGCTTCGATTTTCTCGATGGTTTTGTGGCTAGAATGTTAAACATTAACAACAAGATAGGTAAGGATCTTGACTCATTAGCCGACATGGTTACTTTTGGAGTATTTCCAGGGCTAGTTATGTATAATTTAATGCTCAAAGTGACATGCGACACTACTAATTGCACGGGGTTAATTTCACACGAATTTTTTCCTTACATATCTTTTCTAATCATTATCATGTCAGCAATGCGGTTAGCCAAATTCAATGTTGACACACGCCAAACAGATAGTTTCTTAGGAGTGCCCACACCTACCAACGCTATGTTTTTAACCTCACTACCATTAATAGCTGAAAAATATGATTTTTATGCTCGGTTTGTATATAGCCCACAGTTTTTGTTAATCACTACACTACTAACATCTTACCTATTAGTGAGCGAGATTCCTTTATTAAGTTTTAAAATGAAAAACTTTAAGTTTGAGGGTGAAAACAACTTCCGCTGGTTGTATGTTATATCATCTGTGATACTATATGTAGCGTTTCCATACGGCTCTATTCCAATAATAATTATCTGGTATCTAGTGATTTCAATTATCAGAAATATTATTTACAAGAAAAAAGCAATATTAAATTAAGGGAACCGTTTTGATTGAGTTTGAGTTACATATGTCTACAGTTTGACATTAATAGAAATAATAACTTGATATAATTGTATATGACCAAATTCAAATCCAAGCTGCTATTCGCCTTATTTTTAGTTATAACATTAGTCTCAAAAGCTCAATCAGACTATTTTATCAATTGGGGTGCTCCACAAAAACAACTTATTGGATCAACAGAACGATTTGTATTAAATTTTGAAGGAGCTATTTATGATGATAATTCTGGTCTCCCATATTACATGATCAGCTTACAACATACTGACTTAATATCAGCTGAAATCACTGATGCCAAATACCAATCCCTTGATGACTTTGAAAGTAAATTAGTTCAACAAAACACGCCTATTGCTTCCCCAGAAATAAGTACCATTACTTCTATTGATAACTTCACAAAAAGTACGTTTGTTAAGATACTTCCTTTTAAAACCAATGAAGATGGAGTACTTGAAAAGTTAGTTTCCTTTAAATTGAAACTTACGCATAACAAAGTAACTAAAACTCGACAAGCGGCTAAAACTCAACAAAAAACAAGCTCACCCTTGGCTCAAGGGAAGTGGTATAAAATTCAGATTATAGAAGATGGGATTTATAAAATAGACAAACGTTTTCTAGAATCGGTTGGGATAAACACCAATTCAATTGATCCACGTAACATTCGTATTTTCGGAAACGGTGGAGGGATGCTGCCTCAACTCAACAAAGCGCCTCGTTATGATGGATTACAGGAAAATGCAATTATGGTTGTGGGAGAAAATGATGGTGTCTTCAATAATGATGATTATGTGTTGTTTTATGGAAAATCACAGCACGTGATTTCATATGACTCCGTTGGTAAACAATTAACACACACTCGAAACCTTTATTCGGATGCTGCTTATTATTTCATCAACATATCAGATGAGAGAGGGAAGAGAGTTCAAAATGAAACTTCGAACCAAACTCCTGAAATCACTTTTGACTACTTCGATGATTTATTGTTTCATGAAAATGACAATACTAATTTTTTAATATCTGGAAAAGAGTGGCTAGGAGAACGATTTACTAATAGTAAAAAAACCCACGCTTTTTCTTTTGATGTCACTAGTCTTTACCCAAATTCAACTATTGATGTTACTTCACTGTTTTACAACACAAACCAACAAGTAAACAGTGTTCAAGTCAGCTTAGAAAATACAGAAAAACAAACCCTTAATATATCGGGCGTGACTAATGGGCGTGAGTACGGTCCATTAGCTATCCCAGGTAGAAGTACCCTCTCAATTAATCAAGCCAATGTACAAAACCCATTGAATGTTACTCAAACATTAATCTCATCAGGAAATGACCTAAGCGTTTATCTAGACAAAATCCGAGTTAACCTTAAAAGACGGTTACAACCTTACCGGTCTCAAGTCTTTTTTCAGACAATAAACAGTCTTGAATATACAACTGTTGCCTATCAAGTAGCTAATGCATCTACCAATCATCTAGTGTTTGACATTACAGAACCGACAAACACTAAAAACATAACTTATAACCAATCGGGAAGTAGCATTACGTTCAATCACACAAATTCTTCTTCTAAGCTATCGCGTTTTGTCCTATTCAATCGCTCCGGAAGTTTTCCCGCCCCTACTTTTGTAGAAGAAACTAAAAATCAAAACTTACACTCAGATGCTAATTCAGTCCCTACCCTATTAATTATAACACCTCCTTTCCTTGAAGAAAAAGCAAAAGAATATGCTCAAATGAAGCTAGAAACAGTCAATATTGACGCAACTGTACGAACAACGAACACTATTTACAATGAATTTTCCTCAGGCGCTCAGGACATCACTGCCTTAAGAGATTATATCCGAATGCTGTACCTAGCAGACCCTAACAAATTTAAATATGTGTTACTGTTTGGTGATGCCTCCTACGACTATAAAAACAGAACACAAAACAACACTAACTTTGTACCTAATTATCAAGCTGAAGAGTCTTTTGATAACGTAAGAACGTATTCTTCCGATGACTTTTATGGTTTTATGGACGATAATGAAGGTACGTGGGTTTATACAACTTTTGATTCATTAGGTAAGAAGTCATCAGTGTACGACTTAATGGACATAGGAGTAGGAAGATTCCCTTTGACAAACTCCGATGAGGCAGATGCTATCATAAACAAAGTACGTGCTTATACTTCAGAGAAAGCATCTTTAGGCAAGTGGCGAAATCAAGTAGTTTTTGTAGCGGATGATGATGACAATTCACTACATATGAAAGATGCTAATAAACTTACCGAGCTGATTAAAACAAATTACCCTGATTATAACATTAACAAGGTTTATTTAGATGCATTCGAGCAAATATCTACACCTAGTGGTCAAACATCACCTAGTTGTATTAATAAACTCAATCAAAAAATTGAAAAAGGAGCTTTAATTGTAAATTACACTGGTCACGGTAACGAAACAAAATGGACCAAAGAAAACATCATTACCAGCACAAGTGTCAAGCGATTCAAAAACTTTGACAATTTACCTCTCGTTGTCACTGCAACTTGTGAATTTGGAAGATATGATAGTCCCTCATTGAAATCAGGTGCAGAGGAGTTATTATTTAACCCCAATGGAGGTGCAATAGCATTACTTACAACTACACGTCCAGTATATGCACGTTCAAACCTCATAATAAGCAATGCTTTTTACAACAATGTGTTCACCAGTCAGAGAACCATTGGGAGCGTTATGAAAGACACTAAAAACACTAGTATTGTTGGAATAAACAACCGCAATTTTACTTTGTTGGGCGACCCTTCAATGACACTGTCCTATCCAAAACAACAAGTAGTTTTAGACACAATCATCTCTGAAAATGATACTGCTTACTTTCAAGGTGATACGTTATGGCAAGTCAATAACACTGATTTGAATTCTGAAGACAACGTTAATTTTGCACTAAGAGCTTTAGGTATGGTTACTTTGAAAGGTAAAATCATGAATAACCCTTCTTTTTCTGGCATTGTAGATTTAACCGTTTATGATAAAGAATCTAAAATCCAAACACTTGGAGATGAAGGACCGAAATACACCTTTTTTTCCAGAGAAAACATACTTTATGAAGGAAAGGCATCAGTAAGTAATGGACGATTCACTGCTTCTTTTATTGTTCCTAAAGACATTTCATATCAATTAGGTTTTGGGAAAATAAGCTTATACGCTAAAGACTCTTCCAACGTTCTCCTTGACGCTTCTGGCGGTAATCAAAGCATCACCATTGGTGGTACTGCCTCAACAGTACCGACTGACAATACACCTCCTGAAATCGGTTTATATATGGACGACTACAACTTCCGAAGTGGAGATGTAGTTAGCTCATCCCCAGTATTACTTGCTAACCTATATGATGAAAACGGAATTAATATATCTTCAGCAGGTCTTGGTCATGAAATAGTTGCTACGATTGATAATGACGAAGCCAACTCATTAATATTAAACGATTTTTACACATCAAATATTGATGACTTTAAAAATGGCGTAGTGAGTTTCCCATACAAAGATTTAGAGGAAGGTGAACATACTCTAAACCTTCGAGTTTGGGACATACATAACAATGTAAGCGAAACATCTATCAGATTTGTAGTGGACTACAACCTAGCCACTGTTTACACTTACCCTAACCCAATGACCAACCAAGCAAATTTCATAATCGAGCATAGTCGCGAAGGAGTAGATGTAGATGTTATTGTTGATATCATTAGTCCAAGTGGAAAAAATGCCTACCATTTTGAAAAGACAATTTTAAACAGTGATTTAATCATTGATGGCATTACTTGGAATGGTGAAAACGATTATAACACAAAATTAACAACCGGTATATACTTTTGTAGAGTTACCTTGCGTTATGCTGACGGTAGTACGGTATTAGCTAAAGTGCACCGGCTTGTTTTAATTGATTAATTAAATAACTACTTTTAAAACTCAAATTCAGAATAGATGAACAAAATTGTTGTAGTTGGTTTTTTGTTGGCGTGTACAATAAACTCAATAGCTCAAACAGTAACTCCAGAAGATGATTTAGCAGGAAGAACTGGTCGAAATATTATTTCAACCCCAGTATCATTTTTAACCATCTCCCCAGATTCCCGCAGTGCTGCATTAGGTGATGCCGGTGTAGCCCTAAAACCAGACGTGAATTCCAATTATTGGAATGCCGCCAAACTTGCTTTTATGGAAGATGACATGGGTGTTTCCCTTTCTTATGCACCTTGGCTACGAAAATTAGTGAACGATATGTCACTATCTTATTTGTCTGGTTACAAAAAATTAAGAAAAGAAGAAGCGGTAGGTGTGTACTTAAGCTACTTCAACTTAGGCCAAATGGAGTTTAGAGATGAAGGAAATAATTCATTAGGGTTTAGAAAACCATACGAAATGGCCATAGGTGGTAATTATGCACGAAAATTAAGCCGTGTATTAAGCGTGTCTCTAGGTCTTAAGTACATTTACTCTAACTTGACTGGTGGTGTTGATATTTCAACCAATGGAGTAACCACGCAAACTAAGCCAGGGCAATCAGCAGCTGCAGACATTGGTATTTATTATAATAATGAAGTGGTTATTGGCGGAAGAATATTCGATCTAGGACTAGGAGGGCAAATTTCTAACTTAGGTGGTAAATTATCTTACACCAATACGGGACAAAGCGACTTTATTCCAACTAACTTACGACTTGGTACCGCATTAACCACAGAAATTGACGCATACAACAAAATCACTTTCTTGTTAGACTTTAATAAATTGATGGTACCCACCCCTCCTATTTATAATAGAACGACAGGAGCTATCGAAGCTGGTCAAGACCCTGATAGTAGAAATTTAATAAGTGGCGTGTTTGGTTCTTTTGCAGATGCACCAGGCGGCTTTAGCGAAGAAATGAAAGAGTTCATGATCTCTACTGGGGTTGAATATTGGTATACCGATTTTCTTGCTGCCAGAGCAGGATATTTCCACGAAAGTGCATTAAAAGGAAATCGCAAATATTTCACTGTTGGTTTAGGTCTTATTTATAATCAACTTGGTTTTGACTTTGCCTATTTAATTCCAAGAGGAAGAAGTAACCCATTACAAGACACACTTCGATTTACTTTAACTTATAATGTAAAAAGTAAGAGTCCTATTGACACAGACTCGATTGAAAACTAGTCTAGTTTAATGGAAACTTTATTACTTAACAGAAAAGAAAAACCTTCTTTCGGTAGACCTCGTTTTTTTGACTTTCCAAAAGTTAGTGAATTATCTACTGATTTTTACATATACCATTCTGATACAGTTCCGCTTATAAAGTTGGATTTGGTATATCCTAATGTAATTAGCTCTAAAAATGGGGTTAATAAAATCTTAGGAAAAATGCTTACAGAGGGAACTTCAAAACAAACTAGCTCTGACATCAAAGATGCGATAGCGAAATATGGTGCACACCTAGAAATCAAAGCAGGAACTGACAAATTTGTTATCACCCTTTATACTCAAAACAAATACTTTAACCAACTTATATCTCTACTTCAAGAATTACTATTTGAATCAATTTTTCCAGAAAACCAGTTAAAAAAGGTAGTAAAAATTGAAGCACAAAGCTTACAAGTTAATAACGAAAAAACTTCATTTGTAGCTTCCAATAAATTCAAAGAAACAATTTTTGGAAGTAAACATCCCTATGGAAAAAACCTTACTGAAAAAGACATCAAGAAAATTAACCGTGAAGATTTAATCCATTTACATCAGTCATTAATAATTAAAAATGTCCCTGAAATATTTATCTGTGGGGATTTTATTGATTCGAATTGTATTTTATTAAAAGGCATTTTTCAGCCACATGCTAATAAACATCATACCACTATTTTTGATAAGCCCTCTCCCATTCAACTAACAAACGTTCATATTGAACTAAAAGATGCTGTGCAATCATCTGTGAGAATAGGGCAAAAATCAATAAAAAGAAAAGACAAAGACTTTGTTGACATGCTCATTGCGAATGAAATATTGGGGGGGTATTTTGGCTCGCGGTTAATGAAAAATATAAGAGAAGAAAAAGGACTTACTTATGGTATCTATTCCCAATCCGTAACCCTGTTGCAAGGAAGTTATTGGGTCATTGGTGCGGACATTAAAAAAGACCTCGTTAACCTTGCTATCGATGAAATTAACAATGAAATAAGTTTGCTTGCAAACAAAGGTATTGATCAAGATGAACTTGAAATAGTAACAAATTACATGGCAGGAAGTTTCTTAGCAAGCATTAACACTCCTTTTGACCTAATCGATAAATTTAAACTGGTTCATTATCACGGATTAACTTACGATTATTACAAAGATTTTTACGAACGTCTGTTCACCATTACCTCTGAAGACATTCAAAATATTACATCTAACTATTTTAAAAACAACACTGAAATAATAGTTGGGTAATACGATTCTGTGTTAATATCCTTACCTTTGAACGCTCTGTTACCTCCCTCAAAAGAACAAAATGGTTGAAGGATTATTATTGTTTTTCTATTTATTAATCATCATCGCCATCGTGATGGTTATCCATCAACAAAAATATGCAAACACAACTCTATCAAAAACTTTCCTTCTAGGTTTTTTTGTAAAACTAATAGGCGGATTAGCTTTTGCTGCAGTTTATGAGTTTTATTACGGAGGAGGAGATACATTAAATTACTTCAGAGATTGTAAAATACTGAATGAGGCTTTTTTAAATGATCCAATTGCTGCTTTCAAAATCGTGTTTTTTCCCAAGGCTACTTTTTCTTACGATGTCTTCAATTATACCTCACGTATGTGGTATGATAGAGATCCTGCTTCTTTTTGGGTCATAAGAATTATTGGCCCATTAACGGTGATTGGTTTAAATAGCTTTTGGATTACTACGAGTTTAGTGAGCACCTTATCTTTTTTTATGATTTGGAGTTTTTACCGTTCACTTATTAAAGTATATCCACGAATATATAAGAATTTAGCAATAGCCATCCTTTTTATGCCTTCCATTTTTTTCTGGGGTTCAGGTATTATGAAAGACACTCTTACCTTCTCTTTTTTAGCTATTATACTAAAAGTATTACTCGACATTCATAGAGGAAAATACTCAATTATTAATATGCTAATTGCCATTTTGTGCTTCTACTTCACCATCAGTATCAAAGCATATGTAGCTGCTTGTTTAATTCCTGCTATCATCATTTATTTAGTTATTCGGTTTAAAACACTAATTCCCAATCGAACAATTAGATCTATCGTAACTCCTATTTTTTTATTGACTACAGCTGCGACCAGCATTGTTATCCTAAACTACTTTAGTGAATATTTAGGGAAATATTCGTTAGATAATTTTGAAGAAACTGTTGAAGTTTACGGTTGGTGGCACGAAACTGTTGTGAACCACTATCAAGGTGGGCAAGGTTCTTATTACTCACTTGGCTTTGAAGCAGGAAATGGCATCTCAGCACTTATATTAAAGTTTCCTTTAGCAGTAAATGTATCACTTTTCAGACCATATCTATGGGAAGTAAAAAACATTGTAATGTTAATGACCGCATTAGAAAGCTTTTTTGTTTTAATAATTACACTACAAATCATTAAAAGAAGAGGTCTTAAACAAGTGATTGGATACCTTTTTTCTAATTCCATTGTTTCATTCTGCATAATCTACTCGCTCCTATTTTTATTTGCCGTAGGATTAGCCTCCAACAACTTTGGAGCGTTAGCTCGATATAAAATCCCTGGACTAGCGCTGTATATGCTAGCTATTTATATTACTGATTATGGGTTATCCCCGAAAAAGAGATAAATAAACGTGCTCGTTAGCTTCCACAGAATATATTTGTCTAATAGTAGTTTCCCCTCCCTTACCAATGCGAATACGCAATAAACTATCTTCCATAAGTTGAGACAAAACTACCTTCCATTCTTTGGGTGAAGCAGCCAAAAATCCATTCTGATTTGATTCAATAATTTCTACATTTACTCCCACGGGAGACATCACTGTTGGAATTCCCAACGCCATATACTGCAACCCCTTAAAGCCACACTTCCCTTTTGCCCATTCATTATCCTCCAAAGGCATAACTCCAATATCAAACTGGGACAAATCTTCGATTTCAGTGGCCTTATTCCACGGCTGATATTCAAAAGACTTAAGTGGTAATTGAGGATTATGATTAGAGATTACTCTAAAAATAAATGAATTTGTTTTCTCTAACTCTTGTAAAACTGGAACCAGGTGATTTAAATATTTTTCAGTGGAGTGGGTACCCGTCCAACCTATTATTAATCGAGTATTAAGTATTGAGTATTGAGTATTGAGATTAGAGATTGAAGATTTGGGTATGTCAAAAATATCATCAGCCTGTTGGGGATTCGTGCTTTGTGCTTTGCTAAAGTCTCCTATCTCTGTACTCTGTACTCTATCATTTGGGTTCTTGACTCTTGATTCTTGATTCTCTTCATGCTTTCCCCCCGTTTTACTCTTTCTACTTTCTATTTTATTTTTTTTACGATGATATTTAGTATCAATTGTTGTTGGTACGACTTCTACGTTTGTGTTATATTGCCGAGCAAAATCTGCGAGATAGTTATTCCCACAACTTACTTTGTAGCTCCACTTACAAATCCATTTTACTTTTGAATGGCATTTCAAAGCTGCAACTATTTTGTTTTCCTGTGAGGTGTTGGGAAGCCAGATAGCATCATCGAAATCATAAATAATTTTTTTTTGAAAAACCTTACTGATAAACCACTCTAGAATTGGCGGTCCAAGCGGTGTTGCTTCGCGATGAATAAGTACAAAATCATACTTAAATACAGAAAAAAGTAATATTAAACGATTTAAAAATCCGGTTAGTATACCTTTTATTTTGCCAAACTGATTTCCAGATTTGTACAAGATTAACCATGTTTTTTTATCTAAAAACCCTTGTTGATTTATTTCTATATTATTATTTTTTAAAAAACTAAAGTATTGCTCAAAACGGAATCGCTGTGAAGGTGCGAAACCATTAGGATAAGGACAGAGAATGAGTATTTTCATTACTATAAAAGCGGTATCAAATATTTTTCAAACGCAAGGTCTACATTATTTTTCCCGCGATATATTTTTCCAATTTCTCGGCATTGAGTCCTGATATTTTCTCGATCTGAACACCATTTATTAAGCGTATAATTAGTAATGAACGCAAAATCTGGAGATACATCATCAATAGCAATTCCAACTTTATGTAATAATGCAACCTCATCATCTTCAGACACTCCTTTACAGGTAAGATAGGGTAAACCACATAACAAATATTCAGCAACTTTTGTTGGAGACCTATATTTTTGGTTTTCCATTGGAGGGACGATACTCATACCTAAATCCGATGCTGAAATTAAAACCTTCACTTTTTCATAAGAAATTTTTTGATCCAAATAAAAGCACTCATTAGGAATAATAGAATTTGATACTAATTCTTTGATTGTTGTCAAATTAAAAGAAGTAACTATGATAAAGTAATAACTTTTATCTAACTCATATAAACTTTCGTAAAAGTTAATTAATGTTTTAGGCTGATAATATAAATCGCCAAATTTACCTATATAAAGAACTGTTTTTCGATGAGTTGTGCCATGATCTATCCGCCATTGTATAGCCTTATCTTTTCTGTAATAAAAATCATTTTCATCTACAGAAGTTGGTAAACGGTAAACAGCAGCATGAGGTGATATAGTTTTAACTAACTCTACGCCATGTTTCGTTCCAGTAAAAATTAGCTTAGCCTTTTTGGCTGCTAGTTTCTCAAAATAGTCTAGAATTTTAAACTTCAGGCTGGTTTTTTTCCAAAGGCCGAGCTCTACTTGAAATTCAGCATGCGGTTCATAGGAATAAACAAAAAGATTTAACCGAAATAAACTACTGTAAATAACACTGTGACTTGCTGCAACATTAGCAAAAGCGAAAATATTTTTAGCTCGACCAAATAACGACCATTTACAGATTGTGAAGCCAACAGATAGCAAATCAAATAATTTTTTAAATAATAAATAGTTCCCTGTATTATGTTTAAATGCTTTCCAATAGACCCCTTGTTCTTTTAGTTCTTCTTTAATTTTCACATAGTCTTCTTTCGAAATTGCATACTCGGGTTGTTCAAAAGTAATGAGATAAAAAGAATAACCTTTTTTTGTTAGCGACAGTATGTATTTATACATCAAATTCTGAAACAGAGGATCCTTAAAAGAATTGTAAATGTATATGATTGACTTGCTTTTCATAATCTATAAATTCGTACAATAGATAAAATAGCTTGAACTGGGTTTTTTCCATCAAAAAGCCAAGATAAAAACATAATTCTAGTGATTCTCTTTTTTAAATAATGTAAATCGGCTTTGGTTACAGAGTGAATATTATGAACAAACCGATACACATGTTTATAACCATTTTCTAACCCTCTCAAATTACTCATTGCAGAATTATGACCTTTTCTATACCAGAGTATCTCCTCCTGAACATAACTATAATTTCTTCCTTGGGCAATCGATAAATAAAAACATAAATCTTCAGCATGAGTTAATCCTTTCTCGAATTGATAGTTTGTTTTCTCCTCTCTTTTAATCATCCAAGATGGTCCAAAAAGACAGCTATTACTTAATTTGATAAGCTCTGAAAATACCGCCCCTTCAATGGAGGGTTTATAACAAGAAGTTTCAGTTTTCATGTCTTCAGACCTTACTGATACAACTCCATCAACAAAGGATAAAACTTTATTAGTTAAGAATTTATTTAATCGTATTTCAAGACTACGCACTGGGAAACAATCATCAGCATCTAAAAAACAAAAATAATCTCCACTCATTTGTGCTAATCCAACATTTCGAGCTTGACTAACACCTTGGTTTTCCTGATAAAAATATTTTATTCGTTTATCTACATATCCATTTATAATTTGTTCACTACCATCAAAACTACCATCATTAATGATAATCAATTCCCAATTTGTATAAGTTTGATTTAATACTGAATTTATAGCTTCAGTTACATACTTTTCAGCATTAAAGACTGGCATTATTACAGTAATTAAACTTTCCATTTCTTCTTAGTAAGAGTGTCAATTTTATTAAGCTGTATCTTGTATGAATTGTCTCTTGCAAAACCAACTCTTCGTTGAATATTTTCATCTGAATTATAAAAATCAAGGTTTGATTTAACTTTTGTAAATAATGACGAATATTCTCTAATATCTCTCACCATTTCTAATAATCCCGATTGATTGACATATTCACTTGTAAAAGTTGCAACAATAACTTTTCCTGCCCCTAAATATTCTAACACTTTATGTGGGCTAGCCAATTGTTCGATGTAATGTTCTGTATCATAACACATTAATAATATATCAAATTGTTTCAATGTACTAGGGATTTCCTCTGAGTTCACCGCGCCAGTAAAAAAAACATTTTTTAAATTCTTTAGTTTTAAAAATGAGTCAGTTTGACACATGTCATTTGAAAGATTACTTTTTCCATTTGGACCAACAAAATAAAAATCACATTCCAAGTTAGCTTTCACTACCTCGAGTAACACATCCCAACGGATATATGGAATAGAAAGATTACCAACATATCCCACTTTAATATTTTTCCCTTTAATCAATAATGAGGTTTTTTTTGTTTCACTGGTTATTAAATTATATCCATGTGAAATCTTAAAGGTGTTTTTATTCCATTTAATTAATTCATTAACTATGTAATCGGTAGTGCCGAAACATATATCTGAATTTTTAGCTAATTTATTTCGATATAAACATTGGTTTAAATCTACCAAATGACAAATCCTCAATTTATCATGAATGGTTGACACCGCATAAAACCGTGAAGCATCAAAATTCCAAATCACATCAAAGTTACTACCCGCTAGTTTTTGTATTTTCTTAATTTCAAGCTTTGTGATAATTGATTGTAAAAAACCAGGTAAAAACCGCATGCCCCTAATTATTGGCTTGTATTCAACGGTATTTAAGTTTTTTTTTATTTTAGTTTTAGCAAATTTATTAGAAGGAGGGTTTAAAAAAAAAACCTGATTACTTTCACTCAATAAAGAAGCATAATGATGTTTTGAAACAAAGCTGGTTCCCCAAGGTTCTGGCGAAATAATTAAAATACACTTATTACTAAAACTCATTTATATCTTCGTTCTTCAAGAGGATAAATTTATCTCAAAAAAATAATTTACCTACATTGCTACAAATTTACGGGTTAACACTATCATTATGCCAAATATCGCTATTCTTTCTCCACAAGAAAACGGTTATTCAGAAACATTTATACAAGCGCATAAAAATGGTTTAAACGGTACAAGACATTATTATTTTGGTTCTTTTTTACCTATTTATTTAGACGCTACTAACAATAAATTATCTAAAGGATTTTTTAAAATAATATACCGCCTCATCGGAAATATTAAGGGGATAAAATATTTCGATTTAGAACAAGCTTTATTACACTCTTGGAAGAACAATAAAATAGATATCATTTTGGCTGAATATGGTATGACAGCTGCAAAAAGTTTAAAAGCTATAAAAAAATCTAGTCTGCCATTGATTGTTCATTTCCATGGTTACGATGCGTTTAAATATGACATTATCGAAGAATACAGAGAACACTATTTAGAAGTTTTTAACTATGCAAAATACGTCATATCCGTTTCCAATTTTATGACCTCTCAGTTATTGGATTTAGGCTGCCCTCCTGAAAAAATTATTCTTAACCCTTATGGTCCTAACAATGATTTCAGTTTTCCTACTAGAACGGAAAAACCACTAAATTTTGTTTCCGTAGGGCGATTTTGTCACAAAAAAGCACCCCAAAATACTATTCGTGCATTTGCAGAAGTTGTTAAAAAATATCCTGAAGCACAACTCAATATGATAGGTGATGGTGTCTTACTTGATGACTGTAAAACACTAATAAAACAATTAAATATTGAAAAATCAGTAAGTTTTCTCGGAGTATTAACTAGTAAGGATATTAGTAAAGTGTTTGCTAATTCCTGTGCGTTTGTTCAACACTCAATTCGTGATGAATTTGGGGATGCGGAAGGCTTACCCGTGGCGGTACTTGAAGCGGGATTAGCAGGTTTGCCTGTCATTGCTACTCGACATTCAGGTATACCTGATGTTATACACAATAATATGAATGGTCTTTTATGCGAAGAAGGTGACATCATTCAAATGAGCAAAAACATGATTTTTATATGTGACAACAAAGAAATAGCACATCAAATGGGTAGAAACGCTAAAAAACACATTGAAGAGAATTACACAATAACACGACACCTAAAAAAACTCGATGAGTTAATCGCTTTATCCTTAAAATAGTAGTGATTCAAGTTGGTTATGTAGCTGTTCTGCTTCTTTTTCTATTTTTTTTGAAATAAAGTAATACCTATTTATTTTGGATTGTTTAATTAGAGGAGCTGAAAATATTTCATTCGGATTTTTCCAGTTCAAAGTGACTCCTTTCGAAGTCATAAAGTCAATAATTTCACGATGTTTAGAAAGCACTACTTCATGATTAAGGACGATATATCCCCCCCCTTTATTTACTAACTTTACAAGTTCTAAATTATAGTTAATCCATGCTTTCAATATCATGTTTGGATAAATAAAATAATAAAAAAAAGTTCGTTTTGGTGAATCCAACAGGCGAAAAAAAAAGCCCTTAGCTTTCGTAGAAAACTCTCTTCGTAAGATTGAGTCTACCACATCTAACGGTTTACGAATGGTAAGGATGTAAAACGGATTTGAAAAAGCACCATCATATAAATTATTGATCAATAAACATGTTCGAGGTTCCTTCAGCCCCCAAACATTAAAATCAGCATCTCGTTTCTTTATTAGTTCAGTTGCTTTTATAATATCTTCACAAGATATCTGCTCAATAGGTGTTGAGTAAAACAAACCTGTTTTGTCCATTCCCCGATCTAAAAAAACAGACTGATGAAACTCTAGAAATTCTATATCTTCAAAATAACCTTTAGCATTATATTTCGATGGTTCCAAGAGTTTATAACCTAAAAACAACCCGCAGTCATGTAACCAATTGGCAACAAAAGAGGATGCTGTCCTATGCATTCCTAAAATAACTACTTGAGTGTTCATGAAATTTTTCTAATTAACCTAAATTTCAGATAGTTGAAAACAAGTGAAAATACCGATTTAGAACAATTAAAAACTTGTTCCATTTGGTATAACTCCTGTTCATTTAAATACTTATGCTTCGTATAATGCCAAATTGTGGGTTTCAAATCGATGAACTTATCTTTAAACCATCCGAACCAGTCATACAAGGAATTAAAATTGTACGAACGAGGCAAAATATAAGTCTTGAAGTCAAACTTCCACAAAGCTTCTCTGAAAATAGTCTGATCATCATAAAAGCCTCTTCTCAAATATTCATTTAAAACCCAATTTAAAAAATCAACTGTTTCTATTTTTTTATAACAAAAAAAACCTCCTTGGACAGCGAAAAAAGTAACAGGAACGCTTTGATCCAATATCTTATAAGTTTCACCATCTTTGCTCTTAATGTTACCTCTTGCTATTAAATCCTTTTCTATGCACATATGGCTAGATGTGTAAATTAAATCAAACTTTTTTAAAAGCTCGAAAGTCGGGGTTATATCGTCAAGAATAAAAGTGTCAGAGTCCAAAAATATGGTGTGCTCAAATGGTGAATTTATGAGTGCCTGTAGCTTAGGAAGCATGTAATTAGAGGGCTTTAGCTTCATATCTGAATGATAAGGAATAACGAAATCCCAATCGGCCTCCTCAACACAAATATCAGTTAGTATAGCAAACTTAGTTTCAGAATTAAACCGTTGTATACTTCTTTTTGAAATAAGTGCTTGCTCAACATATTTAATATTGCCAACTGCAGCATAAATAACACCCAAATTTTCATTAAATACCATTAACCCAATATACTTTTAAGTTTCATTAGTGGATTGTAAAAACTATTTTTAAGTTTAAATTTATCTATACTTTTAGTATGTAAATGATTTGTATTGCGGTCAAATTGTTTTTTAACTTCATCAAAAACAATTAAATCAGAAAAATAAACTTCGTGGAACTGTTGTTTAAAAAATGCAGAAAGATGAAGTGGCATTTTTTTCGATTTATTGGCTTTCAAATAAACAGGATCCTTCTTCCATGACAAACTATCCCTTAACAAGATTAAAGATTTATCGAATTCTTCTGTTATACATGGGTAATCAATTCGGCTTAATACATTCAAAGCTCTTTCAACAGTATTATCATCATTCGTTAAGTCTTCGAAATGAGGAACAATAAGTGATCGTGATTGAGGGTTAACAACATTTACGTCAACACAAAAAGATAAATAATCTTCAATAGTTGAAATCTTTTTAACAGCTTCATGATGCTTATTGTGTACTGCTCCTTTTATATAAAAAAAAGAGGAAATAAATTGTTCTAATGGATCTCTAAAAAAGGAAACAATTTTTTTTTCATTTTGAATTTCATCTAAAAGGTGTATTGCTTGATGTCCCATTATTAAGTTAAATTGATTTTTATCAGGTTGAGAAAGCCTTCTAAATGCCAACATAGATTCATCTGTTAACATTCCATCTATTTGATAATAATTGGAATACATTTTTTTTAAAATGTTTAAAAAAGTAGATCCAGCTGTTTTTGGAATGTGATGAAATATAAGAGTCTGTTTCATTAGTTATTATTGTAATTAAATTCTACATGGATATTTTGACTTGAAGCAATCAAACCCATCTAGTAATAATCCTGACCATTAAGCTTTTTATCATTAAACACTTATATGCTTATTTAAATATTTTATCTATTATTTTCCTGCTAACCCCTCGTGTGAAAATTAATCTAGCAATAACTTCACTTTTAAACTTTTGCTGCCTCTTTATAAAGGCAATATGCAGTGCGATTTTTTTTGTTCGATAAAAAAAACCTGAATTAGGGTTATAAAACTGTATAACATATTTTTCCCATTCAATCCGCTTTTGCAAAATGCTTTCTATTGTGCTGTTACCTGCAACCATGGTTAGCAATTTTTCATAAATAAAAATATTATCATTTATTTTAATAACTCTGTTTTTGTCTTTGAAGGTTTCCATAGTTTTGGTAATACCACCTGGATGTTCTCTGTATGATGCCATCGTTTCATTAAAAAAATACCCCTTCCCTTTTGTCCCTAATAGTTTCAACAATGGTTTATCTCCCATAGCTAGTTCACTAAACCAATTAGGAATAGAGAAACTATTCTTATACACCAAAGATACTGTATTTATAAAAAATGGTAATGTAATAACCTCTTCCTGTGAAAATTCGTTTTTATTAAATTTATTAGCAACTGAAATATTTCTTGCTAACTCGTTATCATCTGGGTCTACTCTATTTACATCGTGAAAAGCAAAACTATAATCAGTGTTTTTTTCTAAAAAATCAACTTGTTTTTGCAGTTTTAAGGGATCTGTCCAATAATCATCCCCTTCGCACATAGCTATATATTTACCTTTAACTCTGGGATATTGAAAATTAATAAATGGTTTTTTCCCTTGTGAAAACTGATTTATTACCTGATATATTGGTTTAATTATATGAGGAAACCGTTTTTCATATTCTTTAACTATAGTAGGTGTTTTATCAACAGAGGCGTCATCATGAACAAGAATTTCGAAAACAAAATTAGTTTTCTGCATCAAAAAACCATCCAGTGCTTTTTGTATAAATTTTTCATGATTGTAAGTACTACAAACAATACTAAGAACAGTTTTTTCTCCTTGCCAATCTTTCCTAACTTCTTCTTCTGTTTTCATTAATTATTGTTTTGAAAACTAATCATTGCTCATTTATTTTTTTTCTTAGAAAGAGCTTATTTTCTTCACTAGAAACAATTTCAAACCCATGTTTTTTGTAAAATTTTATTGCTCTAAGGTTTTCTATTTGGGTTTCTAATTCTAAATTAGTAATGCTTTTTTTAGCTATTTCTTCAAGAAACCTATTAAACAATTTTAACCCAAGTCCCATAGAGTGATATTTTTTATCAATCCCAAAACTTGTTATAAAACACTTATTATCGGCAACGTAATAGGCAATTAACCCTTCTAAACCTCCATCAATATAAGCATAGATGATATTAGCCTTTTCATACAACTTAGAAGCGTAATTATCAAGATTAACTTGTTGAGTCAAAGGTGGCGTGTAGGTATCAGACAAGCGACACAGCAACTCATACAAGTTTACTTTTGAAATTTGTTCAGACGAAAAGCTTACAATCATGAATCCATCAATGATTTAAGTAGAGCAAAATTCAGCTTTGATTTCTCTTTTGCTTTTTTAATATCTTCAATTAGTTGAGCCTTAACCTCTACTCTGTTTTCCCAACATTTTTTAACCTTATCCTTTAACTCACCACTGTTTTCCGGGCTTGCAACATATTCGAGCATACCAGCTTCTTGAGCAAATCCTTTTAGTTTATGAGCTTTGGGTTCATGCCCATAATCAATTACTACTGTTGGAACATGCTGAGAAAACCCTGCTACAGCTGCATGAATTCGACCACTTACCAACATGTCAAAACTGCTTATAATTGCTTTTGTATTCCATGCGTCATAAACATCGTCTAAGGAAAACAAATTTTCAATGCTAACATTGCCCCTTTTAAGAATAACGTCTTGCAACTGTTTCACGATTGGATAATCCCTACCATGTATTAATTTAAATTCATTAGGTGGTACTGGGAACCCATTTGAATGTGACATTACACATACATTAACACCTAATTTGTTAATCATATATTCTATTACTTCTGCAAATATTTCGTAATCCTTATCTTCTCTAGGCCATTTATCAAAAGGACCTTCTAGGAAATTCCAACCGCACAAAATAAATCCAACAAGAGGTTTTTGTGTAGTTAACAACTCATTTTCAGCTAATAGTTTTTGCTTGCTTTCACCTGCTGTTGGTTCAAAAAGAAATGCTGGACATGCCAAACTTTTTACATTGGAGATATCAAAGCCTTTTTCTTGTAATAAACCAACACTTATGGCTTCTCTATTGGTTACTAAATCAAAGTTTTTAAAAACTTCTTTTGCAAAGGGTAATACTACTTCGTTATTAAAGGGTCCTGGTGATCCTGCTATCATAACAGTTTTTTTATTTAGCAATTGTGCTACTCTGTCTTTACACAACCCCACTAAAAACCTATCTCCTCCCAAAAAATCAGCATTATCACCCCAAATATCTCCACTAAAATCAATCACTAAATCACTACTCATCACCTCTTGGATAAACGGGGTTTCTTTTATCAAAAAACCTGTTTTATTATAATAGGTAGCTATGGATAGTTCTTCTAATGCAAGTGAAAGATCATTATCATTCCACCCATAATATAAGTCCATTGGCAACACAGACACCCCCTCTTCCACACAAAATCTTTCACTCATTTGGAAGGTTGTCTTTATTTTAACGTCCTCACCAAAATTGCTATACAATTCTCTAATCATAGGTTCCATAATGTAATAATTACCTATGTTCCCAAACTCCATTCTACCCCAATGCAGTGTGCATTGACCTATTATCAATATTGTCATATCTCTTTTGTAATTAATTAAATTAAAGAATACGCACCTAATTTGGTCTTAATTTCATCCACAGAGTTAAACATCATAACATCTATTATAGACAACCAAGGCACAAACTCGTTATTAAATTGTATATACTTAATTTCATCTGATTTGATGAAATTTAATTTTATTTTTTCCTTTTCAAAGACTGCTTTATCATACAAATCTATACCTCCTATGGCATTAATATATTGATTACCATTCAAGCTTTTCACAATACTTAAAACTTTTGCTTGCCCTTTTAACTCTTCGTGATTAATAGCTATATCGGAAGATATAATTAATGGAGTCTCTATTTCTAGATAACTGTTAATTACAGTTAACGAATGGTATATGTACAAAAACAAATTAGATTCTTGATACAAGAAAATTTTTTCAATTATAGGGTAAACAGCATCAAAAAATGGTGCTTTCAAATAGGTGTTTTTTATCTGCCTAAGAATTTTATTCACATGAACTTTGCTGTCTTCAGAAAGGTATCGGTCTCTAACGTCCAAATAATCTGAATCTTTCTTTAGGGGTAATGAAAACATTTTATCTACATTGTTAACTAATATTCTGTTTCTATGAAACCACCCTTTTTTAGAAAACTCAATATTATCGTATAAGACAAACTTGTCTACTGAATTTATAAGCTGGAAATAACCAATATAAGGTAAAAAATACGGCTGCATTATACCTACTCTCATATTGTCAAGACAATGTTTTATTAATGACATCACAGATCAAGTCTAAATGTTTTTTTTCCAATTCATAATACATCGGTAAACAAAGTATTTGTTTTGATACCCTTTCCGCAACAGGTGTCTCTCTAAATTCAACATAATTTAGAGTGGACAACAATGGATAAAAATATCTTCTTGGAAAAATATCATGCTCATTTAAAGCTTTTACGACTTCCAAGCATTTTTTTTCAGACTCAAACTGTATAGGGAAATAAGAACAATTAAAGTCTACATTTTCATTTATAGCTATCTTTTTAATTGTCAAGGATTTTAAGTTAGATGAATATGTCAAATAATCACTCTTCCTCTTTTGAATGATTTGATCAATATAATTTAAATTCACTAATCCCATTGCTGCATGAAACTCTGAGTTTTTACCATTTACTCCAATACCGTCAAAAGTTTCTATTCCAGAATGCCCAAAGTTTCTTAACCGCAATATTCGAGACATTACTTCTTTGTTATTACTATAAACGCCCCCCCCTTCCGTTGTATGAAAAAGCTTTGTTGCGTGAAAACTTATAGTACTAATATCACCATATTCTAAAATAGATTTTCCTTTGTAAGTTGTTCCGTAACAATGAGCTGCATCATAAATCACTTTTAAATGATGTTTTTTAGCTATTTGCTCAATTGCCTCTACATCACATGGATTACCATAAACATGTGTAGCTAATATTGCTGTAGTTTTTGCAGTAATAGCTTTTTCAATTGCTAAAGGATCTATATTTAATGTTTTTGAATCGATATCTACAAAAATCGGTTTACAACTCTCCCATACAATACTAGATGTTGTCGCTACATAAGAAAAAGGTGTTGTGATTATTTCACCTTGTAAATCGAGTACCTTAATGGCAAATTGAATAGCTATAGTACCATTTGATAAATACGAAAAGTTATCTAATCCTAAATGAGAAGCGATACCAATCTCTAATTGTTTTACAAGTGGTCCATTATTAGTCAACCAATTACGTTCCCATATTTCAGAA
Source organism: uncultured Cytophagales bacterium (assembly GCA_963815495.1). Lineage (GTDB taxonomy): Bacteria > Bacteroidota > Bacteroidia > Cytophagales > JAAEPT01 > CAWFGW01. The sequence continues at coordinate 121,111 of CAWFGW010000031.1, forward strand.
ACATAGTCTTGATATTCCTCTATTGGAGGTAAAAACGGCTTGGTTACAGGTATCATCAATTAATTTTTATTCTAGAAATATTCCTCCGTCTTCTACACGATATATTTTATCACAATATTTCAATGACGATAAGCGGTGGGCAATAATAACCATTGTAAGGTTATACTGATTTAATGACTCAATTGCTTCAGTTATTTCCTGTTCTGTTTTTTCATCTAGCGCAGATGTTGCCTCGTCAAAAAACAACACTTCAGCACCATGATACAAAGCACGAGCAATTCCAATACGTTGGCGCTGACCACCTGATACTTTAGACCCTCGCTCACCTATATTAGTATCTACTCCTTCCGGTAATTCCTCAATAAAATCTTTTAAGGAAGCTATTTTTAATGTTTCATGCAATTTCGAATAGTCAATATCTTCCTTTTTAACACCAAAAGCGACATTCTCTGCAATGGAACCATCAATTAAAAATACATCTTGTCGTACATAGCCTAATAAATTTTGCCAAGCATTTATATTTTCTTTTGTTAATTCTTTTCCGTCAATTTTAATACTCCCATAAGTGGGCTGCACAAAACCCAGAAGAATATTCATTAACGTAGTTTTTCCAGAGCCAGATCGCCCAATGATACCAATAACCTCTCCTTTTTTGATTTCAACAGAAATTTTATCTAACAATGCTTCTGTTGCATCGGGAAACCGAAAAGATAAATCTGTAATATTTATTGTATCAAGAAATTGGATTTCATCTAGTTTATGTAACAAATTTACATCCTTATTTTCACTAATCACTCTTTCTATTGAGTCAAGAGTATATTCGTAGGACTTCATGTTTATAACTGCCATCATTAACCGGTTTGCAGAAGGCACTATACGGTAGGCAGCCAAACCAAACACACCTAATAAGGTAATAATCGATTCGACACTTTGTAAAACAAAAACCCCATATAATAAAATAATAATTACCGTTCCAATCACAGTGATTTCCACTAAACGTAGTGGTATTACGTTTAACAAAGACATTTTAGTTTGCTTAATTTTTATTTCGTTGATTTTTTGTGAAAAAAGTGATTGGAATGAATTAAATACTCCTGAGATCGCTACATCTACATAGCCAAAAGACATTTCATATACAGGTTTAGTAATTTGAGGCATTAAGTCATTTATTTCTCTACTAGTTTTTTTTATAAACGCAGCGTTGAAACGGTAAAAAACCATAAATACAGGGACAATAGTTAAAATTAAAACAACTATAATTTTCGGATCATAAATAGTAATTGAAATAATAATTAAAAACATTACTATTATTTCATTCAAAAATTGAAAGATACCAGTATTCATCATTATAGTTAAGTTCTGAGGAATCCGGACTATGCTATTTTGTATTTTATTCGAGTTTTCATTATTAAAATAGAGTAATCCTTTTTGATAAGTATTCCAAAACATTTTACTGCTTAAGCATTCATATACCTCTCCAGAATAAAGCATTTGCCGTTGGTTAACCCACAATCCAAAAATGTTTTTAATAATAATAATCAGTATAACACACGCACATATAAACACAACAAACCATTTGTCTTCACTAAAGCCCATTGTCTGATACAACCAGTCCAATTGTTTTTGTTGATGAATAAATCCTTCTTTTAATAATGCTGCTAACAAAGGAATTACTGCTGCTAAACCTAGTAAGTCGACAAAAGAATTAATGATCATTAAAATCAACTGAAAGATAGACTTTCTCTTGTAAGAATTGGGTAACAATTTAAAAATACGCGAAATACTTTTGTGTACTAGGTTGTTTTTGAACATTAGTAGCTAAATATGTGACAAATCTAATAGCTTATATTGGTATATCTAGTGAATCAACTTAGATTAATTAATTACTTGGTTAATTAAATTAATGACTTGTGGTGCTGTTTTCTCTAAGGTGTAGTTGGCAGATTTTATTTGCAATTCGTTCCCTTGCTGAATTCTTAAATTTGGATTATCAATGAGTTCCTCAATCCTTTTCACCATTTGATCGATATCTAAATAAGGAACTTGATTCTCAATAAATTCTGCACTTCCAACATTTTTGTCAAAACAAATTATTGGTTTTCCTAACATAGCAGATTCAATACAAACTAAAGGAAACGGGTCTTCTCGTGAAGTCATTGCCAATACATCAAATGCATTCATATAGTCCCAAGGATTTGATTTGGGTCCTAATAAAATAATTTTTTCACCTAAGCCCCATGCTTCAATATCAAAATCATAAAATTTAGCTTCTCTAGAGTTTAAATCTCCTCCTAACCAAACAAAAATTAATTTTTTGTCTGGATTTTGCAGGATTACTTTACGCGCAGTAAAAAGAAAAAAATCAACACCTTTTCTCCAATGCATAGAACCTACACCAGCTACAATTATAGTATCTGGTGCCACCCCTATTTCTTTTTTTATTTCTTCTTTAGACCGGTTAACAATTTGAGGCTCTACAAATTCATATATCGTTTCAACTTTGGAAGCATCAACACCTATATTGTCGACAATGTTGTCTTTAACTATACCCGAACATGCAATGTACTTCGTTATAAATTTATCAGCTTCCGGTAGGTATCGCTTTGCACCGGATCTTTCCATTGAAGACCTTAATTCATGCAAGTGTAAAATTACTGGGATAGATTTCAACCCACCCATTCCTGCAATTATTTTCGCAGTGTTGGCAGTATTTGCATAAATCAAGTCTGGGTTAGCATGCCCAATCTTTTTTAAGACTTGTCTTTTTAAAATACGCTCAAAATCAACCTTAACAACTTTGACTAAAAATTTTTTAAAAAAATAAAACACCCCAGTTTTTCTACTTGATTCCAAAATAAAGGTCTTTGCAATTTTCCTGAACTCTGGTTCTAAATCGCCACCTTTAAGAGCAATAATTTCACAACGATAATCGGTATATTTAGAAATCCAAGACATTAAATACAGCAACACCATTGGTGCCCCTGTTCTACTTGCATCATGTGATATAAATAAGATTTTTTTTGACATTTGCTCAAACTATTAAATTCAACTTAACAAAGAGAAAAACACAGATTTGAAAACAATTTTTTACCTCTATAAGATTATTGTATTGCTTTAACTCCCAATGTTTAACAGTGATCTTTATAGACTAAAGATTATTCAAATAAATTATTAACTCAGCATTTTGGACACCACTTTCAAACATATTTTTTTGAATAAATTCCTTCTTGGCGTTTTATGGTAGGCAAAAGAAATTTTTTCTTTTAATCCTCGTTCTGCAACTACTTTTCTCACTAACTCCCTCCTGTTTTCATAGAAAGCATCTTTTCTTTGATTACTCACACCTAACACTGAAAAGTATGAGATAATTAAAGGAATATACTGTGTATGAATTTGGGTATTAAAAAAACATCGTAGATTAAATTCCCAATCGGCAAATATCGGATACTCTAAACTATACAAACCTACTTTTTCAAAAACTGTGGCACGATAAAAAATGGCTTGATGATTAATGTTTCTTTCATCAAAATCATATTTTGAAAATTTCTTATGAAAATGTGACATTCGGTACATTTCTTTGAATATCACATCACCGTAGATAATATCGTTATGTTTTAGTTCTTTCTGATGCGTAGAATTTAAAAGAGAAAGCACTTTTTCACCAAAAAAAACATCATCCGCACCAAGAAAAATAATCCAGTCACCTGTTGCCATTAACACTCCTTTGTTCATGGCATCATATATCCCTTTATCTGGTTCTGAAACCCATTTTAGGTGTGGGTATTTTTTTAGTATTGTAACTGTTTCATCGGTACTACCGCCATCTATTACAAGATGCTCTATATTTTTATAATCTTGATTTTTTACCGAGAGTATTACCTCCTCGATAAACTTAGCAGAATTATACGATGGTGTGATAACTGAAACCTTCATCAAGTCATCATTTAGCTAAAAACGCTTCGACTTTTTTCACATCTTCTGGTACATCAACTGCAATTGAATCACACGTTGTTGCTACCATTTTCACTTTATAACCTAAATCTAAATAGCGAAGAATTTCTATGTCTTCGTATTTCTCATTACGTGTTTTTTTATTAGCCGCAAAAACTTCCAAGGCTTGACGTGTAAATCCGTACACACAGACTTGCTTGTTATATATCGGCTGATCTGTTCCTTTTGCATAAGGAACCGGCAACCGTGACATATACATTAATTCTTCCTGTTGATTGATAATCACTTTAATGCTATTAGCAGAAGCAGGTTCGTCACTAGCATCCACTTTTTTATACAAATTATATGCAATGTAGTCGTCTCCGTGCTCTCTATAAGACTCCACAATGGCATCAATAGTTTGGGGGTCAATGACAGGTTCATCGCCTTGGATATTAACATACAGATCAAACTTATTAGACTTTGCTACTTCACTCACCCGATCCGTTCCTGTTAAACAATCTGTAGAAGTCATTACAACGTCCATACCTTCGCTTATGCAATAATCGACTATTTGTTGGTCGTCTGTAGCAACAACTAACTTGTTTAATTGCTTTGATTTTTTTGCTTGATCGTAAGTCCTTTTAATCATTGGTACACCATTGATCAACGCCAGTGGTTTGCCTTCAAAACGCGATGATTTAAACCTAGCTGGTATCACACCACAAATTTTCAAAGGCATTTCTCTCATGAAAATAGATGGTGTAAGAAAACTGATATCCAATTTTTCTGAAAATTTATTGAGCGCATCGCTGATAAATGAATTTTCTTTCAACATCAACTCCTTATCAAATACAGCGGCAGACAAGTCATAACTATATGTTTGCTCCGACTTTACATCGTAGCCATCTAAACCAGCTAACTGTACTTTTTCAGCCGCCAACTTAGATAAATAATTCAGAACCAGGATGCATACATTTCGTGACTCACTTACTTTTTCATCATATAAGTCACTAAAGTTTAAGACTGCCACGCCTTGATGAGCAGTATTTAGTTCAATGTTTGAAGAAACTACTAATTTTTGGGTTTCAATTGCTACTTCAAACTCTTTGTACCTTTTTTGATTAGAAAAAAAGTAATAATCACATACTATTTCATTTGGTATATGATTTAAAGCAATAGTTACTAGGTCGGGAGACTCTTTCTGCTCCTGTACTATTTTACTTAGGTTTTTATTAACACTAGCCCCTGAACCAATCAGTAAAAAATGCTTTTTATTTGCTAGCTCTTGATCAAGCTTTTTATTTGGTTCGCTTTTGTTTTTAGACAAGAATTCCAAAACATATTTTTGCAATTCCTCACGACTAAATTTGTTACGTACATCATCAGGAAGAGCTCCTAATATTTTTCGTATGTCTACAATAGTTAAGTTTTTCTTTTGCAACAAATAGGTGGCACTACTTGGATGGCAATTAAGTGTTGCTGATAAATAGTGTTCTATAGAATACCCCCAAAAATTGGTCTGATGCAACTTATGTAAATATGCATCCATTGTTTCCAATAATGGTTCAACAGAATAGCCTACTTCATACTGATCATTCATATAATCAGCAACCAATTCTGTATTCAAGTTACCAGCCCCACGGCCCATTCCAAAGATGGAGGAATCTAAAAAAATATCACGTTTTATTTCTGATTGAAGGAATGCAATCGCATTCGTAAATGCTAGTTGTAAATTATTGTGCGAGTGATACCCGAGTTTAATTCCTTCACGCATGTTATTGTTAAACAAATAAAGCAAGCGCTTAAAAGTTTCGGTTTTCATGTTTCCGAAGCTATCAACTATGTACATCGCTTTACAATCTATCCCGTTAAAAAGCTCAATCATATCAAGCAATTCTCTATCGGTATAAAGTTGAGTTACCATTGGCTGCACAAACACATTGTATCCTTTAGCAATCAATATTTTTATGTCCTCAAAAGCAGCTTGTACTTCTTTTCTGTGAAAGGTTACACGAATTGTGTTGACATAGTTGTCCTTGGTGTTTTCAGGGAATGAAGCAATATCATACTCCCCCCTGTTAAGCATAATACAGAGTTCAGGTCGGAAAGAATTAGTGTTATCAAAAACTTCTTTAACAAGACTATTAACCTCTTCAAAACTGTTGAAATAGGTTGATTCTACACCTTTAAAAAGTCGGTCACTAATATAACCACACTCAATAAAATCTATTCGGGCATCAACAAGTGCTTTCAATATAGATTTCGTCATTTTATAGCTAAACCCCCAGTTGTTGATGTAGCCACCATCTCTTAAAGTACAGTCAAGTATATTTTTTTTATGCATAGTCTATTATTTGCTTTTTTCAATTTCATTGAAAAAATATTTGTATTCTTTTTTTGATGCCTCCCCCACATATGCTAAATAGTATTCACTTTCTTTTTTAAAGTCAAATACTAAAGAACGCAGATGAGTCAAGTCATGAACAGTTTCAAAAATAAGTTTTTCACTGATTAAATTCGATGGTACGTCACTTTTAAATTTATAAATAGGCATTCCCATAGCCATCATTTCAAAAATCATAGTGCTTGTATGACCTATTGCAAAACTTGATTGAATATAATCCACATCGGGCAGAATAAGTTCTTTATTTATGATATAATTATTGATATCATCTTTTGGATGGGTTCTTATATGTACTTTAACTCCTGTCTTTTCAGCAAATTCAAAAGCTATATTGAGCACTTGTTGATTATATTCATGAAATAATTTTTGATCCATTAAGACAGTCAGAAACTCATCTCGAACAGCTAAGACCTGAGGATACTCTGTTGGGTTGCCACACAACACCACATTACAATTGGGATGATATTTTTTTATTAACGTTTGAGTCTCTTCTCCCCAAGCTAAAAAATAATCAGAGACTACATTCTTGTAGTTCACTACATTTAAATTTGGATTGTTAGTATAGTCGACATACAAACCATGTTGTAGTGTTATGGTCGTTTTTTTGTTTTTAAAGTACTGCACTAAAAAATTATCCATTCGCTGCATATCAGCAAATACAACTAAATGCTTGAAGTTAATTTTAGCAATTTTTTCAACTTCAATGAATAGCGCTACTAAGTAAAAATAAAGAGTAATCGTCTTTGACCATGCTTGTTGTTCTTTAATTCGGAATAGAAGTGGTAAAAATTTTATTACATGAAAAATTGCTTTACAGCATTTCAAAAATTTAGGTGTTTTATTTACGTTGAGTGAACCGGCTAAATACTTCCCTCTAGCAGAAAAGTTAAGTTCACAGACGGTGTGTTCACAGCTTTCCTTTATACTATTCCATATCCCGTCATAAGAAGGTCTATCTAATGATTTGACAAATAAAAAATCAAAGTTATCAGCTAGTTGATAGCTATTCTCATGAGAATAGACTTTTTTAAGTCCCTTATAAATAACTTTAAAGATTCCTTCTGGAGGTTTATTATTGGTAGAAAAATCTACATAGTCTAATTCTAAAACTTTATGTATATCCAACCCATTTTTAGTCATCAGTACTTAAAATCTCTTCCTTTAATTTTTCTAACATAGCCATTCCATACTCCCTGTCTGGCTCTAAATAATTACCTTCTGCCCATTCATTCCAGGCTCTAAGAAAAACAATATTTTCTTGCTCTGACCGATGTTTTACAGCTTCTAAAACTTCGTTAACATGTTTTTTAAATATATCAGGATGATTTTCATAAAAAATGATGGCTTCTTTATTTAAACGAGGAGTAGTATCCCAATTAGGAATGATTACAGGGTATTCTCCCTCCCCATAGCCACCTGGCTTTAATAGATGTTTTATAACATCCTTATATTTTACTTTTTTAAGCCTTTTTTCTCCCCTAAGCTTTTCCGATAAACTCAATTTTTCCCAGACATTTTTTCCTAAGTGCCGTTGTCCAGAATATAATGTACCATCTATACCCAACTCTTTCCAGTTGTCAGAAGGTGTATCACCTAATATGTATAATCCATTTAACCCATTTTCCAGCGCTAAGTTTCTCCAATAGTCTAAGTATTGTTTAGCATCAGGAATTTCTTGAGGTCGGTAAATCACTAGAATAGGTTTTCCATCAAACTGAATATAACGACTATCTTTAAAGGCCTTTAACAGGAACTGAAAGTGCTCATAGGCGTCCTCTTTGCCAGGATATGTTTGGTCGGCTAAACTCCGATCTTCTTCGCCCATAAAACCTTTACCTTTCCAATCGTGGTTAGCCCAGCCTAAACAAAAAGGGAAATCTGGTTTACCAGATTCTAACACTTCATTAAAGGGCTTTTCTAATAATCTTTTTCCATTTCCTAGCCAATAGTGCCAATAACAAAAGCCTTCAATTCCGTGCTCCTGAGCCATTCTTGCTTGCGCCTCGCGTGTCTCTGGAATACGTAAATCATAAAAACCTAACTCCCCAGGTAATTTGGGTTGCACATGATTTTTAAAAAGAGGTTGGGCTTTTGTAACATTTGTCCATTCTGTGAACCCCTTGCCCCACCATTGATCATTTTCTGGTATTGGGTGAAACTGTGGTAAATAAAAGGCTATTACTCTGGCTTTTTTCTTCATCAATAGTTAAAGGTTTTGAAAGTATCAATATAGTTCCCCAAACTTGTTAATTTTCTGTTATTATACCCATAAAAGGCTATATTATTTTCTACAGCGGCTTCGTAATCATTTATTGAGTCACCGATTAAAATAGTCTCATTCAAGGAGTAATTATATTCTTTAAGAATATTTTCAACTAAAATTATTTTTGGAGTCGGAGAACCATTTATATCCTTAAAATATTTTGATAGACCTAGCTTTTCACACAATACATTTAGCTCTTTCCCATCTGAGCCTGAAACAATATGAAAATTATAGTTGGTGTGATTTTCTTTAATAAAATCGACTGAATCATGAATAATTAACTCAGGATTAACCAATTTTTTTAACATGACCTCAGAAAATTGGGTGGCCAACTTATTAACTTTTTCATCGGAAATAGTTTTGCCTAGTAGCTCATTATAGAAATATCTGATTTTAACATAGCGCGAAAGCCCACCATTTTGATGGTGAAACGCCATCAATTTCTCCACAAGTTCTAAGGGATGGTTGTTGAATATTGCGTAGAAACCTTCGTCCCTAATTTTCATTGAATCAAGAATAACTCCGTCAAAGTCCCAGAGAATTGTCTTTTTTTTATTCATCAAAGTTTATTGAGTGTTTTTTAAGTTTTTGTTCTAAAGCATCTACGCCTTTAATTTTTGCATAAAGTTGTCTTTTCAACTCAATTTTTAACGTTTCTGATTGCATATCACGATTGTCATATACCGTGTCTATTGACACATAATTTAATCCCAATTGAAAACGATTTTCAATTAAATCAAACAACCTTTTATCATGAGTAAGTACTGAACTTATGGATACTAAAATGGTATCTTCTTTATTTTTTTGAACGTATTCTAAAACGGACTTATTATAGGCAATCCATGTAGCTAATGCATTTCTAAAACCAATCTTGAAAACTTTTTTTTCTGCTTTATTGGACCTTCTAATCAAAGAATCTACAACTTCTAAACATGGACGCCAGAGTATTAATGTTTTCATTGTTGGAGCTTGTCGCTTCCAATCATTTAAAAACAATGTTGTTCTAGGATCTTTCCAGCCCCATGTACCAATAATGCCTGCTCTGTCTTCAATAATTCCCTTAGCTTTTTTTATTTGTTGATCGTCAAAGGTAAAGTTATGTTTGCCGTTAACAATCCAACCTTTTGATTTCCCAACTCTTTCTTTTATTATTTCAGCCTGAAATGCTAGAAACTCAGTATCTTCAAAATGACCTTTGACATTACCTGTATCCGCTGACAAATTATTTTTTAAGATTAGGCCACATTGCTCTAACCATGATGCCGTAAGAGAGGTGCCCGAACGATGCATGCCTGCAATTGTTAGTATCTTCTCCATCTCAATTCACCATTTTTTTATAGAAATTAATAGCGTCTTCTGGTCTCCCTATATTATTATTAAGAAAGTTGCTACGTGCTTTCTGTACTTCAGATGAGTTCCACCATTCTGCAACATTCATCAGGTTTTTCTCCAAAAAATTCGCAGCTGACTTAGCATCAACTTGAAAAATACCAACTCGAATTAATTCATCATAGATGTCTTTATATTCTTCTTTTAAAGTATATGTATTGGGTGGTCGCAATATTATCATTGGTTTATTTGCTATTAAGACTTCTAAAAAACTCTTCGAAATGTAATCAAGTATAATTAATTCATACTCATCATATAAATCAAGTGCTTTAATTGAAAAATCGTCCACTATTTTCAAATCTTTTAAATGACTTTTCAGCAGGATATCCTTGTCATAAGTCAAAATAGGAATAGCATAATTTTTAGGATATGGTCTAAATGACATATTCATTTTGATAGACTCTGATAATGATTCAAAAAAAAGCTTAACAAAAGGAAAATGCTTAGAAAAAAAATTATCTCCACACAAACTATATAAAGAGGAATACAGGGGCAATTTTGCTTGATATGGTCCAGATACATATAAAAATTTGGACTTAGACTTCTTCTTAGTATGTTCTTGAAGTTTTTCAAACGGAAAAGTTAATGAAGCTCCTTTAACTATTTTAACATCAACATTATCACTCCAACCAATTGTATAATATAAATCGGAATGTGATTTAATGAAATCAGAAAAATCTCCTACATAGGGATGGGAAATCACATTGTGTTCGTTGTTCACATGAAGCACGCCTTTCTGTTGAAGTAAAGCTACTATATACGATTGATATCCATTACTGATCCATGCCTCAGCTATTACATGTGATAGTTTAGGTAATTTCTCTACTATTCTACAACTAGAATTATTAAATTCTTTAAAATCTTCTACCAAGTATTTAGGAAAAGTATCTTTTAGGGAACTAAATAAAAAATTATCAAATGTTAAATCCGAATTGAGGGGTTGTGATAATCTATCGCGAAAAACATAATTCACTTCCTTTGATTTAGCATAATCTATTGATGAAAAATCTAATTTAAAAAACCGATCACCTAATTTATGCATATACTTGTTTTGAAAATAGGTTCCCAACACACAGACATAAGCAGGTCTCATTATTATTCTTTTCAAAAAAGACTTAATATTAATTAAATCTTGCTTTTTGCTAGAACTAAAAGGGAGTTTTAAGCATAACTTAATATGTTTTTTTATGCTTTTATAACTAACAATTATATTTTCATTCAAGTTATTTCCTGATAAAGAAACACCTTTTCTCTTTGCTAGAGCTGGTCGATCAAGTTCATATTCGTTGGATATTTCTATTCCTTTAAACTCACAATAAAGCCTAAAAAGTATTTCATTTCCGTATAAACTATTCAGAAAAACATCCCGTTGTTCTTCAAAATCTTCGGGTATAATAAATCCTTTTCTTTTTAAAACTCCAAAATCATATTTCTCTGTAGAAAAGTTATTTTCACATAACTTATAAAAATCATAAACTTCTGTAACGTATCGTAAAAAATTTACAGACAGAACTTTACTCCAAAAATCATATGAATAATTCAAATCATGAATTTCATTCAACCTATTTGCCAATTCTTTTACTATAACAATATATTTTTTTTGGACACTATCAGACAATTCTTGTAAAGATTCATCTGTATCAAAGCTTGGCATTATACTATCAATAGCTACATTGGAGATGCCTTGAGTCGCTGCTAGATGTGAAATATATTTTGTAATGCATACTACTTTTTTTTTACCTGTCCATAAAGAAGGGGAAAAAGAAAGTGCAAAATAATTTTTAATTATTGTCATTTATTAAATCCGCTGAAGCATAAACTCACACATTAAAAAATCCATTTCCGTATCTATATCAATGGCCTCTTTTTCATCGATAATATGAAAACCAATAGTTTCACCATAAATAGTGTTATGATGAATGTTTTCTGTTTTAAACATATCTACTACACCATTCAAGCGCAAACACTCGGGTAACAATTGTCGTTGTCCATAGTCTTTAATATCAATGCCATCTACAAAACCAGTAAGTACATTGTTATGTGATTTAAACATCCAATAAGGGTGAAATACGCCTTCTGATTGCGTCACCGTTCTTATGCCACTCCATTGACTGTTCTCATTCAATTTTTGATAACAAGCAGAAATTTGTGCTGCCGTTTTAAAAGGTGTAGTTGGTCGCAAATAAGCTACCGTGTCTGCTGATTCATTATTATCTTCTAGCCATTTCACAAAATGTTGAATGACCGGCAAATCTGTCACCTTATCTCCAGCAAGTTCTTCAGGTCTTAAAAAAGGAACTTCTGCACCATAGCTCAAAGCTACATTGGCAATCTCTTGGCTATCGGTAGACACATATACTTTCTCTACCTGGGGACAGGCTAAAGCGGCTTCTATCGTGTAAGCGATTAATGGTTTTCCTGCTAGTTTTTTAATATTTTTCTTGGGGACCCCCTTGCTACCTCCTCGTGCGGGAATTAAACAGATTAGTTTTTTCATTGGACATTTTTTTTCATGTAATCAACAATGCAATCCGCTATTCTTTCAATTGTTTCATTCTCCAAATTCACACTTGACGGCAAACTTAATCCTCTTCGACTTAAGTCTGTAGTGACAGGATAGGTATTATCTCCTGCAAATTCTTGATAAGGTGGCATTACATGCAATGGATAAAACACTTGACGTGTTTCAATTCCATTTTCTTGAAGAAATAACATCAAATGTTCTCGCTTAACTTGTTCAGGCAAAATAAGTGTAAAAAGCCAATGTGTGTTAAAATCTTTGGGGTCATTTTTAGGCAACTGCAAGCTAGCAACCTGAGATAATTTTTTAATATAAATAGATGCTATTTCAACCTTTTTTTGCAGTATTTCATTGATACGCTCCATTTGAGCAGTACCTAATGCTGCTTGTAAATTGGTCATTCTGTAATTAAAACCAACCAACTCATGCCAATATCTTTTTTCTTTAGACATCCCATGATCACGCATCATCAAAGCTTTCTGATAGTGTGCTTCTTCTTTAAAAAGCACCATTCCACCTTCGCCAGTAGTAATTGTTTTGTTACCAAAGAAACTAAAAGCTGCTGCTTGTCCGAAAGTACCTAATAGCACACCATCCTTTTTACTCCCTAACGACTCGGCACAATCCTCTACAATTAAAAGATTATTTGCTTTGGCTATCTCAGCTATTTCTTTCATGTTACACGGCTGTCCATATAAATGAACGGGCAATATGGCTTTAGTTTTAGCTGTAATATGAGTTTTAATTGCCTCAACACTAATATTCCACGAATCGGACTCAACATCTACTATTACTGGTTTTGCTCCGATATACAACACCGCATTTATTGTTGCTGCAAATGTAAAGTTAGGGACAATTACTTCATCATCTTTTTCTACTCCTAATGCTAACAGTGCTAAATGCAAAGCAACAGTTCCGTTAGAAACGGCCAAAGCATAAGGCATATTAAAATACGTTCGAAATTGGGATTCAAACTCGGTTACATACTTTCCTTGAGATGATATCCAATTAGTCTTAACGCAGTCAGTCACATACAATAATTCATTACCACCTAACACAGGGCTAGCTATGGGGACAGTACGCACTTTTTTGTGACTAGTGTAATCAACTACCCGTTTTTGATCATCAACTAGTGGTATTATTTTAATCTTGTTAGTCAATGAATTAATAATTTTGTCATTCGGTGTGTTGACATGAAAATAGGTGACTGAAGTATTGTATATGTCAGCTATATCATCGGCAACCGTTTTACCTTGTAGCATAGCTCTTCTAAGGTCGCCATCGGTAATTGAACCTAATAATTTTTTGTCTTCATCTACGATAAAACAGATTCCTAAACAGTTTAGGTTTATTTTCTCTAGTATATTTCTAATTGTGCTATTTTTTGATGCTAAAATGTTATCCATCGTTGTAACTTTTAAAGGGTCTACCTTAATTATCAATCTATTAAGAAGCTGTTTTTAATTTATTTGATCGTTTAAAAGCTTTAATTGTTCTTGTACTTCATCTAATGAATCACATTTCACTTCTAACACGTGTGGTATTTGAATATACTTTGAAAGATGTTTAAAAAACCAATAATCTGGTTTTAGTTGATGATTAACATCTCGTTTTCCATCGTTATCATTATGGTGAATACCTTTTATCTGAGAAGCTATTTCTCCTATTCCATTATCCAAATCAAAGCCTAATGTTTGAGCAGACACTTTAAAATGCCCTGTATCAAGCAATACACCTAAATACTTAGGGAACTTCATTTCCTCAAATAGTTGGTTTATTTCTTCAGGATCACAACAAAGCAAGGGATTTTCTCCATTCACAAGGTTAAAATCCGCAATCACATTATTTTCAATTAAAAAAGCAGTATCTAGTTTTTCTGCGTAGACTAAAATTTCATGAAGGGAATCAATAAACTTATCCCAACATTTAAGTTTATCAAAACTTTTCGCCACTAACTGATTACCTAATTCTTTAGGATCAGGGTCAATACAAAAACCAGCATGAGCTGCAAAAAAAGGAGATTGAGAATGATTAGCTAAGTCTAGTCCTCTTTTGCAATGATTGATAGATTCTCTTCGGATGTCCTCATTTAAACTAGCTAAATTAAGTACAAAAGGAATTTCTGGAGCAGGAAAGTAATTATGCGGCATACGTGGTACCGTACAATTTTTGTAGATAGTTTCCATTTCAGATAAAAACGGTAAACCAGAACTAAATTCAATGTTGTATCCCTCCTTTTCAGCAATGTTGATTATTTCTTCTACAGAATAACCCTTAAAAGCCAATGTACTAATGTAAATCATGCTGATTTATTTGTGTTTAGTTCCATAAACAGATAGGACTCTTTTGAGGAATCACTTATCTCAAATCCATTTTTCTGATAGAGGTGAATAGCTGATTTATTATCTTTATCTACTGACAATCTTACTTTCTCTAAGCGCTTCTCTTTGGCCGTTTGAATTAAATCGTTCATTATTAAGCTCCCTATCCCTTTTCCCTGGGCAGCATCGGCTACACAAATACCCAACCACACACACTCCTCAAAGTCAAGATGCCCATAACCAACAGGCACATCATTTTCCAATACAAGTATCGTGTGTAGATGATTTTTTAATATTGAAATGTCTCTACTTTCAAAATACCGAAACGACCTTCGTGCTTCGATTGCGTTTTTTAAAAACTGCTGGAGCAAGTCATTATCGTTATGCGATATTGGACGAATTTGAATCATTTCCAATCAATCATACTATAATCAAGGATCGTATCTTTTTCAATGTCTACCATCGCTTTTTTACCAATCAACTTAGGCAATTCTTTAGGCAAGATACCAGTATAAGGTCTTTTAAAGATAAAATGGTCTTCAGTGAGAACTTCTCCTTTTGAAATATCATTGACAGCAACAATACTTCTTCTCATATTTTTTTGATTAGAAAGCTCAATGGCACAAGGCACTTTCACACCTGTACCTAATGAAAGTTCTATTTGACGTATTCCATCAACAAGTTTTTTAAACTCCTCAGGGTCGAGTGATGATGAATGGTCTGGGCCTTCCATCGTTTTGTCAAGCGTCATGTGTTTTTCAATCACCGTAGCACCTAATGCTACTGCTGCAAAACAAGCATAATCATTTGGTACATGATCAGAATATCCTGCAAGTAAATTAAATGAATTACCCATTGTATTCATCGCTTTCACATTGGAGTCTTCTATGTTTGAAGGATAGTTAGTAGTACATTGTAACAAAATAATTTGATCGTTTCCAGTTGCAAGCATTACGTCAACTGCTTCTGCCACTTCAGCCATCGTCCCCATTCCTGTAGAAACAATCATTGGTTTTCCCTTCTTTGCCACATATTCCAGAAAAGAATGTTCTGTCAATTGACCTGATGCAATTTTAAAAGCGAATACGCCAATACTATCTAAAAAATCGGCATCTTCTTTACTATAAGGGGTAGACAAAAATATTATATTTCGCTTTTGACACTCTTTCAACAACACTGGATAGTCAGTTTGTTTGAGTTCCAGCTTTTTCAACATTTGAAACTGTGACTCCTGTTGTGAGGTTTGCTTTAACTGATACTCCGCTTTAGGGGCGTTTTTAGTGATTATTTTCTCTGTTTGAAATGTTTGAAATTTCACACAATCAGCACCAGTTTTAGCTGCGGCTTCGATTAGTTCTATGGCTAAATTAATATCACCATTATGATTAACGCCTCCTTCAGCAATAACAAAACAAGGATTGTTTTTAGCAATCTCAAAACCACCTATATTAACCTTCATTCTTATATTGTTTTCCATTCTGTTTGAAACTGTATTGGTATTTTGGTATATACTTTACTACCTTTTACTTTAAAATTTTTATACGCCTGATACGTGCATAAGCCGAAACCTCCTTTCCCATCAGTAAAGTCCATAAAATGAATATTAAATGAATAACTACCTGAAGCAAAAACATTATCAAATTCTGCAGTTATAGTAATATCCTTTCCTTCACTTACATCGAAAGATTGATTTTCAAATTCTGAATTAGACATCGCAACATATCTATGCTCTTGATCAAGATACGAAAACATAATACACACTTTTTTTATGTTCGGTGAATTAGACTTAAAGTTTAAGCGTACCTTAATCTTGTTTCCATAATAAAAGAAGTCATCATTGGATGAGGAATCAAACAATTGACAATCCTTTATCTGAAATATTTTCTCATCTCCTATAATTTGTACTTCTTCTGTTTTGAATTTATCCAAATATAAATCTATCCCATTTGAGATATCTTTTCCTTGAAACTGGACAGTTCCTTTATCCATCAATAAAACTTGAGTACAGGCGCGTGAGACTTGGTTCATCGCATGACTTACAAGAATTACTGCTGAGTGCTGTAGCATTTCATTGATTCTTTTATAGCATTTGGTTCTAAAACCTAAGTCACCCACTGCCAAAACTTCGTCAATAATCAAAACATCAGGTTCCATTTGAGCTGCTACTGCAAACCCAAGCCGAACTTTCATCCCAGAACTATAACTTTGAACTGGTGCATCAATAAACTCTCTAATTTCAGAAAAGTCTATTATATCTTCAATTTTCTCTTCTATTTCTTTTCTTGAAAAGCCCAAAACAGAAGCGTTGTTATATATATTCTCCCTACCCGTCAAAATCGGATTAAACCCAGCCCCAAGCTCTATTAACGCACTTACTTTTCCTCGCATTACTACGCGGCCTTGGTCGGGCTTTATCAAACCGTTGAGTACCTTTAACAAAGTAGATTTACCTGCCCCATTATGACCTATCAAGCCAAGGCACTCACCTCTTTTCAATTCAAAGTTAATGTCTTTCAATGCCCAAAACTCGCCATTCCTCAAGCTTTGCGTTGCTTGTTTACCTATCAAAGAGCGTGTAACGTCTTGCACACCATATCGCAACGACTTTTTTAAGTCTTTACAAAACTTTTTCCCTAATCCTTCAACTTTTATTAATACCTCTTCAGACATGTTGCTTTCCCTGTTATTCGAATTGGTTTAATACCTTGTGTCCTTTTTCCTTTAAAAGAATTTCCTTTTTGAAAATAGTAAGATCATTTTTCATCATATCTTCTACTAGACCTTTTAAATCATATTTAGGTTTCCAGCCTAAAATAGTATTTGATTTAGTAGGGTCACCAATTAATAATTCCACTTCTGTTGGTCTAAAATACCGTGGATCAACGGCTACTACCTCTCTTCCAACAGGCAATTGATAATCAGGGTTATTACATGCTTTCACACTTCCTACTTCGTCAACACCTTTCCCACTAAACTCGACTTCGATTCCTACTTCTGCAAATGCCATTCGCACAAATTCTCTTACAGTAGTTGTTACGCCTGTAGCTATTACATAGTCATCCCCCTTTTCTTGTTGTAAGATTAAATACATTGCTTCTACATAATCTTTAGCATGCCCCCAGTCACGTTGCGCATCAAGATTACCTAAATGTAATTTATCTTGTAAACCTAAAGCAATTTTAGAAGCTGCTCGAGTAATTTTCCGAGTTACAAAGGTTTCCCCTCTAAGTGGTGATTCATGGTTAAATAAAATGCCATTTGACGCATGCATTCCATAAGCTTCGCGGTAATTTACGGTTATCCAATAGGCGTACAACTTGGCTACTGCATAAGGTGAGCGAGGATAAAAGGGAGTGGTTTCTGATTGAGGCACCGCTTGAACTAACCCATATAATTCAGAGGTTGATGCTTGATAAATACGTGTTTTATCTGTTAACCCTAATATTCTAATGGCTTCTAATATCCTTAAAGTTCCAATACCATCCGCATTAGCGGTGTATTCAGGCATATCAAAACTTACGTGTACATGGCTCATTGCCGCTAAATTGTAAATTTCATCGGGCTGCACTTCTTGAATAATTCGAATCAAGTTAGTAGAATCAGTCAAATCACCATAATGCAACTTAAACTTAATATTGGTTTCATGTGGATCTTGATACAAATGATCGATGCGATCAGTGTTAAAAAGTGAAGATCTTCTTTTAATACCGTGCACTTCATAGCCTTTTTTTAAAAGAAGCTCTGCTAAATATGCCCCGTCTTGTCCTGTAACGCCTGTTATTAATGCTACTTTCATTTACTTATTTGTGTAATGAGTATAATTAGTTATAAAATCTTGATACGCTAATTGTATCCCTTCTTTCAATTCAATTGAATGTTTCCAACCAAGATTGTGCAATTTAGAAACATTCATCAACTTTCTTGGTGTACCATCAGGTTTTGAAGTATCCCAAACAAGCTTGCCCTTGAAGCCAATGACCTCACATATAGTTTCTACCAACTGCTTTATTGTCAAATCAACACCTGTACCAATGTTAACAAGTTCTTTTTCACTATATGTTTCCATTAAAAAAACACAGGCCTCAGCTAAGTCATCAGAAAACAAAAACTCTCTTAATGGGGTACCTGTCCCCCATACGGTGACAGAGTCTTCGTTATTTTCTTTGGCTTCATGCACTTTTCTGATAAGAGCTGGTAAAACATGTGATTTATTTAAATCATAATTATCACCATAACCATAAAGATTTGTTGGCATTACTGAAATAAAGTCATCACCATATTGATCACGATAAGCTTCACACAATTTAATACCAGCAATTTTTGCGATAGCATAAGGTTCATTAGTTTCTTCCAGAACACCTGTCAATAAATACTCTTCTTTTAAAGGCTGCGGAGCTAATTTAGGGTATATACATGAGGAGCCTAACAACATCAACTTCTTTACCTTAGCTTGATGCGCTGCGTGAATTACATTGGCTTCAATCATCAAATTTTCGTAAATGAACTCTGCTCGATAAGTGTTATTGGCATAAATACCTCCAACTTTTGCAGCTGCTAAAAAGACATAATCAGGTTTTTCGATTTTAAAAAATTCAGCAACAGCCGCTTGATTTGTTAAATCTAATTCTTTAGAAGTCCGAGTAATTATATTCTCAAACTCTTTTTTCACTAAGTTTCTTAACAAAGCAGAACCTACCATTCCACGATGCCCTGCTATATATATTTTACTTTTCTTATCCATTATACTTATAAATCGTATACCTGAAGCACTCCTATACATTTATTGTCTTCCACTACCAACAGGGTATTGATTTTTCGCTCCATCATTAATTCTTCTGCAGCTTTCAATTTCACATCGCTTTTTACGGTAAGAGGTGAATTAGTCATAATATCTGCGGCTTTTAAATCTAAAAAGTTTGTTTTATTTTTCACCATTCCTCTTCGTAAATCGCCATCAGTGATTATCCCTTTCAATTCACCTTCATTTTCAACTAAAACTAATCCCAGTCGCCCATGTGTAATGGTGTGAATAACAGTTTCCATTTCCGCTTGTGGAGCTACTATTGGTAAGTCTACAGAACGCATGACATCGCTTACTTTCATCAATAACTTTCTCCCCAGGGAACCTCCTGGATGAAATTGCGCAAAATTTTCAGGTTGAAAATTACGCTCTTTCATCAAAGCAACAGCCATAGCATCGCCCATAACCAATGTTGCTGTAGTTGAAGATGTTGGAGCCAAATCTAACGGACAGGCTTCTTGATCAACATGTATGTTAACATGAAAATGTGTATTTTTAGCTAATGTGGAATTGGGATTTCCACTCATCCCGATTACCTTATTACCATTAGCTAAGAAAAAAGGAATTACTTTTAATAACTCATCTGTTTCTCCTGAATTCGAAATTGCTAGCACAACATCATCTTTTTGAATCATACCTAAATCACCATGATAAGCTTCCCCAGGGTGTACAAAAAAACTAGGTGTTCCTGTACTCGAAAAAGTAGCTGCCAGTTTGCGACCAATAATCCCAGACTTACCCATGCCTGTGACGATAAGTTTACCGTTACTTTTTAGTATTTCATTAACCGATTTTTCAAAATCTACTGTCAACAACTTTGATAAGTTACTAACTGACTTTGCTTCAATCGCAATCGTTTGTATAGCTGATTGTAGAATTCGACTCACGCAATAAGTTTTTTTATCAATGTTTTTAAATCTTTCAAATACAACTGATTTGGGCCATCACTCCAAGCTTCATCGGGATTTGGATGTGTTTCTAAGAAGTAACCATTGGCTCCAAATGCTTTAGCTGCAAGTGCCATACTCGGTACAAACTCGCGATTCCCACCTGTTTTACCACCAGCTCCTCCAGGTCGTTGAACCGAATGTGTGCAGTCCATTATTACGGGAAAACCGTGCTGCAACATATCTGGAATATTTCTAAAATCGACTACTAAATTATTGTAACCATACATATTACCTCGTTCGGTCAACATTATTTGTGAATTACCAGCTTGCAACACTTTTTGAGATGGGTATAACATATCTTCGCCTGAAAGAAATTGGGCTTTTTTGATATTTACAATATTTCCAGTTTCGGCTGCTGCTAATAACAAATCTGTTTGTCGGCAGAGAAAAGCAGGTATTTGCATAATATCCACTACATCTTGTAACAACTTGGGTTGATAAGACTCGTGCACGTCAGTAGTTACTGGCAACTTATAAGTAGTTTTTATTTCTCTTAACCATTCTTTACCTTCATCTAAACCAGGCCCTCGCTTAGCTCCTGCTGACGTTCGGTTCGCTTTATCGAAAGATGATTTGAAAATGATTTCAACTCCTGTTTCTTCCTTTATTTTTACAATTTCTTTTGCTACTGTATGGAGTAAATCCATACTTTCCATCACACATGGACCAACGATAAAAAAAGGCTTATCTGTACTGAGGTTTTGATATAAATTCTTAGACATATTTCTTTAATTAAGACCCCATTCGCTCTACTAAGTGAGATATAGATATCCTATAGATTACCACTGAAAACAGCAACATAAACACAGCTATTAAACTTACAATTATAAAGCTATTCAAATCGTAAATTTCTCCATTTGTTAACCAATTCCTCGCATTCATTAACAGGGGAGTAACAGGATTTAAAACATTTATTTTATAAGCCATTCCAGTCCCTTTGGAAAGGGGATAAATCACGGGTAACATAAATATTAAAAATTGAAATATAATCTGTAATCCTTTTTGAATATCAGTATATAGTAACCCTAAAGGAGTTAATAAAATACCAATTGCAAGTCCCATGAAAACTAATGACAGAATTGCAATAGGTGCAAAAACAATCATGAAAGTTGGAATTGATAGGTTGATGACTAAAAACGCTAATAATATTAACAACTTAATACCTGAATTAAACATGACATCATAAAAAGAGGCTAATATCAGTGATTCTCGTGGGAAATTAAGTTTCACTAAAATAGAACGAGCACTTTGAATGGTTCTCAAAGGAGATTGAACCGATTCAACAAATATTTGCCATAACATGATTCCTGAAAAAACATATACGGGATAAGGTATTTCAGTAGGTCCAAAGTCAACAACTTTATTTCCCCTCAAAAATATCCAAATTGCAGCAGTGGCAATTGGTGGCAAAAAAGCCCAAAGCAAACCAAATACAGATTGACGATACATCGCTTTTTTATTCCTTATGAATAATTGCCGAGCTAAACTTTTCCCGTCAACAAAACCTTTAATAATATTTGAAAAAAGCAATTTGAAGTTGCTTAATTCTGAAAGAGGAGAATAAACCGTTTCCTTTAATTGTGTCATTTTATTTATTTGAACATCAAAATTAATTATTATCTAACTACTTCAAAGCTTAATTTAGATACTTGAGCCCCACCTCCTGGTTAACTTCTCGACTAAGCTTTAACTGAGCTAGTTTTTTCAAAAACAAACTCAGTACTTTCCCATAATATTGATAATTATTAAAATCCCCTTTAATCAAGGATTTAATGCGTTTGCTGATTAATATTTTTTTCTGCTTTGCTACCTGTGAGTCTAACTCTTTTGATAGGTCACTACACGTTGATAAACAGTCAATAACTGCTCTTTCAACCGATTTTCTCTTGGTTTCAAATACGCGATCCTCACGATCATGAAAAGCTTTCGTGTCAGATAACACACCAACTTTTAATTGATGAAAATGAAGTCGGTAAATAAAATTCACATCTTCACCATAATGTGAAAACAATGGATCAAATGCGCCAACCTTTTCTAAGCAACTTTTAGATACCAACCAAGCTGCAGCATTTACAAAAGACACTTCATGTACAAATGGCCTAGTCTTAGTGATGATACTGCTATACATTTCTCTCCCTCCCTCCTGAGTAATATATTTATAAAATTTATAATCCAGCAGATTACCTTCCCCATTAAAATGTAAGGGACTAAGAATGCCATAATCTGGATTTTCTCTTAAAGCAATTTGTAGTTTTTCAATCGTATCTTCTTCAACCCACGCATCTTGATTTAGCAGAAAAAAACTATCGGCACCAGCGTCTAACGCTTTTTTTATTGCTAAATTATTAGCCTTTCCAAATCCTAAATTATCTTTTGACTCTATTAATGTAACTTCCGGAAAATCGTTTTTGATTAGCTGAACTGTTCTATCAGACGAATTATTGTCTACGACTATTGTTTGAAGTTTTATTGAGCTATTTTGAAGACTTGAAAAACATTGCTGCACCCATTTTGTAGCGTTATAAGTGACAATTATTACAAAAACTTTTTCCATTAACTTTCTAAAACAGCTTTATTTTGAAAGATGCAATTTAACAAAAAAGAACCATCTGAGTAATTAAAAACTATAAAGAGAACCACTTGGTAATGAGACAAGCCGCTCAAAAATATGATAGGAAGTACTTAGTGGATCAGTATTCAAACGCTGATAAATAGGCAAATCATCTATTGGCCACCATGCTGGTCGTGCTTCAATTTGATGTGCATTTAAATATGCTAGTAGTTCATCTCTTTCTCTTTGTGAACTCAATAATATATTATTTAACCAAAAATTTGAGTGACATTTTTTAGGCTCTTCTAAAAATGGAATAGCATGAGCGGCAAAAAAGTCGCGATAAGCTGATGTTATTTTTGATTTATATATCTTAATCTGCTCTAAATGTTCAATTTGCATCAAGCCTATTATGGCGCTAAGTCCATTCATTTTATAATTGTAACCCACAACAGCATGATAATAATTAAAGCCTCTTTTTTCTTTTCCTTGATTAATTATTTGCTCCGCTTTTAAATAGTCTTCTTTGTTTTTACAAACCAATGCTCCTCCACCCGAGGTAGATATTAGTTTATTCCCGTTAAAACTAAAACACCCCATTCGACCAAAAGTACCGCAAAATTGAGTTTTATACCTACTAGAAAATGCTTGTGCAGCATCTTCTATTAAATCAATAGCGTATTGATTTAATATTGCCTGAATTTCCTCTAATAAAGCAGGATGACCAAAAGCATGAACTAACAGACATAAACTCACTTTTTTACCTGATGAAATATGGTAGCACTTTCCGTCAACCACCTTGCATTTTTCAACTAAAAATACCCGTAGAGCTTCTGGAGAAATCGCCAACGTTTCTTTGTCTATATCAATAAACCAGGGTGTTGCTCCGCAGTAATTAATTACATTTGCTGTAGCAACAAATGAAAAAGGAGTGGTTATAACTAAATCATCTACTCCAACCCCACTCACTAACAATGCCGTATGTAAGGCAGAAGTGCCAGAATTTGTAGCCAACACATATTTACATCCCAAATGCTCACCTAGTGCATTTTCAAATTCTGTAACCGATTGACTGGCTGTAGAAGACAAACCTGTCTTCAACTCTTGTCCCAAGCGAGCTACATCGTCTGGAAAGACAAAAGGTGCATGCAAAGGAATTTGACCTTGAGTCTCAAAAAGTGACTGAATAAATGGTACTAAAGCTTCTTTCATGCTGAATGATTTTTTTTCCACCACGATTGAAAGACTAGTAACATCCATATTTGAGCATGAATATCTTCTGGGTTAGAAGAAAATAATTTTTGCTTCAGTTCTTGCACATACTGGACATTAAACAAACCTTGTTCTTTGATAAATGTGTCCGACAATAAATCGTTTTCTATTCGTGAACGGAGTCCCGTCTTAAACCATTTTAACAAAGGGACTTCAAAGCCATGTTTTGGTCTGTTATACAATTCTTGGGGTAACATATCACGAAAGGTATCCTGCACAATGCGTTTTTTCATCGTCTTGTTTACTTTCGAATCAATTGGTAAACTAAAGGCAAAATCAACAACTTCATGATCTAAAAAAGGGACTCTCACTTCTAATGAATTTGCCATTGACATTAAATCCACCTTGGTTAACATGTCGCTTTGCAACACCAAATCAACATCGGTCCGTAGCACTTCATTGAAATCCCCATTTTTTGAAAAGAACCGAAGTAAATAGGCTTTTCTATCTTGGTAATTCACTTCTTGTTCTGGCGAGTAGTGATGTACAAACAAATTATTAGTTTGTTCTTCACCAACATAACGGCACCATAACCAATAGCGTTCCTGAGCAGACAAATGTTGTCCTTTTGCAAATCGCTGAAACTGCCGTACACGATTACTTAAAGGAAAATTTCGTGATTTAGGTAATGCATTCCACAACGGCAAACCAGCAGTGATCAGGTTTTCCATAAAACCAGCGTTCCGCGCACGAAACTCCCCCATATGTTTGTTATAACCACTAAACACTTCATCCGCACCATCGCCTGATAAGGCTACCGTAACATGCTTTCGAGTCAACCGAGAGAGTATATGGACAGGCAGCGCAGACGAGTCGCCAAATGGTTCGTCTATGTAGTTCAAGACATCATCCAGTTCACCAAATAAATCATCATTACTCAGCTTAAATGTAGTATGATCAGAGCCAATTTTTTTTGCGACTAACTCCGCATATTTTGTTTCATCAAAAAAAGCTTCTTCTTGGTAACCGATGGAAAAGGTTTTTAATTTAGTGGTCTTTTCAGCGGCCAATGAGCAAATTACTGAAGAATCAATGCCTCCGCTTAAAAATGCTCCTAAAGGCACATCTGAAATCATTCTTTTTTCAATCGACTGATCTAATAACTCACGCAGTCGTTCTTGTTGTTGAGCATAATTTAATGAGGTGTAGTTGGTGATTGAATAGTTGAGTTCATAAAAAGGCTTAATAGCCATTTCACCTTTTTTCACCACTAAATAATGACCTGGTTTAAGTTTGTGTATGTTTTCGTAACAGGTATAGGGTTGAGGTATGTAGCTCAACTGGAAATACAACTTCAAACTATTATAGTCAAACTCACGCTTGATTTTAAACGCTTTCATTGCTTTCATTTCTGAAGCAAAAACAAACTTGCTTTCATCCATGTAATAAATCAATGGCTTGATGCCAAAGCGGTCGCGAGCCATGAACAATGATTCTGATTCTTTATCATAAATGGCAAAAGAGAAAAAACCATTTAATTGCTGAAGGCATTGTTCTTTATGCTCAATATATAAGTTTAAGAGTACTTCAGTATCAGAATCGGAGTGGAACGCATAACCTTTTGATTTTAGTTCCTCTCGTAACTCTTTATAGTTAAAAATCTCACCATTAAACACAAGGGCATACCGTTCCGAGGCATCTTTCATCGGTTGTTTGCCATGGTAAGAGGTATCTAAAATAGACAACCTTCGATGCCCCATGGCAATTTGTTCTTTGGTGTAGTAACCAAGGCTGTCGGGTCCGCGCTTTGCTAAACTTTCAGTTGCTGCGCCAATATTGGGCATATATAAACGGCCAATTTCACTAAAAGCGAGTATTCCAGTTATTCCACACATAGTAAACAAAGCTACGGATTTCTGTTTTGTCGTGGGCTTTTTTTATGAATTGTGAATAATTAATAACATTTCATGTACCTACCTCAACAAAAAGCAGTTAATTTTAACCTAATGAAGAGTTTAAAATTTGCTTTAATACTATTTTTTTTCGTTACACTACTCAATTCTTGCGGAAGTAAAAAACACAAAACCTACGCACAGAAAACCTACAAGAGTAGTAAAACTACCTCAACCCCAACCCATAAAGAGACTAAAAATTCGGGTAAAACATATACTGTAATAAATGAAGCTCGCAATTACTTTGGTACAAAGTACCGCTATGGAGGCACGGATAAAAGAGGTATTGATTGTTCAGGCTTAATGTGTGCTGCTTACCAAAGTATTGGTGTAGAGTTACCTCGAACATCTGGTGAGCAGAGTACCATTGGCAAAAGAGTCTATATTGGCGAACTTCAACCTGGTGATTTAGTATTTTTTGGCACTTCACCCAACAGTAAAAAAATCACCCATGTTGGACTTATTTCTGATGTATCCAGTAGCAGTATTAAATTCATTCATGCCTCTACGCGAGCAGGTGTGGTAGAGTCTGAGTTACTTTCGAACTGGTACAAACCACGGTATATTATGGCGGTTAGACCTTTAAAATAATTAGAAGCCAAATTCAGAATAGATATTCAAATTCTATTTGTATATTCGGCTTCCAAAATGGGGAATTAGCTCAGTTGGCTAGAGCACTACGCTGGCAGTGTAGGGGTCATCGGTTCGAATCCGATATTCTCCACTTTTTAATTTACAACTCTCCATTTATACTATAATACTCCAAAGCAGCTAATAAATATACTAGAGGTGCATTCCAGTTGATGGCAATTTCATTGGTAGAATAACTACAAACATCATCAAAATAACATTTCGCATTATAATTTGAGGTATAACCTGTACATTGATCTTGTTTACCATTATGAGGTCCTCCTGCCATAAACCCTGGCACTGGCTGTAACACACCATCATCTACAGATGGTCTATGGTGAATTTTCATTGGCGTTTTATGCCCGTGTCCCGTCACATAAGAATATCCGGTTGGGTTTTTACCTAAAATATAATCCAACAAACCAGAAGCTGCCTTCAAGTACTTTTTATCTTTGGTGACGCGATATGCCTGCACTAAAATCAAACCCTGATTAGCAGCAGTACCATTGCTACCCCATACAAAATCACCATTGCTATGTCCCATGGATACTCTGAATACATTCGATTCATAATAGGCGTAGAGTTTATCGGCTTCTTTTATCAATTCATCCTTGCTCTTGCTCTTTCCTGTAACATTTAACTCAGATATCACACCTAGCGGAGCAACATAATTCCAGCCAGGCACTCCAACAAAACTAAGTTGACCATCTGCATCCTGCTGGTTGGCTAATGCAAATTCTTTGTCCGCCCAAAACTCCTCATCACCAATACTATTATCGCCATACTCTCCTGTTTTAACTCCCTCAGGATTTTTAAATTTCATATCTGGATGAGCTTTCGCCCATTCAAGTGCTTTTTTTGAGGCACTTAAATATCCTTCTACATCACCAAAAACAGCTAATCGTGCTACATAAGACATCACGGCACTAAAATCATATGCTGCTGCGGCTGACTTTCGCACAAAGTACCGCTGATCCACAGCTTTGTGAGGCATCACATGAGGACTGAAAGTTTCTGTCGTTAATTTATGGTAGACACCTCCATCATTGGGATCCTGCATCGTGACCATCCAGTCAACATTCCACTTTATTTCATCCAATAAATCTGGGGTTGTGTTTCCGCTTTCAGGGATGTCAAGATTCAGTGTATCAAAAAGTGATTTATAATTATCATAAGCCAACAATAACTCGTAGGTACTAATACCACTATTTACAATATACTTGTTATAATCACCAGCATCATACCATCCCTTAGGTGAGGAAAAAATAGATCCTTCAGGTCGTAAGCTATCAGCAGCTGACCAATGAATTTTCACAGAAGTATCAGGGTGACCTGCTTTTCGAGCATATTCGCCCGCATGTTTTTCTAACAATTCGGTTCCAGCTCGATTGAAATAAAATGCTTTAACCGCTGCTTTTAAAGTTTCATGATACGGATTTTTAGCAATTTCAAACGCTTGGCTCCGACCATAATCTAAAACGGAAAGAAAAAACTTACCTTCTTGTTTAAATTCAGAAAAATCTAACAAGGAATATTTTTCCCCAGCTTGGTTCCAATATTCGGCAGGTTTAATTTTCCCACCAAAAACTTTTTTCCCTGTTGCTACAGAGATAATTGAAAAAGAAGTTAGCTCAGTTTGATCTATTACAGCATATTTAGCGCCTTCTGTAAAATAGCCAATTTGATTATAATAAAACTGTTGTGCATATAAATTACACGTGATTAATAAACAAAGTAAAGTTCTCATTTCACTATTCGGATTGTTGAATAGTACAATATCTTTATTTATCGATCAATTTTTATATTTAACCCACTTCAAAAAGCTTTTTTCATGGTTATAACCTGAATATGCACGCTTTATATTTGCGCATAAATTAAAACATAAGCTAATGACTTACAGTAAATTACACACTTTATACGTTTGCCGTAATATCACATTAATTGATACCTAATAAATCCAGAAGATAACCTCATTTATTTTATTAATTATAAACTTTTATGCCTTTGGCATAGTTTATGAACTATAGTAACTACTAACCTTTTAAACCATATTGACATGAATAATAACAATGAAAAAATAGTAAAAGTAGTTAACCGATATACACGAGTGAAAAACTACATTAAAAAATCAATGAATGAGTCTGACTTAAACACTTACGTGCAACAGTTGATTCAAGCTGACAGATTAAAAAGCCAACTAGTTACAGAACTAATCAACAACAAATAACCTCCAATTCTCTATTAAACAAAAAAAAGCCTTGAGATTAATCTCAAGGCTTTTTTATGGAGTATATACTTGATTACTCTACAACAAAAGACTTAGATCCTTTTGAAGTTTGTAAGAAGTAAATTCCTTTGTTGAATTCAGCAACATTTACATTCTTAGCTTTAGCAGCAGAGAACATTACTGTTCCTTTTGAGTTGTAGATAACTACACCTTCTAATTCTTCAGAGAAGTTTAATGTACTAGTAGCAGGGTTAGGATAAATGTTAGCTTTAAGCTTAACAATATCATCAGCAAAACCTACTGGAGTAACCATTGCCTCGTTTGAAAGTGCTTCATTTGTTCCTGCTTTTGCAGCTATTTGATACATGTATTCCACATCAAAGTCAACATCAGTATCTGTATAAGTTGTGATATTAGCATCAAGTGTTTCAATAAGGTTGTATGTTGTTTCACCCATTACTTTTCTATAAACAACAAAGTTTTCCTCATTTTCAGAGTTGTCAGTCCAAGTTAAATCAATTGCAGGCGTATCAGTAGAAGCATCTGCTGCACTTAAAGCTGTTGGAGCCATTATTTCATTAGAAAGACCACTTACATCACCAATTTTTAAATCTTTGATGATGTAAATAGCATCATGCTCGTATGGGTTATACAAATCGTCAGTTCTATCTTTATGATTACTAGCAAAAGTTAACTTGATAGCTTTAACTTGCGTGTAATCAAACTCTATAGAACCATCTGTAACTACATTTCCATTAGCGTCAGCAGGAATTGCATTTTTCAAATCATAATTGATTAACACTGTTTCACCTTCTAAGAATTGATTTGCACCATCAGAAAGACCAGTAGGACCGAAATTACTAGGCTTAGTTCCATCACCAGTTATACCAATTTCATATTTCCACTGTTCTGACGCTATAGCAGATTTGTCAAAAACCAATGATACGCCATTAATATCCTCTACTTGAATTTTCATTTGAACCCCTTCTTCAGGAGTTGGGTCGCCCTGAGAATCATCTCCTAAGACTACTTCTTCAGCTGTTACAGAAAAGCTCAACATTGCATTTTGCGATAAATCCAATGTAAACATACCTTCTGAAGTACCCTCACAGTAAGAACCAAATATAAAACCAAATGGCTCATAGCTACCATACCCTTGATAAAGATCAAGCTCTAATTGACCGTCTACCATGTTTCTAGTTTGAGTTACTTTAAATAACGCCTCATCTTTGTCTTCATAAGTAAAAATACCCATGTACGCTGTATCTAAATCTGTACATGCTGGAAATGCTAATTCCGTAGTTTTAACAGAATATAGATCACTAAACTCACTCGCTTTTTTAAAATCGTCATAAGCGGCAGTTTCTGAAATGCCTTGAGCGTTAGCTAGTATGCTTGCACACACTACTGCTCCTGATAGTAATATTTTTTTCATAATTATTTAGTTAGCTTGTTAAATTACTAATATTAATCCCCTAATATAATAAGATTCACTTTACTTCTAAAAACTTTAAGGTAAAAAAGTATAAAACATTTAAATTAAATAGACATTAATAATTTACATATCAATACTGCTACCAAACTAAGGCTATATATTTAAGACCAATGTTCTGAGTTAATATATCCACTGTTTAGTAGTACGGTTTCTAAATAGCTCATTTATAACCAGTGAATTAATAAAAAAAGTCTTTATGAATTCATAAAGACTTTTTTTATAGTGTGAAGTAGTTATTTAAAGGTTAAGCACTCCTCTTTATAATTTAGTGATTTTTTCAATCATTTTAGTACTATTTCCATCTTGAACTTTAAGAATATACAAACCTTGTTGTAAACTATTAATATCTATAGTTAAAATGTTTGTTTGAGCCATTTTTTTCATGAGTAACGTTTCTCCCTGTGAATTAATAATGGTGACTTCACAATCATAACAAATCTCATTCATCTCAAGATTTATTATACCTGCTGTCGGGTTTGGAAAAACTTTAATTACCTCAGAGTCATTAAGAGTAGATCCTTTTCTAAATGCATTTTCTAACACCTCAATATCATCAAATTCTTTTTGATTTCGACTCGCCATTAAACCTTCACGTGCAGTAGAATTGATGTTATTATCAGTATCTATTTTAGCTAGAAAAACGGCCCCTTTGGAAGCTTCAAAACCCGGTAAGAAAACTACGTGATTTTTAGATTCCATTTTCGCTTTTTTCCCATTTGGAACTACGAAGTTATCTTTCGCTTCTATTCTATATTGGTAATAAAAGTTTTCCTCACTATTATACGTGTTATTTACCGTGTACGAAACCAGTTCCGCCAATTGATTTTCAGCAAAGAACACACCCAACGATTTGGAATCCACAATATCATCTGGGTTTACTAATGGTAAGGTTTGTCCGTTGAAAACATACGTACCATCATATCTCGGAAGCGATGTTTTAATATAAATATTACTAGCTGTAGTTATATTATTGGCTTCCACCCATTCCTGCCATAATTTATCGACCATTCCATGATGCAGGTAAAAAACAGGATCTCTAGGTGATGCGCCACCACTCATTATACCACTGACCCATATGTGAGCTCCGACATGGACAATTCCATTTTCTAATGAGGAATAATAATTTGCCCAATTTGTGATAGCCTGTACAGAGTTTACGTCTGATGGTGTCGGCAAACTTGAACTACCCAAGCTACGGCTTAAATTCCAATCCAAATTAAACTGCCCTAAGAAATTTTGATCCCACAAAGGTGAATTCACACTATTATCAATTGTCCAATCCCAAAAAGGAATACTTAGATTAGGGTTGATGTCCTGCATCGCTTGTTCCACTTCAAAGATTTGCCTCCGGTGCCATGCTAGAAAGACATCATCATTTACCCCATTATAATGAATAGCACTAAAATTATTATTGTGGAACGTTGCTAAGTCATTAATTAAATCAGGACCATTTCTTAGCTGGTAAAAAGCACTCACTAAAGCATCTTTTTCTGACTGCGTCATTTCGTTGTAATTCTTTCGAATACTTTGTGCTGACACATTTGCAACAATTGCCATGAAAAGCAATATTATTATTTGTAGTTTTTTCATGATGAATAAATTTATCAGAAAAATTAAAATTATTGCTTCAGCGCTTTTAACTCAGCTTTTAACTGAATCACGTACAATGTTAATTCTTCGATTTTTTGAAGTAACAGCGCATCCATCTGAGCGACATCAATTCCTGATTTCACTACTTCTTCTGCAGATGGCACATCTGGAAGGTGTTTGTTTTCGTTGATGTAAGCTTCAACCTCTTCCAATGGTTTCAATTGGTAATCTTTTGCAAACACGTAATCAGCCCAGTCACCTGAATTTTTAACTGCTACCTTCAGTTTTTCAGTTAAAATACCGTCTTGCACATATAACTTGTAACCAGCAGGTGTGTTTACGCTTGAACCTATAACTACTTGGTTAGTAAATAAACTAGTCCCACTTACTCTAAAATCACCAGTCACACGTGCTTCTGACACATCAAAAGTTAAATCAACCAATGCGACACTACTACCTTGCCTTCCAATATAAAATCTGTTTCCATCACAACCTATAGAAAGTGACTTATTAGAAAATTGAGTGGTTAAATTAATATGATGAGACCTACCCCAGCCACCTTGACCACCACCAGCTCCTGAATTAGTGTAAATTTTCACGTGCCCATTTTCCACATGAAGTTTAGCATCAGGGTTCGCAATGCCTATTCCTACATTAGCATTCGTTGAGGTACCAACAGATCCACTAGGAACATACAATGTTTGAGCATTTGATGAAAAAACACTACAAAAACTCACAAAAACAATTGAAAATAATAACTTTTTCATTTTAAAATATTTAGGTTAAACAATAGCTTAAAACTATAGTTGTGCTTTTATATAAACAACAAAAAATTAATAATTTTACATGTTTAAACAAATGATTATCAGATTATTAACGTAATTTTTAGACTGAAAAGAAAATAAAAAAACACTTATAAACACTAACGAAGTAATACTAGATAAATTTAATTAATTAAAAAAAATTAAAATAGTGTAAGATTTTGTTTAATAATTGATAAAAAAAACTGTTTGATATTTACCTTAGTTCGACTAATCCTTATTGAGTAGGTCTCAGAATAAGCGGATTAAAAAAAGCTCCATGGATAATTGTTATTTAGAGATACTTGATAAATGAAGGTTTTAAAAAGAACCATCATTTTCTGGTGACGACACAATTTTAGAATCGAACTTCGTTTAAACTGTCATCCACACTCCGATGCGGGATCTCGTGTCATAAACCAAACATTCGTTTCCACACTGAAGGGATTGCCGCACTCCACGATGTTACGTTCGCAATGACGTGCTGGAAACGTTTGTCTTTCTAAAACCTAATTTTTGGGCAAGTCAAACACACAAATTAAGATGACGATTAAATACGTCATCGGTAAATACCTGGCAAGTAAATATTTAAAAAAAAACAAAACTTTATTTTCTGATTCCTATGAGGACACAATTTTAGAATCGAACTTCGTTTAAACCGTTCATTCCGCACTCCGATGCGGGATCTCGTGTCATAAACCAAACATTCGTTTCCACACTGAAGGGATTGCCGCACTCCACGATGTTACGTTCGCAATGACGTGCTGGAAACTAAACTTGCCTGTAAACTAAAGGTCAATCAGAAAAAAAATCACTCCACTAACTCTTCGAGCCCCAACGCAGCTGCGACTAAAGCAAAACTAGGTGCGAACAAAGTCCCGATTACAGGTATCATCAACAATAGCTGAAAAGCAACCCCATTACCTAAAGCAAGCCACTTGAACTGCTTTACCGTTTTTCGACTAGCTGCGGGTGACAACCGATAAACTTCATTTCTATAATCTATCATCGCAAAGCCATAATAATAGGCTCCCACCAGAAAAAGAGCTAACGGCAAAAAAGGGAGTAAAACAGGAATAAAAAATACACCTAAATACAACCCTACTAACCATACCCCTTGATAAAAAATATTAACTACTGCAATTTGAAGCCCTCTTACAATATCTTTCATGAACTGCGTTGTTGAAAAAGGACTCACATCACCTGACAGTGCTGCCTGTACTTTTTCTGACAAATAACTAAACAGCGGTGCTAAAAAAATTAACGACAACAATTGATAAAATTGCCACACCACATAAAACAATAATAGCTTTACTCCATAGCTAAAAAACCATGTTAAAAGTATGAACAGCCATGTACCTTCAGATAGTCCTAAATTTGCAGCGTTGGTTATCATTAATTGATAGATACTGGCTGAAAAAAGGACTACTGCATAGACCAGCAAACCAAACAATAATATATTTAATAATATGGGGAGTAAAAAAAAGGACCAGATTTGGTGTTTCCTCACAAAGGCTAGCACGTTTGAGTAAGAATACATACCAAGAAAAAACTGATTTATACTTTTCATTTCTATGCTAATTCCACCTAAATTATAACCTTTCGCAATTCCAATATATTATATATGGTTTTAAGAACCTTGTTTTTAAGTTTTCTATTTTTTTGCTTGGTGGCTATATACGCTTGTAAAAGTGAATATACCCCTAATAGCGCTTTTCACCCGCCTGCTACTTCCGTTGAAATAGTCGAAGATACTGTGTTCGAATCAGCCTCTCCAGCGGTTATCGATGAAATCATCAACCGGTTAACTTATCTTTCGAACGACTCTTCTACCCTTGCCAAACTCACGTTAAACCACGATACCATCGAATGGTTTTCAGAGAACGATTCCACACGTTACAAATTTGCCTTAGAACAAATTGCCAAATTAAACACAAATAATCAAAGTCAACTGATTGCATCCACCTTAGGTTTTGATACTGAAAATAAATTTTCAACAAATAAACTCTCGGGAATGCGCATCGCACTTGATCCGGGTCATAGCTCAGGCAACTTGGCCAATGCTAAAATTGAAGGTAAGTTTATCGAATTTTTAAAAACAGATAACCCAACATTCCCTGCTAGCACCGCTCTAGTTGAATCGGAACTCACCTTTCACACTGCCCTAGTGCTTAAAAAACGACTAGAAAATGTTGGAGCAACCGTTTTATTAACTCGCAATAGCATTGGAGAAAGTGCTATGGGGTATGATTTTAATTATTGGCTAAACCACCATTTTCAGCGACACCTCGATTCTCTTTTTGCTGTTGAAGAAATTGATCAGGAAGAATATTTGAAATACAAAAAATATAAAACGCTGAACAGCGAATACACCAAAAAAGTACTTTTTAATAAATTATTTAACCGCATCGACTTTGAAACGAGGGCACAAAAAATCAATGCGTTTGAACCAGATATCACACTCATTTTGCATTACAACGTGGATATTAATAATGATCCATGGAAACAGCCTACAAATGCAAACAAAGCCATGGCTTTTGTACCTGGTGGATTTATGAAGGAAGAAAGCTCAAAACCGGAAGATGAATTTCATTTCCTTCGACTGCTTTTCTCTAATCAAATTGAAGCATCGATTGATTTATCTAAATTTATCCTAGCAGAACTACAAAAAGACACACTTTTAAGTGTCGCCACACCATCGGATAGCATTTCTTATTTAAATAATTACTGCATACCTACAGATGTCCCTGGAGTCTTTTGCAGAAACTTAGCCTTGACTAGAAAAATTAGTAGTCCCGTGTGTTATCTTGAACCTTTATATCAAGATAATATTTTTGAAATTGCAGCGCTCAGTAAAAAAAACATTCCATTTGAGAATTTTTTGATCAGTAAGCGTGTGGAAGATATCGCAAATGCTTATTATAAGGGTATAATCGCTTACATGAATTTTAGAAATAAAAAATAGAATAATATAATATGTTAAATCAATCAGATTTAGACCAGCTCAAAACGCTGGGAATGAATATAGAAACAGTAGAGTCTCAAATAGAAAATTTCAAAAATGGGTTTCCATTTGTGCATTTGAAAAGAGCTGCTACCATTGGTGACGGAATACATCAACTAGACAAAAATACCATTAGTCAACTTAATGCCGAGTATGCTACTAACACGGCCAATTTAAAAACTTTAAAATTTGTACCCGCATCTGGCGCGGCTAGCCGCATGTTTAAAAGCTTATTTGCCTTTGCTAATGGCGATGCTCCCACTGATGATGACTTGGAGGTGTTAAAAAACATCGATTCATTTGCCTTTGGTTCAAAACTTAAGTCACTACTTTCCGCAGAAACCATCTCAATTGATAGTGATTCAACGGAAGACCTAAGAACATTGGCTAAATATATTCTAACTGAAAAGGGGTTGAACTATGGTTTTTTGCCGAAAGGCTTAATTATTTTTCACGAATACGATGCTGGTAATAGAACTGCTTTTGAAGAACACTTAGTGGAGGCTGCTGAATATGCTTGTGGTGCAGATAAAGTTGCACGGCTTCATTTTACGGTATCGCCAGAACACAAAAGCACGATTGAAGCACATATCAATGAAGTAAAAGGAAGTTATGAAGAACAATTTGGTGTCACTTTTGATATCACTTTTTCTATTCAACACCCTTCGACAGATACCATTGCTGTTAATCCTGACAATACTCCTTTTAAAGAAAATGGAAAAATATTATTTAGACCTGGTGGTCACGGGGCATTAATTGAAAATCTTAACGAGTTGAAATGCGACATCATTTTTATCAAAAACATTGATAATGTGGTACCCGATTCCTTAAAAAAGACGACTTATGACTATAAAAAAGCATTAGGTTCTAAGCTGATCAACATTCGTGAGTCAGTTTTTGAAGTTTTAAGATTGTTAGAAAATAACAACGGGTTTGATGAAGCTGTTGAATTAGCGAATAAATTAGGGGTAACACTCACGGAGAAAGAAACCCACCAGTCACTAATAGAGAAGTTTAACCGACCTATTCGTGTGTGTGGGATGGTAAAAAATGAAGGTGAACCAGGTGGTGGTCCTTTTTGGATTAAAGACAGTGCTGGCCGTGTCAGTCTTCAAATAATTGAATCCTCACAAATTGACAGCACTAATGCAGAGCAAAAAGATATCATGGAACATGCTACGCACTTTAATCCTGTTGATTTAGTCTGTAGCATTACTGATTACAAAGGCAATGCATTTGATTTGCATGACTTCATTGATCCTGAAACGGGTTTTATTACTTATAAATCAAGAGGTGGAAGAGAAGTAAAAGCTCAAGAGTTACCTGGTCTTTGGAATGGAGCAATGGCTAAATGGATAACTTTGTTCATCGAAGTACCGATGATTACATTTAATCCAGTTAAAACAGTCAACGACTTGTTACGCAAAGAACATCAAGCTTAATAGATAGAGGTTAGATTATTAGATATTAGGGCTTAGATAATACTTTATACATTGTTCTGTAGTCTAGTTTCATAATCTCGTCAACTAACGTATTCAATTTCAATCAATACAAATAAAAAAAGCCTCGAAAATTCGAGGCTTTTTTATTATCGCTCTTTCAAAGTTGTTGAACTTTAAAAAAAGGATAATTATTTTGCAGCTACTACAGTGATGTCTAATACAATATCGTCACTGATAACAATGTCTTTCATAGCACTTTTGTAAGCTACATCAAAATCTTGTCTGTTAAATACTAAATTACCTTTAGCAGTAACAACTCCTTCTACATTTTCTACAGTTACTTTATTTACAGTTGCTTCTTTTGTAATTCCTCTAATAGTTAAATCACCTACTACAGTTCCTTCTGATACCGATTTGATTACAAAATTAGCTGTTGGAAAAGAATCCACTAAAAAGAAATCGCCAGTACTTAAGTGACCAATTAATTTTTCTGGAGTTTTATCTTCAGAGTAACTGCTATCCGTTGTTTTCATTGATGTCATATCAACTACAAACGAACCACCAGTAATTTCATCACCAGACATTTCTAAAGTACCTTCTGTTAAGTCTAATGTACCTGTGTGTCCATAACCACCACCTACAATACCACCACTCCACTCTACAGAAGATGCTTCTAAATTTGCTTTATACGATTCTGAATCTACAACTTCCGTAGAGTCTGTTGTTATTTCTTCTGTTGTTGTTTCTGTAGCTGAGTCTCCTCCACAAGAGTACAACATGGTTGCTGTAAAAATACCGATTGCTAAATGTTTGATTTTCATGATTGTTTGGTTTAGTTTATTAAATTAATTTAAAATTATATGTTTAAACAGGTAATTGCAAATAAAACTCAACTATGTTTTAAAATTATAATTACAAAGTATAACCTTTTTAGACAAAAAGATAACTTTTAAAACTTCAATATTAAAGTTTTTATTATCTTAGAGTGGACATTACAAACAAGCTATGAATAAAGAGTTAAAAATTTTTTTATTAGATGATGAAAAAATCGTTTGTGAGTTTATTGCTCAGAAATTCAAAAATGATTACAGCATTAAGTACTTCACACTGGAAAATGAGTGTGCTAAAGCCTTAGAATCAGTTAAACCTGATTTCTTATTGCTTGATTATCACCTTACATCAATGGATGGATTAGACTTTTTTGAACAGAATAAGGATACCCTAAAAGGTGTAGAAATTATTTTTATTAGCGGTCAAAAATCTCTCACCGATATGTTCGAAGTGATTAACCAAACGAAAGCTAAGTTTGTGATTAAAGATGAAAACATGCTCAAGAGCTTGAAGTACCTTTTTGAAGGTGACGTGGAAGCTTACGAAGAGTTATTATAGCTTATTATTTAAACCCTTTACCCAAGTAGGCTTTTAACACGGCAGGATTGTGCTTTCTAAGAATTTCATTTTTAGTAGTCCAAGCCTGCTCATTCGATAATTTTTGCGAATAGATGATCTCCTCGCCTTCTTTAATGGCTATTACAGCTCCATCCACATACATAATTCGGTTGCCCGGGTACTGAGACACGCGTTTACCTGGTGTCACAATACCAGTCAAATTCAAAGGGTCACAGGCAGAAATTGTAATTTTCAAGTTCGCCTTTTCCCTTTTTCTAATGGTACGCAATTGAGAAATCACTTCGGGTAAAGCATATTGTTCTCCCGACATTCCTGAGATAAAATAGCCCCCTCGAATTTCTCCTCGAGCTTCTAGTCGTCTAAGTACACGCACTAAATCTCGCCATTTCGGAGCATAAGCTTCTTTTTGAATCATTGTTCTAAAAATAACGCCATAACGTTTGAGGTAGATGAAAGCTAATTCCTCTAACTCGGCATCCAATGAATAGGTTTCATCTGGTTGAATGTTGAGCAATGACCAACGTCCAGCATGCTCCATTCCGAAGATTGCTTTGCGGTTATTTCTTCTCCGTCCGTTTTCCTGTGGTCGGTTATTCACTGGAGTCAACAATGCCCTTAATCCCGTAAAACTATCCGAGGTCACTAAACCAAATGCCGCCAACTCATCCAGCGCATTTTCGACTTGAGTTCTCAGTAGCTTTGTCCCTTCAACGATGTCAAAGAAAAACTGAGCACCTTTTTCTTCTAAATAATTTTTCACCC
The DNA here is from genome assembly GCA_963815495.1 of uncultured Cytophagales bacterium. GTDB lineage: Bacteria > Bacteroidota > Bacteroidia > Cytophagales > JAAEPT01 > CAWFGW01. The sequence goes on from CAWFGW010000031.1 coordinate 160,768, forward strand.
GTTGTGTATCTGAATTCATCTCCACACCTGCTTCTTGTTCTTTGGTTTGATTTTTCCAAAGACTTAAGTTATGCCGCTGCATCAATAATATGGGCGTAGTCTTAATGGGTGAGGTGCGTTTTGAACTCGTAGAAACAAAAGGTTTTAAACGCCCCCAAACCACTCGACCAGAAAGACTCATAATATCCATCCAGGAAGGATCGTAATTAGCAAGTCTAGGTGCAATAACTTCTGTTTCCCAGGCACCGGCTGCTACTTCAAATCCTTCTAATTGTTCTAGTACCTGCATCAACGATTGTGCGCCTTCGGGTTGGTCATCGGGGATTAAACGGTGCCATTCAAACAAAAACCGCATGAAGTCTTGCGCTGAAATAGGCTCAATTTCTTTTCGAAGTGCCTGTAGGGTATACCGATGAATACGGTGTAAAAGCTTACGTTCACACCATTCGGTCTCTTCGGTGTTTCCTGTGTAACTCCCTCGAAACACAAAACCTTGATTTTCCAAGTTCAAGAGTGATTGTTCGACTAAAAAAGTATCCCAACACAAATTAGCACTTAATTCTTGTACCGTAATAGGACCAACACTTTCCATGCGACCGCGCATGATCTCTACTGCAGCAGCTTCTCTTTCCCATACTTTTTCCATTAAAGCTTCTGGCAGGGTAACTTTTTGATCTAACTGAACATCCGGGAACACTGCTACAAACAAAGGCAAACGTTCGACAGCTATCCATACTTTCGTAGAATTAATACTGGCCGAAGCGACTCTGTTTTCCGCTAACAGTTGATGTAAAAACACATTCCAGCTAAACTCACCATTTCCAGTCTCTAGTTCGTTTGCAGTAATGTAACCTAATATAACCAAGGCATCGTGTAACTCATCACAATCATCAACACGTGGCCAAGCTTCCTGGGTCACCATTTTAATCACTTCAGGATCAAGCCGACCTAATTCTTGCGCATCTGCTGGATCTAGCCAACGCCTGTTTTTAATGGCGCGAGTTCTCCGTTCCTCTAAAGGAGCATCGTCTAAAAACGCATAAGGTTTCGCATTGATGATTTCTTGAGCTAATGGCGATGGTTCTTTCAACTCGGCAACTCGAAGTTTAATTTCTCCCAACTCCTTCTTTTCTAGAATCTCCTCCAACAAGTCAATATCCATGGCTTCGGTCAGACAGTCATGGATTGTTTGAATCACTAAGGGGTGATCAGGAATTTCTCTATCACCTACAATATTTTCTAAACACGCTATTTGGTCGGGAAATGCCAAGGCTATAAAGTCTTCCGACTCCATCCGTTGAAACTGTGCAGGCACTTTTTTACCTGCTCGATTTCTTAAAACCGCCATGGCGCGAGTTGCATTCCACCGCCAGCGAATCTCAAAAATTGGGTTGTCCAACATTGCTTGGGTAGTCAGCTGTCGAACTGTTTTTGATTTTAAATAATTGAAAATGTCTTCCAAAGGAAAACTATGCGTTTGACTTAATGAAAGGATGATGGCATCTTCCGTAGCTGCGGCTTGCAACTCAAAGTTGAATCCCCGACAAAATCGTTTTCTTAATGCTAGACCCCAGGCAGTATTTGCATCACTTCCAAAGGTGGAATGCAAAATTAAATGCATGTCGCCAACCTCATCAAAAAATCGTTCAAGAACTAGTGTTTTCTGACTGGGTATTATACCTAAAGCTAATTTAGCATTGAGCAAATAAGCCACTAACTGATCTGCAGCTTCGCAAGTAATTCCAACTTCATTTACCAACCAAGCCAGAGCGGGTAGTTTCATCTGCTCATAATCTGCTTCACGACCTGTTTGAGATAAGTTGAGTTCTAATTCTCCTGAAGTGTTCACGGCTACGCCAGCACCTACATCGATTAAGTCATTTATTGTTGCTCGCAATCGCGACACGGACTCTGATAACTCAACCGAGCGCCCTGGGGCCTCTCCTAACCAAAATGGAATAGTAGGATTTTGTCCTCCAGCATCTTCCACACGTAGCTTTCCTTCTTCAAGTTTCAGCATTCGCCAGGAGCTGTTTCCCAATTGAAACACATCACCCACGCGGCTTTCAATCGCAAAATCTTCGTTGACAGAACCTACTTTAATTCCTGCTGGCTCTAAAATCACATCGTAATCAAATAAATCCGGGATAGAGCCACCAGAAGTCAACACCGCTAACCGAGCGCCTTTGCGGGCACGCACTTTTCTGTTGACCATGTCACGATGAAGGTAAGCGCGTTTATACCCCCTTCGATTAGTAAAACCTGTGGTCAGCATTTCTAAGGTATCTGTAAACTGCTTTCGAGTCAAATTTCTAAAACTGTAGGATTGACTCATTAAATGAAACAATTCCTCTTCATCAAAATCACCACAGCAAAGGGTTGCTATAATTTGCTGCGAGAGGATATCAATCGGAGCTTCGGGAATCACCAACTTATCTAACTCCCCTCTACGAATTGCATCAAGTAAAGCTGTGCATTCCACTAAATCATCCCGCGTTAGCGGAATCAGTTTTCCTTTGGGAGTACCACCTACCTGGTGACCAGCACGACCAATACGCTGTAAAAAAGCAGATATTTTTCGGGGCGAACTGATCTGACACACTAAGTCGATATACCCAATATCAATTCCCAATTCCAGGGAAGCGGTAGCCACCAAAGCTTTTAAATGACCAGACTTGAGTTTTGTTTCCGCAGACAAGCGTTGTTCTTTACTCAAGCTACCATGGTGTGCTGTAATGGCTTCTTCACCCAAACGTAAACTTAAGTCATGTGATAGTCGCTCAGCCAGGCGCCTTGTGTTTACAAATATTAAAGTTGTTTTGTGTGTTTCAATGAGTGCTACTAAATGATTATAAATTTCCTCCCAAACTTCATTTGACATCACCGCTGTTAAGGGCGAATCGGGCAATTCAATTTGTAAATCCAAGGTTCGTTTGTGGCCCACATCTACAATTTGGCAATCTGCCGAACCATCAACTAAAAAATTAGCTGCTCCTACTAAAAATTTAGCCGTTTCTTGAATGGGATTTTGAGTGGCTGAAATCCCGATTCGTAATAATTTATTTTCTGTTAAATGTTCTAACCGCTCAATAGTCACTGACAGGTGCGAACCACGCTTATCTTCAACTACGGCATGAATCTCATCTAAGATCAACGTTTCCACGGACTTTAACATCTCTCGCCCTTTAACACTGGTCAACAACAAAAACAAGGACTCTGGAGTGGTGACTAAAATATGTGGTGGGTTTTTAAGCATTCCTGTCCGCTCAGATTGGGTAGTATCACCTGTTCGAACTTTTGCGGTTAGGTCGAGTTGCTTTCCTTTTTTTATAAATTCCTGCTTGATGCCGTTGAGTGGGAACTGTAAATTTTTCTCAATGTCATTGCTCAGCGCTTTCAGTGGAGAGACATACACCACGTAAGTTTTCTCTTCCAGTTGACCTCGCTCCTGCTTTTCCACCAAATTATTGATGACTGCTAAAAATCCCGCTAAGGTTTTACCCGAACCTGTAGGTGCTGCAATCAAGGTGTTTTTGTGCTTGTGAATATGCTTCCAGGATTCCAACTGCACTTCAGTCGAAGCCTCAAAACTTGACTCAAACCAATGTTTTACAGAAGGATGAAATTGGGAAAAGGACATAAATTGAAGATAGGGAATTTTTAACAAACTAACTTTTGTAGTAGAACAACTTATTTCATTTTTCGTTACATTGTACTATGCAAACGTTGAAAGATATCTCTATAGAAGTAATCAAAAATCTTCCTTCTTCCAGTACCATGGAAGAAATCATGTATAAGTTGAATTTAACAGCTCAAGTAGTTGAAGGACTTCAAAACAAAGAAGAAGAAAAGGTTTTATCTACAAACGAATTACTTCAAGAACTCAACAAATGGGAGAAAAAGTAGTTGTAGAATAGTCTCAAAAGGCGAGTTCCAATCTTGGCAGAATCTTTTGGGTAGCAGAAGATTTACTTTGAGTAAACTTGCACCAGCTCTAGAGATGACAAGTAAAATAGGGCTTGCTAAAAGTTAAGGTGAAATTTAGCAGTATGTTTTATACTCACCTTTCGTCACTTTTTCCTTAGATGAAAAAGTAACCAAAAAATCAAGGCTGCATAAAAAATGCTAAAATTTGTTGCATTACGCTGAAACAAAACAAACTCGCCTTATTTATATCCTCCAACAATGTTAGATTTTCGGGGCTCAAACAGTGTTTTGTTTTTAACCGCTTCATTACACAAATTTCTTCACGCATTTTTGATGAGGCCGTGGCAAATAGTTAAAGAAAATTATTTTAAAAATTGTACTTTTATCATTTACAATAAAAAATAAAACAAGAACGGGATTTTACAAATTTTATATCTAAGATCGAACCTTTCTGACAGCAAGACAGGGCAACCTTTTGATGTTTTCGGCTCTTTCCCGAGATTGCTTCGTGCCTCGCAGTGCCCTATCTTTACTTAACGACATTGAACTTGCACTAGCTTTTGAGACCAATAAAAAAGTCACGGCTACAAATTGTTAATTATTTATTTTTATATGCTTCAACTAAATCTTTTAGCAAATCAATTTTCTCATCTCTATCCTTAATTTTCTCATCTTTATCTTCGATTTTCTTTTCTAACTCTAAAATCTCATTACGAAGCATAGTTATAGAACTAGTCTCAAGATTATTCATTCGATTGTGCTGATCCCTACGAATGTTAGTTGAGAAAAACAATTCATTGAATGTAACATTAAAGTATTGACATATTCTACTTATGTATATTGGTGGTGGAATTGCGAATACTTTTCTTTGATAAGAACGTATGGAGTGCAAGTTTATACCCAATTCATCAGAAAGTCCCTTATCAGTCAAAGCCTTTGATCCACGCAATGCTCGAAGGTTAATGTTAAATAACACCTCACGGTCGACATAGTTTTTATTATTTTCCATGTATTATTTTTATATATTTTGGTAATAATAATCATTTTTGTCATTTAAAATGAATTTAATTGTAAAATAAAACTATCACATAAAATTATTGTATTAATAAAACATCTAAAAAAGTCCTTATATAGAACCCATTGGTTATTTTAAATAAGTCAAGTAGATTAAAATTCATTCCAAAAAATTAATTTTCATACAAAACAATAAGTTCAAGCGGTATGCGTATTAAATTGCATCCTTAATCTTAAAAATGAAAAAACTCCTTCTAATTTGTTTTACCTTTTTAGCTCTTTCTGCTGTTGCATTTTATGCAGTTGAAGTTTCTAGAGACAAAAAAATTGTCCTAAAAAGTAATCAAGGTCTAAATTTACAGGATGGTGACATCATTTTCCAATCGTCTCAGTCAGGGCAAAGTTTGGCGGTACAACTGGCGACAAAATCAAAATATAGCCACGTGGGAATTATTTATGTAATGGAAAATGGCATATACGTTTACGAAGCTGTTCAACCTGTCAAAATCACGCCTTTTAACGAATGGATCAAACATGGAGATGGAAACCACTATGTGGTAAAGCGTTTGAAAAACGCGGATAAAGTACTTACTCCTGCAATAATTCAAAAGATGAAAACTGCAGGAGAAAAACACAACAACAAAGATTATGATTTGTACTTCGGTTGGTCTGATGACCGCATCTATTGTTCGGAACTGGTTTGGAAAATGTACAAAGAAGCTACAGGAATTGAACTGGGAAAACTGCAAAAACTAAAAGAGTTTGATTTGACCCACCCTGTGGTGCAACAAAAATTAAAAGAGCGTTATGGCGACCACATTCCTTATGAAGAAAAAGTGATTTCTCCTGCTGCTATTTTTGAGAGTGAGGAGTTGGTGTTGGTGGTTTCAAAATGATTTCCTTAAATAGAAGGCACAAGTTGCAAACTTGCGCCAGGTGGGGAACTTTGATATCAACTGGTGATTGTCTTTTCTAATTTCAATCTTTCCTTCGACTTTCTAAAAAATTAACAATAAACCGACTACTTGTCATCATCCAAACTCCTATTAAACATTTAGTTAAATAAAGAAATGACCATTGAAAAGTCTTAGAGGAACTACCAAAAAAGAATTCCGAACTAGACATTTCCTTTATTTGTAAATAATTATACAACTGAGTAAAGAAAATTGGCACGTTGTCAATAAACAAGAATCCTCCAATTATTATTACTGCAATTTTTAATATTGCAGAACGATGCATGTTTAATTCAATTCGGTCTTCATTAAAACCCTCTTCTAATTTTAGTTTTTCAATTACCCAATCTGTTCGAAAAAGGAATAATTTTAAAACAGAGAGGTATAATAAAACAATGAGCGTTAAAGATATTACTCCAACAATCATATTACTTGAAAAATTATCGCCAAAGAAATAAAAGATGTTCGTGAAATATTGAGGGACTAATATAACTGATTCAAAAACAATCCAAATGCCCAGTATTTTAATTACAATTTTCCAAAAAGTATTAATACTCATAATTATATTTTATCTCAAATTACTCCCTCAGGTCAATTAACAGATTCTTCGCTACTCCCGAAATTTTTGGGACTCAATGACAGCTTGAGAAACCTACTTATGTCGCTCCTGCAATCGTCCAATCACCTCGTCTAAGGTTATTTCTTTAGCTTCTAACAACACTAAGAAGTGAAATAATAAGTCAGCGCCTTCGCCTAGGAACAAGTCTTTGTTGTCGTCTTTTGCTTCGATGACAATTTCCACGGCTTCTTCTCCTACTTTTTGGGCAATTTTATTGATGCCTTTGTTGAATAATGATGTGGTATATGATTTATCCGAAGGATTTTGTTTTCTGTCTTTGATAATTGCAGCCAAATAATCTAAAAAGGGAGCTTTACCCGAGTTGATTTCATCAAAACACGTATCAGATCCTGTGTGGCATACTGGACCCACTGGATTTACTTTTATCAATAAAGTATCGTTATCGCAATCTTCTTTGATGGATACAACATTCAAGAAGTTACCAGACTCCTCGCCTTTTGTCCATAAACGGTTTTTAGTACGACTGAAAAAAGTCACTTTTCCCTCTTGTTGTGTTTTGGCGAATGCTTCTTCATTCATGAAACCTACCATCAACACTTTTAAAGTCACGTTATCTTGTATAACTACTGGAATTAATCCTCCTTGTTTTTCGAAATCTAATTTCATTTTTTAGTCGTTAGTCCTGAGTAGTTAGTCCTGAGTGTGCTTTCTAATTACTAGCAACTCAAGATTCATTACTCTTTAAATTCTTACCATTACCCCTTTTTCTTTCAAATATGCTTTTAACTCGGGGATGCCTATTTCTTTAAAGTGGAAAATACTTGCTGCTAATGCGGCATCTGCTTTTCCTTCGGTGAATGTCCCTACAAAGTGCTCCATGTTCCCTGCACCACCGGAGGCAATTACGGGAATGGAAGCGGCTTCAGATATTCGAGCGATTACTTCATTGGCAAAGCCTGTTTTCACTCCATCGTGATTCATGCTGGTTAACAGTATTTCTCCAGCGCCTCGCTCCTCCACTTCTTTTGCCCATGCAAAGGTATCAATATCTGTAGGTACTGTGCCACCGTGTGTATGCACCCGATGTTTTCCTTCAAATAGTTTGGTGTCAATAGCGACAGTAATGCACTGACTACCAAACTCGGCTGCTAATTGATTTATTAATTCCGGATTTTTAACTGCTGCCGAGTTGATTGAAACTTTATCTGCACCCGCATTTAAACAGGCAGAAACATCTTCGATAGAAGAAATACCACCACCAATAGTAAATGGAATGTTAATGTTTTTAGCTATGCGTTTCACCAGTTCTACAACCGTCTTGCGTTTGTCAAGCGTAGCCGAAATGTCTAAAAACACCAATTCATCAGCACCTTCGTCTGAATAAACTTTACCCAACTCCACCGGATCACCAGCATCGCGTAGGTTGACGAAGTTCACTCCTTTTACAGTGCGACCATCTTTTACATCCAGACAAGGTATAATTCGTTTTGTTAACATTAGGCTACTAATTTTTCAAAATCTTTTAAAGAAATGTTCCCTTCATAAAATGCTTTTCCGACAATTACTCCAAACACGTTCATTTCATCCAGTTGAAGAATATCTTCTAACACAGTGACTCCACCACTAGCGATTAAGTTCAGTTTTGGAAATTGCTCTTGAATCTCGTTGTATAAATCAAATGAAGGACCTTGTAATAAACCATCTTTCGCCACATCGGTGCTAATGGAATATTTTAGACCTTTATCGGTATATTTTTTAATCAACTCAAATACAGACGTCTCTGACACTTCTTGCCACCCGTGAACGGCAATCATTTTGTCTTTGCAATCTGCTCCAAGAATGATCTTTTCTGCTCCAAATTTTTCAATCCATGAAGTAAATAGCTCCTCATTTTTTATAGCGATGCTTCCACCCGTAATTTGTTTTGCCCCGCATTCGAAGGCAATTTGTAAATCTTTATCTGACTGTAGACCACCACCAAAATCCACATGTAAATTGGTGTTTGAAGCGATTGACTCTAATACTTTATGGTTGACTATTTGTTTGGCTTTTGCCCCATCTAAATCCACCAAATGGAGGCGCTTGATTCCAGCACCTTCAAAGGCTTTCGCTACTTCCAACGGATTAGCATTATATTCTTTTTTTTGGTTATAGTCGCCTTGTGTTAGTCGTACACATTTTCCATCTATAATGTCTATGGCGGGGATTACCTCTATCACTTCGTTCTGATTTTAATTATTAATTACTAATTACAAATTGGTATAATGTAATACTTCAGGAAATGGGTCGTAGAAATGATGTAGTAACATTTTCCATTCTTGGTACTCTTCAGACTTTCTAAAACCCACCTCATGGTCTTGGAGTGATTCCCAATTCACCACTAGTATATATTGATTTTCTTTTTCGATACATTTTTTCAATTCATGAGAAATATATCCTTTCATTGATGCGATTATTAATTGAGCTTTTGAAAATGTTAATTCAAATTCAGTACTCATGCCTTCTTTTATATTAAGTATGGCGACCTCTAATATCACTTCAATTTATAATTAGTTATTCGTCATTCATAATTCCGCCTAAAGGCGGATGAAGTTTTCTAATATTTTTGCTCCAACAGCGCCACTCTTCTCAGGGTGAAATTGTACGGAATAGAAATTATCCTTTTGTAATGCAGCGCTGTACTCATTCACGTAAGTAGAGCTCGCTACAGTGTATTTACTCACAGGCACATAAAAGCTATGTACATAATACACAAAAGAATGTTCTGGATCTAATCCTTCAAACAAAGGTCCTTGCATATTTTGTAGTTTGTTCCAACCCATGTGCGGTACTTTAAAGTGTTCACCCGCTACATTGTGATTTGCAAACTTCACCACATTCATGGGGAACACGCCTACACATGTTGCATCACCCTCCTCTGAATGTGCACAAAGCAATTGCTGCCCGATGCATATTCCTAATACTGGTTGTGTTAGCTCCCGGATAATCTTATCTAAACCTCGCTCATGCAAATAGTTCATGGAGGTACTTGCCTCACCCACACCCGGGAAAATCACTTTTTCAGCTGATTTTAATTCTTGCTCGTCATCCGTCACAATTGGTTCTATCCCTAATCTATTTAAGGCATAAATCACCGATTGTACGTTTCCTGCGTTATATTTTACTATTGCTAGTTTCATTATTAGTTGTTAGTCGTGAGTATTGAGTCGTGAGAGAACTAGCTACTAGTTACTCATGATTCACTACTATAAAACCCCTTTCGTACTCGGTACTTGCAGGTTATCTAAATCCTTTCGTTTAGCCATTTTGATGGCTTTTGCCAATCCTTTGAAGATGGCTTCTATTTTATGGTGCTCGTTAGCTCCTTCAGCTTTAATATTGAGGTTACACTTTGCTGTGTCGCTAAATGATTTGAAGAAGTGAAAGAACATTTCAGTGGGCATGTCACCAATTTTTTCACGCTTAAACTCTGCATCCCACTCTATCCACGGACGACCTCCAAAGTCGATAGCTACTTGTGCGAGGCAATCGTCCATCGGTAACAAAAAACCATAACGCTCAATTCCTTTTTTGCTTCCAAAAGCTTGCAAAGTTGCTTCACCTAAGGCTAAAGCAGTGTCTTCAATGGTGTGGTGTTCATCGATGTGAAGATCACCAGCTACATTTATTTTTAAGTCCGAATTAGAATGTTTTCCAATTTGGTCAAGCATGTGGTCAAAGAACGGTAAACCTGTAGAAATAGCTGTTTTACCTGTTCCATCAAGGTTAATCACCACTTCAATGTCTGTTTCTTTAGTCGTTCTTCGGACTTTTCCTATTCGGTCATTTTTTGATAGAAAGCGATAAATCTCCCCCCAACTAGTAGTGGTAAAAGTTGCTTCTTCAAAAGCTTCATTGGCAATGAATATAGATTTCGAACCTAAATTCTTCGCCAATTGCACGTCCGTTTTACGATCGCCTATGACAAATGAATTTTCAAGATCGTATTTATCTTTATCGAAATAAGCGGTCAACAAACCTGTACGAGGTTTCCGTGTAGGCGCATTTTCACTTTCAAAAGTTTTATCAATTTGAATATCAGCCCATGTAATGCCTTCACCTTCCAATGTTTTTAACATCTTATTTTGTGCTGGCCAAAACGTATCTTCCGGATAGGAATCGGTGCCTAAACCATCTTGATTGGTTACCATTACTAACTCAAAATCGAGTTCTTCTTTTATTTTTTTTAAGGCAGAAATTGCTCCCGGTAGAAATTCTAATTTCTCTAATGAATCTACCTGAAAATCGGTAGGTGGTTCAATGATGATTGTACCATCACGATCGATGAAAAGGACTTTTTTCTTCATGCTTTTTTAAAGAGTCAAGAGTCAAGATACAAGCGTCAAGAAAACGAAACTTTTAAGTCTTTGTTCTTGATTCTAACATCTTGGCTCTAATAAGGCTGCAAAGTTACTAAAAAAGCAATACCCATTTCGATTTTAAGCGACAAGGTTCATTCACACGGTGACAAAACTTTTCCCCGCTTATCAATCATTACGCATTTTTTTTCTTTGGTCACACGAGCTACGTCATCATCAAAAGGGTTAGCAGCATCAAACTGAAACGGTATCATCACCTCATTCCGTGCATCGACATAGCCCCATAAACCATCTTGCTTTACTACAAAAAACCGTTCTGAGAAAGCTGTTATTTCCTCATAATCAATCGGTAACACTTCTTCTCCGTTACCATTCACTACTCCTGTATTTTTCTTTTTCTGAATACTGAAGTAGTTTTCCCCAATTGATTTAATCCTATCAAATTTAGGATCAACAATTTCCATCCCTTTTTCATTAACTAATCCATAGCCTTTTTTTGTCTTCACCACCAACGGAAATTCTTCTCGATTGATTACTTCAAGGTAGCTTTCTTCACTTAAACGATGTCCTCTGCTATCACTAATTAAAAAGCCCTCTTCCGTTTCCAGGGCAAATCGATAATTGGGTAAGCGAGTTACTGATTTATATGTTAAAGGAATACGGACAGTGTTGATAGTATCAATTACTCCATAACCAGCTTCGCTTGATACTACAGCACTTTGCTGATTAAATGCTAGTGCTGAATGATAGGGGGCAGCGTTTAACAAGCTGAAATTATTACTATTAATGAAGAAATACCCAGCATCCGACTCCGCTCGAATGATAACATCTTCATCTTCATGATGTATGGTTATAAATTGAGGAGCAAATTTCAGGTTGACATCCTCATCCATCACCCCCCACAGCCCCTTTTCTTTAAATAAAAAATAATTAGTCGAAGGTCGCTGAATCTCTTGATAGCCTTTGGTAAGTTTTTTATTATTCGGATTAATAATGAACATCGAGTCTTTTTCCGAGACAATTGCTTTACCATCCACAAAATTTGTTGCGCTTTTGTATTGTGGAACAATGGCTTCCCTTCCAAAGTAATTGATAAAGCCGTATTGTTCATTTTCTTTCACTCGAAAAGCACCTCCATTGTAATCTGCTATTTGACCATACGTTTTTTTGCTCAATTGTTGTCCTTTTTCATCAGCTAAAAAATGCTGGTCACCTTGTGTGAATACTAAGCGATACTGATGTACCCGTTGTATGCTATCGTACTCAATTTTAGAAAGATACACACCTTCATCACTAACTAATCCCCATTTATGATTTTTTTCTATAGCTAAAGCATTGGATATTACTTTTGTTGCTGTGGTAAATTGCGGTTCAATGATCGGCTTTACTATGTTATAATTAATAATTCCTGTAAGGTTTTGCTGATTTTTCACTAAAGAAAATTCTGGGTTTAAAAGTCGGTAAGAAACATAAGCAGGCTTATGCATGAATGTTTTTTGTCTTTTAGAGAAAACACCCCAAAGCCCATTTTTCTTTACCCACGCAAAATCGCTGAAACGAGACACATCCTCTACCTCTTCATATTCAGGTTCTAAGATTAGTTTCCCAGCGTAGTCAATCAACCCATATTTTTCTTCTTTTTTCACCCAGGCGTAACCATTGGTATATGGTAATATTTCATCGTATTCAGGTCGTAAAACTACCTTTCCATCACAATCAAGCAAACCATATTTTTTACCTTTAAGTACTCGGGCGATGTTTCCTTTAAAAGGAAATACACGATCATAAAAAGGAATCACTTTCCACTCTCCGAACAAATTGACATAACCATACATGCGGTTATCTCCTTGCATAGGAATGAGATCTTCTTTGCAATCAAAATTTTGTGAAAAAGAAAATTGAATTATAAAAAGGAACAGAAACGCATTAAGATTTCTAATCATGACTGGTGTTTGAATTAATCAATATTGTACTTGACAGACACTCTCCGCTTTGCTCAGAGTGCCGTAAGGGAACTAAGATAAGTTCATGAGATCAGAAATGCCAATTTGTTTTGACTTTACGAAACCTTCACCATAAGTTGCTCCTATTTGATGACCAATCTCACGATTTCTAGCTTCAATAAATTCAAAAAAGTCGTTTGAGCTAATGTATGTTTCTGGTTCGTCACTTTCCGGGTTGTAAAACTGAGTTTTAAAAGCTTTGATAGCAGCAACTTTTGTTTCCCAATAAGGTGTAATATCAACTACGAAGTCGGGATTAATGTATCGATCTTGTATATAGTGGAATAAATGTTTTGGGCGCCATTCTTCTTGACTATTCCCATCATCATCGGTTTCAATTTTTCGTAGCCCAGATAAAAAACACGCCTCTTCGATTAACTTACCAGCCCTACCATGGTCGGGATGCCGATCTTCTAATGCATTACCCAACACTACTTCAGGTCGATATTTTCTTATAAATTTTATTAAAGCAAGTTGTGATGTTTTATTATTTTCAAAAAAGCCATCAGACAAACATACGTTTTCGCGAATGGAGAGACCTAAAATTTTTGCCGAATCAGCAGCTTCTTTTTCTCTGGTTTGTGCTGTGCCTCGTGAACCTAATTCTCCACGGGTTAAGTCTACTATTCCAACTTTATAGCCCAATGAAACTTGTTTTAAAATCGTGCCAGCACAGGCTAACTCTGCATCATCGGGATGGGCTGCAAATACAAGTATATCTAACTTCATTATCTAACCCTTAATGTTTTTCCTAATCTTAAAACGGTTCGAGTAGAGATTCCGTTCAATTGACAAATTCTTCGAATCGAGGTATGGTATCTTACTGCCAAACCTGAAAGTGTATCACCACTTCGAATTCTGTGGTATCGTGCAGCATTTAAATCTTTAATATATTTGAAGTCCTTAGGTGTAACCGTATACACTGGTCCTCTTAATTGATGTTTGGAGAAATCATAAAGATTGTTTGGATTAATTGCTTCGCCATGATACCGCACTTCAAAATGGAGGTGAGGTCCACTGCTTCGCCCAGTGCTACCACCCCAACCAATTAATTCTCCCGCCTTCACATGTTGGCCAACTTTCACCAAACTTTCAGTAAGATGTCCATACAAGGTTTCTAAGCCATTATGATGTCTTAGCATTATATAGTTACCATACCCTCCTGGGTTAAATTTGCTAATGCGAACAACACCATCAAAACAAGCAAATACCGAGTCACCAATAGCTAAATCTAAGTCGGTACCGTAATGCCATTTATAATGACGTAAGCCAAAATCAGAATTCACATGACTTCTTACAAGAGGCATAGACCAAGGGAGTAAAGTATCCCCTAAATCATCTGCATAAAGGCTCACCTCAATGGTGTCGGTAAACTTCTCCCCTTTAAAACTATAAGGGTTCACGGTCATGGAATCAAATATGGCAAAATTAGAGTCTATTGCAATCCAGTAGATATTATCTCGAATTAGTGCTTTAACCAAAGCGCTCATCTTTGTTGTATCCATGTTGTTAAAAAACACAGAATCTAACAAAACAATCGAAGAATCATTAACTACTTCATTATGCGAGGTATCAGGGTCATCATTTAGTTCTTGATCAAGAACAAAAGATTCTTCTAATAGCGAAGAAGTATCAACAGAAATGTAATCATCGTCAGTAACAGACTCTTCATTTGATTGAGCAATAGAACTGTAAACTCCTAAAAATAGAAACAGCGTTAATGTTATAAACCGCATCAATTTTATGACAATTCTTTTTCTGCTAAATATCTTTCAGCATCTAATGCCGCCATACAGCCAGTACCAGCCGCTGTTACAGCTTGTCTATACACATGATCTTGAGCGTCACCACCTGCGAACACACCTTCGATATTTGTTTTTGCCGTACCTGGTATTGTTTTAATATAGCCATTTTCATCTAGATCGATTTGACCTTTAAAAATATCAGTATTTGGCTTGTGACCTATGGCAACAAAAAAACCAGTAACATCTAAGGTTCTTTCTTCACCAGTTTGGTTATTTTTTACAAGAGCACCAGTTACAACATCATCTCCTAAGATATCTTTAGTATCCGTATTCCACAATATTTCAATGTTAGGAGCATTCATGACCCGGTTTTGCATGATTTGTGAAGCTCTCATTTCATCTCTACGAACGAGTAAATAGACTTTTTTACATATTTTAGATAAATAAGTTGCTTCTTCACAAGCTGTGTCACCAGCACCAACTACCACCACATCTTGACCTTTATAGAAAAAGCCATCACAAACAGCACAAGCTGTGACACCTCCACCATATTTAAACTTATCTTCAGCAGGAAGACCTAACCATTTTGCAGAAGCACCTGTAGATATAATAATGGTATCTGCAGTTATTTCTTTTCCATCCATTGTCTTAGCAACTTTAGGTGTTGCTTTTAAGTCAACTTCAGTTACTATACCATTCCGAACGTCTGTCCCAAAGCGAGCCGCTTGCTTTTCAAAATCCATCATCATCTGCGGACCATTAATTCCATCAGGATAGCCAGGATAATTCTCAACATCGTTTGTAATTGTTAATTGCCCTCCTGGTTGCTCTCCTTGATAGAGCATTGGCGACAAACCAGCTCGTGATGCATATATTGCTGCAGTATATCCTGCAGGTCCAGATCCGATAATTAATACTTTAACGTGTTCAGCCATTTTTGTAATTCTTTTGAGATTCAAATTTCATTAAATAAAAACACTATCACAACACCAACATATCCACAAATGATTCCATAAAAGCCAAAAAAAAGACCTCTTTACAAGGTCTTACTATTTTAATTATCCAAGATAGGGTTTTAGTGACTTACTTCGTGACGTATGTCTTAGTCTTCGTATTGCTTTTTCTTTGATTTGTCGTACACGTTCACGTGTTAAATCAAACTGTTCACCAATTTCTTCTAAGGTCATTGGATGTTCGCCATTTAACCCAAAATAATGAGCTACCACATCCCCTTCACGCTGGGTTAAGGTGGATAAGGCACGTTGTACTTCTTTTCTAAGTGAGTCGTTTAGTAGACCTTGATCCGGATTTACCTCACCATCATTTTCAAGTACATCAAGCAATGAGTTATCCTCACCATTTGCAAACGGAGCATCCATTGATATGTGTCGGCCACTAATTTTCATGGTGTTCACAACTTCTTCAATGGTTACTTCTAATACTTCTGCTAATTCTTCTGGCGTAGGCTCCCTTCCAAATTTTTGCTCCAGTGAAGAAAATGTTTTGGAAATTTTATTAAGTGAGCCAACCCTGTTTAAAGGTAATCGAACAATGCGTGATTGCTCTGCTAAAGCTTGTAATATGGATTGACGAATCCACCAGACCGCATACGAGATGAATTTAAACCCTTGAGTTTCATCAAATCGTTGTGCTGCTTTAATTAAACCCAGATTACCTTCGTTGATTAAGTCACCTAGTGTTAGTCCTTGATTTTGATATTGTTTCGCTACCGATACCACAAAACGAAGATTAGCTTTGGTTAATTTCTCCAAAGCTAATCGATCCCCTTGCTTAATTCTTTGCGCCAGTATAACCTCTTCTTCAGCAGTAATCAAATCAACCTTACCAATCTCTTGTAGATATTTATCTAAAGATTGGCTTTCTCTATTGGTAATCTGTTTACTGATCTTAAGCTGTCTCATATCGACTTAAGTTTTACGATAACACATGAGAGAATGCTATAAGCAAATTCTCAAACTCAGTTATAATTTACTCTACTACTTCTGGTTTTGGTAATAGTGCTTTTCTTGATAATTTATATTTACCAGTACGAGGATCTATTTCTATCAACTTCACTTTTATCTCTTCACCTTCTTCTAGCACACCTTCCATTTTCTCAACACGTGTCCATTTCAGCTCAGAAATATGAAGTAATCCGTCTTTACCAGGCATAAACTCAACAAATGCACCATAAGGCATAATTGATTTTACTTTACCTACATATTCATCACCAATTTCTGGTACAGAAACAATTCCTTTCACTCTAGCAACTGCTTTGTCAATTATCTCTTTGTTAGTACCAAAGATTTCAACTCTACCTTTCCCGTCTGCTTCTTCTATGGTTATGATAGCACCCGTTGATGCTTGTATTTCTTGAATGATTTTGCCTCCAGGTCCGATAATCGCACCGATAAATTCTTTTTCAATAACAATCACCTCAACTCTAGGAGTATGAGCTTTTAACTCTTCACGAGCACTAGTAATTGTTTTGTTCATCTCTCCCAAGATATGAGCTCGCCCTTGACGCGCTTGCTCTAATGCTTGAGTTAATATTTCGTAAGAAAGCCCGCCAATTTTAATATCCATTTGGCAAGCTGTAATTCCTTTATCAGTCCCTGTAACTTTAAAGTCCATGTCTCCCAAATGATCTTCATCACCTAAGATATCAGACAACACTACAAAACGATCACCATCAGAGATTAACCCCATTGCAATCCCAGAAACTGGTGCTTTAATTTTCACACCTGCATCCATTAATGCTAATGAACCAGCACACACGGTTGCCATTGAAGAAGAACCATTCGATTCCAAAATATCAGAAACAACTCGAATTGTGTAAGCTGAGTCAGAAGGTATCATTCCTTTCAATGCTCTATAAGCCAAGTTACCATGACCAACTTCTCTTCTACCCGGACCTCTGTTTGGTCGTGCTTCACCTGTTGAAAAAGAAGGGAAATTGTAGTGAAGCATAAACTTGTTAACGCCTTTATACATTGCACTATCAATCATTTGCTCATCTAACTTTGTTCCTAATGTTACGGTTGTTAATGATTGTGTTTCACCACGAGTAAACACCGCAGAACCGTGTGCAGATGGTAAATAGTCTACCTCACTCCAAATAGGTCTAATTTGATCAAGTTTACGCCCATCTAATCTGATTTTTTCGTCTAACACGATGTCTCGCATCACATCTTTCTCTAAATCATGAAAATAAACACCTACTAATGTTTTATTTACAGCATCTTCCTCTGAAAATTGAGCTAAGAACTCATCTTTCAAGGCTGCGTATGCAGCAGAACGTTGTTTTTTGTCTGTAATTCTACGTTTAACTAAATCCGCAATTTTATCTTTCAACTCTGCATTAACTTTTTCTCTTAATGCTTCGTCATGAGTTTCGTGAGAGTATTCTCTCTTTTCAGTTTTGCCAGCAGCAACTTCAAGCTCTTTTTGTACCGCACAATGTTTTTTGATTTCATCGTGAGCGATTTTCATTGCTTCGAGCATTTCTGCTTCTGAAACTTCTTTCATCTCACCTTCAACCATCATGATGTTTTCAGCCGAAGCCCCAACCATGATATCAATATCACACTGCTCTAATTGTTCTTTGCTTGGGTTAACTATAAATTTGCCATCAAGTCTACCTACTCTTACTTCAGAAATAGGGCCATTAAAAGGAATATCAGAGACCGAGATAGCTGCAGAAGCTGCAAGAGCCGCTAAAGCATCAGGCATTACTGTAGGATCAGAAGAAATCATAGAAATCATTACCTGAGTTTCAGCATGATAATCACTTGGGAAAAGTGGGCGTAAAACTCTATCAACTAAACGAGATACTAATATCTCGTGATCAGATAAACGACCTTCTCTTTTCAAAAACCCCCCAGGGATTCTACCAGCAGAAGCAAATTTTTCTTGATAATCTACTGATAGCGGAAGAAAATCTACCCCTTCTCGAGCATCGTAATTGGAAACAACTGTAGCTAATAACATTGCTTTCCCCATAGTAACCACTGCGGAACCATGAGCTTGCTTTGCCAACTTACCTGTCTCTATTGTTATTTTTCTGCCGTCTTCGAGGAGAATTTCTTTTGTTATTATATTCATTTTTGAAAATTTTTATAAACGGTAAGTAAAACAAGTACAAATTAAGAACAAAAAGGGGAAACCCTTTCGAACTCCCCCTTTGTCTTGCTAATACTTAATTACTTTCTAATTCCTAATTCTTTAATTATCTCCCGGTAACGAGTGATATCTTGGTTTTGAAGGTAAGTTAAAAATTTCCTTCTTTTACCAACTAGTTTAAGCAACCCTAAACGTGTTGAATGGTCTTTTTTGTTAATACCTAAATGGTTTGTCAGGTGATTAATTCTTGTTGTAAACAAAGCTATTTGTGATTCGGCTGACCCAGTGTCTGTTGCTTTTTTCGCAATACCGTGCTCTTTAAATATTTGTTGCTTTTTCTCGCTTGTAAGATACATACTATTAATTACTATATGCTATTATTCCAAATTGAAGCGCAAAGTTAGCGCTATTATTACTATTTACCAAACTACATTTGCTTTTTCTAAAATACTTTTGCATCCTTATAAGCAAGGTAAATAAACAACACCGCAAACGGAACTAATGCGAAGTTAGACATCCATGTACCTGACATATAATCCAGTGAAAGGTTTTTAGCCATTTTTTCTCCAGTAATAGAAACAATATAATAAAGAATAAAAAAAGCAATGGTAATTAGAGCGGGAATACCCATCCCTCCTTTTTTAATGACAACACCAAGTGGAGCTCCAATTAAAAACATCACAATACAAGCGAATGCATTTGTATAATTATGAAGCAGTTCTATCCCATATCGGTTGTAGTTTCGCTCTCTACTTCTAACCAACCCCATACGGTTTTCCAACTGGCTATATATTATTCTTGCGGTATTTAAGGCTGCTTTTAACGACACTTTCTTTTCATAGTTTGAAAATGTTTTTTTTACTACCTCTCCTTGATAATTTTTTACAGAATCAATGTAGCCGTATTTAAAATTATTACTCAGTTGTTTTGGCACTTCTGTAAACTCTTCCTCGTTAGCAATAAGCAAGGAATCCATAATTGGCTTCATCTCTTTAATGGATAACATCTTTCGATTTCTCTCAAACAATTTTTCTGGGGTACGTTCTAGAGCGAATGAGGATAAATCAAAAAAAGTAGTGCTTTTAGAAAACTTAGTTCTGGTATATCCACCTTCATATGTCTTACCATCCTCATGTTCTTCAGCACTGCGATATCCATTAAATAAATCAAGTTGCATATAACTCCCACCCAAGATAGTGGTCATTTTTCCTGAATCAGCATACACAACTTCGGTGTTCCCTCTTTCTGAGCTGTGGTCATATATAAGTATCTTTTTTAAGATGTCTCCCGCTTCTTTTTTGTCTTCAACTCGAATACTATAACCAGGGATTCCATTATAAAAAACCTTTTCTCTTAAATCAAAATCTGGTTTTTTTTGTCTCATATCATATAATAAGCTGTATGCTTTAATATTCGTTTTAGGCAATATATAGTCATTGAAAAAAAAATCTCCGACAGCAATAAGACAAACACCAATGAAAAGTGGTGATATAATGCGTACTAATGAGATACCTGAACTTTTTATTGCAATTAACTCGTTGTGCTGTCCTAAATTTCCATAAGTCATTAGGGCAGACAGTAAAATTGCCAAAGGAAGTGCTAATTGAGTACTATTAAAACTAAAGTAAAAGAAAAGTTCTGCAAACGTGGACGCGGGTATCCCCTTACCTGAAATCTCATCGAGGTATTTCGCCAACGTAATCATTAGCAAAATGAAGACAACAACGGAAAATGTAACTAAGAAAGGCCCAAAGAAGGCCTTTAAAATCAACTTATGTAGTTTCTTCACTAAAACGATTTAATTAAGCACCAAGAATTTCTTTAAGGTCATTGAATAAACCTTCCCAAAGTTCTTCAAATTCTGCTTGACTATCTACTAAATCAGTATAATCTTCTACAACCAAATATACCCCATTCGTGATTTCGTTTTGATCTATCGTAATTTTAAGAATCGAAGCATCATCTTCTTCATTTTTATCATCATCTAAAAATTCAAACACAACCTGTTGACTTGATTTTCCGATTTGCATCTTGGCATAATACTCTTCGCCATCTACTACAAATGCGACAATGTTATTTGGAGTAATATTCGCAGAGTCTGCATACCAACGCTCTAAGCCATCTACTGTGCTTATATATGGGAAAATCATTTTTGGTGATGCATTTATCTCATATTCGGAGATAAAGGTTTTTTTATCTGACATAGTGTATTTTTAATTGATTAGCTAGATTTCAAGGTTTTATAAATCTTAATATATACCTAATATTTCATCATTCTAAAAAAAAACTCTAATTATTGTTGAATAATGAACTGTTTTTATAAATTTGCCACCCCTTAAAGAAAAGTCAACCATGGCGAGGTAGCTCAGTTGGTTAGAGCGCAGGATTCATAACCCTGAGGTCACGGGTTCAACTCCCGTCTTCGCTACAAAAAAAAGCAGTCATAAATGACTGCTTTTTTATTTTTTATTAACAACTAATTTTCAATTACTTACGCCTAAAACCTAGAGTACTTCTAAAAAACTATAATATATCACTGCAAGAATTATCATCAGCCCTAGTACCCCACTAAACACTATTTTTTTGTCGAGAGAGTCCTCAAATTCGACTACAATTTCTTCTTCTTGAGAGTCTACTATCGTTTTCTCTACTTCATTTCTTATTTGCTTAATAAAGTCGGTATCCTTCTCAATAGCCGCATCTAAACCACAGTTAAAAAACTCTTTCACCTCTTTTAATTGCAGTTGACCTGAAATACCAATAACAGTTGTCTCAGGTAACTCAGATTTAATCACATCATAAACCTCACGCCCATTCATGCCAGGTAAAAAGTAATCCAACAACACTATATCTGGCGATTCATTGTTCATTTGAACAATCATTTCTTCTCCAGAAACAAATGATTTAACGAGACAAGATGATTTCTCTTGCAAATTCCAAGTAATGATTTTTGCCAACACACAATCATCTTCAACTAAGTATACTAATGTTTTCTTTCTCATTCGATATAAAAAATAGCTACATGAACAAAGTAATTCAAGAAATATTTTAATACAAGTTAGAAAGTGTGACTCAAAAAACAAAAACCCCCAATCGTAAGATAGGGGGTTTTCGACCAATTAAGGGTTTTGCACGATTACTTTACCTGATCTACGATGGCTTTGAATGCATCAGGGTTGTTCATAGCTAAATCAGCTAGCACTTTTCTATTAATATCAATGTCAGATTTGGTTAATTTACCCATGAACTGGGAGTAAGATAACCCGTGCAATCTTGCACCTGCATTTATTCTAGTAATCCAAAGTGATCTAAAATCTCTTTTCTTTACTTTTCTATCTCTGTAAGAATATTGAAGACCTTTTTCAATGGCATTTTTTGAAACGGTCCAAACATTTTTTCTTCTACCAAAGTAACCTTTGGCAAGCTTCATGAATTTTTTTCTCTTTGCTCTTGAAGCAACTGAATTTACTGATCTTGGCATAATTTTTCTTTTTGTGAGTGGCGGTTAGATATAGCTAACACTTACTACCAAACCCATGGTGTAACAAATAACCTGTTTTGTTGAATTACAAATTCAACATGAATTTTACATTCTTCGTGTCCGCATCGTTCACGAGTGTAGCGTTAGTTAAGTTACGCTTTCTTTTAGTCGACTTCTTAGTTAAGATGTGACTTTTAAAAGCGTGCTTTCTCTTCACTTTTCCCGTGCCGGTAATTTTGAATCTCTTCTTTGCGCTCGAATTAGTTTTTACCTTTGGCATCTTTCTTTTTTATTAACTTATCCTTTTTTACTCTGTTTTGGGGTTAGATGAATAAACATACGTTTACCTTCTAACTTAGGTAACTGCTCTACTTTTGCTATCTCCTCTAATGCAGCAGCAAATTTTAATAAGAGCAATTCTCCTCTTTCTTTATACACGATAGTTCGTCCAGCAAAGTGCACATAGGCTTTTACTTTAGATCCTTCGTTTAAGAAGTTTTCAGCATGCTTCAATTTGAAATTAAAATCATGCTCATCAGTATTGGGCCCAAATCGGATTTCTTTTATTACCGTTTTATGTGCCTTCGCTTTTAGCTCCTTTTGTTTCTTTTTATGCTCGTACTTAAACTTCGCGTAATCAACTATTCGACAAACCGGAGGTGATGCTTTCCCAGAAATTTCTACTAAATCCAACTCCATCTCATCAGCAATTTTCATTGCTTTATCGAGTGGATACACTCCTGGCTCAAATCCTTCGCCAACAAGTCTAACTTCTCTAGCAGTGATTTTTCGGTTCACTTTGAAAGGTTCTTCCTCTCTCCTACCCCTATTAAAATTTGGTCTCTTTTTGATAATTAACTATGTTTAATTCGAAACAAGGTGCGAATATCGCTATTTATTTTTAATAATGAAAACTTCGTTTACTTATTAATTTCTTCTTTAACAATCCCTTTAAAGTGATTTATAAATTCATCGGCAGCCATGCTCCCCAGATCACCTTCACCGTGTCTGCGAACAGACACCTGTTTTAGCTCCTGCTCCTTTTCGCCTACAATAAGCATAAAAGGGGTTTTCATCACTTCTGCATCCCTAATTTTTCTACCAATCTTTTCATCGCGATGATCAATAGTACTTGTTACATCGTTTTCATCAAGTAAAGCTTTTATTTCTTGCGCGTAATCAGCAAATTTTTCAGAAATAGGCAATATAATTACTTGTTCGGGTGATAACCATAAAGGGAAATTACCTGCTGTATGTTCAATCAAAATCGCTACAAATCGTTCCAAAGAACCAAATGGTGCCCGATGAATCATTACTGGGCGATGTTTTGAATTATCAGCACCGATGTATTCTAACTCAAATCGTTGTGGTAATTGATAATCGACCTGAATAGTTCCAAGTTGCCATTTTCTACCTAACGCATCTTTCACCATGAAATCCAATTTAGGCCCGTAAAAAGCTGCTTCCCCTAACTCTGTAACTGTTTGCAACCCTTTTTCAGCAGAAGCTTCTATTATGGCAGACTCTGCTTTATCCCAATCGTCATCGGTACCGAAATACTTGGTTTTATTTTCTGGATCACGCAAAGAAATCTGTGCGGTATAGTCTGTAAAGCCAAAGACCTTAAATACATATAATACCAAATCAATCACTTTCAGGAACTCGTCCTTCACTTGGTCTGGACGACAGAAAATATGAGCGTCATCTTGAGTAAACCCACGAACACGAGTCAAACCGTGTAACTCGCCATGTTGCTCGTAACGATAAACGGTTCCAAACTCTGCGTAACGAATCGGTAACTCCTTGTATGAATGAGGGCTTGATTTATAAATCTCACAGTGGTGAGGACAGTTCATCGGTTTCAACAAAAACTCTTCTTTCTCTTCTTGCCCTTCTTGATGAGGTGCATAAATTGGCTGAAAAGAGTCTTTCCCATATTTCTCGTAATGCCCTGAAGTAATATACAATTGTTTATTACCAATATGTGGGGTTACAACCGGCTGATAACCTGCTCGAACTTGTGCTTTTTTTAGAAAGTCAACTAAGCGATCTCTTAATATAGCACCTTTTGGTAACCATAACGGTAAACCCATTCCTACTTTTTGGGAAAAAGTAAACAAGTTTAATTCTTTCCCTAACTTTCTATGATCACGTTGTTTTGCTTGTTCAAGTAACTCTAAATGTTCAGTCAGTTCTTTTTGTTTAGGAAAAGTAACACCGTAAATCCGTGTTAACATTGGTCGTTTTTCATCACCCCTCCAATAAGCTCCTGCAACACTCATCAGTTTTACAGCTTTAATAAAACCAGTGTTAGGAATATGTGGCCCTTTACACAAATCGGTAAACCCGCCTTGATGATAAAAAGTAATATCACCATCGTCTAAGCCCTCTAAAAGCTCTAATTTATACTGGTCACCCTTTTCAGTAAAATAGTTTACTGCTTCTACTTTGGAGATGTCTTGCCGAGTATATTCATTTTTTTGACGTGCCAGTTCGAGCATTTTTTGCTCAATTTTATTAAACGCATCAGAAGAAAATTCTTTATCTCCAAAATCAACATCATAATAAAATCCAGACTCAATAGCTGGACCAATGCCTAATTTCACGCCTGGGTAAAGTGCTTCTAAGGCTTCAGCCAACAAGTGTGCTGATGAATGCCAAAAAGTAGATTTACCCGCTTCATCGTTCCAGGTTAGAAGTTGCACACGAGCATCGGTATTAATTGGGCGCGTGGCATCCCATACTTCACCGTTAACTTTAGCTCCCAAAACGTTACGAGCTAAGCCTTCTGAAATACTCATTGCTACTTCAAGGCTAGTGCTGCCTTTTGCATACTCTCTTACTGAACCATCAGGTAGGGTAATCTTAATCATTCTGTTGTGTAATTTAAGGGGTCGAATTTACGCTATCTTTTGTGATTGTCCGCAAAGAATCGGGCAAATTCCTCAATCTTTCTTGTGCTTTACGCCATTTGATAACATTTACATTCCGAGATATTTGGCCTGTAGTATCAAGAGGTTCTAACAAGACATACATTTTTCTTGCTTCATCATTTTTTCTTAACGAAAAATAAGCATCGGCTAAGATAAAATCATCTTCCATCGTTTTAGTGCTCATATACTGGTCTTCTAACAACGTAACCAATTCCGCATACTTTCCTTGTGCTTGATACAATTTTGCTCTACGAAGTAAAACTTCATAATCTTTAGGGTGGTTTTTTAGCATGACTTCATACAATGAATCTTCACGTTCTGACTCTTGATTACGAAGAAAATTGTTCGCTAACAAAATTCGTGAATACTTAGACTCATACTTGACTGCGGCTTCATATAAAAAAGCAGTTTCTTTTGTGGGGTTAGTGTTCTGATACGTTTTTGCCAATGTTAATAAAACGTCTTCCCCTTTTTCACCTGATTGATAAGCACTAGCTAACTTTTGTTTAGCTACGGAAGTATCTCCTTTGTCCCATGCAATCATACCCAAAAGATAATCTTCTTGACCTTGCTTTAATTTAAGTCCACGCATAGCTGCTGCAATTGATTCTGGATCTTTTAGCTTACCTGTTTTTACCCCAGCAACTAACTCTAACTGTAACACTTCAGTTGTTTTGTTTTCATTTTCAACCTTAGATAGAATACGAAATACTTTATGGTATTCCTCCATTGCAGCAAATACTTTAGCCTGATGTATTAAATAAGTTTGATTATCAGGGTCTTCTTTTAGTGCCAGGATGATATCATTTAATGCTTTAATTGCTTGATGATCCTCTAAATATAACTTTGATCTTCTATAAAATGCTTCATGATGCTCATCATCATCTTGTATAAGCGTGTTTAAATATTCATACATCTCTTTTCTAGCCAAATCGATATTGATATCATATACTTTACCAGAAGAATCGGGGCGGGAGCCACAACCAATCAGGAGAAACAAAAGAGGTATAAAGAGCTTAATATTCAATATAGTTATCGTTTGCTGCTGCAAATTAAAAAATTATAACGTCAATTGTAACGTTGCCTTTACACCAAAATTGGTGCGACCTCTATCACGATAGGTTAAGCGATGAAACGCTTGTACACGTAAAAACTTGAATATATTTTCTACACCATACCCTACTTCAACATAAGGCACTCCTTTATCGAAAGCAGTAAAATTTGTTGAATAATCAGGGATAATATCAAAATTTTCTTGTCGGGCTGTTCCATATAACATTTGAGCATTTGTGACCACTCGCCATTTCAGCTTCCGCATTAAAGGAATCCGGTTAAGGATGTAGCCATTAAAATGGTGAACATGATTTAATGAAACATAGTTATCTGTGACAAACTCAAAGTTATCCATTAAAGAAAAAGCGTAATTCACATAAATTGGTGATTCGTTTCCTAAATGCACGTTAAGTAATGGAAACGGTACTGTACCAAATACTTTGCCTGCTTGCCCCCAGTAATGTGTTTGTCCAAATTTTCCAATTCCCAGCTTTTGTTCCATGATTAAATCAAGCTTTTGAAAATTAAAATCACTTCCCAATACTCCCTTAATGCCATGTGTATAACGTATAGTGACCTCTGGTAATTTTTCACTACCCAATGATCGTCTTGTGTTCCCTTGTTGAATAAATAATTCGTTTTTAGCAAATCGCAACTGGAAGGTGCCATATGTGGAGGTAATCCTCGAATTAACATTGGATGTATCTGTAGGAGAATCATAATAAAAGAATGGAAATAAGGGATCAAAATCACGTTGGGTAAGCATCACTTTCGCTTGAAAGTTTTTATTTAGTTGTCTAAATGCATACAGGTTATTTTCTGTGGTGTAATGCGGCCCAACAATTCTTCCCCATCGGACAAAGGCCTGGTATAAGTTACCTCCTAAATCATTGGGCACCCCTAGTTGATCTAGGTCATAGCGTCTATTGGCACCAATTTGTGTCCATGGTGTTCGATCTAATATATAATGGACACCAACTTCATACTTGATTTTTTTGTCTTTTGACGATGGTGCCACGTATCCTTCTAAAATTAACTTATTATGAAAATCAGCGTTGGTTCTTCCTCCAATTCTCACCTTGTGTCCTTCAACTTCATTCCAGGAATAGAGATAGAGATAAGGCCCCCAATCAAACCACCCAGTCGTTTTATAGCCATTTACAATAGTAAAAATAATGTCAATATACGTTTTAACAGAAGGCATATTTCGAAGTGAGTCTACCATTTCAAAGGACTGCTGTTCTTCTGCAGACAACTTATAAGGTCGGTTGACATCCCAATAATCAGGAGCTTTGTTTTGCGCGTCTTCTGCTACTTCTATCTGATATTCATAAAACTTATTATCTTCCGCCTCTGTTAATTGTATATTATTATTCGTAATGGTTGATTTTAAAATCATACTTGCCCAGTCGTCTGCCAGGTCACCCACATCTATTGTTACTCTACTTGTACTAACATACCAAGCATCTTCTCCAACAGGCAACCATTCTTGTCTTAACTTTATTTCGTCAATAAAATTTAAATTAGCTTCTTTAGGTATAGTAAAATCAACTTTTTTTAACGCATAGTCAGTGGAATCAATCCACATTCTACCAGTAAATGCCAGGTCCTGCGGACGTTTAGGGTACAATTCAATTTCGTAACAGGTAAACCCATCAATCAAGACTGTATCTTCTAAAATGTACTTATATGTCCCCTTCCAACCTGAAGAAAAAGGAGAAATAAAGTTTTTCTCTAAAATTTTGACTGAATTTTGATAAAAATTGAATTGCTGAAAGGTTGTTCCCACCAACTGCGACACAAAGCTACCATCATCAATACCTATCCCCGTAACCCGTGTTGCTTTTACTTTTTCTAATTGATTTTCCGGATCCTTTTTGTAGTAATAATCAGACATAGTTTCGGATATAAAAATGGGTAATACCTCTCTACCATCTTCATCTTTAACCATCCCCATGTTATCAAACGATTCACCAATTGACTTCATGAATTTTTTCTGCTTAAATTTTTCTGAGATGTTATCTATATCTAACTCCACTTTAGAATAAACTTCAGTCTCGTAAGCTTCCATTCGCTTAATATCCGTTTTATCTTTATTGGCTATCACCTTTTTCACAATCACATGAGCCGGGTTTTCTGGAATTTTAATTTCTACTACTTCCAACTCGGTTAAAACCTCCCCCATTTTAAAGTCTATGGTTTGAGTCTGACCTTTTTTCACAGGCTTTACTAAATCTTCAAATCCAAAACTTATCGCGACAATACTGTCTGAAGGTGTGGTGGTAGTCAAGCTATAATTGCCATCTAGATCCGTAGTGGTGCTAATTGAAGTGCCTTTGAATTTAACCGTTGAAAATGGAATAGTCTCACCTAGTTCACTATCGTAAACAGTACCACTTACGGTAGTGGTTTGCGCATAACTCGAAAACGGCATCAATCCCACACACAGTGCAAACAAAAAAGCAAACATGTATTTCAACAACTCTCTCAACTAGCTCGTACTTGAATAATTAAGCGTGCAAGATATAAATAAAATTACTCCTTTGTGATTTTTCTCAGGAATTCATATTCAATATCATTCCCACGGCTAAGACACTTTTTTGCCCACTCAATCATTAAATCTAACCGTTCTTCATTTGATAATTGCCAAGGAATAGTTGATTGATGCAGTCGTGTTTTCAAGTGAGATAAACTAACAGCAACACTGACTGAAATATTAAAGCTCTCGGTAAAACCATACATAGGAATTGAAACATACTCATCAGCCATTGACATCGCTAAATCGCTAAGTCCAGTAAGTTCAGTACCGAACACCAATGCAGTCTTTTCCTCTAAGGGTAAATCATGAACTGTATAGCTTTTTGCATGGGGTGAGGTCGCAACAATCTTATACCCTTTTCCTTTCAAGGTGTGAAGACACCGCTCGGTGTTATTTCCTCTTGCATTGAATTTATGTAAATCCACCCACTTTCCTGCCCCCATGGCTACATTGGGGTTCAATTCAAAGCGATTATCGTTTTCAATGACGTATAAGTCTTGAACACCATAAATATCACAAGAGCGTATGGTGGCACTTGAGTTTTGAGGCTGATAAATGTTTTCTAAAACCACAGCTAAATGACGAGTGCGGTAGTTAAGCACAGGCTCTAAGAGTTCTTTTTTATTGTCATTGACAAAAGTCAACAAATATTCCAGGAGCTGAGTTTTGGTTTGTGAGTCTAGCGATTTCACCTAAAATAAATTCAGTTGATCTTTGCCGTCCCCCTTATCATCGCTCTTTTTTTTCTTTGATAAATCAAACTCGACTTTATCTCCAGGCTTAAGCCCTGATTCTTCTGCAGCTTTTTTAGAGGCTTCTTTATCGGGTGCAGCCTTATTTTCTTCGGCTTTAGGTTTAGAATTATCTATTTCTTTTTGAGTGACTTTAGACTTTTCAGAAGTTGTAGGTTCTGGCGCTTGTTCTTTCACCTCCGCATCGATTTTCTTTTCTTCTTCTGGTTCTACCTCAGTTTCGCTTACACCACCATCGTTATTATCATCATTATCTTCAGGTTCTTCTTCATCTGGTTCTGATGGCTCTTCTTCTTCAATCAATTTTACTTTTAAAACCTGATCAGAAGTCAGCTTATTGCCCATCGCTTTCCATCCTTTCACTTCTATTAAAGCAATGAAACTTAACTCAGAAACTTTTTTGTCAGATTTTGAGTCTTTGCGATGTGTCAATTCAATGCGCGGGTTTTTCGCTACGGAAACGACCATCAATTTCGAACCAGCTTCTTCTGAGATGTAAATGAAGTTTTTACCTAATGTGGAGGTCTCTACTTTGAACCGTTTGACATAATAGTTTTTCGAACCTCCATCATAATACACGCAAGAGACCACTTTATCCGGATCGTATTTAGTAATGACCACTACTTTGTTACTATCATACCTATTGGTGAGTTCATAGGAGGTAAGTTCATAGCTACCGTCTTTATACAAGACCATTACATTATCATCACCATTAAATTCTCCAACAAACTGACCACGCTCATCGGAATTAAGTTTACCTACTGATGAGTCGTACCAAATTTTGATACCACTTAACGTAGAAACACCTTTGGTTTTTAAGTCGATTTTTCGAACTGGATATTTAGTAAGGATATTTCCTCCAGCGCCCCGACCTTTTATTTCGATATCTGCAAAGTCAAAGTCAAAAACTTTTTTCTTGGCATTACAACCCGAGGTTAAATAAACCGTGACGACTTCGGCTTCGCCATTCGGGTTAGCAGTCATGTAATGCAGTTTAGACTTTTTATCTCCTTTGGTTAAATCATATTCTTTATCCCGCGTGATCCCCGTGACTTGAAAACGTTTGACCATTGAACGGCCAGACTTGCCGTCTAAGTAGATGAGGTTATACACCATTCGGTCATCACCTTTTTTCCAGACCCCTGTCCACACGATATCTTTCCCCACAAATACTTTATCAGCGATGCGGCTTACCATCATTTTTCCGTCTCTTCGAAATGAAATGATGTCATCAATGTCTGAACATTCTTCAACGAATTCATCTTTCTTTAAGCCCGTACCAATAAAGCCTTCAGCCCTGTTCACATACAGTTTTGCATTATTCACTACAACCTCTTGCGCTTGAATGGTATCGAATGTTCTTATCTCTGTTTTGCGTTCTTTGCCTTTACCATATTTTTCCAACAACCGCTCGTAGTGTGCAATCGCATATTCAATCAAATGAGCCAGGTGATGATTTACTTGGGCAAGTTCATCTTCCAATCCCTTCATTTTTTCATCTGCCTTTGCAGAATCAAAACGGGTAATTCTGATCATTGGAATTTGCGTTAACTTATCAAAATCCTCATCGGTTAACTCTCTAAAAAACTGTGGTTTGAAAGGTTCAAAACGTTCATCCAAATACTTGAAAAGGTCTGGTTTGTTATCATACTCCTTGAAGTTGATATACATTTCCTCTTGGATAAATATTTTCTCTAGACTGGAGAACAATATTTTTTCCATCAACTCTCCTTTGCGAATCTCTAGTTCCCGCTTTAATAGTTCTACCGTGAAATCCGTATTTCTTCTTAAGATTTCTGTAACAGGTAAAAACTCGGGCTTTTCACCAACAATGACACAGGAGTTTGGTGATATCGACAACTCACAATCAGTAAATGCATACAAGGCATCAATCATCACATCAGGAGAGACACCTGGTGCTAGGTCGATTAAAATTTCTACATCTTTGGCGGTGTTATCAATTACTTTTTTAATTTTTATCTTCCCCTGATCGTTTGCTTTGATGATGGTGTCAATCAAGTTGGTGGTAGTGGTAGAAAAAGGAATATCACGGATGATTAAGGTCTTCGAATCCACTTTTTCAATTTTCGCTCTGACGCGAACCTTACCTCCTTTTAAACCGTCATTATAATTTTCTACATCGACCATTCCTCCTGTAGGGAAGTCAGGATAGAGCTTGAACCGTTTACCCTGGAGGTGTTTAATGGAAGCTTCACATAATTCACAGAAATTATGCGGCATTATCTTCGTTGCCAAACCAACAGCAATTCCTTCAACTCCTTGGGCTAATAAAAGTGGAAATTTAACAGGTAATGTGATTGGTTCTTTATTACGACCATCATAAGAAGCTTGCCAATGGGTAGTTTGTGGGTTAAACACGACATCTAAAGCCAATTTTGAGAGTCGGGACTCAATATACCGGGCTGCTGCCGCATTATCACCTGTGCGAATATCACCCCAGTTTCCCTGGGTGTCAATCAATAAATCTTTTTGTCCTAAGTTAACCATCGCAGCTCCAATGGCGGCATCACCGTGTGGATGGTATTGCATGGTGTGCCCAATGATGTTGGCTACCTTATTGTATCTCCCATCATCTTTTTCTTTCATTGAATGGAGGATACGCCTTTGTACGGGTTTTAATCCATCTTCAATGGCAGGAACAGCTCGTTCTAAAATTACATAAGAAGCATAATCAAGAAACCAGTTTTCATACATTCCAGATATGGGTGTAATTTTATGGATTATCTCATCACCCCCACCTTGAACTTCTTCCTGATCGTTGATTTCGTCTGACATAGCGAAATAATTGTTTACTTTTGGACTTGAATCTTCGAAAATAGTAAAATACGATGCGCAAAGAGCAGTTAAAAAGGCTTATTTATCCACAGAATCAAGGTTTTATACTTATCTTATTTTTTTCAATGACGCTATTTTCATGCGATCGACTCATTGACATGGAAGAGATTAATTCGGTT
This sequence comes from uncultured Cytophagales bacterium, assembly GCA_963815495.1. Taxonomy (GTDB): domain Bacteria; phylum Bacteroidota; class Bacteroidia; order Cytophagales; family JAAEPT01; genus CAWFGW01. Next base: position 193,203 of record CAWFGW010000031.1, read on the forward strand.
GGTTGGAAAAAAGATTTTGAAGCATGCACTGATTTAAGAAAAAATGCCGCTTCTGTTATCATAGAAAAACAAGATCAATTGATAGGTAAACATGAAAATACGGTCGTCCAATTTTTAGGTCACCCCAACAAACTTGACTTGGGAAAAAAAATGACGCGAACAGCTTACTACACCATCGTTAATGAAAATTGCGTAAAGGGAGAGGCGCAACAAGTTATGGTTATTGACTATAATTCATTAAGCCAGGTACGCATGATTGTGATTCAAACACCTTAAAATTATTTAACTTTACTTAACCAATTCAATAAATGAAAAAAGCACTTTACTTATTTGTATTTACAGGATTATTATTTTCTTGTGGTGACAAAGACAACGAAACTCCCTCTCTAGAATTCAAAGACCAAACACTCCAAGGTAAAATAGAAGGAGAAGAATGGGCTTTAGTAACAGGAAAAGCGGAAATTAGTGAATCAACTATTTCTTTTGATTTTTACAAAGAATCAATTACTGACTCTACCATGTGTGAATCTTTTTTTCCCTCTAAGGAAGATTTTGTGTTCTTTACAATGGACAACACAATGGATGTCGTAGAGTTTTGCCTATCTGGATGTGATGACAACACTCAATCGGTAACTTTATACGAACAAACTGAAGGTATTAACAATATTGCGCTAGAAGGAAAAATTCAAATCACTCGAATAGACACTGTTGCCAATATTGTAGAAGGCAAGCTTGTTGCTAAATCTGGTGATGATACCTACGTAAACGGAAACTTCACAACACATCTTTGCGATTAAAAACTAAAATATTTAACTATTAAAAATGGTAGAATCGATTTACAAGTTTCTCTTTTCTACCATTTTTAGTTTTTGTATTTGTACTTGCACAGCACAGCTATTAAACCTTCCTCAAACATTTTCACCAAAAGCTTCTCTTGCATACGACTTCGCATCGCGCGGTAATTTTACTACAAAAACAAGCCTTTTGAACCTCTCTTTCCCATTAAAAACTAAACTGGGGCTCCAACTGGATTTAACACAAAAAAGAAAAGGAATTGAGGGAATTGAAGATGTATTGAAAGTGCAGTTTTCTCAAAAATTAATTGGAGTAAATCTTCGAAATACGGTTTTTGAAACGCCTTTCATCAAACAAACGCAACAGCGGATTGGGCTTTCTTTCACCAACATTAGCTATCAAAAGAAGCTACATTTTTTGCTCTACCGTTTTGGTGGAAACTATTACTACACTCCTAACTCTGAACACACTGCTTTTTCGATTAATGGCTTAGTTGCACAAATGCAGGTCATCAATTTACGCAACGTGTTGTTTTATGGTGCTATAGGTGTTTGGAACCATGGTAATAGAATTTTATTGCCTGTGGTTGGCTGGATGCATAAGATTGATCGAACGATTTCTTATACGTTAATATTTCCTTCATCAGCAAAGTTCACCTATAAAGTAAATCGGGATTTAAAGTTAGATGCAACCACCTACCTTAATACCATCCGAAATCAGGTGGTAGAAAACAAGACACACTATAGCTCGCAATTTTCTCAAATAAGAAGTGGCGCCCAACTGCGATGGCAAGTAGGTCGCTCAAGTGTTATTAATCTTGAAGGTGGAATTGAATATTTTTCACGCTTTAATCAATGGCAGGATTTTGAAAAACAAGCGAGCATCAAACTACCAACCAGACCTTTTGGAAAAATATCCTTCTTTTACACCTTTGGAAAATCATTATTTAACGCTGATGTGTTGAATATTAATTTAGAGTAGATTTAATATTGGCAAATAGGTTTGTCTAGCTTTTTACTTCAAAACATAACTTTTGTATTCTTATTTCGTCTACAAATACTTCGGCTACCAAAACCAACTGGCTCTATGTTTCTTATTACCAAATCATTACTCCGCTCATTTGCAACGGCTTTCATTGCTATTTTCATTTTTTCATGTAGTCCAACAAACAATTTAACGATTGGAGTTAAACAACCGTCTCCTGTTTTCATTCCTTCATCAATTAAAAAAATAGGCGTTATCAATAGAAACGCAGTAGTTGAAGGGAATAAAAAACTTGATGATCTTGACAAAATATTATCTCTTGAGGGCAAAAATCTAGACAAAGATGGCGCTCAAAAAGCAACTGAAGGTCTTTATGATGAGCTTATTCAAATGAATAGATTTGACGAAATTAAGTTAATCGATGCGCAAGAAATTAAAAGTCCAGGTATGGGTGTTTTTCCTGTGACGCTTACTTGGGATATAATTAATAGATATTGCAAAGAAAACAGCGTAGATGCGCTTTTTTTCTTGTCTTTTTACGATACAGAGTCAAAAATCAATTCTGAAATCATACCTGTAGAATTAGACGGACCGCTGGGTGTAAAAATCCCTACGGCTGAAACAAGAGTAACCGTCAACACAGTAATTAAAACAGGGTGGCGAATTTATGACCCTATAGATGAAATTGTTCGAGATGAATTTGTCGTTGTTGAACGGATTACTTCTACTGGACGAGGGATAAATCCGGTTAAAGCCGCTGAAGCAATTATAGGCAGAAAAGAAGCAGTTCTCCAAATTAGCAATTCGATAGGGCATAACTACGCTAGGAGAATACAGCCGTATACTACTCGTGTTAAAAGAAAATATTATGTGAGAGGATCTTCAAATTTTAAAATCGCTCAACGAAGAGCTCAAACCGGAGACTGGAATGGTGCTGCTGAATTATGGAAAAAAGAAGTCAACAACTCGAAAGGTAAAATAGCTGGAAGAGCTTATTATAACATGGCTATTATTAACGAGATAAATGGTGATTTAACAGCTGCCATTGATTGGGCTTCCAAATCTTATGTAGATTATAAAAATAAAGATGCTCTTCGCTACTTAAACACTCTTAAACATAGGCTGAGACAAAACCAAGTGCTGAAGAACCAGCTAAATGAAAACTAATGACTCACTCTTAGAAAACAAAACATCCTTAATTAACCAACAAATTAAGTGCTGAAGAGCATTAAAATTTCCAAATCTAATTCGCCTCAAGATCCAACATCCGCAACGATTTTCTATTTACGATATAGATCGTAAACTTGTCCGTAGAGCTAGAATATAACATCGCAATTTCATGGGCACCATCGAGTGCTTCTCCGCCAATTAATTTCCCTTTTTTGTTGTACAATAAAACTTTGTCAGCTTCTTTGCTTACTAATACAAACACCTCTTTCCCTGAGATTGGATAATACTGAAGTTCCAAATCATCATACGGAAGTTCTACCGTCAGTAACTCTTTTTTATCATCATTGAGTACTTGCCAAACGTTGTCAAAAGCATGAACTAAATATACTTTTTGTTCATCACCCGTGCTTTTTGCTAATTGTGTTTTAGGGTGTTCGGCTATTGTTTTAAAATTGATTAATTTCTCCGCCTTACCATTGAAATTATAGATCTGTACATCTTGACTGTCTACCACGACCGAAATGGTGGATTTACGTAAACTTGGTCCCACACTTACAAACCAATCGGAAGTAATATTTCCATTAAGTGCAATTGGGAAACCTGAATATTCATCTCCTCGTCTCTCGAATGCATGCAGCTTGTTTTGTTCTGCGATTAAGATAAAATCTTTACCCCGAACCCTAACATGTTTGCCTGGCTGTGCAAGTTTTGAATCAAACTTCTTTGGATTCCATCCCTCTAAATCAGTACCTGATATATCATACAACACGACAGTTCCATCTGTTTTAGAAACTAACACGCGATAATTTTTGCTTCCATTATAATCAATTACTGATAAGGTATTTATATCTCCTTCTCCGTGTTTTACCGTGTATGGATAGTGCTCTACGTCATTCCCTTTTCTATCAATACAATACACTTTATTTTTTGTAGCAAAAAGGTATTGTAATTTTTGATTTTTATAGACATCAACTTGTTCAATTTCTGAGATTATAGGTCCGTCTAACTTGTAGGACCAAAGCAATTCTCCATTGTAGGCAATTAAGCTTAACTTAAAGTTTGAATCAAGTAGCAACACCTCGCGCGTTTTATCTACATGATTCAATACAACGGAGGGCTTCTCTATAATCGGTGCATCTAAAAATATCTCAAACACCACTTTACCATTTGAAACTTTTGCAGCAACAGGGTTTTCTGTGTTTAATGGTTTGTCCTGTGATTTTTTATCTTCTGGAATCGTCCCTTCAAATACACTAGTCACACTGGTGAATAATTGTTCGTTTTCATTCGATACTTGCAATGACAACATGCCTATTTGTTTGAAAAAAGGTTTATACTGTTGTAATATTTTTTTCCCTTCATCAGACAGGTTGCTTTCAAGCCACGTAATTGATCGACTTAAATCGACATAGTAACCGAAGTTAGCATCTGCAAAATAACGCTCTACTAAATAATTTTTTTCTAACGAACGGCTCCATACTTCATCGTCTTCCAAATCATTAATGAGTGATTTAATAGGCTGCTCGGTTTCAGCAACCACGATATAATCCCCGATTACGGAATAATACGTTTCTTCAAACCCAGAAAAGTACTCCCCGAACACCATTCCTGGAAAATCCAATTCACCCATAAAGGTGATATCTACATCTTTATATTCTTCCCGTTTTAGTTCCTGATCTTGTTCTAGAATATTTCTACTAATATTCTCAAACAACTTAGTGCCTTCTTCCACATCTTTAGGCTTGATGTAAATAAGTTTATCGATGGATTTCAATCTATTTAACACTTCCACCAAAACTACTTCCCCTTTAATGGATTGATATACCTCGTCTACATCTACCTGATAGGTCTTTTTCAGCACATCCCAGTCTTCAATTAAATCTTTTGAAGAGCTATAGGCATACTGTTCCAGATTTTGTTTAAACAACTTGCCGTCACCAATACCTACATATGCATAACTTATGGTACGCATCGGTAAAATGGTGTTAATAGTAAACGGTATTGGAGGTTGCGATTTTAAACAATTGGCAAATGTGAAAGTGGTGTCCGAATCATGAATAAAACCATTAAGATAAATAGCTTCTTCATCAAATTTGATGTCTAGAAAAGCATTGTCAGCAAAATGTTCCAAGGCACTAATGAATGACTTACCAGTATCTTTCATATATGGTTTTACTGACTGAAACAACATCACTGGATTTACATACATGTTCAGTGACTCTGTGCTCACTTCCGTAGCTTCATGCATTTTTTTCTTCGCCAACACATGCACGTTCCCCACGTCCGATTGAAGCGTTTCAATGATTTCTTTAAAGGCCGATTCTGATGGACTAATTACATACAAGCCATTTAATAGTGCTAAATAAAGCTTTTCTTTCTTTCGAGTAACTACGGTATATAGTACCCCTTTATATTCTGAAAATCCAAATTCTGCTTTTTTATACTTTTCCTTGAACCCTTCGAGTAAGGCATCTATAAATTGTTGATCTGTTTTACTTTCAGGAATGACTAATGCAGGCACCACCTTCTTTTCCGCCTTTGCTAATATCAATAATAAGGTTTTATCGCCTGTGATATCAAACACCGAATATCCTTTCACCTTTAAAATACTATCTGATTCTGTGATTAAGTGAGATAGTCCATCTGTTAACTCGGACTGTAATAAGCGCTTTAGGGTTAACGTTTCTTCATGGTCATACCACCAGTCATCGATTTTTGACAATTCAATTACTGCCACAGCATCTTCTGGAACTGCACCCCACAACTGAGCTGCTTTTGCTTGATATTTGAAAAAATAAAACCAAACACCAGCGCCAATGACTAATGTAATTACTAAACCTATTAATAACTTTTTCACGTTCAATTAATTATTCCATTTCTGATTCTTCAAATGTATAAAGAAATTGGGAGGATGTCTTAAGCGGTTATCCACCACCGCAACGTAAGTTACTTTTTAGCTAAAAGAAATTTAAATTATATCATGCAATAAATTTTTAATTTTAATACATGATTAAACCAATCTACAGAACTATCATACCAGAAAAGCATCGAATTATGTTGTTGCAAAAACTCAACTATTTCAAAAGCTATTTCAATCTGGGAAAGTTTGACTAAGTGTGGATTTTTAGAGCTCAACCATTTTTTATAGAGGTGCTTTGAAGGGTAAATTATACACCAGGATGATACGCTGAAGGTGATTCATTTTGCAGCAAAACCGTGGCTGAGGAAAAGATAAAAAGCCGAATTGATACATCAACCCGGCTTTCCACAAAAAATTTAACCAAACTATTTTATCGAGATTGTCTTTCGCTGAATTGAGCTTTTCGCTCCGTCTCTATCCTGAACTTGAAGCGTAACTTCATATTCACCATAATCACCAAAGACCCAGTCAATCTCATTTTTATCGCTTTCAATTGTTTTTCCTTCTACGGTATATATGTACTTGACAATACCTCCTCCATAATTCTGATCACCATCTGCAGAATTTTTTCCTGAAATGTTGTAATGAAAAAATCCTTTCTCTAAACGTCTCTCATAGGAAAGAACTGCATGAGGAGGAATGTTTTCAAAAGCAATAAGTTCCAAGGTTGCAGACGCTATTCGATTGAGTTTATCTACCACTTTAAATTCAATCACATTCACTCCCAAGTTAAATGGCTCTACACTTAGTTGCGATGTTCCAGCCTTTGTAGACAAAGCACCCGAAGTTTTTACTCCTGATTGAAAAACTCCTCCCTGACCAGTAACAAACTTATAAGTTACATTGGCTACTTTATTATCCTCATCTTTTAGGACTAGTGAATATGTCTTTACCTTTTTCGGGCTCTTGAGCGATATTTTAACAGAATCTGTTCGTGATGTTACGAGCGATTTCCCAGCTTTAAACCCTATTGAAAGAGCAGTATCTGTACCTTCAACAGCGTTACCTAAGTCATCACAAGCAGTCAGTGTTACTATTATTAAAATGATATGTATATACTTTTTCATAGTTGAAATTCTTTATTGTTTTACGATTCTAAATACTTCGTTCACATTATCTCCCACCACATGCACAATGTAGCTTCCTTTTTCTAAGTCTGTCACATCTATTTTATTCGTTGATGAGGTGATTTTACGATGTATAACCTCTTGACCTAAAGAGTTAAAAATAAGTACTTGTGTATTATCAAAATGATCATTTATTAACTCTAGCGACAACACCGAGTTAAAAGGATTTGGGTACAACCTTAAGTTTGATTTTGCAAAACCAGTAATCGTATTGTTACTTGAGTTTGTAATGGTTTCAACCACTTGCGGTTTTATATAAATGGCAGAGTCTAGTGAAAGTGCCCTTTTACACCCACGAGGTGAGGAAACAGTCAGTGAAACATCCATATCCCCTTCTGAATAGTAATAATGCCAAGGTTCACTTTCAATGGAGGTCAAACTATCACCAAACTCCCATTTGTAGCGATGTGCGCCTTTTCCTATAAATTTCATTTTTGCAGCTTCTCCAAATTCTAGCGTGTCGGCTAACACTACAATACTTCCATACACTGTGTCGACCTTAACTTGTACCAAATTATAAATCACTGGACATTCACTCTCGTTAAGTGCTTCTACTTTAATGTTTTGATCTCCCTGTTCATGAAATTTTATTTTCTTGCCATACCTCCATTCATCGTCACCTAAGGCCCATTGAAATATAGTTTGAGCATCTTCGCCTGTGACACTTGCTTCTAACTCAACAGTATCTCCAGCACAAACTTTCGTTATGCCTTCAACAGCGGGTTTAGGAAGACCTTCCTTCACTTCAATATTTAATGAATCTTTTGAAACACAACCAGCGTTGTTGGAATAAGTATATACTGCCTGATAAGTCCCTTTTTCTTGCAGATAATTTTTAAAACGCCCATAGTCATCAAACTCTTCGCCTGACCACTCTCCTCCTTTAGGGAAAGTTGTTGGATAGTAATTAAAATCGTAATCTGAAGAATTATTACAAAATGCCGTGTCAACACCAGCCTCAACCGCTGTAACTTCAAGAATTGTGAGATTTACTTCACTTGTTGTTGTGCAGCCGTCACCGTTTGTGTAAGAATAAGTAACAACATGGTCTCCAGATCCAAAAATAGTTGGGTTGAGTACATTATTGAATATACCAGCTCCTTTCCATGTACCTCCTTTTGGGAACCCCTTATCTTTTAAGTCTAAGGATGATTCATTTTCACAGCGATGGATTGATGAGGCAGAAACAAGTGTTGATTGCTTCAAAGTTATAGTTCGAGTAGCTGAGGCGCTACATTTGTTCAAATCAGTATAGTTATACGTAAGCACTGTTTTACCAATTTTAAGAGTAGAAAGATCAAGATTGTTACCATTGACAGTTCCTCCTAACCAACTCCCTCCATTAGGAGAATGACCAGTTAAAGTCACCAATTTATCCCCATCACATACTTCCAAATCATCTCCTGCACTAATTATTGGTAACTTGTTTACACTAACAGTTTTCGTGGCTGTAGCACTACATCCAAAACCATTGGTGAAAGTATAACTCAACGTATGATTGCCGACACCGGCTGCCGATGGGCTAAAATTTTCTCCACTTAACCCAGCACCGGACCACGTTCCATTTTTTGGGTAACCATCAGTCATCTTATAATTGGAAGCATCCACACACAAATTAAGCGAAGGTCCAACGGCTACATCGGGTGTGTTGTTCACATAAATAGTTTTAAGGCTTGTAGCCGTACAGTTGTTTTTATCCGTGTAAGAATAAGTAATTGTAAATATACCTGCTCCTGCAATGGATGGATCAAACATGTTCCTATTTATGGCCGCGGAACCTTTCCACTCTCCTCCTGTAGGTGTAGCTCCTTGTATGCTTATTGGATCAGCTTCCTCACACACTTGAATAGGATTTCCCGCATTTACTAATGGGTTTTCATACACAATAACTTTGCGTGTATCTACCCCTTCGCAACCCGCTGTACCACTTATTTTATATTGAATAATATGGGAACCTACACCTGCTGATTTCGGACTGAAATATTGTCCAAAAACTCCTTCTCCACTATACACTCCGCCAGAGGGTACTTCACCATTGAGTTGAAAGTCAATCGCGTTCACACACGTTTCTATTGTTGCTCCAGCATCGACTACAGGGTTATCCAGCACTGAAATTTTAAAATCTTTTTCTGCACTACACCCTTCCGTTGTCGTGTAATGGTATTTTGCATTATAAATGCCTACCCCTGCTTGTTGTGTTAAAAAAAGCTCTCCTACAATGTATTGTCCAATATAGGTACCTCCAGTAGGATTACCTGCTTTCAATATTTCAGAACCTGAATTTTTACATAAAATCACATCTTCCACTTTCACTGCAGGCAGCTGCTTAATCGCTATTTTTTTTGTGTCAGTGCCACCACATCCGTTATTATCTTCATAACTATAAGTAAGAGAGACTTCTTCTCTTGTAGTAACCGAAGGATCAAATCGGTTGTTTACCACACCTTCACCCGACCACACCCCTCCTATCGGATATCCTTCCAACTCAAATGCTTCTCTATTTTTACAGACAGAAATATCAGCATAAGCAAATACTTCTGGTTGTTCATTCACTGTTATTTGCATTTGATCGATAGCTGTGCAATGCGTTTCATTATCGGTATAGGTAAGTGTTATGGTGTTTTTACCAATCAACAATTCAGAAGGAGTAAATTTATTTGAATTGACCCCTCTGCCAGACCACGTCATATTGTTAAGGTCGTTTGATGGTAAAGTGGCTCCAGCTATCAAATCAATTGCTGTTGCTTTTTCACAGATTGCTAAATCATCACCTGCATAAATTTCAGGTAACTTTTTGACTGTCATGATTACCTCACCTGTGCTCACACAGTTAGAAAAAGCATCGGAATAGGTATAAGTAAGTTTATGTTGACCAGCCCCAGCGGTTAAGGTGTTAAAGTTTCTCCCAGTAACCCCTTTTCCTGTCCACACACCATTTGCAGGTATTCCGGTCAAACTATACACCCCAAAGTCTAAACACAATTCTTGTGGTTCATCTACTGCTACTGCCGAAGTATTATTCACCTGAATGGTAATCGATTTCTCCACTAAACCATTATCATACTGCTTCGAAATTGTGATTTTGTATTGTCCTTCCCCTAAGTCTGAGGGATCAAAAACCCAGTTGTTTTTCAACCCTTGTCCTGAAATGTGGTCAGGGGTTCCATTGATATAGCCCCTTAAATCAAACGCTTGAGTGGTATTACAAACACTCTGAATAGCATTGGTGTTTTTGAAGGATATTGGTTCTTGGATTTCTATAGTTCGAGTACCCAAGTTGGTATGACCACATGACTCGGTATGATGCTCATCAGGCCACAAGCTTTTATCGATTTTGTAATACCTGATTTTCACCTCATGTTCTGACATAGTTATACTACACTCCTTACTTGGTGTGACACTAATTTTTTCAACAAAGGTTCTTGAGTCTGTACCATCATATTTTATTTCTTTTTTTATGGATCTCACTAAACCTGGACAACCATTGTAATCGAAATAATAATGGTACTTCATGGATAGTGCTACCCCTTTTGAGCCACACCCAAACGTGTTAGTCAAGGGTAATTCTTGCGTGTTCCATGTATCAAAAGTAATTGAAGGGCCACCTACATATAAAAGCTTGTTGCTGTTGAAAGGTGCTGACTTTTGCGCTTGCGCCACATAAAACAGGGTACACAAGCAAAACAATAAAATTTTTCTCATCGCTGGTTACTATTAATTTAGGTTGAATTTGAGCCCAGTTCCTGCTAAAAACATTTTTGAACGAGGCATATCGTTTATAAAAAAAACTTGTTTGAAGTTCGCTAACAGAGTGATTTTTTCGCTAAGAATTATTCCCACTTCTGCTCCTGGTGCAATACCAAGATTATACTTTTTGAATTCTTCTGTGACTCTTTCATTTTTCAGTACGGACACACTCGATAATGAATTAAAAACACTTAAAGAACCACTAATGTATAGTTTGTTGAGATGCAACAAACTATAATAATACCCTAAATCCAACATACCGGAACGTGCTTTCACTTTATCATTGGAAGCATTTTCAAAGATAAATGCCGACTTAAAATAGGATCGCTCTGTCAGCTGAAAATCAACTCCAATGCTTCCATAAGCACCAAATTTAGTTAGTCCAAAACCTAATTCTAACGCTTTATCTTCTTGTGCTTTAAGTGCATGATAGAATAGCAAAAAACAAAAGAAAAAAATTACACATGTTTTCATAAGAAAATATTTAAACAATTAAACAAAACATTACCTCATCTGCAAAACAACTACCTATAACTAATACAAATGATAGAATGATATTAATTAAAAAATTAATCTATTCAAATGAAATTTTAGATATTATCAAAAGACACTGTTTATTTTCAGCATTTCGCTAAAAAAACAAACACTAACACCACCCTTTTCAAAATTCAAAGGATGAGTTAGTGTTATGAAGAGTTTAAATATTATATAAAAAATAAAATAACCTGACATCTCACTTACCAATCACTCAAACTTCATGTGTTTGACTGATTCACCAGAATTCTTTAACTCAAGTAACGAATCTATACCAATACTTAAATGCTTCTTGGCAAAGTTGGTTGTTACACTGGAATCACTTGCTGAAGTTTTCACGCCTTCAGGTGTCATCGGGTTATCTGAAACCAACAGTACCGCACCGTGTGGAATACCATTAATAAAGCTAACTACAAAAAATGTAGCTGTCTCCATATCTATCGCAATGGCACGAATACTTCTTAAATAGTCTTTAAATTTTTCGTCATGCTCCCACACTCTTCTGTTAGTGGTATAAACGGTACCCGTCCAGTAATCGAGTTCGTGTTTTTTAATCATGCTTGAACAGGCGCGCTGCATTCTAAATGAGGGTAAAGCTGGTATTTCAGGTGGCAAATAATCATCACTGGTTCCTTCACCACGAATAGCGGCAATGGGTAAGATAATATCACCGATATTCGTCTTTTTTAAACCTCCGCACTTCCCTAAAAAAAGTGCTGCTTTGGGTTTTATCGCAGAAAGTAGATCCATCACAGTGGCTGCCATAGCGCTTCCCATTCCAAAGTTCATAATGGTAATACCTTCCGCAGTGGCGGTTTGCATGGGTTTGTCTTTCCCTTTGACTTCTACACCAAATTGTAAAGCAAACATCTCTACGTAATTAATAAAGTTCGTCAACAAAATATACTGACCAAATCCCTCCAATGGCACACCTGTGTAGCGCGGTAACCAATCTTTTACGATATCTTCTTTTGTTTTCATAATTTTAGATTTGAGATTGTTAGATATGAGACATTAGATTAATAGTTTTAGTCTCTATATTTTATACTCTATACCCTGTACTCAATACTTTGTACTCTGTACTCCATACCAACTTGCCTTTCTTCTTTTGTCTTTCTACCTTCATTCTATGGATCAACTTAACCTTCCTCCTTTTGACTTTCGTTTGAAAGAAGAAAATGACATCACCTATATTTTTGATATTCTAAGGAAAAAGTTTTTACTACTTACTCCTGAAGAATGGGTACGTCAGCACTTGATTCATTTAATGATTAATCAATTTAACTATCCTAAATCGCTTATCAAATTAGAAGGCGGTCATCTATACAATCAACTACAGAAAAGAACGGACCTTATTGTGTACGATAGAAATGGACAACCGTTTCTTCTTGTTGAGTGTAAAGCGGCCTCGGTAGAGTTATCACAAAAAACATTCGAACAGGTTTGCGCTTACAATCAAACAGTTAGAGCACCATATATCTGTATTAGCAATGGGAAAAAAACTTTATGTTGTCAAGTAGATTTTGAAACCGGAGCGATTGAATACTTGAAAACGTTACCTACTTTCTAGCAATTAGGCATAAGCGATAAGCTGCAAGCTTTGTGTTTGATAGTAAATCAGATTGCAGATTAAGACCAACTACAGATCTGATACCGGGTCAGAGACACTACTTTTCATTAATACTCCTTAGTTACGCTTTCGCTAAACTAAGGAGAGAAGGTCCCTTCGTCATTAAAAAGCTAATAGCTATAAGCTCTAAGCTAATAGCTTTTCATACCACTCCTTTACTTCCGGATGGACTATTTCTCCTCGCACCACATTCAAACCTTTTTTCAGGGGTGTACTTTCTGAGGTCGCGTGAATCCAACCTTTATCGGCTAATTGAATAATATAAGGAAGTGTTGCATTCGTTAAGGCACGCGTGGAAGTTTGCGGCACTGCGCCCGGCATATTCGCCACACCATAATGGATAATACCTTCTTCCACAAAAACGGGATTTTCATGTGTAGTAGGTTTACACGTTTCAATACATCCGCCCTGATCTACTGCCACATCTATTAACACCGTTCCTCTTTCCATCATGGATAGCATGTCCCGTGTTATTAAACTCGGTGCTTTTCCTCCTGGGATTAAAACTGCTCCAATAATTACATCGGCTTGAGTAATATATTCTTCAATGGTAAATTGATTGGAGAATAGTGTCGTCACATTGCCCGGTAATATTTCTGTTAAATAACGTAGTCGGTCGGCATTTACATCAAAAATGGTCACGTTTGCACCTAGTCCTGCAGCCATTTTTGCGGATTCGGTCCCAACTATTCCACCACCTAATATAAGTACATTGGCGGGAGCTACTCCTGGAACTCCACCCATGAGCTTTCCTTTTCCTTCTTTTGTTTTTAATAAATAATGAGCTCCTTCCTGAACAGCCAAACGGCCTGCGACCATCGACATAGGGGTTAAAAGAGGCAGTGATTTACTTTCAAATTGTACCGTTTCATAAGCAATACACACCGCCATGGACTTCATCATCGCTTCGGTCAATTCTAATGAAGAAGCAAAATGAAAATAGGTGAAAATCATTTGATCATCGCGAATCAACTCATATTCAGAGACAAGCGGTTCTTTAACTTTTACGATTAAGTCCGCCTGGGCGTAAATATCTTTTGCTTTTTCAATCAGCTGACCACCTACACGCTCATAGGCCTCATCACGATAGCCTGCACCCAAACCTGCGTTTTTTTCAATTAAAACTTCATGTCCTCGTTTAACTAATTCCATGACTCCTGCAGGAGTCATCGCTACGCGGAATTCGTTATTTTTAATTTCTTTAGGTACACCTACTTTCATGTGCGTCAATTTAAATAAAAAAAGCGGATAGTATTAACTATCCGCCTCAACGTTTTTCTCACAAAAAAGATGCTTAAAAACCTGTTTTTTGCCCTTGGTTCATTAAGCTTTGGTTAGAAAGACTCTGTAATACTTTAGCTTTCAACTTTATTTCTGTTTTTGGAGATTTTAAGTCATTGGTGTGAACGTACACTAAGTCAGTTACATCGCCCACTATTCGTGGTTTGTATGTAATAGTCAACACTGCTGATTCGCCTTTCTTCAATACTTCCTTGTCTGTGGAATATGTCACACAGTTACAACCTGAAGACACATTTGATATTTTCAATGGATCAGCACCTGTATTGGTGTATTTAAACTTGTATGTATAATCGCTATGTTGTTGCACCTCTCCAAATGAATGTTCTGTTTTCTCTAATGATATTGCTGGTGCATTTTTTAATTCTTCAGCACCATATTTTGATAAATCTACCGGGTGTTCCACAATTCCTTTGATGTAAACTACTTTTGTAGCTGGTTCAGCATTGGAAGTAATGGTAATTGATTTGTTAAAAACACCCATACGTCCACTACTATTATACTGCACTTTTATTTTACCTTCTTTCCCTGGCATCACGGGATCTTTTGTAAAAAACGGTGTCGTACAACCACATGAAGCCCTCACGTTGGTCATGATAATGGGTTCATCTCCAATATTTTTAAACACAAACTCATAAACAGCCATATCGCCTTCATTCACAATACCAAAGTCGTGCACCTCTTTTTCGAACTTAAACTTACCCAATGCAAACAATTGAGTAACACATAGCAAGAGTAGTGGAAAAATACTTAGTTGTTTCGTATTCATATTTTTAGTCTTATAATTAAGATTATGTAAATTGTTCCACTCGAATTTATTCTAAAAAAACGAGACTGTCAATTAAGACATTCCTTAGATTTGTTACTAAAGCAAAAGAAAAAACGTGAGCGAAGTAAAATTTCTTAACGATTCTCTGTTTACTACAGAAGAAATATTAAAAGACTACCAACTGTGTGTTGAAAGTAGAGAAGTGAGTTTGCTAGGTAGAAAAGAGGTGATGATGGGCAAAGCCAAGTTCGGAATTTTTGGAGCCGGAAAAGAGGTGCCTCAAGTTGCTTTGGCTCGCTTCTTTAAACCTGGAGACTTTAGATCGGGCTATTACCGTGATCAAACCTTACTTTTCGCAATGGAGCAATTAACTCCTCAACAGTTTTTTGCTCAGCTGTATGCCCACCCCGATTTTGAACATGAACCCGTTTCTGGTGGCCGACTGATGACAGGTAACTTTGGAACCCATTTTTTAAATGAAGACGGTTCCTGGAAAAAGTTAACTGAATTAAAAAATTCCACCACCGATGTTTCACCAACTGCTTCGCAAATGCCTCGCTTGTTGGGACTAGCATATGCTTCTAAACTATTTAGAGAAAACAAAGAATTACACCAATACACTGAATTTTCTATTAAAGGGAATGAAATTGCCTTTGGTACTATTGGGAATGCCTCAACTTCAGAAGGATTGTTTTTTGAATCCATCAATGCAGCTGGTGTATTAAAAGTACCGATGCTGGTTTCCGTTTGGGATGATGATTACGGAATTTCTGTTCCCACGGAACTACAAACCACCAAGGGAAATATTTCGGAAGTCTTAAAAGGTTTTCAGCGAGAAGGTGATGGACCAGGATTTGAAATTTTCACCGTAAATGGCTGGGATTACCCACAATTGGTAAATACTTACAGAAAGGCAACAATGGTATGCCGCGAAGAACATGTTCCTGTATTGGTTCATGTTAGAGAATTAACTCAGCCCGATGGACACTCCACTTCTGGTTCTCATGAGCGTTATAAATCGAAAGAACGTCTGGCTTGGGAATTAGAAAATGACTGCCTCAAAAAAATGCGGGAGTGGATTATTGAAACCGGTATTGCTACAGAAGAAACTATAAAAAAACTAGACAACGAGGCGGTAGAATCAGCCAAAACACACCGCAACAATGCCTGGAAAGCTTACACCGATTCCATCAAATTTGACTTTAACGCTGCGGATGTTATTCTTACCCGACTTATTCAAGAGTCAAAACACAAGGAAGAAATCAAAAAAATGCGCGATGTGGTGGCGGCTGAAATGTATATGGTACGCGCCCATGTCGTAAAAATGGTGAAACGCGTGTTACACCTCACTATTGGCGAAGATTTGCTCCCAAGAAAGGAACTGGTTAAGTGGCACGAAAACATGCGTCAGGAAAACCATATTCGATACAGCACCCACCTTTACAATGACCAAGCAGATTCTGCTATGAATGTTGCTGATGTACCTGCTACCTATGCCGATGATGCTCCTCAGGTAGATGGTTATGAAATTTTGCAACATTTCTTTAAAGCTGCATTCGAGAAAGACCCTCGTATTTTCACCTTAGGTGAAGATGTGGGTAAAATTGGTGACGTCAACCAGGGGATGGCTGGCATGCAAGAAAAATTTGGCGATTTACGGGTAACCGACACGGGGATTCGTGAATGTACCATTGTAGGTCAAGCTATTGGTGCTGCGCTTCGCGGATTAAAACCGATTGCTGAGATTCAATACCTGGATTATATCCTCTATGCAATTCAAATTATGTCGGATGACTTGTCTACCATCCATTTCAGAAGTTATGGCAGACAAAAAGCACCCTTAATTGTACGGACACGTGGGCACCGTCTACAAGGTGTTTGGCACTCTGGATCGCCATTAGGAATCATTATCAACTGCTTGCGTGGCATGTATGTCTGTGTGCCACGAAACATGACTCAAGCTGCGGGTATGTATAATGCATTATTACAATCAGGTGATCCTGGTTTGGTAATCGAATGTTTAAATGGTTACCGTAAAAAAGAAAGGCTCCCCAATAACTTAGGTGAGTTCACCGTTGAGTTGGGTAAAGCAGAAATTTTAAGAGAAGGTACAGACATCACTATTGTAACGTATGGCGCCATGTGTCAAGTATGTTTAGATGGTGCGGAGGAATTGCAGAAACACGGCATCTCTTGCGAAGTTATTGATGTACAGACACTGATTCCTTTTGACAAACACAAGGTAATTGCTGAGTCGTTAAAGAAAACAAACCGAGTACTTTTTGCTGATGAAGATGTGCCGGGTGGTGCTTCAGCGTATATGCTACAGTGTGTAATTGAAGACGAAGAAGCGTATTATTACCTGGATTCAAAGCCGAAAACAATTCACAGTTGGGCACACCGTCCTGCTTATGCTATGGATGGAGATTATTTTTCTAAACCTAATCCAGAAGATGTGTTTGATTATGTATACGAGGTCATGCAGGAAGTAAATCCGGAACGATTTCCCAAGGTATATCAGTAAGAAATCAAACAGCAAATTCCCTTTGCATTGTATTTGTTTGTAATTGCTCAATACTTTGACTACAAAGTATTGAGCAATGGAATGGTTCTATTTTAAATACCTATCTTATGAAAACGTGTGTACTTGCATTAATAATTAGTGTGTCATTTTTTAGCTTCAACGCCCTTTCTTGTGGGCAACTCTCAACTGTACCCTATCAATCTTATAGCGAAAACCCTTTTGGTTATGTGGAATATTTGCCGTGCAATTTTGACACCACTGGTGAAACAAAATACCCAATTTTATTTTGGTTTAGTGGTCTTGCTTATGCTGGTGATGGTTCAGATACTTCGCTAACAAATCAAATTTTAGATAATAATATCAATGAATGGTTAAAAACCAATGATATCCCTTTCATTGTGTTAAGTCCCCAGAGTAACAACGGCTATTGGGAAGGCTCTCCCCTAAGAACCCTTACTTTTTACGAGTGGGTCATGGATACGTATTCAAATTATATCAACCCAGACCAAATACATATAGCAGGATGGTCAGCAGGCGGTTATGGAGTTTCCTCAATGATTCCTGAAACACCCCAGGTAACAACTTTTACATTGATGTCTACAAGTACAAATTCAGCAAACGCTCATTATGAAGACATAATCAACAACGATCAGTATGTTTGGATTCATCACGGTTTGCTCGATGAGAGCCCAAATGCTTTAAGCTCGGTGCTCTTTTTTTATGAGTCCTTATACGATGTTGATTCTTCCAGAGTCAGGCTAACCGTCTATTCCGACTTAAAACATTCTGCTTGGAACGAGGTATATGATAACAGTGGGAGAACGACAAACAAAGAAATGGGTTCCTACCTCAGTAATGAAAAAAGCTACCCCTACTTCAACTGGACTAGTGAAAACAAAACGTGGTATGAATGGATGTTATCCAAAGGAGCGAGCAAAGTAATTACGTCTGAAAAAAAAAATAATACGGAATTAGATGTCTCCTTATCTCCTAACCCTATCAACAATCATAAAAAACTACTTATAAAATCAACTAAGCTTGATTTATCTACCCTTCAAGTAACCATCTTCACAGCATTAGGAAAACAAATCGCGCCTAAAAACATTAAATCGACTAAATCAGTCTTAGAAATAAATATTGAAGAATTTCCTAATGAGATATATTACGTGAATCTACAAAATGACAAGACAACGCAAGTGCTTAAATTCATAGTTCAATAGGATGAAGTAAATGTACGTGTAAAATTACATTTGATTTTTCAATTCCCACTACTTCATTACTCATACACTTATCACCAACTTTTTTGTACTATATACATTTGTAATTGTCTATTTAATAGTTATTTATAGTCTTATAATAAGATAAAAGCTTATATACTTGACATTTAAAAATGTAGTTGTCATTTTACCAAAAATATAAACCCCAACTTATATGAAAACTATCGCATTAACCCTTGTCGCTTTTTTTTTAGCTCTTCAAATAAACACCTTTGCTCAAAGCACGCTTACCAAAGTACCAATCTCCAGTAGGAATTTTAATCCGTTTGGATATGTGGAGTATTTACCCTCGGGCTTTGATGTCACAGGAAATACAAAATACCCTATTCTTTTTTGGTTTAATGGACTAGGTGAAGATGGTGATGGATTAGATGGAGCGCTAACTACAAAAATATTAAACAGAAATATAAATAATTGGCTTAAAACACACGATATCCCTTTTATAGTATTAAGTCCACAGAGCTTTAACGGCTTCTGGGAAGGTAACCCACTAAGAACCCTTACCTTTTTAGAATGGGTAAAAATCGAGTATGCAGATTTTATTAATACAGATCAAATTCATTTTGCAGGACTATCTGCAGGTGGTTATGGTGTTGCAAAGTTAGTTGAGTTTGCTCCAGAGGTTTCTACTTTCACTTTTATGTCTACCAATACCAACAAGGCTAATGGGTTTGTTCAGAACATTATTGATAATGACCAATATGTGTGGTTTCATCAAGGATTAAAAGATAATTCACCAAATCATGTTGAAGCTGTCACGTCTTTTTTTGAAGGTATATATAAGGAAGATCCTTCACGTGTTCGACTTACAGTATACACTAATTTAGGCCACTCAGCATGGAACGAAGTATATGACAACAGTGGTATGACAACAGCAAAGGAAACAGGCACATATACCAATAAAGGTCAAGATTACCCTTACTTTAACTGGACAACAGCAGATGAAACTTGGTATGAATGGATGTTAGCTAGAGGAAAAGATGGCCCCATAACATCTATTAAAAATAATTCAGAAAGTTCAAATATTTCTTTATCTCCAAATCCTGTAAACCAAAACAATTTATTGGTCCTCAATTCTGAAAGTTCAGACTTAACATCAGTAAATCTTGTTATTTATGACAATATTGGAAAACAAGTACCTAACAACAAACTAAACATTACCCCTACTTCCATTGAAATCAATACGAAAGAAATGCAAAAAGGAGTTTATTATATGAATTTAAATGGAACAGAGGTGAGTAAAATGATCAAGTTTGTCGTTCAATAAATCACTCCTTGATTAACACCACAATTTCATCAGTCACAATCACATTACTTTCATTGAGGTCTCTGTCTAGCACATAGACCTCAAATCGTACTGTGTCACCAATCCCAATAACTCCCTGATTGAATATTGACGCGTGATTCCATACAAAATTATGCTCCAGAATGCCATCTATAGGTCCTTTCCTTTCAGAAGGATATAACGGCTCAAAACGTCCACCCTTGGAACCATCTGCATCTACTTGTATGTACTCACCATTCACCTTTTTAAACTCGTTGATGTAAAAATTCACATGATTATAGATGGTATCTGCTGGAATAATAGTTGTGTCGGCTGGATATACTTGAATTTTATCCCCCACAATCTCATATGATTCTGGTGTAATTACGGTGTCTGCAGGCACATACTGCTTATTACCATAAGCAGGCTGTGCATATTTATCCTCTTTTGCTTCATCGTCCGTTATTCCTAAGTTTCCATCGCCATCTTCAAAGGCTATTGCAATAACGATTGAATCGCGCCCTGCAATCGCGGGGTTACTGCCCGCTTTATAATACTTCGTAATAGAGCTATAGCGAATAGCAGGCGTTTTCGAATAATCAGGCGGTTTTTCACAACTCAATACGAGCGTGATTATCAAAAAAGTAAGAAAGAGCCATGCTGTTTTAGTCATCGGAACAAAATTGTCATTAAATTTACCAAATCTAAACGTATTCTACTGATTATTTATTCTTCTTCTCTGTGACTATCGACCAATTTAGACAAAACCTTTTTCAAACTTCATCCACTTCCTTTGAAGAAAAAGCGCTATGGTTGTTTAGACATCAAGCAGCGTTTAATCCCTTATACAAGGATTTTGTGACCTACTTAGGCATCAACCCAGAAACGGTAAATTCAGTTTCAGACATTCCTTTTTTACCTATCGGGTTATTTAAAAACCATGAGATAAAAACGGGAACATGGACAACCGAAGCCAAGTTTACAAGTAGTGGTACTACAGGAAATAACACCAGCACACACCACATCAAAAGTCTGGATTTTTATTTAAAAAATACAGCGACCATTTTCTCTCACTTCTATGCCGCTCCTAAAGAATATGTTGTTATAGCACTACTCCCCTCCTATTTAGAGCGATCCGGTTCAGGATTAATTGCTATGATAAACCATTTTATTGACTTAAGTAATAATGCGGAATCTGGTTTTTACCTCTATAACCATGAAGCCCTCGCCTCTAAACTCGCTTCACTGCAGAACCAGAAAGTAATTTTATTTGGGGTCACCTTTGCGCTGCTTGACTTTGCTGCAAAACACCCGATAGATTTGCCTGAATTACTTCTATTTGAAACTGGAGGCATGAAGGGTCGAAAAGAGGAAATGACCAGAGGTGAAGTACACCACCAACTGAAACAAGGCTTTAATGTGCCGCATATTCAATCAGAATATGGCATGACTGAACTACAATCACAAGCCTATTCAAAAGCAAATGGTTTGTTTGAAACACCTCCATGGATGAAAGTTTTAATCCGGGAAACCGATGATCCCTTAACACTTTCACGCCTTGAAAAAACAGGTGGCATCAATGTCATCGACCTCGCCAACTGCGACACCTGTGCCTTCATTGCCACCGAAGATTTAGGACGACTATATTCCAATGATTCGTTTGAGATTTTAGGAAGAATTGACCACTCGGATGCTAGAGGGTGTAACTTGTTGGTGGTTTAAATTACCTCAACTTCTCATTATTCTTATGACGATCTTTATCGCGGATGTTTTTCTTGTCAAAGTTCTTTTCCAGGGCTTCGGTTAAGTCGATTCCTGTTTGATTGGCGAGACACATTAACACCCAAAGCACATCAGCCATTTCATCGGCCAAGTCTACTTCTTTGTCGGAGGCTTTAAAACTTTGCTCTCCATATTTCCGCGACATAATCCGCGCTACCTCCCCGACTTCTTCCATCAAAATAGCTGTATTGGTCAGTTCATTGAAATATCGAACGCCTGTGGTGTTTATCCACTTGTCAACGAGTTCTTGGGCTTCTTTTATTGTCATTGGTGAGATATTAGATTGTTAGATGTTAGACTGTTAGATTGAAGATTTGGAATTGTTTGTGTTAAGCGATTTTAGTGTAAAGTGCTTCTTGACTCTTGTATCTTGGTTCTATTATTCTACGTTTTCACTACATTCTTCGGTCTAACCTCCGGTGCTGACCAAAGATTGTTAGTAGTGAGATGCTAGACTGTTAGATTTTTTATAAGATATTTAAAATCTGCATAGGTGGACATTATTCATTATTCATTATTCATTATTCATTATTCATTATTCATTATTCATTATTCATTATTCATTATTCATTATTCATTATTCATTATTCATTATTCATTATACATTATACATTATTCATTATTCATTATTCATTATTCATTATTCATTATTCATTATACTTAATACTCTATACTCTATACTCAAATCTCGCTACTCCATACTCAATACTCAGTACTCCCTACTCTTGGAATCCATCACAATCGTTACCGGACCGTCATTCACGAGACTGACTTGCATGTTTGCTCCGAAAACACCTGTTTCCACGGGTTTTCCTAACTCTAAGGATAACAACGAAGTGAATTTTTCATACAAAGGAATCGCAACCTCGGGCTTCGCTGCTTTAATAAATGATGGACGGTTGCCTTTTTTGGTACTCGCATGCAGCGTAAATTGAGAAATTAATAAAATCCCTCCTTTTACATCTTTCACGGAGAGGTTCATTTTCCCTTCTTCATCAGCAAAAATCCGCTGGTTAATGATTTTTGAAGCCATCCACAATAAGTCTTCTTGTTGATCGTGTGCCTCAAACCCCACTAACACAAGTAATCCCGTTTGGATTTCACCATTCACTTTACCTTCAATTTTTACCGCTGCTTCACTAACTCGCTGTACTACTACTCGCATTGTCAACTATTCGTTAAATTGCTCAAAATATGAGCGGAAACTATAATTCTATAAAGTTAAGATGACTCTTCCCTTTTCCAAACCCTATCCAGAACTTGTCATCACGGTAGCAGTGTTTGTTATGGCCTTGGTTTTTTTTAACTTTTCACAACCACATATTTCCTACGAATCGGAACCGCTGTTGGATGCTCACCAATATGCAAAAGGCTATTTGTTTTTTAATAAAGACCTCTCCCACTATAGTGTTAAATTCCCATACAACACCCGCATTGGCATTCCTTTTTTAGCTACCCAAGTGAGTAAGGACGATTTAATTCTCAACTTTAAATTGGTGAATAGTTTACTGTTGTTATTAGCCATTCCTTTTTTGTTTGAAACAATGAAACGGTTACACCTACCTAAGGTCACTCGATATGTCTTTTGGTTTTTTATACTTTTTCACTGGTTAGGTCCTGTTCGCTATCTTCACCATGAGCCCATTCAAGTAGACAGTGCTTGTTATCTTATTTATGGATTATTTTGCTGGATCCTTGTTTCCAAAAAGTACCGTTGGGTGTATTTTGTAACCCTCTTATCCGTGTTATTTAAGGAGTCATTGTTTCCTTTTTTGTTAGTGACTTCCGCCTTCTTTTTTTACAACAAGCAGAAAACCGAAAGCTTTCATTTTTTCATCAGCTTCTTAGTCGGTTTATTCGTCTTGTATGGTCTTCGTTATTTTTTCCCTCCAGTTATAGAACACTGGCAGCACCATGGTGCGATTACTATTTTAAGAATATTTAAAATGATTCTTTTAAGTCCTACTATTCTCATCCGATGGTTTGCTTCCATTGTAGTCACCTTTGGATTTTTGCTCGTCTTTAAGAACTATTCTAAAAAAATTTACACGAAACTATCAGCTTGGCTTTTGGGTACAGCGCTATTATTAGGACTAATTGCAGGCGGTGACCACAGCCGATTAATTTTTACAGGAATTCCCTTTCTGCTACTTTTCTTCCATGACTTTCCCTTAACAAAAAAAGAAGGCATGTTCTTCACTGTTTTCTCGCTTCCTTTCTTTCACCTATTCAGTACTATCCCCGATCTCACAGCTGGCTCCGTTTACGACAGTTGGCATCCCGAATATGCTCCGTGGCAATTGTTAATGCTTGCTTTCGGCTATACAGGTGTTTGTTATTTCTTATGGAAAGTGTTTTCAAAAATGGAGTTTACTCTTCCCAGGTGGCTTCACAAAAGACTTTAAAAATGCGGTAGCCCGTTTTTGGTACCCAAATCATGTTCAATGAAACCGTTAACTCGTCATTTTTCCACACTTGTTTGCGCTTCCACATATCCAGCATTTCAAACCGTTCTTTCTTTAAATGACCATCGCCCTCAGTTGGTAAACCATATTGCTCGGTAAGCTGATTGGCTATTTGGTCATATTTATTGTGGTAAACATTAATGTTATTGATCTCCCCCACCATAATGCTATCTAATTGTTCTGGAGTCAAGTTTGGTACAATCTTACTCCACTCATACATCACTTTTTCAACTTTGTCTGCTTTGGAAAAATAATAGCGCACTTTCAAGGGTAACGTTGCTGAGGCATCACGCATGTATACCTCCGCCTCTTTTGTCAGGTCACTTTCATGCAAGGTGCCACCCTGCACTTTTTCATGAGCAACTACTGCAGCTTTTGTTGCTTGTTCAAACCAAAGTTCCGTGTCAAGTTGATCATCAGAGCAAGAAGAAAAACCAATAACCGTCAATAATATCAAAATTAATTTACAGACTCTTCGCTCTCGCTCTGAGTGACATTTGTTTTTAAGAATGAACATCTACGCCTCTAATTTTGTGTTATAAATCTGTTTGGAAGGGATTTGTCGCAATAAGAAAAACCCGAGTACAAAGAACAACGCTAACGCTGCTGCAGAATTATTTTGCGTACCAGTAATTAGTAAGATTAAGCCATAGACAAAAGTTCCCACCGCAGTTGATGATTTTTCTAAGACCTCGTAAAAACTGAAATAAGAAGCATGATCTTCGGTATCTACAGGCATTAATTTGGAATACGTACTTCGGGAAAGGGATTGCACTCCACCCATCACCGCACCTACAAATACGCCCAGAATATAGAACTCTAACTTCATTCCTTCTTTCATGAAAAAGGCAGCAATACATACTCCTATCCAAATCAATAAGGTGATAGAAAGTGAATAGACATTGCCTTTTTTAGCAGAGATTTTTGCAAACACATACGCACCACCAATAGCAACAATTTGAAGAATTAAAACTAAAATAATTAACTCGTTCATTTCCATGTTAATGACTTCTTCACCAAAGATGGTAGCCATGTACATGACGGTTTGCACGCCCATGTTGTACAAGAAAAAAGCGGAACTAAAAACTTGCGAAGCAGAGGCAACCTTTTGCTTTCGCCCACACTTTTTTCAGCTCTGAAATACTTTTCGAAAAAATGTTTTCTTTTACTTCCTTCTGAAACACATTGTTTGGCAAACGTGCAAAGGTGATTTGTGCAAACCCCATCCACCATACGCCTACGCTTAAAAAAGAAATGCGGGCCGCCATACTTTCCTCCATACCCAATGCTTCATGGAAGGAATCATCGCCAAGTTGGCTACTAACAAGATCACACTACCGATGTACCCCAATGAAAAACCTTTAGCACTTACTTTATCAAAATGTTCTTCAGTAGCGATTTCAGGTAAAAAAGCATTATAGAACACGTACATCGGCAAACCCGATAGCCGCTAGCGAAAAAGAAAATATGCCAAGTTCAAGGGTGTCTGATTCAAGGAAATGAAGGGAAATGCAGGATATACTGCCCATAACAAAAGAACTTCATAAACGAAAGTTTGTTGCCTTTGTATCTGCAATGGAGGATAGCAAAGGATTTAACAACGCTACTAATAAAAACGAAAACGATAAGGTATAGGAATACAACACGGTGTTTTTAACTGTAAACCCTAAAAAATTAACCATATGATCTTTACCACCTGTCACCCCAAAAAAGTAAGAAGGAAAAACGGCGGGAATATAGTCAATGAATAGACCGAGTTCGGACCAATCGTACATACACCACGCATTAATGGTTCGGGATTGTTCTTTGAGTGCTGTTTTCAATTTTTTGCTGATTTAAGAACTCAAAGATAAAATAAATTATGAAGGATGGGTTTGCAGATGATATCAAATGCACATACTTTAGTTGATTGAAAAATTAATGAACTAAAGTGACAGTTGGTAGGATGCTGTTTCGTTTGATCAATTCAATCGATATTAAAGAAGCTTTTTATTTAAAAATAATTAACTTGTTGTTAGCTATTATCTATTTTAAAAATTGTCAACCAGTTTGAAACAGTTTCTTTTTCTTTTTATTATAGTTTCGTACATCTTTATATTTAGTTGGCAACCAATTTATGGGCAAAAAAATACTGCTGAAAATGATTCAATAAATA
The DNA here is from genome assembly GCA_963815495.1 of uncultured Cytophagales bacterium. GTDB lineage: Bacteria > Bacteroidota > Bacteroidia > Cytophagales > JAAEPT01 > CAWFGW01. The sequence goes on from CAWFGW010000031.1 coordinate 219,645, forward strand.
AATTATTCGATTTAACTATTGAAGAATTAATGAATGTTACGGTTGTTTCTGCTTCCAAAAAAAACGAACCCACGTTTGATGCTCAAGATTTAGCAGCATCTCAAAAGACGAAATACTTCATTCGGGTGTGACAACCATCCCTGAAGCACTAAGGTTGGTTCCTGGTGTGTTTGTTACTGAATCTACGAACGGAAATTTTGAAGTTCAGATAAGAGGAATCAATAGTGCCCCACCGGCATCTACACTCTACAATTCATCAAAACGACATCACGCTGGTGATGATTACAACAGACCCGTATACAATTATTTCAATGGGGGTACTTTCTGGGAGACATTGCCTATAGGACTTCATGATGTAGAACGAATAGAAGTGATTAGAGGCGCTGCTTCTGCTTTATATGGACCAAATGCTGCCGCTGGTGTCATCAATATCATTACCAAAAAACCCACCAAACAAGGAACACGAGCCTATTCAAACATCATTATGGGTACTTACAAATCAACGATTAGTAATGCCGCTATCTCCTACAGGAAAAATAACTTTAGCGCGATAGTATCTGCTAACTTCCAACATAGGGACCGGACTCAGGAAACTTATTACAACTGGGTCGACAACTCCTATACCGTCAATAATTCTGATTCGTACCCACATTCCGCAACAAAAAATTTTAAGAGACACAGAATTAAACCCTAATGCAAAAACAGCTTATCCAGATCCTTCAAAAGCTTTGCAAAAACTAGGTTATAATGCCTTTCTGGAATATAAATTAGCAGATGACAACTATTTAAACCTCACATTTGGTGGTCAAACTTCCGAGGCACATGTGGCTTTTGCAGACAACCTTGCTACTCCACTTACCTACCGCACATCCACTACCCAATATATCGATGCTAAAATGAAGTTGGGTGGACTCAATATTCTGCTCGCAGATAATTTTGGTACTCAAAACATTGGGAAAGGACTTACCGGTTATAAACTTGATTTAAACACCTTTGATGCTGTGACTGAATATGATATACATGTAGGGAAACTTTCATTGAAGCCAGGATTAAATTTCAGACATGCTACTTATGATGACTCCAATTATTGGGATATAGAAAATAGTGATGGCTTTATAAACGGGAAAAAACAGTTACTAAACTATGCAAGTTCCTTACGAGCAGAGTATACGATTGCCGACCGTCTAAAACTCGTTGCCGCTACTCGCTTTGATACCTATGATTTTACAGATAAAAAATAATTATCCTATCAATTGTCCTCGAATTATGCCATTAATAACAACAATATAGTACGTGCGCAATATGCAGTAGCTTACAAAGGGGCCTTTATTTTATGACACGTTTAACTCCCAGTCATCTTATCGACTCCTCTGAAGCTTCACCGAATGTTTATTACGACACTTATGCTGATTTGGAAGGAAGCACTTCTATCGATCAACTACAAATCACTTCCTATGAAGTGGGTTATCGGACAAAAATCAACAAGCATTTTCATTTTGAAATAGATGTTTTTTACCAGGAGCTTAAAAACTATATCCTACCCATGAAATATTTATGGAGTCATCGATTATGAAAATGAAACAATCTCAGCAAAACAAGAAATAATAAACATTGATTTACAATCACAACAACTCGGAAGCACCATAGCCTTAAACTTTTGTACCGAAAAATTCCAAATTAAACCATTTCTTACTCTTCAGAAAACGTGGTTTAAAAACGCTACAAAATACAGAAGAGATACTTCATCTTTTTCAAAACCTGATTTCAATACTAGTTTCCACAACACCTACGATACCATTTCATCCCTTCAACCCAAAGCCTTTGGCGGTCTTTACCTCAACTATTGGCTTTCTTCAAAATGGAATATCGCTTTAACTACCTATTTCTATTCTAAACACCAATATGACAACATCATCAGTGCCATATAAACTCAAATTAATGTTGACCCTGAAATTCAAAAGACCTACACCAACGGTATTGGTACCATAAGCGGTAAAGTGCTCTTCAATTTAAAAGTAGCTTACAAGCCTACTCCTAAAGTGGAATTGTCCCTCTTATTAAAAAATCTATTGAATCAAGACCAATTTGAATATACACGTACGGATAAAGTTCCATTTATGGCATTCATTGGGGAAGTGTAAATTTTTAGTTTTACCTTCAAGCTATCTTCCTATTTATAACCCAAATGACAGTTATATGCCTACTCGTATAATGAAAGCAAAAAAAAAGAATCGCTTTAGTAGCTCACGATAACAAAAAACCAGAATTAATAGAATGGGTAAACAGAAATATAGACAACCTTACCCAACACACCCTTTTTGCTACGGGAACTACAGGAGGTTTATTAGAGGAAATACTTAATATACCAATCACTAAATTTCTAAGTGGTCCGTTAGGCGGTGACCAGCAGATTGGAGCAGCAATTTCAGAAGGTGAAATTGACATTTATTTTTCTTTGGAATTCTATGCCCCACAGCCTCACGACCCTGACGTGAAAGCACTTTTACGATTAGGTGCTGTATGGAATATACCCATCGCCTGTGATGGTGCTTCGGCTGATTTTTTAATTTCATCTCCATTGATGAATCAGGAATATGAGATTGTAATACCTGATTATAATCCATCCGAAGGGTCATTTAATTAACCACAGAAACTATTAAACTTTTTCAGGTTTTTCATGATCCTTTTGCTCATATCGCGTGATTCTTTCAGCATGGTGGGACGGTTTAATATAATATCCATACCTCCTACCGAAAACCAATGTGAACTCTGCACCAAAAAACACAATGATGCATGAATAGGAGATCCATAATAAAATTAAAATAACTGCACCACTGGCTCCAAAACCTGAACTTGGGTCAGAAAAACTCATATATAAGGAGATTAGACTTTTACCTATTGTAAATAAAACGGCTGTGATAAACGAACCCAACCACACCATTTTCCATTTAATTTTTACATCGGGCAACACCTTATAAATCGCTGCAAAAAGCACTGTAGTTATCCCGATTGATAGGATGAAATTTGCTACCTGTGAAAAAACAACTAACTCAGTCCCGAAATGAGACGACAACCAATCGCTTATAATACTAATAATGGCACTGATCACTAAAGACATTAACAATAAAAAGCCGACAACCACCACTATTC
>CAWFGW010000032.1:0-54288 GCA_963815495.1 uncultured Cytophagales bacterium
TAGTGAGTTGATACGAGTTGGTCGCGTTAAAGCTCCCGTGTAACTATTCGCTTGCATATGAAAAGTAATTTCAGCTTTGTTGATGATGGCTCCTTCTAATGAATCTAACACGGATTGTAAAGCAGGAAATTTAAATACGGTGCCTAAGCCCGTTCCACTCTGTAAAAACAGGTTTCCATTGGTGTTTTTATCCATTACAATGTCTCCATTATTATTTAATACACTAAGTTCTGTCCCACTTCTATCAGCAATTACTTGATTAAATCGTTTGGCATCAGCACTGATAGCTAGGTTTTTAACCAAGCCATTTGCTTCATTGTTATGATAATATATGCGAAGGCGTGTGAGGTTGTTGTTCACATTAATACCAAATAACGCGGCATCCTCACCTGAAGATTGAAATGACAGACCCTTAAAATTATTTAGCATTGCCGTTGGGTTACTCCAAAAAGATAAAATTCTGGTGCCAAATGATTTATCAATGGGAAAAGTGATGAATGCATCTTTTATAGGGTTGAAAGTTTTGTTTTCAAGCGAGCTTAATGCAGTGTTTTCAACAGTGACCATTTCAGTATTAAGGTATTTTTTCGTTGCAATAGACTCGGATAATTCGTAGAGGTAGTAAGAAGCTGACTTTGTGGTGTCTCCATACACTCTTGCTTCGGTACTACTATTGAGGGCGATAAAAAGCTCTAGTTTCACGGAATCACAGACTGGGTTTTCTCCCAATCCAGCTGTTTCAATTTGGCGCAGCTCAAAAAACGTTTTAGCAGTAACTTTACCGACATAAGCATCGGTGTAACTACCAGCTAACAACACATTAGTACTGTCAGAAAATGAATTCTCTTGATAAAGTATAGTACCTGCCGTCATTGACAGGGTATCAATTAATTTAGAGCCCACTAAATCATCTGGGTTTTGAAGTGCTAGACCTAAGCTACCTTCATCTTTACATGAAGTGAGCATAGCGAGTACAGAAAGAATTAAAACGGATATTTTTTTCACTAGATAGTTCATTAAGTCCCAAAAATAAAAAATGGTCGGTATTTAAAAACAAATACCGACCATTTCAATAAAATTAAATTATTTTTCTCAGCCCACAAGGTCTGTATACAATTCGAAATAAGAGTCCATGGCATCTTCTGAAGATTCGATCGTGTTCACTTTTGATTTCGATTCGAATAATTCTGCTAACGCTGCGGAGTCATTTTTATTTGTTATTACAACATCGGCATGCTCGCACCCTGTTTTAATAAAACCGTGATAATCTCCTGACTGTAGTGGATCAAGCATTTTCTCCTCTACATCAATCATCATCGCTTTCTCAACTATTTGTGAGTAATTAAATTTAAAGTCGAACTTATTACTGTATGGTGAAAACACAGTTTTAGAGTTCATAAATATTGGATCGTTTTTGTAATGAGATTTGATATAAAGCGGTATTAAAGCCGTCATCCAATCGTTACAGTGCACAATGTCTGGTGCCCAACCCAATTTTTTAACAGTTTCTAACACGCCTTTGCAGAAAAAGATTGCTCTTTCATCGTTATCAGCGTAGAACTTGTCGTTTTTGTCAAAGAAAACGGATTTTCTTTGGAAATAATCTTCATTGTCTATAAAGTAAACTTGAAGTTTTGCATTGGGTATAGATGCTACCTTTATAACCAATGGTTTTTCTTCGTCTCCAACTGGAATATTTATACCAGATAATCTTACTACTTCGTGGAGTCGGTTTCGTCTTTCGTTGATTAAGCCAAATCTAGGGACAAGTATTCTGATTTCCATACCCTTTTCCTGCATTGCTTGAGGCAGTTTTCGTACGAAGTCAGCTACTTTAGTTGTCTGTAAAAATGGGTTAATTTCAGAAGCTACGTAAAGAATTCGGATTTGAGACATAGCTATTTTTTTATTTGTTTTTTTGAAATGCGTTGCAAATATAGTAAAAAATACCGTAAGTTCACAAGTTTTGTCACACTCAACACCCTTTTTGGCTTGTTGTCATACCACTCATGATTTGCTGTAAAACAAAAAAAGAAGCCGCTAAGACGGTTTTCGAATGGAAGAAAAATGGCTTTAAAGTAGGGTTAGTGCCTACTATGGGCAGTTTGCACGAAGGTCATTTGGCTTTGTTGCAAGCAAGCAAGGCACAAGGTTTTAAAACCGTGCTAACAATTTTTGTGAACCCTACCCAGTTTAATGATAGCTCTGATTTTAAGAACTACCCGCGGGATGTCGAAAATGATTTAGCTTTAGTAGGTAACTTAGCTGATTTGGCTTTTGTTCCTGCCGAAGGAGAAATGTATAGTAGCTTACCTGTATTATCTATTGACTTTGGTCAACTCGAAACGGTAATGGAAGGAAAGTTTCGTCCAGGTCATTTTAATGGTGTGGGTATAGTTGTTTCAAAGTTGTTTCATATCATTCAGCCCGATGTAGCTTTTTTCGGTCAAAAGGACTTACAACAATGTGCTATTGTGGAGCAGTTAGTGGAAGATCTCTCCTTTCCGATTGAAATTATAAAACACCCTATTATTAGAGAACGTGATGGGTTGGCAATGTCTTCACGAAACAGACGTTTAAGCACTCATGAACGTAGTGTAGCATGTAAGATGTTTAAAGCAATTGAAGCGGTGAAAGAAAACATGAAAAATGAAGGTGATATTTCCGCAGCACGGGAGAAAGGTTTAGCCCATATTCAAGCGGAACCTCTTTTCCGACTAGATTACTTAGAAATTGTGGATTCAAAAACCTTAAAGCCAATAGATAAGGTTGGTAAAGAAGAAATGGCGATATGTGTTGCTGTGTTTTTGGGTGATGTACGGTTAATCGATAACATTTTATTCAAAATCTAATATTTAGGGAATTGTTTGCGGCTAGGTTTTGTTAAATTCCTTAGTTTTGCAAGATTTTAAATAAGCGATGGTAATAGAAATACTAAAATCAAAGATTCATAGAGCAGTAGTCACTCAAGCAGATTTACACTACCAAGGAAGCATCACCATTGATGAAGATTTGATGGATGCAGCAAATATGATTGAGCATGAAAAAGTGCATATTGTGAACGTTAATAATGGTGAGCGTTTCGAGACGTATATTATTAAAGGCGAAAGAAAAAGTGGCGTTATTTGTCTGAATGGTCCTGCTGCGCGGAAAGCTCAGGTGGGGGATGTCATTATTGTCATTTCGTATGCGCAAATGGACTTTGAAAAAGCAAAAAAACATACCCCAACAGTAATTCATCCTACTGAAGGGAATAAACTTACCTAATGTTAAAAAAACTGCTCTCTTTTCTTAAGTACACCCTGATTTTCGGTTTAACGGCTTATTTGTTATGGGATTCTTTTGAAAAAATTGATGAAAGTGCTTTAGCTCCAGGGCAGTCAAAAATTGGTTTTATACTCGATGTGTTTTCGCAAGGAAGTACATTGTTTTTTGCTTTATCAGCATTTTTCACCATCCTAAGTCATGTCATTCGAGCCGAACGATGGAAGTTGCTTTTAGAACCGATAGGATATAAAGTTTCATTATGGAACAGTTTTACGGCTGTCATCAATGGTTATTTTGTCAACCTTGCCATTCCACGTGGAGGAGAGGTGTCTAGGCCAATTACATTAGGTAAGTTAGAGGGAGTCCCGTTAAACACGAGTTTAGGTACGGTAGTCATGGAACGAATTATCGACCTTATCTTTTTAGTCATTTGTTTGGGCTCAGTTTTTATCTTTCAGTTCACTACCTTACTCCAATTTCTTCAAGATTATACTCCAGCGGCAGAAAATGGACAAGGAGAAAATTCGTTTGGACTAATACATTATGTTCTAGTAGCAGCAGTAATAACAGGTATTTTTGTATTTATATTGTATAAAGCGAAGCCGGCTTTGTTTGAATTGATACGCAATAAAGCAATCGAGTTTATGGTTGGAATGAAGTCTGGTATACTTTCGGTTTTTAAATTGGAAAAAAGGTTTTTATTCTTTGTCTATTCAATTGCCATCTGGGTAAGTTATATGATGATGTTGTGGATGATATTATTAGCTTTTCCTGAAACCGAGGTGCTAAGTTTTATCGATGCTTTAACCATTTTTGCTGTGGGGGGAATTGCTTTGGCTATACCGTCTCCGGGAGGAGCAGGTACTTACCATACCATGGTGCCCTTAGCGATGGTGCATTTGTGTGGGCTGACAGACCTCGCCAAAGGTGTTGCCTTTGCAACGATATTTCATGGCTGGCAAACCATTATTGTGATTATATTGGGGATGATAGGATTAATTGTCATAAATACAAGAAAGAAAGCCGATGTCGAGCCAATTAAAGATTAAGTCGCTAAAAGATTTTTCGCCTCTATTAGATCAGTGGAAATCGGAAAAAAAATCCATAGTTTTTACAAATGGTTGTTTCGATTTAGTGCATATTGGTCATGTCGATTATTTAGAGAAAGCCAAAGCTCTTGGAGACAAGTTAGTAGTTGGTATTAATACCGATGATTCAGTATCACGATTTAAAGGCCCTAATAGACCAATTGCAAATGAAAATTCACGCTATCGTGTGTTAGCTGCCATGGAGTGTGTTGATGCAGTAATTCCTTTTAACGAGGATACCCCACTGGATTTGATTAAATTCATTCTACCAGATGTGTTAGTCAAAGGTAATGACTATTTGGCAGAGGAAACAGACACAAAAAGTCCGAAACACATTGTTGGTTCAGGTATTGTTAGAACCAATGGAGGGACAGTTAAAACCATTGAACTCGTTCAAGGTTATTCTACTTCCCAATTAGTAGAAAAAATAAAACACACTTAAACCTATATAAATTATGCACCTATACGGAATGTATTTTCATCCTGTGCTATTGGGAATAACCATAGTTGTGATGATTGTGAGTTTTTTAGTGAGCCGAACACTAAAAAATCGCTTTAAAAAGTATTCTCAGACTCCGTTACTTTCGGGTTTGTCAGGGAAAGAAATTGCTGAAATGATGCTCAAAGATAATGGCATTTATGATGTGAAAGTTATTTCCGTTCAAGGGGAATTGTCTGATCATTATAATCCAGAACATAAAACTGTAAACTTGAGTGAAGCAGTATATCACGGTAGAAATGCGGCAGCGGCAGCAGTAGCCTCGCATGAATGTGGTCATGCGGTGCAACATGCAACTGCTTACAGTATGTTAACCCTAAGAACCACACTAGTACCTATTCAAAACGTGAGCGGACAGATTTTAAATTTCATGATGATAGCCTTCATGTTTGGTGGGTATTTCTTCATGGGAGGAAACATGAATTTTATATTAATGATTTATCTAGCTTGTTATGGGGTCTTTACTTTGTTTGCGTTGGTGACTTTACCAGTTGAATTTGATGCCAGCTCAAGAGCTTTAGCATGGATCAGTAGTAGAAATATCGTGACTAAGCAAGAGTATGAGTATTCAAAAGATGCTTTGAAATGGGCTGCGTTAACCTATGTGGTAGCCGCATTGGGTTCTTTAGCCACATTCTTATACTACCTCTCCATGTTTATGGGGGGTAGTGATGATTAATTCCTGATTCGCCATTCCCACACAAGCGCGAATCTCACTGGTAAAATACCCACTAAAATTTTCTTCTCAAAAGTTCTCCCATTTTCAACTGGGGGAACTTTTCGTTGTTTAAAAGCCATTGTTCGCTGGCGGTATCTTCATGAATCATGCCCACAGTAGCTGCGAAGTCGGTGTAACCATTTTCTATTAACCACTCTAATGCGGCACTATCTCTTTTTATAGCTTTCGATAACATGCCCCAGCTTTTGTGATTGGTTTTTAGTAGCCACTGTTCTGCCTTGTCCAACCCATAAAGTCCATTCACAAACGCAGCTAATTCTGGATAATCATTTTGGTGAAGCCAGGCAATTGCTTTTTCATTTTGAAGCAATGCGTTGAAAAATATGTTGAGCACTTCTTTGGAATAATTCATGGCGACAAGTTAGGGAAAAATATTTTTTTGTGATTTGATTGTAAAAGTGAAACCAGCGATGATTTTTTGACAAAATTCATTTGCTCTTTCAATTCAAGGAACTACTTAACTAATTTCATAGTTTTACCCACTGTAATCAGGAAAGCATGAAAGTAGATTGTATCGATTTTGAAAAAACTGGCCAGTTTAGCCGCATATTTTTAGACTACATCAACCAAAAAGACTCACTTAAAGATTTTTATGCTGCCTTTCCTTCCTTGGAAAATATGGCGGCTGTCTCCGAAAACTATACCCCTGTCAATCGCGAAGCACTAGTTCAGTCCTTACAAAAGCAGTATGATGGGTTTACCGTTGCAAAATCGACCACCGAGAACATCAATTTATTAAAGGAAGAAAATACTTTTACGGTAACTACGGGCCATCAACTGAACTTAGCTACAGGCCCCCTTTTTTTTGTATTTAAAATCATTACTACCATTAATTTAGCGAAAGAGTTGAAAGCCAACTACCCAAACAAAAACTTTGTACCCGTCTTTTGGATGGCTTCGGAAGATCATGACTTTGAAGAAATTAACCACTTCTATCTTTTTGGAAAAAAATATGAATGGCAAACGGAACAACAAGGTGGGGTAGGCCGCTTCTCGACTGAAGGAATTCAAGAAATATTAAAACAACTCCCCGAAAACATTGAATTACTGAACAAGGCGTATGCAGAACCAACGTTGAGTAAAGCTACCCGCTATTTGGTGAATGAGTTGTTTGGTAAAGAGGGCTTAGTAATTCTGGATGCGGATGATTTTGAACTGAAACGGGAATTCGCATCCATCGCTGAACAAGAACTTTTCGAAAGGAAGAGTGGAAAAGTAGTTTTGGACACTTCAGAACAACTAGAGAAACTTGATTACAAAAACCAAGTGCATCCGCGTGAAATCAACTTGTTTTATTTGACCGACTCTTCAAGGGAACGAATCATTTTTGAAGATGGAATATTCAAGGTGCTTAATACTGAGATCACTTTCTCCGAATCTGAAATGAAAACGGAATTAAAAAATCACCCTGAACGTTTTAGCCCTAATGTTATTCTACGCCCGGTATATCAGCAACAAATTTTACCCAATCTTGCTTACATTGGTGGTCCAGGGGAGTTGGCGTATTGGTTTCAGTTGAAAGGGGTATTTGAATTATATAAAATCCCATTCCCGGTTATCATGCCTCGAAATTTTGGGTTGCTATTAGATCAAAACACCCAACATAAGCTCGAAAAAGTAGGATTGAACGAATCACAACTTTTCCAATCGTATGAGGAATTAAAAACAACTTATTTGCATGAACATTCGCAGATTGAACCAACAATTGAAGAAGAAGTGAACGAAATGCGAACCGTTTTTGAAAAGATAATCACAAAAGCTAGTGAAGTAGATGGTTCACTCCATGGAGCGATGGAAGCAGAGTGGCAGCGAATGACAAAGCAATTTGAAGGAATTGATAAACGCATCAAAAAAGCCGAAGAACGCAAACACGAAACAGCGTTAAAACAGTTGGGATCATTAAAAGAAAAATTATTCCCTAGTGGTGGTTTGCAAGAGCGCCAAGAAAATATTTTTAGTTTTTTGGTGAATGAACCCGACTTGATTAGTAATTTGAAAGAAAAACTTTCGCCACTCGATTTTCGATTTAATGCTTTCAAACTTTGACAAAAGCCGAACTCCGTCAATTATATCTACACAAAAGAAGCATACTTTCTGATCAAGAAGTAGCTCAAGGTAATGCATCCATCATTCAGCAGTTAAAACAACTTGATTTTTCTCAACTAAAAGTCATTCATCTTTTTTTGCCCATCGCGCATCATCATGAAGTGAACTTATGGGAGTTTATCCATTGGCTTTGGAAAACACATTCGCATATCAAAACAGTCGTACCTAAATGTGATTTTAAGAAACGGGAAATGAAAACGTGTCTACTAACCTCAGACACTAAACTTGCGACTGACAATTTTGGAATACCAGAGCCAATTGAGGAAACAATTATCGATAACAAAGAAATTGATTTGGTGATAACTCCTTTGGTGCTTTGTGATAAGCAGGGGCACCGTGTAGGTTATGGAAAAGGGTTTTATGATGCCTTTTTCAAAATTTGTCGTGCTGATGTTCAAAAAATAGGTGTAGGGTTTTTCCCTCCAGTAGATTCAATAAATAATGTGCATGAAGGAGATGTCAAATTGGATGATTATATCTACTAAAAGTTTGATCACTGGTTGTGGGTTGAAAGTTAAAAGGTTGCAGATTTCGACTTTTTAAGTCCTTCTATTTTACTTTTTCTACCTTATTGTGATATGAGATTGTTAGTAGTTAGATATTAGACATGTCTTGGTTCTTGACTCTAGTATCTTGTCTCATTTTTATGTTTTAAGATTTAATATCCTTTAAAAAAGGTAACTTCTTTCGGTACTCTTCCAAAGCATTTTTATCCAGTTCCACTACACTTAACTTTTCTTCTGAACCTAAATCTGCAATTACATCTCCATTAAAATCCACCACCATCGACTGCCCGTTATATTCCCAACCATTGCCGTCAGTTCCGATACGGTTTAGTCCTACCACATAACATTGGTTTTCAATCGCTCTGGCGGCTAAAAGTTTTTTCCAGTGTTCGATTCGTTTAGTAGGCCAGTTAGCGATATAGATCAAACAATCGTAAGCCGTCCCAATATTTCGAGCCATTTCTGGAAAACGCAGATCGTAGCAAATCAAACCGCTGCACTTAAAATCTGCTACTGGGAAAATGGCTTGTTTGTTTCCCGAGGTAAATAACTTTGTTTCGTCCCCGTAAGAAAAAAGTTGCTGTTTATCGTATTCTGAGATAAGGCCTTGGGGAGAAACGGCCATTAATCGGTTTTTAATTCCTTCTTCGTCTTTAATGATGAAACTACCCACAAGAATTGTCTGTAATCGTTTTGCTTGCTGTTGAAGCCATTTAAATGTGTTTGTGTGTGGATGCTCAGCAAGCGAAGCGGTGTTTACAGAAAACCCAGTCGAAAACATTTCAGGTAACACAATTAGGTCCACACCTTCTTCTACCTCACTCATCTTTTCTTCCAACTCAGCAAAATTTGCTTCCTTCTGTTCCCAAAAAATTTTAGTTTGTACTAGGCAGATTTTCATATTGTGACTTTGTAAGTATTAAAATTGCTTAAAAACAATATATTTATAATTGTTTATAATCAGACAAGTAATGAAATCCAAGTTAAAAAAAATTGATTTTTCTTCTATTATTTACGTGTTTTTTGGTGTTTTTATCCTTTCATGGGTGCTTTGGTATAATGGTTACCCTTTAGTTTATTCAGATACAGGTATCTATATAGCTGGAGCTCATGAACACTTTGTTCCAGGCGATCGACCGCAAACTTATGGTGAGTTTATATTTGTTTTTGGTATGCATCAAACGCTTTGGGGGCCAGTATTAATGCAGACTTTAATGCTGGCATTTCTGCTTTTTGATTTATGCATGATTATTACAAATCATCATTCAAAAAAGACGGTTTATTTAATTATATGTATCATACTTGCCTTTACCAGTGGTATTTCTTTTACCTCAAGCCAAATTATGGCAGATGTATTCACACCAATGTTGTGTATCGCTTTAGCTAATATAATGTTTAGAGTAAAAAATCAACCCACGTTAGATTTATTAAATATTGTTATTGGAATTCTCGCGATTGGTGTCCACAATTCACATGTTGCAATGGCGACTTTATTAGTGGTAATTTTTTTCGGTTTAGTGTTAGTTCAGAAAAAAATAAAATCGTTTAACTTATTTCATTTTACTCGTTCTAAAAAAATTAAAATAGGTCTACTATTAGTTATTGGTATATTATTTACTCCGACTTTACATTTTTTAAATACAGGCAAGTTTATCTATTCGGGTAGTTCCCATGTAATACTTATGTGTAAGTTTGTCGAGAATGGCACTTTAAAGGAATTATTAAAAGAAAGGTGCCAAGATGAGGAATTCTATGAGACCCATAAAATGTGTTCATGCTATGAAGAATTACCGAGTGACATCAGTTCTTTTCTTTGGTTAGAAAATAGTCCATTATATAAAACTGGTGGATGGGGCAACGAGTCCAAAAAAGAATATAATGATCTTATTAAAGAATTGCTCACCACCCCAAAATACCTTTACTTAAATATAACCTCGACAATAGAGAATACCCTTTCCCAATTATTCCGACTTAATATAGCGCCTGGTACATTTCCTTACCTTGAAAATAGCCCCCCCTATTCTCGTGTGCATAAGCACTATGAGCAGGAGAGTAATAGTTATGATTTATCTCTACAAAATGTAAATCAATTAGATACAGATTGGATAACTAAACTACATTACTATGCAATATTTTTTACGGTATTGCTTATCATTTTCATTTGGAAGAATAACAGTAAGTTTAAAAAAGAACAAATCCTGTTTATGTCTTTCGCTGTTCTTTATTTATTGCTTAATAGTTTGTGTACTGCGGGGCTTCATGATGCCAACCCTAGGTTTCAATCACGTGTAGACTGGGTGATACAACTTAGTGTGTTAATTATTGTTTTTGATAATTTAAAAACAATCAAAAAAATAGTCCAGGCTGCTTTTGAATAAATGATTATCTCGCAGGAAATTTCATGCGGTAATCGGTATCCACTATCCCCTTTGAAATATTTAACAGACGTTTTTTAATCAAACGTTTTTTTATTGTTGAAAGGTAGTCAGTGAATAGCACGCCTTCCACATGATCATATTCGTGTTGAATAATTCTTGCTTGAATACCACTGTAAGCCTCTTCGTGTTCTTCCCAATTTTCATCGAAATAGTGAATTGTTAAATTTTCTCTTCGGTACACATCTTCTCTGATACCGGGAATACTCAAACACCCTTCCTCAAACACCCATTTTTTACCTGTTTCTTCCACAATGGTGGCATTGATAAAGGCTTTTTTCACACCCAGGTGTTCTTCTCCTTCATCCTCCAACGGAGTACTGTCTATAACAAATACGCGAAGATCTTTGCCAATCTGAGGAGCAGCTAAACCTACGCCATTGGCTTCATACATTGTTTCGAACATATCTGAAACCAATTCTTTGATATCTACTTCTCCCTCTTCTACATCTCGTGTTTCTTTCTTTAAAACAGGGTCGCCATAGGCTATAATTGGGTAAATCATGGGTGTTGTGCTAAATAGGATTGTAAAATAATTGCCGCACTTACTTTATCAATATTACCTTTTACTTTGCGGTCTTTTTTGCTCATGCCTCCTTCTATCATAGCACTTAAAGCCATTTTAGAAGTAAAACGTTCGTCAATCAAAGTTACGGGTTTTTCGGGAAATTTCACTTTGAACTGTTCCACAAATCGTTCAACCAAGGCGGTGGCGTGTGTGTCGGTGTTATCCAACCGCTTAGGCATGCCAATCACAACATTGGAAACCTCCTCCTTTTGGAAATAAGTTCGAAGAAATTCACCCAACTTTTTAGTTTCCACCGTCTCTAAAGGGGAAGCGATAATTCCCAACGGGTCAGTGACAGCAAGTCCTGTGCGAACCTTGCCGAAGTCAATTGCGATAATACGAGCCAATTAATTATGAGGGGTTAGTGCGATACTTTTTTGAATCACTTGCTGCTCTAGCTCAATCGCTTTCGGAAGTAATAATTCATTTTCTATGCGAGCATGAAGCTCCATTTCGCGGTCAAAAGCTTTTAGTTCCTGAATCACAATTTTCTCCAAACAGGAAGCGGAAGTGTGTAATTGATAATCATTTGTAATCAGGCGGATACCGTCAGTCTCGTCTTCATGAGCATGGGCTAAGGCAAATTGCTGGATGGAATAATGGCGGTATTCAAAAAGTATGGAAGCCATTAAGTTAGCTTTTTTAGAAGCTCTACTGAGTTGGATTACATAGTCAAACAATTCATCTTCTTCTTCATGAATATGTTTGATAAAATCTTCCACGTAAATGGGGATAATTGTTTTTAAATCATGAGCAAGTTCCCTATTTGTAAACTCGTTAG
This sequence comes from uncultured Cytophagales bacterium, assembly GCA_963815495.1. GTDB lineage: Bacteria > Bacteroidota > Bacteroidia > Cytophagales > JAAEPT01 > CAWFGW01. The sequence continues at coordinate 11,990 of CAWFGW010000032.1, forward strand.
GGAGAATCATTTCCGCTAAATCTTGCACATAAGGAAGACGTTCACGAATAATCAGCCGGTGCATATACCGTAAATAGGAGATTGTTAACTCAACAGGGTAATGTTGTAATTCTGCTAAGTGTTTGTAATCTTTTTCAATGCTGTGTAGTTTATTTACTGCCACAAACACGGATACACCTGATTGGTGACAAGCTTCCACCAGAGAAGAAGTTGGGAACTTTGGATAGGTGATACCCATGGAATGTAAAGCCGAGGCAAAAAATGAGTTCTTCGTTACCAACGAAGACAAAGAAGTTGATACAGACAATCTTTCGCTCATATGTAACTAAGTTACGAACTTTAACCTAAGAATGGAACAAGTTGTTTCGAAGAAAACTAAAAGACTCCAATTTTTTCAACATCGCTTGTCACAAGTCATCTTTTCTAGTACGTTTGGAATTGCGAACAAACCAACACGATGGAACAAAAATACATTCAACAAATAGCTAGCGAGTTAAGCATTCGACCAACACAAGTTACGGCAACCCTTGAACTATTAGCGGCAGGAGGGACTATCCCTTTTATCGCTCGTTACCGGAAAGAAAAAACGGGTGAACTAGATGAAGTGCAAATTGCTGCTGTTCGTGACTTATCTGCGGGGTTTGAAGAATTGGAAAAACGAAGAGCGTTTATTTTGAAATCCATTAAAGAACAAGAAAAACTAACTCCTGAATTGGAGAAAAAAATAGATGCGGCTACAACTCTAACCGAATTAGAAGACATTTACCTTCCATATAAACCCAAACGAAAAACCAAAGCAACAGTAGCAAAAGATAAAGGACTAGAGCCGCTGGCTAAATTTCTTTTCGATCAAAACAGTTCGAATGTCGAGGGTGAAGCTGAAAAGTTCTTAAGCGAAGAAAAAGAAGTCAAGTCAATAGAAGAAGCTTTGCAAGGTGCGCGGGATATTATTGCTGAGTGGGTGAGCGAAGATGCTGAAGCACGACAAAAACTAAGAAATGTATTCAAAAAAACAGCCATCGTAAAAACAAAAGTGTTGAAAGGAAAAGAAACCGAAGGCGAAAAATATAAAGACTACTTTGAGTGGGAAGAGCCACTAGCAAAAACACCTTCGCACCGGTTGTTGGCAATGAGACGCGGAGAAAAAGAAATGATTCTTAGCATGGATATCTCTCCTGAAAAGGAAGTAGCCATTGAAAAGTTAGAGCGTCAATTTGTAAAAGGAAACAATGCTGCTGCCAATCAAGTGCAACTCGCCATTGAGGACTGTTATAAACGACTTCTAAAACCCTCCTTAGAAACAGAGTTTCGTTTAACCTCGAAGAAAAAAGCGGATCTGGATGCCATTCGGGTATTTACAGACAACTTACGTGAACTCTTATTGGCTTCTCCCCTTGGTCAAAAAGCGGTGTTGGCATTGGACCCAGGTTTTAGAACAGGCTGTAAAGTCGTTTGCTTAAATCAACAAGGGAAGTTGTTACATAATGCAGCAATCTACCCGCACGAACCACAACGACAAACAGCTGCGGCAGAAGCAACTCTTAAGCAATTGGTAAACGAATATAAAGTTGAAGCAATTGCAATTGGTAATGGTACCGCTGGTAGAGAAACTGAAGCCTTTGTCAATAAAATAAAGTTTGATCACCCCGTGCAAGTGGTCATGGTGAATGAAAGTGGTGCCTCTATTTATAGTGCTTCAGAAATTGCTCGGGATGAATTTCCTGACCACGACATTACCGTGAGGGGTGCCGTTTCTATTGGACGAAGATTGGCGGATCCTTTGGCGGAGTTGGTAAAGTTAGACCCTAAATCCATTGGAGTAGGGCAATACCAACACGATGTGGATCAAACGGCTTTGAAAAATGCCTTGGATGATGTGGTCATGAGTTGTGTGAATGCAGTAGGCGTGGATGTGAATACGGCTAGTAAACAATTGCTCACGTATGTTTCTGGATTAGGACCAACCCTGGCGGAAAACATTGTCAACTATCGGAATGAAAATGGACCATTTCAGTCCCGAAAAGAAATACTAAAAGTACCTCGCATGGGCGAGAAAGTATTTGAACAAGCAGCAGGTTTCTTACGCATCCGTGATGGTAAAAATCCGTTGGATGCCAGTGCCGTCCACCCGGAACGTTATAAGTTGGTTGAGCAAATGGCAAAAGACTTACAAAGTGATTTGAAAACCATCATTGGCAAGTCTGATATCAAATCAAAAATTGACTTAAAAAAGTATGTGAATGACGAAGTAGGTTTGCCTACACTCCAAGACATACTAGAAGAACTTGTAAAACCCGGTCGTGACCCGCGTAAGGAATTTGAAGTCTTTTCATTTGATGATTCGGTACATGATATCAATGATTTAAGAGAAGGTATGACCTTGCCAGGCATCGTGACCAATGTGACCAACTTTGGTGCTTTTGTAGACATTGGTGTGCATCAGGATGGTTTGGTACACATCAGTGAAATCTCCAACACCTTCGTAAAAGATCCCAATGAAGTTGTGAAAGTCAGCCAGAAAGTTCAAGTACGCGTAACAGGTGTAGATGTCCCACGAAAACGCATTTCTCTTTCCATGAAAGACGAACAACCTGCTAGAACCAACAAACCTGTCCGACAAAAAAACATCGTAAAAAAGGAAGAACCACAAGGCAGCATGCAAGATAAATTAGCTGCTTTGAAAGGGAAGTGGGGGTGAGTTGAAAACGTAACACGAACCTAAACCGTCTCCCCGAGTTATGTGATCACAAAATATCAGGGATCTCATAAGCGCAACCTGTAATTTTGTCTACGTCTCAAGGAGATTCCCGATAACCTCCATTACATTACGGTTTCGGGAATGACGAATAGTTATTATTCTTGGTTTCTAACAAACCATCGCCATGTTCTACTCTTCGCTTCACTTAGAAAAACGAGCGGGCAAGATTTCCTTCCAGAAGGAGGGGGGACAATTTAGTCCCTCATTTTATGAGTTAAAAAGTTATTAACTGAACATTCCCACTCCTCTTTGTCCTCCAATAAAAACGTTTCATGAGCTGAGTTTTCAAATATTTTAAGCTCTTTCTCTTCATTTAAATTGGAATAAATTTTTTCCGTTTCGGCTAAACTCACCTTTGGATCATTACGACCATACATCAATAAAGTAGGAACTGAAATAGCCTTTGCGTATTCTTCAGGGTTATGATTAAAAGCCCAAAAATCATTAATTACGCCTCCCCAAAATAGCAATAAATTAGCCATTGGAAAGGATGGAACTCCCATCATAGCAAAGCGTGATTCCACTGTTTCCTTCATAGAGCCAAAAGGGCATTCAATCATTATCGCATTGGGTTGTATTTGATATTTATCTATTGCTTTCATGATAGAAACAGCACCCATAGATGATCCATATAAATTAACAGGGGATTTTGTTTGTTGCATGATAAACTCATAACACGCCTTTACTTGATCAGCTTCATAGAATCCAATGGTAGTTTGATAGCCTTCTGAACCCCCGGAGCCTAGGAAATCGACCATGAAGACGTCATAACCCATTTCAAGAAATGCTTCTGCTTTTTCCAGCTCTAAGGATTTTACTCCCGTGTATCCATGAAAGATAAGTATGGTGCCCAATGATGAGTCACTTTTAATCCACCAGTATTCATTACCTCCGACAAAAACTGTTTCATAACCCTGGGATGGAAAAATAGAATTTACTGGTTTAGGGTTATTTATCCCAAAAAAAAGGGTGTTCAACTTTTCTAGTTGAGTCAATTCATCCGGGTTTTGGGTTTTTGTGATTGTTGATTTAACAAAATGAGTGAATTTGTAGGCATGAAATGCGGCAATGACATTCATTCCTATAAATGTTATAAGAAAAGCTGCAACAATGATTCGAATGATTTTTCTTTTGTTCATGGAAAGTCCAACGATAAAATAACTTTATAAAAAGTTAATAAATTCGAAGAGAAAAATCATCAAATAGAAATTCACTTTTTCCAGTATTCCAAAGATACACGACAAGCTCACAGTTATTATCCGAGATTGGGGGAAGTTGGAATTTTAAATCTAGTTCTTGCCACGTGTTTTGCTTTCTTACGAGTTCTTTTAAATTGTATGATTGGTAATAGACAGTTTTTTCAGAAGAATTAATTGCGAGTACTAAATTGCAGTCTGAATCTACGTTCTTTATAAAATAAGAAGAGACAAACAATAATCTTGGACTATCTAGTTTAGGGATTTTTTTTGTTGTAAATGTTAACCCATATTCTTCTTTAGGTGTTATTTGTCCAGAATGACTACTTTTATAACCTGTGGTGTCAGATAAGTTAACATTTGACCACTCATTATTTATTTCTATATTCTCAAAATCTATAGTTTTTTCAAGTTCTACTTGTTTTTCACTAGAGATTATAAATTCATCCAACCCTTGGTTAATTTCTTTCTTAGAATATTTACAAACCAAAAGATGATTGTTCTCTGCAACTTTTATCAAGTGTTGGATAAGTATTGGAAACTGAGAAGCCAGATCGGAAACAAAAGATATTTTTTCAAATACTACATAATCATAATTCCAGCTCAAAGCTTTTTTTATGTTTGTTGTAGTTGGTTTAACTACAACATAACCCTTTCTCTTCATTTGAATAAAAGGAATATTGGGTCCAAATGAATTAAATGTAAGGATCTTAGCATTCTTTGAAATGTTAAGAGAATCCAAAAATTTATCAGCGTTTTCATAAGAATAAATCATGGTCTGAGTTTTATTCCAAGATTCGAACTGATGTCTCTTGTTTTGAGATTTAACCACCTGCATTATCATAATAAGTGCAATTCCTAAAAAAGCAGTAACAAAGATTTTTTTAAGAGTTCTGTCAACGACCTTTGGCATTAGAGCAAAAAGGAAAATCAATAGCATGATAACAGGTAAGAAAAAGGTGTCTAAAAAATAATAATCATGATTAACAAATTGCTGTAACATTAAGCAAGAAAACACCAAACATCCAATTAGATAAATAATAAAGAGCAAGCCCCAGTTTTTAATTTTAATATCCATCATATTTCTTCTGAGAAAGAAATATGATGCTATTATTAATATCACAAACATGACTGTATATTGAAAAGCAGTAAAATAATCCAATGCCCAATTTTTATACGTGTCGAATATGATTTCTTTAGCATCCTCTACACTCGAAGGAGGCAGAATATAGTTTAAGAACATTGATCCATGAAGGTTTCTTAGATGTGAATTATAAAGCTGATATCCAATTAAAATAACAGTAGACAAAACAACTGGCAAAATCTTAGTAATTAGAGTCGATTCTTTTTTCAAAATACGGGCGAACTCTAAACAATATATCGCTATAAGTGGAATTGCAAAAGTCGTTCTTGCAAGTGCCGCTAGAGTCAAGAAAAAGATAGTTATAGCAAAATCATTTTTCTTATTATCGGATAAGTATTTCGAATAAAAATAAATGCCAATGATTGCATTTGACAAGGATGGAATAGTTGGTAAAAAACCTCCTTGATAATAAACAAATACAGGAGAGGTTGCTGCAAATAAGACTACGAAAATTGACTTTAAGTTATCGCTTGTATGCGAATAAGTAAGTCTATATAAATAATATAGGCCTAATAAACTATATAATAAAATATAACATCGGAATATCCAAGGCGAAGAATGCCCTGAAATTTTCATAATTATCGCAGGTACATAATCATGAATTGGAAAATCCACAGCTGTTATAGTTTGCTTAGCTGGTATTTCAAAGTTGTTAGGAAATTGATGATTATATACATAAGTCTGAGGCTGAAAAAAATTTAGATCGTTCTCGACAAAACCTAGAGCAATTGCATACCTATCGGCTTGTGCCCACGCGTGGATGTTTGAAGGAAAAGTGTTTATGTATTTATATTGAGTAATACTTAGGTAAAAAAGTAATAAAAAAACAATAAGATAATTACCTGATAAATTCCTCATTAAAATTTAAAGCATAAGTGATCACTTTAATGTATCTTCTGGCCATGAAAAATGGACCGTCCGTTCATTAGAAATTACTCCTTCAGTTATATATGTTTTGGGTTTAATATTAAGTGAGTCTGTGTAATGAAATGTAATCTCCATATATTTTGTACAACCATTGTAACATTTCTTATCTGGTGTATAAAACAATGAATCAAAATCTTCTAAATAATCTTCGCTAGAAGCCCACTTGTGTTTAGACTTACCGTATGCGTTGATAATTGTAATATTCTCATCAGGGAAATATGTATTAGTATAAAATGATACTCTCTTTAAAATGCCCTTATTGTCATTAATTACCGCCTTATATGTTAGTGGGAATTCTTTTTTTACAGAATCTTTATCTTCACAACTAAATAAAAATAACACTAACAAAAGAAGAAATGTTTTTTTCATGATTTTATTTTCAGATTAGTTATTCTAATAATATTTTTTCTGAATAGCTTTCATGGTTTTGTAATATTACTTGTAGAATATGTATACCAGGATTGAAGTCGTGTAAATCTATATCGAAAGTATTTTTATTTATATTATTTTCATTTAAAATTTCAGCTCCCATATTATTTAATAATCTTATACTAGTGATTTTATTTGTTTCAAAACTATTAACCAATGTAAAGCGACCTTGACTAGGATTTGGGAAAATTTGGAATGGTTTGTTGGAATTATCAGTTACAACTTCATTTTCAAAAAAACCTTTACGGAATGAATTACTACATGCAAAAGAATAGTGATTTATTTCTGTAAACCCCCGAGAAGGGTAAGGGTCTGTTGCAACTGCTGAAAATCCTGGTTCAGCAATAAAATTAGGTGACATCCCAATAACCCCCGCAACATTGTTTGAAGAGTTAGTGGTTGAGAGTTCAATATTAAAAGCACCTTGATAATAATCATCCCAATGGTAATTACCTTGCTCCCATTTCCAAACCAATCTATCATATTGTGCCTTCTCAATTGATTCGTTCATCTTGTAATTAGCCTGAAATATTATTGGGTTCTCATAATAGTTAGAATTAAATCGCGCAATTACTCTTAACATTATTTCAGATTTTTCGGGAACTTCAATTACCATATCTTTAAGCTTATTCATGGGTAATTCTGGAGTGCCTATATAGATATTCCCGTTTTCTTCATCAAATTTATAAATTTTTAAACGCCCTTCATCTAAAGCTTTATAAATTGGGTTTACAACAGGAATATGCCATTCTTTACCAACTTCATCCCAAAATTTGAATAAGACATATTGTTTTGTTATATCAATTTTTTCAGCTCCAACACCTGTTAATTTTACTACTAATGCAAAATGAATATCCATTAAGGAAAGACCTGGTATTTTATTAATTGCGACTACATTATTGTCTTCAAATTTGTATTTAACGAACTTTCCAAGGTAATCCGATACTGTGGGTTGGTTTGCTTTAACATAAAAAGGGGGGTACGATTTATATGAAATTACTTTTACAGGAAGTCCGTTTTGAGTTCCAACCTGACCGCCATTATTATCGCCATCAAGTTCATATTTATCATATGGAGTTGTTTTACGAATTGTTGGAGTTTTAGATAAATTTATGAAACCTAAAGGACAATCATAGGGACTCCAACTAACAGGAGGAAAAAAATTGCCATTAACTCCTGGTATTTTTAGTGTATTACCTCCTAAATTAAATTTAATACTCATTGTTCCTTCAATATCTAGGTGTTCAATCGTACCTGTAGGCGGAGTAGAAGTTTTCTCATTAAAACTACCATTAAGGATTCTAACAAATCCTAAAACAGCACTTGCACCCGCAGTAATACCTGTAGCAGCAGAAAAAATTTCACCTACAGGCTTTAAGGTGTTTACAACGTTTTTGTAACTCTTCATATATTGAGGAGAGCTATCGTCAATTTTTTTTACTGAATTTTGCATCTGGCTTATGAACTTTTCATTGCTCTCTAACTGTTTGTGCAATTTTGAGAGGCTTGCATTAAAAGTATTATTAGATATACTTGTTTTACTACCCGTGATTGTGTGCTGTTCACTTGAAGCAGGACCCAATTTATCCTTTAAGCGAATTTGATAGTTATTACAACCATAAAATTTAAAAGTCCATTTTTTCGAATTATATTTATTATTTAAAATATTTTGGTCAAAAAATATAGGAAAATCAACTGAGCACCAGTTATCTGAAGCAACAAAAGGAATAATTACTGATATCATATCATCACTGGTAATGTCACTATTCAAATATTTATCTGTTGCATATTGATATTCGTTTCCGTAAGTTAAACTACTAGGGTTATTTAAATCATGAAATGATAATGTAGCTAAAACATGTTCAAAAGGGAGTTCGTCTAAATAAAAAAATGCGCGTACTAAACCTCTGTGAGGATTATAGATAATAAAATATGGATATATTCCATCAAATTGAGCCCAAAGTAATTGCCACCCTTTTGTTTTTTTATAATCACTCGTTTCATAGACATCTACAATTTTACCAATTCTTTCTGTCTCTGGCTTAAATGGTGGATTAATATCCACCCATATATTACCATCTCTACGTTTCCAATTATTTTGAGACTGATTTTCCCAATTCCATGATGAATAGTCTCCATTTGTAGGCATCTGTGAAAAAGTAGGATTTATTATAAATACCAGTATTAATATCAGTATAAAGTTTTTCATCAATGCGTTAATTAACTTAAAAATTAAATTATTTGAGTGAATTTATTTCTTGTTGCATAACTGCAATTTTTTTGTTCTGCTCAATTAGATACAGAGTTAATTCTTCAATTTTTTGTAATAGAACAGCATTCATTTCTCCTACATTTATCCCATCATCTGCTTTAACTTTACTTGCCGAGGGGACACCTGGTAAATGTTGGTTTTCGTTAATAAAACATTCGACATCATCCAATGATATCAACTTATATTTATCGGCAAAAACAAAATCTGGCCAATTAGCTTGTAGCTTACAGTATATCCTTTCTGCAACAATACTTCCCGCAACTGCTAGCTGATGACCTGCTGTATTCGAAGTATTTATTCCAATAGCCATAGTTTCTATTACACCGTTATCTCCAATATTAAACGGCCAAATTACAGTACCATCCTTTTTTACATGATAAATTTGAAAATCCTTTTGATCTTTATTATTGTGAAAAGCCCAATAGCCACTTTTCAAATCGTTATCAAACCTCATCCAGTCCCCCCAACCTATCTTAGTTGTTAATCTAGCTTTGGGACTATCATTTGTACCAACACTTATAGTATTATTCACAAACAAACTTCTTGGAGCTGGTACTTCATGACTTCCTATTGAAACACCACCATTAGAGTGAACCATAAATGGTTTGACTCCTGATTTACTGGATATTTGTAAAGGTGTAACTCCTACGTTTGAATGGATATGTAATTGAGCATCGGGAGAGGAAGTTCCAATTCCAATATACCCATTATATCCGCTAATCATCAGTTTAGAATAATCTCTAATGAGTTGTGATGTTTTCATCGTATTTGGAAAGCTTGGAGTGTTTTTCCAAGTTTGGGCTGACACAAAATGCAAATCAGAACCATTAAAAACTATATTACTGAATGATCTCCATTCCCCCCCTGTGTAATTCCACAAATTAGTACTAGGGTTGTATTTTAAGAATACTCCGACATTTGCTTCTGCGGCATGATCCTTATTTAAATACCAAGGTATATCTTGAACATATAGCCCATTTGAATTAACCAAATTATGAAGTACTTGTGATTTTACTAAAAAAGAGGCAGTAAAAATCAATAGGAAAATACAAATATTTTTTTTCATGACTATTTATTTGCTAAGTGTTTTTTTGTGCAACAATAAAAATTCAATCACATAAATAAAAGGATATATCTATTTATTTATGTGATTGAAATAGAGTTATTTGTGTGATTTTTAAAAAAATATTACATAGAATTTAAGGTATTGTTTTCATGAATCTATAGTTTATTTTATGTGTTAGTAATTTTTTAGAATATTATAATTCAAAAAATTGAAAAGAAACTACATATGAAACACACAAAAAATAATTAAAAAATTTACCACAACTTCCACCAGGCACCGTCTTTCTCTTCGTTTTGTTTGACATATTCTTTCGCTTCTTTAAAGTAGGCATCATCTTTTTTGTCTGCTGTTTCTAAATATAGTTGGTAGTATTTGAGCGCTTCTTCCTTATCGCCTCTTTTTTTAGCAAATACAGCTAAACTATGTACGGCATTGAGGTAATATCCTCGGTCCAGAACTTCATCATCAATTTTAGCTAATGCGTCACTGTACGCGATAGTTTTTTTAAAGTTCGTTGTAGCTGCCAACGTATCTTTTTGTAAGCGCATATTGATGTACCCTAAAAAGTACGAAGCCACGCGACCGCTTTCATCGTCATATCCGACATAGCCAGAGTCAATTTTGTTAAGGATATCGGTGCTGACAATATAACATTCCCCTAGTTCACCTTTGGTGAAGGCAACTTTCGCATAATAACGCTCAAAGTAAGGGTTGTTAGGATAGGTGGTTTTTAAGTACTTAGAATACTGCATTGCTTCATTTCGCTTTCCTTCATAGTCGTTGTAAATCCGCATTAAAAAGGTCATGGCTTCAATTCGGGTATAAAAAGCATTGTCTGCAACATCTTTTAATTGTTTTAAGCCCAATTCCTTATCCCCTTTTTTGAAGAACAACAAAATGGGTTTTAGCTTAGGCATATGGTCGGGAATCCATTCACGGAAATAATTATATAATGCATCTCCGAAAATGAATTCTGGACCCAATTCACTGGCATCATTTTGATCATCGTTTAAATAGTTTAACGACTTCTTTGCAGTAAATGCTGCGGAGGTATAGTTGTTTCGATCTGACTGGAGTCGTGCTTTGAAGCCGTAAGCCCCTGCTAAGAAAAAATTAGCTTCGGGGTTGTTTTTATCTTCTTTATATAGTTTTTCTGCAAAAGCAATACTTGTGTCCATGTAAGCGAAAAAAGCGTCATCATATTTTGTGACAATATCATTGGGCATGATGCGCCACCATTGACTCAAACCCATTAAAAAATAGGGTAGTGGATGTGTAGGGTATTGCTGTTTTAACCAGAGAAATTGCTGATCAGCTGTTTCAAAATCAAAATTATATAAAGCATCGACTGCTTCAGTGCACTCTATTTGAATTGTTAAATCAGTAAGTAGCATTTTTTTATCCTCAGTCGATTGACCGAATAAATAAATTGAACTACTGAAAAAAAGAATAAACAACAGGTTTTTCATTGGCAAATGAGTTTAATAAGAAACTTCTAATTTGATTGTTTAATATAGGTCCAATCTTGGAAGCTAATAAAAATATTCAATCACTATGCCAATTACTAGTATTAATAAAATTTACTATCCGACTTTAAACAGTCGGATAGTAAATAGTGTCGGAAAGGCTTGTCATTGGTGCTACCATTGGAAACACATTTTCTTCACGCGGAACAATAGCATGAATTAAGAATGGACCATCGCTTTCACGAGCAGCCTTTACTGCTGACTCAAGTTCTTCCACGTTGGTCACTCGTGCCGCATTAATATAAAAAGCATTGGCTAGCTTCACAAAGTCCGGATTAACCAAGTTAACACCAGAGTAATTTCTAGCATAAAACTGTTCTTGCCACTGGCGTACCATTCCTAAATAGGCATTGTCTAATAATAATATTTTGATGGGCCATTTTTCTTGAACACAGGTCATCAATTCTTGTATGTTCATTTGAAATGAGCCATCCCCAGAAACGCACCATACTTCTTTGTCCATAGCAGCAGCTTGCGCACCCATGGCTGCAGGCAAGCCGAAACCCATAGTACCAAGTCCACAAGACGACACAAAGTGATTCGGTTTCATGCGTCTAAAATACTGTGCTGACCACATTTGATGTTGACCTACATCGGTACAGATGATGGCATCATCTGGAATGGCTTTTTCTACTATGCTAATAGCAGTTACTTCATTCCATTCGTCTAAGTTGGCTTTCTTTAATGGATATTTTTCGCGTTGTCCATCTAAGTAAGTAACCCAATCTTCTCTCAGAGATTTATTTTCAGGTGTTCGAGTATCAGGACATTCTTTCAATAGTCGCTTTAAATCAGCATGTAAAAATACGTCTGTGCGTACATTTTTACCGTGTTCACTGATGTCAATATCACAATGAATCACTTTTGCGTTGGGAGCAAATTGGTCCAATTTTCCGGTTATACGGTCGTCAAACCGAATACCTAAAGCAATTAATAAGTCACACTCTTGTACTGCATCGTTGGCATATTTCATTCCATGCATCCCTAACCACGAATAATACAAGGGATTGTCATGCTCCATAGCTCCGATACCCAAGATGGTTGAAATAACCGGAATGTTTTCACGCGAAACAAACTCACGTAATTCATCCCAAGCTTCTGCCATTAAAATACCATGCCCTGCAATAATGAGTGGTTTTTTAGCTGCGGAAGTTAAATCACGAGCCTCAAACAACTGATCGCGGTGTACTTGATACGGTTGGTTTTTTTTCGGTGGCCGTACTTGCTTTTCCCAATCGTCAGGCAATTCGATGTAGGCGTTTTGAACATCCTTTGGGATATCAATCAAAACGGGACCAGGTCGATCGTGGATGGTGATACGATAAGCATCCATAAACACCTCAATAGCTTTATCGAGTGATTTTAGCAGGTAGGTTTTCTTAGTGATTGGAACGCAAATCCCAGTGATGTCGGTTTCTTGAAACGCATCAGAACCGATTAAATCGGTCGCCACTTGACCGGTGATGGCCAACATTGGAATTGAATCAGCATAGGCATCAGCAATACCAGTAACCAAGTTAGTAGCACCTGGTCCAGAAGTAGAAAGGCAAAATCCAGGCTTCATGGCAATACGTCCGTAGGCGTTAGCAGCCAACGAAGCACCTTGCTCATGACGGACTAGCACGGTATGTAAAGTCGTTTTTGCCAGTGCATCATAGATCGGTAAGATAGCCCCACCTGGGTAAGCAAACAAATAATCTGCTTCCAACAACTCTATGATTCGTACTATAAATTCTGCTCCTCTTAATTTCATATGCTAGATATTAGAAGTTAGCATGTTAGACATTAGATGACTCAACAACTAACCTTAATTATTCGACAACTTCAATTCGCTGAGTTGAAACTCCTTGCGAAGATATTACTTTTATAATATAACTTCCTTTTTCAAGATTTGATAATTGCAATTCTCCTATTCCTTTTTCTTTACGAATATCCCTGCCCTGGATGTCAAATACCTCAGCAGTAAATGGCATATTATTTTCTACTTGAATATTAACGATAACAGTACTTGGGTTGGGGAAGATTGAAGATACTTGATTGTTTGTTTCTTCATTATTAGAAGTAACAATATAGTTTCGGTGCATAACCATTGAATCTACAACAGTTTCAATGTTACTTATAGTATCTAGCTGAATTCCTAAGCTGTAATTTTCATAAAACCTTCGTATAAAAGGTTCTTTTGACCAGCCGTCTATGTAAATATAATACTCACTTATATTTCCTTCCACATCATATTCTATGCAAAAAGATTTAGAACAGGTTTCTTTATTATCTACATCTATAAATGTAGTATCCTGCGATACAAAGGATCCATTTTTGTAGTTTTTCTTTATTGAAGTGATTATGTTACTCGATTCTGAACGAGTGATTTCAAATTCATCCACAACTTTTGTAGAGCTTAAAAACTCTTTTGAATAATAATAAGTAACAAAACCATTATCATCTACTCTTTTTTTAAACAGTATTGAATCAACCCCTAAAGTAAATCTATGTCCATATAAAGTATCCTCAATTATTGAGTCACACTCTATGTATTCAGAAGTCAATTCCCAACCATTACTATACTCAAAATATTCTACCAACTCACAAATAGAATCAGAATAGTCTTCTGGACTAACTAGACTAGAATATCTAGATTTATCCTTTTCAAAAAGAAATACAATAGAATCCGAAAGAAAATACCCTCTCAATAATTGACCGTTAGAAAAATCGATTTTTATATCTTGGGCATTTCTCAGGATTTTCTTTTCTCCTTCATTAAAAAAATCTCGAAAGTATTTATAAGTTCCACCATTTTCAAAATAGGTCTCAGTGATAGTTTTAACATTTTCGAAAATATAATCAACATCATCCCAGCTAAAACTTCTCATTATATCATTAATTGACAAAGGATGATGGTTGAATGAAGAATAATCTAAATCTGGAGACACACCCATTTCATACTCCCTTAAAATACTTTTCCTAAGGTCATATTTAGAAGAATCAAAATCATACCGAAAATACTCAACTAAAATGTTTTCTTGCGCAGAAACACCAAGCACAGCAAAAAATGCAAGAATTAAAAAGAATATTTTTCTCATTGATTTTGAAATAAAACAATATCATTCCCACAATAGAGGGAATGACATTTTCATTAAACTATTTAATCAATCTCATCAGTTACACAACCTTCTGAGGCTGTTTTTACTGTGGCGATGTATTTACGCATCACTCCGTTTGTCGCTTTGTACGCTGGTTTTACCCATCCTTCTTTTCTGCGAGCGATTTCTTCTTCTGAGACTAATAAGTCAATGCGGTTGTTTACTGCATCAATTTTGATTTTATCGCCATTCTGAACGAAAGCAATTAATCCACCTTCTTGGGCTTCTGGGGTGATATGACCTACCACAAACCCGTGTGAACCACCTGAAAATCGACCATCTGTGATTAAAGCGACTGATTTACCTAATCCCGCTCCCATAACAGCTCCTGTAGGTTTGAGCATCTCTGGCATACCTGGCGCACCTTTTGGTCCAGAATAACGGATGACGATGACTTCACCTGGTTGTACCTCTTTGCCAATACCAGCGATAGCTGAAAATTCATCTTCATACACGCGTGCTACCCCTTCAAATAATTCACCTTCTTTTCCAGTAATTTTTGCTACGGAACCTTCCGTTGCCAGGTTTCCATATAAAATTTGAAGATGCCCTTGAGGTTTTAGTGGGTTTTCTAAGGTACGAATCACCTCTTGTCCTGGAGTTAAGCCAGGTAATTCCGCTAAGTTTTCAGCAATAGTTTTTCCTGTTACAGTTAAGCAATCACCATGTAAACGACCTGCTTCTAACAAATATTTCATCACAGCAGGTACACCACCTACTGCGTGTAAATCCTGCATTAAATATTTACCTGAAGGCTTTAAGTCAGCTAAGAAAGGTGTTTTGTCCGCATAGGTTTGGAAATCATCCAATGTTAAGTCAACACCTGCAGCACGAGCCATAGCAATTAAGTGCATGGTTGCGTTAGTAGACCCACCCAATACCATTAAAATTGTCAAGGCATTTTCAAACGCTTTGCGCGTCATGATGTCACGTGGTTTGATGTCTTTTTCCATCAAATTACGGATGGCATCACCCACTTTAGTCAACTCAACTTTCTTTTCATCACTTACCGCTGGGTTTGATGATGAATAGGGTAAACTCATGCCCAATGCTTCAATGGTTGAAGACATTGTGTTGGCAGTATACATTCCACCACAAGCACCAGCACCTGGAATGGCATTTTTTATAATTCCTTGAAAATCTTCTTCGGAAATAGTGCCTTGTTGTTTTGCGCCATAGGCCTCAAAAGCAGAGACAATGTTTAGGTCTTCGCCTTTCCAACGACCTGCTTTAATTGTACCGCCATAGACTAAAATTCCTGGACGGTTTAATCGAGCTAAAGCAATCATCGCTCCCGGCATATTTTTATCACAACCCACAATTGGAACTAGGGCATCATAATATTGTGCTGAAGCAACTGTTTCGATGGAGTCAGCAATAATGTCACGTGACACTAAAGAAAATCGCATTCCATCCGTTCCGTTTGAAATCCCATCACTTACACCAATCGTGTGAAATACTAAGCCTACTAAACCAGCATCTTTGATACTCGTTTTCACCTCTTGAGCAAATCCATTCAAATGCATGTTACACGGGTTTCCTTCAAAACCTGTGCTTACCACACCCACTTGAGCTTTGCTCATATCTTTTTCTTCCAAACCTACCGCATACAACATTGCCTGAGAAGCAGGCTGCGAAGGATCTTGAGTAATTACTTTGCTGAATTTGTTTATTGACATAGTTTTTAGTAGTTAGTAATGAGTAGCTAGTTACTAATATGAAAACACCAACTACTCTTTATAATATTTTATAACTGAATACAGACACAAGAAATCTAACATCTCATATCTCTATACTCAGTACTCCTTACGCTTTGTTTACTGCTTCCAAATACGCTTGCGCTGAAGCGAAGATGACATCGGTATCAGCACCGAAACCATAGTTAAACACCCCATCTTTGGAAATTTGGATGTGTACTTTTCCTAAGTCATCACTACCACCTGTTACTGCTTGAACTAAATATTCCTCCAAACGGACAGGGTTTTTCATGATTTTGTCAATTGCCTTTTTAGTCGCATCCAATGGGCCATTTCCATCCGCTTCTGCTTCTAAAATTACATCATTTCTGTTAATAGCAATTTTAGCATGCGATTTTCTTTGGTGACTACAGTTCACGTCTAACGAAACTATTTCCAAGGTCTTGGTTGAAACCTCTTTTCCTAAGATACCTAAGATGTCATCATCAGACACGTCTTTTTTACCATCAGCTAAGGTTAAGAATTTCTTATATACTTCATCCAATTCGTCTTTAGAAATCATGACACCTAAACGTTCGATGTGGTGCTTCAACGCTGCTCTACCACTTCTTGCGGTTAAGATGATGGAAGATTCTGGGTATCCGACATCTTTAGGATCAATGATTTCATAATTCTCTCTGTTCTTTAATACACCATCTTGGTGAATTCCTGATGAGTGAGCAAAGGCATTACGACCGACAATAGCTTTGTTTGGCTGCACGGGCATACGCATCAAACGCGTAATCATGCGGCTGACATTATAAATTTTACTTGCGTCAACATCGGTATGAACACCCAAGCTATTGTGTGATTTAATGATCATCACCATTTCTTCCAACGAAGTGTTTCCGGCACGCTCGCCAATTCCGTTTACGGTAACTTCGATTTGACGTGCTCCATTTTGAACACCAGAAATCGTGTTAGCGGTTGCTAAACCTAAGTCATTATGACAATGGCACGAGATAATGGCTTTATCAATGTTCGGAACGTTGTTCATCAAATAAGCAATTTTATTCCCGTATTGTTCTGGTAAACAGTAACCAGTAGTGTCAGGAATGTTGACCACCGTTGCGCCATTAGCAATTACTGTTTCAACCATACGCGCTAAGAACTCGATATCTGCACGTCCAGCATCTTCACAGAAAAACTCGACATCGTCTACATAGTTACGGGCATATTTTGCTGCCCAAGCCGCTTTCTCAAGTATGGTTTCTCGTGTGGTTTTTAATTTGTTTTTGATATGAATGTCAGAAGAACCAATACCTGTATGAATCCGTGGTCTTTTTGCAAACTTTAGTGCTTCGGCTGCGCACTCAATGTCTTTAGCCACAGCTCTTGTTAATGCGCACACAGTTACATCGGAAACTGCTTTAGAAATTT
Source organism: uncultured Cytophagales bacterium (assembly GCA_963815495.1). Taxonomy (GTDB): domain Bacteria; phylum Bacteroidota; class Bacteroidia; order Cytophagales; family JAAEPT01; genus CAWFGW01. The sequence continues at coordinate 29,564 of CAWFGW010000032.1, forward strand.
CTACAACAGACTGAAAGTCTCCAGGACTAGATATTGGAAAGCCAGCCTCGAGTATATCAACGCCCATCGCCTCTAACGTGCGAGCCACTTCTATTTTTTCAATCGTGTTTAACTGACAACCGGGTACTTGTTCACCATCTCTTAATGTGGTGTCGAATACATAAATCTTATCTGACATATCTACCTTTTTTTATAAAAAAACGACCATTCCTAGTACCTAAGAATGGTCGTTGTATAGTTGAAATAATACCACTCCTAAGCAATTCATTACCCCAGAACGAGGTTCAGAAGAATAAGGAGCGTCATATTTTTTTCGTTTTTTATCATTTTGGACTGTAAAAATAGGAATAAGGTTGCTAAATTACAATAGACTATCGTGTTGTTATGACTAAGACCTTCCTATCTTTCTTATTTTTATTCTTATTGAATATCCAGTATACTTTTTCACAAACTGAAACAGCTTTTTTTAAACATATCAACTACCTCTGTTCCAAAGAAGTTCACGGTAGGGGAGCAGAGTTTAAAGGAGACTCGATTGCTGCACAGTATTTAAGTAAACAATATAAAAAATTTAACCTAAAACCCATCGATAAAGGTTATCTCCAGCACTTTACCTATGATGTAAATACTTTCCCAGGAGCTTACAGTTTAACAATCAATGGAAAAAAATTGAAAGCTGGGGTGGAAGTTGTGGCTCATGCTGGTTCAAAATCAGGCAAAGGAAAGTTTAAAGTTATCCGACTTACTGCTGAGGATTGGAGTAATTCCAAGTTTAGAACAAAGTTTTTGAATAAACCATTAACTGGAAAAGTACTCCTTTATGATCACGCGTTAAATGACTCCAAAATTCCGGATTATTTTAAATTACAACTCGCAAAAATTAAGGCAGCGGGTTTAATTGAATTGCTAGATACCGATCCAATAGCTAGTGAGTTTACAGATCAAATAGTCCCGCCAACGTTTCTGGTTAACAGACAAACGTTGGGAGTTTTAACGGAAATAAAAACGGTTGAATTTGATCTCACGGCCACGTTAGTTAAGGGATACAAGTCGCAAAATGTTGTGGGGTTAGTAAAAGGGAGTGGGCAGCCAGACCAATATTTAATAGTAAGTGCGCATTATGATCACATAGGTCACTTAGGTAAGGAAACCATGTTGCAAGGGGCTAATGACAATGCTTCGGGAGTAGCCATGTTACTTTCATTAGCAGAGTATTATGGTAAACCAGAAAACCAACCAAAGAAATCGATTGTGTTTATCTGTTTCGCTGCCGAGGAAATAGGTTTGTTAGGGTCGCAGCATTATGTGAAAAACCCACTCGTACCGCTGGAACAAACCGATTTTGTGCTAAATCTTGATTTAATGGGGTCAGGGAGTGAAGGTATTACGGTGGTGAATGGAAAAGAATTAGATCTTCAGTATCAACTGTTGTCGGTGGTGAATGAACATCATAATTATGTGCCAGAAATTAAAAGCAGGGCTAATAAAGCTAATTCAGACCATTTTTATTTCACCCAAAAGGGTGTGCCTGCTTTTTTTGTGTATGCGAGAGGAACGGTAGGGGGATACCATAACGTAGGAGATACGTTAGATAAACTTGAACGCGGTCAGTTTGAAGGGTTACATAAATTATTTATTGAATTCTTAAATGCTTTATAACTATGAAAAAGACATTACTATTATTTATAATCTTAGGGTTAGGACTTAGTTTATATTCCTGCTCTGAAAAAACTACGGAAGAAAAATTAGAAGAAAAGGCAGAGAAAGCCGAAAAGGGAATTAAGAAATTTGGGGATAAACTGAAAAAAGAGATTGAAGATTAAAAGTTGACATGAACGCTCTTGCCGTGATTTTGTTAAGAGTGCTTAGCTAGTTTAATGATGAAATACCTCCTTCCCAAATACGCTTTCTTTATCCTTTTATTTTCGTGTGCAGGCACTATACCAGAACAGCCAAAACGTTCTGAAGCGTTTAATGCCTATTGGTATAACAATGAAGCTGAAATTAGTAGTTATACCTTGTCGCAAGCGCGTTATGGTGAACTTCATGAAGGGCAGGCAGTACTAGTTTTTGTGACCGAACCCTTTTCTAAAGATAAATTAGTAAAGCCTGATAACCCGACTGCTGAAGATGTGCCTGTACTGAAACTTAATTTGACCAAAAAATTCAACACAGGAATTTACCCTTACTCCATCATGACAAGTACTTTCCTACCCATATCAGGTAATGAAAATGCGATGAAAGTAACTTGTTCCTCACAAGAGTGGTGTGGTCATACGTTTACTCAACTAGAACATAAAGGTAAGTATCACATTACCTCGCACTCCTATTTTGAATCAGAAGGAGAACAAGAATTTAGCCTTAAAGAAACGTTGTTAGAAGATGATGTTTGGTCAAAAATCAGGTTGTCAGGAACTATTCCAGAAGGAAAGGTAAAAATGATTCCTTCGTTTTCGTATATCCGATTGATGCATCACGAACTGAAAGCCTATGACTGTGAAATATCTAAAACCGATTCGTCTATTTCAATGTCATATCCAGCACTTGACCGAACGCTTTCTATCACTTATGAACAAACTTTTCCATTTAAAATTTTGGGTTGGAAGGAGACTTATGTAAGTGGTTTTGGTGAAAAAAAAGAACGGCTTACTACGACAGCCAAGCTTATGAAAACCATTAAGTCCACGTATTGGCAGAAACACTTTAATAAGGATAGTTATTTACGAGAGCAACTCGATTTAAAATAAACACTGAAGCGTTGATCCTCTCCTGACACACTTCTTTTACTTAACCAGTGCAAGTCTATTAGACTTGTGATGCCATAGAGTTATCAATTCAGTGATGGAAGAATTATCCGTAAAAATTTACAGGAAATGAGTTTTGTTTAATACTACCTAAAATTCGGGCTCGTCATTTAACTTTTTTTGAAAGTAAACTTCATATAACGCTAATACATAGAAAATGTCAAATGCTTTCATCTTTGACATTATTAAAAATAATTACATTATCATAAGATTATCAGCGCGTTATGATTATAAATACTTTATCCAAAAGTTGTTTTTATTAAAATTCATGCTTTTCTTACATCCACAACCTTAACCAGCTTATGAAATTTTATATTCCTTTACTAAGTACTAGTTACTCGCTACTAAAGACTACTTTTTGTCTTTCTACTTTACTCCTGCTACTTTCTACTTCTTCCTTCGCCCAGGATACATTGTTTTTTGAAACATTTGATGGGAATTGTGATTATGAAGAGGAAAGATTTGGTTTTTTTGACCAAGTGTGGTGTTTTGAATCTCCCACCCATTTTTCTGAAACAACTGGATGTGAAAATGGGGAGTTAGAATATAAATTGTCAACAAATACTCAGGATGTTATTATGACTGTCTTTCTTGATAGTTTAGTTTATGCTAGTTCCAACGAATTTATAGAAGTAGAATTTGATTTTAATTTAAAAACTAGCACCGGTAAATTAGTTTTATATCAAGTTATGTATAATAATCTTCTTTATAAATCAGGGGGTGATTGTTATAGGGTTTTCAACTTTTTATCCAACGATACGGAATTAAGTGATTCTGGACATTTTTTATTATCATTACCTACTCAAAATGATAATATTGGAATATTAACTTTATCTTTTTTTTTAGAAGAGGATGACTCGGCTTTTTTATTCTTAGATAATTTTTTAATTACAAAACAAATCGTCAACAGCGTAGGTGATAGATTTTCATATAAAGAAGATAAAAAATTACTTTTTTATTTAGATCTACAGGGGAGAAAAATAAGAACACCACAACAAGGGCAATTTTTGATAATGGTATTTGATAATGGAGAAAAAGAGAAAAAAATCTATTTAACTAAATAAGTAAAATTGAAATGAAAAAACGATTCTCACTACTTACTAGCACGATTATTATTCTATTATTTTCTTTTTCAAAGGCTCAGCAAAGTAGCACATTTGGGAATTTTTACACCCCTAAAGGGAAATTGAAGGTTTTAGTAGTCTGCGTGAGTAGAATGGGAGAAATAAAAGTTGAGGGAGGAAATATAATAGAAGTTAGGGAACAAGATTTGAATGTATCCAATTGGCCAAACGGAACAGGTGCAGATGAATACACTACCTTACCCAATTGGGAAGACGATTTATTCTATGATGATTTTAATGATTTCAAGGCTAATGTCTATGCCGATACAAATTTAAGCAACCTCTCCAACTATTTTTATCAAATGAGTGGTGGACAGTTTCAAGTAATTGCAAATTTTTTCCCGAACGGTTGGTAGTTTGGCACACTGAGGATGAACTTAAAACAAATCATAAATTAAATTATCGTAATACAATAGATTCTCTAGAGAAAAAATCAGGACAATTGGATTCCAGTTCGCAATTCAATTTTGCTACATTTGATAACCGAAAAGCAGAAAGATTTCTACAAAATAATCAAACAGAATACGTTGGTGATTCTATAATTGATGGTGAAATTGACTTCACCATCTTTATTATGAGAAAAGGCACAACTAGCGGGGCTGCATCTCTTTCATATTTACCAGCTAACTCCGAAAGAAGATTTGTCTCAGGTACGGATACTTTTTATATCGTTAATAATTGTTTTTTTGGTTCAGGGTCTGACGGTAACTCAAATATCATGCGCCATGAGATAGCTCACGCTACCGACCGCATGCCTCACGCCAACACCGTAAACAACGGGGTATTAGGTAAACATTTTTACAATGATTTTATGTGGGGAGAAATGAATGGGGATCATGTTTTTTATACTGCGAACGGTTGGGAACGATGGCGCAGAGGGTGGATGAATAATGTATATTCAGTAGAAGGTGATCAGGATTCGGTAGATATCATACTGGATGACTTTATCACCAAAGGCGAAGCAGTAAAAATAAAAATACCGGGTACAAGCCCTGCGCAATATTTGTGGTTAGAAAATCATCAAGGCATCAGTGTCTTTGATAAAAGGGATTCGCCATTTTATACAAATAAAACCACTGAAAAAGGTATCTATGCTTATGTAAGTACACTATACAATGATACAACCACTATTAATAAATTTAATAGAGATGAAGCCAACGGTTTTAAAGCTTTACATGCTGATGGGAATCATGATTTTAAAATTATTAATGAGATTATTCACGACCCCAACATTTTCCATAACACACGTCATGATTTTACCATAGTTGAGGAAAACCCCATGGGACCGGTGAATAAATTCACCAACTACCGAGGGGACCTTAACACTACCGTAAAAGTAAAAGATGGTGTTATCAATTATAATGATAATGCGAATAGGGACCAAGAACGTGATTCATACACACGTAAAGTCATACAAAACGAGTTTGTAATCATAGGTAAAATAGATGGTAATGTTGATAATGGTTTGAATGGAGTTGGCGCTCCATTTACCGAGGTGGGTCAAAATATTGTGGGCATATCCAATAATCCTGTCCTCACTCCACACCAGTTTTACACCCGACCTGCCCAGCGACTAAGCACCATTCCTATCAATGGCGTAGAAGTAAAGATAATTGCACTCAATGATGGGGTATATACCCTACGCGTGTACTACAACAAAACTAAAATCACTAAAAACCAACGCTTCACCGGAGAGTTGGGGTTGATTGATTTATCCTCTGCACCGTGGGATTTGGAAGTAGAACAAGGAAAACAGCTTCGAATAGATAAAAGTGGCACACCCAACCGCCAAACTTTAGGTGATTTTGACTCCGCAAAAGGGCAGTTTCAATACCCTGATTTTGTAACCCCCACCATTTTCACCGCTTCAGACAGTGGTAAAATACTGATTCACGATGGAGCGGAGATATTGGTTCAAAATGGTTCTAGCTTTATTTTAAAGTCAGATGCTCTGTTAGAAATAGAAGGATCTGGTCAACTTCGAGTAGAAAAAGGTGCTTACTTTTGTGTAGAAAGCGGAGCCGTAATAAATTTACTGGACTCAGCTAAAATTAATTTACCTAATATAGATGCTATAGGAATAAATCCATTGTTGTCAGAATCAACTACTATTGAGTGTATGTCTTTATTACAACTGGATAGCGCTATCAACGGTAATTTTAATTCTGTATTTTTAGCGGATGCCGGCTCCTCACAAAATAGATGTGCTTCAGACACGGGTTATAGCCTGGGACCAGATAGCTTATTAACCGGAACTTTGCGTTGGAGTTATGCGGATGGTTCTAGCGCAAGTGCTGTATTGAGCGATACTTCAGTCAATAATCCTAGAATTGTGGTAGCATTAGATTCCACTACCACATTTAAACTAACTGTAGTAAGTGGTGGAAATACCGATGAGGACTTCACCACCGTAACTATTTTAGAAGAAGAAACAGCTGGATTAGTACCAAACGGAAGTTTTGAAGTAGATGTGAATACCGACTCCATAGCCGATGGGTGGCAATATTATCACCAAACTCCTGTAAACTATGCCACGGATCTGACCAGCACGATAACAAATGAAACTAGACTCACCATACCGGCTGAAAAGGGGGGGTGCCATAGTTTGTATCTACCCCTGATAGATACGAGTAAGGTAACTTATATTGCTCAAGAGTTTTCTCCGGCAATAGCTTTGGATACGAATGAAGTATATATTGTATTAGCCGATGTATTAATTAATCAAACAGGAACGGTCACTCCTCCAGGAGATTTCGACCTCTCCTTTTACATTGAAACAGAAGAAATAGCAAAAACAGGTGGGGCAACCTATCAACACAACTGGAACCTGAGTGGCGAACACTCCGCCATGTTTGATTTAAAAAAAGGTTGGCATACCTATTCGTCTTATTTTGTAGCGGGTAATGCTTTTTCTTCAAGTGACCTTAAAGCGATTGCGGTGGGAATACAGTCTAATGTTGAAAACCCTGAAGATGTAGAAACTTATATAGATAATATCCGATTCTTTAAATTAACGGATGTGAATGCTTCTTCCGGTACCAATTACTACTACATTAGAAGAGGTGAAAATACGACAACAACACCTACTTATGATCCTGTAACTACAATTTCCTATTACGATAAATATATTTATTTAGGATTTGGTGATGGAGGTCATTACGGTAAGTATTCTGCTGTTTTTTTACATGAACAAAATCCTAATATTGTACCCAATTGGAATTCTAAAGCGAGATATATCTATATAAATAATAGTGTAAATAATGCTGAAAAATTCACATACGAAATCACTAATACTTTAATAGTGCCGCAATATGTAGATATCCAAATGCAGCCAAACCTTAGTCTAGATTTTAAAAATGGTTCAAAATTAATCATGGGGTCCAACTCTGAAATAGCTGTTGACCCAACAGGAGAAATTATTTTTGAAGGAAAATCAGAAATGCGCTTGAGCAAGGGTTCTTGTTTGGGAATTTTTAATGGTTCATTAGATTTAAGAAAAGAAGCAGAATTAGATTTGGATCGTGCTTTTCCAATGTTAAAAAGAAAAGGTAAGGTGAAAATGGATTCAACATCAGTACTTACCGCTAGAGACAAATTTGTGCATGAGTCGGGAGCTACATTACGAATAAGTGAGTATTCAACGATTAATTTTCAAGACTCGTTAGATATTGTATTATTTGATGGGGGGAACCCAGTCCCACTATCTGACACCCGATTGATTTCATTAATTGATGGTGGAACTTTAAATTATACCCCCACCGACACCACTAATCTCGATAAATTATTCTTTCAACATACATGGAACGCCTTAGTCAATCACCCACTAAGCATCAAAGAATCCGATGTGATGACCATTGTAACAGAAGATACTTCAGAGTTTATTGGTTCTATGCCTATAAGTGACTATGATACCCTGCACTTGATAGGAAATGGGAAAGCTAAGTTTTATAGTGGGGGAACCATACAGGCATCCATGACATTAAATGATGGTCAGTCTGCTTACATTGAACCTGATAGCAGTTTAACCTTTGAAACAAGTTTAATCTTAAACGAGAATAGTAAACTGGTATTGGACTCAGGCACTTATTATCACATTACTTCAGGCAGAAAACTGTTTATTGCTTGTGGAGCTGAGTTAGAGATAAAGTCTGGAGCCGTAGTCATAGTGGATGAAGGAGCTACAGTGCATATTGACCCTTCTTCAACAGTCATAGATCCTGACGCTGGATTGAGTATACATGCTAATGTTAGCACAAACACACCAAATACATGTGGTTGTGTCAATCCAATTTTAAGATGGGTTGATAACATTGATACCACTAGTGTTCGCCTGAATTGGAATGGTAATGACTCTAAAACCTATACGTTGCGTTACAGACGTGAACACCAATCTTCTTGGAATGCTTATGTTACCACTACGGGAACATCAGCAACTATTTCAAATTTAATAGAGGGTTCGCATTATGTTTGGGAGATATATCAAATTTGTGGTAGTTTATCTTTCGTGAGATCAAGTTTTACAACAGCAGGAAAAATTTGTGATCCAGTTTCAAATTTAGATCATGAATTTCTAACGGATGATTCGGTAGTATTGTCCTGGGATTCTGTGGCTAATGTAAATTTTTATAATTTAAGATATAAAGCCACAAATGCTTCTGTCTGGATATATAATACTCCAACTGAAGAGGAATACATTCTTGATTCATCTTACACCAACCCAAGCACAACCTATCAATGGAGAGTTGTGACTTATTGTAATGGAAATGTTTCAGAAGAAAGTGACCAAGGTTTTTTTACCACTCCAAGTGCTGGCGCCCGGTATGGCTCTTATTCCAATAGTGAAACTACGGCTATATCGCCCAATCCTTTCACAAGTAGTTTCAAATTGTCTGTTGCCGAATCATACCAAAAGGAGCCTGTAACTTTGTTTATTTATAATGCACAAGGCGTTCCTGTGCATCATGGCACCTATAATACAATACACGATGTCTTCATCGATGAATATTTGTCTAGTGGCATATACCATCTAAAATTGATTTTTGAAGACCATGAAGAAATCATAAAACTCATTAAAGAATAAGGTTGTAAAAAATAGTCAGTATTATGAAAAATCTCGTATTAATAGCCTCATTTTTATTAGCTACCACTGCTTTTTCACAGCAAAGTGGAACCTTGTCATGGCGTATGGACTCACAAGAGGTGAAAAGTGAAAAAGCCAATCGGTCGAGCCATAAAAAAAATGAATTAGTAATTAAAGCAGTGAAGGCAAACCAACAAATTAAGGTTTATTTCTCTGAATTAAAGAAAGCACCCCAGAGCTATTGTTTGATTACCATTTTACAAGATTTCCCCGCAGAATTTGAATATGTGATTAATACATTTGAGATTAATCATGAAAATGAATACATCAGAATGGAAATTGTAGGTGATGGTAAGTTAAATCAAGAAAAACTAAAAGCTGATTTTGTAGAGGCTAAGCAACTAAACAAATAAATTTTATCAAAATTACAATTTATTGGTACGTTAGCGTGTAAACGAATAAAATGTAATTCTGATAAAATCTCTTTTAAATTGAGTGTTATCTAAGCTGCGTAGAAGTAAGATACTCCGTTTCTAAAAGTAGCTTGAAGTGCTAGCCTTTTAGGTTCACTGGTGTTGTCTACATCTATTTCTTCCACTCTGATATAGATGCCTTCTCCCATTTCTACCTTGCTTTTATCATCTTCCCACAATTTGTCTTTAAAGGTATCATACCACTCTTGATATTTCTCTCTGGAGGAAAAAAATCGCACATCAAGCTCTTTTTCCAATAATCGTTTTATAGAATTTGGTGTATTGAATTTGTGTCTTTCAAACAATGTTGCTTTTATCATTTTCATAGTGCTTAGTGGTTAATTATTTTCTAAAATGTTTTTTGTTTTTCGCTTTAGGTCCTTTCAAAACTTCTCTTTTTGGAGCTTCAACTTTTTCTACCTCAGAAAGGCGTTCGTTAGGTTTGGTGTTTTTCGCTGCTGGTCCTGTGACTTTTTGACTGTCTACCACAGTAGATTTTCGGATGTGGGACAAACGATCTCTCGCTTTAATATTTTTGGCTTTGGGCCCAGTAACCCTTTTTTTTGCTTGAGCATGTACTTGCGTACCTAAAAAACTCATGATTACAACTATAACTATTATATGTATTTTCATAACGTATTTTTCCTTTCTTGTTCTTATACAAGTTTACGTCATAAAATGAAGGTGTATCATCATGAATAATTGGTAAAAAGTAGTGCGAAAAAACACGTAAAAGAGCATCCGTATTAAGTCGGATGTAGTGAGATTTAGGCTATATTATTTCTAAGTCTTTTGCTTTAGTGATTAATTCCGCAGTATTTGATGCCTTCAGCTTTTTCATCATGTTTACCCGGTGAGTTTCAACAGTTCGAGTACTTACACACAATTGGTCTGCTATTTCTTTGGTGATTTTACCTTCAGCCACCAATTGTAATACTTCCGTTTCTCGCTGACTTAATCGCTTAAAATCAGTTTGTTGGATGGCCATGTTGTTAATTAGCAATTCAGAAATTTCCTGATTAAAGTACTTTCTTCCAAACAGCACCTCTTTAATTGCTTTGGTCAGCTCTTCCTCATCGGTGTTTTTAAGTAAATAAGCTTTGGCGCCACTACGAACACTTTTAGCTACGTAATGCCCATCGCTGTGCATGGTTAACACAATAAACTTCACATTCGGGTGTTTTGTTTTACACTCTTCCATCACCTCAAGACCTGTTTTTTTAGGCATGGATAAGTCAATTAATACGATGTTTGGTTCGTTTTCTTTGAGTAATTCCATCAGTTCAGTCCCATCAGCGGCTTCTCCGATGATTTTAAACATTGGTTCTTTTTCTAAAAGCATGCGAATACCATTCCTGAAAAGTTGATGGTCATCGGCAAGAATTATTTTTATTTCTTCCATGGGTTTGTGGTTAATGGTATTTCAACTTCTATCTGTGTTCCTTCCATATCGGAGTAGATGTCTAACTCACCATCTAATAAACGAACACGCTCTCTCACGTTAAGTAGCCCTTTTGAATGGGGTTTGTCTTTTTGATACTCTTCCAGATTAAATCCCTTACCATCATCAGAGATGAAATAACTCAATTTATCTTCAAACTCAGTTAATGAGATTTTTATCTGTGAAGCATCTGCATATTTCAATGCATTGTTTAAGGTTTCCTGAGCAATGCGATAAACCGAAATGTTGATCCGTTCCGTCAATCGTGAATCCGACTTCACATCATTAACAAAACTGATTTTTACGGGAGATTTTATGCCATCGACCAAATTTTTTAAGGCTGCGCCAACACCAAAGTCTAATAAAACGGATGGCATCAGGTTATAAGAAATTCGTCTTACCTCACTAATGGTATCATCCATTTTTGATTTAATGTCGTCAACAATATCTTTATTACCCTCTAAACTACTCATTCGTAATTTAATGGTGGTTAAAAGTGGTCCAACTCCATCATGTATGTCTTTTGCCAGACGAGCACGTTCTAACTCTTGTCCTTCTACAAGTGCTTCTCTGCCTATTTTTTCTAATCGTTTGGCTTCTTTGGTGAGTAGGTCTAGTTGATCCCGCATTTGCACTAGCGCAGTACCCAACCTATCTTCTTTGGATTGTAATTTATATTCACTTGAAAAGTTTCCATTTCCTACTTTTCGGGCAAAGCCAATGGCTTCTTCAAAGGAGTCTATAAGTTGTATGATGGCTTTGGCAATTTCATCAATTTCGTCTTGTGAACTGCCTATTTCTGGTTTTTCTGGGATTCGTCCTTCGGCCAAGCAAAGAATTTTTTCCTTGAGTACTAATATACGTTTGATAAATTGTTTGGATAGAATGATGGATAAAATGATTACCATGAAAAGGATCAAGAAGAAAATGAATAAAAATCTTTTTTTCATGGAGGAGAGGGGTAATAAGGCCTCTTTTGTGTCTATTTCGGATAGAATTGCCCACCGAATGTTGTCTAGTTCTATCAAATTATAGGCACTAAAAACAGGTACATTTCTATAATCCAAGATTTCTGAGCTACCCGATTTATTATCAAATGCTTTTTCTACACCTTCTGTTTTCACTTCAATATCCACGGGGTTTGTATCAATAAAAAATCGTGAATGTGTACGCATTTTCAAATCGGTACCTACAATATATGACTCACCAGTAGTTCCCATACCAATGCGCTGAAATAGAATGTCTTGAAATTTTTCAAATGAGATGGGGTAAATAAACTTTAGTGAGTCATTAATAGGCGAAACCAGCTCTAGTTCAACAGTGTCGTTTACAATTTTTTCTATAAAAGCTAATTCAGATGAAGTGATTTTAAATTTTCTGTTCTGAGTTAAATATGTATTTGTTTTATTGTTGTATATACGGATGTTCCGTAGAGCGGAGTTGTTTTCTAATTTTGAAATAGAGGTGGTGTCACCTTGTACTTTTTGTAAAAACGAGGTAATGTCAGACTTTTCTTTTTTAATCATTCCCTCAATGTGCTCTTTTTTAAGTGTATTCACTGATTTTAGCTGTTCAAGCGTTCTTTCTATGAGCGAGTTTTCAAATTGAAAATAAAAAATTAATGATGAAGCTGTTAATACTGCTGCGCCCAGTAATAGAAAAGCAAGGGTGAGTTTGTAGAATAGTTTCATTGCTGCAGTTTAGTGAAAAGAATTACATTAGCGACTCCGTATTTTTCGCTAGAGGCAATAAAAATATAAAACTAAAGCGCCATAATCAATCTAAGTTTTGGTTTAAATACTCCTTTTCTCCCACGAAATCATTTTGTAGATTGACTTAAACTTTATCTGCTATTCCTTTGTTCATGGTGCAATGAAAAGTATTCGATTCACAAAATATATACCTAAACCAGTAGGCGAAGCAGACTTCGAAAATTTTAAAAAGATTTTCATGGAGCTGCTTAACTACACCGCTGGTGATGTGTCGGAAGCGTTGGACTGGATGAATGAAATCGATCGCCAGCATGGGTTGAGCAATGCCGCTTATGGGATGGGTGACTTTATTGAGGATTTAAAAGACCAGGGTTTTATTACCGATAATAATCAAACAGGAGAGTTTGATATTACTTCTAAAACAGAGCAAACTATCAGGAAAAGCGCCCTAGAAGAAATTTTTGGTCAACTCAAAAAAAGCGGAAAAGGGGATCATAAAACACCTCATATAGGTTTAAACGATGAATCAAGCGGAGAAAATAGACCATACGAATATGGTGATTCATTAGACCATATCGATTTTAACACCTCCATTAAAAATGCACAGATTAATCACGGAATCGATAGTTTTCGATTGACTAATGATGATCTGGAAATTGAAAACAGAACACATAAGTCTAGCACTGCAACCGTGATGATGATTGACATTTCTCATTCAATGATATTGTATGGGGAGGATAGAATTACTCCTGCCAAAAAAGTAGCGATGGCGTTGAGTGAGTTAATCGACTCCAAATATCCCAATGACACTTTAGATATCATCGTATTTGGAAATGATGCTTGGCCGATTACAAAAAAAGATTTACCCTATTTGAAAGTAGGTCCTTATCACACGAACACCTATGCTGGTTTGGAATTGGCTTTGAATATTCTTCGCAGGAAGAAATCGAGCAATAAACAAATTTTTATGATTACGGATGGTAAACCAACATGCTTGAAGATAGGTGCACGCTATTATAAAAACAGTTTTGGATTAGACAGAAAAGTAATCAATAAAACCTTGACCATGGCTTCACAATGCCGTAGGTTGAATATACCCATTACCACGTTCATGATTGCTAGCGACCCTTATTTGCAGCAATTTGTACGAGAGTTTACTGAAACAAACAATGGTCGAGCCTACTACAGTTCTCTTAATAATCTCGGAGAATATGTGTTTGAAGACTTTATTAAAAACCGCAAAAAAACCTTTCGATAAATGCCACAACCCACAATCAAAACCCTTGGTGAACTTAAAAAGTCAGGGTATGCACCAAAGACCGTAAAGCAGGAACTCAGAGACAACTTAATTGCTGTTTTAAAATCCGGTGAAACAATTTTTAAAGGTATTCAAGGGTATGAAGATACCGTATTGCCACAACTGCAATCAGCTATTTTGTCGAAACACAATATAATACTATTGGGATTGCGTGGTCAGGCAAAAACCAGAATTGCACGATTACTGACTAATTTAATGGATGAATACGTGCCAATCGTGGAAGGTTCAGAACTGAACGATGATCCGATGCAACCGCTATCACATTTTGCAAGAACCCTTGTAGAAGAAAAAGGAGAAAATACCCCTGTCGCTTGGTTACATCGAAATGACCGCTACTCAGAAAAACTAGCGACACCCGATGTTTCCATTTCCGATTTGATTGGGGACATTGACCCTATTAAAGCTGCAAATGAGAAACTTAACTTTGCCGATGAACGCGTAATTCACTTCGGGATGATTCCACGGGCACATCGCGGGTTGTTTGTGATTAATGAATTACCCGATTTACAACCTCGAATACAAGTGGCGCTGTTTAACATTCTACAAGAAGGCGATATTCAAATCCGTGGTTTCAAATTGCGTTTTCCGTTAGATGTGCAGTTTATATTTACAGCCAACCCTGAAGACTATACAAACAGAGGTTCAATTATTACCCCTTTAAAAGATAGAATCGAAAGTCAAATCTTGACTCACTATCCGAAGTCGCTAGAACTTTCACGAAAAATTACGGAACAAGAAGCAGACTTAAGTAAGGAGCAAAAAGAGCAAATCGTTATACCTGAATTAATAGCTAAACTCGTAGAGCGAATTGCCCTTGAAGCGAGAGAAAGTGAATATGTAGATCAAAAAAGTGGGGTGTCTGCCCGCTTAACCATTTCCGCTTATGAGTTGTTGCACAGTACAATTGAGCGTAGGTTACTCATCAATAAAGAAAAAAATGGATATGCTCGGGTAAGTGATCTGTTTAATATTATCCCTGCAATTACCGGCAAAATAGAACTAGTGTATGAAGGTGAGTTAGAGGGGATGTCTAGTGTTGCCTATCACTTAATTGGAAAAGCAATAAGGAAAGAGTTTGAGCAGTTGTTTCCTAACCCTGAGAAAATCAAAAAACTGCCTAAAAACCCTTACCGATTAACCCTCGACTATTTCAACATTGGCAAACACTTAGATATTGATTTAACCTATACGACTAAAGAATACCAACGTGCACTCAATAGTGTGCCAGGGTTGGCAGCCTTAGTTGATTCGTTGGACTTAAAATTAACTCCTGAAAATAAATTTTTACTCATGGAGTTTGCCTTGAATGGTTTAGCAGAATTCTCACAACTATCTAGACAAAGGGTGGATACAGGAATGAAATTTCAGGATATTATGGGTGGGATAAATTTAGATATGAATTTTGAAGAGGATTTAGATAACTAAAATAAATTTAGTACGTATTGGTTGAAAAAATAAAAAATTAGATATTTGACCAGCATCATTTGTCAAAAATGAAATCAACCAGTATAACGCTATTACTTCTATTTGGATTTTATTTTTTACACGCACAAGGAGTAGATCATGAATATGATTTAGTCGAGTTTCAAACCAATGAAACAGGCAAGCATTTTATCGGAATTACAGGTATGGAACTATCTCCCGATGGGGAATCTGTTGCTATCAGCACGGAGCAAAGTGGACCAATTGTAATTTGGGATTGGAAAAACAAAACAATAATTAAGGAATTTGACACGAAAGGTTACTACGCTGGTCCTAAGATATCCTATTCTTCTGATGGGAAATACTTACTGTTGGAACAACAGTTTTATATGAATTTTAACCCCAATAAAGACAAACCTATAAAAGTAGAGGTGATGGACTTATCTACTGGGGAAATTATCTTCAGAAAAAACAATATAAATGACGCATCCTTTGTAGGAAACAGTGACAATATTGCAATCTTAATGGGAGATGATTTAAAGGTGTATCCACTTGATAAGTCCAAAAAAGCCAGTAAAGATGATGAAGGAGATTTCGAACCTGAATTTAAAAAGCGGTTGAAAATTGAGGAAGCTAACAATTCATTTACAATCAGTCCTGATGGTAAAATTTTAGCAGTAGCAAGGAAAGTGAACTCCAAAGACATCAAAAACATTACAACCTTGAGGAGTGACAAGAAAGCTCAAAAATATGCTTTGAAATATAAGTATGTTGTTGATTTCTATAACACAGAAAGTTTAAAACTTCTTTATACATCAGACGAATCGTTCGACATTATTTTTGACATGCGATTTACCGCTGATGGTAACGATGTAATTTTATTTAGCAAAGCACATTCGAAAGTTCAAACCGCTGGACAGGGGTTTATTAACCTTTTAGATGCGAATAACGGCACTATTAAAAGAGCTATGTTTAGCACGTTTTCTCCGATGCCAGATTATAAAGAAAGTCCAGACAAAAAAATGATGGGTGTTTTAACGCGCGACACCGATAACAACTTAACCGCTGGAAGCATTTTATGGTTTAATTATGAAACTGCGAGAAGCATTGGAAAATTCGATGTTGATATGCGGTTTGGGGAATCACTTGGAACGAATGGCAGAACGTATTTCACTTTTTTACCAAACGGTGATATCCTCTCTAGTTATGGACATAAATTAGCCTATATAAAAATCAAATAAATGAAAAAACTATTTCCCCTTCTACTCCTGTTTGTTAGTCTGAGTGTTTTTGCTCAAAAGCCTGTTTTACTTTCCTCTAAAGAAGAAGTAATTGAAGCCGCTAAAAAAGAATTTGAAACCTCTATGAGTAGCGAAGGTTCCCTGAAAGAGTTTGCCGCAAAATATAATATAAAAGGAGAATACTACTTTGATATTACTATAGGAGACAAAAAACGAGTAGTTACCGTTTTTGCCATTGGTAACGATTCTGATGATATAAAAGCTCAAAACACATTAAGAGATTATTTAAAGGAATTCACCTTTACAACCTTTAAAGTACCGAAAGACAAACGCTTCAAATACGAACAAACCTTTTATTTCGAATAATAAACCGCTAATTAATTTACAATGAAAAAGTTACTATTAAGCTTAGGAGCAATATGTCTTCTATTCTCATCTGCATTTGCCCAAGAAGAAATGCAAGAAGTCTGGCGAACAGACTTAGATCATAAATTTGATGAATCAGGTTTTAATCATAAAGGTGGCTATAGCTATTCAACAGATAAAAAGAAAATAACCGTTGTTAGTAACAGCGATGGAAAAATAATTTGGTCAGGAGCATTTAAAGAAATAAGCCCCAATCTTAGAAAAATTGATGATTTAGTCCCGTTATGGGATGCTGAGTGTCTGTTTTTATTTGACAGAAAAATGGGGAAAGATGCTGTAGCCGTAATAGATGTTAAAACTGGGAAGTTACTTTGGGAAACTTCTAAGTACCAAAATTTAACAGAAGAAAACATCATCTACATTAGAGAATTAGGCACATTTGCTATTTCACTAAAAGAATCTTTAGTGATGGTGAATGCCAGAACAGGAGAAGAAATCTGGGAGACTTCCAAATTCAGAGGGGTTGTAGGTGCTTATGTATATATGAACGATGACCATCTGGTGATGCTTAACTACAAACCTACTGCACTAGGAAATCTTTTTGCAGGAATGAAAAATCAGATAGTTAAAATCAACACGAAGAACGGAGACATAGTTTGGGATCAAACTTACCGGGGTCAAGTTGAAAGAAAAGCAATCACTCGTGAGGCGATAGTTAATCTAGATGTGCAAGAAGGCAAGGTGTTCTTATTATTAAACGGTATTCAAGTATACGACTATAACACGGGGGTTATCAATTGGGCGGCTGCCTTTGACGAAACACCTAGAGTGATTGGTGAACCTGCTGGAGCTGTTCGGTTTGGGGTATATGGTGCTGTTGCCGAACCAGTAGTTGACGGAAATGATGTGTATGTGTTAGATATGCAGAATAAGAGAAGTCAATATGTGAAAAAATATGACTTAAATTCTGGAAAATTACTTTGGACATCTCCAGAAATAAAAGGAGCTAAAGCGATTCCAAATATGTTTTTAGTTGATGACAAAATTGTACTTCAAATTGGAGGAGCTGTTGAAGCTCAGGCCTATATAAGAAAACAAGTTAGAAATCCCGATGGAAGTTATTCTTGGGTTACTGAGACACGAATTTGGTACCCCAATGTGAAACCAACAGGTGTTCAGTGTTTTTCAGCTAAAGATGGTGCTTCTATGTGGGATTCCGAAAGATTTAAAAAAGGAATTACAAACATTTTCCCTTTCCAGAAAAACATCATTGTTTGTAGTGGAAAAGAGTTATACTCTTTAGAATTGGCTACAGGAAAAGAAAATTATGGTGTAGCGCTTTCCGCGGATGGAATTGGTTTGGCTGAAAAAATCCTTGACTACAAAGACAAAGTTTTGATTGTTGGAGCTAAAGGGGTAAGCAGTCACTTGAAAGAGAATGGTAAATTTGTTGCTTCAAGTAAATATAAGAACTCTACTTTTGCAGGTGAAGCTGGTAATGTGATCAAACTAGAAACGGCAAATAAAGACTTAGCAACTTTTAACAAAGAAGACTGTTCTCACAAGCAATACAATGCTAGAAATGGTGCTTCATCATACATTTCAGATGATGGCTTGTATGTGATTGTTTTTGAGAAAAAAGAGGTTGCAAGACTAAAAGCACAGTAATATTTTTTGAAAAAAGTTAGAAAAAGCCAGATTAAATGCTGGCTTTTTTCTTTTAAAATAAATTCAAAAT
Source organism: uncultured Cytophagales bacterium (assembly GCA_963815495.1). Lineage (GTDB taxonomy): Bacteria > Bacteroidota > Bacteroidia > Cytophagales > JAAEPT01 > CAWFGW01. Next base: position 48,283 of record CAWFGW010000032.1, read on the forward strand.
GAAAAGATTCCTTATCACAATAATCACTTCGTTTATTTATTTAACTACACCAGCTCAAGACATTCAATGGGCGAGTGAACTCATTAATTTTTCAACCCAACTAGATGTTACTTCCAATTCGGCAAAACAACTATTGGGTGAACCCAATGCTGGTGAAAGCGAAAGTGCTAGAGCTTGGCAGCCTTCATTAGATAATCGAAGGGAAAACATTCACGTTGGATTTTCAAATCCAATTCAGGTAAAGCAAATATCAATTGTTGAAAATTTTAATCCTGGTTCTGTTTATAGAGTTGCTCTTTATGATGAAGCTGGAACGGCTTACACCGTGTACGCTGGAGAAGCTCAAGCATTGACGGTCCCATTTCGAGTTTTTACTATCGAGTTGGATGAGATATCAACGTATAAAGTACATGCAGTTAAAATAAGTTTAGACTGCCGCAATACCCCTGGGATTCAACAAATTGATGCCATTGGGATTAGTTCTAAGTTGGCTAAAGTAGAAAAAACAACGCCCAAAACTGCTGACATCACATTTTATTCGGAACTAGAAAAACTAAGTGATAAAGTAAATTCATATGCTGAAGAATTAAGTCCTTTAATTACACCAGATGGACAAACACTGTATTTTTGTAGGGATAACCACAAAGAAACCTATGGTGGACAGGAGATTTGGTATTCTAAATTAAATAATGGAGAATGGGATGCGGCTGTACGAATGAATAGACCACTTAATAACTCAAACTCAAACTTCGTAAACTCAATTACGCCAGACGGAAATATGATGTTGCTTGGTAACCAATATTTTTTCAAGAAAAAAGGATCCGAAGACTTCGAAGAATCAAAGAAGAGAATAAAGCAGGTACGAAAAGGTAAAATTGAAAATGAGGGGATAGATTATTCAGATCTCTTAAAAAACCCTGAGAATTATGAAGAAGTTAACTCTTATGGTAGTGGTTTTTCAATCACCTATAATACCCCTAAAGGTTGGAGTTACCCGTTTAACTCGGTAATTGATTCCTATTCAAACACAAACCAATATGTAAATTATTTTTTAGATAATACGGGTAAAACCGTGATTATGTCCATTGAAAGTGAAGGAGGATATGGCGAGTTAGACTTATGTATTAGCCATCTTCTTGATGATGGTACCTGGACAAAACCAGAAAATATTGGCGCTGACATTAATACTATCGCTGATGATGGCACTCCTTTTTTAGCATCTGATAACAAAACGCTTTACTTTTCTTCAGAAGGTAGACCAGGGTTTGGAGGTCGTGATATTTATATGGCAAAAAGGCTAGACGAGTCGTGGAAAAAATGGTCGGAACCTTTAAATATGGGACCAATCATCAACTCTGAGGGATGGGATGCTTACTTTACTATTCCTGCGAAAGGTGATTATGCTTACTTGGTTCGTGACGGTGATATCTACCGTGTGCGGTTAAATGAAGAATTAAAACCTGAACCTGTAATTTTACTTTCAGGGAAAGTATTGAATAAAAAAACAAACGAACCATTACAGGTAGATATCTCTTATGAAGACTTGAGTACTGGTGAAGAATTGGGAATAGCTTCTACAAACCCTATAACGGGGGAATATAAAATAGTGCTACCAACCGGTAAAAAATATGGATGTATTTCTCAATTGGAAGGATTCTATTCAATTCATGAGAATATAGATAGTAGGGACCTATCAACTTATACCGAATTAAAACGGGACCTATACATGTCTCCTATAGAAAAAGGGGAAGTGATTCGACTTAATAATATTTTCTTTGATTTTGCCAAAGCTACCATCCAACAAGAATCGTATTCTGAGTTAAATCGGGTGGTGGAGTTAATGAAAAATAACTCTTTATTGCATATTCAAATCAATGGTCATACAGATAATGTTGGTGACGATGCTTCGAACATGACCTTATCTAAAAATAGAGCCCAAGCAGTGGTCGATTATTTGGTGCAAAAAGGGATAGATAAGACTAGACTTTTGTCAAAGGGTTTTGGAGAAACGAACCCAATTCAAACAAATGAAACGGATGAAGGTAAAGCTATTAATAGGAGAGTGGAGTTTTTAGTACTTTAAACTTTAAATCTCTCCTTTTCTAATTTTTTCAGCCTTATCGAAAAGTTGTAATGACTTTAAAATCATTGGATCAGACTGATTAGTGATTTCATAATAAGAGGAATTACCCCATATGCTTCTTGCTATAATTGACTTCACGTCTTCTTTTAATTTTCCCTCAGATAGTCTAAGTTGCTTTCTGTTCGTTTTAATTTGTGCTTGTTCTGCTCGTTTAACTATTTCATTAACCATAGCATTCGTAACATTAAATGAGTTTTTGAACGTTTCAAATCCTTTTGGCTCTAACTTTTCTTTGTTTTCATTCACATAGCTCAACACAAATTGGCGAATGATGTTTTCACTATAGAGTTTACCAAGATAATCGGTGTAACCCAAGGTATCCTTGGCCACAAAATCATCTGGGATAATGCCTCCACCACCATAAACTGTACGGCCATGTGTGGTTTTATATTTTAAAGTATCTACAATTTTGATGCTGTCCGCATAAAACAATTCGCCATTTTCATAGCGTTTGACATAATCATCCGAATATTCTTCTTCCAATGAATAACTTTTTTGAATACACCGCCCACTAGGCGTATAGTACCTTGATATGGTTAAACGTAATTCAGAACCATCATCCAGTCGAATAGGGGCTTGTACTAAACCTTTACCAAAGGATCTTCGGCCAACAATTAACGCTCGGTCGTTGTCTTGTAAAGCACCTGCGACAATTTCTGAGGCAGAAGCACTGTTTTCATTAATAAGTACAATTAGATTTTCATTTTCAAACAGGCCATTGCGTGAAGATCGGTGAGTTTCTCGGTATTGGTCCAGCCGACCATCGGTGTACACAATTAGACTGCCTTTTTTTAATAATTCCTCGGCCATACCAATAGCCACACTCATGTAGCCCCCACCATTGTCTCGAAGATCTAAAATAAGCTGGCTCATCCCTTTATCTTTTAACTTTGTTAACCCTTCTTTGAATTCTTTATACGTGTTTTCAGCAAAACGACTGACTTTGATGTATCCCGTTTTGTCGTTCAACATGTAAGACGCATCAACCGAATAAGTTGGTATTTTGTCTCTTTCTATTTCAAATTTGAGTAACTCTTTATTGTTGTTCCTTTTTACTGATAAAATCACTTTTGTACCTTTTTGTCCTCTCAGGAGGTTAAATACATCGTTGGTTTCCATACCGGTACCAGCGACATTCTTTCCATCTACTTTGATGATTTTGTCTCCTGCTTTTAGCCCTGCTTTTTCAGAAGGACCACCAGAAATTGCAGTAATAACATATAGGGTGTCATTCATAATGTGGAATTCAATACCAACGCCTTCAAAGCCTCCTTCAAGTTGCGACTGCACTAAAGCTAAATCCCGAGCGGGAGTATAGGAAGTATGTGGATCCAATTGCTCTAACATACTATATATTGATGACTCAAAAAGTTGCTCTACATCTACTGAATCAACATAATCGTTTTCGATAATGCTTAATATTGTCCCGTACTTTTTTGACGCATGTTGTATATCCTTTATCGGATAATTGTATTTGGAGATAAAAATGCCTATTAAAATACCTACTCCAATACCAAGGGCAACTAAAGTGGGTAAGTAAGTGTGTTGTTTTGAATTTTTGTAAGGCTCTAAGTTTTCCAATTAATTAATTCGATATTTTTCGTGTTGTAAGATAAGTGTCAATTCTGATTTAATTTAGTTTAGTGGTGAAAAAATACTGTGTTGACGTTTGATGTGTTTACAATTTAACTTGTAAAGTGACATAATAACTACGTCCATCAGAAGGAATGATGCCAGGGCCGGGGTAGCTTTCGGCTCTTCGAGTAAAATAGCTATTATTTAATACATTGTTAATGCTACCTTCGAGAGTGAATTTTTTCCAACTATAACTCATCGATAAATCTACAATGTGATAGGTCGGTATAACACCTTCAACTGCGGTTGCAGTTCGTAGGGCATTGGTAGCGTCTGAAAAATGTTTGCTTACAAATGAATATTGTATGGTAGATCGAAAATTGCGGTGGCGTACGCTAGTACCTGTTCGTAAAATGATAGGAGGTACCATTTCTACTTTTTTGTTTTTGATGGAATTGTCTTGGGTGTTGATGTAGCGGGCATCTACGTAAGCAAAGTTGGTAAATACGGTCCATTTAGTACTGTTGGTGGTGTCGGTTTTAAAGAGTTTCCAAAGGTTCATTTCCCCAAATAACTCAATACCTACATTACGTGCATCCGAAATATTACTTCGAAAGCGGTAATCAATGTATAAGGGGGGAGTATCTGAGCGCAGTATCTGACCAATTTTATTATTATAATACATTAAAAAACCAGTTGCTTCGAATGTTAACAGGTCGTTGAGCGTACCTCGGATACCTAAATCTGCGGTATAACCTGATTCGTCTTGGATGTTTTCATCGACTTTGAAGTTGAGGTTTACAATACGTAAATCACTAAAATTGATTGCTTTGTAGTTTTGAGAGATGTTACCATAAACTTCCATCTTGTTTTTTAGTTCATATTTAGCACCCAAACCAAAGAGTGCAAAATTACGAGTGCGGGTGTCGTTTTCTTCCGTGATGGATTCAGCAACTAGGTTTCCAGCACCATCAAATACTCTTATCTTATAATAACCCTCTGAAGCGGTGTAGATGTGTTCAAGCCGTACGCCTGGGGTAAGCGTAAAGCGTTTACTAATATGAAAAATGTTTTCAGCAAAAGCGCTGTAGTTTTTACTTGGAAATCGATAATCTGAATTTTCGAGATTGCTGGGGTTTAGATACTTAAAGTTTGGGTCTGAGCCGCTATCCGCATCGCCCTGTCGTAGGAGAGAAGTACCGCTGTAGACTCGTATTCCAGTTAAAAAAACGTGCTGTTCTTTTCCGAGATGGTATTTGTGGAGCAAACGTGTTTCGTTACCAAAGTTTTGAAAACTACCGTCTATGAGGGTGCGGTTTTCGCCAAAATCTATCACATTAATACGCTCCAAGTTACCTAGTGATTGCCGGTTTGCAAACAAAGCAAAGTTGCGGATATTAATTTGTGTATGGGCATTGAACTCATATGTAGCGGTGAGGGCAAATAAATTCCAATCTACCCTGAACCAATTTCGAGCCCGAAAGGATTGTCGAGGATTTTCTTCAAATTGTCTGTCGGTAAGTCCACCTGCTTGCTGTGCAAGGTAATGCATTTTAGTGACATCAAAGTTGAGTTTTAGTTTTGCAGTTGCTTGATAATTTAAAGAAGCGTAACCATTATAGTAATCAAATTCGGAATTTGGTCGGTAGCCATTACCTTTTTTGTATTGCACATAGGCGTAATAATTCAGTTTGCCTACGGTACCTCCAACACTGTTAAAGCTATTGAAAAACCCCCAAGAGCCAGCAGTTTGTCGCGAAGTAAGTTCCGTTTTTTTGTCTTTTGGTCCTTCTTTAAATTTAAAATTTACCATACCGCCAAATTGTGTCCCGTACTGCAGAGAAGCTGCTCCACGTACGACTTCTATCCGTTCCAAAGCTTCTATTGGTGGTGTGTAATAACTTTCGGGGTAACCCAATGCATCGGCAGAAATGTCATAGCCGTTTTGCCGCACGTTAAAATTGGCAGTACGATTAGGTGATAACCCACGTCCTCCTATGCCTAACTGAAGACCAGCACCATCACTTTCCCAAATATTTAATCCAGTGATTTTGGCATAGACTTGCCGTGCATTATTCGTTGCCATATTCGCATCGGTTTGAGCTAAATCTACTACTTCTGTTTTTTTGCCTTCATAGATTCCAAATCCATCTACCGCATGTAAGTGGGTATGGCTAAAGTCGTGTGTTTCTTTTTGTTCGATTTCTATCGTACTGAGTTGAACGATTTGCTGTTTAGTTTTTAAATTAAGTTTAAGATGACTTTGATCAAGGACTATCTTTTTCTTA
>CAWFGW010000033.1:0-140689 GCA_963815495.1 uncultured Cytophagales bacterium
GGCAGTGCTGAAGCAAAAAAATATAAGCAGAAACCAGGTACTATTTTTAATTCCTTCTTTCACAACCAACCATTATTCCTTTAAAACCCATTTTTTTGATGCAAAGGTATCCTTTTCTTTCATTAGGTCAACCTCTGGGTCGATTAGTAATCGACTTAGACGAGCGTTTAATGTCACATAGGTTTCTACTCGCACTTCAGGTTTGTAAGACGCCCCTTTCCTCATAATAATTGCCAAGAAAATGTGCGAACTGTAGAATCATATCGGGCTGAAAAGCCATTTGTTTTTCTTGGTGTGCGTTCAAAAACTCATTATTGACAACGATGCCTTCTCTCCCCGTATTGGTGTCTTTTACATAGAAGGTTGCCGTTCCAGCTTTTTCCATCAACATTACGCGCCACGAATAGCGATAGCCTTCTTCGGTCCAAAACAGATTACCATCATAGAACAAACATCTCCATGGAAACAGAAGTTGGAAAGTGCAATAGATAGCAAGAAAAGTATTTAATACGACATGATTAGTTGAGTTAAGTATTGGTCTCTCCAGTTCGTTGAAAGGTAAAAATCTTCTTAGAAAAGTTAAAAATCTCTGGTGCCAATTATCAGAAAAGAAAATGAGTGTAACTCCCATCATCACCAATGGGAAAACACCAATTTGAAATAAAAATCCGGTGAGTGCATGAAACACTACTACCGTGATATAAGCCCAGATACGTGTTTTTTTATTTAATAAAAAAAACACAATAAAGCAGTCGTACAACATGCCTAACCACGAAAAGGCATACGGGGTGATTTTCCAGGTAAATAGTTCACCTATAAGGGGCATCGTGTCGTGTGCTGGTAGCCATATTTTTAGAGGAAGCGCTTTTATCAACCAATCATGGTTTAATTTTGCGAGTCCTGCATACACATACAAAAAGCTGATTTGAAATTTAAATATAAGAATAGCCCATTGGGGTACTTTAGCATTTTTTGGGGCTGCTAAAATGGATGAATCAGCAGGAATCACGCACAGTAATAAACAAACGAGACTTACAAAATAGTAGTGGTTAAGGTAATAAGTGAGGTCAATAAGTTCGGTGTAAGTAAAACTCAAAAAAAGGAGAATAGCAGCTATTCTATACGTTATTCCTCGAAGAAACATAACGCCAGTCGCTGAAGCTATCATCAATATATGAACAGCATACATTCCAGTGACAGAAAGCGGTTTTACCCATTCAAAACCCCAATAGCTAAAGTGGAAAACAGGGTCGGTGTAGTGATCTTCAATCCACCCTAAGTACATGAACCGCACCGTGCTAATTATCATCAACGCTCCAAAAACAATTTTAAAACTGAGCAAGGGGGCAGCTGAGACAGGTTTGTGAATGTAAGTAGTTAGAGGTTTCAATGTTACAAGGTTTCTGAGTTGAAAGGTTTTGAAGCTATAGCTATTGATTGAAAATTTCAGCTCGCAGATTTTGAATTCTCTTATTTTAGTTTGAAGGGTTCGGTTTATTCTGTTATAAGGTTAAAGATTTCGAAGTCATATTTCACCTTTCTACCTTATTCTTCTACTTTTTTGTCTTGTTTCTTGACTCTCAACAGCTTTGTTTACCTTCTTATTTTAAGTCTTGTCTCTAAATTAGTCACCATCCCCACTACTGTAAGTAATTGAAATTCCTAGTTTAGAACTCATTTCGCTTTTGAAAAAGCGGGTATGTTTTTGAAGTTCAACACGAAAGTTTTCAATAGGCTGTGAGTTGTTTTGAATTTGCTCAGACAAAGAAGGGGTGAAGGGAATTGCTTGTAATGAGTTTTTTACATTTGTTAATTGTGTTTCTGTTGAAGCAATCAATTCTGGTCCTCCTTCTACTGTTTCTAAATATTCTTTAAACCCGAGATCTGATGAACCGGTTTTTGAGGTGCCGTAGTAGATGTTTTCGATGGCGGTAAGATGTGCTTTTAATAGCTCAATACTTTTGCCCGAATAATAGGCTTCTACAAGTTGTGGTTCTACGGTTGTTTGTCCAGGTCGTTTACCCATAGGTAGTTCGATTTTTACATTTTTGATAGTTTCGAAACTGAACACAAATTCGTTATATAATTGTGAAGTGCTACTTCCCGCATCAGTTCCAGTATTGGATACAAATTCTTTGAAGTATTCACCATTCCAAGCATCAGAAACAGTTTTTACACGACTCTGAATATCGTTTACAATATTTGTGAGATAGACTTTTCTATTTTCACTTTCCTCAAATTTTGTTATAAGAGACACATCGTCACCATTCAAATCGAACAATAGATATTCTATAGCTAAGAAACCTCTAGTACTTCTATTAAACAAGTCTATGGAAGTGTTTCCATTATTTATAGCGGATTCTATTTTCTCAGTAGATGCAGGGAAAGTAGCTATTTCTACACTCAAGCTTTTGTTAAGTCCTTCTGGACCTGCGGGACCGAAATTGTAGGCATTGGCATATTGCCACGTTTTGTAAGTTTCTAGCCAAGCTTCTTGTGAAGCATTCAGTGTGGTGAGAGTAGGGGTTGCTATAAAGGAATCTGTCGCTGTTTTTAAGGAGGCTATTTTTGCTGACAAATCGTTAAAGGAGGGTTTTATAAGGTTTTCCGCATAGTTACGAAGCATGGCACCTCGGTCAAAGTTAGGATCATTGTCACCCTCATTATCACTACAAGCAAAAAAGAGACCTGTACATAAGGCAAAGAAAATGGGAAGAAGTGCTTTAGTTTTCATCTGTTGTGTTAAATGGTATGTAAAGACAAAACACAGCCGATGCGTTATCGTTTGTGTTTTGAGTCTAATATTAATAAATAATTAATTTCTTTTATGCTCAGAAGGGTTTAGACCATAAACGGCAGCTACTTCGTCAATTGCTAGCAACAAGTTACCTAGTTTGGTTTCATTTTGGAATATTTCCATTGGATTACCATCATGTCCAACAGTAGTGGTGTTGTGTTTGGTTAAAATAGATTCCAATTGTGTGTCTGTGATTTTAGTACCTTCTACGCCATAGAAACCGATTAATATACCCACGCTTTCTGACCAAGCGTGACAACCGCTAGGCTCTACGTTACCATCAGCAGTTGAAGTAAAATAATCGTGTACATCGTAGGTGTAGTAAATCACCTGCGCTGCCAAACCTTCTTCCCAAAGCAATAGGATTTGGTTGACTGCTGCTACTTTTTCTGCCTCTACATTTTGATTGATGGCTGCTTGTGCTCTACGGAACTCGTAGTTAATCAATTCATGATATGTTTTACCGTCTTTTTTACGGCTTTTAGTGTATTTCGCTGATAAGTCAGTTTCTGAAAAGTCAGGGTTAGAACCATACAAGTTCAACGCTGCATCCAAATCTGCTTGTGTCACTGCTGAAGGTACTGCAAAAAGCGAGTTTTTCACGTGATTAAAACTCACACCACCGAAAGAACCTTTCACGATTAGTTGCTCAATTTCTATCCCTTTTCCGTTGAATACATAGCTTGGACCATTGCCTCCATTAGGGGTAGCACTTAAGTCATTCCAATCAATGTCTATTCCGTCAGCGGCTGCTTTTGTATTGGTCTGATACTTTTCAAATAAACTGTCTAAAGTAGTTTTAAAAGCAGTACTAGCAATAGACATCGCTGAAGGAGTACCTACATTGTAGTCTTCTTCCAACGCAGTTTTTGTGATTTCGACAACAGTGCCTTTAGAAGGGCGGTTGTTACCCAATTTAGTAATCAAATCTTTTTGACTTTGGCTGGCTTCTGCTGCTTTAGTAGGGTTAGCATCAAAATCAGCATCGTAGGTGTCGGCTACGGTAAGTGTTGGTGTTTCTTCTTCGGGTTCTTTGTCATCGCCACATGAAGTGAAAAGTAACTGGCTGCTCATCAGAACAGCTAAAAGGAGTAGGTTAATTTTTTTCATTTTTATTTAGATTGATTATAAACAATGCAAACCTAATACACTTGGTTGGAAGCGGCAAACTTTATTTAGATTAATTTTAAATAGAAGTAAAAATATACCCTCATGAGGGTATATAAAAAAAGGCAGGCTAATTCGTTTTAGCCTGCCTTTAGTAATAAGTAGAAAACGTTAGATTAGTTTTTCACCACCTTAATCACTTGTGAATTCACCCGTAGGAAATAAACACCGCTGCTTAAAGCTTGGAGATCAACCTGATTTTCAGAACCAGACGAAACTTCAAAACCAAGGGCATTTACTAATGTCCATGTTCCTGAGATAGTACCTTGAATCATCAAGTAGTCATTCACTGGATTAGGGAAGGTGATTATTTCATCTATTCCAACACCACTTGATGTCCCCACTAAAATATCCTTCAATATAAAATCGATATAATCAATGTTGAAGTCTGGACCATCAACTACGAGTGTCAACACATGGTTCCCTTCAGGAAGGGTAATCAAATCGGTAGTAACCAAGGTGTATGTTTGCCATCCACCCGTAGCTGTTGTTAAGCTTTGATTAGTACCAGTAATAGTTTCTCCATCCAACTCAAGATGCCAAGCACCAAGGGTTCTTTCTGAAGCCACTCTAAACTCAATGTTATACGTTCCTGTGTATTCGATGTCTACTGTATAGTTAATCCATTCGCCAGTAGTGGTATATCCTACATTATAGTTACCCGCTGTACCTTCAACAAAAACACCTTCATCTGTTCTAAAGCTTCCTGCAGGTTGATCTGGAGTAATATCGTTATAAGCTGTTCCTTGTCCACCTTCATCAAAAAATTCCACTTGAACTTTACCTGGAATAGCTTGTGGTTGACCATTGTATGGGTCGCCTACACAGGCTTCTAAACCAGTATTTCCACCAACACATTCATCACAGTTATCAAGGTAAGCGTCTCCGTCAATTACTCCATTACAATCAATTGAGCATCCTTCAGCTACACCACAACCACAAAGACCTGGTGCTATTTTGTTAGCATCATTTGGACAACCGTCTTCACCGTTTGGTGTGCCGTCTTCATCATCGTCTAGTTGTGAGTTGGCACAACCTTCAGCATTTACTGTTTCACCAGAAGGAGTATTTGGGCAAATATCATCTGCATTTACAACACCATCTTCATCATCATCTTTATTCAATTGATCATCAGAACAACCCGCGTTATTTACAGTTGCCCCTGAAGCTGTTCCCGGACATTGGTCGTTTTTATTCAATACACCATCATTGTCCTCATCTAATTGTGAGTCGCTACATCCTTGCGCATTAGCTGTTTCACCAGCAGGTGTTGCAGGACACTCGTCATCGGTGTTTGGCACCCCATCTTCATCATCATCAGCAGTTGTCGCATCACAACCAACACTATTCACCGTAGTGTTGGCTGGTGTGTTCGGACATTTATCATCGGCATCAGAAACACCATCCTCATCCTCATCTAGTTGATAAGCGGCACAACCATCAGCATCGACCGTGTTACCTGGTAATGTAAATCGGCATTCATCGTTTTCTTCTCTAACACCATCGTTATCATCATCACGTGTTTCTTCACATGATTTAGCAATGCTTTCGTCATAACCAACACTGAGGTTGTCAATTTTCCATATACCAGTAAATTCTGGTCTTGACCAAGTAGCTCCAGCTCCTGGATTACAGAACATAATTATTTTTGTCACTTTGGTAAAATCAAATTCTGTGTATACACATGGCTGGCAAGGATCACCTGTAGGACCATAATATACATTTGTACCATCTGTAAAATCAAAAGAAACAGTGGCCCAAGTATTTGTCTTGACTAATTGTCTATGATCATTTTCTAGGGCATCAGAATTGATCACGTTACCATCTGCATCTTCGATTTGAATTCTAAATAATACATCTGTAGCTGAATACCCTCCTGTAGGTTCAAACCTTAAATCCATTTCGATTTCTTTTTTAGCGCTCATGTCAAATTGCACTAAGCGGCCATCTTCTTCTTCTTCTCCAAAAGAGATACCCATAGCAGCATAGTCTGGATCCGCACTAGTCGTTTCTATTACTAACTCACCGTCTTCTACTTTTGAATAATAAACAGGGCTTTCTCCTACTTCTGAATTCCACGCAAACACATTGGCATAGACAAAGTCAAAGTCGGAACGCACATAATTTTGAACGTTGTTAAAACCCATACATACATTACTGATAAAATCGTTTGCTATTTCACAACCAACAGCATTTACAACTGCTCCTTGAGGGGATGCTGGGCAGTTATCTAATTGATTTACGACACCATCGCCATCATCATCGCTTTCATTCACACATCCTTGTGCATCAACAAATGAATTGGCTGGTGTTCCAGGACATTGGTCCTCACCATTGGTTACACCATCACCATCACTATCACCAGCTGCTGCACAAACGGAGAAGTTGTCACCACTTTTTAATTTATTAAAAATATAATTTCCAGCGGTTGTTCTGTTGTCCCAGCTATTGCTTTGGCATGAGCCAGGTTTTAAAGTAGATGCCGCTTCATCTTTGTCTACAAAAGACCAGTTACAATGGCTGATTTTTTGACCTGAAGCATTGTTTAACAGGTTTAACCAAGTATCTGAATTTCCTTGATTGAAACCACCATTCCCTGATGCATCTACCGAACCCCACTCTGACACAAAAATCGGAATTTTTGATGCAGCACCTGCGACATCATTTTGCCAGTAATGTGTATTAGCATAAAAGTGAACAGTATACATCACGTTTTTTGCGTTGGCTCCAGTAATAGGGTTGGCCGCAGCATCTTGAGGTTTACTACACCACTCTGGTGTACCTACTAAAATAATTCCATTAGGATCATTTGCTCTGATCAAAGGAATGATTTCGTTGGCATAGTCTTTAATTGTACCCCAACTTACACCACCGTTTGGTTCATTACAGATTTCATACAAAACATGTCTTCGGTTTTTGTATCGCTGAGACATGTTCGAGAAAAAAGTTCGTGCTGCTCCAATATGTTTGAAAGGATTGTTGTCTTTCAGGATGTGCCAGTCAATAATAATGTACATACCATTTTCTTCTGCCAAATCCACCATGCCGTCAATCCAGTTATTCCAGAAGGTACGATCACCGTTGATGTATCCTTGTGATTCACCTAAATCTTCGGTGTACATGGCTAGTCGAATGACATCCGAACCCCATTCATTTGCCATGGCAGCAACAGCGCTAGATTTATAGCAGTTTTGATGTGCCATTGGAGCATGGGTGCTTAAACCTCGTAGTTGTACGGGGTCACCACATTGGTTGCTTAATTGGTTGCCAATCACCTGAAGGCGACCGTTAGATAGCAGGGCATTTTGCTGCCCGAAACTAAAAATTACTGATAAACCCAGTAAACTAAAGAGTAGTATATGTTTTTTCATGGTTTTGAATTATCTAGTAGTTAATGAACACGGAATTTACAAAATAATATGCAAATTTCAACTTCCTAATTCTTTGAATTACAGAGGTAAGAATGTTTTTGTTGATTAAAATTGAATTTCTACTGGGATTTGATGATAAACACAGTTAAATAACACTATCTGTAAAGAGAATTTTTTGATTGAAAAAGTAGCTTAGATACAAAGTTGATTTTCAGAAATTATTGAATAAAGTATTATTTCACAAAAAAATTAAAATTTTTTTAAGTGGCAAAAAACTGATGAACGACCATATTTTTAGTATAAGATAGTTTATGTGCTCGATAAAATAAAAACATCTAATTTAACGCTTCTTTTCAACGTGTAAGATACATAACAAAATTGCATTATTTGTAGTATATTTGCTTCAAATGATTAATGTTATGCACTCCACATTTATAAAAAGTTTTGTTTTTGGAACTATCCTTTTGCTATCTAACGAATTATTTGCTGTCAACTATTACACCAAAGCTGGAGGTAATGGCTTTTGGAATACTACTAATAACTGGGTAGGTGGAGCTAAAACTGGAAACAATAGTGGAGCGAGTAAATGGGGGGCACCAAACGATACGGTTTTTATCGATCATGCTATTCAAACCACACAACAATTTAGTTTGGGGGGGCAATACCTTATTGTTGTAATAAGAACAGGCGGTAGCCTATCCATTAATAACAATCAAAACTTAAGTATGAATGGTAGTACACTTATTGTAAATGGCGGCACCTTAAATGTGACTAATAACTTCACTACGTTAAATCCCTCACCTATTATTATAAGGAATAATAGTGTAGTAAATGTAACTAATAACATGACAATCAATAATACAAAACTTACTATTGAGCAAGGTTCTACATTAAATGTTGGCGGAGCATTTTCTACTGCAAATACAACAGGTAGTGTGATTAATGTTGGCGGAGACATGAATGTAGGAAATGGAATGACTCAAATTGCTGGTACTTGGAATATTGCGTCTACAGGTTCTCTTGATGTGACTGGTAACTTAACAAATGATACTGGAGGAATAACGTTTAACGTTGACGGAGATGTAACGGTGAGTGGTAATACTTCTTTTCACTCGGGCAATTTTAACATTAATTCAGGAGGAAATTTCACCAGTAGTGGTTCAGGACAAATTGTGTTTGGTAGTGCTAATATTTCTAACAATGGGGTAATGAATTTCCCTAATGCCACAAGTCAAAACAAATGGGGCGGCACGTTTGACTGTGACGGGTCTAATGGAACAGGTACAGTGGGGTTTGGTTCTGGGTCGTTCTGTGGAAGCACTTGTGCTAGTGGTAGTGGCGGCAGTTGTGTTGATAATGGTGCACCTCTTCCTATTGAATTGAGACATTTTTCTGTTGCCTTAGAAAATGATAATTTCTTGTTTAGTTGGGAAACTATTATGGAGGAAAACAATGATTACTTTACGGTAACCTATTCCTATGACTTGGTTACCTATATTGACTTGTTCGAAAAACCAGGTGCTGGTACTTCGTTTTATCCAATTTCTTATGAGGAAACTGTTCCTGCTTTTGCTTTTGAAAACACACTCTACTTTCGCTTGAAACAAACAGATTATGATGGACAATATTCTTATTCACCAATAGTGGCTGTAGGTAGTATTGCTCAATTTGACTCAGAGCTTAAAATCTATCCTAATCCGACAGAGGGCCATACACTTATTCAGTTGTCAGAGAAAAATGAAGAGACTACTACTGCTTACATTCTTTCTTCAACAACCTTAACAGTAGTAGGGACTTTTGAAATAAATAACGGTGAAGCTGTAGCAGACTTGTCGTATTTAGATAATGGAGTTTATTTTGTGCGAGTTGGAAACTCAAATCAAGCCGTGACTAAACTTTTAATTCAGAAGTAAACTGTGTTTCTTTTCGAACAAGTCTTTCGTAGAGGTTAATTTTCTTTTGCTAATGATTCTTTTGATACTAAAATGTGAGGTTATAAACTTTAAATAGACTATATACTTCTTTACAAGCTATTTTCAGACACTATTTAACCCTTCACCACCTCCCCATATAAATCAAAATCTGAAGCATCGGTAATTTTGATGTTTGCAAAGTCACCAATAGAGATGTAGGTGTTTTTAGCATCCACTAATACTTCGTTATCAACCTCAGGAGAGTCAAACTGTGTTCTACCGATAAAATAGCCACCTTCTTTACGATCAAAAAGCACCTTTTGCGTAGTTCCGATAAACTTCTTATTATTCTCAAAAGCAATTTCCTGCTGTATGCCCATCAATATTTCCTGACGTTCTTGTTTCTCTTCGTCAGACAAATCATCTTCCATCGAATAGGAATGTGTACCATCTTCGTGGGAGTATGTGAACACGCCTAGTCGGTCAAATTTCATTTTTTCAATAAATTGACACGACTCTTCAAAGTCTTCTTGCGTTTCACCCGGGTGACCGGTTATCAGCGTGGTTCGGATAGCGATGCCTGGAACTTGTTCACGAATAGTGTTGATGAGTTCTTCTGTCTTTTCACGTGTAATCCCTCTTCGCATCAATTTCAATACTTTGTTCGAGCCAGACTGGAGCGGAATATCTAAGTAATTACAAACATTTGGATGTTTCGCCATCACTTCCAATACATCCAGCGGAAAACCAGAAGGGTAAGCATAATGCAACCGCACCCATTCAATACCATTTACGTTGGCTAGTTTTTCTACTAATGTTGCTAACTCACGTTTTTTATAGATATCAAGACCGTAATAAGTTAAGTCCTGAGCGATTAAAATCAACTCTTTGGTACCTCTTTTTGCTAATGATTCTGCTTCCTTTACCAACTCTTCCATCGGTCTGGAAACGTGACCACCGCGCATTAATGGGATAGCACAAAAGGAACAAGGTCGATCGCAACCTTCAGCAATTTTTAAATAAGAAAAGTGAGCAAGAGTAGTGGTTATTCGTTCGCCCACTAACTCATGTTTGTAATCGATATCAAATTTTTTTAAGAGGAGCGGTAAATCTAATGTGCCAAAAAAAGCATCAACTTGGGGTATTTCAGCTTGCAAGTCGTCTTTGTAGCGGTGCGATAAACAACCCGTGACATATAATTTATCAATCACACCATTATCCTTTGCTTCCGCATATTGTAGAATGGTATCGATGGATTCCTGTTTAGCATTATCAATAAACCCACAAGTATTTACAATAATGATGTTGGCATCTTCCCCTTCCAACTCATGGTGAGTATCTACGCCACCTCCTTGTAGTTGGGTAATGATGTTTTCAGAATCGACTAAGTTTTTTGAACAGCCCAACGTAATGACGTTCACTTTGTCTTTTTTGTTACCGCGAGTTTTCAATCGAGTAGGGGTTTATTTCTTTTGGAAAAGGGAATCCACAAATTCTTTCTTGTGGAATATTTGAAGGTCTTCCATTCCTTCTCCGACACCAATGTATTTCACTGGGATTTGAAACTGGTCAGATATGCCAATAACTACTCCGCCCTTAGCAGTGCCATCCAGCTTAGTGATGGCAAGCGAACTGACATCAGTAGCTTTGGTAAACTCTTTCGCTTGAAGAAATGCGTTTTGCCCAGTACTTCCGTCCAGCACTAACAAGACTTCATGTGGAGCAGCTTCATTAAATTTTTGAACTACACGCTTAATCTTGGAAAGCTCGTTCATCAAGTTCACTTTGGTATGTAGACGACCTGCAGTATCAATAATTACAATATCAGCATGCTCTTCAACACCTCTTTTTACGGCATCAAAAGCTACCGAAGCAGGGTCTGTGTTCATTCCGTGGGAAACCACAGGAACATCCACTCGTTTTCCCCAAAGGATCAGTTGATCTACAGCAGCAGCTCTAAACGTATCCGCAGCACCAAGCACTACTTTTTTACCCTGTTGTTTGAATTGGTATGCCAGTTTTCCTATGGTGGTAGTTTTACCTACACCATTGACTCCAACAACAAGCAACACATAAGGGCCGTCAGTTTTAGGGATTTGAAAGTCATGAAAATCAGCTGTGTCGTTTTGGATTAAGACGTTAGCGATTTCTTCTTTTAATATTTTATCAAGTTCAGCTGTGCCGAGATATTTATCTTGAGCCACACGCGCCTCAATTTGTCTGATGATTTTTAACGTGGTATCCACACCCACATCTGAGGTAATTAAAATTTCTTCTAACTCATCTAATACATCAGCATCTACAGTAGATTTACCAACAACTGCTTTGCCTAGTTTTGAAAAAAAACTTTCATTAGTTTTTTCTAAGCCCTTATCGAGTGTCTCTTTTTTCTCTTTTGAGAAAAGTCCAAATAGTGCCATAGATGTGAGAAATTATAATTTCTAAGAAACGCAAAAAGTCCCCAAGGGACTTTTGCAAAATAATAATATGAGTTGTTTAGCTTATTTTTTAGCTAAAGTCTCTTGCACAAGTTCGTTAGGAACCATTTCCTCTTTGAACATGTAAGCTCCAGTTTTTGGAGAACGTACAGTTCTAATCACTTTTGTATAACCTTTACCGCTTTTATCTTTCAGCGTTGCTACTACCTTCTTAGCCATGATTACTTAATTTCTTTGTGAACAGTATATTTATTCAAAACAGCGTTATACTTTTTAAGCTCTAAACGCTCAGTAGTATTTTTTCTGTTTTTAGTAGTGATATAACGTGAAGTGCCAGGCATTCCACTGTCTTTGTGCTCAGTGCACTCCATGATCACTTGAACTCTATTTCCTTTCTTAGCCATTTCCTTGCAAATGATTAGTTACTTATCCGAGAATGTTTCCGTTCTCTCTTGCTTTTTTCAACACTGCAGCCAAACCATTTTTATTAATAGTTCTTAGAGCAGTTGAAGATACTTTCAATGTAATCCAACGATCTTCTTCTGGTAGATAGAATCGTTTCTTGAAAAGATTTGGTAAAAATCTTCTCTTAGTTTTTATGTTCGAGTGAGAAACATTGTTTCCTACTTGAGGTCTCTTTCCAGTTATTTGACAAATTCTTGACATGATTTATCCGCTTTTTTCAAATGGGTCACAAATGTCTCATTTTTTGTGGAAAACTCAAAGCTTCCTTAAGAAATATTTCAAAGTATTTTGAATAAGTAAGATATTAGACTGTTAGAATCAAGAACCAAGAGGCAATCAGCAAGTGAAAATTTGAGGTACATATGGTCAAAAATGGTTTTTTGTTATAACTCGTCATTCTCGAAATGCGGAATGTAATATAGAAATATTAGGAATTTCATTGTTCCGATAGCTCATAGGAATGGAAACATTAACAGTTCGATTTCTATCAAAAGACCCTTGATATTTTGTGAAAAACAAAATTCTGGGGTGACGTAACTTAAAATCTCACGTCTAAAGAAATATTGAGTATCAAGACACAGCATAAAAAACATCAGCTTGAAGCTAATGCTAACAACTACTAATAGCTTTCTAAAAAATATCACGTCTCACATTTAAAAGTATAATATCTAATAAAGAAGTATTGAGTACAGAGTATTGAGACAAAAAATGCAACAATAGCTAAATGATAACCGCTAATAGCTTTCTAAAAAATCTAACATCTAACATCTCAAAATCTCCTATCTTTGAATTATGAATATCAGACCACGCAGAAACCGAAAGTCAGAAGGGATAAGAAACCTAGTTCAGGAAAATTGGGTAACCAAGCATGATTTATTGTTTCCACTTTTTTTGTTGCCGGGCGAAAACAAACAAGAGGCAATTAAGTCAATGCCAGGCATCAGCCGTTTTTCATTGGATTTACTTTTAAAAGAAATCGATCAATGCATGAACATGGGATTAAAAACCTTTGCAGTGTTCCCTTGTCTGCCTGAGTCAGCGAAAGATAAATTCGCCACGGAGAGTGCGAATAAAGAAGGGCTGTATATAAAGAGTCTAGAAAAAATAAAGCAGGAATTTCCTGAGTCTGTAATTATGACGGACGTGGCGATGGATCCTTATAGTTCAGATGGCCATGATGGTTTAGTAAAAGAAGGTAAAATCCTCAATGATGAAACGTTAGCTATTCTAGTTAATATGTCATTAGCACAAGCGGAAACAGGAGCAGATATGATAGGACCTTCCGACATGATGGATGGAAGAGTGGTTGCGATTCGCGAGGCCTTAGATGAAAAAGGGTTTACAGAGACTTCTATTATTTCTTACACCGCAAAATATGCCAGTGCTTTTTATGGTCCTTTTCGGGATGCCTTGGATTCAGCGCCTAAGTTTGGTGATAAAAAAACCTATCAAATGAACCCGGCTAACAGTAAAGAAGCATTAATTGAGGCTGATTTAGATATTGCTGAAGGTGCAGATATTATTATGGTGAAACCAGGTTTACCTTATTTAGATATCATCAAATCATTAAAAGACAATTATGCCACGCCAATAGCCGCTTATAACGTTAGTGGGGAATATGCGATGGTAAAAGCGGCAGCAGAAAAAGGTTGGTTGGATAATGACAAGGCGATTGCTGAAATGCTGATGTCGTTTAAAAGAGCGGGTACAGACTTAATTTTGACCTATTTTGCGAAAGAGGCGGTCGCAAAAAAGCTCGTAGGTTAATAAAATCAGTTTTTATTATGCTTTTATAACTTCAAGGGTTACTTTTGGACTTTATTACTGATAAAGTTACATGAATCAACTAGTACAACTTATCAAGAAGAGTCTTTTCCTTCTTGTTTTTTGCGTTTTCTCGAACAGTTTTGGACAAGCAGGTAACCTAAATAATGATATAGGTGTTTTTGCAGCCGCAGATATAAACTATGAATGTCTAGGAGGTGGTCAATACGAAATAACATTAGATGTTTACGCAGAGTGTGGTTATTTTGATGGATCATTAAATAACAAAGATAATTATCCTATAACCATTGAATCAAAATCTTTGGGTATTAAGATTGAACCAAAAGCTTTGAAACCAACTTCTGGTCCTGCAAGAGAAGGGGAAGAAATAAACATATATTGTCCAGATCAGCCTTCACAATGTGACACTAGAGATCAAACTTCATTCAGGGGGTTAAAAAAATATACTTTTTCAACAACAGTAAATTTAGATCAGCTGGGAAAAGCCAATGATTGGAAAGTGTTTTGGTCTAGAAATAATAGAAGTGCGGAAATAACCACTATCGGAAATAATCAGCCCTACCATACAGAAGCATTAATAAATAATGTTAGCGTTTGTAATTCAACTCCATCAATTGCTGTTGAATCTGTTTTTGGTATCAAAAAAGGTATTGCTGAGACAATACAATTAGGGGCTGCCGATGCAAATAATAATAGATTAGAATACGCCATTGTCTCTCCTTTACAAGGGTTAAATGATCCTATAAATTACAGTGGAGGTGTTAGTGCTACACAACCGTTTGGAGCAGGGAAAACAATTGCAATTAATGGGTCAGGTCAATTATCAATACCAGCAATTGATCAAGCGGGAGTAAATGCCAATTTTGATGTATTGATTTCGGAGTTTAATGGCAATACAAAAGTAGGCGAAAGCAGAAAATCATTTCAAATCACCACTTTAGAAACCGAGAATACAGCCCCTGTAATTTCTGGGATTAATGGTACGAATGATACGGTGATAACCGTTTGTGCAGGTGACCAACTAGTTTTAGCATTAACTGGAGCTGATGCAGACGGAGATAAGATGCGATTCTTAGGCAACCCTCAAATAATACCTCAAAAATCTATTCCTTTTTCAAGAAATACTATTGATGCCAATCCAAATTTTAAATATACAGAAACCCCAAGTGGTACTTTCAATTGGCAGACCACGACTTTAGATGTAGGTGTTTATACTGTTGTGGTAACTTTAGAAGATAATGCCTGTCCAGTGAATTTAACTACAACAAAAGAGTTTACAATTCGCGTAAACCCTATACCTACTTTTAGTTTAGGACCTGACGCTCCATTTAACTGTGATAATCCTCAAGTGTTTGATCCAGAGATAACCAATGCGGTTGGTAACTTAAGTTATTCTTGGTCGCGGTGGTTTGTAACTACAACTATCCCAATAGATACAGTGGATGTACCATTTCAAACAGAAAAGAAATTGGAGTTGACTGGTCCTGGGCAATTTTTGTTGGAAGTAAGCGATGATGCCGGTTGTTCAAAAAGCGATCGGATAATTATTTATGAAAGTCTTTATGGAACTATGGATTTTTATGGTCGTTGTATCGGACAAACCACAACATTTGAAGATGAATCAGCGTTCGTTGGAAGTGAGTTTGTTTCACGGAAATGGACGATAGAAACAAAAGCAGGGACTACTGATGAACAAATATTTACGCATAAATTTCCTGGGTTAGGTAGTTATGATGCTCAATTAATCGTTGAAGATACGTTAGGTTGTATTGATACAATCGACCGTGTAGTTGAGGTTGTTGAAGAACCTATAGCAGCGCTAAGTTTAGTTGATTCATGTTCAGCTTTTCTTGATGGTACTTATGAAAGAGGTGGAGTAGACTTTATTGATGCAAGTATCTATCAATCTGGAGATGGTTTTGGAGATGTGGAATGGACTATCAGCACGCTAGCTGGTGATGAATTAGATGTGTTGGTTCCTCCACAACCAAATGGACTTTTAGACCGATGGTTTGATTATGGATTTCCAGACTCGGGACTTTATATCATTAAAACAGAAATAAATACGAGTGCTTCTTGTCAAGAAAGCAAAATTGACACAGTGCATATTGTTCAGCGACCAAAATTGAAATTAATTTCTGATTCAGTGTATTCAATTAATTGTGCTAATCCTGATACAGTATTTCAAGTAACACTTGATGACCAATTTATTGGGACTAGCGGATATGATTTTTGGTATTTCGACCAGGATAGTATTAAGTCTGATGTGAAATCTTTTACAGACCCAACAGCAATTTTTGATGTAGAAATAGACACAGTCGGAGTGTATACTATTTGGGTTAAAGACTCAAAAGGGTGTGAACATTTTCAGTCAGTAGAGGTGGAATTTTCGACCGAAGCAACTTTAGGATATGAATTACAATGTGCAGAAGGAGCAATACAATTCCGTGATTTGTCGATGATAGATACCACAGATCGAACTATTGTAAATTGGAATTGGGATTTTGGAGATAATTCATCTTCTAATCTCCAAGAACCTACCCATTTGTATTCGGAACAAGGAGATTATCAAGCAATTTTAACAGTGACAGATTCAAAAGGCTGTACTAATTCAGATTCTTTAGAAGTGTATTATTCTTTTCCTAAGTCAGATTTAAAAGTCACTCCAGATATTGAAGTGGTGAAGTTATGTGTTAGTGATCAGCTTACTGCTTCGAACTTAGTTTTAACAGCTGGAACACCTTATCATATCGATAATTTAGTTTGGAGGTTTCAAAAAGCCAATGGTAGTTTAGATACGTTTTATTATGATAATTTCCCTACTGATCCACTCATGATAACTAAAGGTTTGGTACAACAATATATTCTGGCAGATACAACTTCTCAATTAAAAATTGAAAATGAGGTTAATTATAATAGGAACATCGCGAATCCGATAACTGGTAATAGTGCTTGTAATGATGTATTTGAAGTCTCTAAAGATTTTACTGTATTTCCTGAATTCAAGGGGGATATTTTTGACAATAGAGTATGTTTAGGTGATTCTGCTATTTTTAGGTTTGACCGTTCGGTAAATAAAGATGTTTTGGTAGAGTCGGTAACATGGACTTTTAGAAGTTCTCAAACAGGTGCCATAATAGCCCAGACAACAGATTTGGACCCTCAAGTGTTTATAGATGAGAATGAGTTTACTCGAGGACCAGGGCAAATGGGTGTTACAGCGAGGTTCGTTGATGTGAATGGCTGTGTGTTAAACAAAGTGGCTACCTTTGAGGTAGATGAAGTGACCTCTAAACCAAACTGGGATTTTGATGAAATAGTGTGTAGGGGTGAAAAAGTTCTATTTACTTTAAAAGCAGATCAGGGAGATGTTGATTATTGGCAAGTAAATCAAAATTTTAGTGATTCATTAATAGCCGGTAATTTTATAGCCCCAACTTTTGATCAAGATGTTGTGGGTTCACCTCAAATTGTATTTGATAAACCAGGGGTTTTTCCTGTATCTATGTTTCTAATAAAAAATGTATCTATTCAATCAGGGAAAATTTGCCGAGCCCGAATAGATGATACCATTCGAGTAAACGATGTACCTTCTTACAACATTGAATGGGATACGGTGTGTTCAGCGGTTTCACCAACTACCTTTATCAATAACTCAACCATCAACGGTAATTTTGGGAAAGTGGTTGACTACCGTTGGGATTTTGGTGATGGTTCTGAGCAAGTAATTACTCCTGCTGGTCAAGTTGAAGTGAAACATCGCTATGCTAATGGAGGAAATTTCACAGTGAAAGTTACGGCAACCACTGAAGAACAATGTAATCGCTCGGATACCACGTTCTCTATTTATGTAAGGCCTACGCCCATTGCAAAATACGAGACCGATCAGGAATTTATGGAAGCGAATGAGTTAATCACATTTATGGATGCCTCTGAAACATTTGGAGCGTCTAAAGACTCCATATTCTGGGATTTTGGTTACCCAGGTAAGTTTAATGGGGAAATTGTTAGCGTGGAGTGGGATACCGTAAATGTTTATCAAGTCTATCATTACATCAAAACTTCTGATGGTTGTGAAGATGATACAACTTACCGAATTGACTTGAACACTTATTTAGATTTACCTAATGCCTTTTCTCCTAATAATGATGGTACTAACGATGAGTTATTCCTGATTTATAAATCAATAGAAGAACTATACACCTACAAAATTTACAACCGTTGGGGTCAGGAGATATTCGATGCTGAAGGGGATTTAAATCGCGGTTGGGACGGAACTTATAATGGAACAGACCAAGAAGTTGGGGTGTATGTAGCGCATGTCAAAGCGCGCGGTGCTTACGATACACTATTTAATTTTAAAGTTAATGTACGGTTGATCCGCTAATTAGTAAAGTATAATGAAAGTAAATAATCTGTTTTTAGCGAGTTGTTTTTCCATCATATCGCTAGTTAGTTTCGGCCAGGATCATCACTTTTCCCAGTTCTACGCTACTCCGCTAATTACCAATCCTGCTAACACGGGTAATTTTAGTGAAGATTGGCGATTTAGTGCTATTCATCGAAATCAATGGAGCGGAATCGGTTCTTCATTCATCACTTCAGCTGTGGGGTTCGACATGAACTTTAGTGGTGGTTTTATTGGTCAGGATAAAATGGGGGTAGGTATTGTGTTCTTAAAAGATGCAATCGGTGAATCAAGCTTATCGAACAATACATTCCTGTTATCAACTGCATGGCACCGAAGAGTAGATCACCAAAAACGACACAAAATATCATTAGGGATACAAGGAGGCTTAATTCAAAAGAGTCTGAATAGTAATGGACTGCAGTTTGGTAACCAGTATCAGAACTATGTATTCAATCCTGATTTAAGTAATGAAGAAAACCTGAGTCGGTTGAACCAAAGTTATATAGACATAGAAGCGGGTTTAGGTTGGCATTTTCTACTTAAAAGTAATATTGAATTGGAGTCAGGTATCGCAGTTTACCAGTTGACTTCTCCTCAGGAAAATTTTACAGAAACAGTCGACTCCCTTTTCAAATCGAATGACTTAGGCAACAGATTATCCTATACTGCTGGAGCAATATTTAAAGTCGGTCACGGTATCACAATCAACCCTCGAGTTTTATTTATGGGCCAAAGCAAAGCACGCGACATTAATGCAGGTGCTTCACTAGGTTATCCAATAGGGAAGAAGCAAGATGTGACTTTGTTGGCAGGAATTTATACGCGCTTTGGTGATGCGGCTATTTTCAAAGCGGGTTTTAAGTACAAAAACATCACAACCAGGTTTAGCTACGATGCTACTTATAGTGGTTTAACTGCGGTGAAAGAAGCTGCCGGAGGTGGTAATACATTAGGTGCCTGGGAGCTCTCCATAATTGTGGTAGGTCGCTTCAGAAAAGATGATCAAAATTATACCGTTCCATGTGGTATTTTTTAAACAAAGAAATTAAGATGAAGCAGTTCGTAATATTGATAGTGGTTGGAATTCTTTCTATTGGATTCTCTTTTTCTCAAGATAATGATGAAGTAAACCACGGTGGTAAACATCACGGGATTGAAAACCATGCTCATTGGGTGAAGGTGAAAAAAGCAGATAACTTACTAATTCAACATAGTTATTATAATGCCGTTGATTTATACAAAGAAGTAGAAATAGATATTCCCGATAACGAGTATTTACAGCATCAGATGGCTAATGCTTATTTTGTGTCTCGTGATTATGCTAATGCTGAAAAATATTTTTTGAGAGCAACAAGTCATAAAAATCATGACGATGAATACGCAATGGATCGGTTCAAATATGCGGAAACATTGAAAATGAACGGAAAATATGATGATGCGACTGCCCAATTTGAATATTTCATAAAACAAAACCGAAGAGATCGTTCTGCTGATATGAAATATTGGATTCGTATTGCCAGCAATGAAATAAAGTCATGTAATTATGCTAAGTCAGTAGTGAATGAAGACTCTACTTTTCACACCGTTGAGTTTATCAATGGTGATGTTAATCATGCCTACACTGACTTTTCGCCTTACCCACAAGGGAAAAACGAATTGTATTTTGCTTCACTTCGCCAAGATTCTGTATTAGGATATAATAAAAATGAAGATGTATACTTTCCAGTAAAATTATATTCTAGTACAAAAGAAGACAGTATGTGGAGTGAGCCAAAGGAATTACCATTTAACCATGAGTTTGAGCACACTGCAAACATTGTATTGTCACCGGATGGTCAAAGAGCTTATTTTACGCGTTGTTTTCAAGACCGACATAACAAAGTTATCTGT
The DNA here is from genome assembly GCA_963815495.1 of uncultured Cytophagales bacterium. GTDB lineage: Bacteria > Bacteroidota > Bacteroidia > Cytophagales > JAAEPT01 > CAWFGW01. The sequence continues at coordinate 20,238 of CAWFGW010000033.1, forward strand.
AATATTTTTTATAGTGATAAAGACTCGTTGAATAACAAATGGGGAACAGCACACAAAGCAGGTGGAGGAGTAAATTCTGGTAGTTATACGAGTACCCAACCAGCGGTAGAGCATTATAGAAAAAGAAGAAGAAGGAGATATTTGGAATATGATATTCTGTATTTTGTTTCAGATAGACCTAACGGAGAAGGCGGAAAAGATATTTGGTTTACAGAAGTAGATGGTAATAAATTCAGTACCCCTGAAAACTGTGGCAGACGTATCAATACGATGCGTGATGAGATCACACCCACTTATAATCAGAAGGAGAAGAAGTTATACTTTAGTTCAAACTATCATTGGGGTATAGGTGGTTATGATGCATTTGTAGCCTCTGGTTCTCAGAAGCGGTTTTCTAAACCAGAGAATTTAGGTGTGCCCACTAATTCATCCTATGACGACACGTATTATGTACCAGTTGTCGACAAAAAGGATTCGCTTGATTATGGTTATTTAGTTTCTAACCGACCTGGAGGTATTGCCTTAACGAGTGAAACTTGCTGTGATGATATTTATGAATACCAAGAGTATATCCCTGAGTATATCGACTTAAAAGGGATTGTAGAGGAAGAATATATTGCTAAGCTCGATACGGGTATAATAAAAAAGGACAGTGTGCTTGTCGCTGGTGTTAAGAATTTGAGTAGTGTAGATAGTGCAAGTGTTGTGGTCAATGACACCTTGTTGCCCCTTAGGAATGCAGCAGCAGCACATGTGGGTTATGTGAGAAAGAAAAGCATTACTCAGGTGGAAGACGAAGGTCTAAATCCTTCGATTGATAATTTACGAGAACATATTGTGTGGTTAGATAGTACGGATAGATCTGGCGAATTTTCTTCAAAGTTATTAAAAGGTAAAAAATATGCTTTAGTAGTTGAAAAAGAAGGTTATAATTCTAAGATGATAGATTTAGATTCGGTGCTTACACAGCAAGGCGATTTATCAAATGTCAAAATAACGCTTCCTAAAAAGATAGAAAAAATTGATTCTACGGCAATTTCAAAACCTAAATCAATTGCTTTTGAAGAAAGACAAAAACTTTCTTTAGATACCGAAACGGAGCATTTAGAAAAAGACTCTAAATTGTTGCTTGACAACATGTATTTTGATACCAATCAAGATAAAATTAAAGCAAGCTCGAAACCATCATTAGAGTTGTTGCTAGCTTTTATGAAAAAACATGATGGGATAAAGATTGAAATTTCAGGTCACACAGACAGCAGGGGTAATGATGATTATAATTTAGACTTATCCCAACGAAGAGCAGAAAGCGTGATGGATTATTTGATTAGGAATGGTGTGGATGAAAAGCAACTTGTAGCAAAAGGCTATGGTGAAACAGAACCAATTGCTCCCAATCAAAACAAAGATGGTTCAGATAATCCTGAAGGAAGAAAGTTAAATCGTAGAACAGAGATTAAGATTCTTTCAAATAAGAAATAAATGTCTTGAGTTCGACAAATTCTTAGTACTACTCTAAGTACCTTAGCCTTGTTATGAAATTACAAGGCTTTTTTTATGCTTTACTATTATTCTTCTGTTCCTGTGTAGGAACAGATTTCATTGATGATAGTGATTTAACTCCTAATTCGGTTGATACTGATGATTCAACAGAGGTTTATCGTGGAGAATTTTCTGGAATAGGAAATTATGATGTTGAAGGTACAGTTACCTTATACAAAAACACTGCAGGTGAATTAATAGTGGAGTTTGCTGATGACTTTAAATCTTCTAATGGTCCTGGCGTGTATATTTATTTAACTAATTCACCTGAGTCAGTAGGAGGTGGAGTAGAGCTTGGAGCAATAAAATCTAATTCAGGTAGCCAAAAGTATAATGTGTCAATGATTAACAGCAGCGTTGAAATCAACACCTATTCCCATGTGCTTGTTCACTGTAAACCATTTAATGTACCCTTTGGCTATGCTGCTCTTAACTAGTCCGATGAAACGAGTTGTTTTTTTCCTTTGTGTTCTGCTGTCTTTTCAGTCTTTCGCTGGCGGTGGCTGGTCTCAAAAAAAGGGAGAAGGCTTTTTTTATCTCTACCAACGCATGTTAAGAGGCAAGAAGTTTTTTGCTAATGACAAAAGTATAGTGAACATTGCAACTACAGGCGCTTATTTCACTTCTTTATATGGGGAATATGGGATTACAAACCGTTTAACTGCACTTGGGACAGTACCTCTTTTTGTGCGAGTCACAAAGAATGCCGTTGATTATTCCAGTGGACTTTACATTCCTGGTGATCAGGTCAATAGTTTTGGAGACGTAGATTTAGGTTTAAAATATGGTTTAATTCAAGATAAGCCGGTAGTTCTGGCGGTCTCACTGTTAGCAGGTATTCCTTCTGGGAACCCTAATGGAGGAAGCTCAAAAATTTTACAAACAGGGGATGGCGAGTTTAACCAGCAAGTACGTTTTGATGTGAGTGGAGGGTTTAATAGTGGTATTTATTTGTCTTCTTATGCCGGTTTTAACAACAGAACGAATGGTTTTTCAGATGAGTTTCATTACGGAATAGAAGTAGGTTATGCAAAAAAAAAGTTGCTGTTGATGTTAAAATCCACAGGAGTGGAGTCTTTCTATAATGGAAATGCAGCAATCATTCAAACGGGAATATTTTCTAATAATATTGAATATTTATCAATAGGTTTAGAAGGCGGGTACTATCTTGATGAGGCTAAAAAAGTGGGTGTTTTAGGAGGTGTCAATGGTGCTTTTTTTGCCAGAAATTTATTAGCTGTTCCCTCCATTCATCTAGGTATTTTTTATCAAAAACGGAAATAGCAGATAGATAAGAATTTTTCTTTTTATCTTTCATTTATGATTGATTTACACCTTTTCACTACAAGGATCTTTCTTGCCCTGGGTATGGGGTTATTGATTGGCTTAGAGCGCGAATGGAGAAACAAAAACAGTGGTATACGCACCAATTCTATGGTGGCGATGGGGTCAGCAATTTTTGTATTAATCTCTATTAAAATAGTCGATGGTAACGATGATGTCACGCGTATAATAGGTCAAGTGGTAACGGGTGTCGGTTTTTTAGGTGCCGGGGTTATTTTTAGACAAGGTGCCAATGTTCATGGTCTCAATTCTGCAGCAACAATTTGGTGTAGTGCAGCAATAGGATGTTTATCCGCATCCGGGTTTATTTTTGAAGCATTGATAAGTACAGGTTTTGTCCTTTTTACAAACATTGTGATTTTACCCTTGGAAAGGTGGCTTGCCCGTAGAAGAATAAAACGAAGAGGCTCTAAAGGAAAAGTGGTTAACTTAAAAGTTTAAAAATCAATTTCTAACAACTGCCCACTTAACTGTATCACCTTCATTTCAGCAATTTTAGCATCATACTTCGCAAATATTTGTTGTTGTTCTGCAGTTAATAAGTTGAGTTGTGCTTGTCTAAATTCAATCGAAGTAATTCTTCCAATTTTATTGCGTTCTTCTGTTCGATTAAAGTTTGTCTTAACCGTGTTTAAGTTCTTTTCTTGAGTCTGAAGGATGAAAAGTTTGTTTTGATAATCACCCCAGGCATTAATGAAATCACGCTCAAGTTGCTTTTCAACTTGTTCCTTTCTTACTTGTTGATTATCGATATTCACCCTTGAATTCTGAACTAAAGTTTTTGTTATGCCCCCGTCAAATATATCCCAGTTGAGATTTATTCCCGCTGTAAAACCTTGATTGTAGCTGGTGTTGATAAGAGAGGCTGAGTTATTAAAATTCTTGTTCCATCCATAACCTCCGTTAGCAGTTATCACGGGCAAATAATCTGAGCGATTAATCATTAGATTATAGGTGGCAATGTCTACTTCTTTTTCCATTTGCATCATTGTCACATTATTGTTTTGCATTGACTCAAATAGTTTTGCTTCAGCGATGGAATCTAAAAATACGACATTTGTATCAACAGTAAATTCGGCCTTAATTTCTCTTGCCAGAATCAGATTTAGATTGTGCTTTGCATTGGCTAATTCTTGCGCTACATTAAGGTAGTTGACACTGTCGGTGTTGATGTCTACTTCCGCATTAAGTATATCGAGACTACTTCCTTGACCGTACTCCTGTTGAAATTGCACTCTTTTTAATCGTTCTTGCGAGATTTCAAGAGAGGTTTTTAAAGCTGTTAAATTCTCCGTTAACCGTGCGATATTGTAATAGGCTCCAAACAACTCAAGTAAAGTTAGTTCTGAGGTTTCTCTTGCTTCAAGTTCCGTTAATTGATAGGTCTCTTGGAGTCGCTGGAAGTTGTATTTTCTACCTAGTCCATCAAAAATGGTATAGTTAACATTCACTGATGCATTAAAGCCTCTGGTGTCTACATTGGTTGCGGTTCTATCGGGTAACTCATTGTTAAAAGTTGTTTCAGAAAAATTATCTAAGCGGTAATTGCCTCCAGCATTCCCGGAAACGGAGGGAAGGTATCCTGAATTGTAAGTAGAAGCATTATTAGCAGCAATAGTAGTGTTGTTTTTTGAGATAACAATGCCATAATTGTTCTCTAATACTAAATCCACAGCTTCTTCTACCGTTAGCACCTCTTGACCAAAGCCCCGCGTACTAACAAGCATAAAGATAAAGAAGTAATTAATGCGCTTCATTCTCTTCAGATTTTTGTTCCATAATTGCTCTTTCTACTGCTTCCCTTGGTAGTCGTACACCGGTTAACTGCCAGTGAAACCATACCTTTACCCAGTTTTTAAACGAGAGTAGAATCGGTAAAACGATGAGGGTTAAAATAGTTGCTAACGCAATACCATAAGCGATAGCAATGGCCATCGGGATAAGAAACTGTGCTTGGCGACTTTTCTCTAAGATTAAAGGAGCTAGTCCAGCAATGGTCGTAACGGAGGTAAGAAATATAGCTCTAAAACGCGATTTTCCTGCATCGAAAAGGGCATCATCGAATAGCATTCCTGATTTTAAGTTCGAGTTGAATTTTCCAATGAGTACCAGTCCATCGTTGACCATAATACCTATTAAAGCGATCACTCCAAGGAGTGAAAGTATGCACAAAGGAAAGTTATGAATCCAATGTCCCCAGGCAACGCCAATCAGACTAAACGGTATCAAAAGAATAAGCAACAATGGTTGTCCGTAAGAGCGGAAAGTAAATGCAATCACAATGTATATGGTGCCAAGGATAATGAAACCTACCTTTTTTAAGGACTTCATAAATTTAGCTGCTTCACGGTTTTGACCTTCATAAGAAGCTTTCACTGTAGGGTACTTTGCTTGTATGGTAGGGATTATGGTTTGTTGCAAATCGAGTAAAATGTCAGTGGCACTTTCTGATGGGTTTTTCAAATCAGCAGAAACTTGAATTTCTCGTACACCATCTAAATGGTTAATGGCAACCTCACCTCTGGCAATGGTGTAGTCAGCAATTTCTGATAATGGAATTCGTTTTCCCTTTGGAGAAATAATCCGCATTTCATCCAATTGTTTGATGGATTCGCGGTTATCTAAATCGTACCGCACCCACACTTTTATTTCGTCTTGTCCACGTTGGAAACGCTGTGCTTGCACGCCAAAAAAACCATAACGTACTTGGTTCATCACTTCACGCGTGTTGAGTCCCATCAAATAAGCATTGTCTTTTAAGGTCAGTCTAATTTCCTTAATCCCTTCAGGTACTGTGTTAAAATACAACTGAAAGGATATAAATATTTTATTATTAATTTTAAGAACCGAAAGAAGTCTTCAGTCGATTATCGAACCGAAGTCTATCTAGTGTAGAGCAGGCAATAGCCTGTTCTACTATTTTCTCCTTTGGAGAAATACCGAAAGAAGCCTTAATCTCATAATCACCCGATGTCAAATTAGGATTGTATACTTCTCCTGATTTCCATAATGCATATATTAAGAGTAGTAGTTTGCGTTGTACAGCAACTACACCAATCATTTTAGATTTATTCCTTTCGTTTATTCGGTTATAAAAGGCTCCAAGTCTTTCATCATGTCTAATAGCACTTAGAGCTGGATAGTGTAAAGCCTTCCGGATAAACTTATTTCCCTTTTTAGATATTCTTTTTCTTGCATTAAGAGAAGTTCCAGACTGTCTTTCTACCACATCATAACCACAATAACTCACTAGCTGTTTTCGGTTTTTTATTAATGCAAATCCGTTTGTTTCCGCTAAAATTATTAGAACAGTGAGTTGTCCAACTCCTTTTATAGAGGTTATCTTTTTCACTTTTTCATTCAGCTCACTATCTACTTTTAAGAGTTCATCTATTTCTTGCATTATCTCACCCAATTGTTTTTCAATAAATCTAATTCTCTTTTCTGCCCTTTTCATTGATGATGAATTAAACTGAAAGGCTGCTTTTTTGCTGTGCAGTTGATTATTGATTTGAATTTTTTCTTTTAAGAGTTCCTCACGTTCTCTTAAGAGTTGTTTGATATATCTTAAGTTTTCTGAAGGTGGAGACCACGCGTCTAATTTACGTTCAACGGCAAATTGAGCAATGACTTTTGCATCAATAGCATCGTTTTTGGATTTTACATTAAGTGTTTTAGCAAAGTGGACTACTTTGTTTGGTAATAAGACAGCTACTTTCTTTTTTTCGCTAGATAGAAAATAAGCAAGTTTTTCAAAATAAACTCCTGTTGCTTCCATTGCAAAAAGTGTATCAAGATCCCTTGATAAAAACTTTTCCGTCCATTTGAGAAAGTTGTTAAACCCTAGTTTTTTGTTTGCGAAAGACTTAGAGGATAAAATAACAGAATTTTGATCCTCATCTATGGAACATATAGCAGCCATAAATGAATCTGCGGAAATATCAATTCCCACTGCTTGTCGAATAGTTTTTTTCATGATACTAACAATTAAAGTTCTCTTGCCTTCTCTCGTGTGAATACAGGATTATATCCATAATAAATATTCCTGTGGTACTGTTCTGGCTTTTAGAACTGGTTATCAAATAGGACAAGGAAAAACCTGAGGGACGATATCGGAAACCCGTATCTAGAGTCACCCAATCTCTTGCCCTATTTAAATATCAGAAAATTATATTATTTTTCTTATCACCAAACATACGAGGGTCGGTATCGACTACGTCTCGTAATAAGGCGTTTTGAAGTAAATAATCTTTTAACTCTTTTTTAGCAGCCTTCAATTCAGACAGGTTGTTGCTAAGGAGTGAAACAGAAACAGGTGAGCCACCAAAATTTCCGCCCGACCCAAACGAAAGGCTTTCAACCCCATAGACTGGGCCAACCAAATCACTCACTGCTACGGCTATTTCTTCAGCACTAAAATCACGACTTTCACCAGGTAATAAATTTACTTGTAAAGAAGCATTCGCTGAACCTGTGCCAATTGATTTAATGACATTTTCAACCACTTGTTGATTGCCTGTTTGTTTTTCAGTAAAGGTTTTGTTCACTTCCCATACCTTTTCTTCAATGTGAGAAATAATGGAGTCCGTGATTTGCACACTGGTTCCTTCGGGCATTTTTAAGGTGATTTGAACACGATCACTTGAAATTTGAGGAAAGAAGGTGGTGCGAATAATTCCCCCTCCCACTGAGCCAAAAGTGAGGATGAGTAAGGCAAGGAATAAAGCAAAAGAAGCAAATTGATTTTTTAGCATCCATCTGAGCAAAGGGGCATATCCACGATCACGTGCATAAATCAATAGTTTATTACCGTAAAAATTGAGTTTTTGAATTTGATCTACCCCGTAATCGATAAAATTTTTGTCTTTTTTGGGAAGATCAGTTCTTAGTGCTTTTGAGTGGGCAATGTGTGATGGCAAAATGATTAATGCCTCTACAAGGGAAATGATTAACGTTAGGAGCACCACGGTGGAAACTTCGCCAAAGAAATCACCTATACGACCGTCCAGGAAAAAGAAAATCATGAAGGCTAAAATGGTTGTGATAATTGCGGACACAACGGGCGGAATCACTTCCATGGTACCATCAATAGCCGCTTGCACAGGAGACTTGCCTTTTTCATAGTGGTCATAAATGTTTTCGGCAATCACAATTCCGTCATCCACTAAAATTCCAATGACGATAATCATCCCAAAAAGCGAAAGCACATTGATGGTTACATCTAACCCTGGGGCAAAAATAAACATGCCTGCAAAGGCTACAGGAAGACCAATTGCCACCCAAAACGCTAACCGTGCATTTAAAAAAACGGTAAGGAAAAACAGGACAAGTGCCATTCCTACGATAGCATTTTCACGCAATAAGGCTGTGCGCTGCACCAAAGTGATTGAAGAATCCCGGACGATATCAAGATGGATATGATCGTATTTCTCGTTGTATTCTTCCACGTAGTTGCGTACTGCCTCTGCGGTGGAAATCAGATCCTCTTCATTGGTGTTGCTCACGTGAATTTGTACCGAAAGGTTACCATTAAAATAGGTGGAGTTTGGTGACTCAGCAAAGCGATCACGTAAAGTGGCGACATCTTTTAAGAGGATGTTCTTTCCGTTTTCATCAGTTTTCACTACCAGGTGGTCCAGTTCATCGGCATAGTACGAGCGACTTTTTGCTCGTATAAGATATTCTTCTAACTCTGTTTTGATATTACCCCCAGTGATTAAGATATTTTCTTGCGTAATGATATTTGCGATTTCTTGGAAAGTAAGGTTATAAGCCAATAAATCATTTTCTCTTACTGCGATTTCAATTTCTTCTAATGGGAAACCTTTAATTTCTACTTGCGAGAGCCCGTCAATTGTCCTTAAATCCATCTCAATGTCCTGGGCAATATGTTTAAGGCTTTTTAAGGGGATTCCTTTTCCATTCACAGAAAAGGTGATGGTTTCACGGTGGTTATCTTGTTTGGCTACAACTACCGGTTCCATGCCTGCAGGCAAAGAAGGTACTCGGTCGACAGCATTTTTTACATCGGATAATAGTACATCAATATCGTAGCCTTTTTCAATTTCGACCAGAATGGTAGCTGCGTTTTCATTGGAAGTAGAAGTAATTCTATCCACCCCTTCAATGCCTTTGAGGTTGTCTTCAATTTTTAAAACAATCCCTTCTTCCATTTCTGCTGGAGATGCACCTGGGTAAGTGGCTGAAATAGAAATCATCTTCGTGTCCACTAAGGGGAAAAAGGAAGACTTCATGCTATACATGCCTACGACACCAAAGATGACAATCGCAAACATGGTAATGTTGGCAGCAATCGGGTACTTTATAAAATAGGAAATAACGCTTCTCATGTCGCTTACTTGGAGGCTTGGTGAATGTTTACCGACATGTTTTCATAAGCACCAGGAACTGATTTTTCGAGCAGTAGCGTTCCGTTTTCCAGTCCTTTCAATACCACAGTGTTTTTGGTGAAGTAAACAGGTGTGACCGTTTTCAAGGTTAACAAACCATTGTTTACCGTATATACCTGCGTGCCATCAACCAGCAATTTTCTAGGAATTTCTATTGCATTGTCAATTTCTTGTGCATCTAACTGCGCTTCGAGATACATGCCTTCTTTTAAATCTTTGTCTTTTACTGCAATAAATACGGCTACAGTTTGTGTGGTTAAATCCACTTTCCCATTGACCCGTGCTACTTTACCTTTCCATGTTTTTGTGTGGTCAATATTGCTCAGAGTGACCTCTTTTCCAACCTTTAAAAGTTCGCTATATGCTTTGTTAACAGCAACTTCCAGTTCATAAACAGATGGATCGATAAATTCGCCTAACTTTTGTCCTGTGCGAATGAGAGTACCAGGGTTCACATTAGCTTCTGTTAATACCCCGGAAAAAGGAGCATAAATTTGAAATTTGCGGTAATGCTCTTCCATGTTCTTAATGGTGAAAAACAACGAAGTAATGTTGTTGCCATTGATGAAATATTTTTCTTTTTCTGAATTTGGTTCTGGAAGAGCTGTAAGAGATTTTTTGATATCAAACCCTTTTAAGTAGGCCTCCCATTTAGAAAAAGCGTTGGGGTAGTCCAGTTTTAAATCGGGCATAATAGCCGTAATTTGGTTATATAGATTACTTCGTTGCGACACAATATTAGCGTAATATTCACTGCCATCCATGCTTACCAGAAGATCTCCTTTTTGATACGTTTCCCCCACCTTAAATAGTTTGTTGTTGCCCTTAAACACCCCTTGAACTTCTGCATAAAGCTCTATTCTGCGTGCGGCTTTTAAGTTGCCATTGGCAGGTACTTTTATTTGTATCGAGCGATTATGTACGGTGTCAACGAAAACTGTTTTTACCACTTTTTCAGCCTTAGAGTGACGTTTTTCTTTTCCTGAAATGATGCCTTTGGCAATAAAAAAAGCTCCTACAATTAATAGGATACCGACTAAAATATTAATGATGACTCTCATGCGTGCACTAGATGTTTTTGGGAAAGTTACATGTTCAAACAACAAAGTTGAAATATAGTTTCACATTATTGGACCATAGGATCATTAAAGTGGAAAAAGGTTTAAGATGAAGCTTAAAACTTCTCAAATTTTCTTTTTCGAACGAAAAATTGAATGATGCCAAATAGAATTAAAAGCGTAAGTGGAGCAGCGATATTCAATACTTGCCAATACAGCTTTTCTTTGTTTTCATCAATTCGGAATAAGTCCAGTGGACGGTAACTCAACTCTTTTGCTCGAATGTTTACAACAGTACCATCGTTTAAAAGATAATCAAACAAGTTGGCCAAGAAGTTTTTGTTTGAAAACTGTTGTCCTGTAAACTTATTATAGCCTAGTGGGTAAGGCATTTTTGCTCGGGCATCAAATTCATTGATTAATAAATCAGCATCGGAGATGACCACAACTTTACCATCGGTAGCCTGCGCCACAAAGTGACCTCTTTCTGCTCCTTCAGGTGTTGGACGACCTTTGTAAAGCGACTCAAAATTACCTTCTAACAAATAAGCAACAGGTAACAGTTGTTGTGGATAATAGCTTTCGTTTGTATTTAAACGCAATTCGTCAGGGGAATAACCTACTGGATGACCTTTTACACGTGTGTATTTTGAAGTGAATAATAGCGGGGTTTTTGTGACACCTTTTGTTTTGGTTGAATCCAGTGTACCGATATTTTTCATCAACACGGCATCCAAGTTTTTAGTGATGATATGATCAGCGTAGTTGTTGATAATAGGATGGAAGGTCCAAGGTTTTAACTCAATGTCATTGGGGTTTGGTCCGGTTCGGACAGGGATTTGCGCAGCGTTCAGATCCTGAATCATGTCGTCATTCATACGAACACCATAACGGAATAATAAATCGCGCAAGTTCAATTCATAGGGCAAACCAACAATGCCACTGGTATCGGTTTTAATTTCGATGGCATCAATCGCAAATATGGCTCTACCGCCTTTCATCACAAACTGATCAATTTTATATTTATCTGCTTCGGAAAAAGCTGTTTTTGGTTGGGCAATTACAATAGCTTCAATATCTGGAATAGTATCTACAGTAGAAAGATTCAAGCGACCTGAGTCGTAGAACTTACTTAAGTGCAACATCAGATCATAAATTTCTTTGTTTTTTAATTCCCCATGTCCATCTATAAACGCGATACGTTTTTTGCGTTCTTGGTTTAAAATTTTCAGGGTTGAAGCAAATTCATATTCTAATTCGCTAATCGAGCGAGTGAAGTTTTCTTTGCCATTAACATCATCCTTCATAAAGTTGATGGGGAGTGAACGGGCACCTAAGGATACAATGCAACCAGGAAAGATGATTTTCTCTACCTTTTTCCCATCGATAATTTCTCGTTCAACTTTCGTTTTTAATCCTCGTTGCGTAAGCTCGGCAAACTTTTTCATCCGCAAGGAGTCAACTTCTATTTCGTTGGGGTCGAGGAAATCGTATTGTAAACCAGCAAAGGCATACACTTCAAATTCATCTAACAATTCTTTTACTGACTTTTCAAGTTGTTTGTAATTGGCGCCAACATTGCCATGCAAATAGACTTTAACATAGACTTTGTCATTCAGGTTGTCGAGTATTTCTTTGGTTGATTCAGAAAGGCTGTAACGGTTGTCTTCTGTTAAGTCAATACGAAAAATGAAATGCGTCAGTGCTATATTTACAGCGACAATAGCTCCAAGAATAAGTAAGAATCCGATGATATCTTTTCTTCTGTTCATGACCACTTTCTACTTAAAAGAACCAAACGAGTAGCGGCTACAAATAGCAAGGCCACACTTAGAAGATAAGTCAAATTGCTGAGGTCTAATACCCCTTTGCTTAATGCTGTGTAGTGTGTTGTTAAGCTCAGTTCACTAATAAATAAGCCCACATCGCCACCAATTAACTGGCCTAAATAGGCAATACCTTCTAACAGTAACCAACCAAAGAATAAGGCTAAAACAAAAGATACAATTTGATTATCCGTTAACACGGAAGAAAAGGTGCCAATGGCGGCAAGGACAGCGGCTAACAATATTAATCCGATGTATGCACCAACGACCCCTGCAGCATCAATATTACCAATAGGGTTGCCAAGTGAATAAATGGTGTAGAAATATACCAATGTTGGAATTAAGGCAATGACTACAATCGTGAGCGATGCTAAGGTTTTACCAAGTACCAGTTGCCATTCTGTAATAGGTCTTGTCAGCAATAGTTCAAGTGTACCAGCTCTTTTTTCTTCTGCAAATGAGCGCATAGTGATAGCAGGAATTAAAAATAAAAACACAAAAGGACTTACGGTGAAAAGTAAAGACATATCGGCAACGGCCAAATCAAATACTGTATCTGGAATCACCCACATGTACAAACCGAGTACGGTAAGGAAAATCCCAATCACGATGTAAGCGATGAGTGAGTTAAAGAAGGACTGTATTTCTTTTTTGTAGATGCTTAGCATTTTATTATGTTTCGGTTAGTGAGGCACTAACCGAGGCGGTTTTTTAGTTTCTGCCAGAGTTTAGATTCCTCGTGTCTCGGAATGACATTTAATGTTCTTTTCCTGCCATTGTCAGTGTCTTCACTGACAATTTTTATACCTCGTCAACAGATCCTTTCTCTTATCCATTGTTTGTATCCTCACAAACCATTACGGCATATTATTTTTTCTTCGTCAGCCGATGGAAAATAGATTCCAGCGATTGTTCTTTGTTATTCATTCCTATTAAGTTCCAGCCATTTGCTTTCGCCAGACTAAAGATTTGTTCCCGTACATCATCAGTTGATTTGATGGCATATTTCCCCGAAGATAATGTAGTTACTAACTCTACTGAGTCAATGGCTTCTACTAACGAAGTATCAATCTCTTGTGAAAATTCTACTTCAGTAACTTTTCCATCTCCTTGGAGGTTTTTGACGGCATCATCCGCGACAATTTGACCTTGGTTAATGATGACCACTCGATCGCAAAGTGCTTGGACTTCTTGCATGATGTGCGTAGAGAAAATTACGGTTTTGTCTTTACTGACTTCCTTAATTACTTTTCGAATTTCTAAAATCTGATTTGGGTCAAGACCAGTAGTAGGTTCGTCCAAAATTAAGACTTTAGGGTCGTGAACTAATGCCTGAGCCAAGCCTACCCGCTGGCGGTAACCTTTCGATAAAGCGCCAATCTTTTTGTTTTGTTCAAGAGTGAGTCCACATAGTTCGACCATTTCTGCTACGCGACTTTTCAGCGCTCCACTTTTTAACCCGTGTAAACTTCCAATAAACCGGAGGTATTCATGCACATACATATCGAGGTAAAGTGGGTTGTGCTCAGGTAAGTAGCCAATAAGTTGGCGAACTTCTAACGGGTTTTCAGTGACGTTAAAACCACATACTTCTATTTCTCCAGAGGTAGGAGGAATGTAGCAGGTAGCCATCTTCATAGTCGTTGACTTACCCGCACCATTCGGTCCAAGAAACCCCACGACCTGTCCTTCAGCAGCCGTAAAGGAGATGTTGTTCACCGCCTGTTGCTGCCCATAGCTTTTAATAAGATTGGTAATAACTACTGACATGTTTTAGAATCAACCTCTAAATTAAGAGTTCTATTGCTTTTAATCTAATGTAAATATATTAGTCTGAGAAAAAAGTAGTGATTCTATAAAAATTAATAAAAAAAGCCTGAAGTGATGCTTCAAGCTTTTTATTTAAGAGGAGACGATGTTATTGCATTTATTCCTTCACAAAAGTGTTAATTAATGTTTTAGTTCTTAACACATATACTCCCGCAGGTAGGTTGGATAAACTAAGTGTTATTTCTGAATCGGCTTTCTCAATAACTTCTATGTTAGCAGTAATCTCAACTCCAAGAACATTATAAATTTTAATGGAGATTAATTCAAATGGATTTCCTTTTACGGTTAATCTATCCCTAGCAGGGTTTGGAAACAAGATCACTTTCGATTTTTCTAAATCCTCAATAGTAATTGAAGCAATTGATGAATATGTAAATTTACCATCAATGTCAGTTTGTTTTAAACGATAATAAGCAATTCCATTGAGCGGATGAATGTCTTCTGTAGAATAAGAAACGGTTTCTGAAGAATTACCAGCACTTTCTACTTTTGAGATCGTGTACCAGTGGATAAGGTCTGCTGATCGTTCAACTGTGAAATAATCATTATTGATTTCAGAAGCAGATTTCCATTCCAATTGAATAAACCTATTAGGTTGTACTTTGGCTGTGAAGCTTAGTAACTCAATTGGTAAAGGAGTGCTCGGACTCATGGATCCGATGGTTACGAACCTAGTACTACCCATTGGCATGTGAGAAGTATCAATCCCCGATACGATGATGGAGCCTAATGTAAATGATAACCCATCTGCTGTACTTATAATTCTAGCATTTGAAAAATTATCATTTGTGTCAATTAATAATACAATATCATTAATGTCAAAAGACCCAGCACTATCCCATTCGATTTCTAACGAGAAAGTATCAGAGAAATTCGTGTTAGTGATTTTCCATACTCTTTCAAATCGGCTATATACATCTGTAGGTTTTGAAAGCGAAGTCTTTCCTTGTAATATACCTGCATTATGACCAACAAGAATACTAGAAACATCATTAGAGATAGTACCGGTGTTCGCGGAATTAGAAGTTGCAAGCGTGTCTATAAACAAGTTTATAAAACCATCTTTCGATGAAGATTGTTTTTGTAATAACCGTGAATTATCATCTCTTATTACACCTATAATATCATTGTTATAATCCGTACTGTCCGAATAATCCCATATTACAGATCCATCAGAGGCAAAATAATCGCGTTCGTCTTCAATTGTTGCTACGTGATCAATATTCTCTTTTGGAATTCCGTATTTCAAGGAAAGATAAGATTGGATTCTTTCTTGTTCTTGGATGGAGGGAACCGTAGAATAGATAATTAGTTCAGCTATTTGGCCATCGAAGTTATAAGATGTGCCACTTCCGTTGGTGTAACCAGCACCAAGAATAAAGTTTTGATTATTACCTGTTCCATTATCAATATTGTTGTTTGAGAGAACAGCCAACCCATTTTTATATATGGTTTTTCGTGTACCATTTGGGGTTGAGGTTAAGGTAGATGTACCTAAAGTCCAGTAGTTAAATTCACCAAAATTAGCCCCCCAATGTCCATTGAGTCTACCAGCCCCAGTATTGCCTAAGTCGAAATAAATATTTTGATTATTCCATGGAATTAAGGCATCAAAATATTCTCCTCCACTTAACCCTTCATAAAACATGGTTTGAGGGAGGTTTAAATCTGTTTTACTTACTACATATATCCACATGTCATTATAAGTATCTGATCCCAAGATCCCACCTGTGACCCGCATAGATTCAAAATTAGAAGCAGTGAAATCAATAGTAGGATTAGAGTTCAATTGATTCTCTAACAAATCAGGACCATTACCTGGTACAGTAGCGTTAAATCCATTCCCAGACAAATCATTCCATCCTGAGACTGGGGAAGTACCTGTAATACCCGTGTCAGCTTTTAACCATAGTTGGAGGCCAAAGTCAACATTGCCAGGCCCGTTGAAGGACGAACTATGTGCAGCGACAGTAAAATAATTACCATCAGAAAAAGTTACTCCTGAGAAAGTAAGTACGCCTCCACTAAGTGATGACCCAGTTGTATGAACAGTAGCTCCAGAACTGAAATCAGTATCAGTGTCAATCAGTAAAGCGTATTGTGAGCTAAGTAAGTTTGTAGAAAAGCCCAATTGATCCAGGTCAATAGAAATGTCCACAGTTCCTGGAGAGCCTTTTACTGTTGTTTTCCATATTCTTTTTAAGCGTTTAGCATATGGGGCGGGAACATTTGGAGTAGTTCCTTTAATCGCATTGTTGGTAGCCCAGAAGATAAAATCAAGATCGTTGGGGAAACTGCTACCTTTGTCCATGGTAATATCAGAACCAGCAGCAATATTTTTGGATTTCAGTTGACTAAGTTGAGAAACGTCATCCCGACCGATAGCAGTCACTTCGGTTGAGTATCCTGCATTGGCAGAGAAGTCCCAGATGACCGAACCATCAGAAGCGAAGTAATCACGTTCGTCCTGACCTACAGAAGAAGTGTTGTCAGCAGAAGCTTTTTGGAAGCCATATTTAATAGCAAAGTACGACTGGATTTGTTCTTGCTCTAAGATGGAAGGTACACCTTCATATATGATGAATTCAGCAAGTTGCCCATCCATGTAATAGGTGTTGGCCCCATCCCAGCGGCCTCCGATGTAAAAAGGCTGATTGTTTCCAATTAAGGATAGGTCATTGTTATTATTCAAAACAATAGCTGCTCCATCTTTGTAAATGGTTTTTCGAGCACCACTTGGGGTAGCGTTGCCTGTACTAGAACCCATTACCCAACTATTGTATTGGCCCAATGTGCTAGTCCAGTTGCCGTTAATGTTGGTGTTCCCGAATCGGAATTGAACGTTGTTGTTATTGGCGTTTAAAGCTTGCATTTGTTCACCACCGGCTAGACTTTCATTGAAGACAGTATTAACACGGCTGACATCAAAACGACCCACATAATAAATCCACATGTCCGAATAAGCTGAAGAGCCAAGAATACCATTGGTAATTTGCATGTATTCTGAGTTTAGATAATTAAAATCTAAGGCAGGGTTAAAGTTAATTTGATCAGTCAACAAATCGGGACCATTAGCAGATACTGTTACATTGAAATCATTGCCAGATTGATCCGTCCACCCAGAAACAGGAGCAGTACCAGAAACACCAGCATCGGCTTTGAGCCATAATTTAATGTTACGAGCGATACCCACAGGTCCTGTGTATGAGCCACCACTGATGGCTACAGTAAAGAAATTAGAATCTGCAAAAGTTACACCAGTAAAGGAAAGGATGTTTCCCGAAAGATTAGCTCCTGCAGTATGAACCGTAGCACCGGAACTAAAGTCGGTATCGGTGTCAATTAAAAGAACATACTCATTATTCGCTAAATTAAGAGGTAGCCCCAATTGTTCCATGTCAATAGTAAGGTCAACGGCTCCAGGCGAACCAGAGACGGTAGTTTTCCAGATTCGATTTAAACGTTTTATATAGGGTGCTGGCACATTAGCATTGTCAGTACCATTCACCGCATCATTAGTTGCCCAGAAGATAAAGTCCTTGTCGTTAGGGAAAGCTCCGCCCTTGTCCATGGTTACGCGTGAGTTAGCTGCCAGGTTCTTTGACTTGGGTTGACTAAGTTGAGAAACGTCATCCCGACCGATAGCAGTCACTTCGGTTGTGTATCCTGTATTGGCAGAATAATCCCAGATAACTGAACCATCGGAAGCGAAGTAATCGCGTTCGTCCTGACCTACAGAAGAAGTGTTGTCAGCAGAAGCTTTTTGGAAGCCATATTTAATAGCAAAGTACGACTGGATTTGTTCTTGCTCTAAGATGGAAGGTACACCTTCATATATGATGAATTCAGCAAGTTGCCCATCCATGTAATAGGTGTTGGCCCCATCCCAGCGGCCTCCGATGTAAAAAGGCTGATTGTTTCCAATTAAGGATAGGTCATTGTTATTATTCAAAACAATAGCTGCTCCATCTTTGTAAATGGTTTTTCGAGCACCACTTGGGGTAGCGTTGCCTGTACTAGAACCCATTACCCAACTATTGTATTGGCCCAATGTGCTAGTCCAGTTGCCGTTAATGTTGGTGTTCCCGAATCGGAATTGAACGTTGTTGTTATTGGCGTTTAAAGCTTGCATTTGTTCACCACCGGCTAGACTTTCATTGAAGACAGTATTAACACGGCTGACATCAAAACGACCCACATAATAAATCCACATGTCCGAATAAGCTGAAGAGCCAAGAATACCATTGGTAATTTGCATGTATTCTGAGTTTAGATAATTAAAATCTAAGGCAGGGTTAAAGTTAATTTGATCAGTCAACAAATCGGGACCATTAGCAGATACTGTTACATTGAAATCATTGCCAGATTGATCCGTCCACCCAGAAACAGGAGCAGTACCAGAAACACCAGCATCGGCTTTGAGCCATAATTTAATGTTACGAGCGATACCCACAGGTCCTGTGTATGAGCCACCACTGATGGCTACAGTAAAGAAATTAGAATCTGCAAAAGTTACACCAGTAAAGGAAAGGATGTTTCCCGAAAGATTAGCTCCTGCAGTATGAACCGTAGCACCGGAACTAAAGTCGGTATCGGTGTCAATTAAAAGAACATACTCATTATTCGCTAAATTAAGAGGTAGCCCCAATTGTTCCATGTCAATAGTAAGGTCAACGGCTCCAGGCGAACCAGAGACGGTAGTTTTCCAGATTCGATTTAAACGTTTTATATAGGGTGCTGGCACATTAGCATTGTCAGTACCATTCACCGCATCATTAGTTGCCCAGAAGATAAAGTCCTTGTCGTTAGGGAAAGCTCCGCCCTTGTCCATGGTTACGCGTGAGTTAGCTGCCAGGTTCTTTGACTTGGGTTGACTAAGTTGAGAAACGTCATCCCGACCGATGGCGGTGAGTTCGGTGCGGTAACCTGCATTGGCAGAGAAGTCCCAGATGACCGAACCATCAGAAGCGAAATAATCGCGTTCGTCTTGGTCAGCAGTAGAGGCATTGTTTGCACTATTTTTTCTGACTCCGTACTTAATAGCAAGGTAGGTTTGTATTTTTTCTTGTTCTAAAATGGTAGGAACACCTTCGTAAATAATCAACTCTGCTAGTTGACCGCCCATGTAGTTATTATTAGCTCCAGTCCATCTCCCCCCGATGTAGAAATCTGAACCAGTACCTGTTAGAGTAAGGTCATTATTGTTATTGCTCAAAAGTGCTACACCATCCCTATAAATAGCTTTTCGGGTACCATTGGGTGTAGCTGTTTCGGTACTAGTTCCCAAAGTCCAGATGTTGGTGGTTCCAAAAGGAACTCCATTTCCTCCATTAACATTGTTTCCGAGAAAATAATATACGAGTCCATTCCATGCATTTAGACTGGCAAAGCGCTCATCGGCTGCCAAGTTTTCATTAAAAACAGTAGATTGGTTAGCATCAAAGTTAGCGACATAATACACCCACATATCACTATGAGAAGAAACATCTAGTAGTCCTCCTGTGATTTGTAAATATTCGGAATTGGCTTGGGTGAAGTCCAACACTTTGTTGAAGTTGATTTGATCTTCTAATAAATCAGGTCCGTTTGTAGGTACGATAGCCGTATATCCGTTGCCAGATTGATCCGTCCACCCAGAAACAGGAGCAGTACCAGAAACACCAGCATCGGCTTTGAGCCACAACTTAATGTTTCGGTCGATGCCTACTGGTCCAGAGTAGGCTCCCCCTTTCAAGGCTACAGTGAAGAAGTTTGAGTCTGCGAAGGTAACTCCCGTGAAGGAGATGATGTTGCCGTCTAAGTTCACACCATCAGAATGAATAGTTGCTCCGCTGCCAAATTCGGTGTCGTTGTCAATTAACAACACATACATGGAGTCATTCAGATTGAGAGGTAAGCCGAGTTTTTCAAGGTCGATAGTCAAATCAACAGCTCCAGGGTTGCCCGATACCGTGGTTTTCCAAATACGGTTGAGTCGTTTGATGTAGAAAGGTGGTACATCTGTTTTGTTGGTACCATTCACCGCATCATTAGTCGCCCAGAAGATAAAGTCCTTGTCGTTAGGGAAAGCTCCGCCCTTGTCCATGGTTACACGTGAGTTGGCTTCCAAGCTCTTTGACTTTGGTTGGCTGAGCAGCGAAACATCATCCCGACCGATGGCGGTGAGTTCGGTGCGGTAACCTGCATTGGCAGAGAAGTCCCAGATGACCGAACCATCAGAAGCGAAATAATCGCGTTCGTCTTGGTCAGCAGTAGAGGCATTGTTTGCACTATTTTTTCTGACTCCGTACTTAATAGCAAGGTAGGTTTGTATTTTTTCTTGTTCTAAAATGGTAGGAACACCTTCGTAAATAATCAACTCTGCTAGTTGACCGCCCATGTAGTTATTATTAGCTCCAGTCCATCTCCCCCCGATGTAGAAATCTGAACCAGTACCTGTTAGAGTAAGGTCATTATTGTTATTGCTCAAAAGTGCTACACCATCCCTATAAATAGCTTTTCGGGTACCATTGGGTGTAGCTGTTTCGGTACTAGTTCCCAAAGTCCAGATGTTGGTGGTTCCAAAAGGAACTCCATTTCCTCCATTAACATTGTTTCCGAGAAAATAATATACGAGTCCATTCCATGCATTTAGACTGGCAAAGCGCTCATCGGCTGCCAAGTTTTCATTAAAAACAGTAGATTGGTTAGCATCAAAGTTAGCGACATAATACACCCACATATCACTATGAGAAGAAACATCTAGTAGTCCTCCTGTGATTTGTAAATATTCGGAATTGGCTTGGGTGAAGTCCAACACTTTGTTGAAGTTGATTTGATCTTCTAATAAATCAGGTCCGTTTGTAGGTACGATAGCCGTATATCCGTTGCCCGATTGATCTGCCCAACTAGAAACGGGAGCAGTACCAGAAACACCAGCATCGGCTTTGAGCCACAACTTAATGTTTCGGTCGATGCCTACTGGTCCAGAGTAGGCTCCCCCTTTCAAGGCTACAGTGAAGAAGTTTGAGTCTGCGAAGGTAACTCCCGTGAAGGAGATGATGTTGCCGTCTAAGTTCACACCATCAGAATGAATAGTTGCTCCGCTGCCAAATTCGGTGTCGTTGTCAATTAACAACACATACATGGAGTCATTCAGATTGAGAGGTAAGCCGAGTTGTTCAAGGTCGATAGTCAAATCAACAGCTCCAGGGTTGCCCGATACCGTGGTTTTCCAAATACGGTTGAGTCGTTTGATGTAGAAAGGTGGTACATCTGTTTTGTTGGTACCATTCACCGCATCATTAGTCGCCCAGAAGATAAAGTCCTTGTCGTTAGGGAAAGCTCCGCCCTTGTCCATGGTTACACGTGAGTTGGCTTCCAAGCTCTTTGACTTTGGTTGGCTGAGCAGCGAAACATCATCACGACCGATAGCGGTGAGTTCGGTGCGGTAACCTACATTGGCAGAGAAGTCCCAGATGACCGAACCATCAGAAGCGAAATAATCGCGTTCGTCTTGGTCTGGAGTGGAATTATTGTCCGCAGAGACTTTTTGAAAACCGTATTTGATGGAGAAGTAGGATTGAATTTGTTCTTGTTCAAGGATAGAAGGTACGCCCTCGTAAATGATTAATTCGGCTAATTGACCATCCATAAAATTATTGTTTGCTCCTGTCCACCTCCCACCGATGTAGAAAGGTTGGTTGTCACCTATGGCAGAGTTATCATAGTTATCATTTGCTAGAACTAAAGCTCCCCTTCGATATATAGCTTTTCTAGTGCCATTAGGAGTAGCAATGTCGCTACTAATGCCCAAAGTCCAGCTGTTGAATTGACCTAGCGTACCTCCCCAACCACCATTAAGTCTGCCACCGCCCCCACCAGTAGAACTGTTTCCTAGCTGGTAGTATATGTTAGAATTATTCCATGGATTTAGATTTGCTAAGTACTCATTATTAGCCATGTTTTCATTAAAGACGGTATTGTTTTGTATCCCATCAAAGTTGGCAACATAATACACCCACATATCTGAATGAGACGAAGATCCAAGAAGACCATCCGTAATTTGCATGTACTCTGAATTGGCGGAAGTAAAGTCGAGAACAGGGTTAAAATTAACGTAATCATCCAATAGATCAGGCCCATTATCAGCTACTGTTACATTAGCACTATTTCCCGATTGGTCAGCCCAAGCTGAAACTGGTGTAACACCAGTAACTCCTGCGTCTGCTTTTAACCAGAGTTTGATATTTCGATCTATTCCTATTGGGCCTGTGTATATTCCGCCCTTCATCGCAACGGTGAAAAAGCTCGAATCTGTAAATGTAACTCCCGTAAACGATAGAACATTGCCGTCTAAGCTTGCACCATCTGTATGAATATTTGCTCCAGTGCTAAATTCTGTATCATTGTCAATCAACAACACATACATAGTGTCGTTCAGGTTGAGAGGTAAGCCGAGTTGTTCAAGGTCGATAGTCAAATCAACAGCTCCAGGGTTGCCCGATACCGTGGTTTTCCAAATGCGGTTGAGTCGTTTGATGTAGGAAGGGGGTACATCTGTTTTGTTGGTGCCATTAACAGCATTATTCGTGGCCCAAAAGACAAAGTCCTTATCGTTAGGGAAAGCTCCGCCCTTGTCCATGGTTACGCGTGAGTTGGCTTGCAAGCTCTTTGATTTTGGTTGGCTGAGCAGCGAAACATCGTCTCTACCAATGCCAGCAAGTTCTGTTTGGTAACCCGCATTAGCAGAGAAGTCCCAGATGACCGAACCATCAGAAGCGAAGTAATCGCGTTCGTCTTGACCAACAGTTGATGTGTTGTCTGAACTGTTTTTTCTCATACCATACTTAATAGCAAGGTAGGTTTGTATTTTTTCCAGCTCTAACGGAGTAGGCACACCTGTGTACATTATTATCTCAGAAATATCACCATGATGAAAATTTCCTGTTCCATTTGAGCCAATATTAAAAGGTGCGTTGACACCTGTTCCCGAATCATTTTGATCATTAGATACAATTAAAAGACCGTCCCTGTAGAGCGATTTTCGAGTTCCTGAAGGTGTTAATGTGTTTGAACTTGAGCCCATGGTCCAAAAATGAAATGCTCCAGTGGTACCTCCCCACGATGTAGCTATCCTAGAAGATCCACAACATGCTCCAAAGTCATAATATAAGTTACCATCACTCCATGGTAAGTGAGCACCAAATCTTTTTCCACCACTGAGGTTTTCATAAAAAACAAAATTGTTGCTAACAGTATTTGTCCGATTTACAATAAAAATAAATGCATCTGAATAGGTTGAAGTACCAAAAAGCCCGTTAACAATACTTAAATAATCTGCTGTCCCATCAAACTGAATACTTGGGTTAAAATTTACATAAGATGAAACCAAGTCTGGCCCACTTGAAGGTACTGTTGCAACATAGCCATTTCCCGATTGGTCATTCCAAGCTGTGATTGGAGATGAGCCAGATACACCAGCATCTGCTTTTAACCATAATTTTAAGTCAGCACTTACATTGCCCGGTGATTGTGCTAAGGTAGAATATAAATTCAAGAATAAAAGGAAGCCGAATAATACTATATTTATCAGTATTGATATTGAGTTGTTTTTCATTTAAAAATTATATGATGTGTTTTAATTTATGATAAATAGTGTGAAAAAAAGAGGGTTTTTAGAATGGCTGTTACATCTTTTTTTAATGTAAAATTGATAGAAATCAACTATTAGCTAATTTTGTTCTTTTTTCTACATGTAATAATAAAGAAAAATCTATTTTTTTTATGGTTGTAAAGTATGTTTATGTAAAAAATCTAATTCAACAAATATGTGGTGGATACTAAAAAACAATCCGGTTAACACTTATTATAAATAAAAAAACAAGTGGAGAGGTGTGGCGCTAGGTTGACACTTAAAAAGGTAGAGGTGATTTTAAAAATTGTTTCAAGAGCCACATTTACGTGTTTATGCTGTTATCCCGCAGCTCTTGAAACAATTTAACTAAACATACATAGCTGTTATTTTTTAATTATTTTGAATGAACCTGTTTTATTCTCTTTTTTTAATAAAAGTATGTAAAGGCCTGTTTGGAAGTTTTGCATATCAAGTTCTTCTGACTTTTCGATAACTCCATCTTTAAGAATAATACCAGACGGGGACAATAATTGATAGTTTATATTGTTGTCTGCGTTTGTTCGAAGTGTTAATTTGTTGTTGGTTGGATTAGGAAATACTTCCAACTGTTCTAATAATTCATCATTTAAACCTGTTGGACTATCTACATCTACCTTAAGTTCATAATTGTATTGACATGACATCGAGTTAGTCAACTCTACAGAAATTGTGTTGGTATAAATTCCATTGTCAAAATAGATAGAAACAGTTTGACTACTTTCTCCAGAAGAAATAGTTCCTTTATTCCCAGCGTTCCAAGCATAAGTGGCAGCGGGCATTTCTGGACCAGTGTAAGCGTTCGTATTCCCAGAACCATTTTCAGTTATTTGTGTTGGTCCTTCAATTTTGCCAACCAAAGGTAAGGTAGTTCTCAAATTATCAAAATAATATATATTAGCTGTATTTGAGTTGGGGTTAAAAAGAATGTTGATTCCATTAACTTCATCGCCTTTAATTGACCAGTCTGCGGTATTTACATATTCAAAAGTGAGTGTTTGCCACGTATTGGCTTGGGTGATAGTTGCGTTGTACTGGCTGTGAATACCTTTGGGATACCCTGTGTTTTTAGCGCGATTTACAAACTCGACAGTTACAGGTATGGTTCCTGTCACAGTTGAATAAACATCCATTTTAAACGTGTTTACTTTTGTTCTTAAATCTGTTGCGTCAATTGGTTCAGTAAAATTCATTTTCAAGACATCAAATAATTCATTACCTGCGCGACCATACCTTCCAACAAAGTCAGAATTATCTTGGATATCCTTATTTGGATTAGTTTCATACATTGTCTCAATACCACCTTCGCCATCTGAAGTGTGTGGAATTATTTTTTGTTCTTTATCAAAATCTAACCAATGAATATCACAATTACCGGATTCAACCGTAATTTGCTTTCTATGTTCTCCACTACCACAATTAGTAACTGTTCCTTGAACATCACCGCTCCAATTAGTTGTATTACAAATTAAATCACCACTTTTGTCGCCCCATTTTACAACTACTTCATTTGTTCCCTGACCGGAAATAATTGAAGCTCCTGATGGAACTACCCAATTATACGTTGCTGTTGAGTTGGCTGGTAAATTATATGTGGACGTCTCATTTTCAAAAAGCACATCAGGACCAGTAACGTGAATGTTATCTACTTTTTGATACACACGGATATAATCTACTTCCATCGTTTTAGGAAAATTTGTGGCTACATTACCAGCTGACCCCCCAAGAGCCATATTTAAAATTAAATAGAACTCTTCATTAAAAGGCCAATTCCCATTCAAGTCTGAAGGATTTTCATCACCAATCCAATTCCAGTCTAAGTAAAAGGCAATGTGGTCTTCCTCCCACACTGCAGAAAAAATATGATCTTCATTTAAAGTAACGCCATAACTCTGATCGTTCCATACATTTTGACCGTCATTAGTTCGGTAGTGTATAGTGGATGCCATATAATTGTTTTGACCAAAGTTTTCCATGATATCAATTTCTCCGCTTCTTGGCCATGTGCCATATACCTCGTGGGTAGGTAACATCCAAAAAGCAGGCCATAAGCCAGCGCCAGAAGGGAGTTTGATTTTAGCCTCTATTCTACCATATTTAAAGTCGAAAGTGCCTTTTGATCTTATTTTTGCAGAACTATAATCGTACCCGCCAAAACCATCGTTTCTTGCAGTAATTTTTAACGAGCCATTTGATACTTCTAAGTTTTCTTTCCTATCAGAATAATATTGTACTTCGTTATTACCCCATCCAACCAGATCTGGGTATCCATTTCCAATTTCTACATTCCATTTTGATCGGTCGAGTTCGGTTCCATTAAACTCGTCACTCCAAGTAAGGGTGTAACAATCTTGTGCATTCAATAGGATTGCACTAGTAATAGAGGCTATAATTAATACTGTTTCTTTCATTGTAGTTTATTTAAGTCTTGATAGTTATTTAGCTACTTGAAATCTTTGGATAAAGTTGTTCTCTGTACTAATTACCTTTATCAAATAGATACCTGTTGAAAATTCTTGCAATGGAACCGTTAAGTTAGTTTTTCGTTCTACCGCTATTGATTTCAATAATTGACCATGGTTATTGTATATTTCAACAGTTTTTATATTTGCATTGGCAAAATCAAGGTTGAGATAGCTATTGCTAGGATTAGGGTATAGCTTAATTAGCATTTGATTGTGATCATCTTTTAAACCAACACATATGTCTGAAAAGATATTAGTTGAAACAGTATTATTGTTACAAACATTATCTCCTATTATCTGGACACCAGCATCAATCACATAAGCTCCATTGGTAGAAAAGTCAGCTTGATCTGTAACGGTAATGTCTCTCGTAGCCCCAGAATTCAATGTTCCTGTTAATACATTGGTTGCAAAGGATTGATTATGTGTACCAGTGATTGTTGCGTAAACTTGCACATAGGTGTCGGCAAAGTTGATGCTACTTGGACTATTATTCTTAATTGTTACTACTAGGGTGTTTTCATCAGCGATACAAGTTGATCCAGTCATGGGATTTTTAATTGAAATCGCTGAAACATCAGTAAAACTAGCAACGGTAGGTCCTTTGATATTGTCAAAATAATATGTACCGTTATCATTGGTAGCCCCAGAATTGAAAAGAATTGCTATTCTATCTACATCTGTTGGGTTTACGGTTTCATCTCTGGCATCTTGTAGGGTAAATTTTAACGTTTCCCATTGGTTAGTTTTGGTCGTTGTTGCTGTAAATACAGCAAATCTTCCAGTTGGATATGGCTCACCAATGTCTGAACTACTTTCTAGATTTAAAGTAACCGTTACGTTAGCTTCAGAAGAATACACATCCATAGTAGGTGTCAATAATTTATCTGAAAAATTGCTAGCATTGCTAAACTGAGGTGTGGTGGCAACGAGGGCTGCATACTGTATAGGAGCTCTGTCATATTTCACACATTTAGACGAATTATTTATTGTAGAGGGATTCGGGTTGTTTACAATCTCAAATCCACCATCATAATTTGTATAACCTAAATGCCGGTTACATTCAAAGTCTTCTAATACAAATGAAGCTGGGGTGGCTACTGCACATACTGAAGCCCATAACTCCTTCAAAGCAAAATAAGCTTTTTTTGGCGTTCGGTTTTGATTTAAAAGACCATAGTACTCTTCATCGGTAATTCCATCAGGGTAAAAACTTCCTGCAGGAGCACTACCACTTACATTTTGAAAATTGGGTGATCCACTCTTCCACCATTCATCTGTCCAGTTGAAATATGTGGCTCCCGAACAAATGCCGTTGTTATCAAGAGAATATTGAATGTCTCCCCACATGTTAGTGATGCCAGTAGCCTGTGCTTCTTCATCAACTCCATTTGTATTGTGATTATAAGAATCAACACCAATTTCAGAATACCAGAATGGTTTTCTTCCTCCCATGGCGTAATATTCTCCTATGGCGGTGTTTGCAACTCCATTTCTGTAAATGTTTGCTCCCCAAACATCTACGCTTGGACAGAAGTCGTTGTACATACTTTCAGTTGGAATCTCCCCGTTTGCTGTTGTAACAGGGTGGTTAGGGTCGTTAGCATGAACCCATTGAGCAGCACTTTCTAGTTGTGGATACCAAGTATTATCATCCATATAGTAGTTCATCTCGTTTCCAAATCCCCACATTAATATTGCTGGATGGTTTTTATAGGTGTTTATATAATTCCTGTATGAATTATCAACCATCCCGTATCGGTCTGAAGCATTTACGCCACTTCTTTGATCCGCATGTGGAAAAATCACAATAACTTTAATACCCGCTGCATTGAGTTGATCCAATCTAGTTTTATCAAAAATACCGTAATAGGTTCTTATAGTATTAATACAAGCTGCATTCATCATTTGAATATCATTGGCAAAAGCTTGGTAACTTGGAAATCCTAAATCTGGATAATCGTACCAATTAGCTCCTACCGTTCTTGGGCTGTAGCATACACCTCGAATGGTATAGCGTTCGCCATCTACTATGATGGCATTGTCTGATGTCGTAACCACTTGCGCATAATTACTGTTCACGAAACTGCAGACACATACTAGTATTGTTAAAATTTGTTTTAATGTTTTAATCATTGCAAAATATTTTAAGATTGATCAAATAAACTCATGGATAGTTTTCGTACCATAAGAAGTATTTTTTAATGCTTAAATTGAAAGATAGTATTGATTATCTAGTCGTTAGATTTCAAATTAACGAGGGTAGAAATTAATTTTGTTTCGCAATAATAACACTGCTGATTATTTGATTTGCAAGACGATAAAACATCTTTTTTAATTTTATGGATGATTAAAACAACGTTTGCTTAAAATGAGAAATAGACTTAATTAGTAATTTTACCCACTATAAATTTTTATGGATTCACCTAAATAGCAATTATGGTTTCTCTCACAGATATTGTGTTAAATTGAGTAATTAAAATTTCTTGATTATCAACTAACTTTTTTTAGAAAATTTAGCGTTTCATTTTGTATCATAAAAGTGAAACTTTATTGTGCATAGCTATACCCAATTATCAAAATTTAATTCATCAACATTTGGACCAGATAATTATCACAACCTGCCATTTGTTCCGATAAAAAAAATTTTAACTAATTATTACAGACAAAATTTCCGGTTTTAGAGTTAAATCCAAATTGGAATTCTAATTGATAACAGCCAAGGCGTTAAATATCAACCAAAAAATGCACAGATGAATTTAGATAACTATACCATAAAATCACAAGAGGCCATTCAAAAGGCAGTGCAAATAGCACAAGCAAGCGGTCAGCAAATCATTGAAAATGGACACCTGTTGAAAGCCATTTTGGAAGTAGATCAAAACATCGCTGGGTTTATCAATAAAAAATTAGACATCAATGCAGCAGCTCTATCATCCGCTTTAGATGCCATTCTGCAAGGGTATCCAAAAAACTCCAATGCTGAAAACCCTTATTTATCGAACGGAACCAATGCAGTGCTAAACAAAGCAACTAATTATCTCAAAGAGTTTGGGGATGAATATGTCGCTATCGAGCACATCTTGTTAAGTTTAGTAGAAGGTTCAGACAACATTGGTCAGCTATTAAAAGATGTTGGATATAAGAAAAAAGAACTGATAACAGCAATAAAAGAATTAAGAGGAGGTAACACCGTGAAAGATCAAAATGCAGAATCAAAATACCGTTCATTAGAGAAATATTCAATCAACCTAAACGAACGCGCAAAAGCAGGGAAAATTGACCCCGTAATTGGACGAGATGAGGAGATAAGAAGGGTACTTCAGATTCTTTCGCGTAGGTCAAAAAACAACCCTATTTTATTAGGAGAACCAGGGGTTGGTAAAACGGCTATTGTGGAAGGAATGGCTCAACGGATGATTGATGGGGATGTTCCAGAAAATTTAAAATCTAAAACGATTATTTCTCTTGACTTAGGCTTGTTAGTCGCAGGCGCAAAGTACAAAGGTGAATTCGAAGAGCGATTGAAAGCAGTCATAAAAGAAGTCCAGGATTCCGATGGAGAAATCATCTTGTTTATTGATGAGATTCATACGCTAATTGGTGCTGGAGGTGGTGGAGAAGGTGCGATGGACGCAGCTAACTTATTGAAACCTGCTTTAGCACGAGGTGAGTTACATGCCATTGGTGCCACAACCTTAGCTGAATACCAAAAATATATTGAGAAAGATAAAGCTTTAGAAAGACGATTTCAATCCATTACCGTCAATGAACCGAATGTTGAAGATGCTATTTCAATTCTTCGAGGTATCAAAGACAAATACGAATTGCATCATGGGGTTCGCATTAAAGATGATGCAGTAATAGCCGCGGTAGAGTTGTCTAACCGTTATATTTCTGATCGTTTCTTGCCTGACAAAGCTATTGACTTAATGGACGAAGCTGCTGCAAAGTTGCGGATAGAAATTGATTCTGTTCCAGAAGAATTGGATGAGTTCAACCGAAAGATCATGCAGCTCGAAATTGAGCGAGAGGCTATTCGAAGAGAAAAAGACAAAGGTAAGGAAGCTGTATTGTCTAAAGATATTGCTGATCTCGAAGGGCAACGCAATGAGTTGAAAGCCCAGTGGGAGAATGAGAAAAAAGTCATCAATGGCATTAAACAGCAAAAGAAAAACATAGATCAGTACCGATTAGAAGCCGAACAAGCTGAACGGAATGGCGACTTTGGTAAGGTGGCTGAAATACGCTACGGGAAAATCAAAGAAGCGGAAGATTTGCTGAAAACACTTCAATTGGAAATGGCTACTAAACAAGCAAAAGACGGTGGTAGCATGCTCAAAGAAGAAGTGACTTCAGAAGATATTGCAGAAGTTGTCGCCAAGTGGACAGGCATTCCCGTGAAACGGATGCTCCAAAGTGACATGCAAAAATTACTTCATCTCGAAGATGAAATTGGAAGACGTGTGGCTGGTCAGGATGAAGCCATCGCAGCAGTAAGTGACGCAGTTAGACGAAGTCGTGCGGGATTACAAGATCCGAATAAACCATTGGGTTCGTTCTTGTTCTTGGGAACAACGGGGGTAGGTAAAACCGAATTAGCAAAAGCATTGGCTGATTACCTGTTCAATGATGAAAATGCTATGGTTCGAATTGATATGAGTGAATACCAAGAGAAGCATGCAGTGTCTCGTTTAGTGGGAGCACCTCCAGGATATATTGGTTACGATGAAGGTGGTCAGTTGACCGAGGCTGTTCGGAGAAAACCTTATTCAGTAATACTATTAGATGAAATTGAAAAAGCACATCCAGATGTATTTAACATTTTACTTCAAGTATTAGACGATGGGCGATTGACAGATAACAAAGGTCGGACTGCTAACTTCAAAAATACAATTGTAATAATGACATCGAACATGGGGTCGCAGTTGATTCAGCAAAACTTGAGTAAAGCAACACCTAATACCCTTGATGAAGTCAAAGAACAAACTAGAATTCAAGTATTAGACCTGTTGAAAGTTTCAGTCAGACCTGAATTTTTGAATCGAATAGATGAAACAATAATATTTGATCTATTGAATAAAGATAATATTAGAGAAATTGTAACTATTCAATTTAACATCATAAAAAAACGATTAGATGCAGCTGGAATTGTAATCGAAGCAACCAATGAAGTCCTTGACTACCTGGGTGAAATTGGATTTGATCCTGAGTTTGGCGCTCGACCGTTAAAGCGGGTATTGCAAAAAGAAGTGTTGAATCAACTTTCAAAAGAAATCATCGCAGGAAAAGTGATGAAAGATAGCGTAATTAGCATGGAGTTGATAGATGGCAAAATAGTTTTTGAAAATATTGAACCCATAGAAGAAGTTTAAGTTGTAGGAAAATATGAGTTAAATGATAACCATGTTGGAATTATCCAATGTGGTTATTTTGTTTTGATTGACTTTTAGTTTAGAGTCAAGCTCAGTTTTTTACAATTTTTGCGTTTTGTGACGATTTGGGAATGTGAAAAGGATATAAAATGTGCGTCCTAATGTAGTTAGCACTAGTCGACCTAATCGTCTAGATTTTTGTTTCCTTTTTATTAATGAAAAAGGAAAAGCCCAGGCGGCTTGAGCCGAAAGCTTCTAAAAGATATAAATTAACACCATTGAACAGGGGTAACTATTTTTAACAAAAAAGACACCTGTAAACTTAAAGTCAATCAGGTTATTTTGTTTTTGTATATTACGGTTCTTGTATGCGAAATAAGAGATTGTAAGTTTATAGGTATAAGACAAAGCTCTTATTATCATTTAAAAAAACATGGATATGGAAATAAATACGACAGTTGAAAGCATACGACAATCGTTTTTAGAAAATTGGAATGATTTGATTCAACGCGTTCCTGATATCGTTACCGCTATATTTATTATTGTGGTGGGATTTATGATTGCAAATTTTTTGACTAACACCTTTAGAAGAACCATTTCTAATAAAGTCAATGATCCTTTGATGACTAACTTTCTTTCTAAGGTCATTAAATTAATTTTGGTAAGTGTAGTGGTCACTTTTGCTTTGAAAGTTGCAGGATTGGGAGCGATTGCCACCGCAATATTTACAGCAGCAGGTGCCTCCGCTATTATTTTTGGTTTCGCCTTCAAAGATATAGGTGAAAACTTTATCTCAGGTGTCATACTTTCCTTTAATCGTCCCTTTAAAATTCATGATACAGTAAGCATCGGTGATGTTTTTGGAAAAGTAAAGGCCATGGAATTTCGTTACACAAAACTTAAAACATTCGATGGTAGAGATGTGTATATCCCCAATAGCGATATTATTACATCAGCGGTTTTTAACTATACTGAAGATGGTTTCTTTCGATTAGATTTTGTAGTAGGTGTGGCATACGAAGAAAATATACGTGATGTTGAAAAAGTAATTTTAGATACTTTAAGAGCAACCCCAGGGGTTTATGAAGATGACCTGCATGAAGCGTTTGTAACAGCCGATGAACTAGCAGTGAGTACGGTTAACCTTAAAGTTTATTTTTGGGTAGAAACTACTGAATACCGAAAAGAGGCGTTGATGATAAAAAGTGATGTGGTAGCGAATGTGAAAACAGCAATCATTGCAAATGAAATGAACATGCCAGCAGATATTACTGAAATCAAATTATATGGTAGTCAGTCTTCTATTCCTGTGGTGTTGAAGGATGAAACGATAAAAAAGTAGAAGGTAGTGAATGAACCTAAACTTGGAGATGTTTATAATTTCAAATCTACTAAAATAGGATTGTGATCCGAAAGTACTACCCCATTTAGAGTTGGTTTTTCTATGACTACTTTATTTACTGGTTGACCATTTTTTCCAGCCATCCAATCAACTCGTAAGGGAACACAACAGTTCCAAGGCTTCAACCTTCTTTTTAATTCATTTTGAACAAATTTTGGAAGGTGGTTTTTGGTCTTCTCATTCGTCAACATATCGTTAAGGTCATAATAGATAGTCCCTTTAGAGATATCGGAATATGAGTTGTAATCAAAGCCTCTATTTTTTAGCATTTCAAAAAGTGGCTTTTCAAATTTTTTATCAGGGGTCATGTAATGATCAACAGATCTTTTGAAGCCTATGGTTACCAGCTTATAGAGAACTTGCCTGAGTAATAAAGGCATGCTTTTCAAATTAAAAGTGGATGTATTCCAATCGCCACCAACTAGGTGCGTATCCGCTTCTGGTAGCTTGTTGATAATCGCTTCAAGTTGGTCTGCGCGTTGCTGCGCTGAAGAACTCAAGTCGATATGTATCGCACCAAGAGCGATTGTTTTATTTCCAATTGCTATTTTAGCCGTAATGCCTGATTTACAACCTAGCCGTTTTTCAGTGCTATGGAAAACTTCCTTTACAGGAGGGACGGGTACATGATGTGCTTCAAGAATTTTATATTTTGACAGAATAGAGGTACCATGTAAAGCCAAGGTGTTTTTTTCATTATGATTGGTCTCACCTTGCGCACCTTTACCTAGCACTATATAAGAGGGTGCAAAACAATAATTCATCCCAAGTGCTTCTGCCAATTCTTTAGCAATATTTTTGTTTCCACTGCGCCCCATACCATTGTCGGTCTCAATGGCTAAAAAAATATCGGTTTGGGAAAGTATTTCTGAACTCTTGATAAAGGCAATGGTTTCCTCTAACTTTTTACCTCGTTCGATGTTCCAAGTAAGAATTCTAATGACGTCTTTTGGTGTTGAGGTTTCAATGACAGAATTATCCCACTCAATACCGTTCAATACGGATTCAATTTCTTGTTTATGTTGATTGTAAATAGCCGATTTTAAAAAAGTGGGTTTCTTTTTAAATTTTTTTACCTCTGGAAAAATGGCTTCGAGATGATGGGTAAGTAGGTGCTTATTTTCTTGTAAAATCACAACGTACAATTTTGTAAAAAACTTAACATAAAAAAAGCTGCTTTAAACAATTTTATGTCTTAAAAGCAGCTTTAAAGTAAGGTTAATAATGACTTAAACAATCATACCTGCACCAACAGTTTCGTTGGAAAATTCATCAATTAGAATAACAGCCCCAGTGTTTCGGTTTTTTCTGTATGGGTCAACAAATAGTGGTTTCGCAGTTTTTAAAGTAATTCTACCAATGTCATTCATTGAAAGTTCTTTTAAATCCTCATCTTTTGTCATTGTATTGATGTCCATTCTATATCGAACATCTTTTATAATACACTTTGCTTCATTGGTAGTGTGTCTTATCAAGTATTTGGAACCTGTGACTGCTTTGTTTTTGTTTAACCAACAAACCATAATTTCAATTTCTTGGGTGGCAGTGGGTTTGTTTCCTGGCTTAGCCAGCATGTCACCTCTACTAATGTCAATTTCGTCTTCCAGTGTAATGCTTACCGATAATGGTGCAAAAGCCTCATCCAGTTCACCAGAAGGACCTTGAATCGACTTAATTTTTGAAGTAAAACCAGAAGGTAAAACCTCTATTTCTTCTCCTTTTCTAAAGACACCACCTTCAATCATTCCTGCAAAGCCTCTGTAGTCGTGAAATTTATCGGATTGGGGACGGATAACCCATTGAACAGGGAAACGAGGGTCTATCAAGTTTCTATCGGCACTGATTTGAACATTTTCTAGGGTCCAAAGTAAAGAAGGACCGTCATACCAATCCATCTTAGCAGATTTGTCCACTAAATTGTCACCAAACAAGGCTGAAATTGGAATAAATCGTATATCAGGAATATCTAGTTTAGGAGCTAAATCGTTATAGTCGGCCTTTATCTTTTCAAAGGTTTCTTGACTATAGTCCATTAAGTCCATTTTGTTGATACAGACCACCACATGCTTAATTTGTAATAAAGATGCGATAAACGAGTGACGGATTGTTTGTTCAATAACTCCTTTTCGTGCATCAATTAGGATGATTGCTAAATTAGCAGTGGAAGCACCTGTCACCATGTTTCGGGTGTATTGGGTGTGACCTGGAGTGTCGGCAATGATAAACTTACGCTTGGGGGTTGCAAAGTACCGATAGGCAACATCAATAGTGATTCCTTGTTCGCGCTCAGCTTTTAAACCATCGGTTAGCAAAGCCAAGTTCACATGCTCATCACCTCTTCGATTACTTGATTCTTCAATTGCATCTAGCTGATCTTGAAAAATTGATTTTGTGTCATACATCAATCGACCAATCAATGTGCTTTTTCCATCATCAACACTACCTGCAGTTGTGAACCGCAGAAGGTCCATGTCTAAATATCCATTTGTAGAACTCATATCTAAAATCTAATTTCTTTATGTCTAAGGTCTAAAAGTATCCTTGTTTCTTTCTGTCTTCCATTGCAGCTTCAGATCTTTTATCATCAGCTCTATTGCCACGTTCGGTTTGGCGCGCAGCAGCAACCTCTTCGATAATTTTATCTAAGTCATCGGCTTCCGATTCAACCGCACCGGTGATTGTCATACAACCCAACGTTCTATACCTGATTGTTTTTTCTTCGTATTTTTCCCCTTCAAGTAACGTGTTATAAGGAGATTCAGAAATCCAAACCCCATTTCTTTTTACTACACTTCTTTTGTGGGAGAAATAAATACTTGGCAAAGCAACATTGTCTAATTTGATGTATTGCCACACATCCATTTCGGTCCAGTTGCTGATAGGGAATATTCTAAATGATTCACCGACAGCTTTTCTCCCGTTATATAGATGCCATAATTCAGGGCGCTGATTTTTCGGATCCCATTGTCCAAATTCATCTCTATGGGAGAAAAAGCGTTCTTTTGCTCTTGCTTTTTCCTCGTCTCTACGACCACCACCAAATGCCGCATCGTATTGACCTTCTTCTAATTTCTCTAGAAGAGTAATAGACTGAAGTGTGTTGCGACTTGGGTTTAATCCCTTTTCTTCTTTCGCGGTGCCTCTGTCAATTGAGTCTTGCACTAAACCTACGTCTAGTTTTACCCCATAACGTTCAGCTAAACTATCTCTAAAAGCTAAAGCTTCAGGAAAATTATGTCCAGTGTCAATGTGTAATAAGGGAAAAGGTACTTTCGCAGGGTAAAAAGCTTTATGAGCTAAATGCACCATTAAGATAGAATCTTTTCCTCCTGAAAATAAAATAACAGGTTTTTCAAATTGAGCCGCAACTTCACGAAATACGTGTATTGCTTCTGACTCTAGTTGTTTTAAGTGTGTAAGATTGTACGACATATCAACCTTTATATTCAATTAGTGGTAAAATATAATCCAGCACTTGCTGTGCTGAATCTTCAATTGTATTTCCTTTAGTTTCAACAATTACGTCTGAATGTTTAGGAGTCTCAAATGGAGCATCCAAACCAGTGAAGTGTTTAATTTCTCCAGCCCGAGCTTTTTTGTAAAGCCCTTTCACGTCTCGTTTTTCGCATTCCTCAAAAGAGGTGTTGACGAAAACTTCGATTAAGTTTTCTTTTCCAATAATATTTCGAGCGATTGCTCTAATGTCTTCAGTTGGGCTTACAAAACAATTCAAAGAAATGACGCCACAGTTGACAAATAGTTTGGATACTTCAGAAATTCTGCGAATATTTTCGATTCGATCTTCTTCGCTAAAGCCTAAGTTGTTGTTAATGCCAGTTCTTATGTTGTCACCGTCTAGAATTTGAGTAAGGTAGCCTTTTTTATTTAATACCCGTTCAATAGCTATCGCAATAGTAGTCTTTCCTGAGCCAGAAAGTCCTGTCATCCATATTACTTTACCATGTTGTTTAAGCAGTTGTTCTTTTGCATCGCGCTGTAGAATGCGATCAAAGACTGGATGAATATGTTCTGAAACGTTGTTTCTCATAATGAAGTCGCAAAGTTACAAATTTTAACAGAGTATTAAAGGGTTTGATAATTTTCCTCTTTGATTTAAAAAATGTGATATTCGCATCTTAATATCAGCATATGACCTGGGAAATATCCGTAGTTATAGGTTTAATTATTTTTTTAATCGTGGCCTTGTTCAAAGAACTTGCTAGACCCTCCTTAGTATTATTTATGGTGGTAACCGCTTTAGTTTTTTCTCGAATTATATCACCTGAGGAAGCATTAGATGGTTTTGCAAACAAACAGCTTGCCGTAATCGTTTTATTATTGATAATCGGTGACATTCTAAAAAAGTCAACCATTATTGATTCTGCTTTTGGAAAAATAATGGCAACGAATGATTCAAAAAGAACTTTTTTATATAAAATGACTTCAAGTATGGGGCTGTTGTCAGCTTTTTTTAATAACACCCCATTGGTAGCGCTAGGTATACCGTATGTGCTAAGATGGTCAAAAGAAAAAAAACTTTCTGCTTCTAAGTTTTTAATTCCATTGTCTTATGCGACAATTTTTGGAGGGTGTGTTACACTCATTGGTACTTCCACCAACCTTGTTGTAAATGGGTTAGCAGTAGAACAAGGCGAAAAAAGTTTAGGAATTTTTGATTTCAGTCCAGTTGGTGGGGTAATGTTGGTTGTAGGTATATTATATCTGGTTTTTATTGCACCCAAACTACTACCAGAATCAAAGGATAAGTTAGAAGATTTAGTTGAAAATTCGCGTCAATATTTTGTCGAAACGGTAGTTGAAAAACAGTCACCAATAATTGGTAAATCAGTAGCTGATGCTGGACTGAGGAATTTAGATGATTTATTTCTTATTGAAATTATTCGTGGGGATGAAAGTATCCGGCCAGTTTCATCCCAAGAAATATTGCAAGAAAATGACTTGTTGTTTTTTGCCGGTGGATTAGAAAAAATCACTGAGTTGACGAAGTCTAACCTAGGTTTATCACTTCCAAAATCAGCGGGACTTGAAGAAATTGATAAAAAAGATATTATTGAGGTCGTGCTTTCTCATAACTCTAAATTAGCAGGTAGAGCTATTAAAGAAACCGACTTTAGGGGTAAGTATGATGGTGCTATTATAGCCGTTCATAGAAATGGTGAGCGCATTTGGGGACAGTTAGGTCAACAAGTTTTAAAACCAGGGGACATTTTAGTGGTTATTGCGGGTAAAGATTTTATTAAACGAATGGAAGGTAACCCTAATTTTTATGTGCTTTCTCGCATCCAACAAGAAAAGGAAGTCAGCTTTAAACGAATCACTACACTGTTGGTAGGTATGTTTGGAGCGATTGTACTAGCCTCCACTGGAATTGTGGATTTATTCACTTGTTTGCTTTGTCTGGTTGCAGCAGCTATCGTGTTGAGAGTAGCAAAGTCCCGTGAAATTTTTAACAGTATTGATTTCGATTTAATCGTAATTATTGCTTTAGGTATTTCATTAGGTAAAGCCATGATTAACACGGGAACGGATAAGTTGATTGCTGATTTTATCCTAATGTTAGGTGCTAATATTGGTATTGTGGGTATTCTTTCTGTGCTGTTTATTGTTACTTCATTAATGAGTTCATTGATTACCACTAAAGCAGCGGTAGCGGTGACCTTGCCAGTTTCATTACAATTAGGTCATATGATGGGGTTGCCAATAGAACCATTTATCTTGGTGATTGCTTTTGCAGGAGCAGCAAATTTTATGACCCCAATTGGCTACCAAACTAACTTGATGGTGTATGGGCCTGGTGGTTATAAGTTTACCGACTTTTTTAGAGTAGGTTGGCCAATTACAATTGTATATTGGTTGGTGACAGTAGGGGTATTGATATTCACATATAATTTATAAATAATGGATTACAACAAGTTAAAGGAGACCATAGAGAAAATTGCGGTAGAAGCTGGAAAGAAGATTTTAGACATCTATGAAAACGAAGATTTTAGCAAAACTATTGACTTCAAAGCCGATGATTCTCC
The DNA here is from genome assembly GCA_963815495.1 of uncultured Cytophagales bacterium. Taxonomy (GTDB): domain Bacteria; phylum Bacteroidota; class Bacteroidia; order Cytophagales; family JAAEPT01; genus CAWFGW01. Next base: position 59,186 of record CAWFGW010000033.1, read on the forward strand.
GCTAACGATTGCTGATAAAGCTTCTCATGTTATTATAGATAAAGCATTAAATGAGTTGGATTTAAACATTCCAATTCTGTCAGAAGAAGGTGTCCAGCCCACTTACGAGCAACGTAAACAATGGACATCATTCTGGTGTGTTGATCCGTTAGATGGCACAAAAGAGTTTATCAATAGAAATGGAGAGTTCACTGTAAATATTGCCTTAATTGAAGACGGGGAGCCTGTTTTAGGTGTTGTGTATGCACCAGTAACGGAAACGATGTACACTGGAGCTAAAGGTGTGGGAGCTTTTAAAAATGGCAAAAAGATTTCCGTAAATGATAGACAAACTGATCGGGTAGCCGTTCGAAGCAAATCACACGCTGCCCCAGAAGAACAAGCCGTTTTGGATAGATATAATGTAGTTGACCAAATATCAGTGGGTAGCTCGTTGAAATTTTGCATGTTAGCTGAGGGTAAAGCTGATGTATATTACCGTCATGGTCCAACCATGGAGTGGGACACTGCAGCAGGACAAGCCGTTGTAGAAGCAGCAGGAGGTCGAATTTTCCATGATAACACAGAAAACAAACTATTTCGATACAATAAGGAGAATTTACTGAATGGGAGTTTTCTTTGCCTTGGATGGTAGATAAAGCTTTTAGCTCTTAGCGATTAGCTTTTAGCAAATCTAAATCTTGGAGTTTTGGGTGAGGCTTGATCGTGTCATCCTGAATTCAAATTGATTTAGTGACTAGTATATTTTAGCTAAAGGCTAATAGCTTAAAACTTAAAGCTCAAAATATGAATCCCAAAATAATTACCACAGGAGATGGTTCGCAATCGTTGTTTCTAGAAGAGTTAAATGAAACCTATCATTCGACTCATGGTGCAGAGGCAGAATCACGGTACGTGTATTTGGAGATGGGCTTGAAGTTGTTTTTAGATAGAAAAGCACCTGTACGGATTTTAGAAATAGGTTTTGGAACAGGCCTGAATGCGTTATTAACGATAGAATATTGTTTGCAGCACAATCTTGAAGTTGAATATCACACATTAGAACCTTTCCCTTTACCAGAAGAAATATACAGTCAATTAACGTATTGTGAAGCAATCAATTTTGAGCATTCAAAGCAATATTTTTTAAAAATGCACGAAGCGCATAATGGAGAGCGATTAGAATTAGAAAAGCAGTTTATTTTTACAAAACATCTTAAAAAATTAGAGGGTTTTCAATCGGTAGAGCCTTTTGATCTCATCTATTTTGATGCCTTTGCTCCAAGCAAACAAGCTGACATGTGGACGCAAGAGCAAATGAACCACCTCTTTGCTTTAACTGCGGAAGGAGGCATACTAACGACATACTGTGCACAAGGACAATTCAAGCGCAACTTAAAGGCAGCAGGATTTATGGTGGAAGAATTGCCTGGCCCGCCTCATAAAAAAGAGATGACGAGGGGGAGGAAACGCTAACGCTCCAACACTCCTAGTATCTGCTCAACCTTAATATCATCACTTTTCACATGAATCTGACCTTTCAAATAAAAAGGCATACGCTGTTGGTGTTTGTTAGTGATTTCTTCTAATAAAGAATTAACACCATCAAATAAAGGGCGATTGTTTTTTCCTTTACTCACACGTTTTGTCAGTTCTTCCGGAGAAACATCTATAAAAATAGTTTTACCAGTTTTGTTCATGTAGTCTATATTGTCAAAAAAACAAGGAGCACCGCCTCCGGTAGAGATAATGCAGTTTTCTTCCTGTGCAACCTGATGAAGCATAGCTCGTTCAATATCCCGAAAATATGCTTCACCTTCTTTAGAAAAAATAGCACTAATCGATTTACCTTCCGACTTCTCTATTTCATTGTCCATGTCGATGAAAGTAAGTTTTAACGCTTGGGCTACTTGTTTACCAAGGGTGGTTTTTCCAGATCCAGGTAAACCTATCAGGTATATTCTCATTATTTTCTATTTTCATCCAGAGCAGAACGATGGATCTGTCTATCGATAGATTCCTCCTCTTGTCTGAATGACATACTTGGGTTAGTTACAATATTCCAAAAAGCTATTTACCGCTTTCATCGTTTCTTCTTTCTTTTCAATCATACCCATATGTCCGCATTTTTCATAAATATGCACGACACTTTCTTTAGGCATTCCACATTGCTGCATACTGGTTTCATAGGGAACTGCACCATCTTCTTTGCCGATAATGAACATGACGGGTACTTGTATTCCTTCTAAAACCGAGGTGCGGTCAGGGCGGTCTCGCATGGCTTTAAGGGTTTCAATCACAGCTAGAGGGTCAGTGTTTTTAGCCACCTTTATTAAGTAGTTAATCTCATAACCATATTTTTCACGTGTGGAGTGATCAAACAAAGGAGGAATTAGTGAGGCAGCAAAAGTTTCGACACCTTTTTCTTCGATAAATTCAATGGTTTTGTTGCGGTTGGCTTTTTTCTGTTCTGTATCACTATATGCTGATGAATGAAACAATCCCATCCCTTTTAATTGCTCTGGGTGTTTTTCAGCAAAGGCCAACGTAACATATCCACCAAGTGAATGTCCAATCATGGTACATTTGTCTACAGAAAGGGAGTCAAGCAATTCCTTTATTGCTTCTGCAAAATAGGACATGTTGACTTGTGACACTTCTAAACGACTTTCACCATAGCCGGGTAGGTCAGGACAAATTACGCGGTATTTTTTGGAAAGAAAGTTTTCGAAATCGTTCCACAAGGCGTTGCTTTCGCAAAAACCATGAATGAGTACCACCACCTCGCCTTGTCCTGTATCAGAATAACTTAAATTCATCATATTGTTCGTTTCGTATTTCAAGTTACAGGTTTCATGTTTAAAAATTAAGTTCAAAGCTGAAATGTGAGAATCGAAACTTAAAACAAAAAAATGGATCGGTACAAAAAGTCGGACCTTTGTAAACCTAGACTATTTTTTTGCTAAAGGCTAGAACCTAACAGCTTTAAGCTAACCCTCATAACAATCAAAGATCAGTTCCATCTCAAAACCTTTTTGTTGGAGGTAAGCGATGACTTTTTGTTTTCGTTTCAATGGATTTTCATCCTTCAACTCCGATGTTTTTTTTTGAATTAATAAAGTAATCGTTTGTCGATAAAGGTCTTCTGGAAGTTTTATCAGGTGTTTTTGGATAAGGCTTTCAGACACATTTTTACTTCTTAGATGCGCCTTAATTTTTACTTTACCCCACTTTTTTAAATTAAATTTCCCTTGAACATAAGCATGAGTAAACCGATCTTCGTCCAAGTACTTTTCATCAATTAAAAAATCGATTAGTTCTTCTATTTCTTCTTCGTTTAATCCAAAGTCACGTAATTTTGTTCGCACTTCGTATTCGCAACGGTCTTGAAAAGCACAATAACGGGCAATTTTGAGTTTAGCTTGGTGTGCGTTAACTAGTTTTTTAGGAAAGTTCATTCGCTCGTTTCCATTTAAGGTACGAAAGTGCCATTAAAATAAAAATAGCAGCATAAGCTAGTCCAAGCTGTGTTTCTAAGGTGCCTTCTACTAAAAAAGATATGCTAATAATAAGATATTGGAAAGAAAAAAAAATATCTTTTTTCCAATTGTTTAAATGAAAGAGAGGGAAGTAAAAGAAGAATAAAAACGCTACCGTACCCACAATACCAAATGCTGTGAGGCAAAGTAAATATTGGTTGTGGGGTATCAACCATTTGTCCTGCTTTATGATTTGATAATTACGAATATACTGTAATTCTACCTCTCGATGTAAATTCCCTATACCAACCCCAAACAAAGGGTTTTTCTCAAATAACTCCCAAGCAACTTGGTACGACAACACACGAGCAGTGATAGAGTGGTAGTTTGCGCTGTACACATCATTAATATGTGAGAAATCAGCGATAGTGTTTTCAACTTTATTGCGTATTGTGGGTATGGTAACGGCTCCAATAATAGGAAGGATTAAAAGAATGCTTAACAAGATTATTGCATTTTTTTTTCTTTTAGAGGATAACACACCAGCAATTCCTGCAATAAAACAAGTGGCATAAAGCGCAACTAAACCGCTTCTAACGGCTAGTAAATGTGCAAAAGCGAAGAGGAAGATAACTAGGAAGATAAGTAGTGTACGTTCGTGTTTCCACCAGCCCATTGAAAATTTTGAAATAAACAAATAAGCTCCTGAGCAGATAGCAGTCGCAAGCATCAATGAATACCTGACATGGTTTGCTGCTACTGGTAATGTTTTCGAAGTTAGGTATAAGAAATTAATTTCCTCAAAATTGAAAATATAGTTGACTACTGAGCCGAGGGCTGTGATTACTGTTGCAATAAAAAAAAGATAAAGGAGCGTATGGAATTCTTTTTTGCTTAGTCCAGGCATCAAAATGAAGCCAATGGGTAGCAGCAGCAAGGGGAGTTTCATAAAAAGAACAGATAAAAAATGATTTATGTTCACGCTTTCTGTGCAAAAAATGTGCGTGAGGTGAAGTAAGTATACACCACAAAAAACCAACAACGAAAGATTGATTTTTGAAGCTTTAAACGAAAAAGATTGAATGTTGAATAAAGTGCAGATAAAAAAGCCACCTAAGGCAATGCTTAAGAATGCTCGTGCCACTTGTGTGGTAAACAATCCGACAAGTATTAACGCTAAGAAAAAGAGCGAAAAATTTTTAGGTGTAAATAGTCTCGTAAGCGATTTTAACATCTGCTGGGGTTGAAATCCGCTTCAAATATACACAGAATTTTGTAGCTTGGAAGTGTGGATTGGCAATTGAAAAAAATAGCAAAGGATTTAGGTGTAAACAGTGATTCTTTACCTGAAAGGGTAATTAGTCATATTTCAATTGATAGCCGTACCATTTTACAACCTGAATCCACACTTTTTATTGCTTTGTCTGGTGAAAGGCATAATGCACATCAATACATTCCCGACTTGATTAAACGAGGCGTGAAAGCTTTTTTAGTACAAGAACCAGTGGCTGGAAAAGCGACTTTTATATCAGTAAACAATACCCTTGCTGCCTTTCAGCTCTTAGCAAAAATTTACCGAAATCAGTTTTCTTTGGAAGTAATTGGTGTTACAGGTAGCAACGGAAAAACAATTGTAAAAGAATGGTTATGGCAATGTTTGCGAAGTAAGTTTACTACCGTCAAGAGTCCTAAAAGTTATAACTCACAAGTAGGGGTTCCCTTGTCACTTTTCCAGTTATCGGAAGCACATGAGATTGGTATTTTTGAGGCTGGTATCTCACTACCCAATGAAATGCAAAAATTGGAACAAATCATTCAACCAACCTTGGGTGTGCTTACTAACCTTGGTTCCGCTCACGATGAAGGATTTGAAAGCCGTGAAGAAAAGCTTGCAGAGAAATTAAAACTTTTTGCCCATACACAAACAATAATCTATTGTTCCGATCATCGCCTAGTACATGAAAATATTACCAAATATGTACCAAGAGAAAAGCTGTTTTCTTGGGGAAAGCAAGGGAATGACTTACGTGTAGAACAAGTTGGTGAGCTGTTTAAATTCCAGTTTAGCGAAGGCAAATTTCAGTTGAAATTACCTTTTAATGATCAAGCCTCCATCGAAAATTGTGTGCATGTAATAGCTGTGTTATTGCTTAAAGGTTTCAATACAGAAGAAATTCAAACCCAAATCGCTCGTTTGACCGCGGTGGATATGAGGCTAAAATTAACACAGGGTAACTATAACAGCTTAATCGTAGATGATTCATACAGCAACGATTTACCCGCATTGGACTTAGCTCTAAACTTTTTGAAAAAACATCAACAAGGAAAACAAGCCGCAGTGGTGCTTTCGGATATCCTAGAGTCGGGATTGTCCAACGAAACGCTTTATCTGGAAGTGGCTGATTTAGTGAATGCAGTTCAGCCCCAGTTTGTGGTACTTATCGGAACTCATATCACAAAATTTCATAGTCGCTTCCGAGGACAGGTATTTGCCTTTGACTCCACTGAAAACTTTATTAGCCAATTTGACTTTGCCGCTTTTCATCAGAAGATACTCCTGATAAAGGGCGCTCGTAGGTTTGCATTTGAAAAGATTGTAAAAAAAATCAGTAGTAGCGTACACGAAACCACCTTAGAAGTCAACTTGGATTTGATGGTGCATAATCTTAACTACTTTAAGTCTCAATTGAAAAAAACCACCAAAGTGATGGCGATGGTTAAAGCCTACGCCTACGGTAGTGGTTATCTGGAGGTAGCTCATGCGTTGCACTTTCAGCAGATTGATTATTTGGCCGTAGCCTATGTCGATGAAGGGGTAGACCTTAGAAATAACGGTATTGATACACCCATAATGGTGATGAACGTGGAGCCAGAGAATTTTGATAAGCTAGAAAGTCATCATTTAGAACCCGAAGTGTTTCGATTAGACCAACTAAAAGCCTATGGGGAACTGGCTAAAAGTGATTTTGCCATTCACCTTAAATTAGATACTGGAATGCATCGTCTCGGGTTTGATGCTACTGAGGTTGATGAATTAATTGTTGCGCTAAACACCTATCCTAAGGTGAAAATTAAGAGTGTTTTCACGCACTTATCTTCTGCGGATGACATCACAGAACAAGTCTTCACAGAAAACCAATTGAACCTTTTTGATGAATTAGCGCTGAAAATTCAGAATGCATGTAATTATCCTATTATGAAACACGCATTAAACTCGGCTGGGATTCAATTTTTTCCAGAACACCAATATGATATGGTACGCTTAGGCATCGGTTTATATGGGATAGGGGTAAGTGAAGCCGCAAGAAAAAACTTAGCCGTTATTGGAACCCTTAAAAGCCGTGTGTCACAAGTAAAAACCGTAGCCAAAGGTGAAAGCATCGGGTACAACCGAAAATGGAAAGCCGAAAACGAAATGAAAATAGCCACGATCGCAATCGGTTATGCTGATGGATACGACCGTGGTTTTTCAAATGGCGTAGGTCAAGTTTTCATCGCTAACACCATTCGACCAGTAGTGGGAAATGTATGCATGGACATGATTATGGTAGACGTCACAGGGTTAACAGTAAAAGTGAATGACGAAGTAGAACTCTTTGGCCCAAACATTTCATGGGAAACCCAAGCCCAAAAAATCAATACCATTTCTTATGAGCTATTAACTGGAATAGGTGAACGGGTGAAAAGGGTTTTTTATGAGGGCTAAATAATTGATAAAAGGATTTACACTATTTTGTTGATGTTAATAAAATGGTGTGTCTAACGAACTCTTATAGATTATTCATACACTTGATATGAATTTTAAACCAGGTGCTTGATTACATTAATTTTTTACAAATTTCCCAGTAAACTGTTTCTCATTTTGGTAGAATTGGATGAAATAAATTCCTTGAGCTAATTCAGAAGTATTGAGTCGTAAAGTCGAATCCATAAAACTTATTTTATTTAATTTGTGAATTATTCCTTTTGTGTCAACCACCTTTATGTTCGTCACCAAATCTCTATCAGCTAATGCAATGGATAAAGTTTCATGAACAGGATTAGGATAAATATTCGATAAGGCTAATTTATTAGAATTTTTAGTAGTGCCTGTTATTATATTGTTTAGGTTCAAACATTCCGTTTTGCTTTGTACAATTACATAATTTGATTGACCACTGCCTTTTCTTACCGTTTTTTCACCAAGTATAAAATCTTCGGAAAAATACTGGAAAAAAGCAAGTCGACCACTTTTGGGATCATATGCAAGGTTGTCTTTTCCTCGACCTTCCATCCTAGTTACTCCTTGAAACGGAATCCCACTTTTAGATATAGTCCCATCTTTATCTAACTCAATAAAGAAGTGAGTACTTTCATCGGTATTATGAACACTACCATCTGGAAAAATCAAATCACCACCTCCATCTAAATAAATGTATACCTTGTCATCGGATAAAGCTAGTCCATTTAAGAAATGAGTATTCCCTTGGTTGTTTTTAAAATGGCGAATCCAGATAGGCTCGCCAGTTAAGCTAAATTTAGCTAAATAAGCATCCCTATGTAGGTTCCCTCCCGTGTAAATGTCTGTGATGGTATCTTCGTTAAACACAAAACTTCCAGAAAAATCACCTGCGATATATATTGCTTCATCATCTCTTTTAACATACCGATTGCTGATGTAGGTATTAATAGTAGGATCATTTACAAAATTAACAGTTTTCACATTCGAAATCTGGTAGCCCAAAGTGTCATATTCTTCAAAAATAAAAGCCCCATTTCGAACTGCCATTGTTGTGTTGGGAGTAGCACCAGATGTTATAAAAGCACTGATTCCACCAGCTTGAGGCGCTACAGTTCTAGATCGAAAAACTTGTTCTCCATCCAGTTTGTAGACAATGAAATTACGTTCAGTGGCCACATAAAGTCTGTTATGTTTACCTACAAAGATTGGTTGTCGGTCATCCCAGCGTGAAGCAGTATAATAATCGTGAAAATAATTTACCCACTGTAAAATGCCATTTGCATTCCACTTGGCTACAAAAAATGCATCGTTATTATTTCCACAGGAAGGAACACAGGGAGGATCTCCCTCATACGTTTGATACGAACCATCAACAGAATAAAACCGAACGCTATCAAGGTGATCTGCATGGGAGTAAGACATGTAAAGGTTGCCATCATCATCCGTGGTGAGGCGCGTGTCTTCAGACCAGGTGCTTCCACAGGTGAACTTGGTTTTCCATATTACTTGACCATTTTCATCTAATTTGAAAATATAATTTTCATAATCATGATATTGAGTAAACGTATAATTCTCCTTTATTACATCGTTTTCATCTGTATATATTTTCGAATAATCCCCATTGCGTAATTGACCAAATGTAGATGTGGCCATAAAAAGATTTCCATCTTTATCATACACCAAAGACTCAGGTCCTCCATTATAGCCAGAGTTTTCAAATTGAGTTGCCGTACATTTTTCTGGAAGTTTTCTCTCTATAATATTCAATTCTTGTTCTAAAGTATCGGTGCAACCATTTGGACTGATAGCAACAAGTCTTATTTTTTTATTCCCAGTATTGGCAAAAGAAAGGGGTTCAAGTGTTTTGCTTTGGCTAATAGACGGTGATGCATCAGGGGTTATTGTCCATTGAAAAGTTCCTTCTTTATTTTGAGAGTTATTTTTAATGGTGGGTTTCTCATCTGAGAAAAGTGTTAAATCATCTATAGAAAAATAAGCCTTAGGGTTTTCTACTTTTACACTACCTTTTTCAAATAATTCAATAGAACAATAATTGACACTATTTCGAGCAGTAACTCGATACTTTGGGTCTGATAAATAAGTGTCTTCTTCGAAGGCTATTGTTTGACCTGTTCCGATAAGTGTAGTACCTACTTGTGATGTGTTGTAAAGTTTGTATTGTATGCCGGGTTCAGAATTTTCGATTTTAATTATTGCTTTCTGACCAGGGCAAATTGTAGCTGGTTCGCTGAATACATTGAGTGTCCTATCAGGGCTTCCGTTTGGAATAAAAATCGTATCTTCTTGAAAAATAGTCCCACATGCAGCTACTGTATTTATCATATAGACTCTATAGGTTTCATTGTTGTTGATTTTATCGGTTTGCAACCTCATATCATAATTAGTGCCTTTCTTTTGTTCTGATACAAAGGTTGAGTCGTAGTTTGAAATCCAATAAGTAGCTGTTTTAGATGATTTTCTAAAATAGATGTCGTTAGTTGACCCAAGGCAAACCGAATCTTTGCTTAACTCGGCATTGAATGGAATATATAGACTAGCTTCTATGGCGATGAGTTTCTGAATTGTATCATAGGCAATACCTTTGTTAACCACTAATTTCACGGTGTCGGTTTCACCAGCGTACTCACCAACAAAATTAAAGTTAGGTGAATTTGATTTCAGTTTTCCATTATGAAACCATTGATAATTAGTTGCGGATGGTGATAAACTAAGGAGTTGAATAGTGCTGTCTGCACAATGCAAATTTTTTGTGGTCTTGAAATTTGCAACTGGTGCATATTCTCCACCACCATTTGATGTGTAGTATATGTTGCCCTGATCTCCAAGTACGTACCCCTCATTCCTATTGCTAAACCCAAAACGGTTGATTTCAAATTCAAAAGTTTTTTTCTCCCAATTAACTCCCCCATCAATTGATCTCAAGAAGGTGTTTTTTGATGAAGCATAAACAGTGTCTTTTGTGATGAATTTAAATTGATCAAGTGCATATTGACTAGGTAGATTGGTCTCAAAAGAATTCCACGTATTACCAAAATCATTAGAAGTCATAAGTTCTCCTTCTTTGGTTGCTAGCATAGCCGTGGTATCATTGATGTATTCAATCCATGTAATTTCTTTATCGAAGTTTTTGGTAATAAAAAGCTCGCCCCCGTTTACAGATGAAGTTATTTTATTGGAAGAACTGATTATTATTTTTTCGCCTGTGTGAGCTATATTCATTAAGTTAATTCCGTAAGAAATAAGGAGTTTAGACCATGTAGTTCCATTATTTGAGAAGTATAAATATCCATTAGATGAAATCGCATAATACTTTTCGTTAATATATTTCAATTGGTTAATCGCTCTTGGCCATGCTCCAGAATTTGAAGTATAGCCCTGTGTCCATGAAGTAGAATTTATCCCTTTGTAAGGTATTATGAGTGAATTTCCAGCTACAGCGAGTCCAGAAACGAACCACTTGTCATCTTGAATGAGAATACTATTGATTTTGGAAAAGTTAAAATTGTAAAATGAATGTTCGACAGTCGAGCTTTTCCATACTTCGGCATCTTTGTAAAAAAGCACTTCATCTGTTCCTATGTAAGTAGACTGGTTGTCAAAGTAAATAGCATGAGCGTCTCGGTTTCCCGCAAAGTCAAGTTTAGTCCATTGCGAAAAACAACTATTTACTGATAGAAAGAAAATTAAAATGGTTAATGATTTTATGCGCTGCATGATATGTTTTATATATAATAAATTGACTACTTGATTATAAAATTAATTTTTTTTATTAGAATTAAAAAAATCCATTTAACAGTTTGAAAAACAGATGGTAACCCGTTACTGCTGTTGGATTTTTTAAAAGATTATATTACGATCATTTTACAACAGGATTGATGTCTGGATATTATAAAATAATGAATTTGTTTATTATCACTGATTGAAATGTATCTTTATCCATCAATAAATTGAAAATAGCTTGAATGAGTTCTAACGAAGTTTCTTTTGATTATATCATTGCAGGTTCCGGTTGCGCGGGGTTGAGTTTGCTGTACCGTATGCTTAACGAACCCACATTAAGCAACAAGAAGATTTTGGTGATTGACATAGAAGCAAAGGTTCTAAATGACCGCACCTGGTGTTTTTGGGAAAATGAGCCAGGCTTGTTTGAGCCCATCGTACATCATCAGTGGGAAAAATTAGTATTTCATGCACCTGAATTTTCTAAACAGTTGGACTTAAAAAATCAAACCTACAAGATGATTCGGGGTATTGATTTTTATAATTATGTGCTCGAATTCGCGCAAACGTTTGTTAACGTAGTTTTTATTTATGAAAATATTGAAAACATTGAATGCAACCACAACTGTGCAGTAGTAAAAACGAATTTAGCTAGCTATTCAGCACCTATTGTATTTAACTCTACTCACTTATTTCACCCAAAGATAACAGTAGAAAACTCATTATTGCAACATTTTGAAGGTTGGGTGATAAAAACAAAACAACCCTATTTTGATGATTCCACGGGCACTTTGATGGACTTTAGGTTAGATCAAAAAAATGGAGCAACCTTTATGTATGTCTTGCCTACAAGCCCAACAGCAGCTTTGGTAGAATATACTTTGTTTAGTCCGGAATTGTTAGATAAACACCTATATGAAAAGGAACTCAAAAGCTATATTAAAGACTATTTGAATATTGATGACTATGATATTGTACACAAAGAATTTGGCATCATCCCGATGTCGTTAGCAGAATTTCCTCAGAGTATGAGTTCTCAAAGCCGAATTATCAATATCGGCACGGCAGGTGGTTTTACGAAAGCAAGTAGCGGCTATACCTTTCAGTTTATTCAGAAAAACAGTAAAGCGATAGTTGATAAGTTGATAGCGGGAAAAGCCCCTGTTCAAAAACTAACCTTCCGAGACAAGATGTTTCAATGGTATGATTATACGTTGTTAGATGTGCTTTTGTCAAATAAAATGACTGGTAAAGCTGTTTTTTCTACCATGTTTAAGAAACTTTCTGCCGAAAAAATTCTGTTGTTTTTAAATAATGAAAGCTCCATTTTTGACGAGTTCAAGATTGTGAGTAGTTTGCCAATTATGCCCTTTTTAACTTCCGGCATTAAACAACTCAAGCGCTAAGTAATGACTACTAAGCGGTGTGTTTTTATGTGTTAAACAATAATAATATATCCGATATCAATTGACTCTCTCACTATTATCAGCGTCTGACCTTGACGGTGGTCAGTGGGGACACTGGAGAAAACAGAGGCGTGAGTCAAAAAATAATACATGTAAAAAGTTAAGTTGATAATTGTCAACTTATTTAAAATTGTTCTAAGTAAGCTTGTTGTTTTTATCGGTAGCGACTATATTGCATTAATATAAAATCAGTCTAAATAAGCTTGAGACAACCAAGAACAATAGCGGATCTAAGAATAGGTGAAAAAGCAGTCATAGCTGAGCTTCATAACGATGAAGTATCTCTTCGTTTGATGGAGATGGGCTGTGTGCCTGGGAGCGAGGTAGAGTTGAAATGCAAAGCCTTAATGGGTGGTCCAGTATGTGTGAACGTTAGTGGATATCACCTTTCCCTTCGTTTGGTTGAAGCGGCAAAAGTACTTTTAGTTTAGGCGGATGACGAATCCAAAAATCGCACTTCTGGGAAACCCGAATTCGGGCAAGACAACACTTTACAACCGGTTGGCCAATGAGAACCAAAAAACTGGAAATTTCTCTGGGGTAACAGTGGAGCGAAGAGCTACAACAACCAAATTTTTAAATCGAGAAATTGAATTAATAGATCTTCCAGGTACTTATACGCTCTTTTCAACTGCCCTTGACGAGCAAGTAGTTTACGCTGAATTACTTTCGCCAAAAACACGACCTGATTTAGCAGTAGTTGTGGTGGATAAGACCTTGTTGCGCAGAAGCCTTTTCTTGTTAACGCAAGTGATGGACTTAGGAATACCCTGCATCGTTGCTTTCAGCATGGTCGATACGGCAGCAAAAGCAGGTATTGAAATAGACCTGAAGAAATTTACAGAAAGCACGGGCTTAAAATGTGTAGAAATCAACTCAAGGACAGGTTATGGGATTGAAGCACTTAAAAAGTTGGTGCTAAAGCAGGATATAAAACAGCCTAAGGAGATTTTAAATGACTTTATTTATGAGTCATTGATACGAAAACCAGCAAATAAGCGTGATGCTTATGCAACTTTTTTAAATCAAACTCATTGTGACGTCCTATCAGGCAAAGCCGCTTTTTGTTTGGATTTGCATCGCCAAGAAATTTTAAAGCGCTACGATTTTATTGATGGTTTATTAAGTTATACTGGGGTAGAACGTGAAGAGAAACGTGTAGTAAGAACTCCATTTTGGGCCGATAAATACCTTTTGCATAATGTTTGGGGTTATGTGATTTTATTAACCATTTTATTTTTGATTTTTCAAGCGGTATATAACTTTGCTGCTTACCCTATGGATTGGATTGATGCTGGAGTAGCTGGAGTGAACTCGTGGCTGGTGAGTATCTTGCCCGAAGGTCCGTTAACAAGCTTATTAACAGAAGGCATAATCGCTGGAATAGGTGGAGTGGTTATTTTTATTCCACAAATTGCCTTTTTGTTTATCGTATTAACCATCATGGAAGAAAGCGGATACATGGCGCGCGTTATCTATTTGATGGATAGTATCATGACGAAGTTTGGCATGTCTGGTCGTTCCATAGTCCCGTTGGTTTCAGCTTCGGCTTGCGCTATTCCCGCTATCATGTCTACCCGCGCTATTGACAATTGGAAAGAACGGTTGATAACCATCATGGTTACACCATTTATTAGTTGTTCGGCTCGTCTGCCAGTATATGCCATATTGATTGCTTTAGCAGTGCCCGATGTCACCGTTCTGGGGATTTTTAATTTAAAAGGTATCGTATTTTTAGCGATGTACTTATTAGGCGTGTTGGCAGCTTTTATTTCAGCGTTAATCATGAAATGGGTGTTTAAACCCCAAGAAAGTAGCTTTTTGATGATGGAGTTACCACAGTATCGTTTTCCGCAACTGGGAAAAACGATAGGGAATACGGTAGAGAAATGCCAGTCGTTTGTGTTTGAAGCTGGAAAAATAATTTTAGCGATTTCAATTTTGTTGTGGGTATTGGCTTCCTATGGTCCAGGAAATCAAATGGAACAAGCGACAAAAAAAGCACAAATAGAGGCAGAAGCTAAAGGGTTAAATGAGGAAGAGTCTAGTAGACTAATTCAGTCTTATGCGCTAGAGGCATCCTATGCAGGGCATTTTGGTAAAGCTATTGAGCCAGCGATAAAGCCACTAGGTTATGATTGGAAAATTGGTATAGCTTTAATTACTTCATTCGCTGCCCGTGAAGTTTTTGTAGGTACCTTAGCGACCATTTACAGCGTAGGGGACGAAGAAGAAGCTCCTTTAATAGAGAAAATGCGTTCGCAAAAATGGGCAAGCACAGGACTGCCAGTTTACACCACAGCAACAGCAATTTCTTTATTAGTGTTTTATGCTTTCGCAATGCAATGTATGAGTACTTTGGCAATTGTAAAAAAGGAAACTAACTCATGGAAATGGCCTGCAATACAGTTTGTTTATATGACTGTAGTAGCTTACGCATCTTCTTTTCTTGCGTATCAGCTTTTTAGTTGATAACTAATTTTTATTTAAAAATTACTCATTATTTCAATTTCTTTATATTTGATTCAATATGTATTCATTCGCAATTGAATTATCAAGTCAAATAAAGAAAGATAATACCCAATCTTTGTTGTTAAGAATCACCCGCGATCGAAAACATAAGCGAGTGGGCACTGGTTATGCGGTCAATAAAAGTCAGTTTACTCATACTTCCAATGTAGGTCATTGGATACAGAACCATCCAGAATCTGTACAGATTAATCGTTCATTGCTACAATTGATTGAGGATATTGAACAGGTAGTTGAAGAAAAAAGAAAAACATTAAAAACAATCACTTTAGACACACTCGCACGATGGATAAAAAATAAAGAGGAAGAAAGTTTTTTTAAATTTTCCGAAAAAGAAGTTGAAAAATACAAAGAGAAAGATAGTTATAGAACATATGTGCGATATGCCAGTGCAATTAAAAAACTTAGAGAATATCGTGATGAAGACGAGTTATTTTTTCATGAGTTAACACCACGATTTTTTAAATCATACCGCATTTATTTACAGGGTTTGGGTAATTCCGAAGCGACTATTTATGCGGACATATCCTGTATACGGGTGATGGTAAATAAAGCAATAAAAGTTGGCTATATCCCAATACAAAATGATCCATTTTTAATGCTTAATTTTACTGCCCCACATAAAGCCTCTGTGGTATACTTGTCTACAGAAGAAGTTGGTATACTTGAAAATCAAGTAGAGAGACTCAGTACCAAGGAAGCATTGGCTATGAATTGTTTTTTGTTTGCAATGTATATGGGAGGGCTTAAGTTTAGCGATTTAGCTGTTTTAAAATGGGGTGCTGTTGCTAGTGGTAGATTGCTGATTCAACGCCATAACCATAAGAATGTGACATTGAAATTGCACGAAAAAGCATCAGAAATTATTAAGAAGTATCAACAACAATCATGGAGTCAGGATGACTTTATCTTTCCTTTACTTAGTTCAAAAAAAGAGCTATCCACGGATGAAAAGTTGAAAAAGCAAATTTCATCCAAAAATTCAATTATTAATAAAACGCTTAAAGCTATTGTAGCAAAACTTGATATAAGAAAAAACATCACTTTTTTTTCTGCTAAACATACATTTGCTCATATAGCGAGTCAAAAGTCCACAGATATAAGGGCGTTGTCAGTGGTGTTGGGGCATTCAGGTACTGAACAAACAAAATTATATTTGAAACAAATTAATCACACTCAAGAAGACGATTTATTAAGGGATGTTTTTTATTAAGCAGTAGTGCTTTTGTTGTATTGTTTGACACGTTGGATTTTTATAAATTTAGCATGAGGCAAAATAACTCACAGTATGTTATCATTCTTTGGAAATAAAGCAGAAGTACAAAATGAATCACACATGAAGAACTTAATTCTCATGGCAAAATCTGATAATTCAATTGATAAAACAGAGGTTGCAGTGATTATGGATATTGGGGTAGAACGCGGGTTTACAAGAAGTCAAGTGAGAGAGTTTATTAAAAACACTAGCAAAACCAAAATTATTCCGCCAGATTCATCGAAAGGTATGTTCGATCAATTATATGATTTAACCCGTGTCATGTGCGCTGATGGAATTATTGAAGATGATGAGATGGAGTTTGTCACTGGTTTTGCAAACAAACTTGGTTTTCGAAAAACAAGTTCAGCTTTCATTGTTGATAGAATACTTGAGGGAATGGAAGAGAAACTAGGAAAAGACGAAATCTTTAATGCAACTAAAGTTTTTATGCGCACTAAACTTGGATAAGCGTCCTACTTTTTTTGCGTTTGAAACTCTAGGTCTAATAAATTACTGAAGTCTATGCCTTGTAGGTAAATGTCTTCATCACTTTCTTCATAAAACCAGTTGATTTTTATTTCTTTGCCATTGTTTTTTATGATTTCTAGCTTCTTCAAAAGAGAGAAAAAAAACTTATTTGAACTGCTATTTATGTAGTCAAAGTCAAGGTTTACAGTAGTTTTAGGTTGTGGTTTTTTTACATATTCTGTGACCCAATCATACAGTTGACTATATATTTCAGTGGTGTTCTCAGGTCTTGAGCGACCAAGAATTTCAATTTTACCTAAATCGTAATTGCAACTAATCTTTGGTGTTTGTTTCGTTTTTTTTATTTCTAAACTTTTCATCTCATCTCCCTCTAAAGTCTAAAATACAATTTTATTTAACCTCATAGAAGTTAAAAGTTAATTCTGGTAACAACTCTTTGTAATCTAACCCAATGTCATAAATGTCCTCATCTTCATAATGCCAGTCAATAGTCACAACCACATTGTCAAGCCGACACACATTTTTTAATAGGCTAAGCAAATGATAATTAGAACTGCTATTAATATAATCAAAATTGAAACTAAATTTTATTTCTTTATTCTTTTTTAAGTAAAGATCCACCCATGAAGCAACTTGTGAAAATATTATTTCAGAGTCATTTAATAATGATCTTCCGGTAATCTCGATTACTCCAGTGTCAACGGTACATTTTACACTGGGGGTAGACTCTGTCCCTTTTAATACAAGATTTTCCTGTTGTTGATTCATTACAGTAATGTACTAGTTGTTTCTAATTTTTTCAAGTGAATGTAACCAAAAGGTTAACCAGCATTATTATAACGAAGCGCTTTCAAAGAGGTTGGGTTTTAACCATGATCTCTGTATCAGGTACCTGTTGTCATTATTCATTCACTATTAAACAATTAAAAATATGGCAGGAGGTAAAGAAACACCTAGACAAAAACTAATAAACTTGATGTATTTAGTGCTATTAGCATTATTAGCACTACAAGTAAGTTCGGTAATAATAGAAAAATTTCAGCAATTGAATAGTAGTTTAGAAGATGCTATTACTGATTCTGAGATTCGAAACAGTGACATATTAAAACAAATAAAACAACGGGTTAAAAACGGGAAATTCGCTAAAGAGGACGTGAAAGTGCAAGAGTCAGCTGAACAACTTAGAAAAGAAACTTTAGCCTTGTTATCATTTTTAAAAATTCATAAAGAGAATTTGATTGAATTATCCGGTGGTCGTGATGAAAATGGGAACCTATTAGGTGCTAAGGAAGAAGAGGCTGTTTCTAATTACATGCTGGGAATAGGAGATTCTAAAGCTGGAAAAGGCTATGAGCTGCAAACCCGCTTGAATACTTATGCTAGTCTGTTAAATAGAATTTCAAAAAAACACCAGCTTGATATCACGTATAATCCACTGGCTGAGGATGGTAAAGATGATCCAATTTTCAAAAATAACCCCGAGCAAAGGAAAAAGGATTTTGCAGAACTTAACTTTGAAGGCACACCTTTAGTGGCAGCTTTGGCAATGATGTCGGAACGGGGTAATAAGCTAATGACAATTGAGTCAGAGGTATTAGCAAAACTCGCGGTAAAGGTGGGTGCAATTAATATTCCCGTTGATAAAGTACGACCAGTTGTTTTAGCTGGCTCAAATAAAATTTTAGCCGGAACAGACTTCCAAGCTGATTTATTTATGGCAGCCTATTCATCTAATTTTAAACCAGAAATGACTTTTGAAGGAAAGGCACTTGAGGTAAGTCAAGAGGGTATAGGTAAAATAAACTTCAAAGCTTCTGGAGGAAATTATAACGAGGATGGGATGATTAAGAAAACGTGGAAGGGAACCATTAAATATCCAAAATCAGGAGGTGGAGATACAATATATAATGTCGAGTATGAATATTATGTCTTAAAGCCTGTGATTGAAGACGTTTCTAGTCTTTCCACTACATTATACAAAGACTGTGGGAATGAGATAAGTTTTAAGGTTGCTGGGCTAGGTGTAGACTTTAACCCCAAATTTCAGGTTTCTGGCGCAAAATTACGACAAACCACTACAAGAGGGAAAGTAGTAATCATTCCCAACAATCCTATTACAAAGGTGAAAATTTACAATAACGATACCTATTTAGGATTGAAACAGTATAAAGTAAAATTAATTCCTAAGCCAGACTTAGTGGTAAAATGTGGCGGACGAACAATTGACCCCATAAAAGGTGTAGCTATTGCTAGATTAAGAAATGTAGAGGTTATCCCTATCCCCGATGTTGGTTTTAGAGCATCCAACCCTGCAGATGCCAGTTATCGCACGGTTCAGTTTAAAGCTGAATTAATCCGAAATGGTAGATCAAGGCAAACGCTAGTGATTAATGGGCAACAGGGTAGCTTAAGAGATTTAAACACCCAATCAAACGACAGGATAATTATTAGTGAGATAAAAGTAAAAAGGAAAAATTTCGAAAATCAAATCTTACCAGTTGATATTGGCGAGTCTGTATTCATTATTCCTATATTATAATTTTTTACTACAATTTTAGGCTTCATTCCTTATTGAAGGAATGAAGCCTATTGTTTGTTGTAAGTATTATTGGTATTATAACAGAGTTTATTTTATAACAAATTGATACTATTCATATAGATGCTTGCTTTTTGTTGGGAATATTTATCGTCTATCGGAACTGAATTTATTGACAATTCATTCGTCAAGCGGAAAGTCCGTATGGCAAATCAAATTGCTTTTTTAGTCTTTTTCCCCACGGCATATATGACCTTTATATATGGATATAAAGTTGGGTGGGAACATGCTTTCATGACTTTTCTGATGGCTTCGACCATGGGAATGATGATAATACTTAACAAAGTAGGCGCTTTTCGCTTTTCTAGAGTTTTGGGAGTTTTGACTAGTATGTTAGTGGTTACCTACTATTGTTTAGTGGGAGGTCGTTTGGGAGGGTCACAACTTTTATTAATTATAATCCCAGTAGTCACCTTTGGGTTATTTGATTACCGAACTGAGAAAATGCTTATTTTTATCATATTAGCAGTACAAATTTTTTTAGTAGCTTTTTTAGAATTGTATGGATATGATTCGGTGCCCGCTTATCACTTTGAAAAAAAAGAGATTAATATTATTTATGCTAGTCATGTAGTATTTTCAACGCTTTTTTGTTTAATATTTTTATTTGTTTTAGCGATTGATAATGCGAATGCCGAAGAATCATTGAGTCAAAAAAATGAACAGTTGACAAGTTTAGCTGAAACACTCTCGAAAGCAAAAGAAGAATTATGGGATAATCAAACGCGCTTAAAAATCGCGAAGGAGAAAGCAGAAAAAGCGTTAAGCGTAAAGTCGCAATTTTTATCGAACATGAGTCACGAGATGCGAACGCCTTTAAACTCTATCATCGGATTTACTCAAGTTTTAGAAGGAACAAAGTTAGATAATCAACAAACAGAATATGTTCGTTATGTGTTAAAAGCATCTGAAAACATGCTTCACTTGGTTAATGATGTGTTGGATTTTTCCAAGTTTGATTCAGAGGTGTATACCTTAAATAAAAAATCAGTAGACATTTATGAGTTGGTGAAGGAAGTTTGGGGAATACTTCATTTTTCTGCTGAAAGTAAAGGAATTTATTGTTCCTTTCAAGTTGATCCTGCAATAGAGACAAAGGTTGTAACAGATCCTTTAAGATTGAAACAAGTGCTTCTTAATTTGGTTTCAAATGCAATTAAGTTTACTGCAGAAGGTGCTGTCACTATTAATTTAAAATTAGTCACAAAGGATATTGCTTCTCAACGAATTCAAATTATCATTGAAGATACTGGAATAGGCATTGATGAAAAAAATCATCAAGTGATATTTGAAAGCTTTAAGCAAGTACAATCAGATCATGGTCGAGAATATGGAGGAACTGGCTTAGGCTTGGCCATCGTAAAAAGATTAATATCAGCACTAGATGCTACCATGCAAATGACCAGTGAGCTTGGTAAAGGCACTAAGTTTATTATTGATTTATCTTTGGACTACAATAAAGAAAAAGCTTTGTCTCCTTCTTTTAATGGGAAATTAAATCCAGGAATTAAAAACAAAAAGATATTAGTTGTTGAGGATAATGAGATGAATCAATTATTAATCAATAAAATGCTTTCTCAATATGAAGCAAAAGTAATTATCGCTTCGAATGGTCTTGATGCTTTGGAAATATTGAAGAAGGAAAAAGTAGATTTACTACTCCTTGATTTGCAAATGCCCGGTATTTCTGGATTAGAAGTACATAATAAATTAATTAATGAAGTTGAGTACCAATTAAATGCTAAAACTCCAGTGGTTGTAGTTTCTGCAGATGTGTTTGGTGAAACTCGTAAAAAAGCATTTGATCAAGGGGTAAGTGCTTTTGTTGCTAAACCTATTCAGCGTGAAGAACTTAATTTAGCCATTCAGGCCGCATTAATTAAAGTAAAAATACTTTAAATAAAAAAGAGGCTAAAATAAAAGCCTCTTTTTTAGATATAAACATTAATTATTCTTCTTCCAATAAGGTTTTATAATCTTTTTGGCTTCTTCGGATGACTTCTAAAGCTTCTTCTTTGCCATAGGTATGAGTAATTTCTACTTTACTGTTTACAAAACCAGGCATGTCTTTATAGGTTAAGAAATAATGCTCTAGTCTCAGCAAGATTGAGTCGGGACAATCTTTAATGTCTTTCCATGTTTGGTAAAATTCATCGCCTTTAAGCACGGCAATAATTTTGTCATCTGCCTCACCACCATCAATCATTCTAAAACCACCAATAGGCACCGCAGGCATAAGAATGTTACCATAATCTATAGATCGTTCTGTTAACACACAGATATCCAATGGATCGCCATCACCATAAATGTCAGTTTTGCCTGTTTTTTCCATACAGTAATCTGCAACTTCTTTACCACAATAGGTTTGTGGTACAAAACCATAAGGAGCAGGAATAATGTTTGAGAATTTTTGAGGTCTGTCTACAATCAAAAAACCACTTTCTTTGTCCACTTCATACTTCACAGTATCTGTCGGCACAATTTCGATAAATGCAGTCACCACTTCAGGTGCATTGTCCCCAATGCTTACTCCATGCCAAGGGTGAGCTTGGTACTTGTTTTTCTCCACTAATTCGTTCTTTTTTATTAATAATTAAGTAGTTACCTGATAATTAAATTGTTAAAAGGTGTTACTGTTTTTCCTAATTTTCGCTAAAGTAATATATTTGTTGCCTATTTCTTATTAGAAACCAGACTATTTAAACCAAAACAATGGAATCAATCACTATTTATTTGCCGATTATATTAGCACTAGTCGGTTTAGTCTACATGTTAATTAAAAAAACATGGGTCATAAAACAAGATGCAGGAGACGGTAAAATGAAAGAAATTTCAGATTATATTTATGAAGGTGCACTTGCGTTTTTAAAAGCCGAATATCGTTTATTAGCCTACTTTGTTGTCGGTGCAAGTATTGTATTAGCAATTATTTCTTTTTTAGTTCCCACTACTCATATTTTAATTGTGGTTGCTTTTATAGTTGGAGCTGTGTTTTCTGCCTTAGCAGGAAATATGGGGATGAAAATTGCAACTAAAACGAATGTGAGAACGACTCAAGCTGCTCGAACTAGCTTACCTAATGCTTTAAAAATCTCTTTTGGTGGAGGAACTGTTATGGGGCTTGGTGTGGCTGGACTAGCAGTTTTAGGTTTGACGACTTTCTTTATCATTTTCTTCCAATTATTTATGGGAGGCGAGTGGACTGGCACGGAGGATATGACTATCGTTTTGGAAACCCTTGCTGGGTTTTCATTAGGGGCAGAGTCCATAGCATTATTTGCACGTGTGGGTGGGGGTATTTATACGAAGGCCGCTGATGTAGGAGCTGACTTAGTAGGTAAAGTTGAAGCAGGCATCCCAGAAGATGATCCACGTAATCCTGCAACAATAGCTGATAACGTAGGTGATAATGTAGGTGATGTTGCAGGTATGGGAGCTGACCTTTTTGGGTCTTACGTAGCCACTGTATTAGCAGCCATGGTATTAGGTAATTATGTAATTAAAGATATGGGGGGTAATTTGGCAGACGCCTTTGGAGGCATTGGTCCAATTTTATTACCTATGACTATTGCGGGGGTGGGTATCATCATTTCCATCATTGGTACTTTTTTAGTGAAAATTTCTTCCAATGAAGCAAAAGAAGCAGAAGTACAAAAAGCCTTAAACATAGGTAACTGGGTTTCTATTGGATTAGTGGCTATTTCTTGTTTTGTATTAGTAAAATGGATGTTACCAGAGACCATGCAAATGAGCTTCTTTGGAGAAGGGTTAGTCGACATCTCTTCGATGCGTGTTTTTTATGCTACATTGGTAGGGTTAGTGGTAGGAGCTGCTATTTCTTCTTTTACAGAATATTACACTGGTTTAGGTTCTGCTCCAGTAATAAAAATTGTACAACAATCGAGCACTGGTGCGGGAACTAACATTATTGCTGGTTTAGCAACGGGTATGATTTCCACCTTCTCTTCCATATTGTTATTTGCTGCTGCGATTTGGACTTCTTATGCATTTGCTGGTTTCTATGGTGTAGCCCTTGCGGCTTCTGCTATGATGGCAACAACAGCTATGCAGTTGGCAATAGATGCCTTTGGTCCAATTGCTGATAATGCGGGTGGTATTGCAGAAATGAGCGAATTGCCTCCAGAGGTTCGTGAACGAACAGATATCTTGGACTCAGTAGGTAATACGACAGCAGCAACGGGAAAAGGATTTGCCATTGCTTCAGCGGCTTTAACTTCTTTAGCGCTATTTGCTGCTTATGTAACCTTTACTGGTATTGATGGAATCAATATTTTCAAAGCTCCTGTATTAGCGATGTTATTTGTTGGAGGAATGGTTCCGGTAGTTTTTTCTGCTTTAGCAATGAATTCGGTCGGAAAAGCTGCCATGGAAATGGTATATGAAGTAAGACGACAGTTCAAAGAGATTCCGGGTATTATGGAAGGAACTAGTAAACCTGACTATGGCAAATGCGTGGCTATCTCCACTAAAGCTTCTTTAAAAGAAATGTTAGTACCTGGGTTGTTAACTATAGGTTTTCCAATTTTGGTAGTATTAATAGGTAAACTAGTGTACTGCTCCAATAATCTATTGGTAGCGGAGATGTTAGGTGGTTATATGGCAGGTGTAACAGTGAGTGGTGTGCTTTGGGCAATCTTTCAGAATAATGCTGGTGGTGCTTGGGACAACGCAAAAAAATCGTTTGAAGCTGGAGTAATGATAAATGGGGAAATGACTTACAAGGGCTCTGACGCTCACAAAGCAGCAGTGACTGGTGACACGGTTGGAGATCCTTTTAAAGACACATCAGGGCCATCAATGAATATTTTGATCAAGCTTACTTGCCTTGTAGGTTTGGTTATCGCACCGATATTAGGAAACCATGGAGCCAAAGGTAGCGATTGTTTAGATTATGCACATAATGTGGGATATGCAGCCGCATCAAAATGTACTCGTAGTGATGGAGGAATAATGTATAGTTGTTGTGGGGCAAAAATTGAGAAAGCAGTTTGTTCAGTTGATTCTAAAAAACCTTGTTGTAAAGGAAAAAAGACTTGCGCTTCAGATTGTCAGAAAGCTTGTTGTAAGACTGCCTGTACTAAAGGAGAGAATGTATGTGAAAGTCACAAGAAAAAGTGTTGTGCAAAATCGGATGGTTCATCGGTATATGAAAGCGATAGTTTAGAAACTATTCAATAGTTTTCTAATTCTATAAATTACACTAAAAGACTTCGTGGTAAGCGAAGTCTTTTTTATTTTACTCGGAAAAAGATAATCCATGTCACTAAAAGATCTAAAACTAGATAACATCGATCGCCAGATATTAGAGAAATTGCAATTGAATGCAAAAATCACTAACTCTAAGTTAGCGGAGGAGATTGGTCTGTCACCAGCACCTACACTTGAACGGGTAAAAAAGTTGGAAAACGCAGGCCTCATTAAAAGTTATCATGCCGAGCTGGACAAAGAGCAACTTGGTTTAGGCGTAGGTGTTTTTATACAGGCAAGTTTAACAGGTTCTCGGAAAGCTATGCTGGAATCTTTTCATAAGAAAATCCAACAAATACCTGAAATTGTAGAGTGTTATCACATCACTGGATCATCTGATTTTTTAATGAAGGTTTTAACCAAAGATATTCAATCATATAATGAATTTATTCAAGAAAAAATGATTGAGATTGATGAATTGGGGAATATTCAATCGATGGTTATTCTATCAACCATAAAAAACGCAAAAACCTTACCTATTAAATAGGTTGTCATATTAAGTTTTTACAAGTGATGATGTGAAATTTCCGAAGAATCATCCTGTCGCATTTCCAAAATTTTAACTTTTGGTTAGGGTGGTACCTAAGGTCAGAATCATTGATTAAACTTTGTAATCAACGGCTGCGGATTTTTCAACCACTTTTTTAAAAAAATCCACGACTTTAAGATGTTCAGGGTGATTAGCATACGTTTTTAAATCCTCCAATGAGTCGAAGCTAGAGTAAAGAGCAATGTCAAAAGCACGGTCAGAAGCAATTACGTTTAGACCAACTTCTAATCCTTTAACCACTTCGATGTGTGAAGGTAAAGCCTCAAGCATTGTTTTCATTTTTGAGAGAATAGCATCTTTTTTTAACCCCTCTGCTTCCTCTTTTACAATCCAAAATACTATGTGCTTAATCATACTTATTTAATTCTCATGGGGATAGTGTAATACATCTTAACTGGGGCACCATTGTAGTCTCTTCCAGGCGACCACTTTGGTGATTTTCCCAATACACGTATGGATTCTTGGTCGATACCTTCTGAGACACCTCTCACCACATTAACATTACTAATTGCACCATTTTTATCTACTACAAACTTAAGGTATACCGTACCTTTATTTTCTTCAGCAATATCGCGAGACGACATTTTAAAATTCTCTTGAATGAATTTAGCAAAAGCTTCTTGTCCACCTGGAAATTCAGGGTATTTAGCTACTTCATCTGGGTTTAGAATTCGCTCGACTACCTCCTCTTTAGGCTCAAAGTCGGGGATGTCATAGATTACTTCTTCAGGCTCTTCCTCTTCAGGATCTAATTCTACTTTTATTTCTTCTTTTGGCTCTTCCTTAACTTCTTTAATCACAGGGGCAATTATTACCTTTGGAGGGGGAGGAGGAGGGATGTCCGTAATAGGAATATCTAAAATTTCTTCTTCTTCAAAGGTCATTTGCACCGGTTCTTCAATTTGGGCAATTTCTCTTGAAAAAGCCTCTATAGTTAAAAGGGAGATGATAAGTGAAAGTAATAATCCAGCACCAAATAAAAGCGCTTTATTTTTATTTAAATCTGCTGCAGCTACTTTTTTGGTAGTTCCTAAATTAGAAGGTGTTTCAATATTGGATGGTTTAAATAGCAATGCCATTCCGAAACCGATAACGGTCGCAAAAAAGAGAAATACACCTGAAGCAATTAAAAGGTAAAACATTTATCCAAGTTTATAAATCAATAAGAATAAACCAAATCCTACGACTGCTCCGAATCCATTGGCTAACATATCCTGCCATTCGAAGTACCGACCAGGTATTAAAATTTGTATACACTCTATTAAAGCACCATAAAGACAAACGGTTAATATTGAAATTGGCACTGCTTTAAAATGTAAGAACATCACATCATGTTGTTTTTTAAGTCCAACAATCATTAACAATGATAAAACGCCAAACATGAAAGTGTGAACGAGTTTATCAATCATGGCAATATCCATGTTAGCATGGGTTTTACCGGTTACTAGCGTTAGTACTAAAATTACTACTGCCCAAATGATAGTGAATGTGTTATATTTTAATAACAAAATTATTGACCTATTAAAGCTTTATACTCATCAGATGAAAGTAAGCCATCAACTTGAGAGGTATCGCTGATTTTAATTTTTACAATCCAACCGTCTTCGTATGGCGCTTCATTGACTTTTTCTGGCGCATCTTCTAATGCACTATTAAATTCGATAATTTCCGCATCCACAGGGATGAACAAATCCGAAACAGTTTTCACAGCTTCAATTGTTCCAAACACTTCACCCTCATTCACTGAATCACCTACAGTGTCAACTTCAATATATACAATATCACCTAGCTCATTTTGTGCGAAGTCGGTTATACCAACATACGCAATATCACCCTCGATTTTTAACCACTCGTGGTCGTTTGTGTATTTTAATTCAGATGGAAAATTCATGCAATTATTTTTTCCTTAAAGGTATAAGATTTTATAGAAGATTTGGAGCTAAGTAACTGCAAAGTTTCTTTCTTATGTAAGGCTAAACCGTAACTTAATTCCAAAAAGGGTTGTAGATCGTTTAAATGAACTGGAAATTCTCGGTTCATTAACTGTTCTTTCAAAGAACATTTGAAGATTTACCCGCTGATTAATCTCGTAACTAATGTTTGGTCGTAATTGGAAGTTAATGTTTCCAGCAGTAACCACATTGTCAGTTTCAATGTTTCGTTGAATGGTTCTTGTATCTCTGATGGAAAGATCCATTTTCATATTCACGTTGTTTTTCAAAACAATCTGCTGCCGCTCTCTATTTTTAATGGGGAGTTTCATGCCTCTTTTGGTATAACCAACACTAATGACAAAATCTTTGCTGTTTTGTTCGGTTACTTGGAGGTTTGCCATGTCTAGGTCTAACATCCTACTGATATTATAATCAAATCGTAAGTTTATGCGTGATTTTGTCCGAATGTTAAACCCTATTAAGGGTGAAAACCGTTCAGTAATCGCAACACCACTAATCACATAAGGCGATACATATACACCTTCTTCGTTTGTTAATAGATCACCACGTCTTTGGTTAACTCGGCTACTTGGGTCAAATTGATTATAGTTTAACGATGATGTATAGCCGGCAATTTCATAGGATCCTGTGTAACCGTGAGAAATAGTGAATGAGGAGAAGAGTTTCTTTATAGGTTTCCATTTAGACAACCCAGCATAATTGATTTGCCAGTTAGGAAGTGGTGTTTTAGGTGCAGCGTCTAAAGAAGCTTCATTAATATCTTGTCCAGTATAGGCACTTCTAAAAGCTGGTATTAATACATCCTGAGAGTTGACGTCATAGGTTCCGGGAGTGTCATTATTTTCGTTGTTTAAACGATTTCTCACAGGAATTCTGTTATTCTCAAACTCTTGAAAGATAGAAGATATATTACCGTCTTCCTCACCAGAAAAAGAGGTTTTGATAAAGATGTAAGACATACTGATATCTCCTCTTACTAATGGATTAAAAGTTTCATATCCAGTTCCGTTGTAGCGATAGACTTCTGAATACGATGAGGTTTCTTTATATTTTGCGGAAAGTTGAATTCTAAAATCGTTGATGGGCTCTACTGTCGATCGAAAGTCATATGATTCTGTTCTAGTTTGCACGATTGGATCATTTAAAAACTGGCTTCTTGAATACCACCCATTGTCTAAAGCACGTCTTTTGAATCCATTTTCTTCGCTTAGATTTTGACTTCCTAACACGAACTCTGTACCAGGAGCATAGTTTTCATCCATGTCAAGGCCTACAAAACTAGGCGTGGGCAAGAAGCCCGGAATACCTGTTTGATAGGAGAGGTTATAACGACCATTAATATCCTTAACCATTAATAATGGTTTAATTGCAGCTTTTAGTCCATTAAATTCTTTTTTCTCTTTTTCTTCCTCTTCATCGTCAGCTGGTTTTTTGGGAGGTGTTCGCGGCATTGTTCTTCTTCGAGACGGTGAATTGATACTTTTTAAAAATTTATTTTTGTTGTAGAGTCGGTCTAAACTTAGTTTTCCATTCAGGGTTACATCCCTCGTGTTGGAGAGAAAATTCCCAAACTCAACCCCTGCACTATCGGTAAGGCCAATGATATTACTTCGCCAGTTATAACCTGTTTTATAGGAGATGTCAGCATTCGTCCAGTCTAATAATGGAATTTTGTTTAACGGTAAACGATAAGTAGCGGTGATGTCTTGACTGTAGTTGTTTAAACGTCCAAACTGTTTGATATTGGTCCAAATAGAGTCATTATATTGTTTTTTAGAGAGGCCGGTGGAACTTCCGTCTTTATCTCCCAGTGGTTCATCAATTAAGGCATTAGCGTTAGCGGTATAAGTCAAACTGATACTTTTTGTAATGTTCCAACGCATATTATACACACGATCAAATGTGAAGTTTTTTTGATAAATATGATTGTACGTGTCATTACTAATTCGTGGATTTTGATAAAATACTGTTTTAGCGTAAGTGCGTCTTAAATCTCCTCGAACAGAAAAAGAGTTAGGTATGGGGGTAATATTGATGTCTCTGATGAGGCTAAAGTATTTACCCTTAAAGAGTTTCGTCTTTTTAAAAGGTTCTAATGGTTTTACATTAGGTGAGTATGCCCAAGCGGCATTACCATTATATTCTTGTTTTATATATGATTGGAGATTATTTCCAAAACCATCATTACCACCCATGCCGCTTTTTTTCGTTTCGGTGTAGCCAGCTCCGAAAGTAAAGTTTTCTATATCGTAAATATGTTTTTTAGCATCAGGATTTACCTTTTCTTTCCGTACATTTTGGAGTTGAATACTCTTGACGGTTGCTTCATATTTGACTTTATTTTCATATTCATCACGTTTTTCATCGTCTGAAATGGAAGCGATAGAATTATCTAGTTCTACATCCCCATTCAAAGGATCGTATTTTGGTGAAACCGTAGTTTTATCATAACTCAAGTGTAGTGGTAATTTGATTCCGGTTTCTACGGGAATAAACTTATCCATCTCTAAATTGGTTTGCACACCCCATTGGACAGTGTTAGCTTGCTCACGTTCATATACTTTCTGTTCTATATCACCATACCCAACAGTAGTTATTCGTGTAGTCGCTTGAAAAGTACCTAGGTCAGCTAAATTAGTATTAAAACTACCTACTGTAGCATAACCTACTGACTGGTCAAAATCAGTAGCACGTAACTCATTTACCCAGATACAAAAACTTTTCGATTGACCATTATCAAAAGGGTTTCTTAAACCAATCATCCAGTTTTTTATTCCACTCAGTTCGGGTGTTCCTTTTACTCTTATTTTGTATTTACTACTCACTGAGTCTACATATTCTTGGTCTAAAGGATTATTTATTTTGTTTCTAAGAACTTTAGCAGCAACAAGTTGATCCAAGGCTATGTTGATTTCGTTTTCTTCAGGCCAGATTTCTGCTGGGTCATTACTGGTGATATCTGAAAATTTAAGAGGCACTTCAATTTCATAATAATTTTCAAATTGGTCAGTACCTAAGCGTAAAAACGCAGTAACTTCACCGTCATTCGTGAATACATCTGTTTTTTCTGCGTGAATAAACATTTTCAAATTCCCATAATTTAAAAGAGGAGGAGTTGAGATACTTTTAAAAACGGCTCTAGCTTCACCATCTACCAAATTGTCTACACATAATTTTAATGATTGTTCGTCTCTTTGGGCACCGTTGTTGGTGCTTTGATCATAATCACGTTGAGTGCCAGGAGGTAGTGTGTAGGCTGATGTTGTTGCTGTAGCTGAAGAGTTTTCAGTAATATTTACTGTAGATATCTTAAAATTTGGGTCTTGATTTTGACTCGTGTTTTTACTACCAGAATTATTTAAACTGGTTTGTTCTGCAGTAATCCATTGACTTGCAACAAACTGTAACTGTGTCATACGTACTACTATTGGTTTTTTAAATTCTGTGAAGTACATACGCATGAACTTGATGTTTTGAAATCCGCTAATGTTACCTATACTATTCCATACTGTTTTATTAAGAGGAATTCTAACTTGATACCACTTGTCCCGACCTTCACGTGTTTCTCCAACGATGTAGGGGTTATCAGAGTTTAATTCACTTGGTTTTAAAGGAAATTTCACTTGCCAGTACTTGTCGGTAAAGTTGACGTTTTGATCTCTATTTAAATCTTCTTTATCAGGAACTGTCTTGGATTGACGAATTAGCCCCCCATCGTTGTTGATTGGGCTGTTGTTTTCTAAACCTAAGGCATTCATGTAACGTTCAAGAATCGGTGAGTTACCATCATCAACATCCCAGTAGGTAAAGTCATCGGAAGAGACGTCACCATTGAATATTGTATTTACTTGCTCTGGTGTAACAACTCCTTCATTAATAAAAAAACTTGACTCATCAGTATTGTTGAGTCCATCTAAACCAACATCCTGTTCACTTCGCTCAAAAGCAGCATCAAACGATTCGGTTTGATATGTTTTATTAGGGGATAAGCCCCAAATGGTGGTGTCTACATTTTCAGGATATCCATTCTCAAAGCCAAATCGACCATCTTTGATAAAATCTTCTGAAATGTCACCAATGTTTATGTACATATCACCGCCCATGTCTGCTAAAGTAAAAGGATCGTCTTGATAGTCGGATGGTAATACATCTTTAACAGCTAATTCTCCCTCACTATTGGTCAAGAAAGGGTCAAGAATCCAAAACTCTAAAAATTGGATGTTCTGACTTTGAAAATCATTATCAATACTAAAAGCACGTGTTACCCCACCCCAGTTTTTTTCAGGTTGGTTAAATTTACCTGTGGCATCAATTTCAGCACTATTCGTATTGTAGTTGTATGGACCGCGTAAATCAGGATAATAAGCGAAATCGATGGTTTGTTGAATTCCTGTTGTTCCGATATTTCCTGTGGGGTTTTGTCTTTCTGGAAAAATGTCTTGAATAGCAAACGGTCTTACATAAGGGTTCGGGTTTTGACCATTAATCAAATCAACTTGGTCTGCAGATAGGTTAAATGTTTCACCTAAGTTACTTGCTCCATATAAGTCACCTAAGGTATAGACAGCTATTTTAGCTCGATGGGCTGAATATCCGAGGTCAGTTCGAAGCGCGTCTGGATAATCAGTAGCATTATCACCAAGTTGTTTTGGTGTGGAAGAAATCATCCAGCTATTTTTTACACTTTGGTCTAACTGTATTGCTCGGTCTGCACCTTCAAAGTCATCTATATAAGAAGTTCCACCATCCCCAGTAATGCTTGAGGTTCCTGGTTTTAGCATAGCACCTTCCCATTTTATGGCGACATTTGATTCCTCTTTTGTTTGAATAACAGGGAGCTTATCTACTAATTTTGTGATTATTCTCGATTCATCCTGAAAATTAACATCTAAACCTAGTTGAGTATTGACTATGGGTTCATCACCAATGTTAACCCTCGTAATTAGTGGGCGTTCACTCATTTTCATTACTGTTGCACCAATATTAAAACGGTCGTTGATGGCGTAATCGGCTCGAACTCCAATTAAAGACTTTTGCCTAAAACTAAATTGATCTGTTTCTTCCCATGTTACTTTTATGTCTTTTCCTGATGATAAAATCGCTTCGTTAGTAATTTTTAATGAACCGATGTTGTAATTGACGGTATAGTCTGAACCTTCTGAGAGTGTAATTGATCCTACTTGAACCACTACGGTGTTTTCAGCAATATTAAAGCCTAAAGAAATGTCGGTTGACGAAGTAGATTGATAAAAGCCTGTCAACGCAAACTTATCTTTTTCGGTACTCCGCTTAGCAATACTTTTAGTTTGGTTATACAGAGAGGTGTATACATATTTATTTTGGAGTTCAAAATCATCACTAAGTTTTTGATTCATAAAAGCTCCAAATGGTTCTGGATGTGGGAAAATAATTCTGCCTCTTCGTTCTTCAACGGTTGCTCCAGGTAGAAAGTCAAAATTACCATCGGGAGATTGAACACCGTTTGGGTTAACTTGATCTAAACCAAAAAGTTCAACCAATTGAACACCCTGTACATCTTCACCACCTTCCTGTAGTGTTGGACTATCTATACCCGTTAAGTCATCTCTGTAGATAATGCGTAATTGAAAATTATCCCTACTGATGTTACTTGTTGGTAATGAATAGATGTTTTTCATCATTAAATCCCATGTTTTAAGGTTCGGATCAATACTTTGTGGTTTTAATAGTTTGAGAATAATGATGGATTTTTTGTCAAAATTCTGATAATCCTCCATCATCTCACCCACTTTGTAGTTTTTACCTTTGTAAGTGTATTCATAAGATACCGCTAATGCTTCATTGTCTCTTAATCGGTTATTTAGGGATATATAACCCAAATCAGGATGAAAAGTATATTCGTTTTCTTGTAGGCTAACGGCACCATTTACTTTTTCATAACTAGTACCAGAGTTAAGCCCAAGAGGAGCGATAGCAGAAATTGTTTGATTCGCATTTCTAAACGATGAGTCTTTTTTTATTTCTTGTAATAATTTGTTTGCTTGATTATCAGCTATGTTTTCAGGAAGAGAGTTTGTTATTGGACGAAGAAAAGTAGAGTCTTGTAATACTTTTGATTCACCTAAATCCGTAAGAGCAAGTAGGTTCCGCTGGTTTTCAGCTTGTGCTTGCAGGTTGGTTCGGTAAACTTCTACACGGGTAATCTTGATTCCAGTGTTGGGGTTTGAATAATTAATTTGGTATGCTTTCTCGAAACGTTCTCTAAAGTCGTGCGAAAGGAAAAAGTGTCTTTGGTCATCATAGTCACTAGCACTTAAGGTATAATCACGAAATTGAGCTCCGTTTCTAATAGTCAATGATTTTGTCTTACCCCGTTGATTAGAAAGCAATGTGGTCAAACTTAGTCGACCAAACTGCATTCTAGCCTTTATACCAAATAAGTTTTGACCACCCTTAATCAATGTATTGTTTAGTGGCATACTCACATTACCCGCAGAAAGTTCTTTTAAGATATCGGTGTCTTTCCCTTCAAAAGATACTTTGATTGTATTATCAAAATCAAATGCAGCTTTAGTGTCCCAGTTTGCATTAACTTTAATTCTATCACCAATTTTACCTGCAAGGTTTAAACTAATTTGCTGATCAAAATCAAACCCTCCAGTTTTTTGCTGATTGACAGGAATAGCAGGGTTTTCTGTACGTTGAAAACGGGCTCCAAAGTCAAGTGTGACGTTCCCCGAAGGTGTGATTTCTACTAAGGGGTCGTCTTTAGGTCCAAAAACCCATAAAGGAGGTTTGATTTCTTCATCTTCACGTTTGTCTAACGAGTCCGTTTTTTGATCCCAATATTCGCGTTGCATTTGCTGCCGTTTCCATTCTGCAAAT
This sequence comes from uncultured Cytophagales bacterium, assembly GCA_963815495.1. Taxonomy (GTDB): domain Bacteria; phylum Bacteroidota; class Bacteroidia; order Cytophagales; family JAAEPT01; genus CAWFGW01. The sequence continues at coordinate 93,081 of CAWFGW010000033.1, forward strand.
TCTTGAAAAGTCATTTCAGAAACGGGTCGATAATCCATATTACCAACTTTTTCATAAACAGTGTAACCAGTTAAGTCATCATTTAACTCAACTTTGGTTTCAACATTTGAAGGTTTAGGAGCATTTAGAGGGGAGTTACTAGGAGGATTAGAAAATTCATCTCCGTATCGATCACCTTGAGTACGTGGGGTGTCTAGCGGTGCGGTTATGAACAATCCGTCTTCATAGCTGATGTTATTTATTTCTGGGTTGGCAAGCGTCATCAGAGTTACAAATGACAATCCAATCCCCAAAAAAAATAATATTTTTCTTTTCCAGGTTATCAAACTCAACTACGCTGTTTTAAGCGCCTCTCTTATCAGGTCTTCTAATTTTGCTGTATTTCCAAGCTGTTTCAATACTTTATTAATATTTTTTTCTGCAGTCGCTCTAGGAATGCCCAAAGTCGTCAGGGCTTGTAACGCTTCATTTCTAACAGTATTGTGCGATCCAGTAACTGTTGAACTCGTAGTTTCAAAACCTCCAGAATCTTTCAACATTTTATCCTTTAGCTCAAGAATAATGCGCTGGGCGGTTTTTCCACCAATTCCTTTAATACTTTGAATTACACGCACATCCTCTGTGATGATAGCTTGCCTCAAATCTTCAGGTGATAAGGAAGAAAGCATTACTAAAGCAGTACTCGGGCCTATTCCAGAAATATTAATTAATTTCAAAAAGGTGCCTCGTTCACTTAAAGATGAAAATCCATACAAGGTATGAGAATCTTCTTTTACATGTAAATGAGTGTGTAATTTGCATTTTTCTTCATCTTTGATGTCAGAAAAGGTGGTTAAGGAAATGTTAATGTGGTACCCTAACCCTCCTGCTTCAATGATGGCATACGCAGCTTCTTTATGAACGAGTTTTCCTTCTATGTAAGTAATCATTTTTTCAGCGAATGATGATTTTGTGCGTCTACCACAGCTATGGCAACCATGTTAACAATTTCTCTAACTGAGCTACCTAGTTGTAACACATGCACCGGTTTTTTCATCCCCATTAATATCGGTCCTATTGTTTCCGCGCCACCAATTTCCATCATCAGTTTATAAGCGATGTTTCCAGAAGCTAGGTTAGGGAAAATCAACGTATTAGCGCCTTGTTCAGCTAAAGCACTAAACGGATATAGCTCTTTATGAAGCTCTTTGTTTAAAGCAATATTCGCCTGTACATCCCCATCGATAATTAAGTCAGGGAATTTTTTCTTCATTATTGCAGTCGCTTTAGTGACCTTTAGAGGCAATTCTCCTTCCGAAGAACCAAAGTTAGAATAAGAAAGCATGGCAATTCGAGGTTCCGTATCGAAAAACCGTACTGCTCGAGCAGAAAGAGTTGCGATATCAACCAATGCACTTTCGTCTGGGTTCACATTTAACGTGGTGTCGGCAAAGAAGAAAGTACCTTTTTTAGTTAGCATGATATACATACCAGCCACTCTATTAACCTCATCTTCCACGCCAATAATTTGTAGTGCTGGACGAATTGTTGTAGGATAATCAGTTGTTAAACCAGAAATTAATGCATCAGCCTCACCTAAGTTGACCATCATTGATCCATAAGCATTACGCTCACGCATTTTTCGGTAGGCTTCATACTGAGTCATTCCTTTGCGTTGTCGCTTGATAAATAGCTCGTTCGCATATTCTTTGCGCTTTTCTTTTTCTTCAACAGGGTCAATAATCTGACAAGAATCCAGTTCTAAGCTATTTTCTTTGATGAGTTCGTGAATTTTATCTTTGTTGCCTAATAATATTGGTTGACAGATTCCTTCCTCTATACATATTTGAGCAGCTTTTAGTATTTTATCATTGTCAGCTTCAGCAAAAACAATGCGTTTAGGATTTTCTTTCGCACGGTTGATCATTCGTGAAACTAATTTTTGATCGATGCCTATGCGTTGATGTAACTCTTGTTCGTATTGTACCCAGTCAATAATTGGCTTTTTAGCGACTCCGCTTTCCATAGCAGCTTTAGCTACTGCTGGAGAAATTCTGGTAATCAACCGGGTGTCTAAAGGTTTCGGAATTAAGTAATCTTTTCCAAAAGCTATTTTTTTATCACCATAAGCTTTTTGAACCATGTCAGGTACTGCTTCTTTTGCCATTTCTGCCAATGCCCTTACAGAAGCAAGTTTCATTTCTTCATTAATGGCAGTAGCTCTAACATCCAATGCACCTCTAAAGATATAAGGAAAACCGAGTACATTATTGACCTGGTTAGGATGATCTGAACGACCAGTTGCCATGATGATGTCGTCACGTGTGGCCATGGCTAAATCGTAATCAATTTCAGGATCTGGGTTAGCCAAAGCAAAAACCACAGGGTCTTTAGCCATCGTTTTTAAAGCTTCCGGGCTAAGTACATCTCCTTTTGATAAACCTATGAAAACATCCGCACCATTAACAGCTTCTTCAAGCGTATTTAAGTCTTTTGTTGTTGCAAACTGCGCTTTACTTGCATCCATGTTTGCACGATCAGCTCTGATTACTCCTTTGCTATCGAGCATAATTATGTTTTCTTTTTTTGCTCCTAATGAGCAATATAAAAGGGTGCATGAAATGGCGGCAGCACCAGCTCCGTTAATTACAATGGTTACTTTACTTAAATTTTTCCCATTTATTTCAAGTGCGTTTAACAAAGCTGCAGCTGAAATAATAGCTGTCCCGTGCTGATCATCGTGCATCACAGGAATGTTCATTTTTTCGCGTAATTCTTGCTCTATTTTAAAACTTTCTGGTGCTTTAATATCTTCTAAGTTCACACCTCCAAAAGTTGGTTCTAACGCTTTTACTATTTGAATAAATTTGTCAGGATCCGTTTCATCAATTTCAATATCAAAAACATCTATGCCAGCAAATTTTTTGAAAAGCACACCTTTTCCTTCCATAACTGGTTTTGAAGCTAAGGCACCAATGTTTCCTAAACCTAATACGGCTGTTCCATTCGAGATTACTGCAACAAGATTTCCTTTGGCTGTGTAGCGATAAACCTCTTCAGGATTTTCAGCTATTTCCTCACAAGGAACAGCAACGCCAGGCGAATATGCTAAGGCTAAATCTCTTTGTGAAGACAGCATTTTGGTGGGTACAACTTCAATTTTTCCGGGCTGACCGGCTTCGTGATACCGAAGGGCATCAAGTCTTTTTGATTGTTTACTCATCTAATTGCCTGGTTCAAAGGTTCGAATAATAGCTTCTAAACTGCGAATATAATTTAATTTTTCTTGCCCAGGGGCATAAACAAAGCCTTCTATGTAATATATCTGATCATTTGTTTTACTTTTTAGCGTTCGGCTGATGTAAGAACCACCCATTGCACGGTTTTTTATTTTCCAAAGCCCCCATAAATATTTAGAGTAGCTAGTGCTGTCAGAAGTGGTTTTTGTGATAGGTGAAATGCTGGTTTCTCGCATCATATAACTTGAATCTTGCTTATTAGCAAAAATGTGTTGCTGACTTACATGGTCGCGCCATGTAAGTATTTCGTCTGTTGAGAAAGCAGTTTCATTATCATAAGGTTTAGAAGTGAAAAAGATGTTTAAATCAGCTTCAGGTGTGACATTTCTAAACCAAATGAAGTTTTTTTCTTGTACTGCAACTTCGTAATTTTTAGGAAGTTGAAGTTGTACATTGTATTCATTTTTTAGGCGTTTTGTTAATAATGGGTTAGTGGGTTCGCTCCATAGTTTATTTTGATATTGGGACATGAGTTCGTCAGCAACGACTTCTTGGATGGCTTTTTTATTTTCGACAAGGCTTTTATTCAAATAATAATCTTCTTTAGAGATCAAAAAAAGTATTGTTTGATTCTTAGAAAAAACATCTTTTTGTCTGTAAATAGTATAGGAGTTATTACTTTTTACTTTTTCGATAGCATGTTTAGAAACCATTTTTTTTAACAAAGGATTTGATTCTATTCTTTCCAATGTTGTGGGAATAAAAATAAAATGGTGTTTTGTAAATATTCCTCCAAAATGTTCTTCAGGAAAGAAAGAGATATGAAAAAAAGGTTCTGGATTAATAATGCCAGGGTGAGCTTCTTTCACTATTTTCCGAATTGATTCACCTGTCTCGCCTTGCCAGGTGAGCGAGTCGGTCACTAGGAGAATTTCCTCAAGGCTACCGCTTGATTTGGGTTTATTATCATCAATAGAGGTCTGTGTGCAGCTCAATAGGGATGACGTAATAAGTAATAGGATAAGGTTTTTCATACAATAAGTTGAAGGAAATGGATGAGAGTAGGTTGAACTCCTATATATCCATTTCTTCAACCAATTCTAACATAGTACTAAATAAGAGGCATTTTTCACCGAAAGTGGCTTGTAAATGGTTAGCGATTTTTTCTTCAAATTCTAATTTAAATAACTGACCATCATGCATAGTATTTGTGGTCAATTGGCATGAATAGTTGACTAATTCGGGATCTTGTTGATGATGCACTTTTAAAAGTTTATACTCTTCAAAATATCCTGATTGACGAATTAAAGGCAAATAGAAAACAGAAAGCCAATCTCTAAATTGGTCGATGGATGTTATTTCAATACAGAAAGTGGTATTATATACAATCATATATGTGGTTTTTGCTACTAATTTATTTTTAAAAGTTCTAACGTAACTTAATAGCTTAAAATTACAGTATTCATAATGAATTCACGAGTACATCAATTTCTTTTTCATTTACTTTTTTCTGGAATAGGTCAATTTTTGCCTTACAGGTATAATTTCTGTTGATGAATTACAAGAGATTATTTGTAGATGAAGTTAAAATAACTTACACGAATAAGTGTTAGGGTAGGTACTAGGTAATTTAAAGAGGACAAGTTAAAAGTGTTGTTACAAAGAATTTTTCAGTAACTTTTCTGTAGCTATTGAGTATAAGTCGCTATATTTCGGATTAGGCTAATTCTTTATTTCATGATTATTAAAAGCCACTAGCTATAGGGATGAGACATTTAAGAAACAGTAAAGACATTTATGTTGATTATAAAAAACCATTGACCATTGTAAAAATAATTTTTTTATGTTGGGGGTTTATTACAGTTGTCAACCCTTTCTTAATAAGAGAATTAAGTCATGGTGTAGGTTTTACTGACAAACAAAATAGTTTGTTAGATTACGTTTTTTATGCTTCGTATTTTGTTTTTGGATTAGCTGGAGCTACTCTAATTAACAAATTTGGTTTCAAAAAGGCATTAATGTATGGCTTGGGAGTCGCGGCATCTTCTGTGTTTTTAATGGTAACTGGTGCTCGTTCTGCAGATTTTAACTTGATATTTATAGCAGTCGTTATCCAAGGAGCTGGGTTTTCTATACTACAAGTAGCAGCTAATCCCTATGTGATTTTAATAGGTAAACCAGAAGAGGGTTCTTCACGGTTGTCAGCAGCGGGAGCTTACAATTCATTCGGTACTTGGTTAGCGCCATTAATGGGGTCTTTAATTGCTGCTGCGGGCGTTCCTCAAGATTTATTAGATGGTCAAAATTTAATAGCGATTCAATCATATAAAACTGAACTTGTAGTATTACCTTATGTTTTAATTACAGTAGTTTTTGTTGGGATGATTGTTTTAGTGAATTTTTCAGACATTCCTGAAATAGATTCTATCAAGGAAATTGACACCAATGTTAAGGATGATAATCGTAAATATGTATTACAATACAAACATGTGGTGCTTGGCTTTTTCGCTGTTTTCTTTTACGTGGGTGCTGAGGTTAGCATTGCCAGCAAACTTTATGAGTTTCTTAAGGCACACATCGAAGATGATAACTTAAAAGGATCCATTAGTTATATTATTCCTTATTACTGGGGTGGAGCAATGGTAGGAAGATTTGTCGGTGCAGAGATATTAAAAGAATCGAAGACCTCAAAAGTTTTGTTTGGAGCGACTTTACTTGCAATAATTTTTTTAGTTATGGCAATATCAACACCTACTCAAGGAGCGATGTTTATGATTTTGGGAGTAGGGTTATTTAATTCAGTAATGTGGCCAACAATTTTTGAATTAGGGGTTCATGGACTAGGTAAATTTACTGCTTACGCTTCTAGTATTTTAATCATGGGTATTGTTGGTGGAGCGGCAGTGCCATTCGTAATGAATACGATGATTGAAGAATACAATTTTAGCTTAAATGCAGCTTTGTGTGTTCCAATAGGTTGTTATCTCTATATTGCTTTTTATGCTTTAAAAGGGCATAAATACGAAATGAAAGATATGTATTAAAATTTCTAGTAGACTGAAAATTCACTACTAAGGGTGATATAATTGAAGCTTTCATAGCTACCGTAGCCTGTCATTAAAATTCAATCCATAACGATTTATTTTCTTTGATTTTACTTATTTGGTAAAACCCTAAATGACTCTCATTACTATTGAGTTGAAATTGAATTGACACATTATTTCTCTCAATATTAAATAAGTTTTTTTCATGCTTTTCGATTACATCGCCAAGCATCAATTTTTTTTCTGATTCTGAGTTTTTAGCAATATAATAGATTTGTTTTTTATCATTTCGGATAATCGTTTTTAGTCCATAAAGCCGCTCTAGCTCATCGGAGCTTTCTTGTTTTATAAAATCAAAACCTACTTTTGGTAGTAACTCTTTTAGTTCCATTTCAATAGGCTTGTTGCCGAAAATATAGTTGGTAAAATAGGTGGTGCCATCAATATATTGTTCAATAATTTGCAAATAGTCAGTAGTAGAATAACCCTTCTTAGTATCTCCAAATTCACGCCATAAATCTAACATGACATTTTGAAGCGAATGTTTACCATTAGACTCAATAATGATTTTTAAGTCCAGCAGTAAAGCACATAAGGCTCCCTCATTATATATGGATACCTTCCGGTGGGGCGCACCCAATTTGTAGCCGTCAAGCCATAAATCCATCGAAGATTCAATCAAAGTTGAGGTTTCTCGTCCGTCATTTTGAAAGTGTTTTTTTAAAAGGTTGTTCACCTCAATTAAATATTCTTCTAAAGAAAAAACACCACTCTTATAAAGCATTAAATCTCCATAATAAGTTGTGAGACCTTCAGTAATGAAGCCAGTAGTGTGATAGGTTTCCGTTGAGAAATCATAGGGTACCATCTCTTTCGGACGAATACGTGTCACATTCCATGCATGAAAAAGCTCATGAGAACTTACACCTAATAATTCTTTATAGAGTTCTGCAGAGTTTAGGTCTTTGTCTGGACCTAAAGTAATGACTGTAGCGTTTTGGTGCTCCACACCATGATAGTGCTTATATGGTAATGCTTGTATTAAAAAGTGATAATCAGTTGAAGGGAATGAGCCGCCAAAAAAGTCAACTTGTGTTTGTGTGAACCGTTTGAAGTCAGTCAAAAGTTGGGTTTCGTCTGGAGTCCAATTACCTTGTATATGGATATGAAAAGTAGTTTCACCGACCTGATACTTCAATGATTTTACGGAGCTGGAAGCGATTACGGGACTATCTACCAATTCAGAATAACTATCAGCATACAGCGTGTGATGCTGTGTTTTTAAGCTAGAGACGAGGCGATAGGCGTCTGGCAATGAAAATATTATTTCTATAGGTTCGTGTTCTAAAGTTTCCACCTTTGGAATGCAATTAATAAAATTGAGATAAAGCTGTTCCTCATCCAACCATGAGCTACCAGCATCCATTCGTGCGGCATAAAACTGATAACTAATTTCAACTTCACCAGTAGCATTTAATTGCCAACAGTCTTTGTTGATTTTTTTTATTGTACCTATTCCTTTGGTTAAAATGAGCGGATATATATATTGAGCATAATTAGCTATTTCATACCTTCCAGGGCGCCAGGCTGGCAATTGGAGTGTAGTAGGTTGCGTAGTTTTAAACTGCAATTTGATGTCGACTAATTGACGTGTTGGCGTGTGATAAGTGATGAAGATTTTCATTGACAGCTTTCTTTTCAAAGTTCTGCCTTCTATTTACTCAAAAGATTTGGTTATCCAAAAAAACAATTTTACCTTTGCCTCCCTTTAAAAAGAGAAGATGCGTTAGTGTCTTAGCTTTGAAAATTAAGAAAATCACTCAGATAGGTTGTGGTAACCTGGATATTAAAATAGATTGAGAAATGAAAAGAACGTTTCAACCTTCTCGTAGAAAGAGAACGAATAAGCACGGATTCAGAGCCAGAATGGCGACTAAAAGTGGTAGAGCAGTATTAGCTGCTAGAAGAAGAAAAGGAAGAGCAAAATTGACTACTTCTGACGAGAAATCGCATAAATAATCACAATAGGTATGTCGTATGATTAGTACAGAACATACCGCTGTGAGTAAAAATACTTTCCGCAAAGTCGAAAGACTTTGCAGTAAAAAAGAAATTGAAGAGTTGTTTTCTAACGGCTCTTCTTTTTATTTGTACCCGTTTAGGGTAAAGTATTATTTAGCCAAAAGGGAATATGAACTACCCAAAGTTCTTTTTTCTGTTCCCAAGAAAAAATTTAAACGGGCAGTAGATCGGAATTTAATCAAACGCAGACTGCGTGAAGCCTATCGCTTGAATAAATCAGTAGTAACCACTTCTTTTGAAGAAGCTGGTATTCAGGTAAATATTGCATTTATATATACTGACAATGAAAAAATATCCTTTGATATCTTAGAGAATAAACTAATTTTAACACTTGAGCGTTTAGTTCATGCGTTAAAGCAGCTTTAAATTATGAAACTACGAATATCTTATTCCATAACTGCTATTTGTTTAGTGGTGACAACTTTTTTATTATCTTTTGATAGTCCAAATGATCGATATTTTGATATCTCTAAAAACATGGAGATTTTCACTTCAGTCTATTCAGAAGTCAATCGTTATTATGTAGATGAAGTTGACCCCAATGAATTGATGGCGAAAGGTATTGAGGCCATGTTAGCTTCCTTAGACCCTTACACCAATTATATTCCAGAAAATAAAATTGAGGATTTTCGATTTATCTCGACAGGTCAATATGGAGGTATCGGTGCTGTGATTGGTAATAGAGATGATAAAATAATGATATTAATGCCGTATGAAGGGTTTCCTGCGGACAAAGCTGGGTTAAAGATTGCCGATGAGTTAATAGAAATAGATGGGGTAAATGTAGCTGGCAAAAACACATCAGATATCAGTGAGTTGTTAAAGGGGCAAGCAGAAACGACCGTGAGTGTCAAAGTTAAGCGTTACGGTAAAGAAGAACTCATCCCAATCAAAATTACCCGAGAAAAAATCACGGTCGAAAGTGTTCCATATTATGGTATGATAAATAAAGAAGTGGGTTATTTTAAACTTAATTCTTTTACCGAAAATGCTACAAAAGACATTGAAAAAGCTTTAAAAGCCTTGAAAGCACAGGGAGCGAAAAAATTCGTTTTCGATTTAAGAGGAAATACAGGAGGGTTGTTGAATGAAGCAATTGGCATCGCTAACCTATTCATTGAAAAAGGTAAAGAAGTAGTAAGTACTCGAGGTAAAGTTGAAAAATGGAATGCTACACACGTAGCACAGAGTCCCGCATACGATACAGAATCTCCTTTAATTATTCTTACCAATGGTAGAAGTGCTTCTGCTTCGGAAATTGTTTCTGGAGTGATGCAAGATTATGACAGGGGAATCTTAGTTGGTCGTCAAACCTATGGAAAGGGTTTGGTACAAGCAACAATGCCTATTGCACACAACGCTCAATTAAAAGTTACCACAGCAAAATATTATATTCCTAGTGGCAGATGTATTCAAGCGATTGATTATAGTAATAAAGATGGGGAAGGAAAAGCAAAAAAAATCCCAGATTCGTTATTGGTTGCTTTTAAAACGTTTAATGGAAGAAAAGTATATGATGGAGCAGGAATTTTACCCGATGTTGAAGTAGAATTACCAGAAGCATCCGATGTATTGGAAGCGCTAGTTGAAAAAAACATTTTATTCGACTATGCTACTAAATATTATTATGAACACGATTCTATTGCTAGTGCACTTGAGTTTTCTTTGTCAGATCAAGAGTATACTAAGTTTGTGAAATGGGTGGAGGATAATAAGTTGGAATTCAAAATCACTTCTCAGAAGTATTTGGAAGAATTTTCGAAAGAGATAGCGAATGATTCTATTTTTCAAGTAGATTTCTCTGATGAAATAAAAGCGATGAAAATGAAATTAGAATCAGAAAAAAAGCAAGCCTTATTTACCTATAAACAAGAAATTGTAGAGTATTTAGAGAGTGAAATCTGCTCACGTTATTATTTACAAAAAGGCATCGTAGAATCCTCGTTTAATCATGATCCTGACTTGAATAAAGCTTTGGAAATCCTGAACAATAAAGCGACTTATAATAAGATTTTAGCCAAACAATAATAATTTCATGGAGATTGCCATTCTGGTTATCTGTGGTTTGATTGGTGGAGTTCAGGCAGGGCTCCTTGGTGTCGGAGGTGGACTTATTTATATTCTTATCTTGGAAATTTTCTTTGACCAGCTAGGAATTCCCGCAGTTGAAATTCATCAGTTTGTGATTGCAAATTCCATTCTGGCTGTTTTTTTTGGCACCCTTAGTTCTTCCATAAAGTTATACCGTAACGGTGATTTTTATCTTCGGGAGGTAATAGTAGTCTCCTTGGGAAGCATTACAGCATCATTGTTAGTGTTGCACTTTTTTGTGAATACTTCAGTATATAATAAACTTTACTTCGACTACCTCATCTTGATCCTGCTTGGCTACATGCTTTTTCGGGTGTTCAAGAAGGTAATGACTGTGAAAGAAAGTATTTCTTTAGAAGACGCTTCAAAAAGCAAGTTGCTAATGGGCGGTATTGCTGGAGGTATAATTGCTTCGCTTTCAGGTTTAGGTGGGGGAGTAATTATGGTTCCTGTTTTTAATACCATAATAGGTGTTGATATGAAAACGGCACGAAGTGTATCCCTGGGCGTGATAACCATTACTGCTTTTTTCATGTCTTTGAACAATATAGTTGAATCAGAACAATATCAACTTAAAACAGTAATCCAATGGGGATATATTCTTCCTACAATAACATTACCCATGGTGGCAGGGGTGTTAATAGGTGGTCCACTAGGTGTTAGCCTAGCCAAAAAAATGAGTGATAAAACAGTTTCCATAATTTATGCTGTATTTTTGCTGCTCTTTATTATCAAAAAATCATTAGACTTAGTAGGATGGCTTTAATACTCAGTATAGAAACAGCAACTTCAGTTTGCTCTGTTGCATTACATGAAAAAGGTGAGTTGATGAATTATAAAGAAATTAATTCAGATAAATCACATTCGCAATTGTTGTTGCAATACGTAGAGGAGGTGTTGAAAGATGCGGGGAAGTCAAAAAGGGAATTAGCTGCTATTGCTGTTTCAGAAGGCCCTGGTTCTTATACAGGTTTACGCATAGGTCTTTCCACAGCTAAAGGCTTGTGTTATGCTTTGGATATACCCTTGATTGCCATTAATACCTTGGATGCTATGGGTTTGTTAGTGGACGGAGCTAACGAGCTATTGTGCGCGCCCATGATTGATGCACGCAGAATGGAAGTATATACCGCACTTTACGATGCCCAAAACCATCGTGTTTTAGCGCCTTGTTCAATGATTATTGACTCAGAAAGCTTTGCTGAGCAGTTGAAGTTTAATAAAATAATGCTGTATGGTAATGGCGCAGAAAAGTGTAGGAGTGTAATCACACATGAGAATGTGCTTTTTTATGAGGCATTGCCTTCTGCAAAAACTGTAGGGGTATTGGCTTACGACAAATTTAAAAAAGAAAATTTTGAGGATATCGCTTATTTTGAGCCTAATTATTTAAAAGAATTTTATTCTCCAGCCCCAAAGAAAAACCAACTGCTTCAAAATCTTGTTGCTAAATCATGAGTGAAGAAATTGTAAATAGAGTTGCGAATAGTGGTTTAATCACCTTAGACTTAGAAGAGTTTTATCATCAAGGTGAGCGTGTCGTCTTTGATATTAAAGATCAATTATTTCAAGAATTAGTCTTGAAAGAAAATGATTTTCGTGAATTCGTAAAAACTAATGACTGGAGTGTATATCAAGGGAAAAATGTAGCGCTCGTTTGTTCAGCAGATGCCATTGTGCCCACATGGGCATATATGTTGTTGGCTTCTGAACTTCAACCAGTGGCTAATAAAGTGGTGTTTGGAGATCTTGCCGCCTTAGAGCAGGCCTTGTTTCATGAAGCTATATTAAAAATTGACTTCCAAGCTCTGGAAGGACAGCGTGTTGTGGTGAAAGGGTGCAGTAAACACCCGGTACCTCCATTTGCGTATGTTGAGTTGACAGAAAAACTGCGCCCAATAGCACGCTCAATCATGTATGGAGAACCTTGTTCTACGGTGCCGATTTATAAAAAGCCACGTGTCTAAAAATTATCCACATTATAATTGGTCATTTTCAAAAATAAAAACTACTTTTGCAGTCCGTTTTTCGGTAAGCATTAAACATTAGTACAATGAAAAAAGATATTCACCCTGCATACAAAGAAGTAGTATTTCACGATACATCAAGCGATACTATGTTCCTAAGTAAATCGGCTGCAGATACAAAAGAAACGATTGAGTTTGAAGGAAAAGAATACCCGGTAATAAAAGTCGAGGTTTCTTCTGAATCACACCCTTTTTACACTGGTAAGAAAATGTTCTTGGATACTGCTGGTCGTGTTGAGAAATTCAACAAACGATACAAGAAGTAATTCAAAAGCGATAAGCATGTTAATTTCTAAGTCTCTCAATCACTTGAGAGACTTTTTTTGTTTTCATTCACCCAACTCGAGAGTTTTACTTTTCATCGCTTAACAGATGTTTTGGTTAGGAATAATTTTTCTATTGCATCATCTGGGTTTAATTTAAATATCTCTATTTTTAAATTATGCAAGTGACATTTGTAGATGATGAAACCGCTTGGCAAAACCTGCTGCCACTAACCTATACAAAACCAATTTCCACACTTCGGATTGGAATTTTTACCATTCAAGAAAAGTGGGAAAGCCATTTGAAAATAACTTCGTCTGGCTATAAAACACGGGGTTACCTCCAAAGCCGTTTTTCAGAACTTAAAACAACAAACCTGTATGTTAATGCCACGGTGTTACCTTCTTTAGACTTAATATCTTCAATTAATGATCTTATAGAAGGAGAGTGCTTAGTCTATCAAAACACATGGATAGCTTATCGTGGAACTGATTTTTTTAACAAAGAGCAATCAAAACAGATGGTGTTTGAAAAAGAAATCATACAAATTCACCGGCCTTGGGATTTGTTTGTGTTGAACAAAGCTCAAATCGAACAAGATTATAAACTTATTACTGCTGATAGAATCACCCATAAACTAACGGATCCTCATACACGAGTATATGCTTCTGAAAATATCTTTCTAGAAGAAGGAGCAGAAGTGAAAGCAGCAATTTTAAATGCTGAAAATGGGCCAATTTATTTAGGTAAAAATTCAAAAGTCCATGAAGGTGCTATCATCAAAGGCCCTTTTTCCTTATGTGAAGGGGGGCAAGTAGTTGCTGGGGCTAAAGTAAGAGAAGGTTGCACCGTAGGTATTAAATCAACAGGTGGTGGAGAATTAAAAAATTGTATCATTGGTGACTACAGTAATAAAGGACATGAAGGGTATTTAGGAGATAGTGTCTTGGGAAGTTGGTGTAATTTAGGGGCATTAACGAATGTTTCTAACCTTAAAAACACCTATTCAAATATTAAAGTCTGGGATAGGATGAAAACCGATTGGCACCTCACCGGTACAAATAAATTCGGTTGTATCATGGGTGATTATGTCCATACAGGAATTAGTACGATGATCAACACGGGAACTATAATAGAACCATTTTGTCAGCTATTTGGGGCAGGACTGCATCCCAAATTTCTCCATGCTTTTCAATGGGGAGAAGTAGGTGATTATGTCAATTATAATTTGGATAAAGCACTAGCTGTGGCTGAAAAAATTCAAGTAGCTAAAGGAAAAGAATTAACTAAGGAAGAAATTGCCATTCTTAAACACATTCACAGCTCAGATAAATTTTAAAATGATTACACCCGCATATTTACACGCAGGAGATACCGTTACGCTGATAAGCACTGCACGAAAAGTGAGTAAAGAAGAATTAGCTCCTGCTATTACTGTTTTTGAAAAATGGGGTTTAAAAGTGAAACTTGGTGCAAATATCTTTGCGGAAGATAACCAGTTTGCAGGCACAGATCATCAACGTACAAATGACTTACAAGCAGCCCTAGATGATAATGCATCAAAAGCGATAATTTGTGTTCGCGGTGGTTATGGCACTGTCCGCATCATCGATCAAGTAGATTTTTCGGAATTTATAAAAACACCAAAATGGGTTTGTGGCTTTAGCGATGTTTCTGTCTTGCACAGCACACTTCATAACCTAGGAATTCAAAGTATACATGCAACAATGCCGTTGTTATTCTCACGAATTGAACAAAAGGAGGCAATAGAGACACTTCGTAGAGCTTTGTTTGGAGAGAAGTTGACTTATCAATTCCCAATGCATTCTATGAATAGAGGCAAAATAATGCAAGGGCAACTGTTAGGTGGTAATCTAAGTATTATTAACAACCTCATTGGAACTCCAACGGATATAAGCACAAAAGGGAAAATCCTTTTTTTAGAAGATTTAGATGAATACCTCTATCATATTGATCGCATGATGGTTCATTTGAAACGGGCTGGATTACTGTCTCACTTGACAGGGTTGTTAATTGGTCACATGTCAGAGATGAATGATAACCTCATCCCGTTTGGAAAAACCGCTTACGAGATAATTTCAGAAGCAGTAAAGGAATATAACTATCCTATTTTTTTTGATTTTCCAGCTGGGCATTTAAACCATAACTTTGCGATTAGATTAGGTAGGAAAGTCATTATTCAAGAAAAAAAAGAGATGATGTTTTTCAGTGAAGAGGAATAGTGAAATTGTTTTTTATGATGACAGTGTCACTCGAAGCGTTGTTCGTCAGCTTGTAATAATTTTCGGATTTTTCACGCAGTAATAATTCGTCAACAAACACCGAGTCTGCGAACTCTTTGCCTCCTTGGGTATATAAACCAATGTGATCATTACTGTTTTTAATTGTGAAATTCAACTCGTTATACCCCCAGTTACCATCATAAAAATTGGTTTTGCTAGGATCAATGTATTGGGAGTGATAAACAGTATTGGTTGAGTCCTTCAACTCAAGCCAAACGGTATTGAAAGTTTGGTCATAGAGGTGATTATAATACCAAAAGCTGAAGTTATATTCCGTGTTGCTTTCTAATTCTAGCTCTTCACTTTGATAAATCACATTTAATTGATTTTTCACCATCGCTTTGGCTCCATTGCCTCTGTAGGTTTTGTTGTTTGTGTTTTCATCAAATGAATGATAAAACAAAGGAGGTGTGTTTTTGTAAAAATAACCAGATTGCTCATCGAGCCTGTAGGCTGATTGACGGGATAAAAATTCACCGACATGCTTTCGTGTTTTAGAGTCAGAAAGTGCATTTATTGATAATTCGAATACCTCAAAATTATCGGTTGATATAATTGATTTCGATTTATCAATTAATGCTTGTTCGTACTCTGAGTGAGGATCCTTCAAGGATACTACCAATAATATGGGTTGTTCAGTGAATTTTTCTATGACTGGTTTTTGATTAAATGAAGGGGTGAAGAGTTGAAGAATAGCTTTTGATTCTAAGACACTAGGTCGTGAAAGGATGGCATTAATTAAAGGCTTACCACTTTGATAGGATAATGCCATAGAAATATGTTCGGCATGATCCGAATATTCGTAAGAATGTAACGAAATATAATGATGATAAAATGGAATAGTAAGAATAGCCTGATAGCCTGAAAAATCGTTTTCGTTTGTGATTTCGGTGTATTCTTTAGCTATTAATAAATTTTTATGTTGAGTAATTTTTTCTTTTATTAAATAGTGGTTAGAGAAACCTTCAGTAAGCAGTAATACAGCAGAAAAAACAGTAAAAGCGCTGAACCATGGAGTAATTAAACAGTTTTTCAAGGCTTTCAACGAAAAAATCATAATCAAAAAGTAGAAAGGCCAAGCAAATCTTCCTAAGGCTATAAATTGTTTTAAAGGAGTAGGTAAAAGAAAATCCATGTCATATCGAAATGGAAAAGCCATAGCAAATGACAACAATGTAATTGCGGAAAGCAGCATCAGGAAATCTTGCTTTGATAAGAGTGATGATCCAATCCATTTTTTATGGATGACAAGCTGGTAGATGATAAAAACAATGATAAATATTAGAGCCAAATTGGTTGATAAACCAATGTAATTGCCGATTTCAACCCATTGCTGATTTTCTGGGGCTGATGTGTCGAGAAAAAAATCATAAAGAGGTCTCAAATAAGAATGGTTTGGTAGAAATATGGAATAAACAGAAGCTCGGTAATTATGAGTAAATGGCATGTCTATTCGACCAAGATGTGTGTCTGATAATTTCACGGCTAAATAAACAGTAAATAAAGGGATAAGTGTTTGGGTGATTATACCAATAAACCGATTTCTATCCGTCCAATTTTTTTCAAAAAAATAAGTGTAGAGATGAAAAAAAAACGTGAAACCGGTAATAATTAATCCTAAATAAGTATGTGTATAAAACCAGATAAGTGTATTCACACATATCAAAATTGAGTAATAAAATTTCTTAGAAGATGATTCATGTCTAAGCAATAAATACCAACCTATAGGGAACGCACAACCATAAGTTAAGGCATAATGCCCTTTCAACATTAAAAGAGCATTGGATGTCAAAAAGGCTATCGCGATACTATAGCAAATGGCGGTTAGCGCAGAAAAATGATAATGTTTAAGAATGAGAAAAAGAAAAAGGGAAGAAACCACTATTGAACCTAACATCAAAAAATTTAAAATGCCTAAGGAGTAGTCAGAGATATCGATAAGGTATAGAGAAAAAAACCTCAGTAGGTTAGCCAAAAACGGATGACAATCTACAAAAAAAATAGATTCTCCAAAAGGGTAATTCATTCCTTCATACGTAAAATAACTTGTGTCATATTTAATGTGGTAGAGATAGTTATAATAGTTTTTTAGCCCATCATCAGTAATTGAAAAAAGTGAGTTGTTTAGGTTAAAGATGACTTTATGATAGAAAAATAAAACTAGACCAGATGAAATTACAACAACAGAAGCCATCTGAATTTTTGTTGAGGGTACTTTTTTAAAAAAAGTTAAACTCATGTTCAAATTTATTAAAAGTGACTTTTATCTATTTCTTCTAACAACCCGTAGATGATAGGGTTGCCGTCTCTTACAGTTATTGTAAAGTCATCCACCACAAACGTTCGCTTACCACTATTCCAGATGTAAACTTTTAACTCCATACTGTTTTTGATAAGAGGTATATCGGACATTTTAATGGAATGAGTGATTGTTGTCCATTCTAACGAATCGGAAACAAAGGTGTTAAAATTGGTAGCACCCCAGTGGATGTTTTCATCGTTATCATCCAACGTAGCTACTAGTGCAATATCATCACACTTCCCAAAACAATAAGTTTTAAGTGATATATCAATGAAGTTATTTTCATGAGTGAGTAAATAATTTAACGACTTCGTAAATGAAAAGGAGTATTCTTGGAATTCATTCATCAAATAAGCTTTTTTACCTGAAAATTTAAGGCTATCAATTATCCAGTTTTCATCAATAGAGCTCCAGTTACCAGAAGCTTCTGATTCGAAATTTAAATCATCAAAAACTTCTGATTTATTAATTGATTCGGTTGAAAAAAGATAACTAGTTGCTGCAGCGTAATTGTGTTGCCAAACGAGAGTTGGGAAATGTTGTTGTATAATAGGAACTGTCAACGGGTTGTTGGTAGATATCGCTCCAAGAAAAACATATTTGTGAGTGTTACTTTTAACTTTCAGATAGTTTGAAAAAGCTTTCATAGATGCAAAGGTATCAAGCCATGTGTAATTACTGTCTATGTCAAGTTGTTCATTATAGTAAGAAGTAATTTTTTTATCTGAATCCATGATTGAAAAAATAGAATCATGTTGTTGATGTGCTTTTTTATGTTCAACTAGTAGTTCTTTGTAGGGAGATAAGTACGTTTTTGAATAATATTCGCGACCATGAATGAGAGAGAAAATATTTGCACCTAATATTACTAGAACAAGAGTAAGGTTAATAGTGGGTTTTAGGGACTTAATTTGACTAAATATTACAAACAAAATAAATGGAAAAGAGAATAGTAGCATAGAAAATTGGATAACCGCATTTATATATTTAGAGTAAAAAAAGCCGATTAAAAATGGGGTGATAAACCAACAAAAAAATAATAAAGTTTCATTTTTATGGTCTATTAGATTTTTGCTTTGCGAGTGATACCCATAAATGATTATTCCAATAATTGTTGCATAGACTAAATAAGAATAGTGAAATGCGAAAGCTAGGTAATCAATTATAAAATCATTTTGAGGTTTCGCTAACCATTCTTCAATCCCCCCCATACTCAATTGATGAAAGAATATTGATAAATGGGGTATGTAAAGCACGAAAATGGTGACGCCAGATAAAAGATATTTTGTTAGATAATTCTTTCTAATAAAAAATAAACCGCTTATACCGACAATCGCAGCGAATAACAGCGAAAAATGATGATTGTAAGTGCAAGCTGAGGCTGATAAGATAAATAATATTAGGTTTCGATTGACGTGTTTCGATGGTGTTCGAATCACTAAAGACCAATAATATACCATCAACAAGCAGAAAAAAAGTCCAGAAGTATATGGTCTTGCTAATTGACTATACATAATTGCAAATTGTAAGCTGGCTATAAAAGCAGCGGAAATGAGTCCTATTGTTTCATTGTACCATTCTTTACCAATTAAAAAAAGTAGATAAACGGCAGCTATGCCACTTAAAGTAAAAGGGAGTTTCACAACCCACTCATTAACACCAAATACTTTGGTCCAGTAGTATAAAAACACTTGTATTCCCGCAGGGTGGGTATCAGTTGTTTTTACACCGAATTCAATCATTTCGGAAAAACTATCAAAATCAGTTCTGAACAGAGCACTAAACTCATCGTGTGTATAAGGGATTTCAAAGTAGTTGTAGAACCTGAGAGTAGCAGCTACAAAAAGTATAAAATATAAAACATGTTGATTAGTTAATTTCATTCCTATATTTCACTTATTCATGATATAACACATAGAGAAGTGTTTGTCCGACTGCCTTTAACGTTTCTTTACTTACTGCTTCCATATTATCTTCTTGGGTGTGCCAATAATTTCCAAAGTAAAAGTTATTAGATTCAGGATCATGATGGATGATGTCAATAGTTGGAATACCGGCATTGCTGTTAATGAATGTATGATCATCAGTAATGGGGTCGGAGTTTTTATTCACAAAATAAGCTCCATAGCCTAACTTTTGTCCAGCCTCCCAGACTTGTTTAACCACTAATGGTGCATAATTTCTAGAAACACCTTCTTTATAGAAAGTGGCATTTTTGGCACCAACCATGTCTAATAATACTCCAAAATACGCGCGGTAACCAGGTATATGAAAATTTTTAGACCAATGCTGCGATCCCAAGCACCATGATTCAGCACTTCCTTCCCCATCATGGAAATGTGGTTGGCCATAGTCTTCCCCATCAAACAGGACAATATCAACGCCTATTTTTAGTTTGTTTTCTATTTGAATTGTTCGAGCAATCTCCATAAGGATACCTACACCGCTTCCACCATCGTTTGCTCCGTCAATAGGTGTTTTCCATAGGGATTCATTATCTTGGTCAGAAAAAGGACGGGTGTCCCAATGAGCACAAAGTAAAATTCGTTTTGGAGCTTGGGGATTTATTGAAGCAATAATGTTTGTTAATTTTAGTGGAGTACCATCAAAGGCATTCGCAGTAAAAGATTGCTCATAAACAGTGTCAGCATTCTCCTTTAAAAAATTTATAAAATAGCTAGCTGCTGCGCGATGTGCGGCTGTGTTTGGAACACGAGGTCCGAAGGCAACTTGTTTCTCTACGTAAAAAAAGGCACTGTCACTATTAAAAATTGGTACGAAAACATCATCTTTTTCAACAACTTCGGGTTTAGTGTTTTCAGTAGTTTTAATCGCGTCCGAGCATGCAAATAAAGTAGCTCCAAGTAAAAGGATGTATATGTTATTCTTCATAAGCCCAGTCGATTTTGTGTTTCATGTCGCGAATTACTAATCCTCTTTCTTTAAAACGAGCTCTTAGTTGATCTACAACATCATAGTCTTTAGCCTCTTTTGCAGAGGTGTACGTATTTAATTCTTTTTTTATTTCGAGTTTTTCTTCGGAAGTCATTTCCTCTTTTAAGCCTAAAATGTCAATTACAAATGCATTAAAAGTTGCTTTCAATAGGTTGAAAGTCTTTTCAGTAACTACTCCAGTATTAAAGTTTCCATTATTAAAGGCATTAATAGTTTTTGTTAGGTTGAACAAATTTGCTATCACCTGAGCAGTATTAAAATCATCATTAATGGCTCTGTAGCAGCCTTCACTTGAGGTAATAATAGTTGTTTCCTGTTTTTGGTTGAGAGCTTCTTGACCAGAATAGTTTAGATCCTGCAGCGCTCGGTAGGCATTTATTAATTTATTAAACCCTTTTTTTGCTGCTTGCAATGCTTCGTTAGAGAAATCTAAAGTTCCTCTATAATGCGCTTGTAATACAAAAAACCGAATTGTCATAGGAGCATATGCACGATCTAATAATTCATGATTTCCATTGTACAATTGCTGTAATGTGATAAAGTTTCCCAACGATTTACCCATCTTTTGCCCATTGATGGTAATCATGTTGTTATGCATCCAATAGTTAACTGGCGAAGAGTGATCACATGCTTTGCATTGTGCTATTTCAGCTTCATGGTGAGGAAATTTTAAGTCCATGCCTCCACCATGAATATCAAACTGTTTCCCTAAGTATTTTGTGCTCATGGCAGAACATTCCAAGTGCCAACCAGGGTAACCATCGCTCCATGGTGAAGGCCATCGCATGATGTGTGTGGGTGAGGCTTTTTTCCAAAGGGCAAAATCTAATGCGCTGCGTTTCTCGTCCTGTCCATCTAAAGCACGACTTCCTGCTAACATATCTTCTACAATTCGTCCCGATAGTTTACCATAGTCGTTACCGTCTTTATAATATTTTTCTAAGTCAAAATATACAGAACCATTTATCTCGTAGGCATATCCGTTTTTCAGGATTTGCTCCACCATTTCAATTTGTTCCTGAATATGATCTGTAGCACGTGGCTCTATGTCAGGAGGTAAAGCATTAAGTTTACTCGTCACATCATGGTAGATAGCGGTATAATGTCTGGCGATTTCTATCGGTTCTACTTTTTCCTCTCGTGCTTTTTTTCCTATCTTATCTTCACCTTCATCGGCATCATTCTCTAAGTGGCCTACATCAGTAATGTTTCTTACGTAGGTTACCTTATTTCCTAAATGTCTTAGGTAGCGAGAGACAACATCAAAAGTGATTACAGGGCGAGTATTACCTAGATGTGGATCGCCATACACAGTCGGTCCACAAACGTACATCCCTACTTTTCCTTCAACTATGGGTTTGAAAACCTCTTTTTTACCCGTAAGGGAGTTATAAATGACGAGTTCCTGATTCATGCGACAAAGATAGAAAATTCGATTAATCCGATTGTTTTTTTAAAGAATAAACCCCTATTAAAGGGTAGTGATCAGAATGAGGCATCTCTTTAGCTACTCTGATGTGGTTACAGATAAGATTATCTGAATGGAATTGGTAATCAATTCGAATGTTTGGTAATTTTTCATGGTGGAAAGTGCTTCCATACCCCCTTCCTGCCTCTAAAAATGAGTCTTTGAAATTGTTTCGTAGTGACTTATAAGCAACAGATATCGGTGTATCATTGAAATCACCACAAATAATAAATGGGTAGGGTGATTGATTAGCATGGTTAACTATTTTCTTCACTTGATTCACTCTAACTTTGGCGGTGGATAAGTATTTTTCTAAAAAATTTTTTTTCCCTTCCGAAGTTGAAATGGCATCTATTTGTGCTTCTTTAAACTTATTTGATTCTAAATGACAGGAGTATACTCTTATGGTGTCGTTGTTTTTTGTAATGTCAATGTAAAAACTTCCGTTCACATCTTTATCGTGTTTTAATTCTTTAAATCCAATAATTGGGTGTTTTGAAAAAACAATAGCACCGTAGGTATTTCCTGCTTTATTTTTTGTTCCAATGTCATAATAATGTCTGGGGTATTTTTTTTTCAGGATAGGAAGTACATTTATTTTTTTGTTTTTTGGACTGTTATAAAACTCTTGAAGACATAAAATATCAGCATCAACTTTTGAAATCCAATCAATCATCTCAGTAGTTGTAGTCATGCCTGGTGATTGTAAGTTCATATAACTATTGAAGACGTGCACGTTGTAGTTTACCACTGTTAAGTCTTTTCTTGTGCTTTGCTTTTTTAAACGAGGAAGTGCATATAGGCTGTTAATAGTAGAATAAGTAATTAAGATTAACACGAGTGATTTCCAGCAAATAGTTGTTTTTTTGAAAAGTTGCCGAAGCCAAATGAGAAAAGAAAAAATAAAAATAAAACATTCTCCAAAGCCTGCTAATGAATAAAGAGGTGATTGTAACCACAAAAGTAACTTAATTCCACCAGCAAAAAGTAGTAAGAAGATGAAAACAAACCGATTCATGACGAAAGATACATTGAAAGTTTGGTTGAATCATCTATTTATTCTAATTTTGCAGCAGTTCATATGGTAATGAGTTGATGAGGGGACAAAAGTCCCCTCTTTTATTATGCTAAAAACTGTAGAAACGCGATTAAAGGAAATCATTGAAAGTAATCTCCAAAACGACAAAGTATTTTTGGTAGATTTGAAAGTTTCAGTAGCTGGAAGTAATAGTAAGGTTGCTGTGATTTTAGATGGTGATGAGGGTGTTGGCATTGATGAATGTGCTGAAATTAGTCGTCAAGTAGGGAACACAATAGAAGAGGAAGAGCTTTTTACCGAAGCTTATAATCTTGAGGTTTCCTCACCAGGATTAGATCAACCGCTGAAGCTTACACGTCAGTACAAAAAGAATATCGGAAGGGATGTTCGGATTCTTTTGAAGGAGTCTTCAGGAGAATTACTTGGAAAACTTGAAGGTGTGAATGAAGAAGGAGTCGAAGTTCGAGAACAAAAAAAAGGGAAGAAAAACGGACCAGTAACTTACGAAAATGATGTGAAATTGGTCCCATTTGATGAAATACATAAAACAACAATTCTGATTCAGTTTTAATTTAAAACAATGGATGCTTCAACATTAATCGAATCGTTTGCAGAGTTTGCCAAGTTAAAGAATATTGACCGGCAGACGATGATAAGAATTCTGGAAGACGTTTTCAGAACGATGATTCGTAAAAAATACGTGACGGATGAAAACTTTGATGTTATCATCAACTTAGACAAAGGTGACCTTGAGATTTGGAGGTACAGAACTATTGTTGATGATGACGCAGACGTTTACGACCCCACTAATAAAGAGGATGACTTCGAATTTGAAGATAACTTACATATTAAAATTTCTGACGCTAAGAAAATTGAAGCTGACTTTGAAGTTGGTGAAGAGGTAGCTGAAGAAGTTAAATTAGAGGACTTTGGTCGAAGAGTGGTTATGACTGCACGTCAAACCTTAATTCAAAAAGTTAAAGACTTAGAAAAAGATATCTTATTCCAGCAGTATAAGGATATAGTAGGCGAAATTGTAAGCGTTGAAGTTTACCAAACATTAAGCCGTGAAGTTCTTTGTGTTGATGACGAAGGCAATGAGGTAAGTTTACCGAAGGGTGAACAAATTCCAAAAGATAGGTTTAGAAAAGGAGATACATTAAGAGCAATTATTCATCGTGTAGAGATGAATAACGGAAATCCTAAAATTATCCTTTCTAGAACTTCTCCTGAGTTCTTAATGCGATTGTTTGAGAGTGAAGTTCCAGAAGTATTTGACGGTTTAATCTCAATAAGAAAAGTAGTAAGAGAGCCAGGTGAAAGAGCAAAAGTAGCTGTCGAATCATTTGATGATAGAATTGATCCTGTAGGTGCATGTGTAGGTATGAAAGGGTCTCGTATCCATAGTATCGTACGTGAACTAGAGAATGAAAATATTGATGTAATTAACTACACTGATAACTTGGAGTTGTATATTGCTAGAGCATTAAGCCCTGCAAAAATCACAAGTATCAAAGCAGGTGAAGGTGACCGAATTGCGGTTTACCTGAAGCCTGACCAAGTGTCTTTGGCAATTGGTAAAGGTGGTCAAAACATCAAATTAGCCAGCAAATTAATCGGAAAAGAAATTGACGTGTATAGAGAACTTGCAGATTTTGAGCAAGAAGAAGATGTTGATTTGGATGAATTTGTTGACGAAATAGATAGCTGGGTTATCGATGAATTGAAACGTATAGGTTTGGATACTGCTAAAAGTGTGCTTGCCTTAACGAAAGAAGATTTAATTCGAAGAACTGAGCTTGAAGAAGAAACAGTAGATGACTTATTTGGAATCTTAGTAAAAGAATTCGAGTAAGTAGTTACACACTTTAAAGAAACAAAGTTTTTCTGTATGTCAGAGACTCAAACAATGCGATTGAGCCAAGTAGCTCGTAAACTCAATGTAGGATTAGCAACCATCGTAGATACTTTGGAAGGTAAAGGTCATGCAATTGACAGTAAGCCGAACACCAAAATATCTGCGGAGCAGTACAATATTTTACGGAAAGAGTTTCACGAGTCTGCTCTTGATAAAGAAGAGGCTTCTGAAATGACTATCGGTTTGAAGCACAAGGAAGATGTAGTGTTAAAAGCTACTGAACCTGTTGCTGAAGATGAACCTGACGAAGAGGAGGAGGTTGTAAAATCAACTGGTCATCGTCTACAGGGAATTAAGGTAGTGGGTAAAATTGATCTAAACCCTAAAAAGAAAGAGGCTCCGAAACCTGCGCCAGCTCCAGAGCCAAAGAAAGAAGCTCCGAAACCTGCGCCAACTCCAGAGCCAAAGAAAGAAGTAGAGCAACCGGTTGCTGCTCCAAAGCAAGAACCACCGAAAGCTCCCCCTGCACCTGAGGCGAAAAAAGAGGAAGCACCGAAAACTGCTCCTGCACCTGAGGCGAAAAAAGAGGAAGCACCGAAAGCTTCTCCTACACCAGAAGCTAAAAAAGAGGAAGACACAAAACAAACGCCACCAACATCTAGTGTAGAAACGTTTAAAGCAAAAGCTGATAACCTGAAAGGATTGACAGTTTTAGGCAAAATTGAATTGCCAAAAGCTCCTGTTGCTTCTTCAGATAAACGGGGTGAGGACGATAGAAGAAAACGTAAAAGAGTTCGTATTGATAAACCAGTAAATGTTCGTAAGGACCAACCTGGAGGAAATCGAGGACCAAATAATAAAGGTGGAAATACTAGTGGTGGGTATAAAGGTAAGAAACCAGTAACTAAGGTTGAGCCTACTGAAGCTGATATTCAAAACAAGATAAAAGAAACTATTGCTCGCCTTCAAGGAGGTAAAGACAAAAACAATAGATCGAGATATAGAAAAGAACGAAGAGATCTTCATGCTGAACAGCGCGAAGAAGAATTCCAAAAACAACAAGAAGATGCTAAAAAGCTAAAGGTAACTGAGTTTATTTCAGCCAATGACTTAGCAACTTTAATGGCAGTGACTGTCAACGAAGTGATCTCAGTATGTATGTCTTTAGGAATGTTTGTCTCTATTAATCAGCGTCTTGATGCAGAGGCAATCACTGTTATCGCAGATGAGTTTGGTTTTGCTATTGAATTCACGAATGAGGAAGACGAAAGTGAAGAAACTATCGAAAGTGACGAAGATGACGAAGCGGACTTAATCGAAAGAGCCCCAGTTGTCACCATTATGGGACACGTTGACCACGGTAAAACATCATTACTCGATTACATGAGAAAATCTGATGTAGCATCTGGTGAAGCAGGTGGTATTACGCAGCACATCGGTTCATATAGTGTGAAAGTTGGTGATGACAAACGTATTGCTTTCTTAGATACTCCTGGTCACGAGGCTTTTACTGCGATGCGTTCACGTGGTGCTAAATTAACAGATATTGTTGTTTTAGTAGTTGCCGCAGATGATCGAGTGATGCCTCAGACAAAAGAAGCTATTAACCATGCACAAGTAGCCGGGGTTCCTATTGTTATTGCATTAAACAAATGTGATAAGCCAACAGCTAATCCTGAAAAAATTAAAGAAGAGTTAGCTAATCTAAATATTCTAGTAGAAGACTGGGGGGGTAAATATCAATGTCAACAAGTTTCTGCAAAAAGTGGTGAAGGAATTCCTGAATTACTTGAGAAAATCTTATTAGAAGCAGAAGTGCTTGAACTTAAAGCTAACCCAGACAGAGAAGCTGTAGGGACAGTAGTTGAAGCATCTTTAGATAAAGGTAGAGGTTACCTATCTAACATATTAGTACAAAAAGGAACGCTTAGAGTAGGGGATATCGTGGTTGCAGGTCAACATCATGGTAAAGTAAAAGCCATGACGGATCATAAAGGACGAAGATTGAAGGAAGCAGGTCCTTCTACTCCAGTTCAATTATTAGGTTTAGATGGAGCACCACAAGCTGGCGATAAATTTACCGTAGTTGAGACTGAAAGAGAAGCTAAGGAAATAACTACACGAAGGGCTCAAATACAACGTGAGCAGTCGGTAAGAACGAAAAAACACTTAACCTTAGATGAAATCGGTAGACGATTGGCTATAGGTAACTTCAAAGAGTTGAACTTGATTATCAAGGGTGATGTGGATGGTTCTGTGGAAGCATTGACAGATTCATTGTTGAAATTATCAACAGATGAAATCCAAGTGAATGTAATTCATAAAGGTGTCGGTTTAATTACAGAATCTGATGTGTTGCTAGCCTCTGCCTCAGATGCAATAATTATTGGTTTCCAAGTTCGTCCATCAGCAGGGGCGAAACGTATCGCTGAAAACGAAGAAATTGAAATTAGAACTTACTCAATTATCTACCGTGCAATTGATGAGATGAAAGCTGCTCTTGAAGGAATGCTTGATCCAGAAACAGAAGAAGTAATTGTGGGGAATATTGAAATACGAGATGTATTCAAAATTACTAAAGTGGGTACTGTAGCAGGTTGTTATGTGTTAGATGGTACAGTGAAACGATCAAATACCATCAGAATTATTCGTGAAGGTGTTGTAACTTACGAAGGTGAAATTGGTGCATTGAAACGATTTAAAGACGATGTAGCCGAAGTGAAAAACAACTACGAATGTGGTTTGAGTATCAAAAACTTCAACGACCTTCAAGTGGGGGATATTGTAGAAGCATACGAAATACGTGAAACAAAGCGTAAGTTGAAATAAATAGACTTATACAACTTAGCGTTAATAATCAACCCTCATTATTTTAATAATGAGGGTTTTCTTTTTTTAATGATTTTTTCCATGGATTTTTGTTTAGGTAACTAACTATTAATGAATTATGAAAACAAAATTTACTCTCTCAATTATTATCGCTCTATTTACCTTTGTGAATAGTTATTCTCAAAATTGTCAGATTTTTAATGGCGAAATGGAATCATGGACAACAACAGTTTATCCACCAAGTGTTTTTTCTAATAATGAAATCACGCATAAGACACCTGATGGTTGGCTTGATTTATTAGGCACATTTGAAGCAATTTTTGGTGAACAACCAAGTGCAGGATCAACTAATGATGCTTTTTCAGGAGATTCTGCCTTAAAAATCACTTCACAAGAAGAAGGTGGTGGTGCTATATTATTTCAAAAAATGGCTTGTGGTTCTCGTCCAATTAGTTTAAGTGCTGCGTTGAAACATTTAAATGCAGAAACAATATTTGATACTATTTCTGTAGCCGTACTTTTAGCCAATGAATTTGAATATGGAGAATCTGATGAGTTTGCGTTTGAAATTGATAGTATAAACTCTATTGGGTTTGCTGTAATAGAATTGACTGGGACAATTAGTGCCTATAAAGAATTTAATACACCAATTAAATATTTAAAAAGTGAGGTGCCAGATTCTATGTTGGTTTTAATTTATGCATCGAACAATAATTCTAACGGTGTAACACAAGCATTTTTTGATGATATAGCACTTGAGTACGCACCCTTGAGTAGCGCTAAAACTTTGAAGACAAAACTAAGTCTTTATCCAAACCCTGCAAATGATTACCTTTCTATTGATGGAGATAATTCAGGAATAACTGAAGTTAAGATATATACCGCAAATGGAGATTTCAAAGGAATATATAGCTTAACAAATCTGAGTTTAGATATTTCGGACTTAAATTCTGGACTTTATATAATTGAAATAAAATCAAAAAATGAGGTGAGTCATCATCAATTTGTAAAAGAATAAATAGTTCGAGTTTTAAAATTCGTTCACGTATTATTAAATACAGAAGCCCTTATTCGAAAGAGTAAGGGCTTATAATGGCTTTATTTATTGAAATTATGAGTAGTAGCCACTAACGTGATTATTCAGGTTAGAGTTTAAAACTATGTTGGTTTTAGGAAAAACTACAAGGTGCTTTTTTATTATTTTTCTTGACAAGAAAAATCACTTGAATGAAATTATACGACAACACTTTTGTGTTAATTAAGTGTTATTTAGACAGTTTTTTTGTCAATGTAAAAACTAAAATTTGAAGCTTAACGTATTTTTTATTTAGCCTTTGATTTTTTTAAAAGTAATTTGAGTTTTCAAGGTGATCATCTGTTAGCTATAGTATTCTACAAAAATCAAAAATATTATGAAATCTATACTTTTAACGTTAAACTCAGTTGTTTTATTATTGGTAACTAATGTACAGGGTAACAACAGCTTTCTGCTACCTGTAGAAGTACTCGGTCAAGAAGGATTAGTTGTATCTAGAACATTAAATTTACCTGCTGCATCGGCTACTTCAGCAACAGAATTATGGCTAATGGTAAATAATTTAAGCTATCAAAATAAAGCTTCCATAAAAATCAATAATGGAAGTTGGGTTTCTCTTAATCACAATACTGTTAAATTACAATACCAAGAGGAAGCTAGAGGAGGTATGGCTCATGGTGGATTTAATACTATACGATTTAGTGTACCATTTAGCAACTTCGTTGTTGGGGATAATACCATAGAATTTAGATTTGATAAATCTGATGGGATTTCAATGGGATATAGAATAGTGCGACTTAATGTAATTGATAATAGCGGAAACATGTTATTGCCTTCTTCCGCTTTTGCTGAGGTAGACCCCAAAACATGGTCTGCTCCTGAAGGATATACTAGCCAAACAGCTATTAATGAGGGTAAAGATTTATGGAACAATGCAGATTTATGGAACCATTATTTGCCCGATGGCAGAAAAGGGTTTTGGTATGGTCAAGAGCTACCTGCAAGTAGACCAATGAAAGCAAAATGTAGTTCTTGTCACGCACAAGATGGGCGAGACTTAGAAATGTTTAGTTATTCAAACGAGTCTATTATTGAAAGAGCAAAGTTTCATAAACTATCAGAAGTAGATGGGAAAAAGATAGCAGCATATATAAGAAGTTTGTCGAGCAAACCGAATGTAGAAAGACACGGTCGACCTTGGAACCCACCATACCAACCTGGGCCTGAGCTGAAAGATAAACCAATTGAGCAATGGGCTGCAGGGGCAGGTATTGATGCCGTACTTGACAAAGATGAAGACATGTTGCCTTATTTGTTCCCAAATGGAACAGATAAAAATGACATTAGAAATGCATTTGATTCTGAAATAATGGACGATAGAACGTTGTTGCCTCTAGCTATACAATTTCCAGACTGGAAACATTGGCTACCGCTTATTCATCCTATGGATGCTTATGACAAAAACAATTGGTTCACCAACACATTGCCAGATAGTAAAAACCCGGTAAAAGCTTATGAAAATGTAAGGAGCTGGTTTGAAAACAGTTTCGATCCGTCAAATTTCCCGAGAGGGAATACCATACCAGGTAAATTTAGAGATATGTGGATAGGCACAGACGATCAAAGTGGTTTTAGAAAATTTCACGAATACAATGCAAGTGGGTGTTCAGCTGATCATTGGAGAACAGATTGTGGTGATGCTAATAAAAACTTGAGTGATGGTATTCCTCTTGAGTTTGCAAACACAAGTTTAGCGAGATTATTAGCAGTGAAAAACTTTGAGTTGATGAATGAATTTGATTTACAAGATAAAGCAAAACTTTGTGTGCCCAATGTGCTTGAAGATCAACCGGCAGAACGTCAATGGCCTAGTAACACGTATTCTGTGTTTGAAATACCACCACATTTTACAGCTGTAGATACTCGGTCTTATGAAACACAAGATGTACGTACAGGTCATTACGAAAATACGTTGTGGTATAATGTTCAAATGGTAATAAATGGTGGAAACGGTTTAGCAGGTGGAACAACACCTCAAGACTTTAATTACCATAACCCCTTTATGTTATTCGCGTCAAGTACATCGGGTATTAATGAACCATTAAGGTACTTTTCAGCAATAAATCATATGTATCAAATTAGAACATGGTCTAAACCAACAGGCCCGAGTAACGAGGGCTTCAGAATCCGTTTTATGGGGCCTTGGTTAATGATGGGGTCAAGCGATAGTAACCAAGAATTTTTCAGTCCTTCTTATTCCATCGTAAAGCAATTAGATGATATTGAAATGGGGTTGTCAGACAAAGTATTAGAAGCACTGTTGCTTCAATTTTTAGAAGAGGCTGAAAAGTATGACCCAAATTCATGGCCTCGTGTGTCTCCACATGGTAAAAATTATGAGCTAGATCCAATTTCGAAAAAAACTAGCGACCTAGTGTCTGTTCCCCACACAGGAAATCCAACATCAGGAAGATTAACAGAACACTTTGCTGATAAAATGTATGACATTATTCCACGTATAAAAAACAACTTCAATGTTCATTGTACTATTATAAATAGAATGGCAGATTGGAGTAAGTCGGTTTGGCCAGATATCGATTTTGAGAAATTTAAGGAGTCGGGCTGTGCAGAAGAGGAGTGTACTTCCGTTAACATTACTTCCGGTGTAACCTACAGAATTAGAACAGTTCATAACAAATGTTTAAGCTCTATCGACTATAATGGAGGTTCGGTAACTCAACAAGCTTGTGATTATGAAGATGACAAAAGATGGGAGTTAGAAGATGCTGGTGTAAACTATTTTTACATTAAAAATATAGCTACAGGAGAATATATGCAGTCTCCTAACAATAATAATGCTTCTGCACTAATAGAAGGGGAGTTTAGCGGTGCTGATAATCAAAAATGGTTAATTAACGCTAGTGAAGATTGTGGATTTACTATTTCAGCTAAAATCAATAATAAATGCCTTGATTTAAAAGGAGGGAATAAAGACAATGGTTCATTCATTCAACAGTATGATTGCGAACCTGTGAATAACAACCGTAGATTTGTTTTTGAGCCAATGACCGATAGAAATAATCTTTCTGTTTCAATATCCAAAATTACTGATGGAGAAGAAGGTAATTCGGATGTTACTTTAAAAGTTGCATTGGATGATAATGCAATTAACGAAACGGGGTCACCTATTAGTGGCTTTATAAATTATTCAGGAACTGCTGACGCTGATAACGATTTTACAAGAGTTAATAGTTTTTCAATTGCAAATGGACAAAGTGAAGTGGTAATTGCTTTATCCGTTTTAGATGATGAATATGTTGAAGATACAGAATCTATTATTGTAACAATTTTCGATTTAAATAATATTCAACCAGGTACAGTCTCTGTGACTGCTTTTATTACGGACAATGATAATTGCCAAAATTTTGGTGATGTAAATGCTTCAATTTTCACTATTAAAACTAAAAATGATAAATGTATTAGTTCAATTACAGGAAATGAAGTAACACAGCAAACATGCTCTGTAAATAGTAATGAGCAAAAATGGTTTTTGGAAGAAGCTTCTGATAACCACTATTTCATTAAAAACGGTGCAACCGATTTATATTTACAAACTCCTGATCTACTAGACGGAACACCATTAGTAACTTCAGGTTTTACAGGGAATACTAATCAGCAATGGTTGTTAACACAAAACAATAATTGTCTTTATAAGATTTCTTCCAGATCTTCTGAAAAATGTATTGATTTAAAAAGAGGATTGAACGCTGATGGAACAGTATTACAACAATGGGAATGTATCCTTGATGAAAATGCTGTTAATAGAGAATTTAGTATTGAAACAACTTTAATAACAGCATTAAATAATGAATGGAGACTAGCAGATGATATCGTTTTATACCCTAATCCCACAAGTGAAGCCCTAACAATACGTTTACCCCAAAACACAAATTCGGCATACGTGGAGCTATATAATTTAAATGGTCAGCTTGTAATCGAGAAACATATAAACAATCAGGATATGAAAATAGATTTAAGCTTCTTATCAAAAGGAATGTATCATGTAAAAGTGACTACTAGTGTGAATGTTGTAAGTCAAAACTTAATGATAGATTAAGTATGAATTATATAGTTAAAGGGTGTTTTGAAATTAAATCAAAACACCTTTTTAATTTTTCTATAGTTAACTCTACTAGTATATTTATTGTAAAAGAAAGCTATTAACATAACCAACGATGTTGGTTAATCCTCCTTCGCCTGCTTGATCAAACGATGTCGGTAAGCATCAAAAATGGTGGATTTGGAAATAAAACCAATATAGACATCTTGGTTGGCTACAGGTAAGTTCCATGAGTTCGATTTTTCAAACTTTGACATCACTGTTAGCATATCGTCATCTACTTGAATGATTTCTTTTGGAGGACGCATAATAGTTTTTGCTAATACGAGAGGGTATTTACTCTCATTAAACATCAACTGCCTGATATCATCTAGATAAATAATACCGATTAAGTTACAGCCGCTATTCACTACGGGGAAAATGTTACGTTTACATTTTTTGACTTCCTGTACCAATTCACCTAATGTTGACTCTGGATGAATAGTGGTGAAGTCACGCTCAATCATATGTTTTATTTTTAACAAACTAAGTAATTGTTTGTCATGGTTTCCTTGAATCAGATCACCTTTTTCAATCAAGTGTTTGGTATAAATGGAGTGGGGCTCGAAATAATAAATGGTAATGTAGGCAATGGCAGACACAATCATCAGTGGCACAAAGAGGGTATAACCATCAGTGATTTCAGCGATTAAGAAAATACCAGTTAAGGGGGCGTGTAACACGCCACTCATCACACCGCACATGCCTACTAATGCAAAGTTCGTGGTGGAGACATTGCCAATGTTCGTCAAACTCATCATTCGGGCAAATAAGAAACCTGAAATTCCACCGATAAATAATGAGGGTGCAAATACTCCTCCTGAACCACCAGATCCAATGGTCAAAGATGAAGCTATGGCTTTAATTAGGATTAAAGCCGCTAAAAACATCACCACAAACCAAGGGTTAGATTCTTGTTCAAAAAAAGGACTTCGATTAAGAATGGAAGCTCCTCCATCAGTTATGAGCATTTTAATTGAATTATAGCCTTCACCGTACATTGGTGGAAATAGATAAATTAATACACCTAAACCGATTCCTCCAATAAGGATTCGTTTCCAACTTGATTCAACTTGTTGAATTTTGTTTTCAAGGTAATAGTGAGTTCTGGTAAAATAAAGGGCAACTAACCCACAAAAAAAACCTAAGCCGATATAATAAGGAACATCACTAGCAGTGAAAGCATCAGTTAACTCAAAGCGGAATAAACTCTCTTCTTGTAATAAGATCATCGAAACGATAGATCCACTTACAGAAGCAATTAATAAGGGGATAAATTTATTGATGTTAACTTCGGATAAAATCACTTCTATAGCGAAGATAACTCCAGCAATAGGGGAATCAAATATGGCACTTACGGCTCCAGCAGAACCGCAGCCAATCATCAATGTCCGTTGTCTATAATGCAGATGTGCTTCATTTCCCACATTGGCACCGATGGCAGAGCCAGTTAATACAATCGGAGCCTCTAAACCGACTGAGCCTCCAAATCCAACAGTCAAGGTACTGGTGACTAATCGAGAGAGCATCATTCTACGTTTCATCCGGCTTGAACCTTTTGAAATTGCGTAAATAACAGAAGTGACGCCATGACCTAATTTTTCTTTAAAAATAAACCGTGCAGCTATGTAAGTTAATAAAAGTCCAATAGTTGGAAATAAAACATAATAAAAGTGACCAGTTTTTAAATGAAAACCACCAGTAAGAAAATGATTAATCCAATGGACACTTGTTTTTAAGGTGACAGCAGCTAAACCAGCAATTACACCAACTATGCCTGCTAAGATGAGGACAAAATTTCGATTAGAAATATACCTTAATCGCCAAACTAATAATCTTCTGTACACTTTGTGGAGCCACATGAGGCAAAGGTTGTGAAATAATATTACTTAATAAAGTCTTGGTAGCTTTGATTTCACTAAAGTAGAAGCTAATCCTGAAATTAGATTGAATTTTCGATGGATGGTTGTTTTTAATCCGCCAGTTTTGTCGAATGTGGTTAAAAAATTAGAGGAACATCAGGAGATACCTGTAGGAGCGATTATATTTGTTAACCATGAAGAAAATAATACTCTTGCTTCTTTCCTGTTTGTGTATTTTTACATCGAATGCTCAAATAGATAAATTGTTTTGGTTTGCTGCACCAGAGGTAGAAGCAATACATGGTGATGAGCCAATAGCTCTCCGTTTCACGAGTTTCAATTTGCCAGCAACTGTTACAATCTCTTTTCCAGCTAATCCAACAATACTTCCGAGAGTCGTCAACCTAAGTGCCAATAGTACATTAAGTATTTCGCTTACTAGCTATAAATCTGCATTAGAAAACGATGTTCCTAATACAGTGGCAAACAAAGGGCTGTTGATTGAATCAACCTCAGAAATAACAGCATATTATGAGGTAAATAGTGATAATAATCCTGATATTTTTGCCCTAAAAGGAAGAAATGGTTTAGGGCTTGAGTTTTATACACCTTTTCAAAACACATTAAACAACTATGATAATAATAATGAATCCCAAATTTTTACAGCCTACTCGTCCATTGATATTGTGGCTACGGAAGACAGTACAGAAGTTATCATAACACCATCAATGGATGTTTTAGGAAAATTAGCCAGCGTTCCTGACACTGTTTTACTGAACCGTGGACAAACGTATTCAGTTAGAGCAAAAGGAGCTTTAAACACAGAACATCCTGTGGGTACGCACATTAAATCCAATAAGCGAATTGCTGTTACCATAAAGGACGATTCAGTTTATCAAAACGGAAGCTACGATTTGATTGGTGACCAACTCATCCCTGTGAATGTTCTCGGTAAAGAGTATATATTAAGTTCGGGTCGAGGATATGTTTTGGCTATAAAAGACAGCACTGAGATAACTTATGGAAGCGAAAGTGTAATTTTGAATAAGGGAGTACAACACTATATCCCTGACATTACTAATCCAATTTTATTACAATCAACAGAACCTGTATACCTCTTACAGATAAGTTATTTCCCAGATTCAGATGAATTAGGCGGAGCTATTTTGCCACCTTTAGGATGTACCGGCTCACGAAAAATAGCTATTACTAAATCGCAAGATGGTAGTTTTTTATTACTAATAATTGTTAAGACAGGTCATGAAGGTGACTTTGTCATTAATGGGAATGACAAAATTATTTCGACATCGCGGTTTAGTAAAGTAAATGATGATTGGTCTTTTGCTCAGGTGGATATGACTAACATTTTTATTAGTGAACAACTATTTATGCTGGAGAATTCCTCAAGTGATTTTCATTTAGGTATCATTAATAGTGATGAACAAGGTTTTGGTACCCGGTTTGGGTATTTCTCTGATTTTGGTGTGTTAGACTTAGGGTCCGATAGAGAGTTTTGTGAAGGTGATGTTAAAAACAATATAATTGATGCTGGGATTTCTAAAGATTCTTATTTGTGGAACACAGGAGAAACAACACAAACTATTCAAGTAGATACTGGGGGGACCTATATAGTGACAACCACTAAAGGTACGTGTACTAATTCAGATACCGTAGAAATTGAAGTTCTTGATAACGTTCAAATTAATAGTTTAGGTAATGATACCTTAATTTGTTTAGGGGATTCGTTGCAATTGACACCTGGAGGAACAGGCTATACCTATCTGTGGCAAGATAATTCTACAGATTCCTTTTTTGTAGCGAAAAATGCGGGTACTTATCAGGTGGAGGTATTCAATGACAATGGGTGTTCTAAAACAGAAACTATCACAATAGATACGATTGATATACCCCAGATAGCCTTGGGAAATGATACAGTAATTTGTGAGTCAAGTGAGTTTGAACTTGCATTAAAAAGTGGTTTAGGTAATTACCTATGGTCAGACGGCTCAACTGATACCAGTTTAGCAGTGATAGCACCTGGGTTTTATTCCGTAAATGTCACCAATATTTGTGGGAGCGAATCAGATGGAATAATCGTTGATTTTTGGAACGTGGAAATTCCAAACATAGTTACCCCAAATCAAGACGGGAAAAACGATTTTTTTGAAATATCCGGAATTTCCTTAGGTGATTGGTCATTAGTTGTTCGTAATCGGTGGGGAAACGAAATATATAATAATCCTTCATATCAAAATACTTTTTCACCTGAACAGCTTTCTGATGGCGTTTATTATTATCGTTTGAAAGAACAAAGTGAGTGTAATGAATTTGTTGGTTGGCTTTTGATTGAACGATAAAAACTGTAATTTATATTTCCTAGTTAAACATCCACACTTCCCTACATTTTAATGAATGATGTTTGACGGAAAATTTAATCTTCCATTCATAATTCAATGGAAAATTGTTCGTTAATTTACCGCAAAATATAATTTGATTTAACTATGAAAAAAGGACTTAAAATTGCCAGTTATACACTTTTAGGATTAATTGGATTAATCGTTTTAGCAGGGTTTTTAGTACCTATACTCTTTAAAGACGATATCAAGAATGCAATAGATAAGGCCATAGCAGAAAATATCAATGCGGAAGTTTACTTTGATGTCGATAAATTTGACTTATCAGTATTTAAAAATTTTCCAGATATAACAGTCACCTTGGACGATTTTGGAGTAGTGGGCATCAACGAATTTAAAGGTGATACTTTAGCTGATATTAGTTCATTTAGAGTTGTGGTTGACATCATGAGTGTTATCAACGATGAGAAAATGGTGATTAAAGGAATCTATTTAGGTGGAGCCAATGTACATGTGATTGTCAATGAAAATGGATTAGCCAATTATGACATCGCCAAACCAACAGAGGAAGAGGAAGAATCGACACCTTTTAATTTAGATATTGACGAATTTATAATCTCAAAATCTCATGTTTTTTACGATGATAGACAAGGTGATATGTTAGCCGAAATTCACAACCTGAATTACAATGCATCAATTTCTCTCAGCGAAATTTATCAAATAGTTTCTAAAGGCAATATTGAAGCTCTAAGCTATGAAATGGATGGGATAACTTATTTGAATAAAGGAAAGCTTGACCTGAAATTTGATTCAGATATTGATTTAAACAATATGAAGTTTGTGTTTAAAGAAAATCAATTTAAGTTAAATGACTTTACTTTTGGATTTGATGGCAATGTGGAAATGCCCGACACAAATACAACTAGACTAAACATCACTTTTGGTGCAAAAGAAACAGAATTTAAAAACATTCTTTCTCTAGTTCCTGGTGTGTTTTTAGAAGGTTTTGAATCGTTGAAGACGAGTGGTAGTTTAAAATTTGAAGGTTATGCAAAAGGTGAATTAGTAGGGGAGCAAATTCCTACTTTTGGGTTAAATCTTTTTGTGGAAAATGGCATGTTTCAATACCCTGATTTGCCAACACCTGTTGAAAATGTGCAAGTAGATTTAATGGTAAGAAATGAAGATGGTGTACTTGATAATACCATCGTAAATCTTCGAAAATTCCATATGGATATGGGTAAAAACCCTGTGGATGCTATGTTGATGTTGAAGGGTTTAACTGAGATGAACATTGACGCTAATGTAGTTGCTAAGGTAAATCTTGGTGATTTAAACTCTATTTATCCTATAGAAGGATTAAAGCAAAAAGGCTTGTTTTACGTCAATGCAAAAGCAAAAGGGGTGTATTCTGAAGCCCAAAAAAGTATGCCTTCACTACAAGCGGAATTGGGTTTAAAAGATGGATATGTCAAATCATCTGAGTTTCCTGTACCCCTTGAAAATATTCAAATGCAAGCAAGGGCTTTTTCAGATGGTGTAATGGCAAATTCATGGTTTAAATTAGACGCCTTTGATATGTTAATGGATGGACAAAAGTTTTCAGCGAAAGCGGATGTGAAAAACTTTGATGACATCAATTATGACTTTTCGATGAATGGGGTAATTAACATTACCAAAATGATGAAAATTTATCCGTTGGAGGATATGACGATTTCTGGACTTGTAGATGTACAGTCCTTCAATACGAAAGGAAATATGTCAGACATTGAAGCGGAGAACTATATGGCTTTGACATCAAGTGGTACTGCTACAGTAAAAGATTTTTATTATAGTGATCCTGATTTACCACAAGGATTTAAAATTACTTCAGCTACGGCTACACTTACTCCTTCTCATGTTGAACTAACTTCTTTTGATGGTTTTATTGGAAAAAGTGATGTGCAGCTATCTGGGAAAATATCTAATTACATGGGATACCTGTTCAGTAAAACTGATTCGGTATTAAAGGGTTCCTTAACTTTTCATTCAAAAGCATTTGATTTAAATGAATGGATGGTCGAAGAAGAAATTCCAGAAGGTGAAGAAGTACCTTTGGAAGTAGTCCCTATTCCTCAAAACATTGATTTTGTAATTCCTTCGCGTATTGATAAGTTGCTTTACGATAATTACGACATCACCAACATGGTTGCTAACATTATTGTTAAAGATGGCGTTGCAAAGTTAGAAAAAGGGGCGTTCAATATGCTTGGTGGTGACTTTGGTGGTGATGGTTTTTATGATACCAGAGACCTCCAACATCCTAAGTATGGAGTCGATTTCAAGGTAAACAATTTGGCCGTTTCAAAAGCTTATGAGACATTCAATACTGTACAAGTATTGGCTCCAATCGCAAAATCATTGACTGGTGTAGTGAATACCGAGTTTCATTTAGATGGTGAATTAGGCCAAGATATGATGCCGATATTGAAAACTTTAAATGGTTCAGGATTTTTAAAATTTATTGATGGACAATTAAAAGAAATGAGTGTAACCAAAAGTATCGCTGATAAAACTGGCTTTAAGGGATTTAATGGTGCGAGCCTAAAAGACCTGTTTGTGGATTTTAGTATCGAGGAAGGTAGTCTTTTAACGAAGAAATTTCCACTTGACATCAATGGTGTACAGATGATGATAGGTGGGAAAAGTTTTATTGATGGAACCATTGACTATGCCATGAATATGAAGTTACCAACAGGGCAGGTGGGTAATGCATTAACATCAAGTTTAAAATCTTCTGGTTTAGGAACTTTCGGTTTGGATCAAGGTATCAATTTAGGGTTAGGTCTTGTTGGCCCTGCAACTGATCCTAATGTTAAGATAAAAAGTGCTACACCAGCAGGACCAAGTGTGGGTGATGTAGTAAAAGACAGATTTGAAGATGAAAAAGCAAAGCGTGAAGCTGAAGCTAAAGCTAGATTAGAAGAAGAGAAGCGTAAAGCAGAAGAAGAGGCTAGAGCTCGCATTGAAGCAGAGAAGAAAAAAGCCGAAGATGCAGCAAGAGCACGTATTGAAGAAGAGAAAAGAAAGGCAGAGGAGGAAGCGAAGAAGAAGATAGGTAAAGAAGCTACAGAAGCGATTAAGAATTTACCAAAGCCAAATTGGAAATAGATAAGTTGCTAAATAAATAATAGCTGTAATAAAAAAAGGGTTTGTTTACATGTGTAAACAAACCCTTTTTTTATAAGTGTTGTTTAGTCGAATTATACCGATCCGTTTTTCATTTTTTCTGAGTTTTCAGCTATACGTAAGTTTTCAATAAAGTCACCTACTTCGCCATTGATTACTGCGTCTAGGTTATAAACTGTCATACCTATTCGATGATCAGTTACTCTTCCTTGCGGAAAGTTGTATGTTCTTATTTTATCTGAGCGATCACCACTCCCAATTAGTGATTTTCGGTTCGCACCAATTTCGTCTTGTTGTTTTTGGTATTCAATTGCAAAAATACGTGATTTCAATTCTTTAAGGGCACTTTCAAAGTTTTTCAGTTGGGACTTTTCATCTTGACATTGAACAACTATCCCTGAAGGCGCGTGTGTTAACCGTACCGCAGAGTACGTAGTGTTAACCGATTGTCCACCAGGTCCTGAAGAACAATAAGTATCTTTTCTTACATCGTTCATGTTGATGTTTACTTCCACATCGTCAACCTCTGGCATGGCGGCAACAGAAGCTGCCGAAGTATGTACACGACCTTGTGACTCTGTTGAAGGTACACGCTGAACGCGGTGAACACCTGATTCGAATTTTAAAGAGCCATAAACATCTTCTCCTTCAACTTTGGCAACAATAATGGAATAACCACCAGCAGAACCTTCAGTAAAGTCAGTTACCGTCATTTTCCAACCTTGCTTTTCCGCAAATCGCTGATACATTCTAAAAAGGTCACCAGCAAAAATGGCTGATTCATCACCACCAGCACCACCTCTAATTTCCAAAATCACATTTTTAGAATCGTTAGGGTCTTTTGGTATGAGTAAGGTTTTAAGTTTTTCCTCCATCTCCTCGCGAAGGGGTACTAATTCGTCCAATTCGAACTTAGCCATTTCACGAAATTCTTCATCTTTCTCTTTTGCAATTACCTCCTTAGCGGAAGTAATATTTCCAAGCACATTTTTATACTCTTTGAATAGTTTTACGATTTTCTCAAGGTCTTTATACTCTTTACTTAATGCAGTAAAAGTTTTCATGTTTGCCATTGTTTCTGGCTGCACCAGCAAATCACTTACTTCTAAAAATCGTTTCTCTAAATCTTCAAGCTTACTTAACATACAGTCTGTAAATTTTTGGAAAACAAAGATAGCAAATGTTTGTTGATTATTCGCGTTGTGTCAATTCTCGTGTATATTTACCCTATGAATAAATGGTTAATTATTGGGAGTATACTATTGTTTTCAAGCTGTAGCGACACACCACGTGTAGACACAGCAGCAGTTAAACAAGAGATGAAAGCACGGAAAATAGCTTATGTTACAAAAGGAGAAATGTCCATTGAAGCAGAAGAAATAGGCTTGGATATACTAGCAGCTTACAAGTCAAAGCAAATTGATAAAGATTCATTAAACAAACTTGAAGGCATTAGTCTTAAAAGTATTTCGGAAGCTAATTCATCAGTTGCCACCGCATTAGAAAGTCAAATTTTTGAGGCATATAATTATAGCTTTCAAGAAACGGGCGAACTTCCTGGTAACAATATTCAATATGATAAAGATGAAGGAGTTTATTATATATCTTCTCCCGATAAGGTGGGAGATTCGAGTTTTGTAATGTGGTCTGTTAGTGTTTCAGATAAAGCAATAATCATCAGAAGAGGTGCTCAATAAAATTCTTTTTTTTATTTTTTTCTTGATTTGTAGTTGGCTACACGCTCAAACTGCATATACTGTTTCTGGTATTGTGAATGATGATGAAGGTTTACCCATTATTGGTGCGCGAGTAACGTTGTTGAAAGATACTGCAGTGGTCAAAGTAGTGACAACTGATTTTGCAGGGGTGTTTTCGATCACAGCACCTAGTGGAGAGTATTCGCTCAACATCAAATCAATGGGGTTTAAAGAAACGACTCAACAGATACAGCTTTTTAAAAATCTGGTGTTGACAGTAAACCCAAAACCTAACTATATCTTAACTGATGTAGTGGAAATTGAAGCTGGGGAAAAAGATGAAAATGTATCCAGTACCGAAATGGGAAAGGTCGAGTTGACTTCAGACGAAGTGAAAAAACTACCTGCACTTATGGGGGAAGTGGATATCTTAAAATCCATTCAATTACTCCCAGGCGTCCTTTCTTCTGGAGAAGGAACAAGCGGTTTGTACGTTCGAGGTGGTGGGCCCGATCAAAATTTAGTCTTGTTGGATGAAGCGACCATTTATAACACAGGACATTTGTTTGGCTTTTTTTCAGTATTTAATGCAGACGCCATTGAGGATGTTACTTTGTACAAAGGCTCAATTCCTGCCGAATATGGAGGACGCTTGTCTTCCGTATTAGATTTTAAAGGAAAAAGCAGTTCCTCAAATAAACTTAAAGTAAACGGAGGTGTGGGTATAATTGCTTCGCGCTTGACTCTAGAAGGAGCAATAAAAAAAGATACCACACATTTTTTAATCTCAGCCAGGCGTACCTATGTGGATGTTTTAACAAAACCATTCATTGAAAGTAATGGAAATAGAGGGATCCCGTATTATTT
Organism: uncultured Cytophagales bacterium; assembly: GCA_963815495.1. Classification (GTDB taxonomy): domain Bacteria; phylum Bacteroidota; class Bacteroidia; order Cytophagales; family JAAEPT01; genus CAWFGW01. The sequence goes on from CAWFGW010000033.1 coordinate 135,704, forward strand.
CTATGATTTAAATTTAAAGTTGAGTCATAAGATTAACACCAAAAACAAGTTGTTTTTTAGTGCATACCATGGGCGCGATGATGTTAGTTTTTCATTGCTTGACGGTCGGTTTCGCTCAGCGATTAACTGGGGTAATTCGACTTCTTCATTACGTTGGCAACACACGTTTACAGATAGTCTTTTTCTCAATTCTTATTTAGTGTTTAATAATTATCAGTTTGCCGCTGATGTGACATTTGATAATATTTCAACCATGATACAGTCGGATATTACCGATGTTGGATTGAAAGAAAAACTACAATACATCATCAGTACCAAGCATGATTTATTAGCTAATTTTGAATATACCTACCACATGTTTACACCACGTTCATTTGAAGCCATGACCAGTGACGCAGAGATTTCTGGGAATACAAGTGCCAATCAGAACTTTAAAAAATATGCTCAGGAAGTAGCACTTTCTTTGGATGACAACTATCAGGTTTCTGATAAATGGAAACTGAATCTAGGTTTAAGAGGTAGTATATATCAGCAGTTGGGTCCCTATGAATTCATTGAAAAATTGGACAATGCAATCGACACGTCTAACTATACTCGCTTTGAGAAGGTGAAAAATTATTATGGTTTAGAGCCGAGAGTAGCTATCCGTTATAGTTTGGATAGCACCTCATCCCTGAAAGCAAGTTATGTGTTTAGTAATCAATATGCGCACCTCTTGTCACTTTCTGGTAATGCGTTACCGTTTGATATTTGGGTGCCTAGCTCAGTATTATTAAAACCCCAGCGAGGTATGCAATATTCATTGGGTTATTTTAAGAATTTAGACGATAATAAATATGAAACTTCAGTCGAGGTGTATTATCGAAACATGTGGAACCAAATTGAATACCGTCAAGATTTTGTGCCTACATTATCAGGTGAGTTAGAAAGAGATTTAGTGATTGGGACCGGTAAATCGTATGGAGCAGAGTTTCTTGTAAAAAAATCAACGGGTAAACTTACGGGTTGGGTTGGGTATACCCTTTCAAAAACTACTCGGGAATTTGATCAAATAAATGATGGTCGAATTTTTCCCGCTAAATATGACCGTAGACATGATTTATCTATTGTGGCAACTTTTGAGTTAAACAAACGCTGGACATTTTCGAGTAGTTTTGTCTATGGAACAGGGCAAGCGATTACACTACCTGTTGGACGTTATTTAATTGAAAATAGAGTAGTAAATGTGTATGGAGATCGGAATAGTTTCAGAATGCCTGCTTATCATCGCCTAGATATATCAGCTACGTTGAATTCAAAAAAGACAAAGCGATTTGAATCTTCTTGGTCATTTAGTGTTTACAATGTGTATAATCGTAAAAACCCCTATATTATTTATACGGATACAGAAGGAAATGTGAATGCCGGTACTGCCCGTGTTGTTGCAAGACAGTTTTACGTTTTCCCAATTTTACCATCAGTGACTTGGAACTTTAAGTTTTAAATGAATAAAAGAAGCTACATAGTGCTTTTAATTTTCATCCTACTTTTCACGGCATGTGAACAAGAAGTGGAGTTAGATATTCCAGTGTCTGAACAAGACTATGTTGTGGAAGGCTATATTGAACAAAATCTGCCACCTTTTGTGATATTAACGAAGTCAACACCTTATTTTTCACCGATTACTTTAGCTACCATTGAAGAGTCATTTGTACATGATGCCATTGTTACAGTTAACAACGGTACTTATACAGATACACTTAGAGAATTCTCATCAGATACACTAGCGGTTTTAATCCAAGGCCTTGGAAGATTCCCTTGATATTGAAATTAGTCTCATCGATTTATTAGGTGATGAAGCAGCGGCTTTAGTCGATGATGATTTAAAATATTATGTATATACCACCGTAGGAATGATTGGTGAGGTACAAAAAAAATATGATTTAAAAATCCAAATTGCAGCGACTACTTTATCTGCAAGTACTACTATACCTCAGCCTATTCCAGTAGATTCGCTGTGGGTTACACCTCACCCAAACCCGGAGTATAGTAATTTGGTGTTATTAAATGGGCGATTTTCAGACCCTTCTGACGAAGACAATTTTGTAAGGTACTTTACGCAACGTAATAGCGGATTTTTTAGTCCAGGGTATTTTCAATCGGTATTTGATGATCACTCTTTAGTAGACCTCGATGGTCAAACGTTTAATTTCACCTTAGAAAGGGGGTATAGTTTTATTGATGAAATAGATTTTAAAACCTTTAGCTATTTTGAACGGGGAGACACGATTAGACTCCGATGGAGCATGATAGATGAAACACATTATGATTTTTGGAGCTCAGCCGAGTTTGACCGTTCTCAAACGGGAAATCCATTTGGAAGGCCAGCTATTATAAAAAGCAATATTAAAGGTGGTTTAGGTGTTTGGGGTGGTTACGGGTCAAGCTATCACCAATTAATTACAGAGTAAATAACTTATATGACAAAAAAAGAAGCATTGTTAATTGTGATACTTGCAAGTATTCAATTTCTCCATATCATGGACTTAATGATTATCATGCCCTTAGGAGATGTGTTTATTTTAGACTTCAAAATAGATGCCGCTAAATTTAGCTTTATGGTCTCTTCATATTCCATTAGTGCGGGTATTTTTGGCTTATTGGGTTCAGTATATCTTGATTATATGGATAGAAAAAAATCCCTGCTCATTGCCTTCATTGGGTTCTTGTTTGGAACCTCTTTATGTGCTATAGCTACAAATTATGAGTTTATGATAGTGGGCAGAATTGTAACGGGTTGTTTTGGAGGAATTATTACTTCCTTAGTGTTGGCTATTGTGGGTGATGAGATACCTCAAGAAAAACGCGCAAGTGGGATGGCTTATGTCATGTTGGGATTTTCCTTTAGCTCAGTAATGGGAGTACCAATTGGTTTGTGGTTAGCCAACCACTATGGCTGGCGAGTTCCATTTGCTGTGATTGTTGTGCTTGGGTTGATATTAGCATTACTTGTTTTTTTCAATATACAAAGTATGCAAAAACACTTGGAGGGGGATTACAAGCGGAAATCTCTCTTAGTTACAGGTAAGGCAATTTTAGAAAATAAAGTGCTGCAAAAAGGATTGTTATTCATTTTCTTTTTGGTGATGGGTCAGTTTACTGTTATCCCTTTCATTACTCCATATTTGATTCGCAATGTACATCTGACTAACGAGCAGATTCCTTTAATTTACTTTGTAGGAGGAATCATGACCTTATTTACGGCTCCTCTTATCGGGAAAATGTCCGACAAATATGGTAGGAAAAACGTGTTTTATATTGTCGCACCATTATCTATGGTTATGATTTTAATTATGACAAATATGTCGGTGATTCCGTTGGTGGCCGTACTGTTCATTAACGGGTTGATGTTCGTTACTATTAGTGGTCGGTTTGTGCCTTCCAATGCGTTAATGACTATAATAGCGCCTATTCATTTGCGGGGCAGTTTTATGGGGTTTGTAACGGCTACAATTAATATATCAGCAGGTTTAGCATCGTTGTTGGCTGGTCAAATTATTTTTATATCCAAAACGGATGCTACCGTGCCAGTGGCTAACTTCAATTATATTGGCTATGTTGCTATAGCTTCTAGTTTAGGTGCTATATTCGTTATTAATAAAATACAGGAAAAACAGGCCGTTTAAAATCTACCGTTATGCACTTTGAAGAAGCCAAAAATCAATTTGTACAGTCGTGGGGTACCTTTGGATCTAATTGGGGTATTAACAAAGCTATGGCTCAAATTCATGCTTTGTTGTTGGTTTCACCTGAACCCTTATCTACGGATCAAATCATGGAAGAACTGCAAATTTCTCGAGGAAATGCTAACATGACACTTCGTTCATTGCTCGATTGGGGCATAGTAACCAAGGTGCTGAAACCAGGGGAACGAAAAGAGTACTTTGAGTCAGAAAAGGACATGTGGGAGATGGTTAAAAAAGTAATTACCGAACGTAAAAAGAAAGAACTAGAGCCAGTTGCTAAAATGTTAGAACAAGTGCAAGAAATTACTGATGGTCCTGAAAGAGAAGTCAAAGAGTTCATTAAAATAACTTCTGAGCTTTCACGATTTTCTAATCGAGCGGTAGATTTGCTTGAGATTGTAATTAAAGCAGAACAACACTGGTTTTTTGGAACCTTTTTTAAGTTAATAAAAAGTAAAAAGTAAGTTTATATTAACCTAATACTTCCGCTAACACATCTTTTGATTTTACTATCCCAAAATTCTCAAATTGGGAATAATAAAAGTTTAAGGTAAACTGAAGAATGTTTTTCCTTTCTGAGGGAGAGATTATTACGGGTTTGTCATTTTTTAAAACATAATTAATGAATTTATTTTCTTTTTCTGTAGGAATAATTGGGATGCTGTTTCCTTGATACGAGGTAATTATACTTTCATACATACTATTAGCAGAAAGTGGTTGAATACCTAAATGAGAAAGAAAATTTAATAAAAACAGAATGTGGAAGTTGGCCAATGATTCATTGCTTTGATCTAAGTTTTTTAACTTCTTCAAAAACAAAGAAAAACAAATTTGGATTTGCTTCCTCCTCTCTACTTAATACTTTGTTCAGCACTTCACCAATAAACATGGCTAACGTAGACTTTACAATATTGAAGGGTATGGAAGAAAAAGGATAATTACACTTTTGTTCTGATATTCTGTTAATCGATTTTTTTTCGTTGTAATAAACGACTAAGTCTAATAATGTGAGCGGTTGAAATAGAGCAATTTTATTAGTCTTGGAGCTTTTTGTGCGCACACTATTTACAATATATGACTGTAAGCCCAGTTCTTCAGTATAAATTTTAACAATGATAGAGGTTTCTTGATACCTAATATGGCTTAAAACGAGACCTCTAGTTTTATGTAGCATTATTCGACTACTGCTATTTTAACTACACAGGTGTTTTCAGCATCAAGGGAAGAGATGTATGCAATATATATTCCTGTTTTAACTTTA
>CAWFGW010000034.1:0-38237 GCA_963815495.1 uncultured Cytophagales bacterium
ACGAAGCGTTATTTAAGCAATCCATTAGTAATTAAAGGACCAGGAGCTGGTGCTGAAGTTACTGCTGCAGGTGTGTTTGCAGATATCATCATCATCAGTAACTTTTTGTCGTAATGGGAAAGTCAATTAAAGCATTTGCTCCGGCAACAGTTGCTAATGTAGCTTGTGGATTTGATGTATTAGGTTTCGCAGTAGAAAGCCCAGGAGATGAGGTAATCATCACTTTGTCGGACAAACCCGGAATTCGTTTCACAAAAATTACAGGCGATGATGGATTATTACCCCTTGACCCTGATCAAAATACAGTAAGTCTTGTGATTCGCGAATACCTCAAACACCTTGGCAAAGAAGACTTGGGGATTGAAATAGAATTGAACAAACAAATGCCCTTAAAAAGTGGCTTAGGTTCAAGTGCTGCCAGCTCAGTAGTTGGTGTTTGGGCAGTGAACCAATTGTTGGGTTCTCCCCTAACCGATTTGGAGTTACTCCCATTTGCCATGCTGGGTGAAAAATTAGCGGCAGGTGCTGCCCATGCAGACAATGTTGCTCCAGCTTTATTGGGTGGTTTTGTGTTGATTCGTAGTTATGACCCGCTAGATGTGGTACAATTGCCTACTCCTGAGAAATTATATTGCACGTTAATTCACCCGCAAATAGAAGTGAAAACCAAAGATGCACGAAGTATCTTACGTCAAAAGGTAGAGCTAAAACAAGCGGTGCAACAATGGGGTAATTTAGGTGGGTTAATCGCTGGAATTATGATGAGCGATTACGGGTTAATCGGACGTTCTTTACAAGATGTGATTGTAGAACCTGTGCGTTCCATTCTAATTCCAGGTTTTCATGAAGCCAAAAAAGCAGCCATGAATGCTGGAGCATTAGGCGGCAGCATTTCAGGAAGTGGTCCATCGATTTTTGCTTTAAGTACTGACAAAGCCACCGCAGAAAAAATTGCTAAAGCCATGAAAGCAGTTTATGATGGTATTAACATCCAAAGTGAAGTATATATCTCGAAGGTAAACCCTGTGGGACCGAGAGTGATTAAATAATTAATTAATAATGAACAATGAATAATTAGTAATTGGAAAAAAGGTGTGAGGTAAGCCTCATTCTTAATTCTTAATTATTAATTCTTAATTATAACAAAGTGGAACTATATAGCACCAAACATCAAGTATCCAATGTCACCTTTAAGGAAGCACTTTTCAAAGGCTTGCCCGATGACAATGGGTTGTATATGCCAACTGAAATTCCTCAGTTAGACAAAAAATTTATCGATAATATCGACCAATATTCTTTTCAAGAAATTGCTTTCGAAATTGCTCATCAATTGATTGGGGATGAAATTCCTTCAGAGGATATGAAAGCAATTATCGAAGATGCAATCAACTTTGAAGCACCCGTTGTTAAAATCACTGATGATATTCATGTGTTGGAATTATTTCATGGCCCCTCGCTGGCATTTAAAGATTTCGGAGCTCGATTTATGTCAAGGGTAATGGCTTATTTCCTGAACAAAGAACAAAACGATATCAATATTTTAGTAGCAACTTCTGGTGATACAGGTAGTGCTGTGGCGCAAGGTTTCTTGGGCATGCCTGGTATTAAAGTCACAATCCTTTACCCAACAGGAAAGGTTAGTGTGAATCAAGAGAAACAGTTGACTACTTTAGGAGAGAACATTACAGCGTTAGAAATTGATGGGGTGTTTGACGATTGCCAAAAGTTGGTAAAAGAGGCCTTCTTGGATTCGGAATTAAATTCGAAGTTGAACTTAAGTTCAGCGAACTCTATCAATATTGCACGATTAATCCCACAGTCGTTTTATTATGCATGGGCCTATGCTCAGGTGAAAAAAAAGGGTCGAAAAGTAGCTTTCTGTACACCTTCAGGAAATTTCGGGAATTTGTGTGGTGGCCTAATTGCAATGAAAATGGGAATTCCTGTGCAGTGGTTTGTGGCTGCAACTAATGCTAACGACATTGTGCCAAATTATTTAAAAACTGAAAAATTTACTCCTCGGCCTTCAATCGCGACTATTTCCAATGCAATGGATGTCGGTAATCCTAGTAATTTCCCTCGTTTGTTGGCATTTATGAACAACAGCTATAATCTGTTATCGGGTTTAGTTACTGGAAAAACTTATTCTGATAAGGAAACTCGTGCTTGCATGAAAAAAGTGTATGATGAAGCTGGTTACGTGATGTGCCCACATACGGCAGTAGCTTATTTAGGTATGGAAGATGTTTTAAAGGAAAAGAATGACGGTACATTGGGAATTATCCTTTCTACTGCCCACCCAGCCAAGTTTAAGGATGTTGTAGATGAGGTGTTGAACAAAGATATTCCATTGCCACCTCGCTTGGAAGCGATAGTAAACAAGCCAAAAGTTTCTGTTAAAATGAGCACAGAATTTTCAGCATTTAAACAATTTCTTCTAAGTTAATTATGGACGAAATTCTGCATAAAGCTTATTATCACAACACAGTGACAGATTGGTCAAAGGCAGCAGTAATCATACTTCTGTCTTTTTTGGTAGCAAAGGCGTTGTATTGGTTTATTAACAAAGTTGTTAAACGAATAACCGCAAAAACAGAGTCACGCTTAGATGATATATTAGTTGATAGAGTTGAGGCCCCTGTAATATTTGCGGTGGTGATTTATGGGATTTGGCTCGGTTTAAACTCCCTTCATTTCCCTGATGATCAAACTGTCCATGAATGGTTAGAGCGCATTTATTATGTGCTAATTGTATTTAATGTCACATGGTTAATTGTTCGGCTTTTCGACTCATTTGTTGAAGAATATCTAGTTCCATTAGTGGAAAAAACGGATGGAAATTTAGATGATCAGCTATTACCCATCTTAAGAAAAGGAATCAAATGGACCATTTGGTGTGTAGGGATAATTGTTGGGTTAGACAATGCTGGATATGATGTCACCACCATTGTTGCTGGGTTAGGAATTGGAGGTTTAGCTTTTGCTTTAGCTTCGCAAGATACGGTGAAAAATTTAATTGGTGGTATTACGATTTTCGTTGATAAGCCATTTAAAATTCATGAGCGTATCCAAGTGGCTGGCTATGATGGAACTGTTCGTGAGATTGGTATTCGAAGTACTCGGATAGAAACTTTGGAGGGAAGAATGGTTTCTATTCCCAATGCCAACTTGATAAATGCGGGTATTACAAATGTTTCAAGTGAACCCAACAGAAAGGTTATAGCTGTACTTGGACTTACCTATGATACGTCTTATGCGAAGATGAATGAGGCAATTGAAATGCTTAAAACAATGCCATCATTGGTGTCGTGTATCGAGGAAAAAGTGATTGTGATGTTTTCCGAGTTCGCTGCCTATTCAATGAATATTACCTTCATTTATTACATAAAAAAAGAAGAAGATATCCCAACCTCTCAGTCGATGACTAATTTGATGATCATGGAAAAATTTGACGAACTGGGACTTGAATTTGCTTTTCCAACTCAAACAATTTATTCAAAAGAGGGCTAGTTTTTCTTTTCCGATTCTTTTTATTTAATTGTTGACTCATCATAATTCATTTTGAGTCATTTTTATTGAAGTTTATGCATAATACATCAGAACTTACAGCAACACTTAAAAAACATTTTGGGTACGATTCGTTTAGAACACAGCAACAGCAGATTATAGAAACGGTGTTGAACGGTAATGATTGTTTAGTTATTATGCCAACTGGTGGTGGTAAGTCGATTTGTTTTCAATTGCCTGCATTATTGTTTGAGGGGGTGACCTTAGTGATCTCACCACTTATTGCTTTAATGAAAGACCAAGTCGATGGATTAACAGCTAATGGTATTTCAGCTGATTTTTTTAACAGTAGTCAAGCAGGTTCGGAACAAGAGGAGATTATTAATAAAGTGGTGAATAAAGAACTTAAACTGCTTTATGTAGCCCCTGAAAGTTTGCCCAACCTCAACAATATTTTAGATGACAAATACATTAGTTGCATTGCTATAGATGAAGCACATTGTATTTCTTCATGGGGTCATGATTTTCGTCCATCGTATCAGCAGCTGGGGTTCATGAAAAAGAAACTGCCTAAAGTCCCGGTCATTGCATTGACAGCAACGGCAGACAAAGCCACTCGGCAGGATATTGTTGATCAGCTCCAAATACCTCATGCCGAACAGTTTTTAACTTCTTTCGATAGAAAAAACATTTCGCTAGAAGTGCGACCAGCAGATAAACGAGTAGATCAAATCTTAAAATTTATAAAAAGCCATCCCAACGAATCGGGAATTATATACTGCCTGAGTCGAAAGTCCACCGAACAAGTTGCGGAGAAACTCACAGCAAAAGGATTAAAGGCAGCATGTTACCATGCAGGGTTAAGTTTTGAAGAGCGTTCTGAAGTACAAGAGAAGTTTATCCATGATAAAACTCAAATTGTGTGTGCTACAGTTGCATTTGGTATGGGCATAGACAAGTCAAACGTGCGTTGGGTTATCCATCATAATATGCCCAAAAACCTCGAAGGATATTACCAGGAAATTGGACGTGCTGGTCGTGACGGTTTACCTTCGAAAGCACTTCTATTTAATACCTTTGCTGACATTATTCAACTCAAGCAGTTTGTGATGGGCACCCCTAACGAAGATATGCAATTGGCAAAGCTCGATCGCATGAAACAGTTTGCGGACGCTACTTCATGCAGACGCAAAATTTTATTGAGTTACTTTGGAGAATTGTTGGCCGAAGATTGTGGACATTGTGATGTGTGCAAAAATCCACCACGTTTTTTTGATGGTACGATCATCGCTCAGAAGGCACTCTCGACCATTGCTCGATTAAAAGAAAAAGAAGCAGTAGGGATGGTTATCGATGTGTTGCGAGGGGCTCGTAACATGAACGTTCTCAACAAGCAATATGATAAAGTAAAAACATATGGCATAGCGGCTGACATCACTTGGAAGGACTGGCAACAATATATGATTCAGTTAATTAACAGAGGATATTGTGAGATTGCTTTTCACCAAAATAATGAATTAAAACTGACGGATTTTGCCAAGAAGGTTTTATATGAAAATGAAAAGGTGTTACTCACAATTCCGATAGTGGCTGAAGAGAGAGTGAAAATCACCAAAGCTGCGTTACCAACTAAAGCAAAAGACAATAATTTATTGGAACAACTTAAAAAGTTGCGTTACCAAATAGCACAAGAAGAAAAAATACCAGCTTATTTAGTGTTTAGCGATGCAACTTTGCGTGGCATAGAAAATGCTCGGCCAATGAGTCCTCAGGATTTTTTGGAAGTAAGTGGTGTGGGGCAACGCAAGTTAGAAGTATATGGTGAGCGATTTATTGATTTAATATTAACCTATCAAAAATCAAAGCGGGCACTATCAGGTAGCTAATTAGTTAATCTACGTAGCCGTTATAATCGATTTCGAAAATGGTGTCTGCATCAAATCGGAAGGTCCACATATCATTTTGTTCAGAACAGCAACCAATTTTAACTGCACTTGGTTGTATGTCGACAAAGGGTGCATCTTTATGATTTTCTAGGTGTTTAAAAATTAAGAAAAATGAATCTTTTGACATTCCAACATGAATGTTTTTAGCTAGGTTAATTTCATTGTTTACGATATAGCCATCTACCAAATTGTGATTGTGTATATGAAGCAGCGATTCTTTAAAACGCATGGTTAAGATGGTATCATTGAGGTTTTGTTCGTGTTTGTTCGCCTCTATTTTTGTGTTTACATCCCATTTTTCATCACTCATTACCGAAACAGTAAAAGGAAAAGTTAGAAAGTCAGTAGGAGTAATAGAATAATTGGTTTCTTTAGTTTTAACAACTTTCAATGAATCGATAACTTCGGTAGGGGTATAGGCTGTCTCTGAAGGTCCTGAACAAGAAAAAAGGAGTGTTACAATAGCGAGTATAAAAAAAGAATTTTTCATTTCAGGAGTATTTTTTGGCAATTAATTATCTCAATTTAACACCATTTTTTTCACTAAAAAAGAATTTTTGAAAAGAAGCTGATGATTTATGTCATCATTAAAAATCCCATAAATAGTAGAGCCTGATCCAGTCATAGAAACGTATTCTGCCCCATTTTTTTGTAGAGTACCTTTAATCTCTTTAAGAATGGGGTAGTGTACAAATAAAGGTGCCTCAAAATCATTAACGACATTTTCATTCCATGAAGTAATAGGCTGGTTTAATAATTCATTCAAATTGGTTGAACTATTTTTTGGAGTAATGCCTGAGTAAGCTTCAGCTGTGGATATGTGTATGTTTGGATAAACAGCAACAAGTGTTTTACCCTTCAAGTTTAGGGTTGAAGGTTTAAAAATGTCTCCTTTTTCTAAAGCAATAACAGGTTCATTTTTAATAAAGAATGCACAGTCACTACCCAGCTTACGGGCATAGCTTTCGAGTTGAGTAATAGTGATTTTTAATTCAAACAAGTCATTGACGAGCTTTAAAGTGAATGCAGCGTCAGACGAGCCGCCACCCATACCAGCACCAATAGGAATAATTTTTTGAAGAAATATGGACACTGGTGGAAGTTGGTAGTCTTGCTGAATTAGCTTAAATGCTCTAACACAAAGGTTGTCTTCTAAATCACCAGGAATAGTAATGCCAGCTGCGTCAAATGATAAATTTTTAGAGGGAACAATTTCTAAAATGTCATTCCAAGGTATGGGATAAAAGCAGGACTCAATATTATGATAACCATCAGTTCTTTTTTCAGATATCCGCAGTCCGATGTTAATTTTTGCGTTGGGAAAACAAATCATACCGAAGTTTAAAGTTTAATGTTTAAAGATTAAAGCATCCGCATCCAAATTTTTACATTTGTTTCACGATGTATCATTCATTCATAAAACCTTTCTTTGATTTTGTTTTGGCATTGACCTTGACGCTATTGGCTTTTCCAATTGGTTTAGTGATTGCCCTGCTTTTGTTTATCGAACACAATGGACGTGTTTTCTTTCTACAAGAACGTGCTAAAAGACATGGGGTTCCTTTCCGTATAATTAAGTTTAGAACTATAATTGAAAGTGTGGGTGATAATTCAAAAAATGAAAGAGCGAGAATTACTCGTTTAGGTAATTTTTTACGAGCAACATCGTTGGACGAATTACCACAGTTAATTAATGTATTGAAAGGAGACATGAGCTTGGTTGGACCACGTCCTTTATATACTTCTTATAATGAAAGATATAGTATGGAGCATAAACAGCGTTTATTGGTAAAGCCAGGTATGTCTGGTTGGGCACAGGTGCACGGAGGGAATCGATTGACGTGGAAGCAAAAATTTGACTTAGATGTTTGGTATGTAAAGAACTGTGATTTTTTTTTAGATATTAAGATACTTTTTAAAACAATTTCATATTTACTTTTTAATATTGATTTGGAGTCGAATGCGCACCAGGGTGTGCGTGAATTTAATGGAGATTTAAAAACGAAGAAATGATATTATACGGAGCTGGGGGACATGCTAAGGTTGTGATTGACTGTATTACTTCTCAGGAACAAGAGTTGTTAGGTTTTTTTGAAGATAAATCAGACTTAGTTTCCTTAAATGGATATGATGTGTTCGGTGTTTATGATGCAAACTATTTACCAGAAGAGGAGATAATTGTTACCATAGGAGACAATGCGATTAGAAAAAGAATATCTGGAACAGTAATTAAACACCCCTTTGGAAAAGCCGTTCATAAGAGTGCCATTATTTCGCCTTATGTGAAAATAGGAGTAGGTTCAGTGGTCGTTCATGGAAGTATCATTCAAACGGGAGCAAAAATTGGTAAGCATTGTATTATTAATACGAAAAGCTCTATTGATCATGACTCCATTATTGAGGATTTTTGTCATATATCCCCTGGAGTAACAATTTGTGCTGGAGTAAAAGTACATGAGGGAACTCATATAGGAGCGGGTGCTACAATTTTACCCAATGTAAATATAGGCAAGTGGTGTGTCATAGGAGCGGGTGCTGTCATTACTCAAAATTTACCTGATTATTCGTTGGTTGTCGGAGTGCCAGGAAAAGTAATTCGAAAACTTGAAAGTTAGCGATTATCACAAATAGGTTGCATTAACGCTTTTTGCTATATTTATTTCAATGCAGATTTCTAAGAAGAAACCATATTTTAAAATTATTCCAGAGTTACGTAAATATCTAAGGAATAATGCACGTGAAAGAGGTATTTCAATACGCTATAACGACTTACTGCGGTTTGACTACACTATCCCCATTTTCGATCGGCATGGTGTAGATACGTTATGGCAATCAGTTATGTATCCACAGGCGGACATGAAAGAGATTCATCAAGGGTTGAAACAAATTTATGCAATGCTTTATGTGGATGGTGACACATCAGTTTTAGAACATTTGACAGTAGAGCGAGTAGAGTATTGTACGTTTGGTAATTCTAAACCTTTCCGCATACGAATGCGAAATACCATCAATGATAACTATAATTATTATTATGTTAAAATAGCGGATGCCTCTCGCATTTATGGGTTAGAGTTAGAACATATACTTTCTCCAAACAAAGTCAATTTTATAGTGGAGAATAACACTTTAATAGAAGATCATATAGCAGGTATTCCTGGTGATGAGTTCATTAAAAATTATTTTACAGATAATAATATAAATACGATACGGATAGCTAAAGAATTTATAAAATTTAATGAACGTTGTTTTATTCGTTTATTAGGTGATATGCGATCCTATAATTACGTTGTGGATATTACCCCAGACTTTGAAGAAGCACAATATCGTATTCGTGCGATTGATTTTGATCAACAGTCTTATGAGGGAAAGAAGAATATGTATTTACCTCAGTTTTTTAAGGAAAATTATCCCGCAGTTCGCTTGTGTATTAAACACATTAATAAAGAAACTGTAGAGCAATATCAAAAAGAAGAAAGAACTTTAATGGCAAAACGATTACGTTCTTCTCGTTACCGTGTGAAGGATTTAATTGATATTATGAACATCGATCGTATTTCTACTGAAGAAAAAGTCAATCAGCTTAAAACTGAATTATCAGCTCATTTTCAAGACCCCACTTTTGAGAAATGTAGAAATATGGGTGAAGTTTTAAAGAAAAACTTGAAACTGACTTTACTTAAACCAATGCGACAATTAGATAAAAAACGGGTAGATACTTTCAATAATTTTTAAAATAGAGTTTTTTGCAACAAAATTATAACTTATTAGCGGGGTCAGTTAATCGTAATTGGTTCTCTAGTTATTTGAAATCTCAATATTGGGAAACATTCTCAGTTTCTTACACCACAAAATTATTCAATAAAAAATTGAAGAAATTGTATACTACTATAATTCTAATGTAGATTTTGTGCTATCTATGTGCTCTTTGTCTTTGAAGAAATATTTTACAACTTCCATATTTATATATCGTTGTTCGTAGGAAATAACTTTTAATTGTAACTCAGTAAGTACTGCTAATGATTCAACCAAATTACATTTACCGAAGTTGAGTTGTACAAAGTCTTCATTTGAATGGTCACCTTCTCCATGAAAAATGTTCGTGTGGTGTTGTCCATCTAAAGCTAGTGGAGAAAAAACTGTCCCACTGATTGATGTTAAATAAGACGCATATTCATTTAATTTTAACTCTAATTCATATGCTTTTCCTTTTTTTCCTTTTTCACCAATGAGGTAATGTTGTGTTCCTTCGATGTTATATTTATCTGCTAGGGTTTTTGTTTCTGGATTAATCCCGTTCGATTCATTAATTAGTTCGGTTTTCAACATTTCAATAAACTCCTCTAATTCATCCGTTTTAACATGAACTTCAAGAATACTTGGATCAACTTCAGCAAGTTTACTGATGATTTTAATGTTATGACTTTGCATGTCATATAAAAGTTCATGATAATATTCTGCAGTTGATTGTAACTTATCCAGCCAATGTGAATTAAAATAATGTTGATTTCTAAAAATTAGTAATGCGGTAGGAATAAGTACCGCTACACTTAAAAATATAAACTGAAAATTTGAAAAGCTTTTTTTCTCGACATCCATAGCAAACATAAATTAGCTAATTCTTCCCCAATTAACATAACTTTTCTTTAAAGAAATAATATGTCTTTTCAATATTTGATAATTTGGTGAATCTAATTTTGGGTCTATATCAATAATTTTTTCAGCGCAGGAGCGTGCTTCACTTAAAATTTTACCATCTGTAGCTAAATCTGCAATTAATAAATCAAGTACGCCACTTTGTTGTGTACCAGTTAAATCACCTGGTCCTCTAATTTTTAAATCGACATCGGCTATTTCAAAACCGTTATTCGTTTTCACCATTGTGTCAATTCTTAACTTAGCTTCTTTGCTCAACTTATAATCGGACATTAGGATACAATAGGATTGTTCCGCCCCACGGCCAACGCGACCTCTTAATTGGTGAAGTTGAGCTAGTCCAAAGCGCTCCGCATTTTCTATTACCATCACAGAAGCATTAGGTACATTTACCCCAACTTCGATTACTGTGGTTGCTACCATGATTTGTGTTTCACCTTTTACAAAACGCCTCATTTCAAATTCTTTGTCTATGGGTTTCATTTTTCCATGTAGAATAGAGATGTGTTGATCAGGAAACGCTCTACTTATACTTTCATATCCGTCCATTAAATCTTTGTAGTCCATCGCTTCTGACTCTTCAATTAATGGGTAAACAATATAGATTTGACGCCCTTTTTCTATTTCTTTCTTCAGAAAACCGAACACTGATAACCTGTTACTATCGTATTTATGTATAGTTTGAATTGGCTTTCGTCCCGAAGGAAGCTCATCTATTACTGATACATCTAAATCCCCATATACAGTCATTGCTAACGTTCTAGGGATTGGAGTAGCAGTCATTACTAGTATATGAGGGAACACCCCATCATTTTTTTTCCAAAGTTTAGCTCGTTGTGCCACGCCAAAGCGGTGTTGCTCGTCTATCACACATAGTCCAAGATTGTTAAAAACTACTTTATCCTCAATTAAAGCGTGAGTACCAACAATGAGGTGTAATTCACCTGATGCGAGTTGTTCATGAATAGGCTTGCGGGCACTTTTTTTCACTGAACCAGTTAACAAAGCAATACGAATTCCTAACGCCTCAGTATAGGGCTTTAGGCCTTTGTAGTGTTGCTCTGCTAAAATCTCTGTCGGAGCCATAAGACACGCCTGAGCACTGTTATCCACCGCCATCAGCATGCAGATGAAAGCTACAATTGTTTTACCGCTACCTACATCACCCTGGAGTAAGCGGTTCATCTGTTTACCTGCTAAAAAATCTTTTCTAATTTCTTTTACTACTCGTTTTTGAGCTTCTGTTAAGTCAAAAGGTAAGTGGTTTTTATAGAACTCAGTGACCAGAGGAATTTCTTTAAAAATCAAGCCTGGAAGCGCTGCTTTTCTTTTACCCTTTTCTAGTAAAAGTTGTAGTTGAATTAAAAACAACTCATCAAACTTTAAACGAAATTTTGCTTTTTCAAGATGTTTGTGGTCTGCAGGAAAATGAATGTGAGCTAATGCCAATGCTTTCGAGAAGAAACCATAATTAGTGATGATTTCTTCAGGCAAAATCTCTTGAATAGCTTTTGAATGAAACGCCAAACTCAATAAGTGTTTTTGAAGTTTTGCTATCGCTTTAGAATCTAGAAATCGTTTTCGCAATAATTCTGTGGAAGAATAAACTGGGTACAACGAACTTTCACCTTCTTTAAGGGCTGTAAAAACTTCTATTTCAGGGTGTGAAAATGAGAGTCGATTATTGAATACAGCAGGTTTCCCAAAGAGGAGATATTCAACCCCAGACTGCAATTGTTTTTGAATCCATGAGACCCCTTGAAACCATATTAACTCAACCGAACCCGTGTCGTCTTGAAAACGAGCGATTAACCGTTGTCTTTTTGGCTGCCCTTCTAGTTTTACGGAGGTAATAAAGCCTTTTAATTGTACAAAAGGCATTTCTTTTTTTAATTCACTAATCGTATAAATTTTAGTTTTGTCTTCGTAACGGAAAGGGTAGTGCTGTAAAAGTTGACCATAATTGAATATGCCCAATTCTTTATTGAGTAAAGTAGCCTTTTGAGGGCCAACGCCTTTGAGGTATTCAATTTTGGTTTCGAAAAAAGAACTCACTATTAAACTTATGAAAGGAAGACAATGCATCAAAGCATTGTCTTCCGAAAAATTATTTCATCACAGTTTGTTCATCCAATAATTCAGCCATTTTTACAAGTTGAATAAATTCAGAACGGTACCCTTCATTATCGGTTCCTTTGGCTGCTGATGCCCATTCAATAATATTTTTATAGGTCATTTTGTTGGAATAATTCGACTGGCTTAACAACATTCCAAATCCAGCTACTGCTGCTGAAAACTGAAAATTCTCAGACGTGAATTTTGTCTGTTCTTCTGAAAGATAGTGTGTTAACAGTTTACTTGTTGAAGCATTTGGGAGTTTGTAACGTAGTTTAACAGTCGCGATTTCATTGTTGCCTTTTGGTGAAGTGTTTGAGTTTGATGTTTGGTACCGAAGTTTATCTATTGAACTGGTGATTTCTTCGTCACTATTTGCAGGTATTATTTCATAAAGAGCAGTTACCGTATGTCCTGCGCCAAGCTCGCCCGCGTCTTTTTTATCATCGTTAAAATCTTCATTGTTTAGTTTTCTGTTGACGTAACCAATCAAACGGTAGGCTTTCACTTTCTCAGGGTTAAACTCGATTTGAATTTTAACGTCTTTAGCAATTGTATTTAAGGTGCCGTCTAGTTGTGTCACTAACGTTTTTCTAGCTTCCTCTAAGTTGTCAATGTAGAAGTAGTTACCATTTCCTTTATCAGCGATGGTTTCCATTTTTGAGTCTTTATAGTTACCCATTCCGAAACCTAATACGGTGATGGAAATCCCATCATTTCTTTTTTCTTCAATCAAACGCGTCATCTCTGCATCAGAAGAAGCTCCAATATTAAAATCACCATCTGTAGCAAGAATCACTCGGTTAATTCCATTTTCAATGAAATTTTCTTTTGCGATTTTGTAAGCTAAGTTAATTCCTTCGCCCCCTGCAGTTGAGCCCCCTGCATTTAACTGATTAAATGCTTGGAGGATAGTTTTAGCATCATTCCCAGGTGTGGGTGGTAACGCCAATCCAGCAGCTCCAGCATATACCACAATAGATATTTTGTCTTTTGCACGAAGCTGTTTAGTTAATAATTCAAACGATCTTTTGAGCAGTGGAAGTTTGTTTTGATCACCCATTGAGCCAGAAACATCCACGAGAAACACGAGGTTCATCGCTTGCATTTCGTTGAAGTCATAGCGTCTTCCTTGTAACCCAACATGTAAAAGCTGATGGTTTTTATTCCAAGGACATGTAGCATATTCTGTGTTGATGCTAAAAGGATCATCTTTTGTCGGTGTTTCATAATTGTAGGAGAAGTAGTTGATAAACTCCTCAATGCGGACCGCGTCAACTGGTGGCAGTGAACCATTATTTAAAAAACGTCTGGTATTGGTGTAACTAGCGGCATCAACATCAATAGAAAAAGTAGAAAGAGGATCATTTGAAACAGCTTTATATTCGTTTTCGGGGGTGTATGCGTAGCCTTCAGTATTAAAATTTTCAGATGGAGGTTGTTTGATATAGTGGTCTGGAGCGGGCTTATACATCATTTTATTTGCCTTTCCACTTCTGGAAATAGAACCAACAGCCTTATCGGCATTATGAATTTGTGTGGGTTCTGCAGTGTATTCTTCCACTTCATAATCGGACTCTACCATTTCCTTTTTTATGGTGGAATTTGGTCGGTTTGTTGGTTCTTGGTCTTTCCCCACTATAGTGATAGAGTCTTTATTTGTTGAAGTAGACGCTTGGTTATGATTTGTTTTAACACATGCTGAAAGCGTTAAAAAGGTAGCGGCAATAACGAGTGTTTTTTTCATGATGAACTGGGTTTAGGTTGAACTTAAATTTCATCACCTAGATGAACTCATGAATTGAATTCCATAAAAAAAATTACTTTACAGGGAGTTTTACAATGGGTATAGGGTAAATGCTCCCATCCATTTGTTGAATAGTTACAGTGTAAATTCCGTCTCTAAAAATAAAATCAACTGTACTGCTATCAATCGTAGAAGCAAATACTTCTATTTGAGATAATTCATATAAAGGTTGATTATTCACAATTACTTTGAGGTTTACCATCCACGGGTCAAGAGGAACTTGTGAGCCTGTGACTTCGATTTTAACTTTACCTGATTCTGAAACAAAAAAAGCTCCTGTCGCGTGTTTTTTGCAGGAGCTTAAGTTTATTACTAGGAATAATGAAACACCAATTAGGTAAAGGATTTTCATTAAAAGTTAGGTTTAAGGGTGTATTTAGAGTAAAATTCGTTAATGATTTCAACGGCTTCATCAGGTGTGTCAACCAATTTTATCAAATCTAAATCTGGTGTACTAATGTTGTTTTCCTTACCAAGCATTACATCTTTAATCCATGTCATTAATCCATTCCAGTAGTCTATACCGACTAATACAATAGGGAATCGACCTATTTTACCAGTTTGAATTAAGGTAATCGCCTCGAAAAGTTCATCGAGTGTTCCCATCCCACCTGGCATTACAATAAAACCTTGGCTATATTTTACAAACATCACTTTTCTCACAAAGAAAAAGTCGAAGTTGATCATTTTATCTCTATCAATATATGGGTTTCCATTTTGTTCAAAAGGAAGTTCAATATTTAAACCCACAGAAGAGCCACCGCCTTCTTTTGCCCCCTTATTGCCGGCCTCCATAATTCCAGGACCACCTCCAGTAATGATTCCATAGCCTTTTGCAACAAGCTTTTGGGCAATTTCTTCAGCCATAATATAGTATTTATGGTTGGGTTTGGTTCGTGCTGAACCGAAAATAGTCACACAAGGACCAATTTTTTTTAAGGTATCAAAAGCTTCCACCATTTCGCCCATCACTTTAAAAATCGTCCAAGCATTTTCTGTTTTTGTGTCGTTCCAGTTTTTTGGTTTAAAAGCTCTTCGTATTCTTTTTTCGTCTATACTCATATTTCTGCTGTGTTAAATTTGTTATGCACGCATACTATTAACGCAACCCAACGGGTTTGGTTGCAAAGAAATTCGCTTCTATAATAAATTTTTAAGTGCATCAGAAAGTAAAGGATATGAAAATTTATATCCTACTGATTCTATTTTTTTAGAAGAAATTCGTGCTCCTTTTACAACAAAAGTGGCAAACTCACCGAGTAAAATTTTTAAAGCAAAAGTAGGAATATTGGGGAATATAAGTGGTTTGTTAAGTTGTTCAGCAATAGATTGTGTCATTTCTTGATTAGTGACAGGGTGGGGAGCTACAGCATTAAATTTTCCTGCAATCGGGTGTTCCAGACTGAAGGTAAACATATTTATCAGGTCATCAATATGAATCCAGGACATTACCTGTTTACCACTTGCCAAGGGCGCACCCACACCAAATTTAATTGGAGTAACCATTCTTTCAAGGGCACCACCTTTTGTTGCTAATACAATTCCTATTCTTAGGGCAACAGTTCTTGTTTCGCTTTCCCGGGCAAAAACTTCTTTTTCCCAGTCTTTAGTGACCTTAGCTAAGAAGTCATTAGCTGGCGGGTCGTTTTCAATAAAATAACCATCATGTTCTTCAAAACCACCGTAGTACCCAACAGCAGAGGCGCTTACCAAAGATTTAGGAGGTGTGTTTGCTTTGTTAAAAGCATCAATGATAAGCTTAGAAGAATTAATTCTACTATCATAAATCGTTTTTTTGTAAGAATCGGTCCATCGCTGTCCAGCGACACTTGCGCCTGCAAGATGAACTACGGCATCGGCCCACTCCATTGCTTTATGGTCAATTGCCATGGAATTAATGTTCCAAACAAATGATTTAATGTTCTTTTTCTCTGAACGCGATAACCAAGCTACCTCATGTCCGTTAGCTTGAAGTTGTTTGGTTAATTTACCACCAATAAACCCAGATCCTCCTGAAATTAAAACTTTCATCTTTTTATTTTTTAATCTTAACAATTAAACCAAACTTGTGTTTAGAGGCAAAGCATTTGCCATAAAGTATGAGTTGTAGATTAGTTTTATTAAATTATACCCTATTAAAAAGAAAAGTGGCATGAAAAAGAATATTATAATCCTATTAGCTCTTTTGTTTGCAGGTATTGTACAAGCTCAAAAGGTGACCGTAAATCAGACCGATCAAAAAGTAAACAAAATTACACGCCCCGGTGCCGCTATTTACTTAGAACTGGATGAAAAAACGGTAAGCAATCTCTGGAAGAAACAGTTTAAAGATTATGGAAAGGTTTCTACAAGTGGGGGTGATTATTTCATAGAAGCAGCAACAGTGCCTGGGATTAACTCCATCGTGCGTACGATTTCACGGGTAGAAAAATCGGGTAAAGGAACAATGGTGTGGATGGCTGTAGATATGGGTGATGAATGGGCTCAAAGTGGCGGCAGAGGATGGAGTGCTATAGAGAAAATTTTGCACAGTTTCGGAGTTACTGCCTACAAAGAAGATATTATGGAGCAAATAGCAGATGCTGAAAAAGCATTAGATAAAACTGTTAAAGTTCAAGAAAAAACCATGAAGGAAGGAGATAATTTGCAGTCAGATTTTGAAGATAATGCAGAGGAAAAAATAAGGTTGGAAAATGCTTTGAAAGACAACGCTGCAAAGAAACAGCAGTTAATTCAAGACATTGAACAAAATAAAAAAGATCAAGAGCGAATGGTAGGTGAAGTTGATAAAATGAAAAAAGCGGTAGATGTAGTTAAACAAAAACTAAATCAAGTTCAATAACGCCTACTAATAACTAGCAATAACTTAAACTAAACTATAAACTAAACTGTTTTTTAAAATGGAAAATCAAAATAAACCAGCTTCAGGCACACCAACAAATTCAGGCACACCAACGAACACACCACCTCCTGTTCCCCCAAAAAAGAAAAAAGAAGAACCAAAATCAGGTGGTGGAAATAAAGGGATTATCATCGCTTTAGTAATTGTTGTTTTAGCTTTAGGCGGGCTAACAGGTTATTTGTTTAACAATAAAAGTGAGTTGGAGGCTACCTTAGCAACACAACAAAATACAATTGAGACAAAAACATCAGAGATTGACAATATGACTATTGAGTTAGAAGATCAAATAGCTCGATATGAAAAACTAGCAGCAGATTATGCTGCAATCGGTGAAGAAAACACTGAGTTACTAGAAAAAGCGGAAGCATTAAGAGCGGAAGTAAAAAAATGGAAGAGTTCTGCTAACTATAACGCTTCGCAACGAAGAAGTTTGGAAAAAGAGTTGGATAAATTAAAAGCAAATGCTCAAGTTGATCTAATAGCTAAAGACGAAGAATTACAAAGAATTAAACTATTCGCAGATTCATTGAAAGCTTCTAATGATTCTTTACATACAATACAAGGTCAAATGGCTGAAGAAAACACAAGCCTTTCGGATTTAGTAAGAGTGGCATCGGTGTTAAAAGTAGAAGACCTAAAGGTTACTGCCATTAATGACAAAAATAAAGAGTATGATGGTGGGGAATACAAAGCAAAACATATTGATAAATTAAGAGTAAAATTTCATTTAGCAGATAACAAAGTAGCTAAAAAAGATACAAAGGAGTTAATTCTTAGAGTTATAGAGCCATCAGGAACTGTTTTGTTCGATTTATCATCAGGCGGTGGTTCATTTACAAATGCGGAAGGTAAAACTGACTTTTACACAGACAAGCAAAATGTAACGTTTGACAATTCAAAACAAACAATCACTTTCCTATATAGTAAAGGAAGTGAATATGAAGAAGGAACTTATAAAGTTGAAATATATGGTGAGGGCTATTTAATTGGTGAAGGCAGCTTCGTAGTTAAATAATACACTAGAAAATTAAAATAAAAAGACCCATTCAACATTTTGAGTGGGTCTTTTCTTTACTCTTTAATTTGTTTGGCTGCTTTTTTTTCAGATTCTCTATGAGCTTTCCATTTTTTTAATTGATCTTTTGTAAGCGTTTTATTAAAAATACTTTTATATACTTCTTTTTGCTTTTTCTTTTCAGCCTTGATTAACTCTTTTTTTCCTTCATGTTTCATTTCAAAAGTTTTTATCGCTTCATATCTAGTGATTAGCGCATTTTTTAAAGTGATAATTTGTTCTGGGGTTAGGGTTAATACACTTTGTATTTCTTCCATTTTTTTAAGTGCCTTAATTTCTGAAGTGGGTTTTTCTGTTTGGCCAGTACAGCCTAAGTAAATGATTAAAAAGAGAAGTGAAGCAGCGATTTTTTTCATGGTACTTGAAGATTTAGTTTAGATGGAATTTAAAAATTAATCAGATACCAATTATGAATAGAGTAATTAAATATTTTAATATTTTCGGCTTATGGCCATTCATGGAAAAATAAAAAGATATTTTTTAATTATCGATAAAATTAGTAGGCTCGGATATTCTACTTTGAAAGAGCTTCAAGACTATTTACTTACTTATGATTTAGAAATCTCAAGAAGAACATTTGTGCGTGATTTGGCAGAAATTAGATATGAGTTTGGAATTGAAATTATTTATGATCACTTCAGAAGAGGATATACTATTGACAAAGAAAATAGCCGTGATTTAGATACGATATCGCGGTTATTACAAACCGCAATAAGTACAGAAGCCGTGTTGGACAATATTCATGATTCGAAAAAAATGATGAGTTTTATAGACTACGGAAGCGATGTGGAACTAAAAGGAATGGAACTTTTTGAGCCGCTACTTAAAGCTGTAAAAGAATACCGGGTAGTGAGTTTTAAACACGAAAACTATAACACGGAAACCATTAAGCCTTATGAGTTAAGTCCATATCTCTTGAAGGAATATCAAAAACGATGGTATGTTGTGGGAACCGTCAACGGAACAGAAAAAATTCGAACATTTGGTATTGACCGAATAGAAGATTTTAAATTGTTGTCCAAGACTTTTAAACGAAATGAAAGCCTTAACCCAAAACCTTATTTTGATGATATCATTGGGCTAAATTATTCAGAATATGAGGTGGAGCAGGTAGAGATTAAGTTAACTAATCTACAAGCAAAGTATTTATTAGCTCATCCCATTCATAAAACGCAACGAGTTATTAATGATTTAGATGAAGGTATAGTAATGGAATACACGCTGAAGCCAAACTACGAATTTCAAGAACGCTTGCTCATGTATGGTAAAAATGTTACCGTTTTAAAACCTTCGTGGTTAAGAAGTTTAATGAAAGAAAAGTTGAAGGAAGCTTTAGAGAATTATTATTGAATCTTGCCTTTTTTTTCAAGCAACAAATAAACAATTGCAGTGATTACACTAAAAAAAATAGCGCAGACCGTCCAGACTAACTTTGCTTCATTCGATTTAGAAGTGTCTTGCCAAACGTTATAAATTACCCATATAGCAGCGATAAGACCAATTAGATATAAAGCACTCATTTTTTTCTTTTTAATTAATGAAAGGTGAATTTAAAAAAAAAACTTAAGTGACCTCACTCATTGCCTCAATTTCTTTATCCATACCAACCATAGCATGAGTGGTTACTAAAGCGCTCATGCTTACTCCTACTACACCGTGCACGTTGAGGTTTTGTCCGGTTAGATATAGGTTTGGTATTTTTGTTTTAGGATGTAAAAATGTTTTGAGTGGTGATTTATAATCTTTCATAATCCCATACATGGAGCCGTCTTTTGTGCCGATGTAATCTCTAAAAGTAAGTGGTGTTGAGGTTTCGTAACCTGTGATGTTTCCTTCTACTTCAGGTATTTTCTTCACTAAAAGAGCAATAATCTTTTCCGCTTTATTTTTTTTGAATTGTTCGTATTGAGCAGTTCTTGAATCGGTTTTTTCTGGGTAATTTCTATAGGTTTTTTCCCAATGTTTAACCTCATCATAATGCATATAAGACATAACAATTAAACTGTCAGCATGTGTGGGTGACTTCGTGTTTGCTGGACTAAAAATAGCGATACCTTTTGGCCATTCTTCTTCGGTGTATTCATGTGCCGTCCAAATATTTTCTTTGTTTACGCAGTAATACGTATTGTAATTCATGAACGGAACAGCTTCTTTCTTAAGCGCGATGTAAACGATAAAAACGGATGCGCCATTTTCAAGTTGTTGAATGCGGTTGATATATGCTTTGCGGATAACCCCAGTTTCAATTAAATCTAAGGTATTTGAAGGGTGAATGTTGCTAATGAAATTTGCTCCATAAATAGTTTGATCAGAAGCTAGTTTCACCGAGGTTGCTTTCCCTTCTTCGACTATTATTTTTTCTACTCTTGCATGATTAATCATTGTGCCTCCTAAAGCTTTTATTTTTTTTGTTAGGGCTTTTTCAATTTGAGCACCTCCATTAATACATTTCCATGAAGATGAAATGTAAGAATCGGAGATAAGTGCATGCACATAGAGAGGTGTTTTGTCCGCTACACCAGCATAAAGTAAGTTGGCGCCAGCAAAAATTGCCCTCAGTTTTTCGTTGTTTGTTATGGAGTTAATAAATGCTGATGTGTCAGTTTCAATTGAATCGGAAAAAGCAAGTTCCTTCGGAGGTAGTTTTAAATTGTAAAGTGGAAACTCAGTAACTATTCGTTTGATGGTGTTAAAATAGGTGTGTATGGCATCACTTTCTTCTGGAAATAGCTTTAATAAGTAGTTTGTGAAATTCTCATAACCTTGAATATGACTATATTCCACATCCCAATCCTCAAAGTATATTTTATCATAAGCTGTATCCATTTTTAGAAGGTTTAACTCATCATAAATTCCTAAATACTTAAAAATTTTATAAAGATTTTGGCCTTTATCTAAACTTCCTATATAATGAATACCTGTATCAAAAATGCGTTTGTGTCGAGAGAAAATTTGAAGGCAACCACCAAACTGACGGTTTTTTTCCAATACACAAATACTTAATCCTTTTCTCAATAATAAAAGCGCAGATAATAAACCACCTAGTCCACCGCCTATGATTACTACGTCAAACTTTTTATCACTCGCCATTCATCAAAATTAATCTTTTACACATTTTATCTCTTATTTCTTTAGACTGATTTCTATAGTCTGTTACTGTAATAGGTTCTAATCCTTCAATTCTTACTCTTGATTGATTAAAAAGAAATTTGTGTCGCGATAATCCTTGATACCCTCCGGAGATGACATGGGGCACCAATGGACAATTTAACTCTTGAGCCATTAAAAAGGCTCCTTTTTTAAATCGATGAATTTCTCCGTCTGGTGTGCGTCTACCTTCTGGGAAGATCAGAATAGAGAATCCTTCATCGAGCCGTTCTTTTACTTTTTGATGAATTTTTTCTGTCGACCAATTGGAGTTGATATATCCTGCTTTGCGGATAAGGTAGCCATATATGTAGTTGTTAAATACATCTTGATTACCAATTAATACAGTGTTTTCTTTTTTTGATAAAAATATCGGGATATCAACTATTGATTGGTGGTTACAAATAAAAATGGAAGGAGTTCTCGTTTGTATCTTTGGGTTATTCCATCTGATGTCAAGGTCGAAGGCACTTTTACAAATGATAATAGAACCGAGTCTAATAAGCCTATTTATTAATTTTCTACGAAAGGTCGCATTCATCGGTATGACACATAAAATAAAAGTAATGAGTGAAATGAAACTACCTCCCCAAAATAGCGTGCCGTAAACACTCATACTATGTAATACATTTCTGTAGTTAATATTTAATAAAAAGGGTAGTAGAACAATTGAAAGGAGGAAAACGGTGCAAATACCTATAATTGAAGTTTGCGCGATTGAGGTTAATACGGGATGTTTTGCTGATAATAAAACACCAATGCCAATAAGTGTAGTGACGGTAGAAAAAGTAATTGCTTGTTTATTTATCGTTAGTGAAGTTGAGTTATTTTGTGTGTGGCTAATAAAAATAGAGTAGTCAATGCCTAAACCAAAGATAAAAGAGATAACGATGAGGTTGAAAATGTTGAGCTGAATACCGAGCTGCGCAATGATTCCCAGTGATGTAAAGCAGGATAAAAAAATGATTAATAAGGTAATGATTGTCTGTTTGACATTTCGGAACGTGATAAAAAAGATGACAAAGACAATTGCCCCTGAAATATATGTTAATTTATCCAGCGAGGTTTGAATGAGTGAAACAAGTTCATGTACAAATGCTTGCTTGTCGTAGATGAAAAAATCTTTTTGGTTTGCAAATGAATTGTAAAAGGTTGTTCTATCTTCTTGTTTTACGTTGACAATAGTGGTGATGAAACAACTATCGCTCGTGTAAACAATCAAGTTGTCAAAGGCTTTATTAATTGGACTCGGATTTATCTCTAGAGTAAATTCTGACGATAAGGAACTTTGAAACCAGGTTTTAAAAGGGATAAATGTTTTGGAAGAAAAGCCAACTTGATTTGCAGCTTCATCAAGATGTGTGAAAAGTGAATCTACTTTTTGTTTGGTCCAGTACTTTTTCCAATTGTGTAAACTGTTTTTTTGTGCGGATTCCGCAGATAGCCATTGGTTTGGGCTAAAAATGGAAAGCTCAAAAGGAGCTGCTTGCAATTCTTGATAGAGCTTCGCTGATTTTTTAATCGCATCGTTAAACGATTGACCACTAACTACAAAAAATGTTTTTTTCTCTGGATAGTTGCTAACCTCACCAACGCGTTTTTCTCTTTCTTTAAGATCAGCAGAGAGGTAGTTGAGCGATTCCAAACTGTCCATAAAGCGAACTGGTGGAGAAGAAAAAGTTAGTATAAGTGAACCGATGAACAATAAAATGGCGAAAGCATTTATCCATTTAGAAGAAAAATTAATTGATGTCCTTTTGAAGGTTAATCCCTGATGAGGGAGTTGAGGTAATATGATTAAACACACTAGTGCTGCAATGATTAAAGAAAAGCCTAAAAACAAACCTAATTGTTGAATACCAGTCACAGGAATTAAATAGAGTAAAAAGAATGATCCCGTAGTGGTGAACACGGCACTTAAGAGCGGTTTACTAATTTCTTTGATGGTTTTAATTCGGTTTTCATCTACATGAAACAACCAGTGAATCGCATAATCAATACTTATTCCCAGAAATATAGTACCGAAAGAAATGGTAATGACTGAAAGTTCTTTAAAGAAAATGCTGGTAATAAACAGACCAAAAATTCCCCCTAAAATGGAAGGTAAAAACACATAGAGGAAATTTAAGAAATGACCTTTTAGCCCCCAGAAAATCAATACGATGATTAAAATTAAAGCCAAGGGCATACTTAGTCGAATGTCCGATTTAATTTGTTCTGCATTTTCCAAAGCAACCAATATACCGCCATAGGTTGTGACTTTAACGGCTTGGTATTTCTGCTCAACGCGCTGTGTGACTTCTTCGAGATGAGTTTTTAGTTCTGTGTTTTTTTCTATTTCACCAATGGGATTTTTTGATTCAATAAAAACTAAAGCAGCCTGATGATCTTTTGAGAAAAAGTAGCCATCAACTACATCCATACCCATAGAACCTTTAATCTTAGCTAATTCTTGAAATTGGTGATCAGAAAATCCCAAAGGGTCATTTTGTATTTTTGTCCTATTCACAAACCCCAAAGGATTTTTTAATTGGTCAAACTGATTTTGAATGGCAACTTGAATTTTTTCTCTTGACCAGAGTGGTTGATGAAGCGAATCAAAATGAAAAGGCGTTTCATAAATGATGTTTTTAATCATTAAGTCGACATCATAGATTTCTTCTTTGTAACGCAGGTTGGCGATCAATGAAGTGTCTTGATTTAACAGCTGAACAAATGTTTCTACACATGCAATTAGCGAGTCTTCAGATCCTTCTTGCTGAGTAAATGTGATGACGATGTTGTTAAGAATTTTATCAGCATTGGTGTAAGAGGAAATTTGCTTTGAAAATGCAGTTTGGGGTAAAAAATCTTGTGTTTTCTGTGAAAATTTTTGATTTGAAATAAAAAAGATAGCAAGAAATAAACAACCAAGAATCACACTAAATAAGGCTATTCTTCTTTTTTTTAAAAAAATAAATGTACGTTCAAAAAGCTGTTTATTACCCATTCAACTTTGTTTTCTTGGAAATTAAATAATAAGAAATTGCTCCCGAAATGAGTGCTAAACCTATTGACAAGACCATGCTACCTATAAAATAGGTGTAGGAATTGTGTTTAATAGTATCAAAGTTTAATTCCCATAGATCATGAAATTCTATAAATGGTTCATTCAATATTAATGTACCTGTTTGAAGAGATAGATACAAAACCAAAGGAATAAAAGGTGGAAAGCTCACGTTAGAAGCAAAAATGGTGAGGGCTTTATTCAACCGAAATAATAGTGCCCCCCCAATGGCCATACCTGTGTGAAAGCCCCAAAAAGGACTTAGTCCACAAAAAACCCCATAAGCTACGGAAATAGATTTTTTGAGCGTTGATTCATTTTTTACCCAAATTAAATCTTCCCAAATCTGCTTTAGGTTTTTCTTTCGCAGCTTTTTCACAAACAATAACGGGCGATAATATGCCAATGCTAAAAAGACTAATACTGCATTAGTGATGCTCACACGTGTAAAGTCTTCTACTGGTTTAAAATGTGTAATGCGGTCTTTAGGATAAAGTACCGTGATAGGCACATAGGTGACATTCACTCCATTCCAAGCGGCTTTTACAATCACCTCTACCTCAAACCCAAATTTCTTTGAAAAGAATTGTGTACTTTTTATGAAACTTAGTGGATATAACCGAAATCCTGATTGTGTGTCAGGTAAAGTTTGTCCCGTTTCTATCATGTACCAAAAGTTGGAGTTTTTATGACCAAAACTACTTTTTTTTGGTATGTCTACTGCACTTTCCATATTACGCGCACCAACGATGAGTGAATTCGGTTCTTGGGCAATTTTATCTAAGAATGGTCCAAAATCTTTTGCCAAATGTTGTCCATCGGAGTCAATGGTGATGGCGTAACTAAATCCTTGCTCTAATGCTAGCTCAAATCCGATTCTAAGTGCATTACCTTTGCCCTGATTTTTTTCTTCATGATGAATTATTAAAAAGCCATGCTCAAATTGGCATAAAATGTCAGATGTAGCATCGGTAGATCCATCATCTACGACAATTACTTTGTTGGTATAATGAAACACATCGACCAAAACAGCCTTTAATTTTGGCGCATTGTTGTATGTAGGAATGATTACACAACAATTTAGCTCGTCAAATTTAGTACGTATCTCAGCTGAATTCATAAAGGCATTTTAATTTACTAAAGATTACGTTGTCTTTTTGGGCAATCGCGTTAATTGTGAGGGTAGCACCTTCTTTTTTCCATTGAATCGAAAGCTCAAAATAGGGTGTGGTTTGGGGAAGAATTGGTGCTAAAAACTTAATGTTGGAGGCAGATTTAAAAGTCATTGTCTGTGAATGCTGTTGTTTGAGAATCTCCGAAATCATCTCTAAATAATAGACTCCTGGTAAAATAGGTGTTTCAGGAAAATGGCCTTTAAACACTTCATGTAATTCATTTAATTGAATTGTGCAAATACAACTAGTCTCATTTGCATCAATAATTTGATAGGTATAAAGGCGCATTTAATTTATTTTTCTAACGAAAAAAAGGCGTTGTTCATGGTTTCGTTTATTTTAAAGGAACTGAAAAAGAGGGTAGTTTGATCTCCAGAAACTTCGTTAATAATAATTTTTTGAACTAAGTAAGAAGTTGAGTCCACCGTAATTTCTAACGAGTTGATATATTTTTTGAGTTGCTTTATTTCGGGTATTAAAGTGATGTGTGTTTGTTGTGTGTTTAGCGAGCTGATCTTCGTTGTAAATTTATCACTATCAAACAATTGACCGTTAGCAAGTACTTCAAAAAGCTTGAATCCTTTCCCGATAAAGGGGTTGTCTAAAAAGTTGTACTTGTTTGTTTTCCCATCAGCCTCTTGGCTAATGATGGTGTTGTCTCTCAGAATAATGATTTTTTTCTGAGGCGAAGTGTATTCCCAGCGAATTTGTGCTTGGTTTTTCATGAATAATTTCCCTAGAGCAACTTGATCTTCTTGAAATAAATCCGATGATTTTATCTGTTTGAAAGTACAACTTAGTGTAGTGATACTTTTATGTCTGGCGATATAATTAGCAATAAAATCTTCATCGGTTGTTTGGCCGATGATGTTTCCTGTCGTGAAAAGTAGAATGAAGATTTGAAAGATTAATTTCATACATTGGTTACCTCCGTATTTCTTCGGGGTCAGCAAAAATAAAACCTTTTAATTGTAGTTGGGTTATCATTGCGTCAATAAGTGAGGCCGAGTTTGTTAAATTATCGTGAAATAAAAGGATGTTTCCTTTTTGAATGGTGTTTAATTGTTCTAACACTTGATGTTGAGTTCTTACTGTGTCAAATGAACGGAAAGACCAACCTACAACTTTCATATTAAAATGTATACTTGCTTTAGCGATATGGGGGGTCATTACTCCAAAAGGTGGGCGAAATAAGGTTGGTTGATGACCAGTCGCTTTTTCAATTAAAAAATTGGTTTTATCGATTTCATTCATCCAATACGTTGTGTTTTTAAACGCATCTGCATGATGATGGTTGTATGCATGATTCCCAATTTGATGTCCTTGGGTGATAAGTTGTTTAAATATTTCAGGGTGAATTTCAACTTGTTTGCCGATGACAAAAAAGAGTGCTTTCACTTGATGTTTTTTTAAAACCTCAAGGACTTCAATTGTGTGCTCGTTTGGTCCGTCATCAAAAGTGAGTAATATTTTTTCTGATGAAAGTTGATGGATGGATGGAGCAAATAGTTGCCACTTAAGACGAAATACGCCA
The DNA here is from genome assembly GCA_963815495.1 of uncultured Cytophagales bacterium. GTDB lineage: Bacteria > Bacteroidota > Bacteroidia > Cytophagales > JAAEPT01 > CAWFGW01. Next base: position 26,908 of record CAWFGW010000034.1, read on the forward strand.
ATGATAAGTAAAGCAATTCCAAAGATGAGTACCAATGAAAAAACAACCCAAATAGGAGGGTAGTGGAAGGAAGCCGTTGCTAGTCCGCTAAGTAATACTAAAAAAATAAACCGAAGACGATTAAATTTAGTCATAGGGTTCAACGGTAAAGAAGGAATAGCCGTGACACGATTTGTTAATGACCATCACTTGCTGGTTTTGAATTAATTGGCTATTCGAATCATGGGGTAGGTCTTTTTCTTCTAAAATTCGCATAGCCATATATAAACCAAATGCAGTAGCAGTGTTGTATTCACCACTATAGTTCGTATAGGTTAGGTGATGAGCAGTTTTAACCGATGGTATTAAATCATCCGTTGAAAGTAAATAAAATGTGTTTTTGGTGTCAGCTATTTTTTTTTGTAATGCGCTTTTGGTGAGGTTTGTTTTTACCTCAGTTAATAGTGTTGTCGCATTTTTTTGTGAATTGCTTAACAGGAAAAATAACACACCTTCACTTAATTTATTGGGAGTTGTGAGTGTGTTTTTAATCGTTTCGTATTCCTGATTATATTCGTCAAATGCTCCAATAAGTTGAAGTCCATTGTTTTCTGATAGTTGAGTTAGTGCTTCAATTAAGGCATTTTCAAAAGCAGTATCTGCATGTACATGGGTCAGGTTTGGGCAGTGTAGCTGATGATATTCAGCAATTTTCCCACTAATAGCGTTGTGGGTCGATTGTATGAAAGCCGAAGGTTTTAAAACTTGGTGTTGGATGCTGTGGTAAAAACTTAATGTTTCATTTGTGCAGCCCATTCCTGTTGCTAGCGAGATGCCACCTATATCTTGCTGTTTTTGTAGACAAAAAGAAGCTGCGGCAAGACTTTTTTTCATGACCAGAGGCATTCGTCTTAATCCCGAATCCTGTATTAGTGCTTTAAAGTCCGTTTCGAGTGGAGCAATAAACCCTTTCTTCCAATCTTGAATTGGCTTTTTTTCAAGATTTTCTTGATTAGAAAATGCACAAGATTTTTCAATGTAAATGCTCATTTTCTATTTAAAGCTTTTTAAATAATAAAGAAGTACAATTGCCTCCAAAACCAAATGAATTAGATAAAATGTAGTTCAACGGTTTTGATTTTAAGGTGGTAATTAATGATTTGTGAGTAGGTGTGATGGTTGAAAATGTTGGATAAATAGTTTGGTTTTCTAGCATCAACAACGCATAAATAGCTTCAATAGCTCCGCATGCCGCTAAGGTGTGACCTGTATAATTTTTTGTAGAGCTAAAGTCAGGGATAAAATCACCAAATAGAGCAATTAATGCAGCTAACTCGGTGTCATCATTATTTTGTGTAGCTGTACCATGAGCGTTAATGTAGTCAACTTGTTTTGGTTGAATGTTAGCTCTTTCTAAGGTAGTTTTCATGGCCAGATAAGCTCCTTTACCTTGAGGAGAAGAAGCCGTCTGATGATAAGCATCGTTTTGATTTGCCCCACTCAGTAGCTCTGCTAATGCCTTGGGTTGATTTTCCCTGAAACCTTTCTTTTCAAGAATAAGATAAGCAGCACCTTCGCCAAGGTTAAGGCCTTTTCGAGAAGTATCAAACGGTTGGTTAAGTTTTGAGTCGAGTAAAAGTAAAGATTCAAAACCCTTGAAAGTAAATTGTGTTAAAGCGTCTACCCCACCAACAATAGCAATATTTGTTTGACCCGATTCAATTAATTTTTTCCCTAATAAAATAGCATTTGCCGCAGACGAACATGCTGTGCTAATCGTATTGCAATAACCGTTAATACCAAAATGCGTAGCCATATTTTGCGTAGAAAATGCGCAGGGATGTTCGATAAAAGCTTTAGAAACATAGTCTTTTGCATAAAAATGGGACAGTTCTTTTTCGCTAATATCCATGCCACCAACAGTGATTCCAGAAATTAGCGCAGCATTTGCAAGTTCCTCTGAGGTGAGTTGAGCATGTATTATTGCTTCTTTAGCTGCTTTTAATGCTAAAAGACTTGTTCGTGATTGAAGTGTTGGAGTTTCTAACTCGCGTTGTAGTTCTATATTGGACAAAATGACTTCTCCTAATAAAGCAGCGTCACCACTATTGAAAAAATAATTTGCAGAAGGTTTTATACCAGTATGGATTAATTGTAAAGCATGATGGTTTTCTTGCACATTGTTTCCAATGGCACTAATAATTCCCATACCAGTTACAATTACTGACATCCCTTATACTTCTTGTTTTTTACGGATATATTCCGCCATAGTGCGAAGAGATACAAACACATCTTTTCCTTCTTCTTGAGAAGTGATTTTAATGCCATACTCTTTGTCTAAAAGAACGATTAACTCTAAAGCATCTATAGAGTCCAAACCGAAACCACCGCCAAACAGTTGATCGTCTGCCGACACTTCCTCAGGAGTAATTTCATCTAAATTAAGATGTTCTATTATTTCTACTTTTAGCTTTTCAATTAACTCATCCATTGTCATATAATTCGTTCAATTTTGATTGTGTTTCTGTTATGTTTGCGCTTTTTACATCACTTTTTGTAAGTATAAAGGCAAAACCGTCTAAGTTATTTTTATGATCATCCAGCCAGAGGCAGAGTGCAGTTTCAGCTCCATCGTTAAAGTAAATGAAAGCATGTTTTGTATATAAAGTAGGTGAAAAATGGTCACATACTAAAAAAAGGTTTTCATTTTTTAGTTGATATTTAATAGCCACTTCTCCTAAGCTGATGTTTGGTAAGGTATACACAAATGTGGCAGGACTTGGGAAGTAAGCTTCTGGACGAATCGATTCCTGGTGTTTTATATCGGTATTAAAGGAAGAAATGCTATTGGCAAATAACAGGATGGTGTTTTTATTAATTTCTGTTTTTTTAACTAATGCATGTGTCATCACTAACGCTAATTGCGATAGCGAGTCCATTTTATGAAATTTGGGATAGTCGATTTTTAAGGATTGATATAATCCTTTTAATTCAACAAAAGTGCTCGTTTTCTCGCCATCAAAAAAGTGGTTTTTTTTAATTCGAACGAATGGTATCGGTGTGGTACTCATATCTTTTCAAGTAGTAAAGTCGCATTACACCCACCAAATCCGGCAGATAATTTTAAGCCAAACTGCATTGTTTTTGAAAATGGATTAGCGCTGATATTCACCTTTTTCGAAACGCCCAATGTTGAAAAGCCATAGGTAGGGAGTGCAATGTTCTGCTTCATTGATTCCGCTAAAAGAATAGTTTCAACTACCCCAGCTGCACCTAATGTATGACCCAGAAAGCCTTTTAAGCTGTGTAAAGGGACTTCTTCTAATTTAGCTTGATTGATAGCTAAGGCTTCCATTTCATCGTTGTAAATAGTGCCTGTACCATGTCCTGATATGACATCAATTTGTGTACTGGTTATTTTACTCTTCTCTAAGGCTTTTTTTATTGCTAAAGATAACCCGTCACCCGTGCGCGATGGTCCAGAAATGTGGTTTGCATCATTGGAGATTCCGCTGCTGCAGATTTTTATTTCAGCAGCCTTATTTTCATTACTCACTAAAATCAATGCAACAGCTTCGCCTAAAGACAAGCCATTTCTTTGGGTATCAAAAGCTAGTGCAGGGGAGGATGAGAGTGCTTTGAACGATTCAAAGCCTGATAACACAAAGTCAGTGATTAAGTCACACCCAATAACTAACACATTATCGTAGAGATTATTTGAAATATAATCCTTAGCCAACCCCAATGCAGCAGTTCCTGAGATACAAGCATTACACACAATAGTTGGCTGTTCGTTAAGTTGAAAGTAGTTTTTTAAAGCAGTGGCAAGTTGAGGAAGCTTGCTCCGTTCAGGGTTTGATTCCAACACATCAATATTTCCTTTAGTAGTGGCGATGATAACAGCCGTGTTTGGATGTTGAAGCAATGAAGGTTCGATGTGGTTTAAAATCAGTGAAATGCATAACGACTCTAATCTGGTATAACCTTGGAAAGGTATCTGATCAGCATTTAGATGTGCTACAAAACTTTTTTCAGTGGGGTTTAGCGGATGTGCATATTCAACTAATCCTGTTTTTCCATTTAGAATTTGCTCAAAAACTATAGATGGCGAGTTTCCCAGTTGATGGAAAAGTCCAGTAGTGGCGATATATGCTTCCCTACTCACAATTAAAGAAGGTTGTTCGTTTTTTTCCAGTTGATATAAAACTCAGGATTGTTGAGAATAAGTTGGTGATTGGTATCGACAAAAGCTTGCGTTGATTGAGCTTTTGCTGCTACTTTTCCGCTCGTATGATTGAAAATAGTATAGTCAAAAATTATTTTAGCGGCTTTAGAATTCAAGTAAGTGATATGTATTTCAATATCGTCTTGGTATTTAATCGCTGATTTATAATCGATATTGAGTCCTACAATAGGAGTCATAAAGCCAAAAGAAAACACATCGAGATACCCCAAGCTATATATACTACCAAATTCTTCGCGGGCATCTTCCAAGTATTTTAAATAATGCCCGTGCCATACAATGTGCATTGCATCAACTTCTTGAAAGCGAACTTTGATCTTAACAGAAGTGGTTAGTGTGTTGTTGTTTTCGAGGTGTAATTTCACGCTTGAATAAATATTTTGAGCTCACACTGAGCGATGAGTTGATCTTTTAAATAGATTTTCCCTTCTACAATTGAAGCATTCAATACTTCATTTACAAAAGTAACGGTAGTGGTAATTAAATCGCCTGCATTGGCAACATCAAATACCTCAAATTTTTTGACTCCACCAATATAACCAATTGGAATAGCTTCGTGTTTTTTTGAGAAGGAGATCCCAGCTTTAGCAGCTGCCGATTGTGCAATGTTTTCAAGAAAAAGTGCTTCAGAGGCAAGGCTATTTTTAACTAGAGGGCCAGATTCAGGTATGGTGAATTGTGTAGTAATAGTCGCTTCGTCTTCTTCCAGAATATTGTTGATAAAAACAAAAGGTTGTTTTTGAGGGATCAGATGTTCAATTGAATCGATCATTTCCAAAAATCGTAATAATTAAACCATTGTGCTGGGTATATAGAGATCATTTTTTCCAGATTGAGGACATATTTTTCAAATAAATCTTCAGCCGCCATGTTTTGATATATTTCGGAGCAATAAAAATCATATCCTTTCTTTTGTTTAAAGCCATAAACAAAAACGGTAGGCACTTCCATCATCTTTGAAATTTTAAATGGTCCGGCTGGAAAGTGGGCTTCTTTTTTTAAAAAAAGGTGTTTAAAAGTTTTTGAACCATCCATAAATCGATCACCGTGAATGCAAATTAGTTCGTTGTTGTCAAGCGCGTTTTTGATTTCAAACAGGTGAGAAAAATCCTGTTTGATGGCAATAATGTTATAAGCTTGTTCAGTTACAGAACCTATAAATTGTTTGATAGCTTGATGTTCTTCATCTAACATCACCACATTCACTTTGGTTTTAAATTCTTTTAACAACTCGCCTGCTACTGCCCAGTTACCTAAGTGTGCACTAATTAGTATGCCACCTTTGTTTCGATTTACTATCTCTTCTAGATGTTTTCTCCCATTAAATTGAAAGTGGAAACGATGATTTAAACCACTTTGAATGTATATTTTATCGATAATTACTTGCCCAAATACATAATAGTTTTTAAACATGTAGCGAATAGTTTTTAATAAAGGAAATCTAAGTCGCGTTTTGAAATAGGTGTAAATGTATTTTCGAGAGGAAGAAAAGCAAACGTAAAAAGGACTAACAAAGAGTAAAAAAAAATAGGCAGCTCGTAAACCTAGAAAACGAAGGGAGTAGTAGAAAAATTTATACCCCCAAGCATTTGTTTTTGATTTACCTTCCCATGCTGACACGTTTGTATTAAGCGATTTTTGTTTGTATATATTTATAAAAATCGTTGAAAGTAACTAAGTTAGTAAAGTCCTCAGGTTTTACTTTGAAGTTGAAGTTTTCTTCTATGATTACCACTAAATCCACATAGTCTAAGCTATCCAAGTCCAAGCTAATCTTCATATCAGCTTCTGGCTGAATAAGGTTTTCCTCTACTTCGAATTCTTCTACTAAAAACCCTTTTGTTATCTTCTCAATTTCGCTCAGCTCCATTTTTGCTACTAGTATTAATTCGCGAAGATACTAATTGATAAACTTTTTAACAATAAGGGTTGAGTTGGTGCCACCAAACCCGAATGAGTTAGAAAGAATTGTATCCACTTTCCCTTGGCGTGTTTCAGCTATAATGTCTAGTCGTTGTGAGTCCTCATCAGGGGTATTGAAATTAATGTTTGGTGCCATGAAATCATTCTCCATCATCAATAACGAATAAACTATTTCGCTAGCTCCAGCCATCCAGCATTCGTGACCCGTCATAGATTTAGTAGAGCTTACAGGCACTTTATTTCCAAATAACTCGGCTATTGCTTTCGCCTCATTTTTATCACCTATAGGTGTGGAAGTTGCATGTGCATTAATGTAGTCTATATCTTCAATACTCAACCCTGCATCTTTTAGCGAGTTTTTCAAGGAACGGAAAGGCCCATCTACCGAAGGTTGAGAAATGTGTTCACCATTGGAAGAGAATCCATAACCTACCACTTCGCCTAATATCTTAGCACCTCGCTTTTGAGCGGATTCTAAACTTTCAAGTATTACTGTTGCGGCACCACCACTTGGAATTAAACCATCACGGTTAGCATCAAAGGGTCTGCTAGCTTTTGTTGGATCACTTTCCAGCATAGAAAAAGCATTAATGGCATCAAAGTTACCCATGCACTCGGGGTTTACCTCTTGCGCACCACCACAAATCACTTGTTGTTGTAGGCCAGAACGAATAAGAAAATAAGCCATTCCAATCGAATGAGAACCACTTGCACACGCACCACTTAACGTGAAATTGATGCCTTTAATTTTAAAAATGGTGGACAAGTTCATGGTTACCGTGGAGTTCATGGACTGAAACACGGAACCAGAGCCAATCAATTGAGTGTCTTTCTTTTCTCTTAATTTATCAACAGCCTCTATTACAGGTACTGCCGAGCTATCGTTTCCGTAGATGATTCCTACTTCATTTTCTTCAAATGTCTGCTCATCCATTTTCGCTTTTGCGAGAGCTTCAATGGTTGCCATATAAGCATACTCTGCTTGCTCAGGCATTTGAATTCGTTGGCGTCTGGTGAGTAGGTTTTTTAAATCAGGTCGCTGAATGATACCCGTTAAAGAGGATCGAAAACCTAACTCCTTTCTTTTGGGGTCAATGCCGATTCCAGATTTCCCTTCAAACAAAGATTTGGTCACTTCTTCTAAATTTTTCCCAAGGCAAGAATATATTCCAATTCCAGTAATAACAACTCTATTCATGATTTTAAATACCTCCTGATACGGTTAGCACTTCTCCAGTAATATAAGATGCATTTTTTGAGGCTAAAAAAGAAATGGCATGAGCTACTTCTTCAGGAGTTCCAAACCGTGCTACTGGAATTATTTTTTTATAATCTTTTTCGTCTATACCTTCAGTCATTTCGGTTTTAATAAATCCTGGTGCAACAGCATTTACGGTAATGTTTCTTCTTCCTACTTCTTGGGCTAGTGAACGGGTTGCTCCTATAATTCCAGACTTAGCTGTAGAATAGTTGGTTTGTCCAGGTACTCCTTTTTGCCCAGAAATGGAAACAACATTGATGATTCGTCCATATTTGGCAGCAATCATTTTATTAACAACCAGCTTTGTGACATTAAAAAACCCTGAAAAGCTGATATCAAGTACTGCGTCCCAGTCGGGTTTTTCCATCCACATGAATAAGTTGTCTTTCTTAATACCCGCATTATTCACTAAAACCTCAATTTTATTTTCAGGATTTTTTTCCAACCAAGTGCCTAGTGTTTCTTGTACCTGAATTGCGTTGGCGACATCAAAACCTAAAATTTCTCCCTTAACACCTACTTCACGCACTAAGTCCAAAGTTTTAAGTGCTTCGTCTTTGTTTGAATTAAAATTAATGAGGATATGGTAGCCCGATTTAGCAAGCTCCACACAGGTAGCTCTACCAATGCCTCGACTACCTCCAGTTATTAATGCCCAGTTCATAGGTTTGTAATGTCGTTATGTTGAATGAAAGAATTTAATACTTTCAAGTTATTATGATGTGGTTGATCGGTAACCGGCAAGGTAAAAAAAGCTTCTACTTGCTTTTTTAATACTTGACTAGAGGTTGCAAACTGGTTTTCTTCTTTATTAGAAATAGCCGTTGCTTGACTTAATGCAAGTAGTTGGATGCTTACTACTTGTGTACAGTTTTCAATTACTTTTTGAGTGATTTTGGCGGAGTTGAAACCCATGCTTACCACATCTTGATTGTCATTGTTGCACGGGATACTATTTACATATTGTGGAAATGATAATGTTTTGTTTTCAGCCACGGTGGATGTTGCAGTAAACTGGATTCCTTGTAATCCAAAGTTTAATCCCAAGGTGTGTGCATTTAAAAAATTTGGGAATTGATTGTTTAATGTCGGGTTGAGTAAAAAATTTAGTTGTCTTTCTAACAATACGGAAAGTTTTGTCATCACCATTTTTAGTTTATCCATTTCTAATGAAATGTAATCACCATGAAAATTTCCGCCATGATAGATGGTCTCGGTTTTGGTATCTATTATAGGGTTGTCGTTTGCAGAATTTAATTCGCTTTCAACTGTTTTTTCGCACTGCTCAATGGTTTCTAAAATTGGTCCTAATATTTGGGGTAGGCAGCGCAGAGAATAAAATTCCTGAACTTTAAAGGAATAGGTGGGGTCATCAGCAGTTTCTTCTGAAGTATTGTGATATCTTTTTTTAAAGCATTGACTTGTAGCGATTAACTTGCGCATCTGTTGCGCTACTTTTTGCTGTCCAAGGTGGTGTTTTGTTTGATTTAATACTTCTGAAAATGCATCATCAAAAGCACCTACTAATTCATTGAGCCAAACTCCCATTGCGAGGGTGTATTTGAAGAGTTTTTTTGCTTGAATTACATTTAGTGCTGCTAGACCAGTCATAGCGGAAGTCCCGTTCATCATAGCGAGCCCTTCTCTTATCTGTATTTGTACAGGGGAAGCTTTAAATTGATCAAATACCGCTTTAGCTGGTTGTTTTTTGTCGTCAAAAATCACCTCACCTTCACCAATTAAGTTAAGTGCCAAATGCGCCAATTGTACTAAATCACCAGAAGCACCGACACCACCATGTTCAAACACGGTTGGAGAAATCTTGTTGTTAATGAATAGTTGTAAAGTTTTTAAAACAGATTCATGTACACCCGACTTTCCTTGTAATAAAGAATTTAGTCGCGCCAGCATCAAAGCTCTGGTTTCTAAAGTAGAAAGCTCTTTACCCATCCCAGAACAATGGCTGCGTATTAAGTTGAGTTGTAATGCTTTTTTGTCTTGAACTTTGAACTGAGCCATGGGTCCAAAACCCGTATTGACCCCGTAAATAATTTGAGTAGCTGATAATTTGTTGATTAAGCGAAATGAATCGTCACATGCTGACAGGGCAGTTGTGTCCAAGTCTATTTTATTATACGCTAATACGATTTCTTCAAACTTTCTTAAATTCAAAAAATCGTTTCCAACTAATACCATATCTCACTTTTGAATCTGTAAATATAAATACTTAATATCATTTTAGTCTTCAATTGTCGATAATTGACTAATTTTCCATTGGTATGGAAAAAGAATATGACATTCTAATTATTGGAGCGGGTCCTTCGGGTTGTGTTGCTGCAGCAAATTTAATAAAAAGCGGGTATCGGGTTTTGGTAGTTGAAAAAACACACTTTCCTCGATTTACCATTGGTGAAAGCCTTTTGCCTCGTGCTATGGAGTGTTTAGCGAATATTGATGCCATAGATTTTTTAAACAAATACAACTTTCAGTTGAAAGAAGGAGCGGTGTTTTTGCGTAATGAGGAAGCTAATTTTATATCATTCGCCAACAATTTCACCAGAGGCTGGGGCACTACTTGGCAAGTAGAACGCCAATATTTTGACGAGGCACTTGCAAACTTTGTTCAAAGTAAAGGTGTGAAAATTTTGTTTGGTTGCTCAGTAACAGCTTTCAAGAATATAGGAACGTTTGAAAATGAGTTAATCATTGAATCAGAAAATGGCGATGTATCTAAAGTTCAATGCAAAAAAGTAATAGACACCAGTGGAAATGCAAATGTGATCTCTAAACTTTTAAACAAAGTTTCAAAATCTAATCTGCCAAGCCGAACGGCTGTTTTTTGCCATATTAATACAGAAGGACAATGGGAGAAATATCAAAATTTCACTTCAATAGTATCAGTTAAAGAGGATGTCTGGGCTTGGGTTATTCCTTTAAATAAATCCAAATTATCCGTTGGTTTTGTGGGTTCAGAGCATCATTTGGATCTTAAAAATGATTTGAAACACTCCTTTTTAAATCTTCTATCAACAAGTTCAAGCCTCAAACCCTTGCTTACTTCTGGTTTTGCTTTTGAACCAAACGTCTTGCGGAATTATTCTAACAAAGCAACCAGCTATTATGGAGATGGATATGTATTGGCTGGGAATTCAACGGAGTTTCTTGATCCAATTTTTTCGTCTGGAGCAACTTTAGCAATGGTATCTGGTGAACTAGCTGCTGACTTGATTGATAAAGAGCTATCTGCAGAGTTCGTAAACTGGGAGGAAGAATATGTAAATAAACTCAATAAGGGAATTGACGTATTTCGAGTGTTTGTTGAGAAATGGTATGACGGTACTTTGGAGCGAATTATTTATGCCAATAAAAAAGAGTCCACCCTCAAAAAACAAATCAGTTCAGTATTGTCTGGTTACGTTTGGGATGAAAAAAATCCTTTTGTAAAAAAATCAGCAAAAACTCTTAATAGTTTAGATAAAGTGATTCAAATTCAAGCTTAACGGCTAAACTGTTTTATCATATCAAAACCAGGTTGAGTTAACACTTTTCCTTCGCTGTTGATTACCATAAAAACACCTTTTTGTGTTTCTAACTCTACAACGGCTAATCCATGGTGATAAGGTTTTGCAACTTTAAACTCCAGAGAGAAAGCTCGTTCACCAGCTTGGTTAATCATTACCCATTTCCCTGATTTGCTCTCAAGAACAGGGCATAATTTAGAAGAAAAATAATGAGCATCATCAAATTGTGGGTTAATGGTAATTTTACCTTCATTGTTTAAAAACCCCCACTTGCCTTTAAATTCATAACCGATCAAACCATCAGAAAAAGTACCAAGATTATCGTATTGGTAAGGGATTACAATTTTTCCTTCTAAGTCAATTGCGCCCCATTTATTGTCAAATTGTACGGTAGCTACTCCTT